>JBBCJV010000001.1:0-380951 GCA_037190565.1 Burkholderiaceae bacterium
ACAGGGCAGGCCCGGCTGCGCGCCGCCCGATACCGGTGCTCGCCGGGCCTGCCCTGTGGCCGGCGCTCACCGGACATCGGCCGTCATGTGCGCTGCGGCAGGTCGTGGCGAGCTTCCCGGAGGACGCCGGCTCAGCCGGCCAGCGTCTCCGGTTCGGCTGCGGCTCTCGCCGGAACATCTGCCGGTTCGTCACCAACTTGGGCCTGGCGCGCGTACCAGTCCAGCCAGTCGATGATCTCCAGCCGCCCGTCGGCGTGTTCCACCAGGGCGGTCAGGCTTTCCACCCAGTCGCCATCGTTGCAGTACAGGATGCCGTCTATGTCGCGCATCTCGGCGTGGTGGATGTGGCCGCAGACCACGCCGTCCATGCCACGCTGGCGGGCTTCGCGGGCCACGGCGGCTTCAAAGTCGCTGACGTAGCTGACGGCGCGCTTGACCTTGAACTTCAGGTAGCGGCTCAGGCTCCAGTACGGCAGGCCCAGGCGCGCGCGCAGCGAGTTCAGGTGGCGGTTGGCCTTGAGCGTGAACTCGTAGGCCCAGTCGCCCACGTAGGCCAGCCACTTGGCGCACTGGATGACGCCGTCGTACAGGTCACCGTGGGTGACCCACAGCTGCCGGCCGTCGGCCGTGCGGTGCACGGCTTCTTCCACCACGTCCACGCCGCCGAAGTTATGGCCCAGGTACTTGCGCGCAAACTCGTCGTGGTTGCCCGGCACGAAGACCACGCGCGTGCCCTTGCGCGCCTTGCGCAACAGCTTCTGCACCACGTCGTTGTGCGCCTGCGGCCAGTACCACTGCCGGCGCAACTGCCAGCCGTCGATGATGTCGCCCACCAGGTACAGGGTGTCGCATTCCACCCGGCGCAGAAAGTCCAGCAGGTGGGCAGCCTGGCAGCCCGGTGTGCCCAGGTGTATGTCGGAGATCCACACCGTGCGCGCGCGCAGCAGCGGGCCTTCGTCGTCACCGTACCGTGCTGCGGGCATGGACGGCGGCCAGTCAGCTTCGGCCGGCCGCGCGAGCGCGCTGCGCAGTGAGGCGGGTTGCAGCGGACGGCGCATGGTGCTGCCCATGGTCGCCGCGCCAGGCGACGCCGTCATGACAGTGCGGCGTCAGGCAGACGACGGGGCGGCTTCGGCTGCGCCCAGCGCCACCCCGCTGGCGACAGGCCGGTGTGCGGGCAGCAGCCGCTGCATGAGCTGCGGCACTTCGAACACCGCCCGGTTGTCCAGTGCCCGCACACGTGCCTGCCAGGCCGGCAGCTGCTGCACGATCTGCCGCACCGCCTGCGGCACACCGCGGAAGCTGCGCAACACCACGCCCAGGCCGTGCTCGCGCACCCAGTCGGTGTTCCAGCGCTCCTGCGGCATGGTCCAGGCGTTGCGCGTGACGATGACGGGCAGGCCCATGTGCACCGCTTCGCTCAGGCTGCCCGGGCCGGGTTTGCCTATGAAGAAGTCGGCCAGCTGCATCCACTGAGCCACGTCGGGCGTGAAGCCCACCACCACGCGGGAGGCCCTGGCCGGCAGCGCGCGCAGCTCGGCAGCCAGGGCCTCGTTGCGGCCGCACAGCAGGATGAGCGGGGTGTCCGGCAGCGCCTGGGCGATGTGTTTCATGACCCGTGAGCCGGTGCCGCCGAACAGCACCAGGCCCACCGGCGTGTCGCGCGCCAGTCCGTGCTGCGCGCGCAGCAGCGTGCGGTCCACCGGCGGGCGGCTGTAGAAGTCCGGCCGCAGGATCATGCCGCTGACGCGGTGCACACACTCCGGTGCACAACCGGCGGCCAGGGCCTGCTGCACGGCGTGCCGTGTACCGCAAACCAGGTGTTGTCGCAGCCCGGGCTCTGCCCAGAAGTGCGGCGGGTGGTCGGCCATGTCCGTCATCACGGTGACGAAGGGCACTTCGGGGCAGGCCAACGCCAGGCTGTCGTGCAGCGCGCGGTTGAAGTTGGGCACCAGCGACACGACCATGTCCGGGCGCGTCGCCGCCCAGTGGTGCGCCAGGCGTTGCACCAGCGTGGCGTGCGTCAGGCGGATCACGCGCTGCAGCAGCTTCAGCTCTTGCGCCAGGCCCAGCGTGAAGCCGCTGGCCAGGCGCTTGTTGTAGACGTCTTCGGGCTCCATGCCGGTCAGGCGACGGAAGTGCCTGGCCGGGTCCAGCACCTCGGTGAGGTTCACCTTGTGCACCTGCCAAGGCCGGCCTTGCGTGACGATGACCTGCTCCAGCGCTTCCGCCGCGGCGCGGTGGCCGCCGCCAGCGTTGAACCAGACGAGGTCGACGCGATGCTGCATGCGGGCATGTTGCTGCTGCCGCGTGAAGGTCTGGTGACGGTGGTGTGTCGGCGCGGTGTCAGCCGGGCTTGCCGGCACACCGCTGAAACAAGGCCTGCCCCATGCGCAGCTGCTGGCCGCTGGCCAGACCCTCGGCCAGCGCAAAGCCCGGGGGCACGAACACGATGATGGTGGAGCCGTGTTCGAACCAGCCCAGCTCTTGCCCGCGCGCCACCGCCACGTCGCAGGGCATTTCGGTGGGGCCTTTCCAGCGACCGTGCAACAACACGTCCAGCGCATGCAGGCGGATGCTGGCCACCAGGATGGCCGCCACCGGCACCAGCGCCATGGGCGTTCCATCGGTCAGACGCAGCCGGATGGCGGCGCGCTCGTTGCGGCAGAACAGGCTTTGCACACGGGCCAGCGCGATGGGGTTGACGTTCCAGGTGTCGCCGCTGAGGTAGGTGACGTGTTCGATGCACGCGTCGGCCGGCGCGTGGAAGCGGTGGTACATGGCCGAGGTCAGGCGTAGCGTGACGTAGCGTCCGCCCAGATAGGGCGCTGCGGCCTCGGCGCTGCCGAACAGGTCTTGCATGCGGTAAGGCATGCCCTTGGCCTGCAGCAGCAGGCCGTCGCCGACCTGGCCTTGGGCGCCCACGATGGCGTCGCAGGGGCTGACCAGCATGTCTTCCCGCGCGTCCACGGTACGAGCCCCGGGCTTCAATTCTCGCGTGAAGCAGGCCTGCAGGCTGTCAAAGCGCTGCTGCCGGGCCTCGGAGAGATCCAGCTCGGTGAACTGCCGCCACACCGCAATGGACAGGCGTGTCAGCAGCGGGCTGCGGATGCGGCTGAACCAGCCCATGAAGCGTGTCAGCGCGATGCGCGGCACGCGGTTGGTGAGCAGGAAGTTCAGGTCTTCGTTGAGCAGCAGGCGGTCGCGCCAGCGGCGGCGCGCCGAAGGCGTCGGGGTCAAAGCCCGAGCGGTCGCCAAGGGGTCTGGTGGTTTCATTCGGCTGTCAATGAAAGGTCATACATCTAGCGCCTTGCCATCACCGCAGTTGCCGCCATGACCGATGCCCTGACCCTCTCTGCACTGGCCATAGCCGCGGCCGCCGCACTGCCTCTGGCGCGTCGGCGTTTGGAGCTGTCGCTGGCCAAACACCGCTCGCTGACGGGCCACTCGCGCATGGCCAAGCGCGTGGCATCGCTGGTGCCCGGCTACGACTACGACGAGCAGCGTTTTTTTGCCAGCGACGGCGCGCCGGCCGAGGTGGCGCAGCACCGGCGCGAAGGCTTCGCGCGGTTGGCCGCGCAACTGGGCGCGCGGCATGCGCAGTCCATCACCCTCACGCGCCAGGCGCGCGAGGGCTTGTCCGACCTGCAGTTCACCGGCGCCTACCGCGTGCCGTTTCCCTACAGCCGCTACCTGCGCGAACACCTGGCGCTGGGCTCGTTTGTGCAGGCCAGCGACGGCGTGACGCTGACCGACCTGGACGGCCAGCGCTTCTACGACCTGACAGGCTCCTACGGCGTCAACGTCTTCGGCAGCGACTTCTACAAGGCCTGCATCGCCGAAGGCGTGGCGCAAGCCCAGGCGCTGGGCCCGGTGCTGGGCAGCTACCACCCGGCGGTGGCGTACAACGTGCAGCGCCTGCGCGAAGTCTCCGGCCTGGACGAGGTGTCGTTCCACATGTCCGGCACCGAGGCCGTGATGCAGGCGGTGCGCCTGGCGCGCTACCACACGCGCCGCAAGTACCTGGTGCGCTTCTGCGGCGCGTACCACGGCTGGTGGGAGGACGTGCAGCCCGGCCCCGGCAACCCGCTGCCGCCGGGGCACACCTACACGCTCAAGGAGATGGACGAGGCCACGCTGCGGGTGCTGCGCAAACGGCGCGACATCGCCTGCGTGCTGGTCAACCCGCTGCAGGCCTTGCACCCCAATGCCAATGCCCCGGGCGACAGCGCGCTGGTGGACAGCACGCGCCGCGCCGGCTTCGACCGCGCGCGCTACACCGCCTGGCTGCAGCAGCTGCGCCAGGTGTGCAGCGAGCGCGGCATCGTGCTGATCTTCGACGAGGTGTTCGTGGGCTTTCGCCTGGCACCGGGTGGCGCCCAGCAGTACTTCGGCGTGCGCGCCGACATGGTCACCTACGGCAAGACCCTGGGCGGTGGCTTGCCGGTGGGCGTGGTGTGCGGCCGCGCCGCGCTGATGAAACGCTACCGCGAAGAGCGCCCGGCCGACATCTGTTTTGCACGCGGCACCTTCAACGCCCACCCGTACGTGATGACGGCGATGCAGGCCTTTCTGCAACGCCTGCAGACGCCTTCCGTGCTGGCCTTGTACGAAGGCCTGGACGACACCTGGAACCGCCGCGCATCGCAGCTGAACGCGCAGCTGCAGGCGGCCGGCCTGCCGGTGCAGGTGGCCAACCTGAGCAGCATCTGGACAGTGTTCTACACCCAGCCCTCGCGCTACAACTGGATGCTGCAGTTCTACCTGCGTGAGCAAGGCCTGGCGCTGAGCTGGGTGGGCACGGGGCGCCTGGTGTTCAGCCTGAACTACAGCCAGGCCGACTTCGACGCCGTGTGCAGCCGCTTCGTGGCCGCTGCGCAGGCCATGCAGCGCGACGGCTGGTGGTGGCAGGGTGCACACCTGTGCAACCGCTCCATACGCCGCGGCCTGCTGCGCGAGATGCTGGGCCACCGCTTCTGAAGAGGGCCGCTGCGCAGTTGCTGCTCAGTGCGGCTGCCGTGCGTGCTGCGGGTCTGTCCATTCGCCGCGCAACAGCGCCAGCGGCGCGTGGCGGTACAGCCAGGCGTCGTGGAAGGGGTCGGTCAGGATCTTGGTGGCCCACACCAGGCCCGTCCGCAGGTCGTACAGAAAAAACAGGTGCACGCTGCGCAGCACCAGGCCCACGCCGCCCAGGATGAGCCAGGCCATGCCCACGTCGCGCGCCCAGCCTTCAAGGCCGACCGCAGGCTGTATCAGGCCGCCCAGCGACGGCGCCCACCACAGCGCCAGCGGCACCGCGGCCCACACCGCCATCAGCACCACCTTGCGCTGCAGGTTGTAGCCCACCTTGATGGCTTCCTTGTGCGCGTGCGTGGCCTGGTTGACATGGTCGTAGCCCTTGGGCTCGAAGAAGAAGTGGCCCGACTGGCGGGTGCCCATGGACACCACCCAGCCCAGCCAGGCGGCAGCGGCCGGGTCCACGAACAGCAGCGCATAGGCCGCGATGAAACTCAGCGCGCTGATGAAGTGCAGGCTCTGGTTGATGCGGCTGTGGTGGTAGTAGCGGTGGTCGTCCCAGCGTTGCTGCTTGAGCGCTTCGGAGAAGGTCACGGGCGGGTCCTCTCGGTACGGGTCGTGGGGGCCGCGCGCATGCCGCGCTGCCTTCGGCGACAAGATCGTGACGCCGGCGCATGAAGCCTTGGTGACGAGTGCGTGTCGGCCCCGCGCGGCCGGCCGTTGTCATCGAACAGTCGCTTCCCGTCGTCAGCATGGGCGCATGTTCGACACCGAAGCACCGGCCATCCTGGTGGACGACTGCCTGCCGGCACAGCGGTCGCTGCGGGTGGCCGTGGTCAGCGAAACCTGGCCGCCGGAGGTCAACGGCGTGGCGGCCACCATCTCGCAGGTGGTGGCCGGCCTGCGCCGGCGTGGGCACCAGGTGCAACTGGTGCGCCCGCGCCAGCACCCTGCCGAGCAGGCCAGCGACGACGCCGGTTTTGCCGAAGTGCTGATGCGCGGTCTGCCCATACCGCGCTACCCGCAACTGCGCATGGGCCTGCCTTCCAGGCGCGCCTTGTTGCGCTTGTGGACCACACAGCGGCCGGACGTGGTGCACATCGTCACCGAAGGGCCGCTCGGCTGGTCGGCCTTGCAGGCCGCGTTGCAGCTGAAGCTGCCGGTGGTGTCGGACTTCCGCACCAACTTCCATGCCTACAGCCGGCACTACGGCATGGCCTGGCTGCGCCATCCCATCGTGGCCTACCTGCGAAAGTTCCACAACCGCACGGCCTGCACCATGGTGCCCACCGAACGGCTGCGCGCCGAGCTGCGCGCCAGCGGCTTTGCCGGGCTGCGCGTGGTGGCGCGGGGTGTGGACACGCAGTTGTTCAACCCTGCGCGCCGCAGCCCCGAGTTGCGCGCGCAGTGGGGTGCCGGCCCGCAGGCGCCGGTGGCCTTGTGTGTGGGCCGGCTGGCGCCGGAGAAGAACCTGGGCGTGTTGTTGTCGACCTTTGAAGCCATGCGCGCCGTGCAGCCCACCACGCGGCTGGTGCTGGTGGGCGACGGCCCCGAGCGCGCCGCCTTGCAGCAGCGCTGCCCCGACGCCGTGTTTGCCGGCGTGCGCCGCGACGAAGACCTGGCGGCGCACTACGCGTCCGCTGACATCTTCTTGTTCCCCAGCCAGACCGAGACCTACGGCAACGTGGTGCCCGAAGCCCTGGCCAGCGGGCTGGCCGTGGTGGCCTACGACCTGGCGGCCGCGGGCGAGCTGGTGCAGCCGGCCTGCAATGGGCTGCTGGCACGGCCGGACGATGTGCAGGACTTTGTCGATGCCGCCTGCCGGCTGGTGGCCGCGCCGGTGTTTGCGCAAGCCCTGGGGCAGCAGGCCCGGCGCACTGCAGAGGGCCTGGGCTGGGGCCGCATCGTCGCGGCCGTGGAAGCCGAGTACCTGGCCGCCTTGCGCGGCACGGCGCTGCCGTGCCAGGCGATGGTCGCCAAGCCGCGGCCGGCGCTGCGCTGACGCGGTAGCGCCCGCGGCGCGATGCGCAGGCGCGGCGCGATGCGCAGGCGCGGCGCGCCAGCCGTCACCAGCTTGTCAACGTTCTGTCGCACAGGCTGGGCACAGTGGTCGGCGCTGCCCTTGCGGGCACACCGCGTTCACACACGCACCCGAACACCCCACCAACGGCGGCATCGCCGCACACAGGCAGGAGCACAGGCATGAAGGGCTTGACCCACCCGAACAACGACCGGACGCTGAACCCGTCCGACAATGAATCCATCTTCGATGTGCTGCAACGCGCCGACCCCAGCCGGCGGCGTTTCATGCAAGGCACGGCCGGTTCGGCGGCGCTGGTTGCAGCCGGCGGGCTCAGCCTGTCGGGCTTCATGTCCGCGGTGGAGGCCGCCCCGCTGGGCAAGGCGCCTGGCGCCAGCGTGCCCATGGGCTTCACGGCGGTGCCGCCGGACCTGTTTCCCGGCACCGACCAGGTCACCGTGCCTGCGGGCTACACCGCGCAACTGTTCGTGGCCTGGGGCGACCCCATCATGCCCGGCGGCGTGCCCTTCAGCGGCACCGCGCAGGAGACGGCGGCCCAGCAGCGCCTGGCCTACGGCCACCACACCGACGGCATGCACTTCTTCCCGTTCACGGGGCGTGACGGCAAGCCGGCCAGCGACCGCGGCCTGCTGGTGGCCAACACCGAGTACACGCACGAGAACATCCTGTTCGCCGACGGCCAGGTGGGCAACGGCTACACGCTGGCCAAGGCCCGCAAGTCGCAGGCGGCCCACGGCGTCAACGTGCTGGAAGCGCGCCGTGTGGGCGGCCGGTGGACGGTGCTGCGCAACTCGCCCTACGGCCGGCGCGTGGATGCCAACACCTTCACCCGCATCAGCGGCCCGGCCGCCGGCCATGCGCTGATGAAGGTCAAGGAGTTCCACATCAGCGACAAGGGCAGCGTGCCCACCGGCGCCGAGACCGACGGCCGTGTGGCCTACGGCACCGCCAACAACTGCGCCCACGGCATCACGCCCTGGGGCACCTACCTGACCTGCGAAGAAAACTTCAACGGCTACTTCGGCTCCAGCACCGGCGCGGTGCCGGGCGTGGCCGATGGCCAGACCGGCAAGCTCTACAACCGCTACGGCATCACCGCTGGCGGGTTCGGCTACCGCTGGCACACGGTGGACCCGCGCTGGGACGTGGCAGGCAACCCCAACGAACCCAACCTGTTCGGCTGGATCGTGGAGATAGACCCGTTCAACCCCAACGCCACGCCCATCAAGCGCACGGCGCTGGGCCGCATCAAGCACGAGAGCGTGCAGTACGTGGTGGACGACGCCAGCCGCATCGCCTTCTACACCGGCGACGACGAGCGCAACGACTACATCTACAAGTTCGTGGCCGCCGGCAGCTATAACCCGCGCAACCTGGCCGCCAACCGCAACCTGCTGGACGACGGCGTACTGTACGTGGCCCGTTTCGACGCCGACTACACCGGCCGCTGGCTGCCGCTGACGCCTGACAGCCTGGACGTCAACGGCGTGGCCCTGCGCGAGCACCCCAACTTTGCCGGCGCCGACGACGCCGAGGTACTGGCCAAGATACTGATCAAGACCCGCATGGCCGCCGACGCCGTGGGCGCCACCATGATGGACCGCCCCGAGTGGACCGGCGCGCGGCCGCGCATCAACGGCTTCCGCGAGGTGGAGGTCTACTGCACGCTGACCAACAACAACCGCCGCGGCACCGGCACGCCCAGCGTCAACAACCCGGACGGCTCCACCACCGCCGGCGCCGCACGCCCGCCGGTGGACGCCGCCAACCCGCGCGAGAACAACGTGTACGGCGGCATCATCCGCTGGCGCGAGGACGGCCGCTCGGTGGCCGCCACCAGCTTCACCTGGGACCACTTCGTCGAGGCCGGCGACACGCGCACCACCAAGGCGCCGCTGCCCAGCAACGACTTCCGCGGCAACATCGTGGACGACCCCGACGGCAGCGCCGACTTCGGGGCGCCCGACGGCCTGTGGTTCGACGACTTCGGCCGCCTGTGGATACAGACCGACCAGGGCGGCAACGGCACCGGCGACTTCGCCAACCTGGGCATGGACGCCATGTTGTGTGCCGACCCGGCCACCGGCCTGACACGCCGCTTTCTCACCGGCCCCACCGGCTGCGAAGTAACCGGCGTGACGTTGACACCCGACGGCCGCAGCATGTTCGTGGGCATACAGCACCCGGGCGACGGCGCCGCCGCCGACAACCCCGAAGCCACCTCGCGCTGGCCGCACGGCCAGTGGGCCGTGGCCTCCGACGGCGTGACGCCGCTGAACCCGGGCCGTCCGCGCTCGGGCGTGGTGGTCATCACCAAGGACGACGGCGGCGTCATCGGCAGCTGAGCTGCTCTTTTCTACTGGAGGATTTTCATCATGTTCAAGATCACTGCTGTGGCCGCCGGCCTGCTGCTGGCCCAGGGCCTGGCGCAGGCGGCGCTGGTCCAGTCTCCCAGCGGCTTCGCCGCGGCCCAGGTCGTCACCTTCGACAGCTTCGACGGCTTGCTGAGCACCGGTGCGGTGGATGTCGGCACCCCCGACATAGGCAGCGCCGTCACGCTGCGCTCGCTGTTCGACTTGGAGATTGGCGCCCACCAACGCGACCTGGGCGCCAACGGCCTGTGGGGCGCGCGCGGCACGCCCGACAGCGGCCTGGTGGACACGCCCACCGGCAGCGGGCCGTTTGTGGCCACCGGTCTTGCGCCGGTAGGCCTGCTGAGCTTCAGCCTGGCGCAGCCGGTGGCCGGCATAGGCGCCTGGTTCAACCAGTACCAGGACTTCGATGCCGCGCCGGGCAACTTCACGCTGCTGGCCTTCGACGCCCTGGGCAACACGCTGGAGAGCTACACCGTGGGGGTGGACACCGCCTGGGACGGCTACAACGAAGGCAGCTTCTTCGGCATACACCGCGGGGCAGCCGACATCTTCGGCTTCGCCGTCACCGGCAGCGACGTGGTGCTGGACAACCTGACGTTGACCACCGCGCCCATCCCCGAGCCGGGCAGCTACGCCTTGATGGCCGCCGGCCTGGGCCTGGTGGGCTGGCTGACCCGACGCCGCCAACAAGTGCGCTGAAACGGCAGGGTGTGCAGACCACGCGGCCGCAGGCCGCGTGGGAAAATCAGCAGGCTTTGAGCGGCGGCCCGGGCATTCTCCGGGCCGCGGCATTTCTTCACTTTGCGCTGCACGCGCCGCCTGCCCCATGAAGATCCTGCTCACCGGCGCCGCCGGGTTCATAGGCATGACCACCACGCTGGAGCTGCTGGCGCGTGGCGACGAGGTGGTCGGCCTGGACAACCTCAACGACTACTACGAGGTGCAGCTCAAGCTGGACCGCCTGGCCCGGCTGACGCCGCACGAACGCTTTCGCTTCGTGAAGATGGACGTGGCCGACCGCGCCGGCATGGAGGCGTTGTTCGCCCAGGAGCGTTTCGACCGCATGGTGCACCTGGCGGCGCAGGCCGGCGTGCGTTACTCGCTGAAGAACCCCCACGCCTACATCGACAGCAACATCGTGGGCTTCACCAACATCCTGGAAGGCTGCCGCCACGGTGGCGTGCAGCACCTGGTGTACGCCTCCAGCTCCAGCGTGTACGGCGGCAACACCAAGATGCCGTTTTCCGAGCACGACAGCGTGGACCACCCGGTGAGCCTGTACGCGGCCACCAAGAAGGCCAACGAGCTGATGGCGCACACCTACAGCCACCTGTACCGGCTGCCCACCAGCGGGCTGCGCTTCTTCACCGTCTACGGGCCCTGGGGCCGGCCGGACATGGCCTTGTTCCTGTTCACCAAGGCCATCCTGGAGGGACGGCCCATAGACGTGTTCAACCACGGCCGCATGCAGCGCGACTTCACCTACGTGGACGACATCGTGCAGGGCGTGATCCGCGTGCTGGACCGCGTGGCCGCGCCCGACGCCGCCTACCGGCCCGAGCAGCCTGACCCCGGCACCAGCAACGCGCCCTACCGCGTGTTCAACATAGGCAACCACCAGCCGGTGCAACTGATGGAGTTCATCGCCTGCATAGAAGAAGCGCTGGGCCGCCAGGCGCAGAAGAACCTGCTGCCCATGCAGGACGGCGACGTGCCGGCCACCTACGCCGACGTGGATGCGCTGACCGATTGGGCCGGCTTCGCGCCGGCCACCGACATACGCACCGGCATACAGCGGTTTGTGGACTGGTACCGCGCGTACTACCGCGTCTAGGCTTTCAGCGTCGCCCCGGCCGCACGTCGCCAAAGGTGCGGCCCGGGCCCTCAGCGCTGCTGCAGCAGCTCGTGCAGGTGGCGCACCGGTATCGCGTAGGTGATGCCGGTGGGGTTGGCCAGCGCGCTCTCGCGGCTGCCGCGCACCAGCACCATGTTGACGATGCCTATGACATGGCCCGTGGCCGCGTCCAGCACCGGGCCGCCGCTGTTGCCCGGGTAGGCGGTGGCGTCCAGCTGCAGCACCTCGAAGTTGCCTTCGCGCAGCCGCGCCACGGCGCGCGCGTCCAGCTGGCTGGCGGTGGGCGCGGGCAGGGCCACCGTGGTGACGGAGGCCACGATGCCGCGGTGCGTGACCGGCGCAAAACCCAGCGTGCCGCCTATGGGAAAGCCGATCAGCGCGATGTTCTGGCCTTCGCGTGCGCTGCCGGCCTCGGCCAGCGGCAACGCCGGCAGCGGCGGGCCGTCTACGCGCAGCAGCGCCAGGTCGTGCGCCGGGTCGGTGGCTACCAGCCGGGCCGGCCGCAGCTGCACGTTGCCGGCGCTGCGGTCGGTCAGCACGGTCAGGCGCGGGCCGCTGTCCGCGCCGGCGCCGGGGGGCAGCACGTGGAAGTTGGTCACCACCAGCTGGCCGTCGCCGACGACAAAGCCGCTGCCGCGAAAGCCGAAGCGTGGGCTGGCGGTGGCGTCGAAGGTGCCCACCGGCACGATGGACGGCCGGGCTGCTGCAACCACCGCCACCAGGTCGCTGGCGCTGGCGGCCAGCGGGCCGCAGGCGCACAGCGCCGCCATGGCCCGCAGCCAGTCGCGGCGGCGGGGCGTGTGGGGCGTCTGGGCGGTCAGCCCCTGCATGCGCTCACAGCGACTTCAGCAGCGCTGCCACCTCGGTCTGGCCGTCGTAACGATCGCCCAGGCGCGCCAGGTCTTCCAGCTCGGCGCGTGCCTGCGGGCGCTGGTTGTCCTGCAGGAGCAGCTTGGCCAGGTGCAGCTTCAGCGACGGGTCTTGCGGCGCCCGCGTGATGGCGCGCTTCTGGGTCTCTATGGCCTTCTTGACCTGGTTCTCGGCGGCCTGCGCGGCGGCCAGCGTGTCCAGCAGCGGCGCGCGGCCGGGCAGCAGCTCGTTGGCCCGCTCGGCCAGCGGCAAGGCGCCGGGCTTGCGCTGCTGCACCAGCAGCCAGGCCACGTTGTTCATCGCCAGCGCGTTGTGCGGGGTGATGGCCAGCACGCGGCGGTAGTGCGCCTCGGCTTCGGCCTGGCGGCCGTGCGCCAGCGCCACGTCGCCCAGGTAGTAGGGGAAGGCGGCGTCGGTGGTGTGTTCACGTTGCCATTGGTCGGCCCAGCGGGCGGCTTCGGCCGTCTTGCCAGAAGATGCCAGCACGCTGTGCAGCTTGATGGCGGCTTCCACGCCTTCGCGGCGCTTCAACGCGCCGCGGTAGGCCGTCGCTGCCGGCTCCCAGCGGCGCTGGCTGGCTTCTATGTCGCCTTCCAGCGCCCAGCCGGCGGCGTCATTGGGGTGCTTGGTCTGGATCTCGCGGGCGATCGCCAGGGCTTGCTGCGGACGCTTGTCCAGCAGCGCGATGGCGGCCAGGCCGCGCTGCGCGGGCAGCAGGTCGGGTTGCAGCTCCAGGGCCTGGCGCAGCGACCGTGTGGCGGCGGCGTGGTCCTGGGTCGTCATGTGCACGTCGGCCATGCGCACGTGGTGCACCGGGTTGCTGGGCTGCAGCCCCGCCAGGCGGCGGAAGGTGCTCAGCGCCTGCTGCCCGTCACCGGAAGCCAGTTGCGCACGGCCCAGCGCGTCCAGCAGCACCAGGTCGTTGGGCAGTGCGGCCACGGCAGCCTGGGCAGCCACCAGCGCGGGCTGCAGCTGGCCGGTGGCCAGCAACTGGTTGACCAGTGCCAGGTGGGTGGCCGGCACGCCGGCGCCGACCTCGACGGCGCGGCGGTTCAGGCGCGTCACCTCTTCCGGCGTGGCGCCGGTGCGCCCCGCCAGACCGGCCAGCGACAAGGCGGCCTGATGGTTGCGCGGGTCGGCCTGCAGCAGGGCTTCGAAGCGCTGGCGCGCGCTGTCGGCCCGGCCGGCGCTGAGGTCTATGGCCGCCAGGCTGGCCACCGACGGGAAGTGCTGGGCGTCCTTGGCCAGGGCGGCCTCGAAGGCACGCGTGGCGCCGGGGATGTCGTTTTGCGCCAGCAGCACCCGGCCGCGCAGGTGCTGGGCCAGCGGGCGGTCCGGCGTCTTTTCTTCCAAGGCGTCTATGGCCTTCAGCGCGGCAGCGGTGTTGCGGTTGCGCATGTGGGCGCTGACCAGCGCCAGGTCGGCGCGGGTGCCGCTGTCGACGGCGGCAATGGCCTCCAGCTCCTTCATGGCCGCGGGGCTGGGATCGCCGCGGGTCAGCTGCGCCAGCGCCACGGAGGTGCGCACACGGGTGTTGTCCGGCGCGGCGCGCGAGGCCTGGCGGAACATGGCGTCGGCGCGTCGGGCGTCGCCGATCTGCAGGTAGGCCTCGCCCATCATCGCCAGGCTGTTGCCGTCGGCTTCGCTGCCCTCGGTAACCGGACGCAGTATCTCCACCGCCTTGTCGGGCAGCGCGCTGCGCAGGTAGGCCTGGGCCAGCATCTGGCGCGACAGCAGCCGCTCGGGCGCCACCTTCAGCGCGCGGCCCAGGTAGGCCTCGGCCTGCAGCCAGTTGCGCTGGCGGAACTCGGCGGCACCGGCCAGCTCCAGCGCACGCAGGTTCTCGGGCATCAGCTTCAGCACGCGGTCGGCGATCTCACGCACCCGGCGGTAGTCCTCATCCCTGAAGGCGAACTGCGCTTCGTACAACAAGGTGTCGGGGTGCGAGGGGGCGACCTTGCGCAGCTCGGCGAACTGCTGGCGGGCTTCGTCCGCCTGGCCCTGCTGCAGCAGCGCGGCGACCATGGCCGAACGTGCGACGAAGGAGTCGGCCCGGTGCTCCACCGCCTTGCGCAGCGTGGCCATGGCGGCTTCGGGGTCGTCCTTGCCGCGGCGCTGCACCTCGGCCTTGAGCACGGCGGCCCGGTCGTTGCCCGGTTCGCGCGCCAGCAGCTCGTCCAGCAGGAACAGGGCGCCGTCCAGGTCGCCGTCGCTGGCCCGCACGCGGGCCTGCAACGTGACCGCCGGGCCGTACATGGGCTTGGCCAGCAAGGCGATGCGCAACGCGTTGCGCGCCTTTTCCACGTCCTTGTCCAGCAGGTGCGCCGCGGCCACGGTGGTCATCAGGTCGGCCGAGGCGTCGGGGGTGCGCAGGCGCACGTCGGCAAATTGCGCAACGATGCGGCTCTCTTCGCCGGTGAGCATCATGGCGCGGGCCAGGTCGGGCAGCAGCTCGTCGTCCGGCGCCTTGAGTTCCTGGGCCTTGCGCAGTTCCACCACGGCAGCCACCGGGTCGCCGCCTTGCAGCAGCGCACGGCCCAGCAGCAGGCGTGCCTCGGCCGAGTTGGGGTTCTTGCCCAGCGCGTTCTTCAGCTGGATCTGTGCGGCCTTCGTGTCGTTCTTTTCAAGGAACTCGCGTCCTGAGGTGACGAGGTCGGCCTCGGATTCGCCGCCGCAGCCGGGCAGGGCCAAGAGGGCTGCGAGGGCCAGGGCTGCGCTTGCAAGGGTTTGTCTGTTCATCAGGGGTCTCTCCGGGTGCGGCGCGGCAGGTGCCGGCGCACGGCGTCAAAGCGTTTGCAGCAGCCGGTTGGCCTCGGCCTTTTGCTCGGCACTGGCGAAGCGGGCCACCTTTTCCAGCTCGCTGCGCGCCAGCGCCTTGTCGCCGGCCTGCAGCGCGATGCGGGCCAGGTTCAGGCGCAGGCCGAAGTCTTCCGGTGCACGTTCCAGGGTTGTCTTCTGCAGCTCCAGGGCGCGTGCATGCTGGCCTTCGGCGGCCAGTGCCAGCGCCAGGGTGTCCAGCACTTCCACCCGGTTGGGCAGCAGGCGGTTGGCACGTTCGGCCAGCTCCACGGCGCCGGCCTGGCCCTGCTGGACCAGCACCCAAGCGAGGTTGTTCAGTGCGCCGGCATTGCCGGGTTCGCGTTGCAGCGCGCGGCGCAGCCGCTGCTCGGCCTGGGGCAGGTCGCGGTCTTCTATGGCGATGTCGGACAGGTGCAGGTCCATGACCGCCGAGCCGGGTTGCTGTCGCTCCCAGTCGGCGGCCAGGCGGTTGGCCTCGGCACGCTGGCCGGCGGTGATCAGCGCACGGTGCAGGCCGGCCGCCAGCTCCGGGTGCGGCCGCCGGCGCAGGCCGCCGCGGTAGGCGGTGATGGCCGCCGCGGTGTTGCCCAGCCGGTTCTGTATGGTGGCTTCGAACAGCCAGCCGGTGGCTTCGTCGGGGCGTTGTGTCTGAATCAGGCGGGCCACCTGCAGCGCGTCGCGCGGGCGCCGGTCTTGCAGCACCAGGTCCATCAAGCCGCGCTGTGCATCCGGCAGGTTGGGCTGTATCTCCAGCGCTCGCCGGTAGGCGGTCTCGGCGGCGCGCCGGTCACGCATCGCCAGGTGGGTTTCGGCCAGCCGCATCTGGGCCTGGGCCGAGCCGGGGTTGCCGCCGGCCAGGCGGCGGAAGGAGTTCAAGGCCTGCTGGTGGTCGCCCGCAGCCAACTGGGCACGGCCCAGCATCTCCAGCAGCTCGGGGCTGTCCGGCAGCGCGGCGATGCCCTGCTGCGCCGCCGCCAGCGCGGCAGTGAAGTTCTTGTCGCGCAACTGCAGGTCTATCAGTGCCAGGCGCGGGGCGACCTCGGACGGCGCCACCTTGATGGCCTCGGCGATCATCGCAACCACCTCGTCGTGCGGCCTGCCGGCACGCAGGTGCAGGTCGGCGATGGCCAGACGCGCCGGGGCATGCTGCGGGTCGGTACGCACCATGGCCTCGAAGCGCGGCACCGCGCGCAGGGGCTGGCCGTCGGCGACGTCGTACTGCGTCAGGCGCGCCGCCGCCGGGTAGTACATCGGGTCTATGCTGAGCGCGCGCTCCAGCTGCTGTCGGGCTTCGGCAGGCTGGCCGCGCCCTTCGTGTATGCGCGCACGCAGCGAAGCCAGCACTGCGGTGTCCGGTTGCTTGCGGGCCAGCACCTCGATGGCCTGCAGCGCCTGGTCGTATTCGCGTCGGGCCAGGCGGGCGCTGATCAGCGCCATGTCGGCAAAGGTGTCGCTGTTGGAGGCGGCCACCGACTCCAGCTGCGCAAAAGCGGCGCCGGTTTCGCCGCGCGAGAGCTGGCTCAGCGCCAGCGCGGTGCGTATCCGCGCGTTGTCGGGCGCCAGTTCGGCCGCGCGGCGGAACAGCTCCTCGGCGCGCGCAGGCTCGGTGAGCTGCAGGAAGGCGCTGGCGGCCACCGAGATGGCGTCGGCGCTGGCGACCTCGCCCACCAGCGCCGGCTGCAGCACCTGCAGCGCGCGCTGCGGCTGGCCCAGCCGCAGATAGGTCTGGCCCAGCAGCACCCGCGCCGGCACGAAGTTGGGCGCCAGCCGCACGGCCTTGGTCAGGTGGTTTTCGGCCAGCAGCAGCGAGCCGATGTGGGTTTCGATGGCCGCGGCCATCTGCAGCGTGCCGACGTGGTCCGGTGCCACGCGCAGCAGCTCCTGCACGATCTCGCGGGCGCGCACGTAGTCACGCTGGGCGAAGGCGATCTGGGCCTCGGTGTAGCGCACCTGCGGGTGCCCAGGCAGCACCGCAGCCATCTGCTGCGCCTGGGCCTTCATGGCGTCCACGTCGCCCTTGGACAAGGCAATGGCGACCAGCGCCGCGTGGGCCGGCAGGTACGCGCGCTCCAGGGCCAACGTGCGGCGGAAGGCCTCGACAGCGGCCTTCTCGTCTTGCCGCGCATACCACTGCAACTCGCCCAGCAGGTGCCAGCCTTCGTAGAGCTTGTCGTCCTTGGCCAGCGCCTGCTGCACCAGGGCCAGTGCTTCGTCGTAGCGCCGCTGACCGCCCAGGATGCGTGCTTGCAGGATGTGCGCCGGCCCGTGCGTGGGCACCAGCTCCAGGGCCAGCGCCACCGCGCGCTCGGTGCGTTCACGGTCGCCCTGGGCGCCCCAGGCCGCCGCCAGCGTCGTCTTCAGGTCGGCCAGTGCCGCCCGGTCGTCCAGGTGCACGTTGTCGTAGGTGTCGGTGACGCGCCGGTACTGGCCGGCGAGCAGCAGGGCGCGCGCCAGCATGGGCACCACCTGGGTGTCGCTGTAGCGAAGGTCTTGCGCCTTGCCCAGCTCGACGATGGCCGAACCCGGGTCGCCAGCATCCAGCAGCGCACGCCCCAGCAGGTAGCGCGCCTGCGGGTTGTTGGGCTCCTGCTGCAAGGCCGCCTTGAACTGCACGATGGCGCTGCGGGCGTCGCGCTTGGCGAGGTAGCTTTGGCCGGAACTGATCAGGTCCTGCGGCGTGTCGACACTGCAGCCGGCCATCAGCAGCGCGGTGGCCACGCCGACGAGGGCTGCGGTGATGGGCGCGTTGCGCGCCCCCTGGCGGCGTTGCCGCCACCCCCCGAGGGGGCCGAGCAGCCCGGCGAAGCCGGATCTGCTCAAGAGGTGGGACAGGAGCATGCGGCCAGTCATGAGCAGGGTGGCGGGTTCACGCGGACTGCTTGATCGCGAGGCGTTTCATCAGGTCGTACAGCGTAGGCCGGCTGACACCCAGGATCTCGGAGGCGCGCACGATGTTGCCGTTGGCCCGCGCCAGTGCCGCGATGATGGCCTGCCGCTCGGCCGCTTCGCGCACCAGGCGCAGGTCGAGCTCGCCGGCATCGCTTTCGCCGCCTTCGGGCGAGGGCAGGCCCAGGTCGGCACAGCCCACGCGGTCGCCGTCGGCCATGATGGCGGCACGCTTGATGGCGTTGAGCAGCTCGCGCACGTTGCCCGGCCAGGGGTGGGCCTCGATGGCGCGCACGGCGTCGTCGCCGAAGGCCAGGCCGCTGCGGCGCTGCTCCTGCGCAAAGCGGCGCAGGAAGGCGTGCGACAACAGCACCGCATCGCCGGCACGTGTACGCAGCGGGGGGATGTTGATGACGATCTCAGCGAGCCGGTAGTACAGGTCCTCGCGAAAGCGGCCTTCGCGTATCAGCGCCTTCAAGTCCTGGTGGGTGGCGCAGACCACCCGCACGTCCACCGGGATCTCCTGGCGGCCGCCCAGACGCTCGATGCGGCGTTCCTGCAGGAAGCGCAGCAGCTTGGCCTGCAGCGAGTGCGGCAGATCGCCGATCTCGTCGAGCATCAGCGTGCCGTTGTGGGCGGTTTCTATCTTGCCCGGCGTGGTCTTGGCCGCGCCGGTGAAGGCGCCCTTTTCGTAGCCGAACAGCTCGCTTTCAAGCAGGTTCTCGGGGATGGCCGCGCAGTTGATGGCCACAAAACGCCCGCTGCGCCGCGAGGCGGCGTGCAGCCCCTGCGCCAGCACTTCCTTGCCGGTGCCGCTTTCACCCAGCAGCAGCACGGTGGCGTCGGCGCCGGCCACGCGCTCTATGGTGCGCGTGATGCGCAGCATCTCCGGGTCGCGCGTCAGCAGGCCGGCCAGCGCATCGGGCTGGTGCAGGGCCTGCAGCCGGCGGTTCTCGGCCTGCAGTTCGGAAAGCCGCAGCGCGCGGTCCACCGTCAGGCCCAGCACCTCGGGGTCGAAGGGCTTGGCCAGGAAGTCGTAGGCACCCAGCGCCACGGCCCGCAGCGCGTTGGCCTGGTCGTTCTGGCCGGTGAGCACGATGACCTTGACCGTGGGGTCGGCGTCCAGCATCTGCTCCAGCAGGCGAAAGCCCTCGGACACCGCGTCCGGGTCCGGCGGCAGGCCCAGGTCCATGGTCACCACCGAGGGCTGGTGGCGGCGTAGCTGCAGCAGCGCGTCTTCGCGGTTGGCCGCGGTGACGGACTCGAACCGGTCCAGCGACCACTTGATCTGTTTTTGCAGGGCGAGATCGTCCTCGACGATCAGCAGCGGCGTGGGCGAGCCCATGCGGCCGACCCTCAGCGCAGGTCCGCGGCCAGCAGGTCGGAGCCCTGCTGTGCCTCGAACAAGGGCATCAAGACGCTGATCACGGTGCCTGCACCGGGCCGGCTGGCCACCTGGATGCTGCCGCCCAGCTCGCGTATGTATTGGTGGCTTTCGTAGGTGCCTATGCCCATGCCGCTGTGCTTGGTGGTGGAAAAGGGGCGAAACAGCTGCGTCTGCACAAATTCCTCGCTCATTCCGGCGCCGGTATCGCCGACCTCGACCTGCACCTGCCCGCTGTAACGCCGCACGGCGATCCAGACCCGGCCGCTGGCCGGCGTGGCGTCGAAGGCGTTTTGCACCAGATGCCCGAGAACCCGCTCCAGGCGGTCGTCATGCCCGCGCGTGGCCAGCTTGTCCACCACGTCCGCCTCCAGGGTGCGCCCCTGTGCCTGGGCGGTGGCCTGCAGGCGGCGCACAATGGGTGCCAACTCGACACCACGGCTGCCGCCCGGCGGCGTGGCCCCCTCGCGCAGCTGCAGCATCAGCCGTCGCATCTTCTCCAGCGAACTCTCCACCGTCAACAGCATGTCCTGCTGGAACTCGGGATTGCCTTGCAGGCGCTGTGCATTCTTCATCATCAGCGACAACTGCGTGACGATGTTCTTCAGGTCGTGCACGACAAAAGCGGACATGCGGTTGAAGGCCTCGAACTTGCGCGCCTCCAGCAGGGCCTCGGTGGCACGCATCTGCGCCAGGTAGCCGGCGGCCTGGCGGCTGGCGGTTTTCAGCAGATCGCGCACTTCCCAGTTGAGTTCCACCGTGGTGCGCGGCCGGGCCAGCAGCACGAAGCCCAGCAGGTCGTCGCCGGCCAGCAAGGGCACCACCAGGTGGGCCTGGGGCACGGCCTGCAGCCAGGCCGGCAGCGCCAGGGCACCGTAGCGGCGCGGTGCGCTGCGGTACTCCTCGAGGTCTATCACCCAGCCCTTCTCGGCGAGAAAGGCGATAAACGGGGAGTTCGCCGGCTCGGCCGTGCCGTCCTGCGGCATGTTCCAGCGCGCGGCCTGCATGAAGGGGGCGTCGGCCTCGCCGCCGCGTGTCCACAGGCTGCCGGCAGGGCTTTCGACCATGTCGGCCAGCCCGCGCACGACCAGGTTGCCCACCTCCTGCGGCGCGTTGCGCGACGACAGCTTGGCGGTGAAGCGCAGCCACTCTTCGCGGTAGTCGTAGCGGTAGCTGAAGAAGTGCTTGCCGACGAAGACCCGCAGCCACGAGCGCAAGGAGCCCGAGATGATGACGGCCACCAGCAGCGCGGCGCCGGCCGCCAGCAGGCTGAGCTGCAGGGCGCGGCCCCACTCGCCACCGAAGAAGCGCACGTAGTAGCCGATGGCCGACATGAACAGCAGGTACACGCCGGCCAGCAGCAAGGTGGCGGAGTAGAAGGCCGCGGTGCGCGAGACCTGCAGCTTGGCGATCCAGTCGGCGCGGCGCCGCGCTGCCACGAACAGGAAGGGCACGGCCAGCAGGTGCACCAGGCCGCGCACCGCCCGCGCATCGGCGTCGAAGCGTCCGAACAGCAGGGCCTCGCTGTACAGGTAGATGTCGAAGGCGAAGATGCAGGCCAGGCCCAGGCACACGGGCTTGGCGTTCCACCGCGACCCCTCGCCCAGGTTGCGGAACAACTGCTCGATGAGCACCAGGCCTATGACCGGCATGGCCAGCGTGGCGGCCAGGGCGACGCGTGTGGGCTCGTCTTCCATGCCGCCATGCGCCGCGCGCATCAGCAGCAGCACCGTGGCTGCTGCAAACGCGGCGAAGCCGGCTGCGGCCAGCGCCAGGCCCTCCCGGCGCGCGCCGCCCCGGCGCCCGGGCTGCAGCAGCGCCAGCAGGAAGGCCAGCCACAGGCCGTAGCGCAGCAGGTCCAGCAGGCCGGCCGCGAGTACCCAGCCGGTGGTGCTGGCAAAGGCGTCGGCCACCACGGCGCCGGACCAGCCCGCGCTGGCCAGCAAGGCCAGCACGAACAGGCGTTCCGCCGTGCCGTCGTGGCGCCGGAACTGGCCCTGGGCCAGCAGGTAGCCGGCAAAGCCCAGGTGCACCAGCGCACTCAGCGCAAAGCCGTAGACGGTGAGTTCGGCAGCCCCCGCGTTCATGCGCCAAGTATCGCCCGCCGCCCTGGGGCCGCGCAGGGCGGCGCGGCGCGCTTCAGCGCGCGCCCTTGCCGGTGAGCACCACGCCTACGGTCTCGAACAGCACCACGAGGTCGAGGAACAGGGTGTGGTTCTTCACGTAGTACAGGTCGTACTGCAGCTTTTCCTGCGAGTCCTCGACCGTGGCGCCGTACTGGTAGCGCACCTGGGCCCAGCCGGTGACGCCGGGCTTGACGCTGTGGCGCACGGCGAAGAACGGGATCTCCTGCGTGAGCTGCTCGACGAAGTAGGGGCGCTCGGGGCGCGGGCCGACCAGGCTCATCTCGCCCTTGAGCACGTTGAACAGCTGCGGCAGTTCATCGATGCGCGTGCGGCGTATGAAGTGCCCCACGCGGGTGACGCGGTCGTCGTTGCTGCTGGCCCAGCGCGGGCGCCCGTCCTTCTCGGCGTCGGTGCGCATGCTGCGGAACTTGATCACCTTGAAGGTGCGGTTGTTCTGGCCCACCCGCTCCTGCCGGTACAGCACCGGACCGCGGCTGTCGGCCTTGATGGCCAGCGTTGCCAGCAGCATCAGTGGCAGGGTCAGCACGATCAGCAGCGTGGCGCAGACGATGTCGAACACGCGCTTGATGAAGGTGCGCGCCGCGCCTTGGTTGAAGCCGTCGCCAAAGATCAGCCAGCTGGCGTTGACGAAGTCGATGCGGATCTGGCCCAGCGTCTTCTCGAAGTGGGTGTTCAGGTCGTAGACCTTGATGCCGTGCAGCTTGCAGTCCAGCAGCTGGCGCAGCGGCATGCTGCCGGCGCGGCGCTCGGTCAGCGCCACCACGATTTCATCGACGGCGTGCTTGCTGGCCGTCTCGTGCAGCGTGCCTTCCAGAGGCAGCAGTTCGGCGCGTGGGACCGCCGGCTCCTTCTCGTTCGGGCCGGGGATGTACCCCACCACGTGGGCGTTAGGGTCGGAGGCCTTGAGCGTGCTGCCCACGGTCTGGGCGGCAGGGCCGGCACCGAAGATCAGGATGCGGGTGCGGGTGTGTGGCAAGGCGGACCAGTGTGAGACGTAGGCGCGGCGCAGGATGACGGCAGCCACGCCGACCATGGCGGAGTAGCGAACCAGCGTGCGGTTGGGCAGGTCGTCCGGCAGCAGGCCGAAGATGACCCAGGTCAGCGGCAGCACCACCACCAGCGCGATGGCGGCGCGCATGCAGCTCTGGCCGAAAGAAGCGGCCGAGCCATTGTCGTACAGGCCGGAAGCGCTGTTGATCACGAACAGGCAGGCGGCCATGGACACCACATGCGTGCCCGCCAGCGGCATGGCTTCGTTCAGGCTGCCGGTGTCCAGCATCAGCACCGCGAAGATGACGAAAAACACCATCGCCACATCGAAGAAGATGCTGGCGAGCGTCGCGCGGTGAACGTAGTGGTTGAAGATCCTGATCATGTCGATGGTCGCCGGCGTTGTTTCGCCAGTCGGCGGCTCGTTGCGGCGCGGGGCGGCTGCGCGGCGGGCCGGTTACGTCTTGTCGCAGAAGCGGGGACGACAACGATGCGGGCGGACGAAGATCGCGCCCCAGCGGGCCTCCATCGGATCGTTATCTTGGCTGCGTATCCCTGTGTTGCCCCGGGTCGACGGGCAGGCTTATGGTTGTTCTCACCATCTGTCAAGGCACTGTAAGCAGTCGCTACTTGCCGGCACAACCCCGGGTTGAGGGGGGCCGGTGCGCGGGTGTGACATATGCCCGCTGCGCAGCCGGCGGCGAGCCGCGAGGCCGGGTGAAAGGAGCGGGACGTCGTTTGCACGGCGCGCGAGCATAGGACCCTTGCCGGCGCCTGGGTATCGCCCTGACGAGCGAGCGGCGTGCAGGCGTCGATTCCTGCACGGCAGCTCTGCACGACAGCTTTCAGCACGGCGGCGGCCCTTCGTGCCGCGGGCCGGTGCTCAGGCAGGCGCCGCAGGTCGCTCCTCGCGCTGGCGCGACCGGGGCTCTTCGTGCAGCTTCAGCGCCTTCACGGTGAGGTGGCGGGCCAGCAGTCCGGGCGGCATGCGCAGCCAATGAGCGCGCACATACAGCGCAAACAGCGCCAGCGGCGTGCCGGGCAGCGCAGCGCTGGCGTGCAGGGGCCGCAGGCCGCGCGACCACAGCGAGCGCATCAGCGGGCGCAGCGCTGCCGGCGGTGCCGCTGCCCGCACTTCCTCCAGGACATGCTCCGGCACGGCGGCATGCAGCAGTTCGGCGGCGTGGCTAAGGGCATAGCCCAGCGGCCTCATCAGGCCATGCAGACGGGCGCGCGCCAACAGCCGCGGCCAGAAGTCGGCGTCTGTTCCAAACTCTGCCACCAGCAGTGTGATGTCTGACAAGTCACGCAGGCCGTGGCTCATCTCTTCGTTGTGGGTCAGGTGGGTGGCGCTGTGCAGCAGCAAGTCCTCCGGCGCGGGCACGCTCAGCCGCGGATCGTGGGCCAGCGGCCGCGCAGAGGCCAGGATGGCGGCGGCATCCGGCCGCACCCGGGCCGTCTCCGGCAGGATGGTGTGGTGCACGTCCACCACCGTGTGCCGGTGCAGGTGCTGCATGGGCGGCAGCTCGTGCATCCATTGCCGGTAGTAGCGCTGGTCGTAGGCGTTGTGGTGGGTGGTGGCCCAGCCGTGCATCATCAGCGCGGCCTCCACCTCCGGTAGGCGTGCCTTGGGTACCAGGATGTCGATGTCGGTGAACAGGCGCCCCGCCGCCGCAGCGTGGCCGCCCAGCAGGTAGGCAGCGCCCTTGAGCAGGGTTACCGGCACGCCTATCGGGGCCAGCGCGTCGGCCAGCAGATGTGCCTCGCGCCGCACCTCGGTCTGCTGCGAAGCAGCCAGCACCTGCAGGTCGGCCAGGTGCCCGGCGGCGCCCGGCGGCGCCTGCACGCCGCTGCGCTGCACCAGCACGGCGATGCGCGCCAGCAGGTCCGCATGGCGGGCCTGGCGCGCCAGCAGTTCCCACTGCGGCACATCGAAGGCGGCCAGCTGCGCCGGATCGCGCAGCGCCTGCACCAGCAGGCTCTCTTGGCGGGGGGTGGAGCGGGCCATGCGGGCTTCAGCCATCCGCCGGCGGCAAGGCGTCCGCCATCGCCGTGAACAGCGCGGTGGCTTCCTCCAGCCGGCTGTACTCGAAGCTGTAGGCCCGGCAGCGCTGGACGAACGCGCTCAGCGTCTCGAAGCCCTGGCGCCCGTGCACGTTGTAGTTGAACGCGTTGTCCACCAGCGCCATCAGCGCCCGCCCGGGGGTCAGCGGTGTCAGCGTGGCCGGTGTGTCGGCGCGCCAGCGTGGCAACACGATCCAGCCGGGCAGGGCATGTTCGCCGGCACGCTGCACGGCATCGGCCGGCGGGCTGAAGTGGCCTACGCTGCCCTTGGTGGTCTCGTGCACGATGGGGCCGAAACGTGCCTGCGGCGCAAAGGCGCGGATGACGTCGATGGAGGCGTTCTTCAGGCTCACTGGCCGCGGCAGCGGCACGATGTGGCCGCTGGCGGGCTCGATCATCGTCAGCTCGTCGGACAACAGGCGCCAGCCGCGCCACACCAGCCCGGCGGCCAAGGTGCTTTTGCCCGAGCCGGGAGGCGCGGGCAGCACCAGGGCGCGGCCGCCCCTTTCGACGACTGCAGCATGCAGGATGAGGTATCGGTGAAGATGTGAGTACACACACCAGTTCATTCCCCACTCGAGCATGGGGAAGCCCTGGTCGCCGGGCAGTGGTGTGAACGGGGCTTCGCCGTCCAGCAGAAACCTCACCTGGGGCCGCACCCAGCCGCGCAGTCCGCGTGGGCGGTCCACGCTGACGTGGAAGTTCGCGAATTCTTCGCTGCCTGGACAGCCGTGCTGGGCGTAATGCAGCGCGATGCCGTCGGCCACGGCGGGCAAGGAAGAGCGCAGCACAAAGACCGCCGGCCCGAACCGCAGGCGCAGGCGCCCGCCGCGCAGCCGGGCGCGCAGTTCACCGGGCGCCAGGTCGGCGATCTTCCCGGCGCTCAAGGAGAGATGGCGACCGCGAGCCTCACTTCGGCCAGCCGCTGCAGCGTTGCTTCGAGCATCAGCCGGTCATTGTCGTCGGGCAAGGCGTCCTGGCCCTCGCCGCAGGCGTGCCGCCACAGTGTCAAGGCGTCAAGGCCGTGAGCCGCGTCACGGCCTGCGTCCAGCAGCGCTTGCAGCAGCGCCCCTGCGCCGGCGTCCAGCAAGTGGGTGGTCGCCGTGCCTTCGTGGAAGACCAGGGTCTCGTCGCCCCAGTGCCTGAGCAGCATGTCGCCTGCGCCGGGGCGCCAGCGTGAAGAAAAGACAGCCTCGTCGCCCACCTCAGCCGGCGGGCATCGTGGTGTCCATCCAGGCGATCAGGCCAGCCGTGGGGCTGCTGGGCACGCTGTAGGTTTCGTACCACTTGATGCCGGCGGTGGGCTCGTAGTAGCCGCGGCTGACGACGCTGGACCACATGGTCTTGACGGTGGCCACGCTCAAGACCGTGCCGTTGGTGTGCCCGGCGGCTGCATTCAGCACCGCCGCGACGCAGGAGCGCGCCAGGCGGTCACGGGCCGCCGTGGAGCTGGACTGCAGCACCTGCAGCAGCGTGGTGCTGCTGCTGTAGCCGCTGGAGCCGAACACGTTGTTGAAGGTCGTCGCAGCACCTGCGCCCGAGGTGGTGCGCCGGTAGCCCGAGGGCCAGCTCGTCTGATCCTTCCACCACGTCGGCTTCTTGCCGCCGCAGGAGTACATCGTGTCCGGGCGGCTGAGGTTGATGGACGCGTGCGACGAAGCGGGCGTGCAGGTGGTGGTGGCCGTCACCGGACGGCTGGTCAGCGAGAGAAGAACCGGTGCCGTCGCCAAGCCACCGCGCAACAGGCGGCGCCGGCCGGCATGCACGGTGGCCGGTACACCGGCTTCCGCGTCGTGCTGAGGGGCGGGCTTCATGTCTGGGGCTTCCATGGGTGGCGATCTGCTCTGCGCTGCATTGTAGAAGTCGAGGGTGGTGACGCCTGCCGTGAACGGCCCCGTGATCCAGGGGTGCGGCATTCGTTCACGGGGCGGTGCTCAAAGGGCCGGTTCTTGGGCCGCGGCGCCGCGCATCGCTTAGAAAGCAACGCCCGCCCCGGCAGGTCACCCCCGAAAAGAAAAAGACCCCGGTTGCAGGTACCGGGGTCTCTTCAGGCATGTTGCGGGCCGGTTCAGACCCGGCCTGCACCCGGCCTTCAGGCTGCCTTGCGGCGGCGGATGGCGGCGCCAGCGCCCAGCAGTGCAACACCCACCAGCGCCAGGGTGGCCGGTTCCGGAACCTGCACCGGAGCGGTGGTCAGGTTGCCGGTGTAGCTGTTGCTGAAGTTGGAGGCGGCGTAGTTGCCGCTGATGACGATGGCGTAGGTGCCAGCCGCCAGGGCCACATCCAGCACCGTGGACTGGAAGCTGTCACCGGGGGTGCCGGTGGCAACCAGCGCGCCCAGGGTCAGCGAGTTGCACGACACGCCCATGGTCGGGCAGTCGGTCGGGGCGGTGGTCTCGTACAGACGAACCAGGAAATTGTTGATGACGTTGACCGGCAGGAAGATGCCGTTGGCCGTCGCAGCGCCGTCCGGGTCGATCGTGAACGCCCAGTAGTCAACGAACGCGCCAGCGCCGGTGCCGAACTGGTGTTCGAAGGTCGACTGGTCGTTGTTGCCCGGGTCATGGATGCCCAGGAAGGTGTTTCCGTTGTAGGAGCAACCCACACACAGCGGGCCGGCAACTGCCTGCGTGGCACCAAAGCCCGCTGCTGCGATCGCCGCGGCCGCCAGGGTCTTAACGATGAGCTTCATATTTCGTCCTTTCACAGCAAGTGAACTGTCAGTCGGCCTCTTCGACTTGCTGTTGAAGCTGGCCTTGCCTGGATATAAGCACCGGCTGTGCCAGAGGTAAAAATCACTTCTACAACAATGACTTACTGAATGACCCCGGTCAAGCAGACGACTTGGGTGTAAATCCTGCCGACAGTGGCCGCCAAAGGTTTGGCAGCACCCCGCCTGACGCTGCATCGGCTCTGCAGCGTGAAAACTGGACAACAAGCCTTGTTACGCTCGCTGGAACCATGATTGCAGGGTGGGGGGTAACCAGGGGACTGTGCGAACATTGCGCCCCGTTTTGCCGAGCGTAGCGGCGAGGCGACCGTGTCGCGCCGTTTTGCGCAAGTTGCGGTGCGGCCCTCTGGCAGCGTCGCACCCCGAGAGCCGGACCACAGGAGCAAGCATTGAAAAACCTGGCACCCCGTCGAAGCGTTCGCTTCCTGCAAGTTTGCTGCGCCGCCGCGTTGGCGCTGCTGACGGCGGCTTGCGGCACTTCGCCGTCGGCAGAACTCGCCCCGGCGCCTGCTTCCGGCCAGGCGAACGACTATACCTATCTGATTGGTGCCGGCGACAACCTGAACATCATCGTCTGGCGCAACCCCGAGCTGTCCTTGTCGGTACCGGTGCGCCCTGACGGCAAGATCTCGGCGCCGCTGGTCGAAGAGCTGACGGTGCAGGGCAGAACCTCCACCGAGGTGGCGCGCGAGATCGAGAAGAAGTTGGGCACCTATGTGCGCGACCCGGTCGTGACGGTGATCGTCACCGGCTTCGTCGGGCCGTTCAGCGAGCAGATCCGTGTGGTGGGCGAGGCGGCGCGTCCGCAGTTCCTGCCCTACCGCCAGAAGATGACGCTGCTGGACGTGATGATCGCCGTCGGCGGGCTGACCGACTTCGCTTCCGGCAACCGCGCCACCATCCTGCGCACCGCCGAAGACAACAAGCAGTACACGGTGCGGCTGAACGACTTGATCAAGCGCGGCGACGTGTCCGCCAACGTCGAGATGCGTCCCGGCGACATCCTGATCATTCCGCAGAGCTTCTTCTGAGCCCGGGTGCGCGAGGCACTGCCCGCCGCGCACCTCTTTTCTCCACCGAACCCGGCACCGAAACCGTATGGAAGAGATCGTTCGCCAGGTCATGACCATTCTCCGCGGAATGTGGAAGTTCCGCTGGCCTGGCTTGATCGTGGCCTGGATCGCCGCCGCCGTGGCGACGGTGGTCGTGTTCCGCATCCCCGACCAGTACGAGGCCACCGCCCGCATCTACGTCGACACCGAGTCCATCCTCAAGCCGCTGATGTCCGGCCTGGCGGTGCAGCCCAACATCGAGCAGCAGCTGAGCATGCTCAGCCGCACGCTGATCAGCCGGCCCAACATCGAGAAGCTGGTGCGCATGGCCGATCTGGACCTGCGCAGCGAGAGCAGGAACGACCAGGACCTGCTCGTGGACCGTTTGATGAGGTCCATAGAGATACGGACCACCGGCGGCCTGAACCTGTATTCGCTGGCCTACCGCGATGCCGACCAGGACAAGGCCAAGCGGGTGATTCAGTCACTGGTGTCCATCTTCGTCGAGTCCAGCCTGGGGGCCAGCCGCAAGGACACCGACTCGGCCAAGACCTTCCTGAATGAACAGATCAAGAGTTTCGAGGCCCGGCTCGAGGAAGCCGAGACTCGGATGAAGGAGTTCCAGCTGCGCAACCTGGACCGCGTGGGTCTCGACGGCCGTGACGCGCTGGCCCGCATGGGCGAGGTCCAGGCCCAGCTCGAAGCGGCGCGGCTGCAGTTGCGCGAGGCCGAGCAGTCGCGCGATGCAGCGCGGCGCCAGTTGGCCGAGGCACGCGGCCAGGCGCCCAGCACGGCCCTGCCCGATCTGCTGGGCGGCGCGGGGCCGAGCGGTGCTGCGACCGTGGCCACCCCGGAAATCGATGCGCGCATAGACGCACAGCGGCGCAATCTCGACGCATTGCTGCAGCGCTACACCGAGCGGCACCCCGACGTGGCAGGCACCCGCCGCCTGATCACCGAGCTGGAGGAGCAAAAGCAGCGCGAGGTGAGCGAACTGCAGCGCCAGGCGGCCCAGCGCGCGGCGCAGCCCGTGCGCGTCAGCGGCGGCGCCAACGCCGACCTGGTGGTGCAGGAGCTCAACCGCATGCTGGCAGCCTCGGAAGTGCAGGTGGCGGCCATGCGGGCGCGCGTGGACGAGTTCAGCCGCCGCAACGCCGCGCTGCGCGAGTCCTTGCGCACCGCGCCGCAGATCGAGGCCGAGGCCGCGCAGCTCAACCGCGACTACGCGGTCACCAAGAAAAACTACGAAGACCTGGTGGCGCGCCGCCAGGCTGCCGTGATGTCCGGCGAGTTGGACGTGGCCTCCGGTGTGGCCGAGTTCCGGCTCATCGATCCGCCGCGGGTGTCGCCCAAGCCGGTGGCGCCCAACCGGTTGCTGCTGCTGCCGGCCGCGCTGGTGGCGGCGCTGGCCGCGGGCCTGGCGACTGCGTTCGTGGCGGCGCAGCTGCGCCCGACCTTTGACGATGCCGGCGAGTTGCGTGCCAAGACCGGCCTGCCCTTGCTCGGCGTGGTGACCATGGTCATAGGCGACGCCGACCGGCGTGCCCAGCGCATGAGCCTGATCCGCTACGTGGCCGCCTCGGGGGGGCTGGTCGGCTTGTTTGTCGCCGGCCTGATCGCCATGTCCCTGATGGGTCGTTACGGAGCCTGATGAGATGAGCAGCTTGATCGAACAGGCGGCGCAACGGCTGGAGCAGCTGCGTCAGGCGGGGGTGAACCTGCCGGACCTGGAGCCTGTGCCCGCGCGCGGCCCCGAGCCCGCGGCGGGCGTGCAGCCGGCGGCCTTCGTCGCAGAACCGGCGCTGCCGGCGTCGCCTGCGGTGGATGCAGCCACCTCAAGGCGGGTGGAGATCGACCTCGCGGCCATAGGCGCTGCCGGCATCGTCACACCCAACGCGCCGCGCACCCACCTGGCGGACCAATACCGCGTGCTCAAGCGGCCGCTGATCGGCAACGCGATGGGCAAGGGCGCAGCGACGGTCACGCACGGCAACCTGATCATGGTGACCAGCGCGCTGCCTGGCGAAGGCAAGAGCTTCACCTCGATCAACCTGGCGATGAGCATCGCCGCCGAGCTGGACCACACGGTGATGCTGGTGGACGCCGACGTGGCGCGCCCATCCATCCTGCGGGTGCTGGGCCTGCCGCCGGCGCCGGGCCTGTTGGACCTGCTGGAAGGCAAGGCCGAGATGGCCGACGTGCTGTTGCGCACCAACGTCGACAAGCTCACGCTGCTGCCCAGCGGTTCTCCGCACCCCAAGGCCACCGAACTGCTGGCCAGCGACGCGATGAACCAGTTGCTGGACGACATGGCCACGCGCTACCCGGACCGCATCATCATCTTCGACTCCCCGCCGCTGCTGCTGACCACCGAGTCGCGCGTGCTGGCCACCCACATGGGGCAGATCGTGGTCGTCGTGCACGCGGGGCGCACCTTGCAGTCCAGCGTGCAGCAGGCGCTGGCCGCCATCGAGGCCTGCCCGGTCAAGCTGATGGTGCTGAACAAGGCGCGCGACGGCGCCGAGGGCTCGTACGGCTACGGCGGCTATGGCTACGGTTATGGCTACGGGTACGGCTATGGTTACGGCGGGGACGGTCGCACCGCCGCGCCGCAGAACGGGGGCTGAGAGCCGCCTCATGAAGTGCCGCCGTTCGGCTGCGCCCCCACTGGCGCACCGTCCCAGCACCGTCTGCTGCGCCGCGTTGATCTTGCTGGCCGCGCTGCCCACGGCCGCGCAGGAGGACACGCGCCGGTTTGTCTTTTCGCCGGCCGTCACCTTGTCCGGGGCGTATACCGAAACCGACACCGGCCAGGCACGCAGCGGGGCCCGGGACGGCGAGTTCGTGACCCAGGTCAGCCCCGGTTTCCGGCTGGCCGGCCGTGGTGCGCGCGTGCAGGGGTCGCTGGACTACACGCTCAATGCCACCTGGTACTCCAAGACGCCGGAGGCCAAGACCTTTGACAACGCGCTGTCGGCCGCCTTCACCGCCGAGGCCGTGGAGAACCGCCTGTTCATCGAAGGGCGCGGCCACATCGCCAAGCAGTCGCTGTCGCCCTACGGCACCCAGTCGGTCGACCAACTGGGCCGCTACAACGACAACCGGGCCGAGGTGGGTACGGCCACCTTGTCGCCTTACCTGGTGGGGCAGCTGGGCAGCGCCGCCGCCTGGCAGTTGCGCTACAACGTCTTTGCTTCCGAAACCCGCGGCAGTTCGCTCAGCGACTCCCTGGCTTACGGCCCCATGCTGAGCGTGTTTTCGCGCAGTTCCGGCGCCTTGGTGGGCTGGGCGGTTTCGGCCAGCCAGCAGACCGTGGATTTCAAGGCCGGCCGCAAGACCGACTTTGAACGGTTCAACGGGCAGCTCTTCTTCCGGCCGCATTCCGACTGGCAGTTGTCGCTCAATGCCGGGCAGGAGCGGACTGACGTGGGTGTTGGCACCCAGCAGCGCTACGACAACTGGGGCGCCGGCCTGCGCTGGACGCCGACGCCGCGCACCACGATTGCCGTGCAAGGCGACGAGCGCTACTTCGGGCGCGGCCACAGCCTGGTGTTCGAGCACCGCATGCGGCGCAGCGTCTGGCGCTACAGCGACATCCGTGATTCCTCTTCGGGCGGCGACCCCAACGGTGTGGGCCAGCCCATCACCTTGTACGAGTTGCTGTTCCTGCAGTTTGCGTCGGTGTGGCCCGACCCGGTGCAGCGCGACAGGATGGTGCGCGACTTCCTGCGCTCCATAGGCCGCGATCCGAATGAACTGGTGGCCGGCGGCGTGCTCACCGCAGGGGTGTCGCTGCAGCGGCGGCGCGACCTGTCGTGGGCGCTGCTGGGGCGGCGCACCACGCTCACCCTGCAGGCCTTTGCCAGCGACACGCAGCTGCTGGACACCGCGTCCCCTGCGGCCACCAACGACGGTCCGGTGCACCTTTGGGGCTACGTCGGCACGGTGTCGCACCGCCTGACGCCCACCTCCACCGTCAGCCTGAGTGGCTCGCGCCAGGTTGCCAGGGCCACGCTCACACAAGGGGGCAACAACCTGAAATCGGTTCAGCTGACCTGGGACAGCGTGGTCTCGGTACGCACCTCCGTCTCGCTGGGTGCACGCTATTCCGTGTTCAACAGCCCTGTCGACCCCTACCGCGAGGCCGCGCTGACAGCTTCGCTGGGCATGCGGTTCTAGACCATGTACGAGGCTTTCTACGGGCTCAAGAGCAAGCCCTTCCAGCTCAACCCCGACCCGAACTTCTACTTCGCCAGCAAGCAGCACCGGCGTGCGAAGGCGTACCTGGAGTACGGCGTCTCGCGCAACGAGGGCTTCATCGTCATCACCGGCGAGATAGGCGCCGGCAAGACCATGGTGCTGCGCTCGCTGATCGAAGGCCTGCACGGCACCAGTGTCGTCACCGGCCACCTGGTGACCACGCAGCTGGGTGCCGAGGACACGCTGCGCATGGTGGGTGCGGCCTTCGGCTTTCGCGTCAAGGACGTGCCCAAGAGCGAGTTGTTGATCACGCTGGAAGCCTTCCTGATCAGCCAGACCAGCAAGGGCAAGCGCTGCCTGCTCATCGTGGACGAGGCGCAGAACCTCACGCCGCGTGCCGTGGAAGAGCTGCGCATGCTTAGCAACTTCCAGTTCGGCAACCAGGCGCTGCTGCAGAGCTTTCTGGTGGGCCAGCCGGAGTTTCGCGAGATCCTGCAGCGCCCGGAGATGGAGCAGTTCCGCCAGCGTGTGGCGGCCACTTGCCACATCGGCCCGCTGGACGAGGAAGAGACGCGCGGCTACATCGAGCATCGCCTCAAGTGCGCCGGCGCCACCGACAAGCCGGCCATTGCCGCCGACGCCTTTGCCGGCATCCACCAGGCCAGCGGGGGCATCCCGCGCCGCATCAACGCCATCGCCGACCGGCTGCTGCTGGCCGGCTTTCTGGCCGGGCGCAGCGACTTGTCGGCCGAGGACGTGGCCGAGGTGGTCAAGGAGTTCCAGGAAGAAAACGCCGTGCCCACACGCTCGGTCACCGCGTCGCTGGCCGACCCCGGCGGCGAGCCGCTGCTGCCCGGCGGGCTGGCCGGCGCGGTGCTGGACGTGGACCTGACCCAGCTCAAGCTGGACAGTGACGAAGCCGAGACGATGTCGCGCCAGATCAGCGCACTGACGGCCGACCAGCGGCTGGACCAGCTGCAGCGGCTGGAGCGCAGCCTGTTGCGGCTGGAGCGCATCAACGTACAGACGCTGGCCATGCTGCAGAAGCTGGTCGAAGCCGCGAAAAAGCCCGGAGGCCCCGCCAAGAATGAGTGACTTGAATGGCCCGGTGATGTGCGTCGTCGGCGCACGCCCCAACTTCATGAAGATGGCGCCCATACTGCGGGCGCTGGCGGCGCACGAGCCGCCGCTGCCGGCGTTGCTGGTGCACACCGGCCAGCACTACGACGCCAACATGAACGACCGGCTGTTTGCCGACCTGCGGCTGCCGGCGCCGGACCTGAACCTGGAAGTGGGTTCGGGCAGCCATGCGGTGCAGACCGCCGAGGTGATGAAACGCTTCGAGCCCGCGGTGGACGAGCACAAGCCCAGCTGCGTGGTGGTGGTGGGTGACGTGAACTCCACGCTGGCCTGCACGTTGGTGGCGGTGAAGAAGGGCCTGCCGGTGGTGCACGTCGAGGCCGGGCTGCGCAGCGGCGACCGCCGCATGCCCGAGGAAATCAACCGCGTGCTCACCGATCAGGTGGCCGATCGCCTGTACACCACCGAGCGCAGCGCCGCCGATCATCTGGCCCGCGAAGGCGTGGACGCTTCGCGCGTGGTGTTCGCCGGCAACGTGATGATCGACTCCCTGCTGGCCAGCCGCGAACATGCCCGGCCGGCCACCGAGACGTTGCGCGCCCATGGCCAGGACCCGGCGCTGGTGGCCGGGCGCTACGGCGTGGTCACCTTGCACCGGCCGTCCAATGTGGACGACGCAGCCATGCTGCAGCGGCTGCTGGGCGTGCTGGCCGAGGTGGCGCGTGAACTGCCGCTGGTGTTTGCGATGCACCCGCGCACCCGCAACCACATCCAGCGCTTCGGCCTAGATGATTTGATCAACCCGGTGCACATCGCCGTGCTGCCGCCACAAGGCTACCTGGAGATGGTGGGCCTGATGAGCGGCGCCACGCTGGTGCTCACCGATTCCGGCGGCCTGCAGGAAGAAACCACTGCGCTGGGCGTGCCCTGCCTGACGGTGCGCGACAACACCGAACGCCCCATCACCGTGGAGCAAGGCACCAACACCCTGGTGGGCCGCGACGTGCCGGCCATACGCCGGGCGGTCGCCGACATCCTGGCCGGCCGTGGCAAACAAGGCCGCGCGCCCGAGCTGTGGGACGGCCGCGCCGCCGAGCGCATTGCCGCCGACCTGTACCGCTGGCTGCGGGCCGGCTGAAAACTCTTGCAGCAGACGAGGACGGCCATGCTCGCCCCCGCCATCACCAACGCGTTGACGATAGACGTGGAGGACTACTTCCAGGTCTCGGCCTTTGCGCCCTACATTCGCCGCGACGAGTGGGACGCGCGCGAATGCCGCGTCGAGCGCAACGTGGACCGCATCCTCGCGTTGTTGGCCGAACGGCAGGTGCAGGCCACCTTCTTCACGCTGGGCTGGGTGGCCGAGCGCTACCCGGCCCTGGTGCGGCGCATCGTGACCGGCGGCCACGAGCTGGCCAGCCATGGCCACGGCCATCAGAGAGCCAGCGATTTGGACCCAACCGCGTTCCGCGAAGACATACAGCGCGCCAAGCGTGTGCTGGAAGACGTGGGCGGCGTGCCGGTGCTGGGTTACCGCGCCCCCAGTTTCTCCATAGGCCACGGCAACCTGTGGGCCTTCGACGTGCTGGCCGAAGCCGGCCACCGCTACAGCAGCAGCATCTACCCCATCGCGCACGACCACTACGGCATGCCCGATGCGCCGCGCTTTGCGCACCAGCGCGAGAGCGGGCTGCTGGAGGTGCCGGTGACCACCGTGCACTGGGCCGGGCGCAACTGGCCTTCCAGCGGCGGCGGCTACTTCCGGCTGCTGCCTTACCCGGTGTCGCGCTGGCTGATTCGCCGCGTGAACCGCAGCGACCGCGAAAGCGCGGTGTTCTACTTCCACCCGTGGGAGATAGACCCCGGGCAGCCGCGTGTGCCGGGCATAGACGCCAAGACACGCTTCCGGCACTACGTGAACATCCCGCGCATGGAGTCGCGCCTGCAAGCGCTGCTGCAGGACTTCCGCTGGGGCCGCATGGACCACATCTTTCTGGGCCGTACACAGTCCCGGACCCAGGCGCTGGCGGCATGACCAGCGTCGAACGCCTGGACCCGCGCGACGCCGCCACCGCGGCGCGCTGGGACCAGTTCGTGCTGGCGGCACCGCAGGCCAGCTTCTTCCACCGCGCCGGCTGGCAACGCCTGCTGCGCGAGGTGTTCCGCCACGACACGCACTACCTGTTTGCACACCAGGGCGGGCGCATCACCGGGGTGTTGCCGCTGGCCCATGTGCGCAGCTGGCTGTTCGGCAGCGCCTTGTCCAGCCTGCCCTTTGCCGTGTACGGCGGCGTGGCCGCCGCCGACGAGGCCAGCGCCACGGCCCTGGAACGGGCCGCGGTGGAGCTGGCGCAGCAGTTGCGCGTGCCGCACCTGGAGCTGCGCCACCGCGAGCGCCGCCACACCGACTGGCCGACACAGGACTTGTACGTCACCTTCCGCAAGGCGCTGCTGCCCGAGGAAGAAGCCAACATGCTGGCCATTCCGCGCAAACAACGCGCGATGGTGCGCAAGGGCATCAAGAACGGCCTCACCAGCCACGTCGACCCCAACGTGGACCGCTTTTTTGCGCTGTATGCCGACAACGTGCACCGACACGGCACACCGGCCATGCCCAAGCGCTGGTTCGCCGAGCTGCAGCGCGAGTTCGGCCCCGACTGCGAGGTGCTGACCGTGGCCGCACCCGACGGCAAGGCGTTGTCCAGTGTGCTGAGCTTCTACTTCCGCGACGAGGTGCTGCCCTACTACGCCGGCGACGACGTCGCGGCGCGCGACCTGGCCGCCAACGACTTCAAGTACTGGGAGCTGATGCGCCGGGCCGTAGGCCGCGGCCTGCAGACCTTTGACTACGGCCGCAGCAAGCAGGGCACCGGGCCTTACGCCTTCAAGAAGAATTGGGGTTTTGAGCCCACGCCCCTGCACTACGAATACCAGCTGCTGCGGCGCGAGAGCGTGCCCCAGAACAACCCGGCCAATGCCAAGTACCGGGTGATGATCGAGACATGGCGACGTTTGCCGCTGGCGTTTGCGAACTGGCTGGGCCCGTTCGTCGTGCGCAGCCTGGGTTGAAGGAGCCGCCATGAACCGCCGGCCTGGTTTGCGCGGGGTGTCGCGATGAGTGCCGTGTTGTCACCCCCCGTGGCCGCTTCCGGCGGCGTCTGGCGCCAGGCGTTGCTGGCGCTGGGGCTGGTGCTGGTGTCGCTGCTGGCGATGTACCACGAGACGCTGGCGGCCATGGTTGCCATCTGGCTGCGCTCGGACACCTTTGCCCACGCCATTCTGGTGCCGCCCATCGTGCTGTGGCTGGTGTGGCGGCTGCGGCACCGCGTGGCTTCGGTGCAGCCGCAGCCTCAGCCCTGGCTGCTGCTGGCGGTGGCCGTGGTGGCGCTGGGCTGGCTGGTAGGCGACCTGGCGGGCGTCAATGCCGGCACCCAGCTGATGCTGACAGCCTTGCTGGTGCTGGCGGTGCCGGCGGTGCTGGGCTGGGCCGTGGCGCGCGAGCTGGCCTTTCCGCTGGTCTTCCTGTTCTTCATGGTGCCCATCGGCGAGTTCATGACGCCGCTGATGATGGACTGGACGGCGGACTTCACCGTCGCGGCGTTGCAGGCCAGCGGCATTCCGGTGTACCGGGAGGGCCTGCAGTTTGTCATTCCCTCGGGCAACTGGTCGGTGGTCGAGGCCTGCAGCGGCGTACGCTACCTGATCGCCTCGTTCATGGTGGGTACCTTGTACGCCTACCTGAACTACCGCTCCACGCGGCGGCGTTGGGTGTTTGCGCTGGTGGCTATCGCAGTGCCCATCTTTGCCAACTGGCTGCGGGCCTACATGATTGTGATGCTGGGCCACCTGTCGGGCAACACGCTGGCCGTGGGCGTGGACCACCTGATCTATGGCTGGGTGTTCTTCGGCATTGTCATAGGTCTGATGTTTTTCATAGGGTCATATTGGTCCGAGTCCGACGGCGACCGTCATGCCCCGCTGCCGCCGGCGCAGGCCGTGCAGCACGCCGGGCCGGTGCAGGGGTACTGGGCGACCGCGCTGGCCCTGCTGGCCGTGGCGGCGCTGCCGCACGCCGTGGTCTGGCAGTTCGAGCACGATGCTGGCGGTGGGGCCAAGCCGGCGTTGGCGCTGCCCAGCCTGCCCGGCTGGCAGCCCCGCGGCACCGAGCCGCTGCTGCGGCCCATCTTCCTCGGGCCGGCGGCCGAAACCGTGCAGGTTTATGAGCGCGACGGGCAGTCGGTTACCGTGCACGTGGCCTACTACCGCCACCAGGGCTACGACAGCAAGATCGGCAACGCCGGCAATATGATCGTCGGCACGGAAGACCGGCGCTGGAACCGTAGCGCCAGTGGGATGCGGTCGGTGGACGTGGGCGGGCAGGCGATGAAGTTCCGCCGCCACGAACTGCTGGGCGGGCATTACCCCGGTGCCACGGTGCGCGACCGTCTGGAGGTCCGCCAGGTGTTGTGGGCCGGTGGCCGGTTCACCACCAGTGCCCAGGCCGCGACGCTGTGGTCGGTGCTGTCCCGGCTGACCGGGCAGGGCGATGACGCGGCGGCGCTGACGTTTTACGTCGAAGGCGACGACGCCGCTGCTACGGCAACCGCCGTCGAGGAATTCATCCGCGATCACCTGCCTGCGTTCGAGGCGCGTCTGCAGGCCACACGCCACAACCCTTGAGGGCGCGTGGCCGGCTCTTGAACAGGCACGGAGCAGGCGCTGAATATTCCCGCGCGCCGTCCCGCCAGCGCCGCCATCATCTGCAACAGTTTGCACATCCATCCAGAGACTCTGTTATGAACACCGTTGCCGTCATCGGACTGGGCTACGTCGGCCTGCCGCTGGTTGTCGAGTTTGGCAAGCACCTGCGCACCATAGGCTTTGACATTGCCGAGCACAAGGTGGCCGCCTGCCAGCGTGGCACCGACCCCTCGCGTGAGCTGGCCGACGAAGACATGGCGCTGGCCAAGCACGCCCTGTACACCAGCGATCCGGCGCTGCTGGGCGAGGCCGACATCATCATCGTGGCCGTGCCCACACCGGTGGACGACGCCCACGCGCCCGACTTTCGCCCCCTGGTGGGTGCTTCCACCAGCGTGGGGCGGCACATGAAGAAGGGCACCACCATCGTCTACGAAAGCACGGTCTACCCCGGCGCCACCGAGGAAGTCTGCATCCCGGTGCTGGAGAAAGCCTCTGGCCTGAAGTGGAAGCAGGACTTCTTCGTCGGCTACAGCCCCGAGCGCATCAACCCCGGCGACAAGGAACACACGCTGACCAAGATCCTGAAGATCGTCAGCGGCGACACGCCCGAGACGCTGGACAAGGTGGCCCGGCTCTACGAAAAGATCATCGTGCCCGGCGTGCACCGGGCCAGCAGCATCAAGGCCGCCGAGGCGGCCAAGGTCATAGAAAACACGCAGCGTGACCTGAACATCGCGCTGATGAACGAGCTGGCCATCATCTTCGACAAGATAGGCATAGACACCTCGGAGGTGTTGGAAGCCGCCGGCACCAAGTGGAACTTCCTGAAGTTCAAGCCCGGCCTGGTGGGCGGCCACTGCATAGGCGTGGACCCGTACTACCTGACGCACAAGGCCGACATGCTGGGCTACCACCCGCAGGTCATCCTGGCCGGCCGGCGCATCAACGACGGCATGGGCAAGTTCATCGCCGAGCAGACCGTCAAGCAGATGATCGCCTCGGGCAGCTACATCAAGGGCGCGCGTGTCAACGTGCTGGGGCTGACCTTCAAGGAAAACTGCGGCGACCTGCGCAACAGCAAGGTCATAGACATCATCCGCGAGCTGCAGAGCTACGGCGTGGAAGTGTTCGTCAGCGACCCCTGGGCCGAGTCCGACGAGGCGGCGCACGAGTACGGCGTGCGCCTGACGCCGTTCGACGAACTGCCCCGTGCCGACGCCATCGTGGCGGCGGTGGCACACCGCGAGTACGCCGGGCTGTCGCTGGAAGACTTGTCGCGCAAGCTGGTCAAGGGCGGCGCCTTCATCGACGTGAAGGCCTGCTTCGACCCCGCCACCATCTCCGGGGCCGGCTACCGGCTCTGGCGCTTGTGACCGCTGCCGGTGGCGTGGCGCACCGTGCGCCGCTGCTGGTCTACGGCGCGAACGAACTGGCCTGGAGCGTGGCCGCCCTGGGCAGGCTTTGTGGCTACGAACCGCGCGGCTACATCGACGACAGCGGCCGCGGCCAGGGTGTCGTCGGCGGCCTGGACGATGCCTTGCGTCTGCACCCCGACTGCCTGGTCGCCTTCGGCATAGGACACGGCAACCTGCAGGCCCGTTGGCGCGCCTGGCAACGCCTGAAGGCCACCGGCCGTGCGGCGCCACCGCTGGTGCACCCACGCGCCAGCGTGGCCGACAGCGCGTCCCTGGCGGCGGGCTGTGTGGTCATGGCCGGGGCCATCATCGACGAACGTGTGCACCTGGGTGAAGCGGTGCTGGTGTGGCCGGGCGCCTGCATCAGCCACGACAGCCGCATAGGCGACAACTGTTCGATCTGCCCCACCGTCACCTTGTGCGGGTTTGTGGAAGTGGGGGCGCACAGCTTCATAGGGGCCGCCAGCGTGGTGGCCGACCGCTGTGTCGTGCCTGCCGGCAGTTTTCTGAAGATGCAATCCCGATATGCGGTGCGCGAGGACGTTGCACGCCGCGTGGCCGGCGGTCGAGAATAGCGGCGCTGCCTGCGACTGGTGGCCCGCATGGGGCCGTCTGGCGGCAGGCTGGTCAACGTGGCCAGGCCGCCGCGCAGGCCAAGGACATCGATGACGACGGTTCTTTCTCCTGTCGAACCCGGTTCGACACGGCCGGCTGGCGTGGACGCCCCGATGCTGAGCATCGTGGCCACCATGTACCGCTCGCGCCCGTTCCTGGAGCGCTTTCTCGCGGAATGTGTGCAGGCGGCCGAGGCGGCCGGCTGCGACAGCTTCGAGATCGTGCTTGTGAACGACGGCTCGCCGGACGATTCGCTGGCCTACGCCGTGGCGCGGCAGGCCGACCTGCCGCAGCTGGCGGTGGTGGACCTCTCGCGCAACTTCGGCCACCACCACGCCATGCAGGCCGGGCTGCGCCTGGCGCGCGGCGAGCTGGTGTTCCTGATCGACTGCGACCTGGAGGTGCCGCCCTCGGTGCTGCCGGAGTTCCTGGACCAGCTGCGCAGCGCCGACGCCGACATGGTCTACGGCTACCAGGAGGCACGCAAGGGCGGTGCCTTCGAGCGCCTGAGCGGCGGGCTGTTCTGGAAGGGCTTCAACCTGCTCAGCGATATCAAGATCCCCGAGAACATCGTCACCGAGCGGGTGATGACGCGCCGCTTTGTCGATGCGTTGCTGCGCATGGGCGACGCGAACGTGTTCCTGGGCGGCATGATGAGCTGGACCGGCTTCGTGCAGATCGGCGTACCGGTGGGCAAGGGCCAGCGCGAAGGGCAGAGCACCTACACGCTGCTCAAGCGCCTGCAGCTGATGGTCAACGCCGTCAGCTCGTTTTCGTCACGACCGCTGGTGTGGCTGTTCAACCTGGGCGTGTTTGTCACCTTGGGCAGCTTTGCCTATGTGGCCTACCTCATCGCCCGCAAGCTGATGTTCGGCGACGCGCTCATAGGCTTCACCTCGCTGATGGCGATGATGGCGCTGAGCCTGGGCATCCTCACCACGGCACTGGGCCTGATCGGCATCTACCTGGGCAAGGTGTTCAACCAGGTGCAGAACCGGCCCACCTACATCGTGAGGCATGTGCACCGACCCAGGGGCCGGCCGTGACCACCGCGCCGGGCACGCCCGCCGGTGAGATGCAGGCCTACGCACCAGGCTTTGCGCACTTCGAAGAGAACCGCATCGTGCACGAGGCCTACGGGCAGCGCATGCTGCGCCATGTGCGCGACCACGGGGTGCGCCAGGTGCTGAGCCTGGGGGTGGGCCACATGGAGGTGGCGCGGCCGTTGGTGCAGGCGCTGCGCGAGGGTGCATTGGACCGCTATGTCGTGGTCGATGCGGCGCCGGCGATGATCGAGCGCTTCCGTGCCGAGCTCGGTGAGCTGCCGGCCGGGCTGGAGCTGGTGCAGGGCTGGTTCGAGACCCTAGAACACGAGCAGCGTTTCGGCCTCATCGAGGGCGGCTTCGTGCTGGAGCACGTGGAAGACCCGGGGCGCGTGCTGCGCCACATGCACAGCCTGTTGGCGCCGCAGGGGCGCCTGTTCGTCGCGGTGCCCAATGCCCGCTCGCTGCACCGCCTGCTGGGCCACCACGCCGGCCTGCTGGACGACTTGTACCGCCTGGGCGAGGCCGACCACGCCTTGGGCCATCTGCGCTACTTCGACCTGGACCGCCTGCGTGCCCTGGCGCTGGCCTGCGGCTGGCGTGTGGAACGGGCGGAAGGCCTGCTGCTCAAGCCCTTCACCACCGGCCAGATGCAGAAACTGGCGCTGCCGCCGGCGGTTTGGCAGGCCTTGCAGCAAGTGGCCGAAGACTATCCCGAGATCTCCAACGCCTTCAGCCTGGAACTGGCACCGTGCAGTTGACGACCGCGCTGGTCGTGTCCGGCGGCGGCTTCCAGGGGCTGGCGCTGCTGCGCTGCCTGCGCGCGCTGCCGGGTGTGCGGGTGCTGGCGGCCGACTGCCACGCGGAAAACGTGGGTCGCTACCTGGCGCACGGCTTCCACACGGCGCCGTTGCTGGCCGATGGCCCGGCTTTCGCCGGGTTCCTGCAGCAGCTGTGTCGCAACGAAGCCGTGCAGCATGTGCTGCCATCCACCAGCCTGGAGCTGCCCGCGCTGTCGGCGCTGGTGGAGCCGCTGGCCGCGCAAGGCACTTGTGTGTGGGTGTGCGCGCCGGCGGTGCTGGCGCTGGCCCGAAGCAAACGGCGCTTTTACGCCTGGGCCGAAGCGCTGGGCCTGCCGGTGCTGCCGGTGTTCGGCGACCCGCTGCAGGCCGGCCCCCGGGCCTTGATAGGCAAGCCTGACGACGGCTACGGCGGCCGCGGCATCGTGCGCAGCGACGGCCCCATCGACTTGCAGGCCTTGCCCGCTGAAGAGCTGACAAGCCGGGTGTGGCAGCCGCAGCTGCAGTCCTTCGACGAGTACTCGGTGGACTGCGCCGTGGATGCCCAAGGGCGCCCTTCGCCGCTGTGGTGCCGCCGGCGGGTGCGCGAGTCCGGCGGCTTCGCCGTGCTGTGCGAGCCTGGTGCGCCGGTGGCGGTGCAGGCCGCTGCGCAGGCCGCCGTGGCCGCGCTGGCCGCCGCCGGCGCCCGCGGCGTGTTGAACCTGCAGTTGCTGGACGATGGTGGCGAGGTGTGGCTCTCGGACTTCAATGCCCGCTCAGGCACCTCCTTGCCGCTGAGCCTGGCCGCGGGCGGCAACCCGCTGGCCTGGCTGCTGGGGCTGGGCATGGGCCCAGGCCCGGCTGATGCCGTGCCGGTGGCCCCGTTGCCGCGGCGCACGCTGCGCCTGCTGCACGAGCACGCCGTGCCGGCGCTGGACCTGGCTGGCGTGCGCGGCGTGGTGTTCGACCTGGACGACACGCTGCTGGACCAGAAGGACTGGATCCTGCGCAAGCTGCGGCTGACCTGGCAGTCGCTTCAGGCCGAACTGCCGCCAGAACGCGAGTTCCTGCGCACGCTGCTTGAGATCATCGAAGAAGGCGAGCGGCAGCGGCCTTTCGACTTGTTCGTTCAGCGCCTGTCGCTGCCGCAAGCCTTGCTGGGCCGCCTGATAGACACCTACCGCCAGGCGCGGCCGGCGCAGGCCAGGCTGTACACCGATGTGGCGGCCACACTGGCGCAACTGCGCCGCGACGGCTACCGGCTCGCGCTGCTGACCGACAACCCGGCGGCGTCGCAACAGATGAAGATCGAAGTGGCCGGCCTGGCCGCCAGCTTCGATGCCCTGGTGCTGAGCGCCGAGCTGGGCACGGCCAAGCCTGATCCGCTCACCTTCGAGACCGCAGCGCAGCGCCTGGGCTTGCCGCCGGACCAGCTGGTGATGGTGGGTGACCACTTGTATCGCGACTTGGTGGGCGCCCTGGACAGCGGCTACCGTCATGCCTTCCGTGTGCGGCGCGACGGCGGCTTCTTCAACTTCAGCGAAGAAGTCGCAGCCGGGCTGGTGCCGGCCCGGCACATCAGCACCCTGGACGGGCTGGGGCCCCTGCACTGGCATCTGACGGAGACGAAGGCATGAGTGCCCTGTTGGCAGGCGGCGCCCGGCGTGTGGCCATCCTGCAGTCCAACTACCTGCCCTGGAAGGGCTACTTCGACCTGATCTCGCAGGTGGACCTGTTTGTCTTCTACGACGACAACCAGTACACCAAGAGCGACTGGCGCAACCGCAACCGCGTCAAGGCTGCCGGCGGCCCAGGCTGGCTGAGCGTGCCGGTGGGCGCCGACCGCGACCGCCTGATCTGCGACGTGCAGATGAGCGATGCGACGTGGCAGGAAAAGCACTGGCGCACCCTGCAGCAGAACTACGGCAAGTCCCCGCACTTCGAGCGCTACCGACCCTGGCTGCAGGAGCTGTACCTGGGCACCACGTGGACACATCTGTCGGCGTTGAACCAGGCCGTGATCAAGCACATCGCGCATGAATGGCTGCAGCTGCCCACGGTGTTTGCCGATTCGCGCGACTACACCGCCCAGGGGCACAAGCTGGACCGTCTGCTGGATGTGGTGGCCAAGACGGGCGCGGCCAGCTACCTCTCCGGGCCGGCGGCCAAGGACTACATAGAACCCCAGCGTTTCGCCGAACTGGGCGTGGAGCTGCGCTGGATGGACTACAGCGGCTACCCCAGCTACCCGCAGCGTTTCCCGCCGTTTGAGCACGCAGTGACGGTGCTGGACCTGCTGTTCAACGTGGGCCCGGATGCGCCCTGGTACATCTGGGGCTGGCGCGACGGCAGTGCCCCGCCCACACCGACAAGACCCGGTGCAGCATGAGCCCGGGCCGTGCGCCGCTGCTGCACGTCATAGGCGCCGGCCCCTGGCAGGTGCCGACGATACGGCGCGCGCAAGCCATGGGCTGCCGCGTGCTGGTGTCCGACGGTTTTGCCGAGCGGCCCGGCTACGCCGTGGCGGACTTGCACGAGCGTGTGGACATCGTGGATGCCGAGGCGACGCTGGCGCTGGCGCGGCGCCATGGCGTGGACGGTGTGTTGTGCGACACCACGGACCATGGCGTGTTCAGCGCCGCCTGGGCGGCGCAGGCGCTGAGCCTGCCCGGCCCGGGCTTGCACGCCGCACGCTGCTGCACCGACAAGGCGCAACTGGCCCAGGCCTTGCAAGCGGCCGGTCTGGCAGTGCCGCGCGGCGCGGCCGTGGCCACCGGCGACCTGCCGGCGGCCCAGCGCCTGGCCGCTGAACTGGGCTGCCCGCTGGTCGTCAAGCCGGTGGACAACCAGTCCGGCCGCGGTGTGTCCGTGGTCCATGCCGTCTCGGCACTGCCCGAGGCGCTGGCTGCTGCCGCCGCCTTCAGCCGCAGCGGCCAGGCGCTGCTGCAGCAGCAGGTGCAAGGTGTGGAGGTCATCGTCGATGCCCTGGTCGTGCAGGGGCAGGCATACGTCCTGGGGATTGCGCCCAAGACGCCCTACGCCGACAACCCCACGGTGTCGTCCCGCATCTGTTACGGACAAGAGCCGCCCCTGCCTCGCGCTGCGTTTGAGCAGGCGCAGCAGGCCGTGGTGGACGCCTTGGGCCTGCAGCAAGGCCTGATGCACGCCGAGTACATGGTGAGCGACGGCCAGGCCGTGGTGCTGGACGTCGCGGCCCGCGGTGGCGGCGTGGGCATCTACCAGACCGTGTTGCCGCACGTCAGCGGGGTGGACGTGATGGCGGCGGCCATCGGCCTGGCGCTGGGCCGGCCCCCGTCCTGGCCTGCCGCATTGCTTCACCGCGCGGCTTGCATAGAGTTCCTGCGTGCGCCGGCGGGCCGGCTGCGCGCGCTGGAAGGTCTGGCGCAGGCGCTGGCGGTGCCTGGGGTCGCGCACATCCACCTGAACTGGCAGGTCGGCGACTGGCTGCCGGCCTTGCAGCACAAGGACCACCGCCTGGGCCATGTGATCGCGCTGGCCGATACCGCCCACGACGCCCTGCACGCGGCCCAAATGGCCCTGGGCCGGCTGCACATAGAAGTCGATGAACAGGCTCCGCCGGTTGCGCCGGCGGGCCCGCGGAGGACTGCACCGTGACACTGTTCGACTCCCTGACCCACATCACCCACGACGGTCGCTGGCTGGGCGAGGCCTTGCACGACGCCTCCTTGCCCACGCTGCTGCGCGAGCTGGACCTCGCCGGCGCGCAGCGCGCCTGCCTGGTGGGCATTGCCGGCTACGTGGACAACGCCGTGGTGCTGCAGGCGGCCCAGGCGCACCCGTCGCGGCTGGTGCCCATCGCCGGTTTCAACCCGGCAGAGCTGCCCACGCTCAGGCGGGTGCAGGCGGTGGTGCGGCAGATCGCCGAACAGGGCTTCGCCGGCATCAAGCTGCACCCGCGGCTCAACGACTACGACCCGCTGCACGAAAAGTGCATCGCCGCCATCGATGCGGCCGGCGAACATGGGCTGGTGGTGCTGCTGGACACCTTGTTCCGCCGCCGCGGCCTGGCCACGCGCCATGCGCCGGACGTGATAGACCACCTGGCGGCGGCCTGCCCCGACACGCGCATGCTGCTGCTGCACGGCACCGGCCCGACGATGATGGAGTTGTACGAGATAGTTCGCTGCAACCCCAATCTGGTGCTGGACCTGTCGTTCACCATCATGCGCTACCGCGGCAGCGACCGCCTGGACGCGGACATGAACTTTCTGTTCCGCAGCACCGACCAGCTGGTCACGGTAGGCTCGGACTTCCCGGAGTACACGCCGGTGCAGATGCTGGAGCGCTTCTCAGCGCTGTCGGCGGGCGTCGAGCCGCACCGCGTGCACAACATCACGCACGCCAACCTGCAGCGCCTGTTTGCCGGTTATACCGTGCCCGGCGCGCGCTGAAGTCGCCCGCCCAAGCTGCTCATCCAAGCCCTCCACCACCCCGCCATGCGACCCGGAATCGATCTCGTCGGCCACGGCTACATCCTGTTGACGCTGTTCTTCACGGTCTACGGCCAGCTGGTGCTGAAGTGGCAGATGGGCGGCGTCGGGCCGCTGCCGTCGGGCGGGTTCGACAAGCTGGTGTTCCTGCTGTCGCAGTTTTTGAACCCCTGGATACTGTCCGGTTTCGTGGCCGCCTTTCTGGCGTCGCTGGCCTGGATGGCGGCCATGACCCGCTTCGAGATCGGTTACGCCTACCCGTTCATGAGCCTGGCCTTCGTGGTGGTGATGCTGTTCGGCGCCGTGTTCCTGGCCGAGCCGCTGACGCTGCCCAAGGTGGGCGGCACGCTGCTGGTCATTGCCGGCCTGGTCGTCATCGCACGCGCCTGAGCGCCGCCGCCGTTTTCCCGAACCTGTCCTTCAACCCGAGTGCATCGATGAGCCTGATCCCGTTCAACCGGCCCTACATGACCGGCAAGGAGCTCTGGTACATCGCCCAGGCCCATGCCCAGGGGCACCTGGCCGGTGACGGCGGCTTCACCAAGCGCTGCAACCGCTGGGTGGAGCAGCGCACCGGTGCGGCACGGTCGCTGCTGACCCACTCGTGCACCGCGGCGCTGGAGATGGCGGCCCTGCTGGCCGACGTGGCGCCGGGCGACGAGGTGATCATGCCCTCGTACACCTTCGTGTCCACCGCCAATGCCTTTGTGCTGCGCGGCGCGGTGCCGGTGTTCGTGGACGTCCGTGCCGACACGCTGAACCTGGACGAAAGGCTGATCGAAGCGGCCATCACACCGCGCACCCGTGCCATCGTGCCGGTGCACTACGCCGGCGTGGGCTGCGAGATGGACGCCATCGTCGAGATCGCGCGCCGCCGCAACCTGCTGGTCATAGAAGACGCCGCACAAGGCCTGATGGCCAGCTACCGTGGCCGGCCGCTGGGCGCCATAGGCGACCTGGGCGCGATCTCCTTCCACGAAACCAAGAACATCATCGCCGGCGAAGGCGGCTCGCTGCTGATCAACCACCCGCGGTTTGCCGAGCGCGCCGAGATCATCCGCGAGAAGGGCACCAACCGCAGCCAGTTTTTCCGCGGCCAGGTGGACAAGTACACCTGGGTGGATGTCGGCTCCTCGTACCTGCCCGGCGAGATCATCGCCGCCTTCCTGTGGGCGCAGATGGAGGAAGCCGATGCCATCACCCAGCGCCGGCTGGTCATGTGGAACCTGTACCACCAGTGGTTTGCCGAGGCCGAGAAGGCCGGCAAGCTGCGCCGCCCGGTGGTGCCGGCGCACTGCACGCACAACGCGCACATGTACTACGTGCTGCTGCCCGACCTGGACCGCCGCACCGCCGTCATAGACCGGCTGAAGGCGCTGGGCGTGCAGTCGGTGTTCCACTACATCCCGTTGCACAGTGCGCCGGCCGGCTTGCGCTATGGGCGGGCACACGGCGAACTGGCGGTCACCAACGACATCAGCGACCGGCTGCTGCGCCTGCCCCTGTGGGCTGGCATGGAAGAGCGCCAGACCGAGGTCATACAGGCCGTGATGAGCGTGCTTTGATGCCCGGGTCTCACAGCCGGCCCAACGACGACACCCGTTTCGCCACAGGCCTCCTGGCGGTGCTGCTGGCCGCGCTGGGCCTGCGGCTGCTGGCCTACACGGGGTTCTTCGGTTCCGACGAAGTCACCTACGTTGAGAGCGCCTACAAGCTGCTGGACGGCGACTGGCGTGTTGACGACTACGTAGGCGCCAACCGCATGGGCGTGAACCTGCCCATGGCGGGGTTTGCCGCGCTGTTCGGCCGCACCGAGGCGGCGGCGGCGGCCTGGTCGTTGCTGTGTTCGCTGGCCGAGGTGGGGGTGGTGGCCTGGGTGGGGCGTTGGATGGTGGGCACACGCGCCGCGCTGCTGGCGGCGCTGCTGATGGCCACGCTGCCGGTGCATGTGCACTTTGCCGGCCGCATCATGGCCGACGCGCCGCTGGCGCTGCTGGTGACCCTGTCGTTTGCGCTGTTCTATGTGGCCGAGCAGCGGCGCTCGCTGGCCGTGCAACTGCTGGCCGGCGTTTGCGCGGGCCTGAGCTTCTGGGTCAAGCCGGTGACGCTGTTCATCTTCGGCGTGCTGCTGCTGTACCCGCTGGTGGTGCGCCGCGTGGAGTGGCGCTGGGCCGGTTATGCGCTGGGCATGGCGCTGGCGCTGGCGGCCAACGGCCTGCTGATGTGGGGGCTGACCGGCAACTTCTGGTTTGTCATTGATGCGATGCGTGCGCGCAGCGAAAGCGGCTACCTGGAGGAAACGGCGCTGGCCCAGCAGAGCAGCCATGCGGCGGGGCTGTATGCGCAGTACCTGTTCGTGAAGATCCACCAGACCGGTCTGCTGGGTTACCTGGCGGCGGCCGGTCTGGCTGTGCTGGTCTGGCACCGCCGCAAGGCGGCCGCAGGCGAGGTGTCGCGCGAAGCCGTGCCGGGCAGCGCCATACCCAGCGATGCGGTGCGCTACCTGCTGCTTTGGGCGCTGGGCCTGGTGCTGCTGCTGTCGTTGCTGGTGGTTTCGCTGCGGCCGTTGATGCTGATTCCCAAGCAGGTCAACTACATGCTGCTGTTCGCCGCCCCGCTGTGCCTGCTGGGCGGCGTGGCCCTGGCGGCGCTGCCGCGGCTGTGGCGGCGCGTCACCGCGGCGACGGCCGCCGCGCTGGGCGCGTTGCTGGCCTTGCTGCTGCAGGGTTCGGTGGCGGTGTTCACGGCCAACAGCCTGGGCACGGTGCAACTGGCGGCCACGCAGGACGACAAGGCCTACTTCGTGATGTCCAACGCCTACCGCGCCGCCGTTTTCGAGCGCTGGGTCGGCCGCACCGACGTGACCGCCCATGTCTTCCCCATGGGCCAGGCGGTGCAGCGTGCGGACGATGGGCGTGCACGCTGGGCCGTCGTCGATGCCCAGACTTTCTCCTGGGACGGCGCCAGGCCGTTCGCCAGCCCTGACGCCGTGCCGGCCTGCTGGCAGGCGGCCGGCACGGTGCAGCCGGTGTACCGCGGCGTGGGGGTGCCCTTGTTGCGCGGCCTGGCGGCCGTGGCTGACAACCTGCCGGCGCCGGTGGGGCCGGCGCTGGTGCAGCGCCTGGGCCAGGTCGCCGAGGCGCGGCCGGCCCGCTTGTACCTGCTGCCGGCGGGGCCGGGCTGCTGAGCCATGCGGCCTGAACCGGTGGTCGCGGCGGCCCCGCCGCTGGTGGTGCACGTGCTGTTCCGCTTCGACGTCGGCGGGCTTGAAAACGGCGTCGTCAACCTGATCAACCACCTGCCCGCCGGCGCGTTTCGCCACGCCATCGTGGCGCTGGACACGGTGTCGGCCGACTTTGCGCGCCGGCTGACGCGGCCTGACGTGGTGTTGCACGCGCTGCACAAGCCGCCCGGGCATGCGGTGGCGCTGTACCCGCGGCTGTGGCGTCTGTTCCGGCAGTGGCGGCCGGCGGTGGTGCACACGCGCAACCTGGCGGCGCTGGAGTGCCAGGTGCCGGCCTGGGCTGCCGGCGTGCCGCTGCGCCTGCACGGCGAACATGGCCGCGATGTGGACGACCTGGACGGCAGCAGCGTCAAGCTGCAGCGCCTGCGCCGCCTGTACCGGCCGTTTGTGCACCGGTACGTCACCGTGTCGGCCGACCTGCAGCGCTACCTGGTGCAGCGTGTGGGCGTGGCGGCCGGCCGCATAGACCAGATCTACAACGGCGTGGACACCCGCCGCTTCCAGACGGAAGAAGCCGCTGCCGCGCGGCCTGCGGGCTGGCCTTTTGCCGGCGACGGCCTGTGGTGCATTGGCACCGTCGGCCGCATGCAAGGGGTCAAGCACCAGACCCTGCTGGCGCGTGCCTTTGTGCAGTTGCTGCAACGCCGGCCCGACTTGCAGGCCCGCCTGCGCCTGGTGATGGTGGGCGACGGCCCGCTGCGGGCGCAGGCCCAGGCCTTGCTGGACGATGCGGGCTACGGCGCGCTGGCCTGGCTGCCCGGGGAGCGTGCCGACGTGCCGGCGCTGATGCGCGCACTGGATGTGTTTGTGCTGCCTTCGCTGGGCGAGGGCATCTCCAACACCGTGCTCGAGGCCATGGCCACAGGCCTGCCGGTGGTGGCCACGGCCGTGGGCGGCAACACCGAGCTGGTGCAGCCCGGCGTCACCGGCGAGCTGGTGCCTTCCGGCGACAGCCACGCCTTGAGCGCCTCGCTGGAGCGCCTGGCCGACGCGCCGGAGCACGCCCGGGCCCTGGGCGCCGCGGGCCGGCGGGTGGTGGAACAGCGCTTCAGCCTGGCGGCCATGGTGCGTGCCTACGCGCGGGTCTACGGCGGCGGGACTTCAGCTTAGGGGGGCGCGATGGCGGCGCTGGGCGCCATCGCGTGTCGGATGTCATGGCTGCCGCCAGGCCCTGGGCGTCGGCAGGGCCGTCTACAGGGTTACAGTCCTTGTTCGTCGTGCCGACCGGCCCGACGCCTGCAACACCAAGCCGCGGGCCGTGCGGTCGTCCGGTGAGGTGGCCGGCGCAGTGCCCCCGGCCTGTGCAGAACCCGACCCCCAACACCATGTGCGGCATCACCGGCGTCTTCGACACCCGCGACCAGCGACCGATTGACCGCGCCGTGCTGGCGCGCATGAACGACTCGCTGCACCACCGCGGCCCCGACGAGGGCAGCGTGCATGTGGAGCCCGGTCTGGGTTTCGGCCACCGGCGCCTGTCCATCATCGACGTGGCCACCGGGCAGCAGCCGCTGCACAGCACCGACGGCAGCGTGTGCATCGTCTTCAACGGCGAGATCTACAACTACCAGGAGCTGATGCCCGAGCTGCAGGCCCTGGGCTTTGCGTTCCGCACGCGCAGCGACACCGAGGTCATCGTCAACGCCTGGCGGGCCTGGGGCGAACGCTGCCTGCAGCGCCTGCGGGGCATGTTTGCCTTCGCGCTGTGGGACCGCCGCCAGCAGACCCTGTTCATGGCGCGCGACCGCCTGGGTGTCAAGCCGCTGTTCTACGCGTTGCTGGACGACGGCCGGCTGCTGTTCGGCAGCGAGCTGAAGGCCTTGCTGGTGCACGGCGAACTGCGCCGCGACGTGGACCTGCAGGCCATAGAAGAGTACTTCGCGCTGGGCTACGTGGCCGAGCCGCGCACCATCTTCCGCCAGGCGCGCAAGCTGGAACCCGGCCACATGCTGCTGTGGCGGCGCGGCGGCCCGGTGCCCAAGCCGCAGTCGTGGTGGGACGTGAACTTCACGCTGGGCAACCCCATCAGCGTGGACCAGGCCTGCGAAGAGCTGCGCGAGCGGCTCACCGAGTCGGTGCGGCTGCGCATGATCTCCGAGGTGCCCTTGGGTGCCTTCCTGTCCGGCGGCGTGGACAGCAGCGCCGTGGTCGCCACCATGGCGGGCCTGTCGTCCAGCCCGGTGCGCACCTGCTCCATAGGCTTCGACGACCCGCAGTTCGACGAAGCGGCGTATGCGCGCAAGGTGGCCGAACGCTACAACACCGACCACCGCGTGGAAGTGGTGGGCAGCGACGACTTCGACCTGATAGACACGCTGGCCCACCTGTACGACGAGCCCTACGCCGACAGCTCGGCCATCCCCACCTACCGCGTGTGCCAGCTGGCGCGCCGGCAGGTGACGGTGGCCTTGTCGGGCGACGGCGGCGACGAAACCTTTGGTGGTTACCGCCGCTACCGCATGCACCTGGGCGAAGAGCGTCTGCGCCGCTGGATGCCGCTGGGCCTGCGCCGCGGCCTGTTCGGCCCGCTGGGCCGGCTGTACCCCAAGGCCGACTGGGCGCCGCGCATGTTCCGCGCGAAGACCACCTTCGAAGCCCTGGCCCGCAACCCGGTGCAGGCCTACTTCCATTCGGTGAGCCTGTTGCGCGGCCCGGCTCGCCAGGCCTTGTACAGCCCGGCACTGAAGCGGGCGCTGGCCGGCTACGATGCCTTCCAGGTGTTCGATCACCACGCCAGCCATGCCCAGACCGACGACCCGCTGGCGCTGATCCAGTACCTGGACCTGAAGACCTACCTGGTCGGCGACATCAACACCAAGGTGGACCGCGCCAGCATGGCGCACAGCCTGGAGGTGCGCGAGCCGCTGATGGACCACCCGCTGGTGGAATGGCTGGCCACGCTGCCGTCGAACCTGAAGGTGCGCGGCGGCGAGGGCAAGTTCCTGCTCAAGCGTGCGATGGAGCCGGCGCTGCCTTCGGACGTGTTGTACCGGCCCAAGATGGGTTTTGCCGTGCCGTTGGCGCGCTGGTTCCGCGGCCCGCTGAAGCAGCGGGTGCGCGATGCGCTGCTGGGCGAGCGGCTGCTGTCCACCGGCTGGTTCGACGCCGATACGCTGAAGCGCCTGGTGGACGAGCACCAGAGCGGCCGGCGCGACCACAGCGCGCCGCTGTGGTCGCTGCTGATGTTCGAGGCCTTTCTGCGCCAGGGCGTGGAAACACGCGCCATGCCGCAGGCGGCGCGGCCCACCGCGGAGGCGCTGGCCTGATGCGTGTGCTGCATGTGCTGGACCACAGCATCCCCCTGCACAGCGGGTACACGTTTCGCACCCTGGCCATACTGCGCGAGCAGCGTCGCCGCGGATGGGAGACCTTGCAGCTGACCACGCCCAAACAAGGCCCGGGCGAGGCGCTGGAAGAAACGGTGGACGGCCTGCGCCTGCTGCGCACACCCAGCCGGCCCGGCACGGGCTTGCTGGCCCAGATGCGGCTGACCGCTGCGCGCATCGCCCAGGTGGTGCAGCAAGAGCAGCCCGACCTGGTGCATGCCCATTCACCGGTGCTCAATGCGCTGCCGGCCCTGTGGGTGCGGCTGCGCCGGCGCCTGCCGGTGGTGTACGAGATGCGCGCCTCCTGGGAAGACGCCGGCGTGGACCATGGCACGGTGCGCCCCGGCAGCCTGCGCTACCGCGCCTCGCGCACGCTGGAGAGCCTGGCCTTGCACGGTGCCGACCAGGTGACGACCATCTGCGAAGGCCTGCGTGGCGACATCGTCGCGCGCGGCGTGCCGGCTCAGAAGGTGACCGTGATTCCCAACGCCGTGGACGTGGGCAGCTTCCGCTTCGGCGTGCCGCCCGACCCGGCGCTGCAGGCGCGCCTGGGCTTGGCCGGCTGCACGGTGATCGGCTTTGCGGGCTCGTTCTACGGCTACGAAGGCCTGCACCTGCTGGTGGAGGCCGTGCGCCAGATGCTGCCGGCGCGGCCCGACCTGCGCCTGCTGCTGGTGGGCGGCGGCCCGCAGGAAGCGGCGCTGAAGGCCCAGGTGGCTGCTGCCGGCTTGCAGCAGCAGGCGGTGTTCACCGGGCGTGTGCCGCATGCCGAAGTGCAGCGCTACTACGAGCTGATAGACCTGCTGGCCTACCCGCGGCTGCCCATCAGGCTGACCGAGCTGGTGACGCCCTTGAAGCCGCTGGAAGCCATGGCCCAGGGGCGTGTGTTCGTGGCCAGTGACGTGGGCGGCCACCGCGAGCTGATACGCCACGGCGACACCGGCTACCTGTGCCCGGCCGGTGACGCCACGGCGCTGGCGGCAGCCCTGGGCGATGCCCTGGCACGCCGCGACGAATGGCCGGCCCTGCGCCAGCGCGCGCGGCACTTCGTGGAGCAGGAGCGCACCTGGGTGGACAGCGTGGCGCGTTATGCCGAGGTCTACCGCCGTGCGCTGGCACGCCGCGGCCGTGCCGCGCCGGCGGCGCTGGGCGCTTGAAGGGAGACGGCGCGCGATGTGCGGCATCCATGGCCTGATCCACCTCGACGGCGCGCCGGTGGAGCCGCGCTGGCTCACGGCCATGGGCGATGTCACGGCCCACCGCGGGCCTGATGACGAAGGGCAGCACATAGACGGCGCCTGCGGCATCGCGATGCGGCGGCTGTCCATCATCGACCTGGCCGGCGGCCACCAGCCCATCTCCACCGCCGACGGTGCGCTGACCATCGTCTGCAACGGCGAGATCTACAACTACCGCGAGCTGCGCGAGCAGCTTCGGGCGCAGGGCCACGTCTTCAAGACCGGCTCCGACAGCGAGGTGCTGCTGCACGGCTATGCCCAGTGGGGCGACGAGGTGGTGAAGCAGCTCAACGGCATGTTCGACTTTGCGCTGTGGGACGCGCGCCGCCGCCGGCTGCTGATAGGCCGCGACCGCCTGGGCGTGAAGCCCTTGTACGTGCTGCAGGACGGCCGCCGCCTGGCCTTTGCCACCGAAGCCAAGGCCTTGCTCAAGCTGCCCGGTGTGCACACCGCGCTGAACCGCGAGGTGCTGGCCGACTACCTGCACCTGGGCTATGTGCCGGCGCCGCTGTCCATGTTCCAGGGCATACGCAAGCTGCCGCCGGCCACGCTGCTGGCGGTGGAGGACGGCCAGGTGCGCGAATGGCGCTACTGGCGCGTGCCGTCCACGGTGGACCGCCGCACCAGCGAAGCCGAGTGGGTAGAGCGCATACGCGCCAGCATGGAGCGCTCGGTGCGGGCGCAGATGGTCAGCGACGTGCCCATAGGCGCCTTCCTCAGCGGCGGCGTGGACAGCAGCGCCGTCGTGGCCGCGATGGCACGCAGCAGCGACCAGCCCATACGCACCTACGCCATAGGTTTCGAGGGTGGCGCGGCCGAGCAGCTGTACAACGAACTGCCCTATGCGCGGCGTGTGGCCGGCCTGTTCGGCACCGAGCACCACGAGATCATCGTGCGGCCCGACGTGGTGGGCCTGCTGCCGCGTCTGGTGTGGCACCTGGACGAGCCCATCGCCGACTCGGCCTTCATCACCACCTACCTGGTCAGCGAGTTTGCCCGGCGCGACGTGAAGGTCATCCTCTCCGGCGTGGGCGGCGACGAGTTGTTCGGCGGATACCGGCGTTACCTGGGCGGCCACTACGCGCAGCGCTACCAGGCCTTGCCCGGCTGGGCGCGGCGCGTGGCCAGCGCCACCGCGGCGCGGCTGCCAGCCGACCGCCACCACAAGTGGCTGAACGTGGCGCGCCTGGCCAAGGGCTTCGTGGCCAGCGCCGAGATGGATGCCGACCAGCGCTACCGCAGCTACCTGCAGGTGCTGGCGCGAGACACCGTGGCCTCGCTGCTGCTGGCCGCGCCGGCATCGGCCGACGACCGGCTGGCCGCGGCCTTTGCCGCCGCCGGCAACGAAGACGAACTCAACCGCCTGTTCGCGGTGGATGCCGAAACGCAGCTGCCCGACGACCTGCTGATGCTCACCGACAAGATGAGCATGGCCGTCAGCCTGGAGTGCCGCGTGCCGCTGCTGGACCACGAACTGGTGGAGCTGGCCGCCGCCATCCCCGGCGAGTTGAAGGTCAAGGGCGGGCGCCTGAAGCACCTGATGAAGTCGGCGCTGGCTCCCACCTTGCCGGCCGACATCCTGGACCGCGCCAAGCGCGGCTTCGGCACGCCCATGGGCGCCTGGCTCAAGAAGGAATTGCTGGCCGTGGTGCGCGAGCTGCTGTCGGCGCCGGTGGTGCGCGGGCGCGGCCTGTTCCGGCCCGAAGCGGTGGCGGCGCTGGTGGCGGACCACGAAGCCAACCGCAGCGACGGCACCGACGCGCTGCTGGCCCTGCTGAACCTGGAAGTGTGGAGCCGCGTGTACCTGGACGGCCGCCACCCGGACGACGTGGCCGACGAGCTCAAGGCGCTGTCGGCGCCGGCGTCGCGCGTGGCCGCAGCCTCGGCGGTGGCCGCATGAACATCCTGTACCTGTGCCACCGCTTCCCGTACCCGCCCAAGCGGGGCGGCAAGATACGGCCGTTCAACATGATCCGGCACCTGCAGGCGGCCGACCACCAGGTCACCGTGTGTTCACTGGTGCGCAGCGAAGCCGAGGCGGCCGAAGGGCAGGGCATCGCGCCGCATTGCCAGGCCTCCCACATGGGCCGGGTGCACGAGCCGCTGCAATGGGCCCGCATGGTGCTGCGGTTGCCGCTGACCACGCCTTCGTCCATGGGCTACTTCTACAGCCCGGCGCTGGCGGCGAAGGTGCGCGCGCTGCTGCGCAGCCAGCGGTTCGACTTGATCTTCGTGCACTGCTCTTCGGTGGCGCAGTATGTGGAGCACGTGCAGGGCACGCCGAAGATCCTGGACTTCGGCGACATGGACTCGCAGAAGTGGCTGGAGTATGCCCAGCGCAAGCCCTTCCCGCTGTCGCTGGGCTACAGCCTGGAAGGCCACAAGATGCTGTGGGCCGAAAAACGCCTGGCCCGACGCTTCGACCTGTGCACCGCCACCACCCGCGCCGAGTGGGAGACGCTGCAGGGCTACGGCACCGGCGCGGCCACCGACTGGTTCCCCAACGGCGTGGACGCCAGCTTCTTCAGCCCAGGCGATGGCGGCTACGACGCCGACACCATCAGCTTCATAGGCCGCATGGACTACTACCCCAACCAGGAGTGCATGCAGCGCTTCTGCCGCGAGGTGTGGCCGCGGCTGCGCGCGCGGCGTTCGGCCATGAAGCTGTTGATCGTGGGCGCCGACCCCTCGCCGGCCATACGTGCGCTGGGCGAGCTGCCGGGCGTCACCGTCACCGGCAGCGTGCCCGACGTGCGGCCCTACATCCGTGGCTCGGCGCTGATGGTGGCGCCGCTGGCCATCGCCCGCGGCACGCAGAACAAGATCCTGGAAGCCATGGCCATGGGCGTGCCGGTGGTCACCAGCAGCATTGCCGCCGGCGGCGTGGATGCCGAGGCGGGCCAGCACCTGGCCGTGGCCGACGAGGCCGAAGCGCTGGCCGAGGCCATCCTGCGCATCACCGGCGACGCCGCCGAGCGTGCACGCCTGTCCACCGCCGGCCGCGAGCGCATGCTCAGCCACCATGCCTGGCCGCACTCCATGCGGCGCCTGGACGGCATCATCGAACGTTGTGTGCGCGGCTTTGCCGCGCGCCACCCTGAATACCAAGCTCCCGCAGGAACCCCCGCATGAAGATCAGCATCTTTGGCCTGGGCTACGTCGGCGCCGTGTCGCTGGCCTGCCTGGCCCGCGACGGCCACGAAGTCATAGGCGTGGACATAGACCGCACCAAGCTCTCGCTCATCGTCGACGGCAAGACGCCGGTGGTGGAGGAGGGCATGGTCGAGCTGATGCAGCAGGTGGCTGCCAGCGGCCGTGTCAGCGTCACCACCGAGGCCGAGGACGCCGTGCTGGGCAGCGAGATCAGCCTGGTCTGCGTGGGCACGCCCAGTGCCGCCAACGGCAGCCAGGACCAAGGTGCCATCCTGCGCCTGGCCGAGCAGATGGGGCGTGCGCTGCGCCGCAAGGAGCGCGGGCATGTGGTCGTGTTCCGCAGCACGCTGGTGCCCGGCACCGTGGAAGATGTGCTGCGCCCCATCGTCGAGCGCGAGTCGGGCAAGCGCGACGGCGTGGACTTCCACCTGTGCTTCCAGCCCGAGTTCCTGCGCGAAGGCAGCTCCATACGCGACTACGACAAGCCGCCGTTCACGGTGGTGGGCGCCAACTCGGCAGCGGCCTTCGAGAAGCTGCAGATGCTGTTCGGCCACCTGCCGTGCAAGTTTCTGAAAACCTCGGTGCGGTCCGCCGAGATGATGAAGTACTGCTGCAACAACTTCCACGCGCTGAAGATCACCTTCGCCAACGAGACCGCGCGCCTGTGCGACGCGTTGGGCGTGGACCCCTTCGAGGTGATGGACCTGGTGTGCCAGGACACGCAGCTCAACATCAGCCCTGCCTACCTGCGGCCCGGTTTTGCCTTCGGCGGCAGCTGCCTGCCCAAGGACTTGCGTGCCACCGCCTACCTGGCGAAGACGCGCGATGTGGAGATCCCCATGCTGGCCAGCATCCTGGCCAGCAACCGCAGCCACCTGGACCTGGCTTTCGATCGTGTGGTGGACGACGGCCGCCGCCGCGTGGGCTTCGTGGGTCTGAGCTTCAAGACCGGCACCGACGACCTGCGCGAGAGCCCGCTGGTGGAGCTGGCCGAACGCCTGATAGGCAAGGGCTACGAGTTGCGGGTCTACGACCCCGAGGTGCACCTGGCCCGGCTGCTGGGCGCCAACAAGAACTTCATAGAGCGCCACCTGCCGCACATAGGCCAGATGCTGACGCCCGAGCTGGCCGATGTGGTGGCCCATTCCGAGGTGCTGGTGCTGGGCAGCAGCAGCCCCATCGTTCTGCAGGCGCTGGAGCAGCTGGTGCGGCCGGACCAGCTGCTGGTGGACCTGGTGCGCCTGCCGGCGGCCAGCCCGCTGCGTGAGCGGGCGCGGGGGCTGTGCTGGTGACATCCACCGCGGCCGCCCAGCCCCAGCGGCGCACGCGCCGCCTGGGGCTGCGCGTGGCCGGCACGCTGGCGCTGCTGGCGGCGGTGGCGCTGCCGGCGCCGCATCTCGTCAGCGGCACCGAGCTGGTTCGCGTGCGCAACGCGCTGTTGCTGGGGCCTGATCTGGCGCCCGGGCAGGACTGGTCGCCACCGGGCCGGGCACCGGGTTTCCGCACCGAAACCGTGGCACCGCCTCCGCACTTCGTGGACGTGGCGGCCCGCTTGTCGCTGCAGGATCTGCCCGACGACTGGGCACGCGCGGTGGCCATCAGCCGCCACCTGTTGGGGAGTGCCAGCCCGCTCAACGGTGGCGCCGTGCAGCACAACCTGCGCCACACCTACGACGCCATCGTGCAGCGGGGCGACGGCTACTGCGGCGACTTTGTGCGCGTGTTCACCGCCATCGCCAACGCCGCCGGCATGACGGTGCGGCCCTGGGCTTTCTCCTTCGACGGCTTCGGCGGCCATGGTCACATCTGGGTGGAGGTGTGGAACCGCCAGCAGCTGCGCTGGCAGCTGGTGGATGTGTTCCAGAACTACTACTTCACCGACGGCTCGGCCGAACCCTTGTCGGCCCTGGCCTTCCGCCAGGCACTGAGCAGCGGCTCGCCCACCTTGCGCCTGCATGCCCTGCACGAAGGCGTTCCGCCGGGCTGGGCCGAGGAGCCGCGGGCCTGGGATTACTTCCGCCGCGGCCTGCCGCAGTGGTACGCGCCCTGGGGCAACAACGTGTTCACCGTGGACCAGGCCTGGCCGACGAGGCACCTGGCCGGCGTAGCACGGCCGCTGGAGCAACTGGGCAGCATCGTGGCCGGTGTGCAACCGGACATACGCATACTGGCCGACGCCAGCAACCGCGCCGACCGCGCCGCCTTGGCCAGCCTGCGTTCGCGGCTGATGGCGGCGGTGGGGCTGGGTGTTGCCGGCGTGTTGTTGTGGGGGCTGTCGCTGCTGCCGGGCCGGCGTGTCCGGCCGGTGCCGGCGGCCGCCGGCCACACCGGTTGGCCGCGTGTGGCCCTGGTGGGTCCGCTGCCGCCGCCTTCGGGCGGCATGGCCAACCAGTGTGAGCAGCTGCTGCGCCTGCTGCGAGAAGAAGGCGCGGCCGTGAGTTTTGTGCGCACCAACCTGCCGGCCCGGCCGGCCTGGGTGGAGCGTGTGCCGGTGTTGCGTGGGGTGTGGCGGCTGCCCGCCTACCTGTGGCGGCTGCGGCGCGGCCTGGCCCAGGCCGAGGTGGTGCATGTGTTTGCCAACTCCGGTTGGGCCTGGCACCTGCTCGCGGCCCCTGCACTGGCCATGGCGCGCGGGCGGGGCCTGCCGGTCATCGTCAACTACCGGGGCGGCCTGGCAGGCGAGTTTCTTGCGCGGGCGCCGGCCCATGTGCGGCGTGCGCTGGCGGGCTCGACCATCGTCACGCCCTCGGCCTTCTTGCAGCGGGTGTTTCGCCAACACGGCTTGCAGGCCCAGATCATCCCGAACGTGATCGACTTGTCGCGCTTCCAGGCGCGGCCCTGGCCAGCACCAGGTGCGCTGCCAGGTACGGCGCCGCACCTGGTGGTGGCTCGCAACCTTGAGAAGATCTACGACATCCCCACCGCGCTGCGGGCGCTGGTGCATCTGCGCCAGCGTTGGCCGCAGGCGCACATGACCGTGGCCGGCAGCGGCCCGGAGCTGCAGGCCCTGCAGGCCTTGGCGGCCGAACTGGGGCTCGCCGACGCGGTGCGCTTCGTGGGCCGTGTGGACAACGCCGACATGCCTGCGCTGTACGCCCAGGCCGACCTGGTGCTCAACCCCACCACCGCCGACAACATGCCCATCTCCATCCTGGAGGCGCTGGCCAGCGGGGTGCCGGTGGTCAGCACCGATGCCGGCGGCATCCCCGACCTGGTGCGCCACGGCGAGACGGCGCTGCTGGTGCCCGTGGGTGACGCCGCGGCGCTGGCCGAAGCGGCAGGCGCGGTGTTGAGCGACCCGTCGCTGGCGCTGAAGCTGCGCGAACAAGGCCTGGCCGAGGTGGCGCAATACGCCTGGCCCCAGGTGCGCGAGCGCTGGCGTCGCGTCTACTGGACGGTGGGCGGCGCGCAGCCGGCCCCGGGGGCGGCCCATACCGAGGTGATGCTGTGACCGAACTGGCTGATCGTCTGCTGCAGAAGTACTACGGCAACAGCGTGCACCCCTACCGGGTGTTCGAACAGCGTGTGGACCAGGCGGTGTCGGCCGGCGCGCGCAGCCTGCTGGACGCCGGCTGCGGCCGTACCGTGCCGGTGCTGCGCAAGTACCTGGGCCGTACCGAGCGGCTGATCGGCGTCGAGCTGGTGGATTTCACCGACGTGCCGGCCGGCATAGAAACCTACAACGCCGACCTCGCCCGCCTGCCGCTGGAGCCGGCCAGCGTGGACTTGATCATGTCGCGCAGCGTCTTCGAACACCTGACCGACCCGGAGCCGGTGTACAAAGAGTTCGCCCGCGTGCTGCGGCCCGGCGGCCGGGTCATCGTGCTCACCGCCAACATGTGGGACTACGGCACCCTGTGCGCGCGGCTCATCCCCAACCGCTTCCACGGGCGCATCGTCAAGAAGGTCGAGGGCCGCGAGGAGGAAGACACCTTCCCCACGGCCTACAAGACCAACACCCGGGGCGCGGTCGACCGGCTGGCGGCTGCCAGCGGCCTGCAGGTGCAGGCCTTCGAGTACCTGAGCCAGTACCCGAACTACCTGATGTTCAACGGCGGGCTGTTCCTGCTGGGCACCGCGTTCGAGAAGCTGATCAGCCGCTTCGAGTCCTTGCGGGTGCTGCGCGGCTGGATACTGGTGACGCTGGTCAAGCCCGGTGGGCCTGTCGGACCGGGCGACGACGTGGGGCGGAGCGGGGCGTGAGTTCAGCCTACGTGGCCTTCAGCAGCCGGGTGCTGTTTCCCTTGCACGAGCGGTTCAAGGGGCACGACAGCGTGGCGGTGCGCCAGCGGCTGGAAGCCTCTCAGTGGCTGGCGCCGGATGAGCTGGCGCAGCTGCAGCTGCAGAGGCTGAAGGTGTTTCTCGCAGACATAGGCCGGCGCGTGCCTTATTACCAACGGCTGTTCGCCGAGCACGGTTTCCGGCCTTCGGACCTCGGCGGTGTGCACGAGCTGGCGCGCCTGCCGCTGCTGACCAAGGCCTTGATCCGCGAACACAGTGAAGCCTTGAAGGCGCAGGGCCACGGGCCGCTGAGCCGCTACAACACCGGCGGTTCGTCCGGCGAACCGCTGGTGTTCTACATAGGCAAGGCACGCAAGAGCCACGACGTGGGCGCCAAATGGCGCGCCACGCGCTGGTGGGGCGTGGACATAGGTGACCGCGAGGCGGTGATCTGGGGCTCACCGGTAGAGCACGGCGCGCAAGACCGCGTGCGGGCCTGGCGCGACCGCCTGCTGCGCAGCGAGCTGTACCCGGCCTTCGAGATGTCGCCGGCGCGGCTGGATGGCTTTGTTCAGCGCCTGCGGCAGCAGCGGCCACGCATGCTGTTCGGTTACCCGTCGGCGCTGAGCCACATTGCGCGCCATGCCGCCGAGCGCGGTGTGCGGCTGGACGACCTGGGCGTGGAGGTGGCCTTTGTCACTTCCGAGCGGCTGTACGACGAGCAGCGCGAAGCCATCACCCGCGCCTTCGGCTGCCGCGTGGCCAACGGCTACGGCGGCCGCGACGCCGGCTTCATCGCGCACGAGTGCCCGGCCGGCGGCCTGCACATCAGCGCCGAGGACATCGTGGTCGAGACGGTGCGCGCCGACGGCCAGCCCGCTGCTCCCGGCGAAGCCGGCGAGATCGTGGTCACCCACCTGGGCACCGCGGACTTTCCGTTCGTGCGCTACCGCACCGGCGACGTGGCGATGCTGGACCACGGGCGCTGCGCCTGCGGACGCGGCCTGCCCATGATCCGCGACCTGCAAGGGCGCACCACCGACTTTGTCGTCGCTGCCGACGGCACGGTGATGCACGGGCTGGCCCTGATCTACGTGGTGCGCGACCTGGCCGGCGTGCGCGGCTTCAAGATCACGCAGCACACCCGCGAGCACACGCAGGTGGAACTGGTACCCGACCAGGGTTTCGACCCGGCTGCGTTGGGCAGCATCCAGCAAGGCTTCCGCCGCCGGCTGGGCGCCGAAGTGCGTGTGGACGTTTCGCTGGTGGAGGCCATCGCGCCGGAACGCTCCGGCAAATACCGCTACGTCGTCAGCCACGCGCTGGCCGGCGCGGCGCCTTGAGCGGGAGGCCATCGCAGCATGCCCTTGCGTGACCTGGCTCTGAGCGCGCTGTTCGCAGTGCTGCTGGTGATGGTGTTCAAGCAGCCGGTGATCGGGGCCTACCTGTGGGCCTGGCTGGGCCTGATGAACCCGCACAAGCTGACCTACGGCTTTGCGTTCAGCTTCCCGTTTGCGCAGATCACCGCGATGGTGACGCTGCTGGCGGTGTTGTTCACCAAGCAGAAACAGCGGCTGCCGATGAACGGCATCGTCGTCGTGCTGTTGCTGCTGTTCTCCTGGATGACCTTCACCAGCTTCTTCGCGCTGGTGCCGCGCGCCGACGTGGTGGACCGCTGGGTCTTCGTCGCGAAGATTCAGCTCATGCTGCTGGTGACCTGGATGCTGGTCTGCGACGCCAAGCAGTTGCGAATACTGGTCTGGGTGGTTACCTTGTCGGTGGCCTTCTACGGCATCAAGGGTGGCGTCTTCACGGTGATGACCGGCGGCGGCAGCCGCGTCTGGGGGCCGCCCGGCGGCCTGCTCCAGGGCAACAACGAACTCGCCGTCGGGCTGACCATGCTGATGCCCATGCTGTACTTCCTGCGCCAGACCTCCGAGAACAAGTGGCTGCGCATGGCCTTGCTGGCGTCGATGGTGAGCTGCTTCTTCTCGATCCTGGGCACGCAGTCGCGCGGCGCGCTGCTGGCACTGGGGGCGATGACCTTTTTCCTGGGCCTGAAAGGCAAGTACCCGATACGCACCAGCCTGACGCTGCTGGTGCTGATGGTGGTGGTGATCGGCTTCATGCCCGAGACCTGGTCCGGGCGCATGAGCACCATACGCACCTACCAGGAAGACACGTCCGCGATGTCGCGCATCTGGACCTGGATCACGCTGTACAACGCCGCGGTGGACCGGCCGTTCGTGGGCGCCGGTTTCGCCGCCGACAACATCGTCGTGTTCCAGCGCTACGCGCCCACCTACGAGCCGTACCACATCTTTTCCGGCCTGGTGTACGTGGCCCACAGCATCTACTTCCAGATGCTGGGTGAACACGGGTTTGTCGGCCTGGGCCTGTTCCTGCTGCTGTGGTTGACCACCTGGGTGACGGCCGGCCGGGTGGCGCGCAGGTCGCGCGACGACCCAGAGTACGGCTCCTGGATGCCCGTGCTGATGCGCATGGTGCAGGTCAGCCTGATCGGCTACGCCGTGGGCGGGGCCTTCCTCAGCCTGGCTTACCTGGACCTGCCCTACTACATCGCCGGCTTCGTGGTGCTGGCCGACAACCTGCTGCGCAAGCGCCAGGGTGCCGCCGTGGCGGCCCGTGCCGCGGTCAACCCCGGTGCCGCCAACAAGATGCCTCAGGCCGCCCCCGGGCACCTGCCTCAACCCGGGCGCATGGGAGCTCCCCGGTGAGCGGTGCCGGTACGCGGGCGGCGTCGGAGGCGTTGCGCCTGGCCGCGGGGCTGGGCGACAGCCTGCTGGGGCATCGCCTGTCGGTGCTGATCTTCCACCGCGTGCTGCCGCAGGCCGACCCGCTGTTCCCGGACGAGTTGACGGCGGCGCGCTTTGATGAGTTGATGGCGCTGCTGGCCCGCAACACCCAGGTGCTGCCGCTGGGCCAGGCGCTGGCCTTGCGTGCCCAGCGCAAACTGCCGCCGCGTGCGGTGGCCATCACTTTCGACGACGGCTATGCCGACAACCTCACCGTCGCCTGGCCGATACTGCAAAGGCACGGCTTGCCGGCCACGGTGTTTGTCGCCTCCGGGTTTCTGGATGGTGGCCGCATGTGGAACGACACCGTCATAGAGACGCTGCGGGCCAGCTCGCGCGAGGCCTTGGACACCGCCGAACTGGGCCTGGGCCTGGGTCGGTTGCCGCTGGTGACGGTGGCCGATCGCCGGCGTGCGATAGACGCGGTGCTGAAGGCGGTCAAACACCGGCCGGTGGACGAGCGGCTCGCGCTGGTGCAAAGCCTGCACGCCGCTGCCGGAAGCCCACGGCTGCCGGACGACCTGATGCTGAGCACGCCGCAGCTGCAATCGCTGCACCGCGCCGGCGCCGAGATCGGCGCGCACACCGTGCACCACCCCATCCTGGCGGTGCTGCCTGATGCCGAGGCCGAACGTGAGCTGCACGAAGGCCGCCGCGCGCTGCAGCAGCGCATCGATGCACCGGTGGACCTGCTGGCCTACCCGAACGGCAAGCCGCGGCAGGACTACGACCTGCGGCATGCCGCGATGGCGCGCAAGCTGGGCTTTCGGGCCGCGGTCAGCACGGCGCCAGGGCCTGTCACGACCTCTTCAGACGACTTCCAGCTACCCCGCTTCACTCCCTGGGACCGGGCCCCCGGGCGCTGGTTGCTGCGCTTGTTGTTGCTGCGCTGGCGCCTGGCGCCGGCCGAGGTGGCGGCTTGAACTGAAGGCCCGGCCGGGCCTCAGCCGTGGCTCAGACCAGCACCTCGGCGCAGGCCGGGTGGCCCAGAAAGGCCTGCGGGCTGGCGCTGGCACCGTAGGCGCCCGACTGGTACACCACCACCAGGTCGCCCACTTGCGCGGTGGGCAGTTCCATGCGGTCGGCCAGCAGGTCCAGCGGCGTGCACAGCGGGCCCACCACGCTGGCCATCTCCACGCCGTCTTCTTCCTGAGCGCGGTGGCCCACGGTCACCGGGTAGTTCTTGCGCACCACCTGGCCGAAGTTGCCGCTGGCCGACAAGTGGTGGTTCAGCCCGCCGTCAACGACCAGGAACACCTGGCCGCGCGACACTTTGCGGTCCACCACGCGGGTGACGTACACGCCGGCCTCGCCCACCAGGTAGCGACCCAGCTCGATCACGATGCTGGCGCTGGGCATCTCGCGTGCGGCGCGTTCGGACAGGGCCTGCAGGTTGCGGCCTATGGGCGCCAGGTCCAGGCGCTGTTCGCCGGGAAAGTAGGGGATGCCGAAGCCGCCGCCCAGGTTCAGAAAGCGCACCGGCGCGCCGGCATGCTCTGCCAGCCGCAGGGCCAGCTCGTAGCCCTTGAGCTGCGCTTCGCAGATGGCATCGGCGCGCAGGTTCTGCGAGCCGGCAAACAGGTGAAAACCTTCGAAGTGCAGGCCGCGCGAGTTGATCTGCTCCAGCAGCGCCGGCACACGCTCGACATCGACGCCGAACTGCTTGGGGCCGCCGCCCATCTTCATGCCCGAGCCCTTGAGCTCGTAGTCCGGGTTCACACGCACGGCCACACGTGCCGGCACGCCCAGCGCACGCGAAGCGGCCTGCAGCGGCTCCAGCTCCCGCTCGGACTCCACGTTGACCAGCACGCCGGCGGCCACGGCCTGCAGCAGCTCCACATCACGCTTGCCGGGGCCGGCAAAACTGACCTCCGCCGGGTTGGCGCCTGCGTCCAGCGCCACCTGCAGCTCGCCGCCGGAGGCGACGTCTATACCGTCCACCAGCGTGGCTATCAAGGCCACGACGGCAGGCATGGGGTTGGCCTTCATCGCGTAGTGCAGCTTCACGCTGGCCGGCAAGGCCTGGCGCAGCTCGGCAGCACGGCGGCGCATCAGGTCGCGGTCGTAGGCGTAGAAGGGCGTGCGGCCTACCCGGGCGGCCAGGCGCGACAGCGGCAGGCCGCCGACCAGGAGCTCACCGCCCAGCAGCGGGAACTGGTCCATGACCGCATGTGCGGGCTTGGTGGAAGGGGCGTTCATGCGGTGGGCAGGCTCAAGAGGGGTCAAGGCTGGGCGGCAGCGGCTTCGCGCTCTTCGACCCAGCGGGTGGCCAGCAGCTTGCGATCGATTTTGCCGTTGGGGTTGCGCGGCAACGGGCCGGCCATGGGCGTGATGCCGTGCGGCACCATGTAAGCGGGCATGCGGCGCCGGCAATCGGCCAGCAACTGGTCCACGGCGATGGCGTCGCTGCCGTCGGGTGCCGAGGCGATGACCTGTATGGCATGGCCCAGGGCCGGGTGGTCCACCCCGAAGGCGACGCACTCGCCCACCAGGCGCGTGGCGTACAAGACCTCCTCGACCTCGGTGGGGCTGACACGGTAGCCCGAGGTCTTCATCATCTCGTCGCGGCGGCCTATGAAGTACAAGAAGCCCTGGGCATCGCGACGCACCGTGTCGCCGCTGAAGACGGCGGTCTCCGGCAGCTGCAACCCGGTCTGGCGGCCTCCCACCCCGGCCGGCAAGGGCTTGTAGCGCTCGGCGGTCTTCTCGGCGTCGCCCCAGTAGCCCAGGCCCACCAGGGCACCCCGGTGCACCAGTTCGCCGGGCTCGTCGGGGCCGCATTCGCTGCCGTCCTCGCGCAGCACCAGGATCTCGGCATTGGGGATCGCCCGGCCTATGCTGTCGGGACGGCGGTCCACCTCTTCGGGCGGCAGGTAGGTGCTGCGGAAGGCTTCCGTCAACCCGTACATCAGGAACGGTTGGGCACGGGGGGCCTTGGCGCGCAGCGCCTGCAGGGTCTCCAGCGGCATGCGCCCGCCGGTGTTGGCGAAGTAACGCAAGGCGTTGGTCACGGCCGCGGGCCAGTCCAGCGTGGCCAGCTGCAGGTACAGCGGCGGTACGGCAGTGAGGCCCGTGACCTGCTCCCGCTCCATGGCCTTGAGCACGTCACGCGGCAGCAGGTAGTTCAGCAACACCACCCGGGCGCCGCTGTGAAAGGCCGTCGTCAGCTGGCTGAAGCCGGCGTCGAAGGACAGCGGCAGCGCGGCCAGCAGGGTGTCGTCGGCGTGGTTGCCCAGGTAGCTGGCCACGCTCTTGGCGCCGGCGACCATGTTGCGGTGTGACAGCACCACGCCCTTGGGCCGGCCGGTGCTGCCGCTGGTGTACAGGATGGCCAGCATGTCGGTGTCTATGACCCGGTGCGCCGGCCGTGGCGCAGACTGCAGCAGGTCGGCCCAGGCCGTGAGCGGGGTCCCGGCGGGCGGCTCGGCCTTCATGTCGTCGGTCACGACCACATGCCGAAGCTCGGGGCACTGCGCGAGCACCGGTGCCAGCAGCGCCAGCCGCTCCGGCGAGGTGACCAGCACGCGCACACCGCAGTCGCGCAGGATGTAGCCCACCTGCTCGGCCTTGAGCAGCGGGTTCAAAGGCACAAACACGGCCCCTGCGGCAGCGGCGCCGAAGCAGGCCACCACCGTCTCGACGCGTTTGTCCAGGTAGATGCCCACACGTTCTGCGCGCTGCAGGCCCAGTGTGATCAAGCCGCTGGCGCAGCGGTTCAGCGCATCGTCCAATGCTGCGTACGAGAGCTTGCTCTGCGCGGCAGTCAGCGCAATGGCGTCCGGCCGGCGCTCGGCCGACGCATGCACAAGGTGGGCCAGGAGGGTGGTGTCGCGCATCGTTCTTGGGCGTCGCCCCAGCGGCGAGGGGGCCAGCAGTATTTCACAGGCCCCTGGGTCAGGTGCACCGGCGCCGCGGTAAAACGGGGGGGCTCGTGATCTTGTCGCGGAAGGCACACGCGGCAGGGGCGGCACCTAGAATTGGCCCGGTGATGGCCGGCCCAAGACACGAGGTGCAACAGGAGGGCAGCGCGATGGGTGGGCGAGGCAAGAGTTCGTGTGCACCCGGCGTGTCGCTGCACCTTGTTGGGGAGTTGCCCTTGGCTGAGCGCAGCCCATGAGCCGCTTCCCAGGCTCGGCCCGCGGCGCTTGGCGCAGCCGGTGCCTGGGTGTGTGGCTGTCGCTCGCGGCCGGTGCGGCCTGGCCTTTCGAGCTGCCGTTCACCGACGGGCCCACCGGCATCTCCTGTGCCTACTACGACGTGCAACTGGGCTTGAAGTGGCACGGCGGCCCGGCCTGGCTGGACGCCGACGGTGCCGCCCGCGGGGCGCGGGCCTACGCGCGGCACACCGTCGAAGCAGGGGACACCCGCCGTCTCCAGCGCATGGATGTGACCCCGCTGGTGCAGGACTGGCTGCAGCAGCGCCGCGCTAACGACGGCTTGCTGGTGCGCGAGGCCAGCGGCGCCTTGCTGGAGTTCCACGCCCGCGAGGAGCCGGCTGCGGAGTTGCGGCCGCAGTTGCTGCTGCAGTTCAAGGACGGCCGCAGACGCTTTCTGGAACCCGTGGCGGATGCCACGCTGGACTGCTCCACCTACAAGGGGCTGGGCAGCGTGCCGGTACTGCGCCTGGCGAACGGCACCTCGTTGGCGCTGCGGTTCCAGTTGCCGGCAGGCAGCGAGGCGGCGGCGCTGCAGTCTGCGGAGCTGATCCTCGTGCGCACCGACCACCGGCCGGTCACGGCGCGCATGTCACTGGCGGTGTATGCGTTGACGCGCCCCTATGGCAACCGCGCGCCGCAGGCGCTGCAGGGCCTGGCACAGGCCTTTTCGGGCGACCAGGGCATCTCGGCACACCCGGATGTGCTGTTCCACGACGCGATGCAGGGCGGTGCGCCGGACCGTCGGTGGCGTGGCGCCACGTCCACGCCCGCCTCCGTTGTTGCCGCCGACGCGCGCAACGGGTTCGTGCCCTTGAACGGGCAAGCTTTGCGCGTGGTGGTCCCCAAGGGGCAGCAGCTGGGGCTGGACATGCGCTACCGGTTCCGCGACCACCATCCGGCCGAGCCCGAGCAGATCTACTTCCGCTATTACCTGCGCCTGGCGCGCAGCTGGTTGGCGGCGGCCGATGGCGGCAAGCTGCCCGGCCTGGCAGGCACTTACGGCCGCGCGGGCTGGGGCGGCCGGGCCTGGGACGGCGCAGCGGGGTGGTCGCTGCGCGGCGGCGTTTCGACCGCGGTGCCTCCCGGCCACCTGGCGCAAGGCAGGGTGATTCTGTCCTCCTATGCCTACCATGCCGGCGCCGAGGGCCGCTACGGCGAGAGCCTGCTGTGGGCCGATGCGGCGCTGGCAGGCCTGATGGAGGTGGACCGCTGGGTCTGCATCGAGCAGCATGTGCAGCTGAACACGCCCGGCGCCGCCGACGGCGTGTTGCAGGTGTGGGTGGACGGGCAGCTCGCCTTCAGCCGCAACGACCTGCGGCTGCGTGACCGCGCGGAGATCCGCATCGAGGAAGTCTGGATGAACGTGTTCCACGGCGGCACCGGGGCCGCGCCGCAAGACCTGCACCTGTACATAGACCAGGTGGTGGTGGCCCGGCGCTACATCGGCCCCATGGGGCCCTGAGGCGGCGGCGTGGGCGTTTCGACACCGGCTTGTGCGGCATCCTGCGCGCTTGGCAGCGTGTGCGGGCTTGGACGCCCGTGGCCCGGTCTGCGGGCGTAGTAGCATCGTTCTCCGCCCGACGGCAAAGGCCGCAGGGCGATTCGTCGCGAGACCGAGGGCGACGCAGGGGCGCACATCGCGGGTTTCCGATCCATGGCGATCTGAAGGCTATTGGGTGACATGACGCGCTGGTTTCGGAGCGGCTTCGGCCTGGGTTTGTTTGCCGCTGGCCTTGCCCAGGCTCAGCCCGCCAACATCACGGCCGGTGAGCTGGCGCTGACGCACCCGGTTTGTTACCACGTCCAGGGCATCCCGGTCACGGGCTGGACGCAGCACTACCGCGAGTCGCCGCAGTCCGACTACTGGAACAGCCTGCTGGGTGGCACCGGCATGCTTTGGGGCATGCACCACTACTGCTGGGCCCTGATCCACCTGCACCGGGCGCAGGCCGCAGGGGTGGCCCCCGAGCAGCGCAGGTACATGACGGAAGTCGCCATCAGCGACTTCTACTACGTGGTCAACGAAGCCCAGAAGCTGCGCGACCCGACCAGCTTTCGCATGCTGCCCGAACTCATGCACCGCATTGGCGAGGCGCATGGCCAGCTGGGGCAGGTGGTGCAGGCGATGGATGCCTTCGAGCAGTCGCGCCGGGCCAAGCCCGACTACTGGCCGCCGTATGTGGCGCAGGCCCAGTTGATGGCCAGGCACGGCCTGCGCAAGGACGCGGTGACGCTGCTGGAGCAGGGTCTGCGCGTGATGCCCGGCGAAGCCAACATCGCCGCAGCCTACAAGCGCCTGGGCGGCGACCCGGCCTCCGTGAAGCCGCTGCCGGCAGCGGCTGCAACGCCTGCCTCCGCACCGCAGTAGACCGCGCCCGCGTTTGAGTGCCGTTCGCCGCTCATTGTGGCTGTCGATGGCCGACAGCTACCTGATGCTGGTGCTGCAGGTCGTCGGTACGATGATCATCGCCCGCGTGCTGACGCCGGCGGAGATAGGCGTTTTTGCCATCGCGGCGGTGCTCTCGGGCCTGGCCAGCATGTTTCGCGACTTCGGTGTCGCGGAGTACATGATCCAGGAGCGCGAACTCAGCAGCGACAAGATCAGCGCCGCGCTTGCCTTGAACATCGCCGTGTCCTGGAGCATGGCCGCCGGCATGTACCTCGGCTCCTGGGCCGTCGCCGACTTCTACGGCGACGCCGGCGTGGGCGTGGTGATGCGCATCCAGGCCCTGGGCTTTCTGCTGGTGCCTTTCGGCGCCGTGACCATGGCCTGGTTCCGGCGCGAGATGAACTTCCGGCCCATTCTGATCTGCAACGTTGCCGGCAACGCGACGGCCTTTGTGGTTTCCGTCAGCATGGCCTTGCTGGGCTTCGGGTCGGTGAGCCTGGCGTGGTCCACGGTGGCCTCGATCGCCGTGACGGTGATGATCTCGATCGGGTTTCGCCCGAAGGCGTTTCCGCGGTGGCCGTCGTTGCGGGGCATAGGCCCGATCTTTCACTTCAGCAAGTACGTCACCTCCATGTGGCTGATAGGCCAGGCCGGCAAGGGGGCGCCCGAACTGATCATCGGCCGTGCTTCGGGTGTCATCGATGTGGCGATGTTCAGCCGCGCCAACGGGCTGCTGGAGATGTTCAACCGCCTGGTTATGCGTTCCGTCACGCTGGTGGGCATGCCCTACCTGGCGCAGAGCGAACGCACGGGCGGCTCCTTGGCTGCCGCCTACGTGCGCACGGCCTCGCTGGTGACGGCGGTGGGCTGGACCTTCTTCGCCTTCCTGGGCATCGCCGCCTTTGCCGCCATACGCATCGTTTACGGTCCGCAGTGGGATGCCGCCGTGCCGGTGGCGCAGATTCTGTGCATTGCCGGCGCCGTGGAACTGGTTCACTCGTTGTCGCGGGAAGCCTTGCTGGTGCGCGGCCGCGCCAAGGAAGGCAACCGGCTGCAGTGCATCGTGGTGTTGCTGCAGGTGTGCGGGCTGTTGATGGTGGTGCCTTTCGGCCTGCAGGGCGCCGCCTGGGGCTTCACCGCCGCGGCCCTGGCCAGCCTGGTGGTGACGCAACTCTTCCTCGCGCGCTGGATTGGCCTGGGAACCTGGGATCTGGTTCGGGGGTGTCTGCCCAGCCTCTACCTGTGCCTGCTGTCAGTGGCGCCGGCGGCCGTGTGGGCTTTCGTAGAAGGCGTGACCGTGGAGAACTTTGTGCTGTTCGGCACGGTGGGTGCGGCAGTGACCGCCGTGTGCTGGCTGACGGCCCTTCATGCACTGCGCCACCCGCTGGTGGACGAGCTGGCGCCGCTGAAGCGGCGCATCGCCGCCTGGCGCGGCAAGGTCTGAGGCGCAGACCCGGGCGCAAGTCGTGAGCTTGTACCCGGCACCCGCCAGCGACAGGCCGCGGCGCCGGCGTTCAACCCTAAAATCGCACGGCGTAGTGGCGCGGCGTGATAGCGCGGGCATCCGGGCGCAAGCACCCGGTTTCGGAGCTGGTCGATGAGTGTTGAGAATGAAGTCCTTCGCATGCTGGACGAGGTGCTGAGCCTGGAAGGGCGCAGCGCCGGGTTCAGCCGGGCCACGCCCTTGCTGGGCGCGGTGCCTGAACTGGACTCCATGGCCGTGGTGTCGCTGATCACGGCGATGGAAGAAACCTTCGGCATCGTGATCGACGACGACGATGTCGATGGCGTCACCTTCGAGACGGTGGGCTCGCTGGTCGACTTCGTCACCGCAAAGATGGCCTGACGGGGCCGCAGCTTCCGCCGGCTCCGTCGTGCAGGCCCTGTTCCTCGGCGCTGAGCTGCCCACACAGGAGCGGTGCTTCGCCCTGTACCACGCGCCCCGAGCGCCGCTGCGCGGCAGCGTGCTGGCGCTGTACCCGTTTGCCGAGGAGATGAACAAGACGCGCCGCATGATCGGCCAGGGTGCGCGCGCCTTGGCCGCCTGCGGCTACGCCGTGCTGCAGCTGGACCTGCGGGCCTGTGGCGACAGCGGCGGCGAGTTGTCCCGCACGCGCTGGGACGACTGGATGGGCGATGTCCGCCGGGCATGCGACTGGTTGGCCGATAGGCACCCCGCGCCGCCCTGGCTGTGGGGCACGCGGGCCGGCTGCCTGGTGGCGGTCGAGGCGGCCCGCCGCATGGACCGCGCCTTTGACTATCTCTTCTGGCAGCCGCAGCCCAGCGGCCAGCGGGTGCTGCAGCAGTTTCTGCGCCTGAAGATGGCCGGCCAGCTGCAGGACGGCGCGGCGAAGGGCGTGACCGACACGCTGCACAAGGAGCTGGCAGCCGGTCACCCGGTGGAGATTGCCGGCTATCGGCTGAGCGCATCCCTGGCACAGGGCTTGGCGGCGGCGAACCTGCGCCCCGCGCCGCAGGGCCGGCGGCTGCACTGGCTGGAGGTCACCCCGCGTGAGCCGGCGCAGTTGCTGCCGGCGAGCGCGGCAACCATCGATGCCTGGCGCAGCGCAGGCTTTGACGTGGCTGCCGGCGCCGTGTCGGGGCCTTCGTTCTGGCAGACCCTGGACATAGAAGATGCCCCGGCACTGCTGGACGCGACGGTGACGGCACTGGGTGGCGGCACTGCGCAGGGGCCGGCATGAAGAAACTGCCCTTGGTGTTTGCCTGCCAGGGCCATCAGTTGGTGGGGGTTGCGGCTGTTCCCGAGGAGCAGCCGGACACGGGTCTGATCGTGATCGTCGGCGGGCCGCAGTACCGCGTCGGCAGCCACCGGCAGTATGTGCAGCTGACCGAGGCCGCAGCGGCTGGCGGTTTTGCCGCGATGCGCTTCGACGCCCGCGGCATGGGCGACGCCGAAGGCGAGCAGCGCTCCTTCGAGGACATCAGCGACGACGTGGCGGCGGCCATCGATGCCTTGCAGCAGGCGGCGCCGTCGGTGCGCCGCATCGGCCTTTGGGGCTTGTGCGGCGGCGCCACGGCGGCCTTGCTGTACCTGCGGGAGCGCGACGACCCGCGCATCAGCGGGCTTGTGCTGGTCAACCCCTGGGTACGGTCTGAGGAGACACAGGCCAGGACCCGGGTCAAGCACTACTACCTGCGGCGCGTGATGGAGCCGGCCTTCTGGAAGAAGCTGCTCAGCGGCGGTGTTGCCGCCGGCGCCTTCCGCGAGCTGCTGGCCGCGCTGCGCACCACGCTGAAGTCGACAGCGGCCCGCCGGGACACCGAGCCTCAGGCGCCGCTCACGCTGGAAAGGCGCATGGGGCATGGCTTGGCACGATTTCAGGGCGAAACCCTGCTGATCCTCAGCGGCAACGACTACACCGCCAAGGAGTTTCTGGAGACGGTGCAGATCGACGCGCAGTGGCAGGCTCAGCTGGCGCGCCCGAACGTGAAGCGCCTGGACCTGCAACACGCCGACCACACCTTCTCCGAACCCGCGGAACAGGAAGCGGTGGAACGAGCCACTGTGGACTGGCTGGCCAGGCTCAGACCGGCTTCGTCAAACTGAGAGCCGCCCCAGCCACGCACGCTGCCGTCACCCATGCGCCTGCTGCCCATCCACTTGCACGACATCGCCCTCTTGAGGCGAGACCCGGCGACACAACCCGCGCCGGAGCAGGGCCCGGCCCTGGAGGTGCATGCGCTTGACGACGAAGCCGCCATCCAAGCGGCCCATGCCAGCGTCGGTCATCGCATCGCACCGCAGCGTCTGCAGCGGCGTCTGCACAACGGGCTGGAGTTTCTTCGTTTCGACCTGTCGTCGGTACCGGTGGCCACCACCTGGGTGGCGGGCAGCCGCGGCCGCTATGTTGACGAACTGAACTGGTTGCTGCCGATAGGCGGCGGCGAGTACTGGGTGCGCGATGTGTTTGTTTCGCCTGCATCGCGCGGCCAGCGCGTGTTCAACAGCGTCTCGGCTGCGCTCGCACAACGGGCCGGCGGGCCGCCCCGGCCTGTCTGGAGCGATGTCGATTGGCCCCATGCACAGTCCATGCGCGCCCACGCGAGCGCGGGTTTCAGCGTGGTGGCGCGGGTCCGGTCGCTGGACTTCGACGGGCGACTGCGGTGGCGCAGCCGCCTGCCGGCCTGGCCGTTGCCGGTGACCGAGATCGAACCGGCATCGCGCTGCATATGGCTGCGCGGCGACCGCCTGAAAAGGCACCAGGAACTGATCGCCTAGAGCGTCGGGCCGGCTTCAGCGCCTCAGTTCCAGGCTGAGGCACTTCACCCCGCCGCCGGACTTCTGAAACTCGCTGATCGGTGTCGGCCAGACCTGCAGTCCCATGCGCCTGTAGATGTCGATCAAGCCAGTGGCCCGGTCGCTGAGCACCACGTGCTCGCCGTCGCTCAGCGCGTTGAGCCCATAGGCCAGCGCGTCCTCGTCGCTGGCCAGGATCACGTTCGGCACGATGCGCTGCACCTGCTCGACGCTCTCCGGTGTGAAGGCCGCCGGGTACAGCGCCACCGTGCGCTTGTCGACCACCGTGAGTGCCGTGTCCAGGTGGTAGAACCGTGCATCGGTCAGCTGCAGGCTCACCACCTGCACGCCAAAACTTCGGGCCAGGGTCTGGTGCGAGAGCTTGTCGCTGCGCCAGGGGTAGCCTGCGAACAACACGTCATTCCACAGCAGCGCATCGCCTTCACCTTCGAAGTCGTGGCGGGGCAGCGGCAAGCTGTCGTAGCCGTTGGCCTGGAACCAGGCCTCGAAGTGCGGTGTCTCGCCCTGGCGTTCGGGGTGCCGGAAGCACGGCAGCAGCACCTGGCCTGCGATCACCAGGCCGCCGTTGGCGGTGAACACCAGATCGGGCAGGTGGTTGCGCGCTTCCATCAGATGCACGGTCCAGCCTATGCGCTGCGTGTAGATCTCGTACAGCGCTTCCCACTGGGCCACGGCGCGTCCGTGGTCCACGCGGTTGTCGCAGTGCATCCACGGGTTGATCTCGTACTCGACATCAAAGTGTGTCGGCGGGCACATCAAGACTTGTTTGCTCATCGCGGTGGCACCTCAGCCCTGGGCGTTTGCAGCGGCCATGTCCTTCAGGCGCTGCAGCAGCGCCTTGCGGTCGATCTTGCCGTTGACGTTGAGCGGCATCTCGTCGATGACGTGTATGGCCTTGGGCACCATCACCGCCGGCAGCGTCTGCTTGAGCTGGCGGCGGATGGCGGCGCCATCGGCATCGCGCGCCGCCACGAAGCCGACGATGCCCGTGGCCCCGCTGCTGATCGGGGGCCAGCCCACCGCCACGGCCATGTCCGTGCCTGCAGCCTGGCGCATCGCCTGCTCGACCTCGCCCAGCTCTATGCGCACCCCGGCCACCTTGATCTGGTAGTCCATGCGGCCCAGGTAAGGAATAGGCTGGCCTGGCGGCGGGCGCCGAACCAGGTCGCCGGTGCGGTAGTGCACGGTGCCGTCGGGCCCCAGCGGGATGAAACTTTGCGCCGTGCGCGCCGGGTCCTTCCAGTAGCCGGGCGTGACCTGCGGGCCGCTGATCAGCAGTTCTCCCTCGCTGCCTATGGGCACCTCGCGCAGGTCGGCGTCCACCACCAGCAGCCCCACCCGCGGGCCGGCCACCCCTATGGGCACCACACCATGCGCGGCCTCGGCGGCCGAGTGTTCAGGGTCCCAGCGGTAATAGGCGGCATCGACGGTGCACTCGGTCGGGCCGTAGACGTTGTCTATGGCCGCATGCGGGGCTGCTGCCGCCAGCGCCGCCGCCAGGTCCGCGGGGAGCGCCTCGCCACCAAAGCGGCACAGGCGCAGCAGGGCAAAACGGCCGGTCTGCCAGCCCTTGTTGCGGTTCATGTTGTGCCCCATCGAGGGCACGATGTCGATGACCGTCAGCTCGCGCTTGACGATGTACTTGTTCGGGTTGATCCACTCGCTGGTGGTCGGGCAGCACAGGCAGGCACCGAAGGCCCAGGAGACGAAGATGTCGAACAGCGAAGAGTCGAAGGTGATGTCGTAGAACTGCGAGAAGCGGTCGTTGCTGCCCAGGCCCAGCGTCGCATACCGCTCCTGCGACATCTCGACGAAGCGCCGGATGTTTCTGTGCAGCACGCCCACGCCCTTGGGAACCCCGGTGCTGCCGGATGTGAAGAAGAGGTAGGCCAGGTCGTTCTCGTCGACCGCCTGGGGGGCGTGGTCGCCGCTTGCTGCTGCCGAGAAACGATGCTGCGGCCAGCGCGCGCTGAAGTCGGCCACCGACGCGTCGTCGATGATGACCACCAGCGGTGTGTGGGCCCGGCGCAAGAGCTCGTCCAGCATGGCTTCGCCGTTGCGGTCGACCACCAGGGCCGAAACCTCCGCCAGCGCCATCATCTGGGCCGTCCGGTCCACCGGGAAGCCGGGGTTCAAGGGCACAACGGTGCCGCCGCACATCAGCGCACCGAGGATGCCGCAGTAGGTGGGCACCGAGCGGTTGGCCAGGATGCCCACGCGGGGTGGGCGGGCAGCGTCCGGCGAGCTGAGCTGCGCCGCCACGCCCAGCGCCCGCTCGCGCAGTTGCCGGTAGGACAGGGTCTCGTCACCCACTTCCAAGGCCGGCCTGTCGGGGTGCGCCGAGGCCGAGCGAAGAAACCCGGCATGCAGTCCGAAACGGGAGAAGTCCTGTGAACTCATGGTGTGTCGTGCAGTGAAGCGGTTGTTCAGGCCACGGTGTGAGGCTGCCGGGGGCTGCCGCCAGGCGGGCGCAGGCGCGACAGCGCCGCCTTGCCCAGGCGGGCGGTGGTTTCGCGGGCCAGCAGCCAGGAGCCGGTGAAGCTGCGCGGGTCGTAGGCGATCAGGCCCCAACGTTCGCGTCGTCGGGTCATCCACGATGGTTTGTAGGCGTCGTCGCCGGTCATGAAGTCGACCTCCTCGACGAGGTCGTGGTCCAGCACCTGGCGCATCAGCGCCGCCGTGAGCAGCGTGCCCGGCGAGTAGCGCGCCTGCCGTTCGTCGTAGGCCAGCTTGAAGATGCTGGCGCGGCGTCCGCAGACCACCCACAACTGCGCCGCAACGGCCTGGCCGTTGAGCCAGGCAACGCCCATGCGCAGCCAGCCTCGCTTGGCACACAGGCGTATCAGCGCTGGAACAAACCCGGGATGCGGCTCCGCCGTCTTCCAGCTGCGCGCATACACGGAGGTGAACGCCGCGGTGGCCCGCTCTGCCTCGTTGGCCGAGCAGATGATCTCGATGTGCCCGCCATCGGCACTGAACCGGCGGGACATGCGGCGCAAGGTGCTGCGCAGCTCGCCGGGGCGGGTGGCCAGGTAGTGGTCGCAGGCGCCGCGGAAGGTGTCCGTCGGCAGGTGCCAGTTGCCGAAGCAGAAGTAGTCGAAGGGCACCAGGCCCGCCTGCGACATCGCTTCGCGCAGGAGCGCCCGGCGCGTGTCGTCGCGGTCCATGGGCGCCAGTGACAGCGATGCCGGGCGGGGGCGGTGTTCGCGAAGACGGGCGATCAGCTGCGCCAGGCCGCTGGCGCTGGCGTCGGCGCGCATGGGCGCCACAAAGCGGGAGCTGTAGCAGTTGCTCAGTGCGGTGAAGGTGATGCCGCCGTCGCGCGTTGCCAGCAGCGGCAGGGCTGCCACGGTGCATCCTCCGCTGCGCAGTACCGCCATCGTCGCCTGCTGGTTGGGCGCGGTGGTGGTGCCGGCCAGCAACCGGTACCAGTCGAGACCGCCCTGGAAGTCTTCGTTCTCGGCCACGTCGAACAGCGAACACACGTCTGCGCCGACGGCATCGAGATCGGAAATCTCTTCAATCTCGAACGAAGAGGGCGGGGTGCGGCGCAAGGGGATGTCGTGCTCCGGTGGATGCTGCCCATGCACAAGACGTTGCGGCCTGCCGAGAACCCGACGGCCTTTCAAGCGGCGCCGAACCCTTGTTTGCTGCAGACGTGTTCAGATGATTCTAGGTAGCCGCGACCAGGATGCGCCTTGCCGGCCGCGTGCAGTTTGCACGCGCCCTGGCAGACACGGGCGCGCCCGGCTGGCGTTGTCGCGTGCCGTTCGCCCGCCTAAGCGAATGCAACGTCTTTCAATTCCATACCTTGGGACGCAGGAGGCGCGGCGTGGGCTGCCAGACAATCGATTCCGTTCATGAATGCAGAGTCATGGACGCCGATCCGCGTCGCGGTGAAGGTCGGTTTCATTTTCTGACACCGGATACGCGAAGTCGGATTTGCTAAGCGAAGCAGCGGCCGATAGCTATCGAGTACAGGTCGGTTGCCGCTGGGCGGCTTAGCAAGGCTTCGATGCGAGATTTTGATTCGACGGCACGGCGGTGGTCCGCTGCCGATGTCAATGATGTGCGGCGCCGCCTGCTGCGCACAGCGCTGCTGTCCCTGGGTTCGACATCGTTGCTGACGGCTTGTGGCGGTGGCGGGGACGCATCGGCGGGCTCGCCGGGCGGTGGTGCGACAACACCGCCACCGGTACCCGCGCCGCCGGCCCCTGTGCCGGCTCCTCCGGCGCCCGTGCCTGCGCCCCCTCCGCCGGTGCCGGCGCCGCCCGCGCCGGAGCCTGCCCCGCCGCCGGCGCCTGTTCCGCCCGCGCCACCGGCGCCTCCCCCCTCGCCTGCGCCCGCGCCGCCGGCCCCGCCCGAAACCCCGCCGGACACGCCGCCCTCTCCCGCCGGCGTGCTGCCCGACTGGGTGCCGCAGCCCGGGCAGGTCGCGGTGCTCACGGTCGCCAACGGCGGCCTGGCCAACAACTACCGGTCGCAGTGCGCGCCGTACTACTCGCCGTTCTTCTTCGTCAAGACCAGCAACACCTACGGCGGTTGCTTCAAGAACCCGTACTGGGGTGACCATGGCTGTGCCCTGTTTTTCAGCGGCGGCCACGCCAACACGAACGACAACTCGGTGACCGTGGCCGAGTACGGCATGAGCGCCGTGCGTTTCCGCCGCGTGCTGGACCCCACGCCCTGGTTCGGCACGGGAACGGATCAGCTGACGCAGTACAACAACTCGGTGGGTGACGCCAATGCGCACCTGGACTGGGTGGGCGTGCCCGGTGCCAGCGACCTGCGCTATGGCGTCAGCACCATAGACGGGAAGATCGGCTCGTCGCACACCTACGGCTCCGGCGACTTCATCGGCCCCTTGCATGGCGGCGCGGCGCACGGTTCCTTCGTGCGCGTCGTCTCGCCCGCGATCAACCAGCGCAACACCCGGGGTGCCGTGTCTGCATTCGCGCTGGACTTCGCCGACACCGACAGCCCCAGCAGTGCGCGCAGCTGGCGCCAGCTCAGCGAAGCACGCCGCAGCGAGGTCGGCTTCGGCTCGGCCCCCACGCTGACGCAGTTCGTGGGCACGCAGCAGCGCGTTTACATCGTGACCAACGGCCTGACGGCTGTGCGCTGGTTTGACCTGGCGTCGGGTGAATACGTCACCGGCACCGGCACCGGCTTCGGCTACGACGATGCCGACGGCTACGAAGGCGGCACCATGTTCCTGGTGCCATCGCGTGGGCTGCTGGTGTGCGCCTTCCGCTACCGGGGGCAGGTGCGGCTTCAGTGGATGGACGTGACCGTCGCCCAGCCCACCCTGGGCGGCACCGCGACGCTCAGCCACACGCTGGAAGTGCCTGACCCGTGGGGCGCGGCCACCTGGTGTTCCCACAACGAACGCATCATCCTGGGCGGCATCGCGCAGGACAACGAGGCGGTCTACGAAGTGGCCATCCCGGCGAACCCGCGCAACACCTGGGAGGTTTCGCGCGCGCCCTTCCCTGAAGGGCAGACCTTGCCCGCCATGAGCAGCGCCTCGGAGTTCAAGCGCTTCGCCTACGACGAAGAGCTGCGCGCCATCTTCTACTTTGAAGGAGCGCGGCGTGAGGACCAAGGCGAGGACGTGGCTTACGTCTACCGGCCCCGCGGAACCTGACCCCACCTTGTGCGCGCATCGCCTGCGCGAGCCCTTCGCCCCGGCGCCAGCCTTGCTTCACCCCCTTGCCCGATCCGAAATCAAATGTCGTTTCCTTCCAAGCCCTCAGATGCCTTGACACACGGGGCTGCCGCCGAGCCGGCTGACCCGGCGGCGAGTTCCTTCGCGCCGCGGCCGGTCAACGACGCCCGCCGCCGCATGGTCGGCAGCATGCTGGCGGCGCTGGGCAGTGTTCCCTGGGTGGCCGCCTGCGGCGGTGGCGGCTCGTCGGCTTCCGACAGTGCCCCGGGCAGCAGCCCGCCGCCGTCCGCAGCGCCGCCGCCTGCACCCAACCCGCCTTCGCCGCCGGCCCCGGCGCCCACACCTCCGGCGCCGCCTCCCCCCGCACCCCCGCCGCCGGCTCCCGCACCACCGGCGCCGCCGCCTGCGCCGACGCCGCCCGCGCCACCGCCGCCTCCACCGGCGCTGGGCAACGTGGTGCAGTACCTGTCCCATGACGGCGATCGCATAGGCGACGTCTTCGGCAGCAGTGCACCGACCAACATGTACTGGAACAACGTCCTGCAGTTCCGCTGGCGGCGTGGCGAGTGGGGTGACTGGATGGACGCCGACCAGACCCCGCTCGGACTGATGACGGCGGGTGCGCGCGCATACGCCAGCCTGCCGGTACCCGCTGCCGGGCGCTACACGGTGGCCGTCACGCCACTGGTGCGGCGTTGGCGCAACAACGGCCTGAACCGCGGCTTCTACCTGCGCATGCGCAACAACCCCTTTCCCGTGACTTTCGCGGGCCGTACACATGCCACCGCGGCAGCGCAGCCCCAACTGGTGGTGGTGACCGATGCCGGCACCTACAGGTTGCCGGCTCGCTGCAATGCCACCTGGGCCACCAGCACGACGCGCATCGTCAGCTCGTCCGACCTGTGGCGCCTGAGCGGGCAGGAACCGGCGATCCTTCAGTTTGATCTTTCACAGGTCAGCGGCAACGTCTCCAGCGCGACGCTGGAGATATCCAGCGTCAACCACGAGGTCGGCTCCACCATGGCCAATGGCGTGGTGGACGTCTTCGAGGCTGACCCGCCCAGCTTTGCGGTTCCCACCAGCGTTCCCTCGCCGGAGCTGGGCGTTGCGGCAGCGGCAGGCAGTTTTCACGGACTGGCATCCCACCCGTCGGTGCTGTTCTCGGACGACTTTTCCACCCCGGGCTGGACGGACACGGGTTGGGCGTTTGCGCCGCAGCGGGTGGCGAACCCCGCCACCGGCACCACCTACGCACGCGGGAGCTTCCGCGCCGGCGCCAACGAGAGTGCCAGCATCCGCAAGGATGTGGTGGGAGGCACGGGGCGCAACGGCGAGGTCGATGTGGTGCGGCCCGAGTTGTACGGCCAGTACTGGCTGTACCTGGAGCCTGACTTCGGCACCGCCGGCCGGTCCACCGCGATCAAGATCCCGGCCATGGGCGTGCAGTACGGCTGGTGGAACGATGTCGGCTACTGGCAGCAGACCACCGGCAACGGCGGCAGCCAGGGTACCGGGCTGAAGGTCTGGAACGCGGCACGCGGCAAGTGGGAGTACCAGGGCCACAGCATCCGCATACTTACCGGCGTGAAGGCCGAGGACAACTCGGCCTACGCGAACCTGTTTGCCGTGGCGTTCTACCCGTACAACCTGGACCAGAACGGGCCCTTCCCCGCGGGTGAATCGTGGCCCTACGTCGCCCTGGAGATCGGCTCCTGGTACTGCATAGACCTGTTCATCAAGCAAAACAGCATGAGCGGGGCGCAGGACGCCGACGGCAACTACGCCACCGCCCATGCCGACGGTGAACTCAAGGCCTGGGTCAACGGCCTGCCTGCCTTCAGCAAGTCCACCTACCGCTGGCGCCGTCACGCGGACTTCGGCGTGCAGGGCATCTGGATAGACTTCTACCATGGGGGCATCGATCCGGCGCCCTACGACATGCACTACCGCATCGACCGCGTGACGCTGGCGACCGAGTACATCGGCCCGCCCAACTGAACGCCGCAGGTTCACGGGCCTGCGCGCCGGAAATCCTTAACGCGCACTCCCAGGCGTAGGCGCCCGCAGGCGGCGGTTGCGGCCACACTACGGGTTTTGGCCCCGGGTGGCGCAACAGGCCCCGGTGAAGCGGGACGTGATCGATGAATGATGAGACAGACGCGGTGCGCCAGGGCCGCGCCAAAGAGCCGGGGTTCTGTGCTGAATGGGCCGCCGCCGTGCAGGCGGGCAGTGTGCCGCCTGCTTCTTTGACGGCGGGTTCGTTTGCGTTCAGCACGCCCTTGGGCGGTGCGGGGCAGTTGCTGGCCGTGGACCGCTTTGCGCAGCGCACGCTGTGCTACGGCGTGCGCGACGGCGCTCTGGCGGTGTCGGAGCATGCCAACGAGGTGGCGGCCGGCTCGCTCGACCCGCAGGCCCTGTTCGACTACCTCTTCTTCCACGTCATCCCTTCGCCGCGCACCGTGTTCAACGGGGTCAGCCGCCTGCCTGCGGGCCACTACGGCGTCTGGGATGGCCAGTCGGTGCGGCTGAAGCCGTACTCAGGGCTGCGCTTCGCGGTGCGACGCGACCGCTCCTTCGAGGACCTGAAGACCGAGTTCCGAAGCCTGCTTGCCGAGGCGGTTCGCAGCGAACTGACCGGCGGCGTGCCGGCCTGCTTCCTCAGTGGCGGCACCGACAGCTCCACCGTCGCGGGCTTGATCCGCCAGGAAGCGGGCTCGGTGCAGACGTACTCGATAGGCTTCGACGCCGAGGGCTACGACGAGATGGAGTACGCGCGCATCGCGGCGCGACACTTCGGCGCCGACCACCGCGAGTACTACGTCACGCCTGAGGACCTGGTGCAGTTCGTCGGCCATGTCGCCGGTGCCTGCGACCAGCCCTTTGGCAACTCTTCCGCGCTGCCGGCGTACCTGTGTGCCGTCAGGGCGCGCGAAGACGGTGTGAGCAAGCTGCTTGCCGGCGACGGGGGCGACGAACTGTTCGGCGGCAACTCGCGCTACGCCACGCAGACGGTGTATGACCTGTGGGCGCGCGTGCCTGCCTGGCTGCGAAATGGCCTGGTGAAGCCCCTGCTGGCGGCGCCGGGTGCCGGGGCCTTGCCGTTGGTGCGCCGTGGGCGCAACTATGTGCGCGACGCCGAGCGTGGCCTGCCCGACCGGCTGCACAACTACAACCTGCTGCTGCGCCTGGGCACCGAGCAGGTGCTGACGCCGGCTTTCCTGTCGGCCGTACGGCCCGATTCGGTGTTTGAGCAGCAGCGGGCGGCGTGGGTGCTGGCCGAGGCAGACGATGAACTGAACAAGCACCTGGCGTTCGACTGGCGTTACACGCTGGCCGAGAGCGACCTGCCCAAGGTGCGGAGCAGCACCGCGCTGGCCGGCGTGGAGGTCGGCTACCCGATGCTGTACGACCCGTTGGTCGAGTTCTCGATGACGCTGCCGCCCGAGTACAAGCTCAAGGGCCAGCAGCTGCGCTGGTTCTTCAAGGAAGCGCTCAAGGACTTCCTGCCGCCGGAGATCATCGTCAAGGAGAAGAAGGGCTTCGGCTTGCCCTTCGGTGTGTGGGTATGCCGGCACGAGGCGCTGCGCACGCTGGCGACCGACTCGGCCCGTTCGTTCGCCACCCGCGGCGTCGTGCAGCCCGCGTTTGTCAACGCCTTGCTGGACGACTTGCTGCCCCAGCACCCGGGCTACTATGGCGAGATGCTGTGGATCTTGATGATGCTGGAGCAGTGGCTGCGCCGCCATGCGCCGGACTGGCGATTCGACGGCGCCAAGGGCCGTTGACAGACCTGCTGCCTGGGCGCCGGTGGCCGCCTCCCGGGGAGGCTTGTGCCGCGCCGGTGGTCCTGGATGGCCTTGGAATCAGGCGGGGTCCTGCCGCCACCCATCTGGCCCAGGGTCATGGACAGAGGGCCGGGCGCCCGGCATGGCCAGGACGGACTGCAACGGGGCTCTAGAATCCGCCTTTGGTCTGCCCCGCGCCGTTGCGCCGGGGTTTCCTTCGTCGTTGCGACGCCCCTACAGGACTGCCCGCCGTGTTCATCTCCCAAGCCTTTGCCCAGACCGCCCCCGCTGCCGCAGGCGGCGACGCAGGATCGTCGCTGCTGACCCTGCTGCCGCTGGTGCTGATGTTCGTGGTGTTGTACTTCATCATGATCCGGCCCCAGATGAAGCGCCAGAAGGAGCACAAGGCCATGGTCGAGGCGCTGGCCAAGGGTGACGAGGTGGTCATCGCCGGCGGTGTGCTGGGTCGTGTCAGCAAGCTCGGCGACACCTACCTGGGTGTGGAGGTGGCCGACAACGTGGAGCTGCAGGTGCAGCGTATCTCGGTGATCCAGGTGCTGCCCAAGGGCACCTACAAGTAAGTCAGTCCACCGCGCGCCGGTTGCGGCGCGCATGGCACACCCGGTGTCGGGTGTGCCTCGCAGAAAGTCCTCATGAACCGCTATCCCTGGTGGAAGTACGCGATCCTCGGGGTCGCGCTGCTGATCGGGCTGCTCTACACCATCCCGAACTTCTACGGCGAGGCGCCGGCCGTTCAGGTTTCCAGCGCCAAGGTCACCGTCAAGGTGGATGCCGACGTGGCCGACCGCGTCGAGCGGGCGCTGGCCGATGCCTCGCTGCAGCCCGACTTCGTGCAGTTCGACGGCAACTCGGTGCGGGCGCGGTTTGGCGACACCGACACCCAGCTGCGCGCCAAGGACGTGGTCAGCGCCGCGCTGAACCCCGACCCGGCCGATCCGGGCTACATCGTCGCGCTGAACCTGGTGTCGCGTTCGCCGGCCTGGATGGCGTCCATACGCGCACTGCCCATGTACCTGGGCCTGGACCTGCGCGGCGGCGTGCACTTCCTGATGGAAGTGGACATGCGCGCCGCGCTCACGAAGAAGGCCGAGGCCGTGACCGGCGACGCGCGCACGCTGCTGCGCGAGAGGAACATACGCCACGGCGGCGTCAACCGCGAAGGCAACACCGTGGAGGTGCGCGTGCGCGACGCCGCCATGGCCGACGCCGCCCGCAACGTGCTGCAAGACCAGCTGGGCGACATGCAGTGGGCCACGCAGCCCGACGGCAGCGGCCTGCGCCTGGTGGGCACGCTGCGGCCCGAGGCGGCGCGCGCGGTGCAGGACCAGGCGCTCAAGCAGAACATCACCACGCTGCACAACCGCGTCAACGAGCTGGGCGTGGCCGAGCCGGTGATACAGCAGCAGGGCCTGGACCGCGTGGTGGTGCAGCTGCCCGGCGTGCAGGACACCGCCAAGGCCAAGGACATCATCGGCCGCACAGCGACGCTGGAGATCCGCCTCGTCAACGAGTCGGCCGAGGCGCGCGAGGCCGAGCGCGGCGCAGCACCGGTGCCCTTTGGCAGTGAACGTTTCCTGGAGCGCAGCGGCCTGCCCATCATCGTGCAGCGCCAGGTCATCCTCACCGGCGAGAACCTGACCGACGCCCAGCCCGGCTTCGACAGCCAGACGCAGGAGCCCACCGTCAACCTGACGCTGGACGCCCGCGGCTCGCGCGTGTTCCGCGACGTGACGCGCGAGAACGTCGGCCGGCGCATGGCCATCATCCTGTTCGAGAAGGGCCGCGGCGAGGTCATCACCGCGCCGGTGATACGCACCGAGATCGGCGGCGGGCGCGTGCAGATCAGCGGCCGCATGACCACGCAGGAGGCGCAGGACCAGGCGCTGCTGCTGCGCGCCGGCTCGCTGGCCGCGCCCATGGAGATCATCGAGGAGCGCACCATAGGCCCCAGCCTGGGTGCCGACAACATCAAGATGGGCTTCGACAGCGTGCTGTGGGGCTTCGTCGCGATCGGCGTCTTCATGATCCTGTACTACGCGTTGTTCGGCGTGATCAGTACGCTGGCGCTGAGCTTCAACCTGCTGTTGCTGATCGCGCTGCTGTCCATGCTGCAGGCCACGCTGACGCTGCCGGGCATTGCGGCCATCGCGCTGACGCTGGGCATGGCCATCGACGCCAACGTGCTGATCAACGAGCGGGTGCGCGAGGAGCTGCGCAACGGCGCCTCGCCGCAGGTGGCCATACAGGCCGGCTACGAGCGCGCCTGGGGCACCATCCTGGATTCCAACGTCACCTCGCTGGTGGCGGCGGTGGCGCTGCTGGCCTTCGGCTCGGGCCCGGTGCGCGGCTTTGCCGTGGTGCACGCGCTGGGCATCCTGACCTCGATGTTCTCGGCGGTGATGTTCTCGCGCGGGCTGGTGAACCTGTGGTACGGCCGCCGCAAGCGCCTGAAGACCGTTTCCATAGGCCAGGTCTGGCGCCCGCAGACGGAAGACGGCGTGCGCAACGACACCGCGGTGGGCAAGGCCCCGGCGGCCAAGGTCTGAACGGGAAGAGAGAGTCAGATGGAATTCTTCAGAATCCAGCGCGTCATCCCGTTCATGCGCCATGTGCTGGCGCTGAACCTGATCTCGTTCGCGACCTTCGGCCTCGCGGTGTTCTTCATCGCCACCAAGGGCCTGCACCTGTCCATCGAATTCACCGGTGGCACGGTGATGGAGGTGCAGTACGTGCAGCCGGCGCAGATAGACCGCACACGGGCCACCGTCGAGTCGCTGGGCTTCGGCGAGGTGCAGGTGCAGAACTTCGGCACCTCGCGCGACGTGATGATCCGCCTGCCTGTGCGCGAAGGCATCACCCAGGGCGAGGTGGCGGCGCGTGTGTTGGGCGCGTTGTGCACGGCCGAGCAGGGCACGGTCAGCCAGCGCGAGTACGTCAGCGACCAGGGCGAAGCCATCAGCCGCCAGGCCTGCAACACCGCCGACGGCGCCGAGCCGCTGCGCCTGCAGCGCACCGAGTTCGTGGGCCCCTCGGTGGGTGCCGAACTGGCGCGTGACGGCCTGATCGCGCTGGCGTTCACCGTCATCGGCATCATGATCTACTTGGCCATACGCTTCGAATGGAAGTTCGCGGTGTCGGGCATCGTGGCCAACCTGCACGACGTGGTCATCATCCTGGGCTTCTTCGCCTTCTTCCAGTGGGAGTTCTCGCTGGCGGTGCTGGCGGCCACGCTGGCGGTGCTGGGTTACTCGGTCAACGAATCGGTGGTCATCTTCGACCGGGTGCGCGAGATGTTCCGCAAGTACCGCAAGCTGGACTCGCGGCAGACCATAGACCTGGCCATCACCAGCACCATCAGCCGCACCGTCATCACCCACGGCAGCACGCAGATGATGGTGCTGAGCATGCTGTTCTTCGGCGGCCCCACGCTGTTTTACTTCTCGCTGGCACTGACGATTGGCATCTTCTTCGGCATCTACTCGTCCATCTTCGTGGCCGCCGGCGTCACGCTGTGGCTGGGCATCAAACGCGAAGACCTGGTCAAACCTACCGGCAAGGAGCACGACCCGCGCGATCCGAACGCCGGGGCGGTGGTGTAGAGTGATTCAAGCGCCGCTACCCGCACCGTTGCCCTAAGACCACCCCATGTCCACCAACGCCTCGCCCGAATCCTTGGCCGGACAGGCGAGGCGGCTGTACACCGAGGAGCTGGTCAAGGGGCTGGTGGCGCTGGTGCAGGCGGCCATGGACGGCGCGCGCGCGCTGCTGGACAAGCCCAGCGAACACGGCGGCTTCCTGCGCCGGCGCGACCTGATGCAAGGCCTGATGTCCGGTGCGCAGGCCTGGCACCGCAGCATGGTCAGCGGCCTGCGCCAGGTGCTGTTCCACGGCGCTTCGGCCACCCGCGCGGCCGACCTGCCGCCGCCGGGCACGCGCGAAACGCTGTCGCTGGTGTCGGACGACACCATAGAGCTGGAGATCGTCACCTCGCGGCTGGCGCTGGCCATCATGGACCGCGCCTCCTGGGAGTTTTCCGACCTGCGCTCGCGCATCGCCCATCTGGAAGGGCGCAGCGAGCTGGAGGCGCACGACATGCTGCGCGCCCACGTGCTGGCGCGCATCGCCTTCGACGCCTGGCGCGGCGCCGGGCTCACGCTGGACGGCTGGCGCGAACTGCAGGGCGTGCTGCACGAGGAGTTTGCGCACCTCGTGGAAGAGGCCTACCACGAGACCAACCGCTGGCTGGTGGAGCACGGCGTGCTGCCCGAGGTGGACCTGCGCCCCTTCATACGCCGTTCGCGCACCCACCCCAACGCGCCGCTGGGCTGGGCCGCCGGCACCGGCCATGGCGGCGGCGCTGCCGCCGAGACCACCGGCCTGCAGCCCGGCTACAGCACCTCCGCCTACCCGCCGGGCACGGTGCCCGGCTGGGGCGGCGGCAGCAGCCGCAGCGTGGCCGGCGGCGCCGGCAGCGTCGGTGAAGAAACCCGGCTGATGACACGCGCCGCGCCGCTGGCGCGCAGCCGCGAGCATGCCGAGGCGGTGCTGGGCCGGCTGAACCGGCTCATAGGCCGGCACGTGCCCGAGTTCGCCACCTCCACACGCTCCGGCGGCCTGCCGGCGGCGCGGCCCACGCGGCCGGTGTCGCTGACGCTGGCCAAGGCCATAGACACCGCGCAGCAGGGCATACGCCAGCGCCTGGCGCCCAGCACGCGTGCCGGTGCACCGCTGGTGACCACGCCGGTGATGCTGGAAGAGTTGCATCAGCGCAAGCAGGTGCTGAAGAAGGCCGCGGCCACGCCGGAGGAGCGCGCCACCATAGAGATCGTGGCGCTGCTGTTCCAGAGCATCCTCACCGAAGACCGCATTCCGGCCACCGTGCGGGTGTGGTTCGCGCGGTTGCAGATGCCGGTGCTGCGCGTGGCGGTGTCCGAGCCCGACTTCTTCGCCACCATAGACCACCCGGCGCGGCGGCTGATAGACCGCATGGGTGCCTGCGTGATGGGCTTCGACAGCGGCGGCGCCGGCGGCTCCCAGGGCGTCAGCGACGCGCTGGAGCGCGAGATCAAGCGCATCGTGCAGGTGGTGGAGGCCTACCCGGACACCGGCCGGCGTGTGTTCCAGACCGTGCTGATCGAGTTCGAGCGTTTCCTGGAGCACTACTTCAAGAACGAGAACGAGGCCACCAAGAAGGGCGTGTCGCTGGCCCAGCAGGTGGAGCAGCGCGAAACCATGGCCATCCAGTACACGATCGAGCTGCGCCGCATGCTCAACGAGGTGCCGGTGCAGGAGGGCGTGCGCCAGTTCCTGTTCCATGTCTGGGCCGACGTGCTGGCCACCACCGCGGTGCGCTACGGCCGCCAGGGCGAGCAGACCAAGGCCATGAAGCGTGCCGCCGCCGACCTGATCTGGAGCGCCAGCGCCAAGGTCACGCGCGAGGAGCGCGCCGAGGTCATACGCCGCCTGCCGTTGCTGCTGAAGAACCTGCGCGAAGGCATGGCCGCCGCCGGCATGGACGCGGCGCGCCAGGACGAACACATACAGCAGCTCAACAACTCGCTGGCGGCCGCCTTCACCGCCAAGGCCGCGGTCATCCCCGACGACCGCCTGCGCGAGCTGATGGAACGGCTGGAGACGCTGGAAGAACTGCTGCCCGACGCCGAAGGCGTGGAGATCGACGAGTCCATGGTGCTGGACCTCTCCGGCCACCAGAGCGCCGAGCTGGACGTGGTGCTGGACGGCGGCTCCATGCCCACGCCGGCCATGCTGGCCTGGGCGCGCGAGCTGCAGGTGGGCAGCTGGTACATGCTGGACCGCGGCGGCCGCAGCGAGGCGGTGCAGCTGGCCTGGCACGGCATGCGCAAGCAGCTCAGCCTGTTCGTCACCCCCCAGGGGCGTTGCGTGCTGTTCCAGCAGCACCGCCTGGCCAGCTACCTGCAGGCCGGCCTGATGCTGCCGGCCCAGGACGAAGCGCTGACGGTGCGCGCCACGCGCAGCGCGCTGGCCAAGCTGGACGTGGACGCGTCGCGGCTGCTGCAGTAGGCCGGCCCCGGGCTGCGCCCGGTGCCGTCAATGGATGACGCGGTCTTCGTCGTCGACGAACAGCTCGTCGAGTATGAGTGCGTCGGGCTCTTCGCCCAGGCTCCAGAAGACCATCAGCACGATGATCTTCAGGTCGTCCAGCGCGATGGGGCCGCTGCCCACCGCCAGCGCGCGGTCCACCACCATCTCGCGCATGGGTGCCGGCAGCACACCGGCCTGTTCCAGGAAGGTGATGAAGCCCAGCGAGGCCTCGTCCAGCACTTCGCGTTCCGCGGCGGTGTAGATGCGTATGCTGCCGGGCACCGGCGCGCCGGCGCAGGATTCGGCGCTGCTGGCCAGGCCGTCCAGCCAGCGCAGGGCGTCCTGGATCTCCTCGGACTCAAAACCCACGGCCGAGAGCTTGCGGGAGAGCTGCTTGGGGTCCGGGCAAGCGTCCGGGCGCCAGTAGTTCTCGTAGAGGTAGACCAGTACTTCGAACATCGACCCACTATACCCCAGCACCGGTGGCCGGCCGGGGCTGCTTGGGCTTCGGCCCCGGTGCCTGCCAGGGCGGTGTAGTCAGTGGGCGCACGCTGTCTGAATTCTTCAGCTGTAGCCGCGTCGTTGGTACAGGCCGCCGGGCAGGCGGGCGACCTGGCCGGCCAGCTCCAGCTCCAGCAGCCGGGCCTGCAGCACCGAGGTGGCTTCGCCGGTGCGCGCCAGCAGCGCGTCCAGCGTCGCCGGGTCCTGGCCCAGCGCGGCCAGCAGCGGGTCGGTCTCCGGCTCGGGGACCGCAGCGGCGGCCTTCAGCGGCCGCGCCGCGCTGGCGCCACGCAGTTCTTCGACGATGTCCTCGGCCGTCTCCACCAGCTTGGCGCCTTGTTTGAGCAGCGCATGGCAGCCGCGCGACTGCGGCGCGTGTATGGAGCCGGGAATCGCAAACACCTCGCGGCCGGCTTCGGCCGCCAGCCGTGCCGTGATCAGCGAACCCGAGCGCAGCGCCGCTTCCACTACCAGCGTGCCCAGCGACAGCCCGGCGATCAGGCGGTTGCGCTGCGGGAAGTTCTCGCGCAGCGGCGGCGTGCCGGGTGCGAACTCGCTGAGCAGCGCGCCGGCACCGGCGATGCGGTGGGCCAGGGCATGGTGGTGCGCCGGGTACACCCGGTCCAGGCCGGTGCCCACCACGGCCACCGTGCCGGCAGCGCCGGGCCCGGCGGCCAGGGCGCCTTCGTGCGCCGCAGCGTCTATGCCCACGGCCAGGCCGGAAACCACGGTGTAGCCCTGCCTGGCCAGGGCGGTGGCAAAGGCGCGCGCGTTGTCCACGCCCTGCGCCGTGGGGTGGCGGCTGCCCACCATGGCCAGCGACGGCGCCTGCAGCCTGGCGGCGTCGCCTTGCAGGTACAGCAGCAGCGGCGGGTCGGCGGTCTGCAGCAAGGCGGGTGGGTAGGCCGCATCGGCCACCGTCAGCACCTGGCGTTGTTCGCCGCCGTTGGCCCAGGCGCGTGCCGCGGCCAGGCGTTCGCTGAACTGCGGCGGTTCGCGGCCCAGGGCCTCGGCGGCGGCGGCGCCGGCCACCTCACGCCAGGTGGCCGCCCTGGCCGACAGCACGGCCGGCGCCGAGCCGCAGGCGGCCAGCAGCCGCCGAGCCGGTGCCCTGCCCACGCTTTGCAGCAGGCGGAACCAGGCGGCGAACTCGTCGCCCGCGATGTCGTCGGCGTTCATGGACGCCAAGCGTAAACGAGCGGCAGCGGCCGAGCGCAGGGCGGGCGTGCGGCAGCCGGGGCTGCCACCGCGGCAGCGGCTTAAGGCTGGGTGAAGCGGTCGCCGGCGCGCACCGGGTGTTCCACGTTCAGGATGAGGGCGTAGGACACGCGCTCGAACACGCGGAACACGAACAACAGGCCGTGTTGCTCGTCGGGCAGCTTCATCACCACGCGCTGGCCCGGCGTGGTGGTGTCCACGGCCGAATTGCCGGCGCGCCACAGCGCCAGCACGTGGCCGCGCTCCACGCCGTCGCGCTCGCCCTTGTTCAGCGCCACCACCTGGTTCTGGCCGGCACGCAGGCCTTCGCCGTAGATGGAGACCACGCGGCCCTCCATGGGCTGCGCCGGGGGTCGCGGCACGTAGGCCACCACTTCCTGCTGCGGCACCGGCGAGAGGCGGTCGCCCACGCCCGCTTCCAGCCGGGTGCTGGTGATGCGGAAGCTGGCGGGCACCACCACGCCCTTGCCCTTTTCGTTGGTCAGCATGTCGCCGGCGCGGGTGTACTCGGCGGTGCCCACGTAGCGGCCTTCGTAGCCCAGCACCTCGCGGGTCACCGGGTCCAGCAGCGGCTGCAGCTCGCGGAACAGGCGGAAGTCGCGTGCGCCGCCCAGCTCGCCGCGCACATAGGCGGTTTCACCGCGCGAGACCATCACGCGGCCCTCTTGCGTGGCCACGATGCGCGGCGCGGTGTCCAGCTCGTTGCCGTTGAAGACCACCGCCTCGCTGAGGAAGGGGCCGATCAGGTGCAGCGGGATGGCGGCGATGGCGCCGTTGTCCAGCACTTCGCTGCGCACGCGCGGCGAGAGCTTGACGGTGTTGTCCGGCGGGCCGTCGCCCGGGCGCGCCACGCGCAGCACGGCGCGGCCGTTGAGTTTTTCCAGCACCAGCACCTGGCCGGGGTAGATCAGGTGCGGGTTGCGAATCTGGTCCAGGTTCATGCCCCACAGCTCGGGCCAGCGCCAGGGGGTCTTGAGGAACAGCGAGGAGATGCCCCACAGGGTGTCGCCGCGCTGCACCACGTGCTGGTCGGGGGCGTTGGGCGCCAGGTCTTCCAGCGGCACGCCGGCCTGGGCCACGCGCTGGGCGGTGTCGCGCCACTGCGGCAGCACCGGCAGGTTGCCGGGCTGCGCCACGGCCGCCAGGGACGCCACCCCCAAGCCGGCGGCCAGCAGCCAGGCCAGAGCGGAAGCAGGGCGGTGGCGCGGGCTGAGCTTCATGGGCGCGGGGTCTCCGGTGGACGGTGATGCGAAAATGCCGGGCGGCTCGTGAACATCGGCAGGCCGCCACGGCGCTTGAGCCCGGGAAGCCGCGGCCGACACGACACGGCTGGCGCGACCATGCTCACTTGCTTTCGCAGATTCTGCCGATAAACCCTTGATGTGGCAACGAAACTGCCCCATCTGACGGCCAAGCGTGCCAGCCTTCACGCTGGCGCACGTTGCACCCCGTCCACAGCTGTTTCGGCCTGTTTCCCCGCCCGACCTCGCCCCTTTTTGTCATGGCCTTGCTGAACATCCTGCGTTACCCCGACCCCCGGCTGCATACCGTCGCGCGCGAGGTGCGCGAGGTGGACGGCCGCATCCGCACCCTGGTCGACGACATGCTGGCCACCATGTACGCCGCGGAGGGCGTGGGCCTGGCCGCCACGCAGGTGGACGTGCACGAGCGAGTCATCGTGATGGACACCAGCGAGAACCGCGACCGGCCCCTGGTGCTGATCAACCCGCGCATCGTGGCCGCCAGCGCCGAGATGGCGCTCAACGAAGAGGGCTGCCTGTCGGTGCCGCAGATCTACGACAAGGTCGAGCGCCACGCGCAGGTCACCGTGCACGCCCTCAACCGCGACGGCCAGCCCTGGGAGCTGCAGGCCGAGGGCCTGAGCGCGGTCTGCGTGCAGCACGAGATGGACCACCTGCTGGGCAAGGTGTTCGTGGAGTACTTGAGCCCGTTCAAGCGCGACCGCATACGCACCAAGATGCTCAAGCGCACGCGCCTGGACACGCAGAAGGTTTAGGGCAACACCCGCGCCACACAAGCTGTCGCCCATGCGCATCGCCTTCGCCGGCACGCCGGAGTTCGCCCGCCAGGCCCTGGCCGCCCTGCACGAAGCCGGGCACCAGGTGGTGCTGGTGCTGACCCAGCCCGACCGCCCGGCCGGGCGCGGCATGAAGCTGCAGGCTTCGCCGGTAAAGCAGTTTGCGCTGGCGCACAACCTGCCGCTGGCGCAACCACGCAGCCTGCGCCTGGACGGCCGCTGGCCCGAGGACGCCGCCGCAGCGCAGCAAGCCTTGCAGCAGGCGGCGCCGGAGCTGATGGTGGTGGCCGCCTACGGGCTGATCCTGCCGGCCTGGGTGCTGGCGCTGCCGCGGCGCGGCTGCCTGAACATCCACGCCTCGCTGCTGCCGCGCTGGCGCGGGGCGGCGCCCATACAGCGCGCCATCGCGGCCGGCGACGCCAGCACCGGCATCACCCTGATGCAGATGGACGAGGGCCTGGACACCGGCGCCATGCTGCTGGCCGAGGCGTTGGTCATCACCGCCGACGACACCGCGGCCACGCTGCACGACCGCCTGGCGGCGCTGGGTGCGCGGCTGGTGGTGCAGGGGCTGGCGGGGCTGGACGGCTTGTCGCCCCAGCCGCAACCGGCCGAGGGCGTGACCTACGCCGCCAAGATCAGCAAGGCCGAGGGGGTGGCCGACTGGTCGCTGCCAGCGGCGGTGCTGGAGCGCTGCCTGCGCGCCTTCGACCCCTTTCCGGGCCTGCAGGCCGAGGTGGAGGGCACCGCAGTGAAGCTGTGGCGCGGCCGTGTCGTGCCCGGGCAGGGCGAGCCCGGGCAGCGCCTGCCGGCAGGCGAGGGCCGGCTGGTGCTGGCCTGTGGCCAAGGCGCGCTGGAGCTGCTGGAGCTGCAACTGCCCGGCGGCCGGCGCATCACGGCGCGCGAGTTCCTGGCGCGGCAGAACGCCGGCTGAAGCGTGAAGAGCCGCTCCCGGCGGCTCAAGCCGCCCGGCGCCTGGCCGATATCCCGGGGGCCTGCTCCCAGACCGCTGCCATGCGCCGTTTTACCTTCGCCTTGCTCACCCTGCCGCTGCTGCTGGCCGGCTGCGACCTGCTGGGCATAGAAACGGCCAGCGCCGTGAACGCCAAGCGCGAGGCCGAGGGCAAGGCCATAGGCGCCGGCTGCCGCCATGCGGCGCGCTCCATAGAGCAGTGTTTTGCGCACAACCGCCGCGCCGACAAGGCCGCGATCTTCACCGGCTGGCGCGAGATGGAAGACTACATGCGCGAGAACAACATCGCGCCGGTGCCGGCGGTGGAAGATACCACCGTGGCGGCCGCTCCCGGGGCCAACGGCGCCGGCAGTGTTGACGCCCCCGCCGCCGCCAGCGGCGGCAGGACCGGCCAGCCCTGAGACGGGGCGTCACCGCCGGCCGCGCAGGGGCCGGCCCTGCGCAGGCGCAGTTCGTCGCCGGTGGCTGCAGTGTGTCGCCCCACGCTGGCCGCGGGCAGGCCAGGCTGCCTACAGTCGGCCATCCGACCCAGCACCGCCCAGGAGCGCCGCCGCCATGAACCCCGTCTCCCTTTCCTCATCCCGACCCCTGGCGCCGTGGCGCGCCGCCGCCTGGCTGCCGGGCCTGGCCCTGCTGGTCGCCGGCCTGCTGCTGGCCGCAGCGCCGGCCCAGGCGCGCACCGTGGGCTCCGGCAACCTGGTCACCGAAAGCCGCAACGTCGGCGAGTTCCAGGCGGTGACGCAGCAAGGCAGCATCCACATCGTCATACGCCAGGGCGACACCACCTCGGTGCAGGTCACGGCCGACGACAACCTGCTGCCACTCTTGGAAACCGTGGTGGAAGACGGGCGTGAAGGCCCCACGCTGCGGGTGCGTTTCCGGCGCGGCGAGCGCATCAGCACGCGCAGCAAGCTGCAGGTGCAGCTGGTGACGCCGCGGCTGGTGGCGGTCACGTCGTCCGGCTCCGGCGACATCGACGTGCTGGGCCTGCAGACGCCCAAGCTGGGCGTGGTGGTCTCCGGCTCCAGCGACATCAAGCTGCAGGACCTGAAGACCGACGAGCTGGAAGTGCGCATTGCCGGCAGCGGCGACGTGCAGGGCAACGGCCGGGCCCGCACGCTGGGCGTGCGCATCTCCGGCAGCGGCGACGTGAAGATGCCCGAGATGCGGGCCGAGGACGTGCAGATCTCCATCGCCGGCAGCGGCGACGCCGCAGTGCATGCCGACAAGACCCTGCGCGTGCGCATCGCCGGCAGCGGCGACGTGCGCTACAGCGGCGACGCGCAGGTCGACAGCTCGGTGGCCGGCAGCGGCAGCGTGCGCAAGCGCTGAGAGGCTGAGAGTCCTTCACCCATGCCCGCCTTGCACGCCAAAACGCCACCGCTCGTCGTTGCAAATGCTCGCCATAGCTCGGGCTATGGCTGCGCTTTGCGCCTAGATCGGCAACGTTTTGACGCGCCTTTCGGGCACGGCCGAAAAACTCTCAGCCTCTGAGCCCGGCACAAGCCCCCGCACGTCTCTCAGCGGCGGCCGCCTGGGACAATGTCCCCGGTGTCTGCCGCTGCTTCACCTTCCGCCACACCCCTGTGGCGCCACCCCGAGTTCGCGCGCGGTGCGCGCGAGATGCTGGGCACCGCGGTAGGCATCGCCGCCTGGGGCCTGGTGACCGGCGTGGCCATGGGCAAGAGCGGCTTCCCGGCCTGGGTGATGGTGCTGATGTCGCTGATGGTCTTCGCCGGTACGGCCCAACTGGCGGTGTTGCCGCTGATGACCGCCGGCGCGCCGCTGTGGGTGATCTGGGCCACCGCGGCCTGCGTGAACCTGCGCTTCATGATCTTCAGCGCGCAGTGGCGGCCCTACTTCGGGCAACTGCCCTGGTCCATGCGGCTGCGCTGCGCCTACGTCACGGCCGACCTGAACTACGTGCTGTTCATGAAACGCTTTCCGGAGCCACGGCCGGCACCGGAGCAGCTCCCCTACTTCTGGGGCGGCGTCGCCACCAACTGGGTGGCCTGGCAGGTGCCGTCCATCGCCGGCATCCTGCTGGGGCACGCGGTGCCGGTGCACTGGGGGTTCGGTTTCGCCGGCACGCTGGCCTTGCTGGCGCTGACGCTGTCGCTGCTGGGCGGCCGCGCCACGTGGGTGGCCGCCGCGGTGGCCGGCTGCGCCGCGGTGGCGGCCTATGCCCTGCCGCTGAAGCTGAACATCGTGGTGGCCATTGCCGCGGCGGTGGCCATAGGCTTGACCATGGACCACAGCCGCCCCGGCCCCGCGCGGCCGGTGGACGGCGCCGGTTGATGGAAGCGCAGCCATGCTGACGGACGGCGAAGCGGTCATCGCCATCGTGGGGCTCACGGTGCTGACGGTGCTGACGCGCGGCTTCTTCTTCCTGAGCCGGCGCGAGATACCGTTCCCGGCCTGGCTGCAGCAGGGCCTGCGCTACGCACCGCTGGCGGCCCTGGCCGCGGTGGTGGTGCCGGAGATCGTGACCACCCACGGCGAGCTCATCAGCACCTGGCGCGACGCGCGCCTGTTTGCCGCCGCGGCCGGCGCGCTGTACTTCCGCTGGCGGCGCGACATCCTGGGCACCATCGTTGCCGGCATGCTGGTCTTCCTGCCTTTGCGCCTGGGGCTGGGCTGGTAAGGCCGAGTAGCGCGGCAGCCTAAAATTCGCGGCTTTGCCGCCAGACAACGGAGCGCCCGCCGCATGACCGCCGTGATCCGACTCGCCGACCTCGCCGCGCAGGGCGCCCTTGCGGGCAAGCGGGTGTTCATACGTGCCGACCTGAACGTGCCGCTCAATGAGGCTGGCGAGATCACCGAAGACACCCGCATACGCGCCAGCGTGCCGGCCATACGCCTGGCGCTGGACGCCGGCGCGGCGGTGATGGTGACCAGCCACCTGGGCCGCCCCACCGAAGGCGAGTTCCGGCCCGAGGATTCGCTGGCGCCGGTGGCGGCCCGCCTGGGCGAGCTGCTGGGGCGCGAAGTACCCCTGGTTGCCGACTGGGTGAACGGCGTGCCGCTGCAGCCCGGCCAGGTGGTGCTGCTGGAAAACTGCCGCCTGAACAAGGGCGAGAAGAAGAACAACGAGGCGCTGGCGAAGAAGATGGCCGCGCTGTGCGACGTGTTCGTGCACGACGCCTTCGGCACCGCGCACCGCGCCGAGGCCAGCACCTACGGCATCGCGCAGTTTGCGCCGGTGGCCTGTGCCGGCCCGCTGCTGGCCGCAGAGATGGACGCCATCAGCCAGGCCCTGGCCAGCCCGAAGCGGCCGCTGGTGGCCATCGTGGCCGGCAGCAAGGTCAGCACCAAGCTGACCATCCTGAAGAGCCTGGCCGACAAGGTGGACGGGCTCATCGTGGGTGGCGGCATCGCCAACACCTTCATGCTGGCTGCCGGCCTGTCCATAGGCAAGAGCCTGGCCGAGCCCGACCTGGTGGGCGAGGCGCGCGCGGTGATGGACGCCATGAAGGCGCGCGGCGCGGCGGTGCCCATTCCGGTGGACGTGGTGGTGGCCACCGAGTTCAAGGCCGACGCCACCGCCACCGTGAAGGCGGCGGACCAGGTGGCGGCCGACGAGATGATCCTGGACATAGGCCCGCAGACCGCGGCACTGCTGGCCCGGCAGCTGCAGGCCGCCGGCACCATCGTCTGGAACGGCCCGGTGGGCGTGTTCGAGTTCGACGCCTTTGCGCACGGCACCGAGACCATCGCGCGCGCCGTCGCCGCCAGCAGCGCCTTCAGCATCGCCGGCGGCGGCGACACGCTGGCGGCCATCGCCAAGTACGGCATCGAAGCCGACGTGGGCTACATCAGCACCGGCGGCGGCGCCTTCCTGGAAGTGCTGGAGGGCAAGACGCTGCCGGCCTTCGAGATCCTCGCCCGGCGCGCAGCCCAGGGCTGAGCCGGGCCCGCCCCGGTTTCCAGCGGCAACAAGGCTTGATCGACCGGCTGGGCGGTCGATAAAGACGCAGACCCCCGAATACCCCCCGGGCCGCCCCAGGCGGCCCGGCGGCCTGCCTTGCCTTGTTGCCTGCGGAGAGCCCAGCGATGACCTGCCCCGAAGCCCACCAGCGTCCAGCCGCCCCCTTGCAGCGCCGCCGTCTGTTGCAAGGCCTGGCGCAAGGCGTGCTGGCCGGCGCTGCCGCCAGCCTGGCGCGGCCGGCGTGGGCGCAGGCCGACCGGCGCATCGTGCTGGGCCAGTCCTGCGCGCTGACCGGGCCGGCCGCCCAGCTGGGCCTGCAGATGAACCACGGCGCGCGCATCTTCTTCGAGCGCCTCAATGCCGAAGGCGGCATCGGCGGGCGCAGCGTTGAGCTGCGCGCCGTGGACGACGGCTACGAGCCCGAGCGTTGCCGCGCCAACACCGAGTCGCTGATACGCGACGGCGTGTTTGCGCTGTTCGGCTACGTGGGCACGCCCACCTCGCTGGCCGCGCTGCCGCTGGCCAACGCCGCGGCGCTGCCGTTCTTCGGCCCCTTCACCGGTGCCGAGGCGCTGCGCGACCCGTTCAGCCGCTGGGCCTTCCACGTGCGGGCCTCGTACTACGACGAGACCGAGCTCATCGTGCGCCAGCTCACCTCGCTGGACTTGAAGCGCATCGCCGTCTTCCGCCAGGACGACAGCTACGGCCAGGCCGGGCTGGACGGCGTGGTGCGCGCGCTCAAGGCGCGCCAGCTGGAGCCGGTGGCGGTGGGCGCGGTGCAGCGCAACAGCACCGATGTGGCCGCCGCGGTGCGTGCCATCGTGGCGCAGCGGCCCGATGCGGTGGTGCAGATCAGCGCCTACGCCAGTTGTGCCGCCTTCGTGCGCGAGGCGCGCCGCGCCGGCTACGGCGGCACTTTCTACAACGTGTCCTTCGTGGGCACGCAGGCCCTGGCCGACGAACTGGGCCGCGACGGCCTGGGCGTGGTGGTCAGCCAGGTCATGCCCTTCCCCTACGGCACCACCACCGCCATCGCCCGCGAGTACCGCGACGCCGTGCAGCGTGCCGGCGACGGCGCGCCCAACTACTCCGGCATGGAGGGCTACCTCTGTGCCAAGGTCTTCGCCGAAGGCCTGCGCCGCATGGGCGGCAGCCTGTCGCGCGAGGCCTTTGCCAGCGCGCTGGAGGGCTTGCAGCGCTTTGATGCCGGCGGCTTCCCGGTCAGCTTCGGGCCGCGCAACCGCCGCGGCTCCAACTTCGTCGAGCTGTCCATGCTGACCGGCGACGGCCGCGTGCGGCGCTGAGCGGCCCCGGCCCGCGGCCGTTGGGAAGCGGCAACGCGGCCGGCGCGGCAAGCACAGGGTCTGTGCGGCCGCGCATACGCGCCGATAATCCTGCGCATCCGCCACCACTTCGCAGGAGCCGCCCCGCATGACCCGCGCCACCAAGATCGTCGCCACGCTCGGCCCGGCGTCCAGCGATGCCGCGGTGCTGGAGCGGCTGCTGGTGGCCGGTGTGGACGTGGTGCGGCTGAACTTCAGCCACGGCAGCGCCACCGACCACATAGAACGTGCCGCGCTGGTGCGCGAGGTGGCCGCGCGCCTGGGCAAGCCGGTGGCGCTGATGGCCGACCTGCAAGGCCCCAAGATACGCGTGGGCCGCTTCGCCGGCAACGGCCGCATCATGCTGGAGGCTGGCGCCCGCTTCGTGCTGGACGCCGGCCGCACCGAACCCGGTGATGTCGACGGCGTGGGCCTGGACTACAAGGAGCTGCCGCGCGACGTGCGCCCCGGCGACACGCTGCTGCTGGCCGACGGGCTGATCAAGCTGGTGGTCGAGAACGTGCTGAACGAGCAGGTGCACACGCGCGTGGTGCTGGGCGGCGAGCTGAGCAACAACAAGGGCATCAACAAGGCCGGCGGCGGCCTCACCGCACCGGCGCTGACGGCCAAGGACATGGAGGACATACGCACCGCGATGTCCTTCCAGTGCGAGTACGTGGCGGTGAGCTTCCCGAAAAGCGCCACCGACATGGAGATGGCACGCCAGTTGGCCAACGTGGCCGGCGAGTCGGTGCGCCACAAGCCGGCGATGATCGCCAAGATAGAGCGCAGCGAGGCCATTCCGCAGCTGGAGGCCATTCTCAAGGCCAGCGACGGCATCATGGTCGCGCGCGGCGACCTGGCGGTGGAGGTGGGCAATGCCGCCGTGCCGGCGCTGCAGAAGAAGATGATCCGCATGGCGCGCGAGATGGACAAGGTGGTCATCACCGCCACGCAGATGATGGAAAGCATGATCCTCGCGCCGGTGCCCACCCGCGCCGAGGTCAGCGACGTGGCCAACGCGGTGCTGGACGGCACCGACGCCGTGATGCTGAGCGCCGAAACCGCCGCCGGGCGCTACCCGGTGGAGACGGTGGAGCAGATGCACCAGATCGCGCTGGAGGCCGAGCGTGCCGAAGACGTGATGCTGGACGCCGACTTCACGAACAAGCGTTTCGGCCGCATCGACCAAAGCATTGCCATGGGCGCGCTGTTCACGGCCCACCACCTGGGCTGCCGCGCCATCATCGCGCTCACGGAGTCAGGCTCGACCGCCTTGTGGATGAGCCGGCACAACATCAAGGTGCCCATCTACGGGCTGACCTCCAAGCCGGCCACGCAAAGCCGCATGACCCTGTACCGCAACGTGACGCCGCTGCTGATGCCGCGCCTGTCGGTGCGCGACGACGCGCTGGCGCAGGCCGAGGCGCTGCTGGTGGGCAAGGGCGTGCTGCGCCCGGGCGACACCTACGCCATCACCTGCGGCGAGCCCATGGGCTACCCCGGCGGCACCAACATGCTGAAGGTCTGTCAAGTACCGTAGGCCCCCACGCTCCCTCCCGGTCGCTGCCCCCCGAGGGGGCGCCCGGCGACGGGCCGGCAGAGCCGGACCCATGCCGGGGGCTGGGCTTGGACGGCGGTGTGTTCGGCGTCAATCAAATCGCCATGAGAGGCCGGTGACCAGCGCGGCGTCCAGCTTCTTGCGGCCTTCGCCGGGGTGGCTGTTGTGGCGCAGGCTCAGGCCGGTGCTCAGGTTCATGCTGGAGTTGATGGCCACGGCCAGCCGGGTGTCGAACTCCGCGCGCCAGCGGCCGCTTTCGCGCAGGCTGGGCAGCAGGGTGAGCTTCTGCTTCAGCGAACTGGTCTCGGTGAGCCGGTGTGACGACTCCTGCGCCAGCACCAGGCCGGAGTCGGTGAAGCGCCTGCTGTCACCCGGGTTGGGCGGCGCCAGGTAGCGGTCCTGCGAGACGCTGACACCGGCCCAGGCGTCCCAGTAGTCGTCGCCGCTCTTCATCAGGTGCAGGCCGAAACCGGTGTTCAGGGTCCAGCGGCTGGAGATGTTGGCCGGCCGGTCGCGCTGGCCGGCGCCCTCGACAAAGAAGAAGCGGGTCTCGTCTATGTCGTTGTTGTACTGGCTGGCCACCACGGCGCGCTCGCCGGTGGTCTGCCCGCCGCTGCTGGAGTACATCCACTGGCTGACCACCGACCACTTGTCGCTCTCGGTGGCGTTGACGCTGTCGGTGGACAGGTTGAAGGCCTGGGTTTCGGTGTTGCCCTTGTTCAGGTTCAGGCCGGCGGTGACCAGGTGGCGCCACTGGCCGTCAGGCTTGAGCGTGACCTGGGCCAGCGCCGGGGTGGCGAGCGTGGCGGCCAGCGTGGCGGCGGCCAGGCAGCGCAAGGAAAGGGCAGCGCCGGAGCGGCGACGGGGGTGCGTATGGGGCGGTGTCACAGGCAGAGGCGGCGCGTCGCACCGGCTCGCGGCCCGGCACGCCTGACGGCAGTTGGGGGGAGCGAACGATTATCGGCCGCACGCGGCGCCCAGGGCGCGATGTCCCCGCGCCGCGGGCGGAAAGCGCGCGGCGGTTCAGGGCCGGTGGAGCGCGTCGCCGGCCGCGGACCGGGCAGCGGCCAAAGTGGCGGCCGGGCCTTCGGCCAGGTGCCGCAGGCGCAGTTGCAGCCCGGGTTGTTCGTGGGCCAGCACACGCAGGAGTTCGTCCGCGAAGCCTTGCCCCAGGTCGTGCACGCCGCTGAAATCCAGGTCGGCGCTTTCAAACCGGGACAGCCGCGCCGCTACGCGCCGCGCCTCGGCGCGGCTGGCCAGCACGCCGTCGTCACCGGCCAGCAAGGCCAGCGGCAACTCGGTGCGGTCGAAGCTGGGCAGGCCCGCGTGGGCGCTGTGTGTCTGCAGCACCGCCGGCAGCGTGCGTTCGGTGTCCAGGGCCGTTGCCCAGTACACCGAGGTGCCTTGCGGCGACACCGGCCGCGTGGCGTGCCACTGGCCCGGCTGCCAGGCCCGGCGCTGCCAGGCGCTGGCGTTGGCGTGGATGTGGAACACGTCGGCCAGCCGGGCGGTGAAGAACAGGCCGTGGCCGCGGTGGCGCTGCGGGTCGCTGGTGAGCTTGCCCTTGGCCAGCTCGAACAGCGCCAGCGCCGGGTCGTCGATGCCGAAGTCGCCGGCGATGCGCTGAAACAGGCCGCAACCGTCGTCGGACACCAGCAGCTGCAGCTGCCAGGGCGTTTGCCGCAGCGAGACGGTGACGAACCGCCCGCCGCTGTGGTCCACGGCGTTGTTCAGCAGTTCGGTGAAGGCATGTTGCGCCATGCGGCGCAGCGCCGGCGGCAGCTCGAAGCAGGGGGCGAAGTCGCGCCGCCAGGGCAGGTCTTCGGCCAGGCCGGGCAGCGGGTAGCGCTGCACCACCTCGCGCAGCGCACCGGGCTGCCAGCGTGGCCGCCGCGGGCTGCCCGCGTTGTGCAGCCACTGCGCCTGCGCCAGGCGGCGCAGCAGGGCCTGCACGGGGCGCCGGCCCAGGCCCAGCCGCTGCTGCAGGTGCTGCACCAGCGTGTCGCCGTGCGCCAGTGCGGCGGCGGTGATCCAGGGCGTGAGCTCGCGCAGTCGGGTGCGGGGCATCGGGCGGCAGGGGGTTGAGCGGGGGCGGCCCAGTGTGCGTTGCCCAGGCCGCAGGCCGCGCGCGGAAATACGACCGCCGGGGCCGGCTGTTCGCTTCCTTAAAATCCGCCGCTTCGACCCCGCCGGCCCGTGCTTGCGCGCGGCAGCCGGCAGCCACCCGGAGCTGAGGATATGAAACAGGAACAACTGGACAAGGTCGCCCAGGGCCAGGGCTTCATCGCCGCGCTGGACCAGAGCGGCGGCAGCACGCCCAAGGCGCTGAAGCTCTACGGCATCGCCGAATCGGCCTGGACCGACGAAGCCGGCATGTTCGACCTGGTGCACGCCATGCGCACCCGCATCGTCGCCAGCCCGGCCTTCGACGGCCGGCGCGTGCTGGGCGCCATCCTGTTCGAGATGACCATGGACCGCCAGTTCGAGGGCCAGGACGCCGCCGCCTACCTGTGGCAGCGCAAGCAGGTGGTGCCCTTCCTGAAGATAGACCGCGGCCTGGCCGACGAGGCCGACAGCGTGCAGCTGATGAAGCCCATGCCCACGCTGGACGCGCTGCTGGACCGCGCCGCCGCCAAGGGCATCTTCGGCACCAAGGAACGTTCAGTGATCAACGGCGCCAACGCCGGCGGCATTGCGCGGGTTCTGGACCAGCAGTTCGACATCGGCCGCCAGGTGCTCAAGGCCGGCCTGGTGCCCATCATCGAGCCCGAGGTGAACATCAAGGCGCCGGACAAGGCCCAGGCCGAGGCGCTGCTGCTGGACGGCCTGAAGCAGCGCCTGGACGCGCTGGACGCCGGCCAGCGTGTGATGCTCAAGCTGACGCTGCCCGACGTGGACGGCCTGTTCTCGCCGCTGGTGGCGCACCCGCGCGTGCTGCGCGTGGTGGCGCTGTCCGGCGGCTACAACCGTGCCGACGCCAACGCCAAGCTGGCGCGCAACGCCGGCGTCATCGCCAGCTTCAGCCGCGCGCTGACCGAGGGCTTGTCGGCCCAGCAGTCGGACGCCGAGTTCAACGCCACGCTGGACGGGGCCATCGAGTCCATCTACCGGGCCTCCATCACATGAACTGAAGCCCCCACGCTCCCTCCCGGTCGCTGCCCCCCGAGGGGGCTCATGCAGCGGACCGGCAAAGCCGGATCCGCGCATGCGGCTGGGTTGCGGGCGTTGACTTCATGCGCCGCGGTGGCGCAACCGAGATGACGGGGACAGCGCGGCCCTACAGCAGGGCGCGCGTCTTGTCGTCCAAGCTGTGGTTCTGCGGGCCGCGGCTCGCTATCTTCAGTGCGCCCAGGCGGTTGCCCAGGGCGGCGCAGCGCGGCAGGTCCCAGCCGCGCTCCAGGCCGTACAGCAGCGCGGCGCGGAAGGCGTCGCCGCAGCCGGTGGGGTCCAGCACCTGCGTGGCCGCCACGCCGGGCACGTGGGTGCGCTGGCCGCCCTGCCACAGCTCGCAGCCCTGGTCGGCCAGCGTGACCACGATGCCGGCGATGTTGGGCCGCTGGGACATCTGCGCCAGCGTCTCGCCGGTGCGCTCTTCCAGCATGCGCGCCTCGTAGTCGTTGAGCGCTGCCCAGCGGGCGATGCCCAGCATCTCGCGGTGTTGCGCGCCGTCGAACTGCGGCAACTGCTGGCCCGGGTCGAAGATGAACGGGATGCCCTCGCGGTGCATCTGCTGGGCGTGTTCCCACATGGCCTGCGCGCCGTCGGGCGACACGATGCCCAGCGCCAGGTCGCTGCGCTGGCTGCGCTGCGGCACCGCCACCTTGTGGGCGTGGCTCATGGCGCCGGGGTGGAAGGCGCTGATCTGGTTGTTGTCGCGGTCGGTGGTGATGTGGCACTGCGCGGTGTGCAGCTCGGGGTCGTGCCACAGCAGGCTGGTGTCCAGGCCCCAGCCGGCCATGCGCTGCAGGTACTCGCCGCCGTCCACGCCCAGCGCGCCCAGCACCACCGGCTGCCCGCCCAGCAGCTGCAGGTTGTAGGCGATGTTGCCGGCGCAGCCGCCCCACTCGCGGCGCAGCGTGGGCACCAGGAACGAGACGTTCAGGATGTGCACCTGTTCCGGCAGGATCTGATCGGCGAAGCGGCCGGGGAAGTTGGTGATGGTGTCGAAGGCGAGCGATCCGCAGATCAGGGCCGGCATGGCAACTCCAGGTCAGGTCAAGGGTCAGGGGTAGAACAGCTCGACGGTGTAGCCGGCCAGCGGCGTGCCGCCGTCCACACGCAAGGTGGCCGCCAGCGTCAACTCTGCACCGGCGGCGATGGTGGGCTGTTGCGCGCCCAGTTCCTGGGCCAGCAGCACGCGGCGCGCGATCAGCCGGCCCTGGCGGTCGGTGAGCGACAGGTCCAGCGCCGGCGGCGCCAGCGCAATGCCGCTGCGATTGCGCAGCACCACCGACAGCCGGTACTGCTCGCTGCCTTCCACGCGCAGCAGGCCGCTGCTGTCCACCGCCAGGCCGTCTATGGACAAGGCCGGGCCGACGCGGCAGCCCAGCCAGGCGCAGGCCTGCACCAGCACGGGCCGGGTGGCTGGGTAGCGCGCCGCCACGAGGTCGCGGTAGGGGTAGGCCACCTGCAGGGCCAGCAGCAGCAGCGAAGCCAGCAGTGCCAGCGTGAGCGCGACACGCACGCCGGGCCGGCGCCAGCGTTCGGCCTGCTCGGCGCGGCGCAGGAAGGCCGGCTTGTCGTCGGCCGCCGCTGCGGCCGTCAGGGCGGGGGGCAATGCTTCGGCTGCGGACGCGGGGCCGGCCAGCAGCGCCGGTTCGGGGGCTGGCTCGAAGCTGGGCTCGATGTTGGGGTGGAAGGGCGGTTCTGCCAACGGCACCGGGGCGCTTGTCGGCGCAGGCGCAGGCGTGGGTTCCGCAGCGGGCTCAAGGGCCGCTTCCAGTGCGGGTTCCAGTGCGGGTTCCAGGGCGGGCGGCCCGGGTGGTGCGGGGTCACCTTCTGCGTCTATGGCCTCGTCGTCGGCTGCGTCAGTAGCGTCGTACGAGGCCAGGTCGGGCAGCGTGGGCTCATCCTGCGCCAGCGCGTCGTCCTCAGGCGATGGGGCTTCAGGGGCCGTTGCTGCTTCTTCCAGATCCAGCGATTCGCCGGCGTAGGCCGCTTCCGGTGTCTGGGCATGGTCCGCGGCGTCCGACAAGTCGAGCTCGCCCAGGTCCGGCGTCGCCTCCATGGGCTCGAACGTTTCTGCGGCGGCCAGGTCCGGAGCGGCGGCGGGCAAGACAAAGGCCGCGGGCGGTGCCAGCGGTGCAGGCACCGGGGCTGGCGGCTGGGGAGCCAAGGACGGCGGAGCCGGCGCCGCCGCCCGGCTGCGCGCGCTGTCCAGGTCCACCAGGCTTTGGGTGGCGTTGAAAACCTCGGAGCAGCGGCCGCAACGCACCCAGCCTTCGGAAACGCGCAACTGGTCCGGCACCACGCGGAACACGGTGCCGCAGGCGGGGCAGCGGGTGGCGAGTCCGGTGGCCACGGCGGCGACCTGGACTTCAGCGCGCCGGGGCGCGCCGCGCCACCATCAAGGCCCAGCCGTCCTCGCTGTCGGCCACCGCGAGCTGCAGCGCCGGTGCATAGGCCGCCGCCACCTCGTCGGCCTGGCGCTGCAGGATGCCGGCCAGCACCAGCCAGCCGCCGGGCGCCAGCTGCGCGGTGAGCAGCGGTGCCAGCAGTTTCAGCGGGGTGGCCAGGATGTTGGCCAGCACCACGTCATAAGGCGGCTGCACCGTGTCGGGCAGGCCCAGGGTGTGCAAGCGCACCGCGTTGGCCTGGGCGTTGTCGCGCGTGGACTGCACGGCGGCGGGGTCTATGTCCACCGCGTCCACCTCGCCGGCGCCCAGCTTGGCCGCGGCGATGGCCAGGATGCCCGAGCCGCAGCCGTAGTCCAGCACGCGCGCCGGCAGGGCGGGCTGCCGCGCCAGCCAGCGCAGGCACATGCGCGTGGTGGGGTGGGTGCCGGTGCCGAAGGCCAGGCCCGGGTCCAGCCGTATCACGGTTTGTGCCTGAGCCGGCGGTTCGTGCCAGCTGGGCACGATCCAGAACGTGGGCGTGATGTCCACCGGCGCAAACTGCGACTGCGTCAGCCGCACCCAGTCTTCGTCCGGCACCGGCGCGATGGCCTGCACATGCAGGCCATCGGTCCAGCCCTGGGCCAGCAGCAGCGTGGCCGCCTGCTCGGCGGCAGCGGCATCGTCGAACAAGGCCTTGATGGTGGAGCGCTGCCAGCCGGCTGCCGGCGCCGGCAGCCCGGGCTCGCCGAACAGCGGCTGCTCCACCTCGCTGCCGGCGTCGGCGTCTTCCACCGACACGGCCAGCGCGCCCAGTTCGTCGCCCAGCGCGTCGGACACCGGCTCCACCAGGTCCACCGGTGAGCGCAAGACCAGTTCGTGCATCAACGGCCGTCCCGGAGGCGGCGCTGCGCCGGTGCGGCGGCAGGGCGGCTCATCGACGGTGCTGCCCCAGCCAGCCTTCCAGGTAGTGGATGCTGGTGCCGCCTTCCACGAACTTGGCGTCGGCCATCAGCTCGCGGTGCAGCGGGATGTTGGTCTGTATGCCTTCAACCACCGTTTCCGACAGCGCGGTGCGCATGCGCGCCAGCGCCTGGTCGCGCGTGTCGCCGTGCACGATGACCTTGCCGATCATGGAGTCGTAGTTGGGCGGCACGAAGTAGTTGGTGTAGGCGTGGCTGTCCACGCGCACACCGGGGCCGCCAGGTGCGTGCCACAGCGTGATGCGGCCCGGCGACGGGGTGAACTTGTACGGGTCTTCGGCGTTGATGCGGCACTCGATGGCGTGGCCGCGCATCTCTATGCCGCGCTGCGAGAACGGCAGCTTCTCGCCGGCGGCCACGCGTATCTGCATCTGCACGATGTCTATGCCGGTGACCATCTCGGTGACCGGGTGCTCCACCTGCACGCGCGTGTTCATTTCTATGAAATAGAACTCACCGTTTTCGTACAGAAACTCGAAGGTGCCGGCGCCGCGGTAGCCTATCTTCTTGCAGGCGGCGGCGCAGCGGTCGCCGGTGCGCTCTATGACCCGCCGCGGGATGCCCGGGGCCGGCGCTTCCTCGATGATCTTCTGGTGCCGGCGCTGCATGGAGCAGTCGCGCTCGCCCAGCCACACCGCGTTCTTGTGCTGGTCGGCCAGCACCTGGATCTCGATGTGGCGCGGGTTCTCGAGGAACTTCTCCATGTAGACCGCCGGGTTGCCGAAGGCGGCACCGGCCTCGGCCCGTGTGGTCTGCACCGCGTGCAGCAGCGCGGCTTCGGTGTGCACCACGCGCATGCCGCGGCCGCCACCGCCGCCGGCGGCCTTGATGATCACCGGGTAGCCTATGGCGCGCGCGGCCTTGATGATCTCCTTGGGCTCGTCGGTCAGCGCGCCTTCGCTGCCGGGCACCACCGGCACGCCGCTGGCACGCATGGCCGCCTTGGCCGAGACCTTGTCGCCCATGATGCGTATGGACTCGGGCGTAGGCCCTATGAAGGTGAAGCCGCTCTTTTCCACCCGCTCGGCGAAGTCGGCGTTTTCGCTGAGAAAGCCATAGCCTGGGTGTATGGCCTCGGCGTCGGTCACCTCGGCCGTGCTGATGATGGCCGGCATGTTGAGGTAGCTTTGCGCCGAGGGCGCCGGGCCTATGCACACCGCTTCGTCGGCCAGCTTGACGTACTTGGCCTCGCGGTCGGCTTCGGAGTAGACGACCACCGACTTGATGCCCAGCTCGCGGCAGGCGCGCTGGACCCTCAGCGCGATTTCGCCTCGGTTGGCGATGAGGATTTTCTTGAACATGGTTGCTCGGCTCAATCGTCTCGCACGCTGCGCCTGGCTTACTCGACCACGAACAGCGGCTGGCCGAACTCGACCGCCTGGCCGTTTTCGCACAGCACGCGCACGATCTTGCCGGCGATGTCCGACTCGATCTCGTTCATGATCTTCATCGCCTCGATGATGCACACCGGCTGGCCTTCCTTGACCTGCTGGCCGACCTCTATGAAAGGCTTGCTGCCGGGGCTGGACGAGCGGTAGAAGGTGCCCACCATGGGCGACTTGATCAGCTTGCCGGCCGGCTCCGCGGGAGCGGCCGGTACCCCGTCGGCGGCGGCTGCGGCAGGTGCTGCTGCCGGGGCGGCGGCCACGGGCGCGGCCAGCGGCGCGGTGGCGACCAGGGTCGCGCCCACGCTCTTGACGATGCGCACCTTGCCTTCGGCTTCGGTGATCTCCAGCTCGGAGATGTTGGACTCCGACACCAGGTCGATCAGCGTCTTGAGCTTTCTCAGGTCCATGCGGGACTTCCTCGGATGATGGCCCGGCACCCGTTGGCAGCTGGCGGCAGCTGCCGTTGTGGCGGTGCGTTGTGGGCCGTGGTCGACCGTGTTGACGTGTCGGGGGCGTGAAGGGTTAGGCCTGCAGCGTCTGGCGCTGCGCCAGGGCGTACTGCAGGGCCATCCGGTAGCCCGCCGCACCCAGCCCGCAGATCACGCCCACGGCGATGCCCGACAGGTAGGAATGGTGGCGGAAGGCTTCGCGGCGGTGGATGTTGCTCAGGTGTACTTCAATGAAGGGCAGCGCCACGCCGGCCAGGGCGTCGCGCAGCGCCACGCTGGTGTGGGTGAGGCCGCCGGGGTTGATGAGTATGAACTCGGTGCCGTCGCCGGCCGCCGCGTGTATGCGGTCTATCAGCACGCCTTCGTGGTTGCTTTGCAGGCTGTGCAGCGTGGCGCCGGCATCGGCGGCCATCTTGACGAGTTCTGCGTTGATCTCATCCAAAGTCGTCCGACCATAGACCTGCGGCTCGCGCTGGCCGAGCAGGTTCAGGTTGGGGCCGTGAAGGACGAGCAGGCTCATGGCTGCGCAACGCAGTCGTCAGGGAGGCGCGACTGTAAGCGATTATGGGTATTTTGTCGTCGAATGAATGTTCATTCGACGAAATTGAATGCAGATCGCGCCCGCTCGGGCTGGCTGCTTCGAAACTACAGCAGGGGCAGCCAGCCTTGCAGTTCGGCGGCGGTGGTTTCGCCCGACTTGCGCTGCAGCACCTGGCCGCCTGCACCCAGCAACACCGTGAACGGCAGGCCGCCGCGGTCGTTGCCCAGCTGGCGGCCCAGGTCGCTGCCTTGCAGGCCCGCCAGGGCGATGGGGTAGCTCACCGGCGTGCGGCGCAGGAATTCTCTCACGGGCGTGGGGCCGTCCAGCGCCAGCCCCAGCACCTCGCCGCCCCGGGCCTGCAGCAGCGGGCGAAACTGGTCCAGCTCGGGCATCTCTTTCACACAAGGCGGGCACCAGGTGGCCCAGAAGTTGAGCAGCAGCGGCCGGCCGCGCAAGCTGCTCATGGCCAGTTCGCTGCCGTCGGGCTGGGTGAATCGCATCTGCCACAGGCCGGCGTGCGGCAGCTCGCCGCCGGCCGGGCTTGACCCGGCCGCGGCCGGGTCGGCCGGTTCGTTGGCCAGGCGCCAGGCCAGGCCGCCGGCCGCCGCGGCGATGCCGGCGGCAAGCAGGCCCAGGGTGTGGCGGCGTTTCATGGGGCGGTGTCCTGGGCGTCGTCAGCCAGCAGTTTGAGCAATGCTGCCAGGTCGCCTCGCCAGCTGCGCCCTCGGGCATCGGGCTTGAGTGCGCCGCGCAAGTCGTCCAGGTCGTGCAGCCACAGGTGCAGCGTGATGGGCTCGCCGCCCAGGGCTTCGCAGCGGCTGGCCAGGCTGAGTACCGGCACCGGTTCACGGCCGCGGGCCGGCAGGGCTTCGTGGCCGTCGAAATCCACACCGGCATCTATCAGCGCGATTTCGGCGGACTTCGGGTCGTCGCAGTACAGATCCAGTTGCAAGGCCGACAGGCGCGTGGCGGTGCCGCGCCAGGCGGCGCCGGCCAGGTGCGGGCGGAAGGCCGCCAGCCGCTGCATCCATTGCAGCGCCAGCCGGCGCAGTGCGCGCAGCTCCGCGGGCTGGGTGTCGGCGTGGAACAGCGCCAGGTGCTCGCGCACGGCGTCTTCCACTTCTTCGTTGCCGGGCAGCGGGCCGCGTTCACCCAGCTGGCGGGCGGCGCGCTGTTTGGCGGCGGCGTACTCCAGGCCGTGTTCGACCACCAGGTCGGCGGCCATGACGGCGATGTGCTGGGTGCGGCTCATGCGGGTTCGCGCTCAGCAGTCAAGGCAGCTCCGCCGCGCCCATGCGCGCAGCAATGGTGGCGGCGCGGTCCAGCACGTAGGGCGTGGCCGGGCGGCGCTCGAAGCGTTTGGGTGCCGGCAGCATCACGGCCAGGCGGGCCGCCTGCATGGCGCCCAGCTTCGCGGCGTCGACCTGGAAGTAGCGCTGCGCTGCGGCCTGGGCGCCGAACACGCCCTCGCCCCATTCCACGTGGTTGAGGTACAGCTCCAGGATGCGCTCCTTGCTCAGGAAGACCTCCAGCCACACCACCAGCACCGCTTCCTGCGCCTTGCGCAGCACGGTGCGCTCGCCGGACAGCAGCAGGTTCTTGGCCAGTTGCTGCGTGATGGTGGAGCCGCCCACCACCCGGTTGGTGTCGCTGCGCTGGTTGCGCTGCCAGGCCTTTTCCACCGCCGCCCAGTCTATGCCTCGATGGCTGGCAAAGCCGGCATCTTCGCTGACGATGACGGCGCGTTTGAGGGAATTGGAGATGTTGTCGGCGTCAACCCACTGCTGGCTCCAGGCCAGGCGCCGTTCGCTGAGCAGGCGCCAGGCCTCGCTGCGCTGGAAGCTGGTGGACGAGGGGCTGAGCACCGCCATCAGCGCAATGCGCGCCGCGAACACGATCTGCAGCGCCAGCAGGCACAGCAGCGCAAGCGCCAGCAGGCGCCAGCCGTGGTAGAGCCAAGGTCGTTTCATGCAGCCGCCATCATGCCGTGGGGGCTTGCAGCGCCTGCCGCAGGGCGCTCAGCACCGGGGCCGTCTGCGGCCGCCGGCCGCGCCAGACAAAAAAGGCCTCTGCCGCCTGCTCCACCAGCATGCCCAGGCCGTCGCGGCCTTGGGCGCCGGCGCGCCGTGCCCAGGCCAGGAAGGGTTGGGCGGCATCGCCGTACATCAGGTCCACCGCCAGGGTGCCGGGCTTCAGCACCGCCGTCGGCACCGGGGGTGGGGCGCCGCTGAGGCTGGAACTGCTGGCATTGATGACCACGTCGAAGCCGGCGCCGGGGGCCGACAACGCGGCCGCGCACAGCCGCACACCATGGCGTGCGGCCCAGTCGGCATGGCGCTGCACCAGCGCCTGCGCCTTGTCGGGGCTGCGGTTGACCAGCACCAGCTCGGCCGGCTGTGCTTCTATCAGCGGCCCCAGCACGCCGGCCGCGGCACCGCCGGCACCTACCAGCAGCAGGCGGGCGCCGGCGAGCCGGGCGCCGGCGCCTTGCTGCAGGTCGCGCACCAGGCCGATGCCGTCGCTGTTGTCGGCCAGCCAGCCGGCGGGGTCGGCGCCGCCGTCGAAGCGCAGGATGTTGGCGGCGCCGGCCAGCTCGGCGCGCGGCGTGCGTTGGCCGGCCAGCGCCAGGGCCTGGTGCTTGAAGGGCACGGTCACGTTGCAGCCGCGGGCGGCGGGCTGGGCGGCAAAGCGGCGCACGGTGCGGTCAAAACCGTCCAGGGGTGCCGGCACCCGCTCGTAGTGCAGCGCCTCGCCGGTCTGGGCGGCAAAGGCGGCGTGTATGAGAGGGCTCTTGCTGTGCTCGACCGGGTGGCCCAGCACAGCGTACATGTCGGCGCCCGGGCTGGCGCTCACTGCGTGCTCAGGCTGGTTTCCAGCCCGTCGTCGCGCGTGAAGCGAAAGCGTGAGGTGACCACGATCTGGTCGGCCTGCGCGCGCATGGCCGTGCTGAAGGGGCCGAAGGGTGCCGCCGAGCGCACGATGGCCTGGGCCTGCAAGTCCAGCCGGCGCGAGGTGGAGGGCCGCACCACCTCGGTTTCCACCACGCGGCCGGCGGCGTCCACGGTGACGTTCATGGTCAGCTCGCCGTACAGCTTGCGCCCGTTTTCCTCGGGGAAGTGGCGGGTGCCGCGGTCTTCGATGCGGCGGCGCAGCGCGTCGTAGTACAGCGCGTACACCTCTTCGCGCGTGGCCGGGCTGATGTAGCGCTTCTTGGGCCGCGCGTTTTCGTCGTTGATGCGCTTTTCTATCTCGGCCAGCATGCGCAGCAGCTGGCGGCGCCGTTCTTCACGCGCCACTTCCTGCGGGTCGCCGCGGTCGCGCCGCGGGTCGGGCGGCGGCATGGCGGCCACTTCGCGCCGTATCTGGGCCAGCAGTTGCTGCTGCTGCTCTTGCAACTGGTCTATGTGCTGGCGGGCCTCTTCGGTGGCGTCGCCCAGCTCCACCGTGGCGGCCGCCGGCAAGGGGCTGGTGGCGCGGCCGCGTGCGGCCTCGCCGCCACCGGCCAGGTTGGCCTGGGCGATGGCCTGGGCCTGCTCCGGGCGTTCGTTGCTGCGCGCGTTGACGAGGATGACTTCCAGCGGCGTGTCGCGCAGTGCCCGCTCAAAGGCCTGCGGGTCCACAAAGCGCACCGTCAGCAGCGCTGCGTGCACGCCGGCCGAGACCAGCAGCGCCCAGTGCAGCGTGGTGAGGGCACGCCAGTTGAACTTCATGACCTTGCAGGGACTTCGGGTGGGCGCGCGGGTTCCGCGCTGCCGTCGCTGTTGCCGCCGCCGGCGGTGTCGTCGCTGCTGCCTTCGGCCAGGTCCAGCGCCAGGGTCAGCGGGCCGGCGGTGTCCTCGCCTTCTTCGTCGGAGGCCTCGTCACCGGCAGGGGCCGCGGCTTCGTCCAGGCGGCCCGCCAGCGCGGCGTGCAGCTCCAGCGTCAGCAGGTCCACGCCCACCACGCGGGCGCGCACCCGCGCGCCGCGCGGCAGCGATTCGGTGCCGGGCAAGCGGAACACCAGCGGCAGCGTTTCGGCACGCACCAGCCCTTCCTTCATCACAGCGGCCTCCAGCTCGGTGCAGGCGTTTTGCTCTATCCAGCGCAGCGTCCAGTAACGCTCTATGGCCTGCTGGAAGGCACCGTAGGCACTGTAGGCGCCGTCGAAGGCGGAGATCACCGAAAAAAGCGAGGCATCCCGGGGCTTGAACGGCGCTGCCAGCGCCGCGGTGCGGCCATGGCGGGCGGCGGCGATGATCTGCCACTGGTTGACCAAGTCCACATAACGGCGCAGCGGCGAGGTGGCCCAGGCGTACTGCGCCACGCCCATGCCGGCGTGCGGCAACGGCTTGGCGCCCATGCGCACCTTCACGCCCGGCAGCATGCTGGCCTGGCTGCGGTAGATGGCGGGCACGCCGAACTCGGCCAGCCAGCCGCCCCAGGTGCTGTTGGCCAGGATCATGGCCTCGGCCACGATCAAGTCCAGCGGCGCGCCGCGGCGGCGGGTGGAGATGGCCACCGTCTCGTGCCCCAGCGGCTCGGTGGAGCTGTCTTCGCGCTCCAGGCGGAAGCTGTAGTCGGGGCGGGTGAACAGCTCGGGCTTGCCGCGCACCACTTCGCGCCGCTGCTTCAGCGCCTGCGCAAAGCGCCAGGCAAAGGCCAGCTCGGCGGCAAAGGGGTAATCGGCGCCGGCGCGGCCTTCCAGGCTGTCGGCGGTGACCACGTCGTCCAGCTTGTCGTGGCGCAGGTTGGCGGCGATGGGCACCTGCTCCAGCGCGGTGCGGCTGCCTTGCACTTCGAGCGTGGCCTCGTCCACGGTGACGTACAGGCTGACGGCCGGGCAGGCGCGGCCTTCGGTCAGTGTGTAGGCCTGCACCACCTCGTCGGGCAGCATGGTGAGCTTCCAGCCCGGCATGTACACGGTGGACAAGCGCGCGCGTGCCACCTCGTCCGCTGCCGATGCCGGCGTGATGGCCAGGCCCGGCGCCGCGATGTGGATGCCGAAGGTGACGGTGCCGCTGCCCAGGCCTTGCACGGACAGCGCGTCGTCGATCTCGGTGGTGGCCGAGTCGTCGATGCTGAAGGCCTGCACAGCCGCCAGCGGCAGCGCTTCGGTCAGCGCCGGCACGGTCAACGCCGGGAAACCGGTGCCCTGCGGGAACTGCTCGAACAGGAAGCGCTTCCAGTGGAACTGGTAGGGGCTGGTGATGGCGCCGGCTTCACGCAGCAGGTCCAGCGGCGAGCGCTGCGTGCGCTTGGCGGCTTCTATGACGGCCTTGGTGTGCGGCGCGTTCTTGTCGGGCTTGAACAGGATGCGGTACAGCTGCTCGCGCACCGGCTCCGGGCACTGCCCGGCGGCCAGCTCGCCGGCCCAGGCTTCCACCTGCTCGGCCTGTTGCTTCTTGCGGGCGATGCCCAGCAGCGCGGCCTTGACGGTTTCTTCCGGCGCCTTGCGGAACTGGCCGCGGCCCAGGCGTCGGAAGTAGTGTGGTGCCTCGAACAGGCGCAGCAGCGCAGCGGCCTGCTGCTCGGGGCCGCTGGTGTCGCCGAAGTAGTCGCGCGCCAGGTCGGCAAAGCCGAACTCTTCTTCGGGCGCAAACTCCCAGGCCAGGTCCAGGTCGATCTCGCCTGCCAGCGCCTGGGCGCGCGCCAGCAGGTCTTCCGGCCCCGGCTGCTCAAAACGCAGCAGCAGGTTGGCGGCCTTGACCTTGACGCGCTTGCCGCTGGCCAGCTCCACCTGGGCCGAGCCGCCGGCGTCGGACATCACGCGGCCGGCGTGAAAGCGCCCGCCGTCTTCGAACAGTGCATACATCGGCGCCATTGTCGGGGAACTGGTGCCCCCACGCTCCCTCCCGGTCGCTGCCCCCAGGGCCTTGCAAGAGGCCCCCCCGGGGCCTTGGGGCGCCTTGCGGCGGACCGGCAGAGCCGGATCCGCGCAAGTGGCTTGGCTTCGGAGCGTTGGAGAGCTTCTCAGCGCCTTGCGTCAGTCGCATGAAGTGCACGGAACCCAACCCAGCTTCCCGCCACGGAACCGGCTTTGCCGGGCCGTAGGCGGACGGCCCCCTTGGGGGGTAGCGAGCGAAAGCGAGCTTGGGGGCTATACGGTTATCCCGCCGCTGACTTCGATGACCGCGCCGTTGACGTAGCTGGCATCGTCGCTGGCCAGGAAGGCATAGACCGCGGCGATCTCCTCGGGCCGGCCCAGGCGTTGCAGCGGCACCTGCTCGCGCATGTGCTGCAGCACCTTGTCGGGGATGGTGGCCAGAATGGGCGTCTCTATGAAGCCCGGCGCCACGGCGTTGACACGCACGCCCTTGGGGCCTAGCTCGCGCGCCCAGGTCTTGGTGAAGCCTATGACGCCGAACTTGGCCGCTGCGTAGTTGGTCTGGCCGAAGTTGCCGTAGATGCCCACCACGCTGCTGGCGTTGAGGATGACGCCGCTGCCGCGCTCCACCATCTGCGGCGCCACGGCCTGCGCGCAATGAAACACGCCGCGCAGGTTGACGTCGATGACGGCGTCGAACTGCTCGATGCTCATCTTCACCAGGCGCGCGTCCTTGGTGATGCCGGCGTTGTTCACCAGCACGTCGATGCGGCCATGGCGGGCCAGCACCTGGGCCACCATGGCGTCCACCGCGGCGCGGTCGGTGACATCCACCGCCAGCGAGGCGGCGGCGCCGGGCACGTCCACCGGGCGGCGGTCGCAGGCGATCACGGTGCCGCCCTCGGCAGCCAGGCGTGCCACCGTGGCGGCGCCTATGCCTTGCGCGGCGCCGGTGACGATGCAGATGCGGTCTTGCAGTCGCAGGCTCATGTCACTCAACTCAACTCAGTTTCAGGAAACTCAGGATGTGCGGCAGGTGGCTGTCGAAGTCCGACAGCGCATGGTCGCTGCCCTGCACGATGTGGTGCTGCGCGCCGGGGTAGCGCGCCACCATCTCGCGCCAGCTCAGCAGCTCGTCGCCGGTGGCGGCCACCAGCAGCAGCCGCTGCGGATGGCGCAGGGCGCCGGCATGCAGCGCCCGCAGCTCGTCCACAAACTCGGGGCGGAAGAAGAAGCGCTGCGCCGGGTCGTGCCAGGCGGTTTGCTCGCCTATGTAGGCGGCCAGGTCGCGCGCCGGGTCCACGGCCGGGTTGATCAGCACACCCGGGCAGCCCAGGCGCTGCGCCACCCCGGTGGCGTAGTAGCCGCCCAGCGAACTGCCCAGTACCGCCATGCGGGCGGCGGGCCAGGCTTGCAGGCCCTGGTCCACCAGCGCCATGGCCTCGCGCGGGGACGGCGGCAGCTGCGGGCACCACCAGTGCACGCCGGGCCGGTGCGCTTGCAGCCAGGCCTGCAGGCGCTGCGCCTTGAACGACTGGGGCGACGAGCGAAAGCCGTGCAGGTACAGCACGTGGCTGGGGGGCGCCGAAGCCGGCTCGTCGCCAGCCGGTAAGGGAGCGGATGCGGTGAGGGTCATGCGGGCGAGCGCGAGTCTAAGCGCCGCACCGGCGCCGGCGCTGTCGCCCAGGTGTCTGGGCAGCAGCGGCTTGGGCGGCCGCGCCGGCCCGGGCCGCAGTTCGTCGCCGCTGTGCGCGGTTCAGGCCGCCGAGGGCGCGTTTGGTCGCATGCCGCCGTGCCGGCGCCGGCACGCCCGCCCGCAGGGCTCAGAATCAAAAGTTTGGCCCCTGGGCAAACCCTTAACTTCCATGCCGACCGCAGTTCAACCCACCTCCACTTCCGAAGCCGGCTGGCGCCGGGCTGCCGTGACCCTGGCCGTGCTGGCGCTGGCCGGTTGTGCCACCGCCACCGGGCCTGGTGCTGCCGCGCCGGCCCCCGCTGCCCAAGGGGCCACGGCACCCACCCCCGCGGCCGCCCCGGCCAACGCTGCCGGCGGGCCTGCCGGCGGTGCGCCCGGTGCGCGGCCCGAGGCCGGCGCGCCGCGGCCCTTTGCCGATGTGGCCAAGGACGCCACGCGCAGCGAGGGTTTTGTGCCGCTGTGGCGCAAGGACGAGAAGGTGTGGCTGGAGCTGGGGCCGGAGCAGTTCGACCGGCCCATGCTGGTGTCGGTCAACATCACCCAGTCGGTGGGCGAGCGCGGCCTGTACGGCAGCCAGATGGGCCCGCGCTGGCTGGCGGAGTTCCGCCGCATAGGCAACCAGGTGCAGCTGGTGGCGCGCCAGACGGGTTTTCGCGCCGACGGCGACCCGGCCATGGGCCACACCGTCTCGCGCAGCTTCAGCGACAGCCTGATAGGCAGCGCCGCGGTGGCCAGCGCGCCGCACCCGGAACGCAAGTCGGTGCTGGTGGATGCGGCCTTCCTGCTGGGCGACATGGCCGGCTACAGCACGCGCCTGGAAATGGCCTTCCGGCTGCCGTTTGCGCCGGACCGCGCCAACTCCTACTTCGACCGCGCGCGTGCCGAACCCGGGCTGACCACGCTGACCGGGCGGGTGCACTACGCCGTGCCGCGCATCGCCGCGCCGCCGCTGATGGCCCCGGGCGCGCCGGTTCCGCCGCGCCCGCCGCTGCCGTCCACGCTGCCCGACGCACGCAGCCTGTTCGTCAGCTTCGTGTACAGCTTCCGCGAACTGCCGGAGCAGGCCATGCGCCCGCGCCAGGCCGACGCGCGCGTGGGCTACTTCATGGAGACCTTCGTCGACCTGTCCAACGACTTGTCGCCCACCACGCGGGTGCACCACATCAAGCGCTGGCGCCTGGAAAAGCAGGACCCGGCCGCGGCGCTGTCCGAGCCGGTGCGGCCCATCACCTTCTGGCTGGACCGCGGCATCCCGCAGCGTTACCGCCAGACCGTGCAGGAAGGCATCCTGCTGTGGAACCAGGCCTTCGAGCGCATAGGCTTCAAGAACGCCATCGTCGTGCGCCAGCAGGCCGATGACGCCGACTTCGACACCATGGACGCCGGCCACGCCTCGGTGCGCTGGTTCACCGGCGCCGACGTGGGCTTTGCCATCGGCCCCAGCCACAGCGACCCGCGCACCGGTGAGATCCTGGACGCCGACATAGGCATGAGCGACGTGTTCGGCCGCGGGGCGCGGCGCATGGTGCGCGAAGACGGCGAGTTCAACCGCTCGGCATCGTCCTCGGCGCCGGCCTCGTTCACGCAGGCGCCCTGGCAGCAGGCCTTGGCCGCGCTGGGCGGTGGGGGGCAGGGCCATGCCGACCACGCCTATTGCACCTACGCCGCCGATGCTGCCGACGACACCAGCTTTGCGCTGGACCTGCTCGCGGCACGCGGCGACCTGGACCCGGACAGCCCCGAGGCCGAGGCGCTGGTGCACGCCTACATACGCGACACCATTGCGCACGAGGTGGGCCACACGCTGGGGCTGCGCCACAACTTCCGCGCATCGACCACGGTGACGCAGGCGCAGCTGCGCGACACGGCCTTCGGCAACACGCGGGGCATCTCCGGCTCGGTGATGGACTACAACCCCTTCAACCTGCCGCTGGCCGGCGAGCCGCGCGGCGTGCCGGTGATGACCACGCTGGGCGCCTACGACTACTGGGCCATCGAGTACGCCTACAAGCCGCTGGCGGCCGAAGGCGAGGCCCAGGCCTTGCGCGCCATCGCCGAGCGCAGCCGCCGCGACCCGGCGCTGGCCTTCGCCGACGACGCCGATGCCGGCTTCGACGGGCCTGGCGCGCTGGGCCTGGACCCGCGCGTCAACCGCTTTGACGCCGGCGACGACCCCATGGCCTACGCCACGCGCCGCATGCAGCTGACGCGCGAGCTGTGGCAGCGCACGCAGGAGCGGGGCGTGCAGCCGGGCGACGACGCCCTGCGGCTGCGCCGCAGCGTGCTGCAGGGCCTGCGCCAGGCGCAGCGCGTGCCGCCCATCGTGGCCAAGTACGTGGGCGGCATGTACATAGAGCGCGACGTGCAGGGCACCGGCCTGCAGGCCTTCACGCCGGTGGAGCCGGCCTTGCAGCGTGAGGCGCTGCAGTGGCTGTCGCGCGAAGTGTTCAGCGTGGACAGCTTCCGCTTCCGCCCCGAGTTCCTGGCCAGCCTGACGCCGGACTATGTGGAATGGAACCGCGTGGGCCCGCTGGACGTGCCGCAGCTGGTGGCCGGCCTGCAGGGCGCGGCGCTGGACCAGTTGCTGGCGCCGGGCACCGCGCGCCGCGTGCTGGAGTTGCCGCTGTACCTGAAGGACGACCAGCGCCGCGGTGCCATCACGCTGGCCGAGGTGTACGGCAGCGTGCAGGCCGCGGTGTGGAGCGAGCTCAAGAGCGGCCGCAGCATCGACCCGCTGCGCCGTTCGCTGCAGCGCGAACACCTGCGCCGCGTGCAGACCATGCTGACGCGGCCGAGCGCCGCGCTGCCGGCCGATGCATTGAGCCTGGCCCGCTGGCAGGCCGGCGAGCTGCAGCGTGAGCTGCGCACCGCGCTGGCCCGCCCCGGCTGGGCCTTGCAGGACCGCGCCCACCTGCAGGACGCGCTGGCGTCGCTCACGGAGGCGCTGCGCGCCTCCATGCAACGCACGGGATGAGTTCGGCAGACCCGGCGCCGCTGGCGGTGCCGGGTCTGGCGGTCAACCGTGGCGTATCAAATGGTCGAAGGCTGACAGCGCGGCCTTCGCGCCGTCGCCGGCGGCGATGACGATCTGCTTGTAGGGCACGGTCGTCGCGTCGCCGGCGGCGAACACGCCGGCCAGGTTGGTGGCGCCGCGTTCGTTCACGATGATCTCGCCGTAGCGGCTGAGCTCCACCGTGCCCTTCAGGAACTCGGTGTTGGGCACCAGGCCGATCTGCACGAACACGCCGGCCAGGGCTTCGCGGTGTGCTTCGCCGCTGACGCGGTTCTTCCACACCAGGCCGTCCACCTTCTGGCCGTCGCCGGTGATCTCGGTGGTCTCGGCGTTCACGTGGATGCTCACGTTGGGCAGGCTCTGCAGCTTCTTGACCAGCACGGCGTCGGCCTTGAGCTGGTCGGCAAACTCCACCAGCGTCACGTGCTGCACCACGCCGGCCAGGTCGATGGCGGCTTCCACGCCGGAGTTGCCGCCGCCTATCACCGCCACCTTCTTGCCCTTGAACAGCGGGCCGTCGCAGTGCGGGCAGTAGGCCACGCCCTTGGTCTTGTACTGCTGCTCGCCCGGCACGTTCACGTTGCGCCAGCGTGCACCCGGCGCCAGCACCAGGCTCCGGGTGCGCAGCTGGGCGCCGTTGTCCAGGCGCACCGTGATGTCGCCGCCGGTCTCGGCCGCCGGTTCCACCGCGGCCACGCGCTGGCCGTTGATCAGGTCCACGTCGTAGGCGCGCACATGCGCTTCCAGCGCGGCGGCGAACTGGGGGCCTTCGGTGGCCAGCACCGAGATGTAGTTTTCTATGCCCAGGGTGTCCAGGGTCTGGCCGCCGAAACGTTCGGCCACGATGCCGGTGCGTTTGCCCTTGCGCGCCGCGTACACGGCGGCAGCGGCGCCGGCCGGGCCGCCGCCCACGATGAGCACGTCGAAGCGTTCCTTGGCGCCCAGCTTGGCGGCGTCGCGCGCTGCCGCGCCGTTGTCCACCTTGGCCAGGATCTCGGCCAGCTCCATGCGGCCGCTGCCGAAGGGCCGGCCGTTCAGGAACACCGCCGGCACGGCCATGATCTGGCGCTCTTCCACCTCGTCCTGGAACAGGCCGCCGTCTATGGCCACGTGGCGCACGCGCGGGTTGAGCACCGCCATCAGGTTCAGTGCCTGCACCACGTCCGGGCAGTTGTGGCAGGTCAGGCTCATCCAGGTCTCGAAGACGAAATCGCCTTCCAAGGCCTGGATCTGCGCGATGACCTCGGCCTCCACCTTGGGCGGGTGGCCACCGGCCTGCAGCAGCGCCAGCACCAGCGAGGTGAACTCGTGGCCCATGGGCAGGGCGGCGAAGTGCAGGCCCATGTCGGCGCCGGCACGCGTGATCTGGAAGGAGGGGCGGCGCTCGGCCGTGCCGTCGAAGCGTGCAGTGACCTGGTCCGACAGCGCGGCGATCTGCTCCAGCAGCGTGCGCATGTCGGCCGCTTCGGCGCTGTCGTCCAGCGAGGCGATCAACTCCACCGGCTGCGTGATGCGCTGCAGGTAGGCGGCCAGTTGGGCCTGGATGTTGGCGTCCAGCATGGGGGCTCCTTTTTCGAATGGCAGGGCGAGCACAGCCCGACCCGGTCGCCGGCACCCGCGCTGGGGGTGCCGGCGACTGGGCCCGGCGGGTCCAGTCGTGCAGCCGGCAGGCCGGGCGGCCTGCCGGGGAACCGGCGGCTTAGATCTTGCCGACCAGGTCCAGCGAAGGCGTCAGCGTCTTGGCGCCTTCCTTCCACTTGGCCGGGCACACCTGGCCGGGGTTGGCGGCGGTGTACTGCGCGGCCTTGAGCTTGCGCAGGGTTTCCGAGACGTCGCGCGCGATCTCGTTGCTGTGCACCTCGGCGGTCTTGATCACGCCTTCCGGGTTGATCACGAAGGTGCCGCGCAGTGCCAGGCCTTCTTCGGGGATGTGCACGCCGAAGGCGTTGGTCAGCGCATGCGTGGGGTCGCCCACCAGCGGGAACTTGGCCTTGCCCACGGCCGGGCTGGTTTCGTGCCACACCTTGTGCGAGAAGTGCGTGTCGGTGGTGACAATGTAAACTTCAGCGCCGGCCTTCTGGAAGGCGGCGTAGTTCTCGGCCGCGTCTTCGATCTCGGTGGGGCAGTTGAAGGTGAAGGCCGCCGGCATGAAGATCAGCACGGACCACTTGCCCTTCAGGCTTTCCTCGGTGACTTCTATGAACTTGCCGTTGTGGAAGGCCTGGGTCTTGAAGGGCTGGACGGCAGTGTTGATGATCGACATGCGTTGATTCCTATCAGTATTGGTTGGTCGATAGCATTTTCGACATGGCGATTATCGCCGTGCCACAGCATCGGGGATATTGATAGATCCGATGGCCGCCATGGGCGACGGCTATCAAGCGCCGCCGGCGCTCTTTTTCAGCTGCGCGGGGCCAGCGCGGCAAGCAGCTTGTCGTGCACGCCGCCGAAGCCGCCGTTGCTCATGCACAGCACGTGGTCGCCGGGCCGGGCCGCGGCGCGCACCTGGGCCACCAGAGTGGGCACGTCGGCCGCCACGCTGGCGCGCTCGCCCAGGGGCAGCAGCGCCTCGGCGACGTCCCAGCCGTAGTCGCCCTGCAGGCAGAAGGCCAGATCGGCCTCTTCCAGTGCCCAGGGCAGCTGGGCTTTCATGGTGCCCAGCTTCATGGTGTTGCTGCGCGGCTCGAACACCGCCAGGATGCGGGGCCCAACGCCCAGCTTGCGGCGCAGCCCGTCCAGTGTGGTGCGCATGGCCGTGGGGTGGTGGGCAAAGTCGTCGTACACGGTGACGCCGCCGGCTTCGCCGCGTACTTCCAGGCGCCGCTTCACGCCGCTGAAGCCGGCCAGCGCGGCGGCGGCTGCTTCGGGCGCCACGCCCAGATGTTCCGCAGCGGCGATGGCCGCCAGCGCGTTCATCTGGTTGTGTTCGCCCAGCTGGCTCCATTCCACCCGGCCCAGCTTCAGGCTGCCGCGCAGCACGTCGAAGGCCTGCGGCTCGCCGCGGGCGCAGTAGCCGCCGGGTTCCTCGCGCCGGGTGCCGAAGCGCTGCACCTCGCTCCAGCAGCCGCGCGCCAGCACACGCGCCAGGGCCTCGTCGCGGGCATTGACCACGACGCGCCCGCCGGCCGGCACGGTACGCAGCAGGTGGTGGAACTGGGTTTCTATGGCCGCCAGGTCGGCAAAGATGTCGGCGTGGTCGAACTCCAGGTTGTTCAGCACCACGGTGCGCGGCCGGTAGTGCACGAACTTGCTGCGCTTGTCGAACAGCGCGGTGTCGTACTCGTCGGCTTCGATGACGAAGGGGCTGCCCACGCCGGCCGAAGCGTCGGCCTCGACATGGCCCAGCCGCGCCGAGACGCCGAAGTTCTGCGGCACGCCGCCGACCAGGAAGCCCGGCGCCAGGCCGGCCTGGTCCAGGATCCAGGCCAGCATGGCCGTGGTGGTGGTCTTGCCGTGGGTGCCGGCCACCGCCAGCACGTGCCGGCCCTGCAGCACCTGCTCGGCCAGCCACTGCGGGCCGCTGGTGTAGCGGGCGCCGCTGTCCAGCACCGCCTCCATCAGCGGGTTGCCGCGCTTGACGACGTTGCCGACGACAAAGACGTCCGGCTTCAGCTTCAGCTGGTCGGCATCAAAACCTTCCAGGCAGTTGATGCCCAGCGCCTGCAGCTGCGTGCTCATGGGCGGGTACACCGCGGTGTCGCAGCCGGTGACCCGGTGGCCCGCCGCCTGGGCCAGCGCTGCCAGCGAGCCCATGAACGTGCCACCGATGCCGAGGATGTGCAGGTGCATGCGCTGCATTCTAGGAGCCGCCCTGGCTGCGACACGCCACGCTGCGCTGCAGCACGACTGAACTCGGGGTCGCACCCCCCCAACCACCCTTCAAGTTGAGGGTTGACCGCGGATGGTGCGCACGACAGCATCCCGTTACCAACCAAGCCGGCAATCCCGCCGGTCCGAGGGACTCACACTGAGGGTTGTATGAGCAGCAGACTTCTGAAGACCATGACGATCGCATCCGTGGCGCTGGCCGCGCAGCTGGCGGTCGTCGGTGCCCACGCGGCAGGCGCGCGCGTCGCGACCGGCGGCTATGGCGATTTGCAATGGACGGCGCAAAGCATGCTCGTCGGCGCCACCGCCACGAACGCCGGCCACGGCAACACCGTCTACACCGGTGCCATGCCCGCGTACTCGGGCACGGTGGGCCTGTTGATGGGCGGCTTCGTGTGCTCGGGCACCCTGCTGGCCGACCGCGTGTCCATCCTGACCGCCGGCCACTGCGTGGCCGACACCAGCGGCAACCAGGACGTGGCCGACGATGGCGTGACGGTTTTCTTCCGCACCCCGGGCAGCGGCCCTGACGTGCAGCTGTACTACGGCGGCCCGGGCTACACCACCGTCCAGTCGTCCAATGTGTTCGTGCACTCGGCCTACACCGGCGACGTGATCGACCACAACGACATCGCTGTGGTGCGTCTGTCTGCCCCGGCGCCGGACTTCGCCGAGTCCTACGCCCTGCACAGCGGCAACAGCCTGCGTGGCGAAACCGTCAACATCACCGGCTACGGCTCCACGTCGTCGATCGGTGGTGCGGTCGGTGTCAACACCGTCAACCCGAACCGTCTGGGCTGGTTCCGCCAGGGCCAGAACATCACGGACTTCCGTCTGGGTGACGACATCTTTGGCGGGGCTTGGGCCCCGATCATGAACGAGCCGGCTTCGCAGATCTCGCACTCGTACCTGATCGACTTCGACAACGGCACCACGACGAACGACGCGGCTTGCCGCATCACCCAGGCCAGCAACTTCGGCGGCGTGCCGGGCACGACGTTCTGCCAAACCGGCCTGGGCGCGACCGAAGTGGGCGTGGCCGGCGGTGACTCCGGCGGTGGCTCGTTCATCAACGGCGAAGTCGTGGCGGTCAACTCCTACGGCATCACCTTCGGCGCTGCCTGGGGCGACTACGCTGCCGGTCTGAACAGCAGCTGGGGCGAGTTCAGCGGCCTGGTGCCGGTGTACTACCACCGCGACTGGATCGCCGCGCAGATGATTCCCGAGCCGGGCACCTGGGCGCTGATGCTGGCTGGCTTCGCCGCCGTGGGCGCTGTGGTGCGCCGTCGCCGCGCGCAAGCCTGATCGCCTAAGTCTCCTAGGCATCCAGGAAGGGCAGGCCGCTTGCGGCCTGCCCTTTTTCCATGGGACGTGCGCTTCGGCGAGCCCGGGCCGGGGTGTGCCGTCAAGCCGGTCCAAGCCGCTTCTGCTAGCGTCGCCGCATGCGCAGCGAGCCCTTCAGCGGTGTTCTCACCGGCGTGCCGTGGATCGCCAGCAGCGCCTGGGCCTACCCGGCGCTGGAGGTCGTGCACATCCTGGGCATCGCGCTGCTGCTGGGCAACCTGGTGCTGCTGGAGTTGCGGGTGTGGGGCGTGTCGCGGGTGCTGCCCTTGCGCCCGCTGGCGCGCCTGGCGCTCACGGTGGCGGTGGTGGGCTTCAGCTTGGCCGCGCTGTCGGGCTTGCTGATGTTTGCCGCGGCGCCCGCCGAGATGCTGGCCAACACGGTGTTCACCAGCAAGATGGGCCTGCTGATGCTGGCCGGCCTGAACGCCGCCTGGTTCCATGCCCGCGACGGGCTGGGGCGGGCCGACGGCGTGGCGCGCGCGCAGACCGTGTTGTCCTTGGGGCTATGGCTGGGCGTCGTTATCCTGGGCCGCTGGATTGGCTACGCCTAGGACAGACGCCATGCAACGCCGTCATCTGCTGCTCGCCGCCTCGTTGGGGGCGGTGCTGCTCCCCGCCCGTGCCCACCACGGCTGGAGCAGTTTCGACCAGAAACGCCCGATCTATCTGCAAGGCCGCGCCGTGCGCGTGGCCTGGCGCAATCCGCACGCCGAGCTGGAGCTGGAACTGGCTGAGGACCTGGCCTTGCCGGCCGACCTGGCCAGCCGCCCCGTGCCGGCGCAGTCGGCACCGGTGGACGGCGCGGCGCTGTTCAAGGCCACCACGCTGCCCACCCGGCGCGACCGGCGCTGGCAGATCGAGCTGGCGCCCATGTTTCGCATGAACGCCTGGAAGGTGCCCGAGATCAAGGTCGGCGACAACATCGCCATGGTGGGCTTTACCTTCACCGGCGAACGCGGCGACCCGGTGCTGCGTGTGGAGTACCTGCTGCTGGGCGACCAGACCTACGGCCTGCGTTCGTCACCGGCCTGAGCCCGGGGCGGATGCGGCGCTCAGCGCCACCACCGCCACAACAGCAAGGCCCCCAACACGGCCAGCAGGCCGGCCGCCCAGCGCGGCAGCCGGGCCAGCCAACCCAGCACGCTGCCCAGGTCGGGTGCGGCGTTCTCCACGCCCCAGGCTTGGCCGTGCAGGCGGGCATCGGCCTCGGCCTGCATTTGCGCGGCACGTTCGCGCTGACGCTGCAGGCCCGTGGACTGGGCCGCCAGCCGCCGCCGTACGATCTCCGGTGAAGGCCTGAGCGCATGGGCGCGCAGTGCCGGCTCCAGGACCTGCACGGCGCGAAAAGCCTCGGCCAGGCCCGGGGCGGTGAGGGTGGCCTGGCAGTGCACGCACTGCCAGGGAGCCTCCGCCGGCTGGGCGCCGCCGCAGGCCGCGCACTGCAAGGCCCCCTGGCGCGCCGCCACGTTGTGCACGGCGTGGGCCTGGGTGGCGCCTTCGGGGTCCAGCGCCCGCGCCAGCCGCGCCACGTCCACCACCGACGGCACCGAGGCGCACCAGGGGCATTGCGGGTCGCGCTCGCCGAAGTCGCCGCCGCAGTTGACGCAGTGCAAGGCGCCGTCGCGCTGCAGCGTGCGCGCCCGGTCCACCAGCGACATGGGCCTGAGCAGACCTTTTTCGCCCAGGAACTGGCCGAAGCTCTGGTAGGCGCCGTGGCGCTGGTGGCACTCCAGCTGGCGCGAGCGGCCGAAGCGCGTGCGGTTGTGCACCTCGCGCAGCGCGCCGCGGCAGCGCGGGCAGCGTGCGCCGTCCAGCGGCGTGTGGGGCAGCGCGGCGCCGCCTTCGTGGGCGGCCACCATGGCGCCTATCAGCTGCAGCAGCGCCGGGCCGCCCAGCCGCGCCGACTCCACCACGTCGAACCACACCAGATGGCAGGGCTCGCACAGGTCGATTTCCACCCGCTGCCCATGGCCGTAGTAGTGGCCAGGCAACTCCAGCACCTGCATGGGCTGCCCGCAATGGCCGCAGGCCAGCGCGGCGGCCGTGCTCACGGGCATACCTTCGTGTGGCGCACTCCGGTGTTCGCCCTTGGGGCGGCCCGGCGGGCTCATGCGTGCCGGCGGCGGTTTACTCGCGCAACGCCGCTGCCGCGGCTTCCACGGTGGCGGCGATGTCCTGGGCGCTGTGCGCCGCGCTGACGAAGCCCGCCTCGTACAGCGCCGGCGCCAGGTACACGCCGCGCGCGAGCATGCCGTGGAAGAAGCGGTTGAAACGCGCCTGGTCGGTGGCCATCACCGCCGGGTAGTTCTGCGGCAGTTCGCCGGCGAAGAAGAATCCGAACATGCCGCCTTCGCTGTCGCCTGCCAGCGGCACGCCGGCGTCAAGCGCCGCTGCCGTCAAGCCGGCCACCAGGCTGGCGGTGCGGGCCGCCAGCCGGTCGAAGAAGCCGGGCTTCGCGATCTCATGCAGCGTGGCCAGCCCGCAGGCCGTGGCCACCGGGTTGCCCGACAGCGTGCCGGCCTGGTAGACCGGGCCCAGCGGCGCCAGTTGCCCCATCACGTCGCGGCTGCCGCCGAAGGCGGCCAGCGGCATGCCGCCGCCTATGACCTTGCCGAACACGCTGAGGTCCGGCGCAAAACCGGGCAGGGCCCGGGCGTACACCGCCTGCGCGCCGCCCAGCGCCACGCGAAAGCCGGTCATCACCTCGTCGAAGACCAGCAGCGCGCCGTGCCGTGTGCACAGCTCGCGCAGCCGCGCCATGAAAGGCAGGCTGGCGCGCACAAAGTTCATGTTGCCGGCGATGGGCTCGATCATCACGCAGGCGATCTCGCGGCCGTGCTCGGCGAAGGCGGCTTCCAGCGCCGCCACGTCGTTGTAGGGCAGCACCAGCGTGTGCTGCACCACCTCGGCCGGCACGCCGGCGCTGGTGGGGTGGCCGAAGGTCGCCAGGCCCGAGCCGGCCTTGACCAGCAGCGCATCGGCATGGCCGTGGTAGCAGCCCTCGAACTTGACGATCCTGCTGCGCCCGGTGGCACCGCGCGCCAGGCGGATGGCGCTCATGCCGGCCTCGGTGCCGCTGCTGACCAGCCGCACCTGCTGCACAGACGGCACCTGGGCGATGATGGCCTCGGCGAGTTCGATCTCGCGCTCGGTGGGCGCACCGAAGCTGAAGCCGTCGGCCGCGGCGCGCTGCACCGCCTCCAGCACCGCCGGGTGGCCGTGGCCCAGGATCATCGGGCCCCAGGAGCCTATGTAGTCTGTGTAGCGCTGGCCGGCGGCGTCCCACATGTACGCGCCCTGGGCGCGTGTGATGAAGCGCGGCGTGCCGCCCACGGCGCGGAAGGCGCGCACCGGCGAGTTGACGCCGCCGGGGATGACCTGCTGCGCGCGCGCAAACAGCTGCTCGTTGCGATCAGTGGACACGGCGCGCCGCCCCCTTGCCCTTGGGTTCGTCCGGCGTGGGCGGCGGGTCGTCGGGCGCGGCAGGGCCGTCGGCGCCGGGCTCGCCTTCTTCCGGCGGCGGCAGGGCCCAGAAGAAGCGGTCGGGCAGCACCGAGCCCATGCCCGGGCGGAAACCCGCGTCCAGGCTCTGGTCCAGGAAGGACAGCGCTTCCGACACCGCCGCCTGCAGCTCGCCGCCGGCGGCCAGCAGCGCTGCCAGCGCAGCGGCCAGGGTGTCGCCGCTGCCCACGAAGCCGGTCTCGAAGCGCTCGAACTTCTCGCCGCTGATGGCGCCCTGGGGCGAGGCCAGCACGTTGTCTATGAACTGCTCGGCGCCCTTGCTGGGCAGCATCACGCCGGTGACCAGCACGTAGCGGGTGCCGTGTTCGCCGGCGGCCACCGCCAGCTCGCGCGCCGAAGGCGGGCGCTCGTTGTCCCATTCCGGCAGCAGAAAGTCTTGCAGCGTCTTGTGGTTGCCCACCAGCACCTCGGTGGCCGGCAGCACCAGCTCGCGCAGCGCGTCGTGGTAGGGCTGCAGCGCGTCTTCCTCCATCCAGCTCAGGCTGGGCAGGTAGGTCACCAGCGGCACCTCGGCGTAGTCGGACAAGACCTCGGCCACCGCGCTGACGTTGTCGGCGCTGCCCAGGAAGCCCACCTTGAAGGCGGCCACGGTGATGTCTTCCAGCACCGTGCGCGCCTGCTCGGCCACGGCGTCGGCGTCCAGCTCGTGCTGGTCGAACACGTCGGCGGTGTCGCGCATCAGGATGCTGCTGACCACCGGCAGCGCATGCGCGCCCATGGCGGCGATGGTGGCCACGTCGCCACCCACGCCGCCGGCGCCGCTGGGGTCGTTGGCGTTGAAACACATCACGCAGGCCGGCGGCGGGGGCTCGCCGGGCACTTCGTCGGCGCCCGGGGCCGGGGTGGTGTCGGGGTTCATGTGGCGCTTGCGGTGGGCTGCAAAGGGGGCTTGGCCGCGCGCCGACGGGCGGGTCAAAACCTCCAGCGGATTCTCAGGAACGATTTGTAGGTCCTCACAAATCCTCGCTTTTCTGAAGATTGGCGTGGCTACAATCCCTCAGCATTGTAGTGACGTGACAGTCAGAGCTGTGAGCGAACCGCGTACCTGGATGTGCCTGATCTGCGGCTGGATCTACGACGAAGCCGCCGGCGACCCGGAACACGGCATTCCCCCGGGCACCGCCTGGGACGATGTGTCCATGAACTGGACATGTCCGGAATGCGGCGCGCGCAAGGACGACTTCGAGATGGTCCAAATCTGACCGCTTGCGTGGCCTGCGTGCCGCGCGGCGGTTTGTGCAAGGAGAGCGGCGCTTGGACAGTCCAGGGCCCCAGGACGGCTCTGCCGTCACAGGCAATGCAGGCGACGAGCAGGGCACGACCGGTGCCAAGGTGCTGGTCATAGACGACAGCAACACCATACGCCGCAGCGCCGAGATCTTTCTGCGCCAGGGCGGGCACGAGGTGGTGCTGGCCGAGGACGGCTTCGACGCGCTGGCCAAGGTCAACGACCATGCGCCGGAGCTGATCTTCTGCGACATCCTGATGCCGCGGCTGGACGGCTACCAGACCTGCGCCATCATCAAGCGCAACCCGCGCTTTGCCCATGTGCCGGTGATCATGCTGTCCAGCAAGGACGGCCTGTTCGACAAGGCGCGCGGCCGCATGGTCGGCTCCGAGGAATACCTCACCAAACCGTTCACCAAGGAGCAGCTGCTCAAGGCGGTGGACTCGTTTCGTCGCCCTGCGGCCTAAAGGCCCGCCCTTCAGCGCCCGATACCGCTCAAGGACCCGAACACCATGGCCATCCAGAAGATCCTGGTCGTCGACGACTCGAAGACCGAACTCCACCACTTGTCCGAGCTGCTCGGCAAGCGCGGCTACGCCGTGCGCACCGCCGAAAACGGCGACGAGGCCCTGCGCCGGCTGACCGAGGAAAAACCCGACCTCATCCTGATGGACGTGGTCATGCCCGGGCAGAACGGCTTCCAGCTCACGCGGGCCATCACGCGCGACGCGCGCTGGTCCGACGTGCCGGTGGTGATGTGCACCAGCAAGAACCAGGAAACCGACAAAGTCTGGGGCATGCGCCAGGGTGCGCGCGACTACATCGTCAAGCCGGTCAACGCCGAAGAGCTGATCGCCAAGATCAAGGCCTTCGACTGAGCCCCGGCCGCCGCACGCATGGCCAACCGCGAAGCGCTGCGTGAACTGCAAGGCCGTCTGGCCGAGCGGCTGCAACTTGCCCGCACCGAGGCGCGTTCCGAGTCGTGGCTGGCGCTGGAATGCGCCGGGCAGGGCTTCTTGGTGCCGCTGGCCACCGCCGGCGAAATCTTCCCCGTGGTGCCCCTGCAGCCGGTGCCGCACACGCAGCCCTGGTTCCTGGGCGTGGCCAACCTGCGCGGCGGCCTGCATGGCGTGGTGGATCTGGCGGCCTTTGTCGGGCTGCGTGCGCCGCTGACCGCCGAGACCGTGCGCGAGCAGGCACGCCTGCTGGCGCTGAACGCTTCGCTGGGCTCGCACAGCGCGCTCCTGGTGGACCGCCTGGCGGGCCTGCGCAGCGCCGAGCAGCTCGGCGCCGAGCCCGCCGACGGCGTTGCCCGCCCGCGCTTTGCGCAGCGCCGCTGGCGCGACGCCGACGGCCGCAGCTGGCAGGAGATAGACCTCGCGGCCTTGGCGCGCCACGAACAGTTTCTGGGCATCGCGGCCTGACCGGCCGCGCCCGTATTGCCTCCGTTCTACCGTTACCGCACGCTGTCGACCCCGGCACGCCCACCGAGCAAAGAGGACCCCCATGAGCTTTCTCGACAGGTTCAAAGGCGCAGGGCGCGCCAAGGCCGAGACGGCACCGGCCGCCAGCTTTGACGACCTGGACCCGCCGGCCGGCCCCAACGAGGCCACGCTGCGTCTGGGCGGTGGCGCCTCGCCGCTGACGCAGGCGCCGGAGCAAGACGCCAACGACTCGTCCATCATCTCCGAGGCCGCGCCTTCGGAGGTGGCGCCGGAGTTCGCCCAGACCCATCACCTGCAAGCGGCCGGCGGCGATGGCACCTTCACCAGCGGCTTGCCGCTGGTGGGCGGCTGGCCGCTGGCGCGCCAGCAGCGGGCCATGGTGTGGGTGTTCGGCCTGGGCCTGTTGCTGCTGCTGGGCACGGTGGTGGCGGTGCTGCTGGCCGGCGCCCAGGTGTCCAACCAGGTGGCGGCCACCGGCCAGGCCACCACGCAGTCGCAGCGGCTGGCCAAGTCGGTGTCGCAGGCCCTGGTGGGCAGCCCGGCGGCCTTCCCCGAGGTGCGCGAGTCGGTGGGCGTGCTGGCCGCCAACTTCAAGAGCCTGCGCAGCGGCGACGGCCCGGTGCCGCAGGCCCCGGCGGCGCTGACGGCGCAGCTGGACGCCCTGGCGCCGCTGGTCGAGCGCGCCGAGCGCAACGCCGCGGTGGTGCTGACGCAGCAGCAGACGCTGACGCAGGTGGGCGCCGCGCTGCGCACCATCAACCGCCAGAGCGCCGACCTGCTGGAAACCGCCGAGACCGTGTCCTCGCTGAAGCTGCAAGGCGGCGCCTCGGCGGTGGACTTGTCGGCCGTGGGCCAGCTGGTGATGCTGACCCAGCGCATAGGCAAGAGCGCCAACGAGTTCCTGACCACCGACGGCGTCAGCGCCGAGGCGGTGTTCCTGCTGGGCAAGGACCTGAACAGCTTCCGCGAGATCGCCCAGGGCGTGCTCGCCGGCAACCCCGAGCTGCGGCTGACCGGCACGCGCGACCCGCGCACGCGCGAAGAGCTGCAGCGCCTGCTGAGCCAGTACGAACAGACGCGCACCGAGGCCAGCGCCATCCTGTCCAACCTGCAAGGCCTGGTGGCCGCGCGCGAGGCGCAGGGTGTCATCGTGGCCGACTCCGAGCCGCTGCGCCGCGGGCTGGACACGCTGCAGGAAGCGCTGGCCGGCCAGGGTGCCTTGGGCGGCTGGCGCCTGGCGCTGGGCCTGTTGTCGGTGGTGCTGCTGGCGCTGGGCGGCTTTGGCCTGCTGCGCGTGTTCGTGGCCGACCAGACCAGCCGCTCGCACGTGGCCGAGGGGCAGCGCCTGGAGGCCGAGCGCCAGGAGCAGGAAGCCAAGCGTGTCAACGACGCCAACCAGGCGGCCATTCTGCGGCTGATGAACGAGCTGCAGACGGTGGCCGAAGGCGACCTGACACAGCAGGCCACGGTGACCGAGGACATCACCGGCGCCATCGCCGACTCGGTGAACTACACCGTGGAAGAGCTGCGCACGCTGGTGGCGCAGGTGCAAAGCACCGCGGCGCGCGTGACCGACACCACGCAGCAGGTGGAGCAGACCTCCACCGAGCTGCTGGCCACCTCCACCGAGCAGCTGCGCGAGATTCGCGAAACGGGCGAGTCGGTGCTGCAGATGGCCGGGCGCATCAACGAGGTCAGCGCGCAGGCGCAGCAGACGGCCGGCGTGGCGCAGCAGTCGCTGCGCGCGGCCGAGGCCGGCCTCTCGGCGGTGCAGGACACGATCGGCGGCATGAACGCCATCCGCGACCAGATCCAGGAAACCTCCAAGCGCATCAAGCGCCTGGGTGAAAGCTCGCAGGAGATCGGCGAAATCACCGAGCTGATCTCGGACATCACCGAGCAGACCAACGTGCTGGCTTTGAACGCCGCCATACAGGCCGCCAGCGCCGGCGACGCCGGCCGCGGCTTCTCGGTGGTGGCCGAGGAAGTGCAGCGCCTGGCGGAACGCTCAGGCGACGCGACGCGGCAGATCGCCGCCATCGTGCGCACCATCCAGACCGACACCCAGGACGCCGTGGCCGCCATGGAGCGCAGCACCCAGGGCGTGGTCGAAGGGGCCCGCCTGTCCGACGCCGCCGGCACCGCGCTGGGCGACATCGACCGCGTGACGCGCGAGCTGTCCAACCTGATTGCGCGCATCTCGGACCAGGCCTCGCGCGAAGCCGAGTCCGCCAGCGTGGTGGCCGGCAACATCCAGCACATCTTCGCGGTGACCGAGCAAACCTCCGAAGGCACCCGCTCCACGGCGCAGATGGTGCGCGAGCTGTCGCGTACCGCCGAAGAGCTGCGTGCTTCCGTCGCCCGCTTCAAGATCGGGTGACATGAACCACCCCCTACGCGCTTCGCGCGCCCCCTCCAGGGGGCACCGCCAGCGGCCCGGCGAAGCCGGTTCCGCGTCGGTCGCTGGGCTGCGCCGCGTCGGCTCGCCGTCGCGCTGCGCCGGGCACCACTGAGGGTCGGACAAGAGCATGGCTCCCACCGACAGCACCACGCAAGACGCCTCGCTGGCCGATGACCTGAGCCCGCTGGCCTGGGTGCACGGCGAGCTGCGGCGTTCGCTGGAGACGGCGCACAAGGCGCTGCGCCGCCACTTGAAAGAGGCCGAGGCCGTGGCCGGCTCCGATGTCGACGTGGTCGACCCCTCGGTGCTGCGCACCGCGCGCAGCCAGTTGCACCAGGGCGTGGGCGCGCTGGAACTGGTGGGCCTGCCGGCCCTGGCCGACGTGCTGCGGGCCTCCGAGGCCGCGGTGCAGCGCCTGATCGCGCGGCCGGCCATGGCGGACACGCAGGCGGTGGAAACCATAGAGCGCAGCTCGTTTGCGCTGCTGGACTTCCTGGGCCGCCAGCTCGCCGGCAAGCCGGTGTCGCCGGTGATGCTGTTCCCGCAGTACCGCGCCGCGCAGCAGCTGGCCGGGGCCGACCGTGTGCACCCGGCCGACTTGTGGAAGCTGGACTGGCAATGGCGCGAGCTGCCGCCGGACGCATCGGCCCACCCGCGGCCGGCCGACGACGAAGCGCGCGGCCTGATGGAAACGCTGGTGCTGGCGCTGATGCGCGAGCCCGGGGCCGGGCCGCTGGCGCGCATGAGCGACCTGTGCGCCGACCTGGGCGCCGGTGCCCGCCAGCAGCCCGAGAGTGCGCACCTGGCCACCTTCTGGCAACTGGCCGCGGCGGTGTTCGAAGGCCAGGCCAGCGGCCTGCTGGCGGCCGACGTCTACACCAAGCGCATCGCGTCGCGCCTGCTGGCGCAGCTGCGCGCCAGCGCACGCGGCCAGCCGGTGTTGTCCGACCGCCTCGCGCAAGACCTGCTGTTCTTCTGCAGCCACGCCACGGCGCCCGACACGCAGCGGCCCGCGCCGCGCCTGGCCGAGGTGCGCCGCACCTGGCGGCTGGACCAGCGCCCCACCGCCGACTACGAAACCCCGCGCCTGGGCCGCCTGGACCCGGCGCTGATTGCGCTGGCGAGAAAACGCGTGGCCGCCGCCAAGGACGCCTGGTCGGCCGTGGCCGGTGGCGAACTGCACCGCCTGAGCGGCATCAGCGAGCAGTTTTCGCTGGTGGGCGAATCGCTGGCCCGCCTGTTCCCCGAAGGCGAGCAACTGGCCACCGTGCTGCAGAACACCGTGGCGCAGACGGTGGCGGCCCAGCAGGCGCCGGCGCCTGCGCTGGCCATGGAAGTGGCCACCGCCATCCTGTACCTGGACGCCTCGCTGGAAGACGGCGAGCTGGACCACCCGCAGCTCAGCGAACGGGTGCAGCGCCTGGCGCGCCGCATCGACGAAGTGCGCATAGGCGCCGAGCCGCATCCGCTGGAATCGTGGATGGAGGAGCTGTACCGCCGCGTCAGCGACCGCCAGACCATGGGCAGCGTGGTGCAGGAGCTGCGCTCCACGCTGTCGGAAGTCGAAAAGCAGATCGACGCCTATTTCCGCGACCCGGCGGAACGCTCGGTGCTGATCCCGGTGCCGGGCCAGCTGTCGGCCATGCGCGGCGTGTTGTCGGTACTGGGCCTGGACCAGGCCTCGGCCGCTGCGCTGCACATGCGCGACGCGGTGGACGAGCTGGTGCAGACCGAGGCCGACCCGCAGCAGGCCGTGCAAAGCGGCAGCTTCGACCGCCTGGCCGACAACCTGGGCGCTTTAAGTTTCCTGATCGACATGCTCAGCGTGCAGCCGGCGCTGGCCAAGTCGCTGTTCCGCTTCGACCCCGCCACCGGCGCGCTGGCAGCGGTGATGGGGCAGGCCGAGCGCAGCTCCGCCTTTGCCGAACTGGACCCGGTGCCGGCCGAAGCCACGCTGACCGAGCAGGTGCGTGCACTGGCCGACGACGCCGTGGGCGCCGCGGTGCCCGACGACGAACTGGCCGCCGGCATAGACCGCGCCGCGCAGCGCGCGGTGGTGGCCGAGCAGCGCGAACTGGCGCGCGCGCTGGGCGCCGCGAAGTCGGCCCTGGCCGCCCCGGGTGGCCGCGCCGCCGCCGGTGCCCAGTTGGCCGCCGCGGCCGATGCGCTGGCGCCGCCGGTGCCCGAGCCGGCCCCGGCGCCGGCGCCGCTGCCCCCGGCACGGCCACCGGCCGCCGCCGGCGACACCGGCCTGGAAGACGACGCCGAGATGCGCGAGATCTTCCTGGAAGAAGCGCGCGAGGTGGTGGCCGATGCCGGCGCCGCGCTGGAGCGCCTGGCCGAAGCGCCGGAGAGCCCGTCGGACATGACCGCCGTGCGCCGCGCCTTCCACACGCTCAAGGGCAGCTCGCGCATGGTGGGGCTGCGCGACTTCGGCGAAGCCGCCTGGGCCTGCGAGCAGCTGTACAACGCGCGCCTGGCCGCGGCGCCGCGCATGGACCAGACGCTGCGCCAGTTCACCGGCGAGGCGCTGGCTTACCTGTCGGCCTGGACGGATGCCATCGCTGCCGGCCGCGACGACGGCCACCGCTCGCAGGCGGTGACGCAGGCGGCCGACGCATTGCGCCTGCAGGGCCGGCGCATAGGCATAGAGCCGGCCTTGGCGCCGCTGGCCCAGCCGGCCGTCGAACAAGCCGCCCAGCCGGCTGCCGAAACGGTCGCTGAGCCGATTGCTGAACCGGCTACCGTGCCGCCGGCCCTGGAAGAAACGGCCACCGAGCCGGAACCGCAGGCCGACGAACCCGCCACGGCCCTGCCGCCGGCGGAGCTTGAAGCCCTGCCGGTGCCGGAGGTGGCGTCGCTGGAGTCCGTAGAGACCTTGTCTCTGGACCTGGACGCGGCCGACCTGCCGCCCACCGAGCCCTTGCCGCTGGCCGAGCTGGGTTTTGATCTGGACCTGCCGGGCCAGGACCCGGCCCCGGTGGTGCTGGACTTCGAGTTCAAGCTGGACGCCGACGAACCGGCCGCCACGGAACCCGCGCCGCCCGCCGCTGCCCAGCCGCTGGCGGCCCGCGTGCCCGACCTGCCCAGCGCGGCCGACCTGGACCTGGGCGCCCCGGCGGCGCCGGAGTTCGAGCTGGACTTCGGGCCCACCGACGAGCCTGCACCTGCCGAAGCTGCCCTGGAACTGCCGCTGGACGCCCCGGTGCCGGCGGCCGACGAAACGGCCGAACCCGACGACCTGGCCGAGCCGCTGGTGCCGGCGGTCGAAGCCATAGAGCTGGACCCCGACACACTGGACGAGGTGTTTGCCACCCGCACGCGGCCGCCGGGCGAGGCCTTGGCGCGGCCGGCGCCCGAGGTGCTGCCGGAGTTGCAGCAGGCGCTGGAAGGGGTGGACCTGTCGCTGCCCGGCACGCCGTTGCCGGCCCGGCCGGAGGTGGCCGCGCAGAGCGCTGCTTTCGAACCCCCAGACGAAGTTCCCGAAGTTCCCGATGCGGTTGAACCTGCCGCGCCTGCCGAACCTGCTCAGGCCGCCCTGCCGGCCGGCCTGGCCGAAGACGACGACGAGCAGGTCAAGCTCATAGGCGACCTGCGCATCAGCATCCCGCTGTTCAACATCTTCCTCAACGAAGCCGACGAACTGTCGCGCCGCCTGGGCACCGAGCTGGCCGAGTGGGCGCTGGAGCACGAGCGCCACCCGGTGCCGGAAAGCGCCGTGGCGCTGGCGCATTCGCTGGCCGGCAACTCGGCCACCGTGGGCTATGCCGACTTGTCGGCGCTGGCGCGCGCGCTGGAACACGCGCTGCAGCGTTCGCACGAAGCGGGCGTGGGCGACGCTTTCGAGGCCGAGCTGTTCAACGAGGTGGCCGACGAGATACGCCGCCTGCTGCACCAGTTCGCCGCCGGCTTTCTGCGCCCGGTGGACGCCGAGCTGATGCAGCGCCTGCTCAGCCACGAGCGCCAGGTGTTCGAGCAGCCCGAGGCCGTGGAGCGCACGGCGCCCCTGCCCGAGCTGCCGGCGGCCCCGGAGCTGACCGCGGTGCGGGTGACCGGCTTCACGCCGCTGTCCGAACCCGGCGAAGGAGCCGCGGCGCCGGCTGACGCCTTCGACGACGACGAGGACATAGACGCCGTCGACGCCATAGACGCCGACCTGTTCCCCATCTTCGAGGAAGAGGCCGAGGAGTTGCTGCCGCAGCTGCAGGCGCGCCTGCGCGAGTGGATGCACCGCCCGCACGACCGCAGCGCCGCCTCGGGCTGCATGCGCACGCTGCACACCTTCAAGGGTGGCGCGCGCCTGGCCGGCGCGATGCGTCTGGGCGAGATGGCGCACCGGCTGGAAACCGCGGTCGAGCACCTGGTGGCGCGCGACGAGGTGCCGGCCGCCGACGTGGAGCAGCTGCTGCACCGCGCCGACGCCATCAGCAACGCCTTCGACGTGCTGCGCCACCGGGGCACGGCCCCGACGGTTGCGCCGCCGGCTTCTGTGGAGCAGCTTGCCGAGCCGCTGCCGGAGCTGGCACCCGAACCCGAGCCGACGTCCGAGTCCGCGCCTGACGTGGCTGCGGAGCCGGCGTCCGAACCCGATCTGACCGAGCAGCCGCTGGCGGAACCCCACGCGCCGGCGCTGGTGGTGCAGGCGCCGCCGGTGGCCATCGACTGGGGCCGTTTCAACACCGAGGCCGAAGCGCAGCCGCTGGCCGAGGCCGGCGAGCGATCCGCCGCGGCGACGGGTGGTGCCGCCGTGCGTGTGCGTGCCGGCTTGCTGGACCGCATGGTCAACCAGGCCGGCGAGGTGAGCATTACGCGCGCCCGCATAGACGCCGACGTGCGCCAGCTGCAGACCGCCTTGGGCGACCTGACCGACAGCCTGGAGCGCATGCGCCGCCAGCTGCGCGACATCGAGCTGCAGGCGGAAACGCAGATCTCCTCGCGCATGGAGGCCGCCAAGGCCGAAGGGCAGAACTTCGATCCGCTGGAGATGGACCGCTTCACGCGCTTCCAGGAGCTGACGCGTTTCATGGCCGAGTCGGTCAACGACGTGGCCACGCTGCAGCGCGGCCTGCAGCGCACGGTGCAGTCGGCCGAAGACTCGCTGGCCGCGCAGGCCCGCTTGACGCGCGAGCTGCAGGACGACCTGCTGCGCACGCGCATGGTGGAGTTCGAGAGCCTGGCCGACCGCCTGTACCGCACCGTGCGCCAGGCCGCCAAGGACACCGGCAAGGCGGTGCGCCTGGACATAGCAGGCGGCGCCATCGAAGTCGACCGCGGCGTGCTGGAGCGCATGGCCGGGCCCTTCGAGCACCTGCTGCGCAACAGCGTGGCCCACGGCATAGAGGCCGCCGAGCGCCGCGCCGCTGCCGGCAAGGACGGCACCGGGCGCATACAGATCACCGTTTCGCAGTCGGGCAACGAAGTGGCCGTGGAGTTCGCCGACGATGGCGGCGGCCTGGACCTGGCACGCATACACCAGCGCGGCGTGGAGCGCGGCCTGGTGGCGGCCGACCAGGCGCTGGCCGACGAGGCGCTGGCGCAGCTGATCTTCGCGCCGGGCTTCAGCACCGCCGAGGCCATCACCGAACTGGCCGGCCGCGGCGTGGGCCTGGACGTGGTCAAGGCCGAGGTCAATGCCATGGGCGGCCGCATAGAGACCGCCAGCGCGCCGGGGCAGGGCACGCGCTTCAAGCTGCTGCTGCCGCTGACCACCGCGGTGACGCAGGTGGTGATGCTGCGCGCCGGCGAGCTGCGCATCGCCGTGCCTTCCACGCTGGTGGAAGTGGTGCGGCGCGTGCCCACCGCCGAGGTGCTGGCCGCCTACGACAGCGGCGCGCTGGTGCACCAGGGCGAGACGCTGCCGTTCTTCTGGCTGCCGGCGCTGCTGCAGGCCGGCTCGCGCGGCGAGACCGAGGGCCGCACGCAGGCCGTGGTCGTCATACGCAGCGCGGCGCAGCGTGTGGCCGTGCACCTGGACGAAGTGCTGGGCAACCAGGAAGTGGTGGTCAAGAACGTGGGCCCGCAGCTCGCTAGGCTGCCGGGGCTGGCGGGGCTGACGCTGCTGCCTTCCGGCAGCGTGGCGCTGATCTACAACCCGGTGGCGCTGGCCGCGGTGTACGCCGCCGAAGCGCGTGCGCTGATGCGCGGCACCGCACCGGCGCTGCCGGTGCCCGCCGAGGCGGCCGAGCCGCCGCCGCAGCGCGCACCGCTGGTGCTGGTGGTGGACGACTCGCTCACCGTGCGCCGAGTCACGCAGCGCCTGCTGGTGCGCGAGGGCTACCGCGTGGTGCTGGCCAAGGACGGCATGGAGGCGCTGGAGCGCCTGGCCGAGGAACGGCCGGTGGTGCTGCTGTCGGACATAGAAATGCCGCGCATGGACGGCTTCGACCTGCTGCGCAACGTGCGTGCCGACAGCCGCCTCGCCGGGCTGCCGGTGGTGATGATCACCTCGCGCATCGCGCAGAAGCACCGCGATTACGCCGCCGAGCTGGGCGCCGACCATTACCTCGGCAAGCCGTACGCCGAAGAAGAGCTGCTGTCGCTGGTGGCGCGTTACGCCGGCGCCGACATCACCACCTAGACCCACCCCCAGGGCCCATGAGCACTGTCGTCGATCACCTGGCCGAGCTGACGGCGTTTCGCGACCGCGATGCGCTGGATGCCACGCTGGTCGGCGCCTTGAAGGACTTGCTGCAGCCCATGGCGGTGGCCATCTACCGCGCCGTGGGCGACGCCGGCGACGAGCGCTGGCTGACGCGTGCGCGGCTGCTGCCGGGCGACGCTTCGCCACAGGCCGACCCGCTGTTTGCCGACCTCAGCTCGCTGCCGCCGCTGGAGCTGCAGCCCGAGCGCCGCGCCTGCCTGCACCACCAGCGCGTGGTGGCCGGCCGCAGCGAACTGGGTGGGGTGTTGTCGTGTTTTCCGCTGTCCGGCGAAGAGTCCTCCAGCGGCGTGCTGGAGATGCACACCGACGGGCCGCTGAGCACCGAGCACCGCAAGCTGGTGGACAGCATCCTGCGCATCTACCGCAACTTCCAGGGCCTGCTGGACTACAGCGAGCGTGACACGCTGACCGGCCTGCTGAACCGCAAGACCTTCGACGAGAGTTTTCTGCGCGTGGCCCTGGCCGCGACCAGCCCGCCCGTCGACACCGAAGCGCACGACCAGCGCCGCAGCGCCGGCGGCCCCTGGCTGGGGGTGGTGGACATCGACCACTTCAAGCGCGTGAACGACACGCACGGCCACCTGATAGGCGACGAGGTGCTGCTGCTGCTGTCGCGCCTGATGCGCAGCAGCTTCCGCCACCACGACCGGCTGTACCGCTTCGGCGGCGAGGAGTTCGTGGTGCTGATGCGCTGCAGCGGCAGCGACGACGCAGCGGCCGCCTTCGAGCGCCTGCGTGCGGCCGTCGAGGGCCACGAGTTCCCGCGCGTGGGCCGCATCACCATCAGCATAGGCTTCACGCAGGTGCGCGGTGGCGACACGCCCACGGCCGCCTTCGAGCGCGCCGACCAGGCCGTCTACAACGCCAAACAAAGCGGCCGCAACCGCGTGGCCGACCATGCAGCGCTGGTGCTGGCCGGCACGCTGGTGGACGAGGCGCGCGCCAGCGACGTGGAGCTGTTCTAGCGGCTTGTGCGCCCCCGGCGCGCCATGCCGCCGGCGTTCAGCCCGGGTTCAAGGCAGCGGCCTGCGCCTGTGTCAGCGTCCAGCCGCGGCCTTCGGCGGCCAGTCGTTCGCGCTGCGCATCGCTCATCGCCGGCTGCAGCTCCAGCAGCACCTCGGCCAGGTGCTCGCGCTGGTGCACCGGGTCCATGTTGCTGGCCTCGAACAAGGCCTGCAGGTGCCCGGTCAGGCGGGCCGCCAGCGCGTGGTGGCCTTCGCAAGCCACCAGCCAGGCCAGCTGCTTCTGCAGCAGCCAGGCATCGCCCATGGGCTGCACATCGGCCAGGGCCTGCGGCAGCAGCTGCCGCACCTCTTGCTGGCGGCCCAGGCGCTGCAGCGTGGACAGCAGGCCGTTCCAGGCCCAGGGCAGGTTGGCGCTGCCGGTGCCCGACAGGCGCTGGACCAGCGGGCGGGCCATGGCCAGGGCATCGTCCAGCTGGTCGTTGTCCACCAGCGCTGCCACCACATTGCTCTCCACCGTGTCCACCAGGTGGGGGTTGCCCGCTTCGCGGGCCAGCGCCAGTTCGCGGCGCCTGGCCACCAGCCGCGCCGGGCGGTTGTCCCGGCGGTCGGCCGCGGCGCCCAAGGCCCCGGCGGCGGCCAGGCGCACCCGCACCGACCACTCGGGGTGGGCCTCCATCAAGGCCTGCAGTTCGGCGCAGGCCGCATCCAGGGTCGGCCCGGGGTCGGCCAGCGCGCGCACCAGCGCTACCAGGCCCCACACCAGGTCGGGGTGGTCATGGCGGCGCGCCAGGTCGCAGGTGTGCTGTGCCACCTCCACGGCCCGCGCGTGGGTGCGCATGACCAGGCCGCGGGCATGCTCGGTCCACCAGCCGGTCTGCACCGCCACCGGCAGCGCCTGGCCCGCATCGCTGCGCATGCGCGGCTCCAGGGCTTCCATCCACTGCGAGGCGGTGATGCGCCAGGTGGTGAAGGTGCCGCGGTTCGAGGCCCGGGTCGTCAGGGCGACCGCCAGCGGCCAGTCGTGCACGCCGGCCCACAGCACGGCGGCCTGCACGTCGGCCATCAGCGCGGTCACGCCGGCCGGGTCGCGCGGCACAACGGCGTCCAGCTGGGCCTGCATGGTCTGGGCGTGGCGGCGGTGCAGCGCCGCCTGTTCACCCTGGGCGGCCAGTTGCTCCCGGGCATAGGCGCGCATGGTCTCCAGCAGACCGTAGCGCGGCGCAGCGGCGTCGGCACCGCTGGTGGTGACCAGCGAACGGTCCACCAGCACCGCGAGGCGGTCTATGAGTACCCAGCGGTCTGCGTCTGGGGCAGCCGGGGCCTTGTCCTGGGGGGCCATCAAGGCCACCGCCTGGTCCAGCGTGAAGGGGCCGGCGAACTGGCCCAGGCCGCGGAACAGCCTTTGCTCCTCAGAGGTGAGCAGGCCATAGCTCCAGTCCAGCGCCTGGTGCAGCGTGCGGTGGCGCTGGGACGCGCTGCGCAGGCCGCCGCTGAGCAGCGCAAAACGCTGCGCCAGGCCGTCGTGCACGCCTTGCAGGCCCAGCAGCGGCACACGTGCGGCGGCCATCTCCAGCGCCAGCGGCAGGCCGTCGAGCTGCTCGCACACGGCCTGCAGCAGCGGCAGGGCCTGCGGACCCAGCGGGATGCGGTGGTCGGCCGCCACGATGCGCTCCACCAGCAGGCCCACGGCGCCGTCGCCCCAACCCGCGTCGCTGCCGGGCGGCGGCAGGCGCGGCGGCAGCGGCTGCAGGCGTTGCACACGCTCGCCGGCCACCTGCAGCGGCAGCTGGCTGGTGACCAGCAGGTGCAGCCGCGGCAGGTCTTGCAGCAGCCGCGTGACCAGCTGCGCGCAGGCGTCCACCAGGTGCTCGGCGTTGTCCAGCACCAGCAATTGCTGCGGGCCTTGCAGCGCCTCGACCGCCATGCGGTGGGGGTCGCCGTCGCCGGTGGTGGCGCCGGCCGCCCGCGCCAGCGTGGCCGGCAGCTGGCTGGCATCGGTGAGCTGCGCCAGGTCGGCCCAGACCGCGGGGCCGTTCCAGGCCGGCACGGCCTCGCGTGCCAGGCTGGTCTTGCCCACGCCGGCCGGGCCCACCAGCGTCACGCAGCCGGGCTGCAACAGGGCCGCGGTCAGGTGCCGGCGGTCGTCGGCGCGGCCGAACAGCCGGGAGGTCGCCGCAGCAGGCGCGACCGCCGGCGCTGATGCCGATGCTGCCGATGCCGCTGCCGCCGCAGGTGCCGCCGCCGCGGGCGTGGTGCCGGGCACCGACTGCGGCTCACCGGTGAAGCGGTAACCGCGGCCGGGCACGGTAGCGATCAGCTCGCCGCCCAGCACCTTGCGCAGGTTGCTGATCTGCACATGCAGGTTGGCTTCTTCCACCACCAGGCCGGGCCACACGCGGTCCAGCAGCTCGCCCTTGCTGATCAGGCGGTCGGGCTCGGTGGCCAGCACCGCCAGCAGGTCCAGCGCGCGCGAACCCAGCGTGGCCGGCTGGCCGTCCACCAGCAGGCGGTGTTGGGCCGCCTGCAACTCGAAGCGACCGAAACGAAGTCGCTCGGGGACAGGCGGGCGCGCGGCGGCGGGCAGGGCGGCAGACAAGGTGGGCGGTGGCTGTCGGCGGGTGCCATCGCCCGGGTGCTGCTGCCTGAGCCGGCTTGGAACCGCGGGCGGTGTGGACGCCCGACAAGCTTAACCTTGCTGCGGTGCCGCAGCCAAGCGCCGAACAGCGGCCGGGCGCACTGCCGGCCCGGCCGCTGCGGCGGTTGTTGTGGTCAGAGGACGGCGGCGGGGGCGCTGCGGCCGCCCAGCCAGGCCCGCAGGCGTGCCCAGCGCTGGGAGGCCGGCGCCGGGCGGGCCGGCTGGGCGCGGGGGGCCTGCCGGCCCACGGCGTGCTGCCAGCGGGTCACGCCCGGCTCGGCGTCGGCTGAAGCGTCAGGCGCGAAGCCGTGGCGGCGCATGAAGCCCGCCATGCGCTCGTTGCCGTTGAGCACGTCGCCGTACAGGGCTTGCAGGCCGCCGGCCTGTGCCGCCTGCAGCAGCGTCGTCAGCAGCGCGTCGGCCAGGCCGCTGCCGCGCTGCCCATCGGCCACGGTGATGGCGAACTCCGCACGGCCGCCCCCGGTGACGAAGTAGCGGGCCTCGCCGACGATGGTTTGCGCCGCGTCGCCGCCGGCGCCGCCGGCGCTGCAGGCCACGAAGGCGACATGGCGCTGGCCGTCGGCCTGGGTGAGGTGGCGCAGCAGGCCCGGGGCGCAGGCGTTGACAGCGCCATGGAAGCGTTGCCGCCGCGCCGCCGGGTCCAGCCCCTGCACAAAGGCCTGCATTGCCGGCGCGTCGCCGGCATGCACCGGCCGCAGGTTCAGCACGGCAGCGGGGGCGGTTTGGGCAGCGTTCATGGCGGGCTCCAGGGCGGTGGACATCGGGTGCCGCCAGTGTTCTGGCGAGGCCCCGGCGGCGTCCTGAAGCCGGTCTAAAGCGGTTCTCAAACCGTTGCGGCAGGCGGCGACCAGGGCCTGGAAAGGCCCGTCGACACCTGGAAAACCCTGAACCTCTGTCAGTTAATCAAACGTTTGACCAGGACGGCTACACTCGCCGCCATGAATCAGGGTCAACCCTTGGAAGCGGCCCAGCCGGAGGCGGATTCCGCCGGCGCCCAGCCGCTGGAAGACGCGCGCCAGCGCCTGCTGGCGGCGGCGCTGCGCCTGTTTGCGCAGCAAGGCTTTGCCAAGACCTCCACGCGTGAGCTGGCCGAGGCCGCCAGCGTCAACGTGGCGGCCATCAGCTACTACTTCGGCGACAAGGCCGGCCTGTACCGCGCCGTGTTCTACGGGCCCATGGGCGCCGACGCCCAGACCCACATCGCCGCCGTCACGGCGCCGGGCCTGGCGCTGCCGGAGGCGCTGCGCGCCTTCTATGCCGGCTTCGTCATGCCGCTGCACGAAGGCGAGTGCACCACGCTGTGCGCCAAGCTGCACTTCCGCGAGCTGCTGGAGCCCACGGGCCTGTGGGACGAGCACCTGGCCCATGGCATACGGCCGGTGCACGACGCCTTGCTGCAGGTGCTGCAGCGCGAGCTGGGCCTGGCCGCCGTGGACGACGACCTGCAACGCCTGGCCATTGCGCTGACGGCGCCGGCGGTGCACCTGCACGTGGCGCGCGACGTCAACAACCGGCTGGCACCGGGCCTGCTGGAAGGCAGCGGGCAGATCGACCTCTGGGCCGAGCGGCTGCTGGAGTTCGGCCTGGCCATGGTGCAGGCCGAGGCCGGCCGGCGCGGCGTTGCGCTGCACATCCCCCAAGAACCGACCCCCCAAGAACCGACGAAGGCGCGGGCATGAAGCTCTCAAGAACAAGTGCGCCGGGCCTGTGGCTGGCCGGCGTGGTGGCGCTGGGCCTGGCCGGCTGTGCCAGCCTGCCCGACGACCAGCGGCCCGAGCCGGCGGCGCTGCGCGCCGGCGCGCTGACCACCGCGGCGTGGCAGGCCCCGGTGCCGGGTGCGCCAGCGACGCCGGCTGCCGGTGCCGCGGCGGCCAGCACGGAAGCCGCCGACCTGTCCACCTGGTGGCTGCGCTTTGACGAGCCGGCGCTGCCGGGCCTGATCACCGCGGCCCAGACCGCCAGCCCCACCATGGCCATGGCCGCGGCGCAGATAGCGCGCGCACGCGCCAGCCGCGTGGCCGCCGGTGCGGCGCTGCTGCCGGCGGTGTCGGCCGTGGGCAACGCCGGGCGCGGCCGCGAACAGCTGGGCCAGCCGGTGGGGTCCATGGTGTCGCTGGGCGTGCAGGCCGGCTGGGAGATCGACCTCTTCGGCGGCGTCGCCGCCAACCGTGATGCGGCGCAGGCGCGGCTGGAGGCGGCGCAGGCCGGCTGGCACAGTGCCCGCCTGGCGGTGGCCGCGGAAACGGCCGTCACGCTGACCGCGCTGCGCGCCTGCGAGGCCCAGCTGCAGAACACCCGTGCCGACGCCCAGTCGCGCGAGCAGACGGCGCGGCTCACCGGCCAGTCGGCCGACGCTGGCTTTGCCGCGCCGGCCGATGCGGCGCTGGCCCGTGCCGGTGCGGCGCAGGCGCGCAGCCAGGCGCTGGCCCAGGGCGCGGCCTGCGAGTTGTTGTTCAAGGGCCTGGCCGAGCTGACGGCGCTGCCCGAGGCCGAGTTGCGCCAGACGCTGGCGGTGGCCACCGCGCGTGTGCCGCAGCCGGGCGCGGTGCCGCTGCAGGTGCTGCCGGCGGCGCTGCTGGCGCAGCGGCCGGACCTGATAGAGGCCGAACGTGCCGTGCTGGCCGCCGCCGGCGACCGTGCACAGGCCGTGGCCGCGCAGCGCCCGCGCATCAGCCTGGCCGGCTCGCTGGCCGGCGTGGGCCTGCGCGTGGGCGGCGAGAACCTGAACGGCACGACCTGGACGATTGGCCCGCTGGTCATCGACTTCCCGCTGTTCGACGGCGGCCGCCGTGCCGCCGCCAGCGCAGCGGCGCGTGCCGGCTACGACGAGGCCGTGGCGCTGTACCAGGCGCGGGTGCGCCGCGCGGTGCGCGAGGTGGAGTCGGCCCTGGTCACGCTGGCCGCCACCGACCAGCGCGAGGCCGACGCCTTGCTGGCGGTGCAGGACTTCGAGGCCACGGTGCAGGCTGCCGAAGCGCGCCAGCGCGGCGGCCTGGGCAGTCTGTTCGACCTGGAGAACGCCCGACGCAGCGTGCTGGCCGCGCACTCGGCGCTGACCGAGCTGCGCCGCGAGCGCGCCGTGGCCTGGACCGACCTGGTGCGGGCGCTGGGCGGCGGCTGGCACGAGGCCCAACTGGCCCAGGCGGCGCCCCCAAACACGCCGCGTTGAGCCGGCCGCGCGCCGCCGCGACAAGACGACCCCCTTCCCAAGACCTGCCCAGACTGGCCGAAACCTGCCGAAAGCCCGCGATGAACGCTAGAACCATCCCCACCTGGACCTGGGTTGCCGCCGCTGCGCTGCTGGCGCTGGGTGCCGCCACCACGCTGGTGGTGCGCGCCGCCGACGGCAAGGCCGTGGCCGACAACAGCGCCAAGCCGGCGCTGTCGGTCACCGTGACGCAGCCGCAATCGGCGTCGCTGGCCACCACCGTGGCCGCCACCGGCAACATCGCCGCCTGGCAGGAGGCGGTGATCGGCTCCGAGGCCAACGGCTGGCGCCTGGCCGAGGTCCACGTCAACGTAGGCGACCGTGTGCGGCGCGGCCAGGTGCTGGCCAGCTTTGCTGCGGCCCTGCCGCAGGCCGACCTGGCCGCGGTGCGCGCCCAGGTGGCCGAGGCCGAGGCCTTGCTGGCCGACGCCCAGGCCAATGCCGAACGGGCGCGCGGGCTGGCCGCCAGCGGAGCCTTGTCGGCCCAGCAGATCAACCAGTACCAGACCGCTGCCAGCACCGCGCAGGCGCGGCTGGAGGCCCTGCGCGCCGGCGCCAAGGTGCAGGAGCTGCGCCTGGCGCAGGCGCGTGTGCTGGCGCCTGACGACGGTGTGATCTCGGCCCGCAGTGCCACCGTGGGCGCCGTGGTGGGCGCCGGGCAGGAGCTGTTTCGCCTGATACGCGGCGGGCGCCTGGAGTGGCGCGCCGAGGTGGCCGCCGACGACCTGGCGCGCGTGCAGGCCGGCCAGACCGTGCGTGTGTCGCCGGCCGGCGGCGAGACGGTGGAAGGCCGTGTGCGCATGGTGGGCCCCACCGTGGACGCCGCCACGCGCAACGGCGTGGTCTACGTGGACCTGCCGCGCCCGGGCCCGGCCAAGGCCGGCATGTTTGCGCGCGGCGAGTTCGTGCTGGGCAGCACCGCGGCGCTGACCCTGCCTTCCACCGCGGTGCTGCTGCGCGACGGCCACGCCTGGGTGTTCAAGGTGGGGGCCGACCAGCGTGTGGAGCAGGTCAAGGTGAACGTGGGCCGGCGTGAAGGCGACCGCGTGGAGGTCACCGGCGGCGTGGACGCCGCGGCCCGCGTGGTGGCCAGCGGCGGCGGTTTCCTGTCGGACGGCGACCTGGTGCGTGTGGTGCAGGCCGCGCCCAGCCCGGCCGGCACCGACGCGGCCCCGGTGGCCGCCAAGCGCTGACGTTGCCCTACTTGCCCGCAGCGCGCTCCGCCACAAGACAGGGATGAACCCGCGATGAACGTTTCCACCTGGTCGATACGCAACCCGATTCCCGCGGTGATGCTGTTCGTGCTGCTCACGGTGCTGGGCCTGATGGGCTTCCGCGCCATGAAGGTGCAGCAGTTCCCGGACATCGACCTGCCCATGGTCACGGTGGTGGCCAGCCTGCCCGGCGCCAGCCCGGCGCAGCTGGAAACCGAGGTGGCGCGCAAGATAGAAAACTCGGTGGCCACCATCACCGGCGTCAAGCACATCTACACCAAGCTGCAGGACGGCATGGCCAGCCTGACGGTGGAGTTCCGTCTGGAGAAGGCCACGCAGGAAGCGCTGGACGAGGTGCGCGACGCGGTGCAGCGCGTGCGTGCCGACCTGCCGGGCGACCTGCGGGACCCGATCGTCAGCAAGGTCAACCTGGCCGGCGTGCCCATACTTACCTACACCGTGTCCTCGCCGCGCATGGACGACGAGGCGCTGTCCTGGTTTGTGGACAACGAGGTCACCAAGGCCGTGCTGGCGGCGCCCGGCGTGGGCGCGGTGACACGCGTGGGCGGTGCCACGCGCGAAGTGCGTGTGGAGCTGGACCCGGCGCGCCTGCTGGCGCTGAACGCCACCGCGGCCGACGTGTCGCGCCAGCTGCGCCAGGTGCAGCAGGAAGCCTCCGGCGGCCGCGCCGACGTGGGCGGCGTGGAGCAAAGCGTGCGCACCATCGCCACCGTGCAGACGGCCGACGAGCTGGCGCGCCTGGAGATCACGCTGGGCGACGGCCGGCGGGTGCGCCTGGACCAGGTGGCGCGCGTCAGCGACACCGTGGGCGAGCGCCGCAGCGCCGCGCTGCTCAACGGCCAGCCGGTGGTGGGTTTCGAGGTGGTGCGGGCCCTGGGCGCCGGCGAGGTGGAGGTGCACAAGAATGTGCTGGCCACACTGGAGAAGCTGCGTGCCAACCACCCCGACGTGGAGATCGTCGAGGCCTTCAACTTCGTGGACCCGGTGCAGGAGAACTACGACGGTTCCATGTACCTGCTGTACGAAGGCGCCTTCCTGGCCATCCTGGTGGTGTGGCTGTTCCTGCGCGACTGGCGCGCCACGCTGGTGGCGGCCACCGCGCTGCCGCTGTCCATCATCCCGGCGTTTGCGGTGATGTACTTCGTGTTCGGCTTCACCATCAACGTGGTCACGCTGCTGGCCATGTCGCTGGTGGTGGGCATCCTGGTGGACGATGCCATCGTCGAGATCGAGAACATCATCCGCCACCTGCGCATGGGCAAGACGCCGCTGGAGGCGGCGCGCGAGGCAGCCGACGAGATCGGCCTGGCGGTCATCGCCACCACCTTCACGCTGATCGCGGTGTTTCTGCCCACCGCCTTCATGAGCGGCATCGCCGGCAAGTTCTTCGTGCAGTTCGGCTGGACGGCGGCCATCGCGGTGTTCTTCTCGCTGGTGGTGGCGCGCATGCTTACGCCCATGATGGCGGCCTACCTGCTGAAGCCGCCCAAGAAGGAGCACGAGCGCCCGCGCTGGCTGCAGATCTACGGCCGCTGGGCGGCCTGGTGCCTGCGCCACCGCATACTCACCAGCCTGGGTGCGCTGGCCTTTTTCGTGGGCGGCTTCATGCTGGCGGGGCAACTGCCCACCGGCTTCATCCCGCCGGACGACCTGAACCAGACCCAGGTGCAGGTGACCACGCCGCCGGGCAGCAGCTTCACGCAGACGCTGGCGCTGGCCGAGCAGGCGCGCGAGATCGTGCAGGCCAACCCGCACGTGAAGCTGGTCTACACCTCGGTGGGCGGCGGCGCCACCGGCAGCGACCCGTTTGCCATGGCCGGCGCGGCCGAGGTGACCAAGGCCACGCTGACCATCAACATGACGCCGCGCGGCGAACGCGGCGGTGTCTCCAAGCAGCAGATCGAAGGCCAGCTGCGCGAGGCGCTGGAGGTGCTGCCCGGCGCGCGCGTGAAGGTGGGCCTGGCCGGCGCCAACGAGAAGTACGTGCTGGTGCTGGCCGGCGAGGACGGCCGTGTGCTGGGCGACCATGCACGCTTGGTGGAGCGCGAGCTGCGCAGCATCCCGGGCATAGGCGGCGTCACCAGCACCTCCAGCCTGGTGCGGCCCGAGCTGGTGGTGCGGCCGGACTTCGCCCGTGCCGCCGACCTGGGCGTCACTTCCGCGGCCATTGCCGACACGCTGCGCATCGCCACCGCCGGCGACTACGACCAGGCGCTGCCCAAGCTGAACCTGCCGCAGCGGCAGATTCCCATCGTTGTGCGCCTGCCGGAAAACGCGCGTACCGACCTGGACCTGCTCAAGCGCCTGCCGGTGCCCGGCGCGCGCGGCCCGGTGCCGCTGGGCAACGTGGCCGACCTCAGCATAGAAAGCGGGCCGGCGCAGATAGACCGCTACGACCGCCTGCGCAACGTCAACATCGAGATCGAACTCAACGGCCAGCCGCTGGGCGAGGTGGAAGCGCGCGCGCTGGCATTGCCCAGCCTGCAGAACCTGCCGCCGGGCGTGATACAGAGCACCGTGGGCGACGCCGAGGCCATGAACGAGCTGTTCGAGAGTTTCGGCCTGGCCATGCTGACCGGCGTGCTGTGCATCTATATCGTGCTGGTGCTGCTGTTCAAGGACTTCGTGCAGCCGGTGACCATCCTGGGTGCGCTGGTGCTGTCGGTGCCCGGTGCCTTCTTCGCGCTGTTCGTCACCCAGTCGGCGCTGTCCATGCCCAGCATGATCGGGCTGATCATGCTGATGGGCATCGCGACGAAGAACTCCATCCTGCTGGTGGACTACATCATCATCGCGCGCCGCGACCACGGCCTGCCGCGCTGGGAGGCGGTGCTGGACGCCTGCGGCAAGCGGGCGCGCCCCATCGTGATGACCACCATCGCCATGGGCGCGGGCATGATGCCCATCGCGCTGGGCATAGGCGTGGACCCCAGCTTCCGCGCGCCCATGGCCATCGTCGTGATCGGCGGGCTCATCACCTCCACCTTCCTGAGCCTGCTGGTCATCCCGGTGTTGTTCACCTACGTGGACGATGCGGTGAACTGGGTGGGCCGGCACCTGCGGCGCCGGTCCCCGCCGGTGGCCGCGCCGGTGCAGCCACTGCCGGGCAGCGCGGACTGAACTTGCGACGGGCGGGCGGGTCGCAGACGTTTCGCCCTCGCTGCCTGCCCAACGCCATGTCTGCGCTGCCACCCGTTCTCCCGCTCCCTTCCCACAGCCGACGCCGCTGCCTGCAGGCCGGCGCGGCCGCCGCGCTGGGGCTGGCCCTGGCGCCGCTGCGCGCGCAGACGGCCGCCGGCGGCGTGTCGGTCATGGACCTGGACTGGGCCGATGCGGCGCGCCAGCGTGCCGTGCCGGCGCGCCTGTACCTGCCGGCCCAGGCGCGGCCGGCGAGCAAGGCGCCGCTGGTGGTGTTTTCGCACGGCATAGGCGGCTCGCGCCTCGGCTACACCTGGTTCGGGCGCCACATGGCCACCCACGGCATCGCCAGCCTGCACCTGCAACACGTGGGCAGCGACCGCCAGCTGTGGAGCGGCAGCGTCTGGAACCTGTTCGGCCGCCTGCAGGACGCCGCCACCGAGCGCGAGGCCGTGGCGCGTGTGCACGACCTGCGCCATGCGCTGGACATGCTGCACGCCAGCGGCCTGGCCAGGCGGCTGGACCTGCAGCGCGTGGTGGCCGCCGGCCACAGCTTCGGCGCCAACACCACCTTGCTGGCGGCCGGCGCACGTGTGGAACGCGAAGGCCGCCTGCTGCCGCTGCACGACGAGCGCGTGCGCGCGGTCATCGCCATCTCGGCCCCGCCCATGTACGGCGAGCGCGAGCCGGCGCGGGTGCTGGCCGGCGTCACCGTGCCCAGCCTGCACGTCACCGCCACCGAGGACGTGATACGCATCCCCGGCTTCTTCAGCGGCCTGGACGACCGCCTGGCGGTGTTCGAGGGCGTGGGCAGCGCGCGCAAGTGGCTGGCGGTGTACGAGGGCGGCTCGCACAGCATGTTCACCGACCGTGCCGGCACCGGCGGCGCCACGCTCAACCCGCAGGTCAAGGCGGCCACGCAGGCCCTGGCGCTGGCCTTTGTGCGCGGTGTGTTCGACGAAGACGAGGCCGGCCTCGTCGCCTGGCCGCGTGAGCACACGCAGATCCTGGCGCGCTTCACTGCCCGGGCGGCGTAGCGCCGGTTCTACCCGCTCACAGCTCGTTACGCGGCACCCCCTTGGGCGCGGGAATCCGCTAGCTGCGCCTGCGGGCTTGTCATGGCAGCTTCACGGGGCCGTGCGCCAATGCGCCCGGTCGGACCGGCGCCGCTGCGGCGCCGGCAGATGCCAACATCCCGAGGAGTACACATGAGAATTCGCGCACTGAGTGCCGCGCTGGGCTTGGCGCTGGCCAGCCTGGCAACCTTGCCCCACGCCGCGCTGGCGGGTGAACGCGCCACCGTGATCGCCCACCGCGGCGCCAGCGGCTACCTGCCCGAGCACACCATGGCCGCCTACCAGCTGGCGGTGCAGATGGGGGCCGATTTCATAGAGCCCGACCTGTTCATGACCGCCGATGGCGTGCTGGTGGCGCGGCACGACCGCAACCTCAACGCCACCACCAACGGCGGCGCGGTCAACATCGACACGCTCACCTTCGCCCAGCTGCAGCAACTGGACGCCCGTTCGCGCGGCGACAACGTGGGCACGGCCGGCTACTCGCAGGCGGGCAACGGCTACTACACCATGGCCGACGTCTTCAAGGTGCCCACCTTCACCGACGTGCTGGACTACGCCTATGGCCTGTACCAGGCCGACGGCAGCATCGTGGGCGTGTACCCCGAGGTGAAGACCATCGCCAACAACGCGGTCTACAACCTGGCTATCGCCGACGCGATGATGGGCGCGCTGGCCGACCCCAAGTACGGCGGCTTCTTCAACGGCCAGCACAACAACGTGTTCCTGCAGTCGTTTGACGAATCCATCGTGCGCCACCTGGGCCAGGCCGCGGTCAACCCCTTCGAGCTGCCAGTGGTCTACCTGATAGGCAACTGCCAGACGGCGGCCGCCAACGCCACCACCATCGCCGGCATCGCCCAGGGCGTGGGCACCAGCATCGCCAACATGGACGCCGCCTGCGTGGGCACGCTGCGCAACGCCGGGCTCACGGTGCATGCCTACACGCTGACCACCGACGCGCTGATGGCGCCGCGCAGCTACGAGGTCGTGCTGGGCTACGGCGTGGACGGCTTCTTCACCAACTACCCCGACCTGGGAGTGGCCGCGGTGGTGCCCGAGCCGGCCAGCCTGGCGCTGATGTGCGGCGGCCTGCTGGGCGTGGGCGCCTGGGTGCGCCGCCGCCGACTGGCCGCCTGAGCGCGCGCCAGCCCACAAGACGCCGCGGCCGGGGCAGCTCAGCGCCCCGGCCGCGGCGTTGTTTTGTCGGGTGCCGGGACGGCCTTCGGCGCTACTCGGTGACGAAGGTGCTGGCGATGGGGCCCCAGGTCTTCACCGTGTCGGCGATGTAGTCCTTGAAGGCAGCGGCCGGGCGGAAGTCGGTCTTCAGCGCAAACTGCTGGGCGCAGGTCTTGTAGGCCGGTGTCTCCGAGGCTTCGCGCAGGGCCGATTCCAGCTTGCGCACGATGTCCGCCGGCACGCCCTTGGGCGCCACCACGCCCAGCAGGCTGGGCGCCACCAGGTCGTAGCCGGATTCGCGCAGCGTGGGCGTGCTCTCGAAGCCGTCCATGCGCGTGTCGGTGTAGACGGAGACCAGGCGCAGACGCCCGTCGCGCACATGCGGCGCCCATTCCGCCGTCTGCGAAAGCACGTTGACGTCGCCGCGCATCAGCGCGGTGATGGCCTCGGGGCCGCTCTTGTAGGCCACGTGGGTCCAGCGTGCCTCCGGGATCTGCGAGGTCTGGCCCAGCCGGCTCATGATCAGGTGCTGCGGCGTGCCTGTGCCCGCGGTGCTGTAGCTCACCGAGACGGCGCCGGACTTCGCGGCGTTGACGATGTCGGCCGCCGTCTTCCACGGCGAGTCGGCCCGCACCACCATGGCCGCCTGGTACTGCGCCACCAGCGCGATGGGCTCCAGGTCGGTGGTGACGTCGTAGCCGATGCGGCGGTTCAGAAACTGGTTGAGCACCGCACCGGTGGCCAGCGCGGCGATGGTGTAGCCGTCGGCCGGCTGGCTCTTGAGGTAGGCAATGGACAGCGACGAGCCCGCGCCGGGCCGGTTGACCACCACGAACTGCTGGCCCAGCAGCGTGGACGCATGGGTGGCCAGCGCGCGCATGCACACGTCGGTGCTGCCGCCGGCGCCGTAGCCCACGAGCAGCTGTATGGGCTTGGTGGGGAAGTCGCTGCCTTGTGCCGCCGCGGCCGAGACCAGCAGCAGGGACAGCGCGCCGGCCCAGGGCCGGGCCCAGGCGGAACGCCGGGCAGAAAGCCGCAGCAGAGAGGAAGATTTCACGTGGGTCTCCTTGCGTTGGGAGGCGGGCTGTGTGCCCGCCTGGTGCCGCCTTCTGTGAAGGTCTGTGCGCTCAACTCGTTCAAATAGTACCATAGTACATACTATAAGAAGACCTATGGAAATCGCTAGGTGCCGGCGCGGCGCACCAGCGAGGGCGTGTGGGGAGGACGTGCGTGGCGAGGGCGCGCGTGCGCGGCGCCGCGCGAAGCGGTGGCGCCGTGGGTCTGTGCGGCGTGAAACGCTGCGGCGGGCCGTGCTGGCCCGGGGCCGACCTGTCTAGACCTGTCTACAGCAGGTCGAACTCCATGCGCACGTTGTGGAAGGCGAACTCCAGGCGTGCGAAGTAGACGACCCGCGCGTCTATGCAGGCAAAGCGCCGCAACTCGGCCACCGGCGACGACGCCGGGATCTTCAAGGCCGGCGCCGAGGTGCCGCCGGCTTCGCTGACCCGCAGCGACTGCCGTGCATGGCTGAGCTGGGGGCCGTAGAACTCGTCCAGCACCGGCGCCACGGTGCTGCGTTCTATGCGCGCCTTGTGGCGGCGGTACAAGCCCATCTCGAGGTAGACCTCGCTGTAGCAGAAGGGCCCGCCGGCCGTGGTGTGCACGCGGCACAGGTGGGCAAAGCGCGCACTGCGGTCGAACTCGCAGGGCATGCCCAGGTCCACCGGCAGGGCCACGCTGGGGGTGGACGCCACCAGCGTGGAGGTGCCCAGCTGGTTGCTCAACGCCACCGCCTCGCGCCAGTTCTTGGGGATGAGCAGCGTGGGCTGCTCGGGCAGCGTCTCGTTGACGAAGGTGCCGCTGCCGCGCGAGCGCCGTATCAGGCCCTCGGCTTCCAGCAGGCCGAAGGCCTGGCGTATGGTGGAGCGCGCCAGGCCTTCGCTTTCCACCAGCACCTCCAGCGCCGGCACCTGCTGGCCCGGCGCCCAGGCGCCGCGCTGTATGTTGTTGCGGAAGACGGCGGCGGCCTGCAGGTACAGGGGTTGGTGGCCGCGGCTGTAGACCTTGGAAGAAGAGGGCATGTGGGCTACGGGTTGGGCGAAGGCGCGCGCCGCAGCGCGGCCTCGGCCATCTCTCGCAGCCGGTTCCTCAGGATCTTGACGGAGTTTGCGCTGACCACCGACGGAAACTCCTGCACCACCTCGAAGGCGACCGGCACCTTGAAGCCCGCCATGGTACGCCGGCAGGCCGCCTGCCAGGCCGCTGCCTGTGCCGCCGCGTCTGCCGGCACGGTGTCGTCGGCAATGACAAAGGCATACGGCAGCAGCTTGCCGTCCATCTGCGCGCCCACCACCTGGCAGGCGCGCACACCCGGCAGCGCCTCGACCACCGCCTCGATCTCGGCCGGGTTGACCAGAAAGCCCGCCAGCCGCAAGGCATCGCCCAGGCGGCTGTGAAAGACAAACTGGCGCTCGCTGAGCGTGTGGCCCAGGTCGCCGGTGCGGAAGTAGCCGTCGGCCGTGAGCGCGAGCGCCGTCGCGGCTTCGTCGCCCAGGTAGCCGCGCATCAGGCTGGGCGACAGGATCTCGATCTCACCGGCCTGGCCGTGCGGCAGCAGCGTGCCGCTGTCCGGGTGGCGGGCTCGCACGCGGGCTTGCGGGTGCACCAGGCTGCCGCCGGGCAGGTGGCGAGCCGAGGTGTCGCCCTGCTCGGGATGCACCGGCTGTACCGCGGCCAATGCGATCAGCTCGCTGGAGCCGTACAAGCCGGCGATGGGCAGGCCGCGCGCCTGCGCCAGCGTCACCAGCGTGTCGCCCGGCGCAAAGCTGGCAAAGCCGAACAGGCGCGCCGAGGCCAGGTCCCGCGGCCCGGCGGCGTGCAGCATCTGCACCAGGGCCTCGTTGTTGGCGAAGGTGTGCGTGACGCGGTGTTGGCGCACCGCCTGCACGGCGCGCTGGGCGTCGAACACCGGGTCGCAGACGATGGGCCGGCCGGCGGCCAGCGCACCCACCAGCGTGGCAAAGCCGAAGGCGCCGCAGAAGGGGGCGCTGGCCAGTACACAAGTGCTGTCGTCATAGGCCAGCACACGCGCCACCGCGTCGCCGTGGGCCAGCAGCGTGGCCTGGTCGTGCAGCACCAGCTTGGGCAGCGCGGTGGTGCCGGAGGTGGTGAAACACAGCACGCCGTCGTTGGGGGCCGGTGGCGGCGCGGGTTCGTCCGAGGTCGCCAGCGTGTGCAGCGCAGGCCGTGGCAGTCGAGACAGCGCCCCGGTGGCTGGCACGGCGGCTTCATCGCCCACCGTGATGCAGGCCTGCAGGCCGGCCAGTTGTTGGGCCGGAACTTCGGCCAGGATGCTGTCGAAGGCGATGCCCTTGAAGCCGGGCCAGTACAGCAGCCAGCGGGCGCCGCCGCGGCCCAGCAGGTCGCCGGCTTCGGCGGCGCGAAAGCGGGTGTTCACCGCCAGCACCAGCGCGCCCAGGTGCGCGCAGGCCAGGAAGGCCACGACCCACTCGGCGCAGTTGGGCAGCCACAGCGCCACGCGGTCGCCGCGCTGCACACCCAGGCGCTGCAGGCCGCCGGCCAGCGCCTGCACCTGCTGTTGCAGCTGGGCGTGGGTGAGGCGGCGCTCGCCGTCCACGACGGCGGTGCCGTTGGGCGTGGACTGTGCGTGCCGCGCCAGCCGCGCCGCGAAGGTGGTGTCGCTCACGGCGCCTACACGGTGGCGATGGGCGTGACCGGCGAGCCCACGGCGCCGGGCAAGCGCAGCGGCGGCGCGGTGAGCAGGAAGCGGTGGCGACCGTGTTCATGCAGCCACTGCGCCAGTTCCTTCAGGTACCACAGCTCCGCCAGCGGCACGCCCAGCTTGAACAGGCAGTGGTGGTGCAGCGGCAGCAGCGAGCGCTGGCCGGCCACCTGGCGCGCCGGGTAGGCCTCCACCGCGTAGTTGTCGGCGCAGATCGCGGCGATGCCGCTGGCGCTGATCCAGTCCAGCAGCGCGGTGTCGCTGCCGTCCAGCACGGCGCCGGTGGCGTCCAGTGCCGCGTGGTCGGGCTGGCCGCCCATCTCGACCACGGCTTCGGCAAAGCCGGTGCGCAGCACCAGGAAGTCGCCGGCCTCGACCTCGATGCCGTCGGCCTGCAGCACCTGTTGCAGCATCGCGCCGGTGACCAGCGTGCGGCCGGCGCCCAGGTGGCGTGCCAGGTCCACCAGCACGCCGCGGCCCTGCATGCCTTTGACGGCGTAGCGGTCCACGCTCAGGCGGTGGGCGTAGGAGGTGTGTGCGCCGTCGCAGCAACCATCGCCGGCCGCCTGTGGGCCTTCACCGCCGCCGACGATGTCGGTGCCGGCCTGGTAGCCGTTGTAGTAGACCTTGCGCTCGCGGCCATCGCCTTCGGTGTCGAACCAGGCGCCTATGTGGCTGAGCCCGTCCCACTGCGTGGAGTACTGCAGCGACAGCGTCACCTGGTCGTCGGACAGCACGTCCACCGCGCCTTCCTTCATGCGCGACATGGGGAAGTTCACGTGCGGTATGCCGTCGCGCGTGGTGGCCGACAGGGTGGGCGGGTGCCGGCGGGCGTTGAGCGCGTTGCCGCCGGGCAGGTCCAGCGGCAGCGACAGGCAGAACACCCGCCCTTCGCGCACCTCGGCCACGCCTTGCAGTACCTTCTGCGGGGTGAGCAGGTTCAAGCGCCCCAGTTCGTCGTCTTCTCCGAAGTCGCCCCAGGTGGCGCCTTCAGGCCGCCGGCGCCAGCGTTGTGCCATGGTCTGTAAAAAGTCTATAGTTCGAATATAAATACTTTAAGGGCGCCTGCGGGCCTTGGCAAGCTGCGGTCACCACCGGTGACGCCCTGCGGCCGCGCCGGGCGGGGCCGGCTCCCGCACAGGATAGCGCCGTGTCCCCTGCCTCTGCACAAGCCGCCCGGCACCCCGAAGACAGCCCGCGCACGGCGCTGGTCACCGGCGGCAGCCGCGGCATAGGCCGGGCCGTCGTGCGGCGCCTGCTGGACGACGGTTACCGGGTGGTCAACTTCAGCCGCAGCGCGCCCGCCGATCTTTGGCCTGGCGAACAGTTCGTGGCCGTGGACCTGGGCGACACCGACCGCCTGCAGGCGGCCGCCGCCGAGCTGGTGGCCGCGCAGCCGGTGCTGCATCTGGTGAACAACGCCGCGTTGATCCAGGTGGCCGATGTGGACCGCGTCAGCACCGCCGACATGCAGCACCACCTGCAGCTCAACCTGCTGGCGCCGCTGCTGCTGCTGCAGGCGCTGCTGCCGGCCATGAAGCGCTGCGGCTACGGCCGTGTGGTCAACCTGGGCAGCCGCGCCGCCCTGGGCAAGCCCGGTCGCAGCGCCTACGGCGCCACCAAGGCGGCGCTGGCCGGCATGAGCCGCACCTGGGCGCTGGAGCTGGCGCCGCTGGGCATCACGGTCAACACCGTGGCGCCGGGGCCGGTGGCCACCGAGTTGTTCAACCAGTCCAACCCGCCGGGGGCGCCGGGCACGCTGCGCCTGACGGCGGAGATTCCGGTGGGGCGTGTGGGCCAGCCGGAGGAGGTGGCGCATGCCGTGGCCTCGCTGCTGGATGCACGGGCCGGTTTCATCACCGGCCAGACCTTGTACCTGTGCGGCGGCCTGACCGTGGGCAACGCCGCGGCGTCTTGAATGAGTGCGGTTGTGCCTGGCGTCAGACCGCCTTGACCACCGCATAACGCGCCAGCGTCTTCTCGCGCGCCTGGGCGTGGTCCACCACCGGGAGCGGGTAGTCGCGCCCCAGTTCCAGGCCCGCCGCGGCCAGGTCCACCGGCCGGGCCAGCCACGGCGTGTGGATCACGTCGTCGGGCAGCTTGGCCAGCTGCGGCAGGTAGCGGCGTATGAAGCGGCCCTCGGGGTCGAACTTGCGGCTCTGCGTGACCGGGTTGAAGATGCGGAACCAGGGTTGCGCATCGCAGCCGGTGCTGGCCGCCCACTGCCAGCCGCCGTTGTTGGCTGCCAGGTCGAAGTCGTTCAGGTGCAGCGCAAACCAGGCCTCGCCGCGCCGCCAGTCCAGGCCCAGGTCCTTGGTGAAGAAGCTGGCCACCACCATGCGCAGGCGGTTGTGCATGTAGCCGCTGTGCAGGATCTGCGCGATGGCCGCGTCCACCAGCGGGTAGCCGGTGCGGCCTTCGCACCAGGCGGCCAACAACTCGTCGGCGTGGCGGCCGTGTTCCCAGCGTATGCGGTCGTACTCGGGCCGGAAGGCCTGGTCCACCACGCGCGGGTGGTGGTACAGCACCTGGTGGTAGAAGTCGCGCCAGACCAGCTCCGACAGCCAGACCTCGGCGCCGCGCTGGCCGGTGGCCGCGCGCTCATGCGCCTCGCGCGCCAGGCGGCGGATGCTGACGGTGCCGAAGCGCAGGTGCGTGCTCAGGTAGCTGGGGCCCTTGACGGCGGGGAAGTCGCGCGTCTCGTGGTAGTGCGCGATGCGCGTGGCCAGAAAGTCCTGCAGCAGCGCCTGGGCACCCGCCGGGCCGCTGGGCAGCGCGAGTTCGTGCAGGTTGGTGGCCGCGAAGCCCAGCGCCTGCAAGGGGGGCAGGCCGCTGTCTTGCGCGACATCCGCCGGGCAGGGCGCCAGGGCCGCGGCGTACTTGGCCACCGGGTAGGCGCGCAGGAAAAACGGGTCCAGCTTCTTCAGCCAGGCGTTCTTGTAGGGCGTGAACACCGAAAACGGCTGGCCGGCCTGCGTCAGGACCTCGTCGCGCTCGAAGATGACGTGGTCCTTGGACAGGTGCAGCGCGCAGCCCTGTTCGGCCAGGCGGCCGCGCACCTGGGCGTCGCGCGTCACCGCGAACGGGTCGTCGTCGTGGTTGGCGTAGACGGCCTGCACGCCCAGGCGCTTGGCCAGGCCCGGGATCTCCTCCAGAGCCTGACCGTGGCGCACCAGCAGGCCCACGCCTTCGTGGCCGTGGCTGGCGCCCAGGGCGCGCAACTCGGCGTCCACGCCCACCAGGCTGTCGCGTATGAACTCCACGCGCCGGTCGGCGCTGCGGCCCGCTGCCAGCAAGGGGTCCAGGATGGCGCGGTCGAAGACAAAGACACACCACACCCGCCGCGCGCCGCGCAGCGCGTGGTACAGCGCCGCGTGGTCTTCGGTGCGCAGGTCGCGGCGCAGCCAGACCAGGGCGCTGTCCAGCAAGGGGCGGTGCTCCATGGCGGCTTCGGCCCCGTCAGCCCGGTGGCGCCGAGCGTGGCACACGCCCGCTGACCGGGTACAGCGGGTCGGTCCAGCCGGGTGTGGAGGCGTGGCCGGGGGCCACCAGGCTGTCCACGAAAGCCTCGTCCTCGGGCGTCAGCGTGTGGGCCAGGGCGCCCAGGTAGTCGGTCCACTGCGCCAGCGTGCGCGGGCCGGCGATGACGCTGTGCACCAGGCGGTTGGCCAGCACCCAGGCGGTGGCGAAGTGGCTGGGGCTCATGCCGCGCTGCGCCGCATGCTGTTGCATGCGCTGCGCCAGGGCCAGCGACTCGGGCCGCCACTCGGTCTGCATCATGCGCAGGTCCTGGCGGGCCGCGCGCGAACCGGGTTCGGGTTCTGCGCCGGGCGGGTACTTGCCGGTCAGCACGCCGCGCGCCAGCGGGCTGTAGCTGACCACGCCCAGGCCGTAGTGCGCACAGGCCGGCAGCACCTCGGTCTCTATGCCTCGCGTCACGGCGCTGTAGGGCGGTTGGCAGGCGATGGGCGGCGGCACGCCCATGCGCCGCGCGGTCTCGACCATCTGCGCAATGCGCCAGCCGCGGAAGTTGGACACCCCCCAGTAGCGCACCTTGCCGGTGTTGATCAGGTGCGCCATGGCAGACAGCGTTTCCTCCAGCGGCGTGGAGGCGTCGTCGCGGTGCAGGTAGTACAGGTCTATCCAGTCGGTGCCCAGGCGCTGCAGGCTGGCGTCGGCGGCACGCAGCAGCCAGCGGCGCGAGGCGCCGCGGTCGTTGGGGTCGCTGCCCATGGGGTTGCCGGCCTTGGTGGCCAGCACCCAGCGCGACCGGTCGGCGGCGATCAGCCGGCCCAGCAAACGCTCGGAGTCACCGCGGGCGTAGGCGTCGGCGGTGTCCAGGCCGTTGAGGCCGGCCTCGCGCGCCGCGTCCACGATGCGGGCGGCCTCGGTCTCGTCGGTGCGGTCGCCGAACATCATGGCGCCCAGCCACAGCGGGGCTACCTTCAAGCCGCTGGCACCCAGCGGGCGGCAGGGGGGCGGGTGCTGGGCGGTGTTCATGATCTTGTGGCGATCTTGCTTGGCGGGTCTGCGCAGTGTGCTTCATCGGGCGGCAGCCGGCGCTGCAAGGCCGTTGACAGGCCCAACGCCCACTAACGCCCGCCTAACGCCGCGCTGCCTACAGTGCCCGCAACACACTGCCTTGCCGGAACCCCATGCCTGTTGCTGCTTCTTCCACTTTGGTTCGTCGCCGCCTGCTGGCCCTGGGCGGCGGCATGTTGCTGCTGACCAGCCTGACGGGCTGCGGTGGTGGTGGCGATGGCGGCACAGGCCCGGGCGCGCCGGGCGGAGGGGGCGGTGGCGGCGGGGGTGATGGAGGAGGCGGGGGCGGCGGTGGCGGCGCCACGCCCGACGGCCCGCTGGGCGGCAACGGCATCCCGGGCGCCGGCACCGCCGGCGCGGCGGTGTCGCCGGCAGCCCGCAGCGCTGCGCTGGAGGTCGTGGTGGCCACGGCGCAGGCGCTCACCGATGCCGAAGGGCACATCGATGCCGACACCCTGGCGCGCACGCTGGCCGCGTCCAGCGCCTTCCAGCGCGTGGGCGTTTCCGACGAAGACGGCAACACCTGGGCCGTGTTCACCGACGGGCGCCGGCTGGTGGTGCCCAACCCGCCTGCCGTTGAAGCCATGGGGGCCGCCAGTACCGCCGCGGCGCCCGGCGGGCGTCGCCAGGCCCTGGCCGCCGGGGGGCGGTCGCGGGCACTCTCGAGTGGCGACCAGCTGCCGGCGCTGCTGGCCGGCCGCCAGTACCGCCACCTGGACACGGTAGGCCCGGTGCCGCCCATGGAGGTGCTGCACGTCACGCGCAACTGGGTGGACCACGACACCCTGCCGTCGCTGCGCCGCATGGCCGACGGCGTGGGCTTCGAGGTGATCAACACCAGCGCCATCGCGCCGCGCACCGACGGCGAGGAAACCGGTGTCGATGCGCTGCGCCAGGTGCAGGGCGACGGCGTGCTGTTCCTCACCGGCCTGGGTGCCACCATCCCGGCCGAGGGTTTCGAGTGCGGCGCCCTGAACACCACCACCGCAGTCAGCACCGCGGCCGACGCCGCCTATGCCGACGACCTGGCGCAGGGCCGGCTGGTCTACAGCGTGGCCAGCAGCGGCCTGGACGGCGGGCGCACGACGCGCGCGGTCTACGCCATCACGCCGGACTTTGCGCGTGCCAGCGGCTGGAGCTTCCCGGCCGAGAGCCTGGTGATCTTCAACGTCTGCGGCGGCGGCATCGTGCGCCACTGGCAGGGTGCGCTGGGTGCAGCCGGCGCCTTGTCGCTGCTGAGCTGGGCCGGCCCGGTGCCGGTCAGGCGACTGCTGGCCTTTGCGGAAGACCTGATCCACCTGCTGCTGGCCAGCAACACGCTGGACGGCCTGCGTTTCAACCTGCGCACGCCGCCGCGCCAGCGGGCCTACGGCCTGGGCGAGGCGCTGGAGTTCATGGAGCACAACGGCCTGACCAGTGCCGACGGCGAGGTTGGTGCCGGTGCGCTGGCCTACTTTCCTTCGCAGATGTCGAACCGCTACGTCAACACGCTGGTGCCCAGCATCGCCTACGCCCTGATCAAGGAAGAGCGCGAGACCTGGGAAATCAACGGCCTGTTCGGCCGCTCCGACGTCGGGCAGGTGATGTCCGGCCGCTCGTTGGGCCGCTTCAACGAACCGCTGCTGGAGCAGGCGGCCGACCCACCGGTGCAGGGCGGGCTGCCGCTGTCCATCAACGACTGGCAGGGCGACTACATCGTCGGTTCGCTGCACAACTTCGAATGCGGCTACCTGCAGGTGCACAACGGTGGGCGCGTCTCCAACGTGGTGCGCATCACGCGCTGGAAGATCCCGCTGACGCTGACCACCACGCTCACCGGCGGTCTGGTGCGCACGGTCACCGTGGAAGTGCAGCTGCGCGCCGACGTGCGCGGCTGGCGCCTGGAGTTCGGCGAGCGGCCCGGCGACCGCAGCCAGGCGCCCATCGTGCTGGGCGCACGCCGCGGCGCGGTGGCCGACTACGAGGCGCATGGCGAGATCTCGCGCACCGAAGACCAGGTCACCACCACCATCACCTGGAGCGGCAACGGCCGCATAGACGGCGCCGTGCCGCCCAACGTGCTGAGTTTCGGCGGCGCCTTGACCTGGGCCAGCCGGCAGCTGAGCGCCGCCTTCGTCGCCGTGGGCGGCAGCTATGAGCAGCGCGAGGTGCGCCGTCGGGGCGCCGAGGTGCTGATGGACCGCACCACCAGCTACCCCTTCGGCGCCGGGGTGGACGGCCTGCTGACACTGCACTTTGACCAGGCCTGGAACCTGACGGCCGGCGAACAGCGCGGCCCCGAGACCACCGTCAACCTGCTGGGCGAGCGGGTGCAGCAGACGGTACTGCGCTGGCCGGCGGTGGTGGCGGAGTACCCGCCGGTGGACGACGAGGGCGTGTAGGCTGGCGTGCATAAAATGGCCCCATGGCCGCCGGCTCCCGCATAGACCTGACGAACCAGTTTCTGATCGCCATGCCGGGCATGGCCGACGAGACCTTCGCCGGTACCGTGGTCTACCTCTGCGAGCACACCGAAAAGGGTGCGCTGGGCCTGGTCATCAACAAGCCCATAGACATCAAGCTGAAGAACCTGTTCGAGAAGGTGGAGCTGCGGCTCAGCCGCGACGAACTGGCCGAGCAGCCGGTGTACTTCGGCGGGCCGGTGCAGACCGAACGCGGCTTTGTGCTGCACGAGAAGCTGGGCGAAGAGCTGGACGTCTACAACTCCACGCTGTCCATACCCGGCGGCCTGGCCATGACCACCAGCAAGGACGTGCTGGAAGCCATGGCCGACGGCGGCGGCCCCAAGAAGGTGCTGATCACGCTGGGCTACAGCGGCTGGCAGGCCGGCCAGCTGGAAGACGAGTTGTCGCGCAACGGCTGGCTGACGGTGGACGCCGACCCGGTGGTGATCTTCGACACGCCCATAGAACAGCGCTACCAGCGGGCCCTCGAGCTGCTGGGCTTCGACCCGCGCATGCTGTCGCAGGAAGCGGGGCACGCGTGACATCTGCCGTGGCCACACGCAGCTACCTGGCCTTCGACTACGGCACCCGCCGCACCGGCGTGGCCAGCGGCAACACGCTGCTGGCGCGCGCCACGCCGCTGAAGACGCTGGTGGCCGAAGGCGACGCACGTTTTGACGCCATTGCGGCGCTGCTGCGCGAGTGGCAGCCCGACGCCCTGGTGGTGGGCGTGCCGCGCCACCCCGACGGCGCCGAACACGACAACACGCGCCGCGCCCGGCGCTTTGCGCGCCAGCTGCAGGGCCGCTTCGGCCTGCCGGTGCACGAGGTGGACGAGCGCTACAGCACCGTCGAAGCCCTGGCCGAGGGCGCGCGCGCCACCGAGGTGGACGCCGCCGCCGCGGCGCTGCTGCTGGAGCAGTTTCTGCGGGAGCAGCCGGCATGATGCTGGAGCTGGACGCCGAAGGCCTGTACGCCCAGTTGCGCGAAGGCGTGAAGGCGCTGCTGGCCCCTGGCGGCGTGCTGGTGGGCATCTGGTCCGGCGGCGCCTGGCTGGCCGAGCGCCTGCAGCGCGACCTGGCGCTGCCCGGCACCGCCGGCAGCATCAGCAGCATGCTGCACCGCGACGACTTCGGCTCCCGCGGCCTGGCCGGCGGCAGCGTGGCCACGCAGTTGCCCTTTGCCGTGGACGGCGCCCACATCGTGCTGGTGGACGACGTGCTTTACACCGGCCGCACCATACGCGCGGTGGTCAACGAGTTGTACGACTACGGCCGGCCCGCCAGTGTGCAACTGGCGGTGCTGGTGGACCGTGGCGGGCGCGAGCTGCCCATAGAGGCGGCCTTTGCCGCTGCGCGCATCGCGCTGCCGGCGCAGCGCCGGCTGTCCTTGGCGCGCGGGGCCGAAGGCAGGTTCAGCTTCGAGGTGGAGGAGCGCTCCTAGTGCTGTCCCGCCGCAACCCCCAGCTCAACCAGCACGGCGAGCTCATCCACCTGCTGTCCATCGAAGGCCTGCCGCGGGCCGTGCTGACGCAGATTCTGGACACCGCCGGCAGCTTCCTCAGCGTCAACGACCGCGAGGTCAAGAAGGTGCCGCTATTGCGCGGCAAGAGTGTGTTCAACCTGTTCTTCGAGAACAGCACGCGCACGCGCACCACCTTCGAGATCGCGGCCAAGCGCCTGAGCGCCGACGTCATCAACCTGGACATCGCGCGCAGCTCCACCGCCAAGGGCGAAAGCCTGCTGGACACCATCGCCAACCTGTCGGCCATGCATGCCGACATGTTCGTGGTGCGTCACGCCGAAAGCGGCGCGCCCTACCTGATCGCGCAGCATGTGGCGCCGCATGTGCGCGTGGTCAACGCCGGCGACGGGCGCCATGCGCACCCCACGCAGGCGCTGCTCGACATGTACACCATCCGCCACTACAAGCGCGACTTCACGCAGCTGACGGTGGCCATCGTGGGCGACATCGTGCACTCGCGCGTGGCGCGCAGCGCCATCCATGCCTTGACCACGCTGGGCGTGCCCGAGATACGCGCCGTAGGCCCCAAGACCCTGGTGCCGGGTGATCTGGCCGGCATGGGCGTGCGGGTGTGCCACCGTCTGGAGGACGGCATACGCGATGCCGACGTGGTCATCACGCTGCGCCTGCAGAACGAACGCATGAGCGGCGCGCTGCTGCCCAGCGCCGGCGAGTTCTTCAAGCGCTACGGCCTCACGCCCGAGAAGCTGGCGCTGGCCAAGCCCGACGCCATCGTGATGCACCCCGGGCCCATCAACCGCGGCGTGGAAATCGCCTCCGAGGTGGCCGACGGGGCCGCCAGCGTCATCCTGCCGCAGGTCACCTTCGGCATCGCGGTGCGCATGGCGGTGATGAGCACCATCGCGGGGAATCAAGCATGAGCGCCGCGCGGCCGTTCCGAAGGCGCTCGACCCCCCTCGGGGGGACGGCGCGCAGCGCCCAGGGGGCTGCATGAAGATGCTGATCCGCGGTGGGCGGGTGCTGGACCCGGCCTCCGGCCGCGACGAGCTGGCCGACGTGGCCATTGCCGCCGACCGCATCGTGGCCATAGGCGCCGCGCCGGGGTTCGAGGCCGAGCGCGTCGTGGACGCCACCGGTTGCATCGTGATGCCGGGCCTGGTGGACTTGTGCGCCCGCCTGCGCGAGCCCGGTCAGGAACACGAAGGCATGCTGGAAAGCGAACTGGCCGCTGCGGCGGCCGGCGGCGTGACCAGCCTGGTGTGCCCGCCCGACACCGACCCCGTGCTGGACGAGCCGGGCCTGGTGGAGATGCTGAAGTTCCGCGCCCGCAAGCTCAGCCGCTGCCGCGTGTTCCCGCTGGGCGCGCTGACACGCGGCCTCGCCGGCACCGCGCTCACCGAGATGGCCGAGCTCACCGAAGCCGGCTGTGTGGGCTTTTCGCAGGCCGACGTGGCGGTGCGCGACACCAGCGTGCTGCTGCGCACGCTGCAGTACGCCGCCACCTACGGCTACACGGTTTGGCTGCGCCCGCAGGACGCCTGGCTGGGCGGCGGGGTGGCCGCCAGCGGTGCGGTGGCCACGCGCCTGGGTCTGTCGGGCGTGCCGGTGCAGGCCGAGACCATCGCGCTGGCCACGCTCTTCGAGCTGGTGCGCACCACCGGTGCGCGTGTGCACCTGTGCCGCCTGTCCAGCGCCGCCGGCGTGGCCTTGCTGCGCCAGGCCAAGGCCCAGGGCCTGCCGGTGACGGCCGACGTGAGCATCAACTCGCTGCACCTCACCGACATGGACATCGGCTATTTCAACGCCGACATGCGCCTGGTGCCGCCGCTGCGCCAGGGCGCTGACCGCGACGCGCTGCGCGCCGCACTGGCCGACGGCACCCTGGACGCGCTGGTCTCCGACCACAACCCGGTGGCCGACGACATGAAGCAGCTGCCCTTCGGCGAGGCCGAGCCCGGTGCCACCGGGCTGGAACTGCTGCTCAGCCTGGCGCTGCGCTGGGGGCGTGACGACGGCGTGCCGCTGGCGCGCACCCTGGCCTGCGTGAGCAGCGCACCGGTGCAGGTGCTGGGCGATGCGCTGGGCTCGCTGGCCGGCAGCGCCGGTCGCCTGGTGGAAGGCGGTGTCGCCGACCTGTGCATCTTCGACGACCAGGCCGCCTGGTCGGTCACGCCGCAACGCCTGGCCAGCCAGGGCAAGCACACGCCGTTCTCGTTGGCGTCCACCGGCATGGCCTTGCCCGGCCGGGTGCGCGCCACGCTGGTGGCCGGCACGCTGGCCTTCGAAGCCGAAGCAGGCAGTGCCGGCTGACGCCACCGCGGCCGGCCCCTCGGCACCCAGCCCATCGCTGGCGCGGCGCGTGCGCGCCGTCTGGCGCCTGTCGCGCGCGGTGCTGCATGGCCTGCACGGGCTGGCGGTGGTGTGGTTGCGCTTCCCCATGCTGGACGCCGCCGGCCGCCAGCAGCGCATACGCTGGTGGGCGGGCAAGATGTTCCGCATGCTGGGCATGCAGCTGCATGTGCAGGGCCGCTTCAAGCCCGGCGCCAAGCTGATCGTCGCCAACCACATCTCCTGGCTGGACATCATGGCGGTGCACGCCGCCTGCCCCGAGGCGCGGTTCGTCTCCAAGGCCGAGGTGCGGCATTGGCCGCTGGTGGCCCGGCTGGTGGATTCGGCGCGCACGCTGTACCTGGAGCGTGAACGCGCGCGCGACGCGCTGCGTGTGGTGCACCAGATGGCCGACGCGCTGAAGGCCGGCGACACCGTGGCGGTGTTTCCCGAAGGCACGGTCAGCGAGGGGCACGCGCTGCTGCCCTTCCATGCCAACCTGCTGCAGGCGGCCATTGCCACCGCCACGCCGGTGCAGCCGGTGGCGCTGCGCTACGCCGATGCGGCCCATGCCGTCAGCCCGGCGGCGCTGTTCACCGGCGACATCACCGTCAAACAAAGCCTGTGGTGGCTGGCCTGCGGCGAAGGCCTGCAGGTGCATGTGCAGGTGCTGCTGGCGCAGGCCACGGCCCATGCCGACCGCCGCGCGCTGGCGTTGCGGCTGCAGCAGCTCATAGGCGAGGCCCTGGACGAACTGCCGCCGCGCGAAGCCCGCGCCGTGTAAGCCAGGCGCCGGCCTGCAGGGTTAGAGTCGGCGCCATGAACGGCCCCGCGCCCGCCCGCCCAACGCCCAGTGGCGACATCGGCGCGCTGCTGCTGGCCTTCGACGACGAACAGCCCTTGGCGCAGGCCCTGGCCGCGGCCCTGGGCTGGCCGCTGGCCAGCGTGGACCGCCATGCCTTCCCCGACGGCGAAACACGGCTGCGCCTGCCGCCGGCCTTGCCGCCACGCGTGGTGCTGCTGCGCGGCCTGCAGCAGCCCAACCAGCGCCTGGCCGAGCTGATGCTGGCAGCGGCAGGGGCGCGCGAGCTGGGCGTGCAGCGCCTGACACTGGTGGCGCCCTACCTGGGCTACATGCGCCAGGACATGGCCTTCGTGCCCGGCGAAGTGGTCAGCCAGCGCCACCTGGGGCAGTGGCTGGCCACGGCCTTTGACGAGGTGGTCACGGTGGACCCGCACCTGCACCGCGTCGCCACGCTGGACGAGGTGCTGCCCGGGCGGCGCGGCGTGGCGCTGACTGCCGCGCCGCTGCTGGGCGCCTGGCTGGCCGCGCGGCGCCCGGGTTGCCTGCTGGTGGGCCCGGACGAAGAGGCGGCGCAGTGGGTGCGCGCCGCCGCCCAGCCGCAAGGCCTGGACTGGCTGGTCTGCACCAAGCTGCGCCGCGGCGACCGCGACGTGCAGGTGTCGCTGCCGCCCGGCAGCGTGGCCGGTCGCCAGGTGGTGCTGCTGGACGATGTGGCCAGCACCGGGCGCACGCTGGTGCAGGCCGCTCACGCGTTGAAGGCCGCCGGCGCCGCGGGCATGGACGTGGCCGTGACCCATGCGCTGTTTGTCGGCGACGCCCTGGCCCAGGTGCAGGCCGCCGGGGTGGGCGAGGTGTGGAGCAGCGACAGCGTGGCCCACGCCAGCAACGTGGTCAGCGTGGTGCCCTTGCTGGCGGCGGCGCTGGCCTGAGGCATCAGGCGTCCACAGCGGCCGTATTCCCGCTTTGGGCTCCGTTTTCCTGTGCTGCCAGGGTCCACCCCCTGTCGAGCGCTACAAAGGCATGGCTAGATCGGGGTTATGGCAGACCCTGGGCGGCTGGTGTCGCTGGCTGACCTGAAAGATCTGGTCACGCCGGGCATGGTCTTGCCCTTCAGGCTGGTGGACGGACAAGGGCGCTTGTTGCTCAACGCCGGGCAGGCCGTGCACGACGAGCGCCAGTGGCAGCTGCTGGTGGAGCGCGGGGCCAGCGCCGACGCCGACGAGGTGCAGGCGCTGCGCGGCACACCGGCGGCCACCGAGGACGCGCCGAACACGCAGACCTGGTTCGCCCGCATGGAGCGGCGCCTGTGGACGCTGGACGACCTGCTGCGCGGCCTGGGCCGCGGCAGCACCACCGCCGCGGCGCTGCTGGACTTTGCCGACGAGTTGATAGCGCTGGTGGACCGCCACCCCGACGCCGCGCTGTTCCTGTGCGTGCGCCAGGAAGACCGCCGCTTTGCGCTGTACCCGCTGAAACACGCCCAACATGCCGCCACGGTGGCCTTGCTGACGGCGCGCCAGCTGGGCTGGGCCGAAGCGCGCATACGCTCGCTGGTGGGCGCCGCCTTGACCATGAACGCCGCCATCGTCGAGCTGCAGGGCCGCCTGGCCGAGCAGGCCGACCCGCCCAGCAAACGGCAGAGGGACCAGATACGGGCGCATCCCGAGGCCTCGCGCGCCTTGCTGCAAGACGCCGGCGTGGGCGATACCGACTGGCTGCAGGCGGTGCAGGACCACCACGAGCGGGCCGACGGTGGCGGCTACCCGCGCGGCGAGGCGGCGGTGGGCGAGATGGCGCGTCTGCTGCGCGCGGCCGACCAGTTCAGCGCCAAGCTCAGCCCCAGGGCCTTGCGCGCGCCCTTGTTGCCGCAGCTGGCCGCGCGCCAGTTGTTCGAAGAAGAGCAGGGCGGTGCGCTGGCCGCAGCGCTGATCAAGGCCGTGGGCATCTACCCGCCGGGCGACCTGGTGCGGCTCAAGAGCGGCGAGGTGGGCGTGGTGATGCAGCGTGCCAGCGCCGGCAGCGCGGCGCAGGTGACGGTGCTGCTGTCGCCGGCCGGGCGGCCGCCGCACGAGCCGCTGCGGCGCGACACCGCGCAGCCCGAGTTCGCCATCACCGGCCCGCTGGGCGAGCGCAGCGCGGTGCCGCGCTTGCTGCCCGAGCAGGTCTACGGCTTGCTGCTGCCCTGAGCCGCCACCGCGGCGGCGGCGCGCGCCGCCGCTTCGGGGTCGCCCAGGTAGCGGCTGCCCAGCGGCTTGAGCGCTGCGTCCAGCTCGTACACCAGCGGGATGCCGTTGGGGATGTTGACGCCCACGATGTCCTGGTCGGAGACGCCGTCCAGCATCTTCACCAGCGCGCGAATGCTGTTGCCGTGCGCCGCGACGACGATGCGCCGGCCGCTGCGCAGGGCCGGGGCCAGCACCTCGTCCCAGCAGGGCAGCACGCGGGCCACGGTGTCCTTCAGGCACTCGGTCAGCGGCAGTTTTTCAGGCGGCAGCCCGGCGTAGCGCAGGTCGCCGCGCTCGCTGCGCGGGTCGCCGGGCTCCAGCGCCGGCGGCGGCGTGTCGTAGCTGCGGCGCCAGACCAGCACCTGCTCGGCGCCGTACTGCCGGGCCATGTCGGCCTTGTTCAGGCCTTGCAGCGCGCCGTAGTGGCGTTCGTTCAGCCGCCAGTCCTTGACCACCGGCAGCCAGGTGCGGTCCATCGCATCCAGGCTGTGCCACAGCGTCCAGATGGCGCGCTTGAGCAACGAGGTGTAGGCGATGTCGAACTCGAAACCGGCTTCGCGCAGCAACCGGCCGGCCTGGCGGGCCTGGGCCACGCCGGTGTCGGTCAGCGGCACGTCGGTCCAGCCGGTGAATCGGTTCTCGAGGTTCCAGGTCGATTCGCCGTGGCGAATCAGCACAAGCTTGTACATGGGCCGCGATTCTATGCATTAGGGGTCTTTGCCAAACCGGGCTTGCCGGCCGTCTACAACGCAGCGCAAACCGTACCGCTGCATAGCCCGGCCAAGGGCCCCTTTTGACACCCCAGCGAAGCGCGCAGCCTCACGCAAGTACAAGCCTCGCCCTACGAGATCACGACAGAGCGCCTCAGTGATCCGCGGCTTCGGACCGAACCGCACGCCACGCTCCGCGGCAGCCAGCCGCCCGGCCGTACAGCGCTCCCTGATGAGGGCCCGCTCCAGCTCGGCAAAGACACCCAGCAGCTGAAAAAACGCCCTGCCGATGGGCGTGCCGGTGTCTATGGGCTCGGTGAGGGAGCGCAGGCTTGCCCCGGCCTTGCCGACGCGGTCTGCCACGTCCAGCAGGCCACGCAGGGACCGCGCGAGCCGGTCCACCTTGTAGACCAGCAAGACGTCACCGGGGTTCAGCTTTGCCAGCAGCGCGTCCCGCGCTGGGAGATCAAGGGCACCCGAACGTGTTTCCTCAACGGGGCGCCTGACGCCGGCCTTGCGCAGCGCGGCGACTTGCATCGCCACGTCCTGCCCATCAGTTGAGACCCGCGCGTACCCCCTAAGCGCCATGAACCCCGATGGTCACAGCCACTTGTGCGCGACGATGAGCCCGCCGATGAACGCAAAGACGATGCACCAGAGGGCGTCAACAACGCTCAGGTTCACGCGCCTGCGCCACCAGCGGGGCCGGCCATGGCCTTGCTGCCGCGCCCGGTCGCGCATTTCTTTGCGGTACCAGTCCCGATCATGGATGCTCATTGGCACCTCCCCTATGACGGGGTAACGGTAGCAGGGTCGTGCCGAGGCTTTCGATGAAAAACACCTGCAGTTCGGCACTAAACCAGTACGAACTCTGAGGGCCGACGCGATCCATCGCCCACTTGAGCAGGTCGTTCCAGCGGCCCTCGCCGTCCCAGACGTAGCGCACGGGCTGCGGGGTTTTGATGCCCTTGCTGGTGGCGAAAGACTTGCGGCCCTTGAGTGCTTCGACTTCATCGCCGCCTATGTCCCGGCCAATGTAGCGGCCTATGTAGCGGGCAATCTGACCAGAGCGCTTGAAGGGGACGCGAGCGCCGTTGCGGCGCTTGTCTTTGACCTCATCGAAGTTGCCGCCGTAGGCGCCGGCAGCTTGCCGCCAGAGCTTGCGCATCACGTCCCAACTGTTGATCTTCACGCCCTTGTCGGTGAGGAAGCGAGGCAGGCGGTAGGTGGCCAGGTGAAAGTGCCACGCACCGCGTTCCTGGCGCTGCCAGCAGACGACGTAGCGCCAGCCCTTGAGGATGCGCTGGCAGGCGCGGCGGTAGGCATCGAAGCAGCGCAGGGCATCGTCCAGGTCGGTGACGTTGGCTTTGAAGGTGAGGGTATGCAGGCTGTTCATGCCCGCGGCTATGGCCTTGTCTATGACCGTGGTCTTAGCCCTGCGGGCAGCGCGCTTGCGGTTGGCTTCGGGGTCGGGGTCGACCTCCATGCCCGTGGGCATGCGCAGATCGCGCTGTATGAAGCGATCAAGGGTGGCCTGGGGGTCGGGGTAGTCCTTGCGGATCACGATGCGGTGGACGCCGTTAGCGAAGACTTTTTCGGTTCCACGCCACCTAGGCGCCTCGCTGGCGCGGCGGCCGTCATCGGTGAGGCCGTCATAGGCACCCGCGAAGGGGTGTGCGGCGTAGGCGTCACGGTAGGCCTTGATCTCGGCCCGCGTGCGGGCCAGGAACTGATCGTAGGACTCGCCCGGACGGAACAGGGCGGATACACTTTGAGCCATCGGCGGTTCCTTTCTCTGTGCCGATCTGCCCCTGGCGCTTTGGCGAGCGTGCAGGGGCTTTCTTTTGCGCGGTTATCCACAACATCCGACTGCAGTAGAGGGTCATGGGCAGCACTTGATTGCCAGCCTCAGTAGCCAGTGAGCGAAAGCAGGCGGGGTGGCCTCGCGCTCAGCTACGCACACGTGTTCGACCAAGCGCCCGCCGGCTCGGGGAGGCGGCAGCTCGGGCACCAAGTCGGGCGGGCAGCCCACGACGTACAGCCACGTCCACTTGTCGGCACCGTGACCCCAACGAGACTGCTGAACGCGCATCGTCCAGCCACCCCAGAAATCTGGTGCATCACCAGGTCGCGGCAACTGAGCGACGTCCCACAACTTCGAACCGGACGGATGTTCGAGCACTCCGCCGAACGAGCGCACAGCCTCGACTGCGAACAGCGCCAGATCAAGCTCGCCCTCGACCGGCTTGGCCAAGTGGCGCAGGCGACCCCAACCACGGCAGGGAGGATGGGCGACGACGGGCCAGGGGCCACGATAGGTGCGCGCATCGCGCTCAGCGTCGAAGACCTCGACAGCAAAGCCGCTGTACACCGAATCACGGCGCGCAAAGAGCACCGCCACGTCGTTCATACGTTATGTGTCCTTTAGATAAATCTAGGCCGGCCTTCGGCCGGCCTGCGGCCGCCGGGCTGCTGCGCGAGAGCGCAGCGCCCGCGGCTCGCACTGGCCAGGAAGACCAAACAGCCGGCTTTCCAGGCGCGCAGGGCGACGGCACGGGCAGGGGTAGGGCAGAGCCCGCGGGCACCAGGCCAGTGACCGGGGCAGCCGCTCCGCTGGTGTCCTGATGGACGATGGCTTTCCATGGGGCTGCGCCCCATACCCCTCGGTGGTGCCCCGTCATGGCGGCAAGGAGGGCCGCCAGGAGGCCTGCACGGGCCTGCTGGTGGTGTCGTAGGGGATGAGGCCGCCGAGCTCGACAGAGGCCGCTTTGCAGGCCGCCTCAGGCACCGAGGCGAGGGCGCCCTGGGCATCGACGCAGATGCAGCGCCGGGCCATGGCCAGGCAGCCGGCTATCGGCGGGGGCTTGGGCTCGGCCGCCGATGCCGGTGCGGCAGGCGCTGCAGCGGTCTGGACGGGCGCTGATGGCGGCGCAGCCGGGGTAGTGGCACCTGAGGGGGCCCGCGGGGCCGCAGAGGCCGCCGTGGGCGGTTTCGTGGCGCTGGTGAGGCCCTGACCACTGATGCCGTCCGAGAGCGTGCCTATGGCCTTAGGAACGGCCACGGCGCCGATGATGAGCGCCAGGACGGGGAGGGCCAACCACAGCGGGTACCGAAAGCTTTGCTTGGTGTGGACCTCAGCAGACTTGTAGCAGGCGAACGCTTCGCGGGGATAGCCCCAGTAGCTGGTGACCGCATTCCGCAGGCCGGCCAGAGAATCGCTACACGAATCCCACTCGTAGACCATGGAGCGCTGGCCACCGAACAGCCGGCGGTAGTGCTTGTGTTTGCCGACGAGAGCGCGCAGTGAGCCGTCCACCAGCTTGGGATGCTGGGTGATGACCACCAGGTCAAAGCCGCGGTGCCGGTGCGTGTTCAGCCACGCGACATGGGGCGGGGGCGTGCTTTGCGTGCTACGGGGCGGGAACAGCGTCTGCGCCTCATCGATGAGCACGAAGGCGCCATCAGGCATGGCCGCCCAGTCTGGCGTGAGCACGGCCTGCCCGGTGCGCGGGTCTGGCGTGCTGATGACGGGCATCACCGCGTGCGGCAAGGCCAAGTCTTTGACGCCGTGCACAAAGATGGGCCGGGCTTCCTCAGGGTGCTTGCCCCAGCGGTCCAGCAGCTTTTTCAGCTCCCAGACGGCGGACAGCGTCTTGCCTGAGCCAGGGACGCCGGTGCGCAACTCGATCACGGCATCACCTGACGATGAAGCGAGTAGCCGAGACCGCGACCCACAGGGCCATGCGCGTGGCGTAGGCGCCGAAGATCATGCCGAGCATCTCAGGGATGCCGGAGAGGCCGGCCAACTGCATGGCCGTGACAGGGAGCGCAGACCAATTGGCCTGGGCAATGCCCACGAGCTGGGACCAGAACTCAGTGACGCCGGTGTAAGTGATGACGGAGAAGCCGAGGGCCGCGACGACGCGCAGAACGAGGGGGATGGATATCCCCATCAGGAAGGCCGCGAGCGTGCTCATACGCGGAAGCCCGCTGCGAAGATGAACGCGGCCGTGGCAGCGCCGATGGCCAGAAAGATGGGCCGCAGCCACGACGCCACGTCGCAGAACCCTTGGTAGCTCAGCGTGTACTGCTGGCCGTAGATCGTGAAGGGCACGCCCTCAGGGCAAGAGCCGCCGCCGCCGGCGAAGATGACCTCTTGGGGGGTGAGGGGCACATCCTCACGCTGCAGGGGCTCGGCATCGGGCACCTCCCCGAACTTGGAGCAGCCGATGCGGTCAGGGTTGGCCGTGCACGGATCTTCAGGGTCGAAGGGCTGCGGCTGCGACGGGGTGGTGTCTTCAATGATGGTCTGCGGAGGACCATCGGGCGGCGTGATTGTGGTGATCGTTTGATAGGTGGTGTTCCAGGTCAGCGTGTCACCGCCGTACACGAAGGTGTAGGTAGGCGTTTTGGTGACCTGGGTGACTGTCCCATCGGCCGCCGTGGTTGTCGTTGTGCCGGGCGATCCGACCTGGGACGCAGGACCGCTGACGCCGCCGGGGGAGGCCTCAATACCCTGACCGCGCGAAACAGCATCCTCAGCGACGGCGCCAACGTCAGGCGGGGGCGCATCACGGAACAAATCGCCAGCAGCATCAGGAGTGATGGGCGTATGGAAGTAGCGCGCAGTAGGACAACGACCGTCGGGGCCAGGAGGCCCGCCCCCTGGAATCGAATACTGGGGGTTAAGGGGGTCGATAGACGGCGGGCAAGTTAGCGAAGTTGTCGCGCGCTGCGAAGTGGAGCGCCACGTGCCAAAGCTAGAGCAGTTCTGAGGCCCCGAGGTTGGATCACCAGCACAGTAACCCGTGTAGTGGACCCTAACCTGAGTCCCACCAGCGCCGCCAAGCTCACAGCCAAGGAACGAGCCGCCAGCCTGCGCAGCAATCGTAGGCCCAACCGCTACGCACGCCTCATGCCTGCTGGAGCGCCACGTGTCCCAACCAGTGACGGAATACTCCACGGAAGGAGTCTCAGCCGCATCCGTGCGCTCATCAAGCAGCAAGCCCCCAGCCTCATCCGGTCGCACGTGGACCTCATTGAAGACATCCCACAGCAAGACGCCGGTAGAGATGAAAGGCAAGGACTGCACAGCACGTGCAGCAGCCCTGCCGATGGCGCGATTGGTGGCGTTGCGCTTGACCTGCACCTGCAGCTGCTGACCCGCAGGGCCCGTCAGGTTGTGGGTTGTGCTGACCTGAGCGCCGGCCGTAGGCGGGGTGCCATAGGTGCCGTTTGTCCAGGCGCGTGGCGTGGAGACGGGATCGGCGAAGGTGGTGTTCCGGCTGAACTCCCAGCCACCACCGGGCAGCACACCGGGGTTCGGCGGAAAGTTTGCGATGACGGTGTTCGCAAGGGCCGGGCCGCAGAGGGCCAGCGCTGCGATGAGGGCGAGCCGCTTCATTGCTCACTCCGGTAGCTTTCGATCAGACGGATGAGGTAGCGCCAGCCCCAGACCGCGCCCCACAGCGCGAGCAGCGCTGCAGCTATGAGCAGGCCCGCGGCAACGACGTCCGAGTACATGCACGGCCGGAAGGTGACGGGTAGCTCATGCGTGGTGGAGACGACGGGGCCACCACCGAGGGGCGAGGACTCCGAGACCATCTGGAGGCCGCCGCCTGACGTGGTGCCCGCGCAGGAGAGAACGACGACGTTTTCCCCCGACACGGACACCACGGGCACGTGAGCCGCGCAGGCAGCCGCCGCCGCATCCGCCTGGGTGGCGTAGCAGAAGAAGCCGACCTGCAGCGACATCACGCGCCTGCGCGACGCTTGACGAAGGCGTACACCTTCCCCAGGCCGAGCACGGCCACGCTGACGGCCAGCATCGCGCCCAGCACGGCCAGGACGGCCACGCTGATCTCACCGACGCCGGACACCACATCGGACACGTCGATCGCCGCCTGGGCAGCACCGGTTGCGATCACGCCGGCCGAGGCCAGACCCCACTTGATGGCTTTGGTCACTTTGGACCCCCTTTCACTTGACGACGCCCAAATCCCGGGGCGACTACGGCACCACCCCATGCGGGGAGGGTTCGGCACGAGAGAGGCCGCGCGCGACTTCGGCGGCGCAGGCTCTGTCGTGGAGCAGCGGGCTGCGGGGGTGGCACTCGCGGGCGGTGTCTTCGCCTACGGAGCCGAACCACGCGAGGGCTGCGATGAGGATGAGCAGGCCCATGGGTCAGGACCTGCGGCCGAGCATCCGGGCCAAGGCGCGCTCACGCATATGCGTCTGGCGGGCTTCGGCACGGGCGAGGGCCCAGGCGACGGCCAGGGCCACCAGGGAGAGGGTGATGAAGGCGGCGCTCACTTTGGGGCGCCCTTGAGGGCGTAGGGCTGCAGGCCGGTAAGCCGGGCGACGAGGTAGCCGCCGCCTTCGCGGGTTTCGTCGCGCGTGAGGGCGAAGGAGCCCATGAACATGCCCGGGGTGACATTGCCGATCAGTTCCTTGGGGATGCGCAAGCGGCCGACCTGCCGGACGGCGCCGGTGTCGTCCAGCGTGGCGGCTTCGACGGTTTGCGACTGCCAAGTGCGGTCGCCTTGTTTGCCGTCGCGGACCTCATTGATGGCCAGGATGTTCAGGAGGGATTGCATGGTCTGTGGCTCCGGTGGAAGGGGCGCATGAGGCCCACATTGGCCTAGCCAATCGCTAGGTGTCGGCGTTATACCCTAGCGACTGGAAAGGACGCATTGCCTTTTCCTATCGACTCGCTAGGAGTGATATGAAGACCGTTACGCTCATCCAGAAAGCCGAAGCCACGGGCAAGACCCCAACTCAGCTTGCGAGAGAGCTAGGCCTGAACCCAGACGCGATCCACCAAGCGAAGATGCGCGGCCGCCTGAGCCCAGCAGTAGCGGCAGCGCTGGCCGCCCACATAGGGGAGCCGGTCACAGCGTGGACGCTTGCCGCGCTGATCGAAGGGGAGCGCAGCGCGCCCCTCAGACGACGACTTGCAGCCGTCGCACAGCGCGTTAATTCATAATTCGCGGTTCCGTGTACTTCACAGGCCCCGCGGCGGGGCCGCGCGCCGCGTGGACTTCATCCTCGAAAACTGGATCCTGATCCTGATGGCCCTGGTCTCCGGCACCATGCTGCTGTGGCCCCGGGCCGGCGGGGGCGGCGGCGCGTCGGTGGGCGTGAACGAGGCGGTTCGCCTCATCAACCGCGAAAAGGGCGTGCTGGTCGATGTCAGCGAGCCCGCCGAATACGCCGACGGCCACGCCGGCGGCGCGCGCCACGTGCCCTTCGGCCAGATCGAAGGCAGCAAGGAACTGCCCAGCAACAAGGCGCTGCCTGTGGTGCTGATCTGCCCCACCGGCGCCCGCGCCGGCCGCGCCGTGGGGCTGCTGCGCAAGGCCGGCTACGAGCGGGCGGTGTCGGTGGCCGGCGGCCTGCGTGCCTGGCGCGAAGCCGGGCTGCCCGTGGAAAAGGGCAGCGAAGCCGGTGGCAAGCCGGCCAAGGCGGACAAAGCCGACAAGGCGGACAAAGCCGACAAGGCCGACAAGGCCGAGCCCAAGCCCGCCAAGGCCGGCGGCAAGCCGGCCAAGGGCTGAGCCCGCATGGCTTCGCCGCCCATGGCCGCGGTGCGCATGTACACCACGCTGGTCTGCCCGTACTGCGTGCGCGCCAAGGCCTTGCTGAAGCAGCGCGGCGTGCAGCACATTGCCGAGGTGCGGGTGGACCTGGAACCCGAGGAGCGTGCCCGCATGTGGGCGCTGACGGGCCGCCGCACCGTGCCGCAGATCTTCATAGGCGACACCCACGTCGGCGGCTGCGACGACCTGATGGAACTCGACCGCCGCGGCGGCTTGCTGCCGCTGCTGGCCTCGCTGCCCAGCGACCCCGCGGCTGCGGGTGAGGCCGCCGCAGACCCTGGCAGATAATGCCCGCCCCGGGGCCTGCCAGCGTGCCGGCCCACCACATCCCACCGGAAAACCACACCATGGCCGACGAGACCCCCGTGTTCCAGATCCAGCGCATGTACCTGAAGGACTTGTCGCTGGAGCAGCCCAATTCGCCGCAGATCCTGCTGGAGCAGTCGCAGCCCCAGGTGGACATCAACCTGGGCATGGGCGCCGCACAGGTGACCGACGGCATCTATGAAGTCACTGTCACCGCCACCGTCACCACCAAGGTCAAGGACAAGGTGCTGTTCCTGGTGGAGGCCAAGCAGGCCGGCATCTTCGAGATCCGCAACCTGCCCGACGAGCAGAAGCAGGGCATCATCAGCATCGTCTGCCCGCAGATGATCTACCCCTACCTGCGTGCCATCGTCTCCGACGTGTGCACGCGTGCCGGCTTCCCGCCCATCCTGCTGACGGAAGTCAACTTCCAGGCCATGTTCGAGGCCCAGCAGGCCAAGGCCGCGCAGGGCAACGGCGGCGAGCAGCGCATCATCACCGGGGCGAACTGATCGCTTCCACGGCAGCCGTGCATGGCGGCTTGACACGATGAAGATCGCGCTGCTCGGGGCCGGTGCCTGGGGTACCGCGATGGCGGTGGCGGCGGCGCAGCGCCACGAGGTGCTGCTGTGGGCGCGCGACCCGGCGCAGGCCGCCGCGATCGCCGCGGCGCGCTGCAACGAGCGCTACCTGCCCGAGGTGCCGCTGCCGCCCTCGGTGCGCGTGACCGCCGAACACGCCGCGGCGCTGGCCTTCGGCGCCGGGCGCGACGCGCTGACCGTGCTGGCCACGCCCATGGCCGGGCTGCGCGAGCAGCTGCAGGCCTTGCCCGACCGGCGCTCGGTGCTGTGGCTGAGCAAGGGCCTGGACGCCGCCAGCGGCGCGCTGGGCCACGAGATCGCGCGCGAGCTGCGGCCGCGCAGCGGCTGCGGCGTGCTCTCCGGCCCCAGCTTTGCCCTGGAGGTCGGGCGCAGCCAGCCCACCGCGCTGGTGGCGGCCAGCACCGACCCCGAGCTCACCGCCGCGGCGGTGGAGGCCTTCCACAGCGACGCGCTGCGCGTCTACACCTCCGACGACCTCGTGGGCGTGGAAGTGGGCGGCGCGGTGAAGAACGTGCTGGCCATAGCCACTGGCATCATCGACGCGCTGCCCGAAGGCGGCATGAACGCCCGCGCCGCGCTGGTCACGCGCGGGCTGGCGGAAATCACCCGCCTGGGCCTGGCGCTGGGTGCGCGGGCCGAAACCTTCATGGGCTTGTCGGGCCTGGGCGACCTGGTGCTCACCGCCACCGGCAGCCTGTCGCGCAACCGCCGCGTGGGTTTGGCCCTGGGGGCCGGGCAGTCCCTGGTCGATGCCCTGGGTTCGCTGGGCCATGTGGCCGAAGGCGTGGTCTGCGCGCCGGCGGTGCTGGCGCGTGCGCAGTCGCTGGGGGTGGAGATGCCCATTACCGAAGCCGTGGTCGAAGTGCTGGACGGCCGTCTGACCCCCAGCGACGCGGTGGCGCGCCTGATGGCACGCAGCGCCAAGCCGGAAGCCCCGGCGGGCTGAGACGAAGCTTCAGGCGCTGCCTGCGTAGCCCAGCTGGCGCCAGGCTTCGAACACCGCCACCGCCACCGCATTGCTCAGGTTCAGGCTGCGCTGGCCCGGCCGCATGGGCAGTCGCAGCTGCTGGGCCGGCGCAAAGCGCTGGCGCAGGTCCGCCGGCAGGCCGGCGGTTTCGCTGCCGAACACCAGCCAGTCGCCCGCCTGCCAGCTCACCTCGTCCAAGCGCCGCGTACCGCGGGTGGTGAAGGCGAACAGGCGCGCCGGGTTGGGCTGCCGGGCTTGCAGCAGGGCGTCCCAGGAGGCGTGGCGTTGCACCTGCGCCGTCTCGTGGTAATCCAGCCCCGCGCGGCGCAGCAGCTTGTCCTCCATCTGAAAGCCCAGCGGCTCCACCAGGTGCAGCGTGCAGCCGGTGTTGGCCGCCAGCCGAATCACGTTGCCGGTGTTGGGCGGTATCTCGGGGGCCACCAGGACGATGTGCAGCATCTCAGGCCTGCGGTTGTGCAGCGGCGGGCTGCTCGGCGGCCGGCGCCGGCGTGCGCGCAAACACCCAGGCCGACACCTCCGCCGCGCCAGCGCGCAGCAAGGTGTGGGCCGCTTCGCGCAGCGTGGCGCCGGTGGTCATGACGTCGTCCACCAGGGCCACATGCCGGCCGGCCAGGGCCGCGCGTTGCAGCGGGTCCACCAGGAAGGCGCCGGCCAGGTGCTGCTGCCGCTGGGCACGCCCCAGTGCCGACTGGCGCTCGCCGTCCACCAGGCGCTGCAGCAGGCGGTTCTCGGCCGGCAGGCCCAGGCGGCGCGCCAGCGCGCGGGCCAGCTCCCAGGCCTGGTCGTAGCCCCGCTCGGCCAGGCGTGCCGGCGACAACGGCACCGGCAGCACGTACTGCGGCAGCGGGGCGTGGTGCAGCGAAGCTTGTGGCAGTGACTGGGTCATCAACTCGGCCATCAACTCGGCCATCGGCCGGGCCAGCTCCGGCCGCGCGCGGAACTTGAACGCCGCCACCAGGCCGCTCCAGGGGAAGGCGTAATCCACCGCGCACACGGTGCGCGCAAACGGCGGAGGCTGCTGCTGGCAGGCGCCGCAAGCCGCGGCGGCGCTGCCCAACACCAGCGCACAACGTGCGCAGCGCAGACGTGGCGCGGCGAAACGGGCGCGGCAATCGGCACACAAGCTGCCGCCGCCCCAGGCCTGGCACACCTCGCAGGGCCGCAGGCCGCGGGCCGCGGCGCGCAGGCCATGCAGGGGGCTGAAGGTGGTGGGGACGGTCAGCACGGGCTCAATATACTGACTGTCTTCCGGGCTGCCCCGGCCCCGCCGGAACACGCTCCAGCCCACCATGCCCGACCGCAGTGCCCGCCGCCCGCTGGACCCGACGGCGTTGCTGCACATACGCCGCCGCCTGCAGCGCGCCGCGCAGCCGCCCTGGCTGCATGCCGAAGCGGCGCGGCGCATGGCCGAACGCCTGCCGCTGGTGCGGCGCACGCCGTCGCGGGTGCTGTGCTGGGACGCCGCGCTGGGCGGGGGCCTGGACGCGCTGGCTGCCACCTACCCCCAGGCGCAGCTCTTTGCGGTGGAGCCTGCGCCCACCGGCGCCGCCGTGCCGCGCACCGGTTTCGCCTGGCCGGCCTGGCTGGCGCCGCTGCTGGGGCAGCGCCGCCCCGCACGGCAGCTGGCGGCCCAGGACGTGCCGCCGGCCGGCTGCGAGCTGCTGTGGTCCAACATGGGCCTGCACTTCGAGCACGACCCGCCGGCGCTGCTGCAGCGCTGGCAGCAGGCGGTGGCGGTGGACGGCTTCCTGATGTTTTCCACGCTGGGGCCGGGCACGCTGCAGGCTTTGCAAGCGGTGTACACGCAGCAGAGCTGGGGCTCGCCGCTGGCGCCGCTGGTGGACATGCACGACCTGGGCGACATGCTGGTGCAGGCCGGCTTTGCCGACCCGGTGATGGACCAGGAGACGCTGACGCTGACCTGGCCCGACGCCGCGTCGGCACTGGCCGAGCTGCGCGGCCTGGGCGGCAATGCCGACCCGTCGCGCCACGCCGGGCTGCGCACGCCGCGCTGGCGTGCGCAGTTGCTGCAAGCCTTGCAGGCCCGGGCCATGCCCGACGGGCGCATTGCGCTGGCGTTCGAGCTGGTCTACGGCCACGCCTTTCGTGCCGCACCGCGCGAGCGCGCCGCGTCGCAAACCCGTGTGCCCCTGGACGACATGCGCGCGCTGGTGCGTGCGGGCCGCGGCGGCAGCCCCCCGCGGTCGGAGCCGTGAAGTGATGCCCCACGCCCACACCCATACGCTCGCTGCCCATCGCGGGGGCGCTCGGCGCCTTCGGACGTGCGGGCGGCACTGAGATGCCTGCGCTAGAATCCCCGCCGTTTTCAACGGCTGGTGCAGACACCGGGTACCGTACTCTGGCAAGCATCAGGACAAGTCTTGGCGCTTGCTGCACCGGTGCTGTTGTCACCGCCGCGCCGCCACCGACTGCCGCGACCTCGAACCGATCCGGATGACCGCCACTTTTGCCCCCAGTCCCTGGCCCATGCGACCGGGTGCCGCGCATGCGGTGCCGTGGTTGTTTGGTCGCGAGGTCACGCTGGGCAGTGGCGCCGGTGCGCGCCGCGCGCTGCAATGGCTGCTGGGGCGCAACTGCGCCATCTCGCCGCGCCAGCTGGGTGCGGCCTACGGGCTGCTGTGCACGGTGTCGTTGGCCGTGGGTTTCTTTTTCCTGCTGCAGGGCGCTCCGCTGGTGCTGGTCTTCACCGGCCTGGAGTTGCTGGCCGTGGGCGTGGCGCTGCTGGTGTTTGCGCGCCATGCCGGCGACCGCGAGATCATCACGCTGGCCGGCCGCTCGCTGAGCGTGGAACAACGCTGGGGCTCGCGCGTGCAGCACACCGACCTGGCGGCACCCTGGCTGACCGTGGAGCCGTCTGCCGGCCAGGGCTCGCTGGTGCAGATCAGCGGCCGCGGCCAGACCGTGCGCGTGGGCCGCCACCTGCGGCCCGAACTGCGCGCCGCCTTTGCACGTGAACTGCGCCAGGCGCTTCGCCGTCCGCTGCCCGCGGACGGCCTGGCGGCTCCCGACACCGACACGAACCTTCGCTGACGATGACGATGAAGACGATCCACTCCCTGACCCGCGCCTGCTCGCGCCTGTTGCTGGCCGCCGGCGCCTGGGGCGCGACCGCTGTCGCGCTGGCGCAGGTGGGCGACCTGCCCGGCGGCCCCGCGGTGCGTCAGCTCAACCTGCACCCGCCGGTGACCAAGATCGCCGAGCAGCAGCACTGGCTGCACTGGTTCATGCTCATCGTCTGCCTGGTGATCTTCATCGGCGTGTTCGGGGTCATGTTCTATTCGATCCTGAAGCACCGCAAGTCGGTGGGCCACAAGCCGGCCACCTTCCACGAAAGCGTGGGCGTGGAGATCGCCTGGACGGTGGTGCCCTTCATCATCGTCATCATCATGGGCGCGATGGCCACGCGCACCGTCGTGGCGATGAAGGACACCACCAACGCCGACCTCACCATCAAGGCCACCGGCTACCAGTGGAAGTGGGGCTACGACTACCTCACCGGCGAAGGCGAGGGCATCAGCTTCCTGTCCACGCTGGACTACACCCACCGCGTGATGTCCGACGAAGGCCGCCCGGCCGGCGACGACTACCTGCTGAAGGTGGACAACCCCATGGTGGTGCCGGTCAACCGCAAGATCCGCATCGTGACCACCGCCAACGACGTGATCCACGCCTGGATGGTGCCGTCGCTGGGCGTCAAGCAGGACGCGATACCCGGCTTCGTGCGCGACACCTGGTTCCGCGCCGAGAAGACCGGCGACTTCTACGGCCAGTGCGCTGAGCTGTGCGGCAAGGAACACGCCTACATGCCCATCCACGTGAAGGTGGTCACGGCCGAGGAATACGCCGCCTGGGTGGGCGAGAAGGTCAAGGAAATGCAGGCCGCCGCCGACGACCCGACCAAGGAATGGACGCTGGCCGACCTGGTCGCGCGTGGTGAACGTGTGTACGCCGCCAACTGCGCCGCCTGCCACCAGGCCAGCGGCCAGGGCGCCGGCCCCATCAAGGCGCTGGACGGCAGCGCCATCGTGCTGAACGACCCGGCGGCGCAGATCCGCATCCTGCTCAACGGCGCGGGCAACGGCGCGATGCCGGCCTGGCGCCAGCTCTCCGACGTGGAGCTGGCCGCCGTTGCGACCTACACGAAGAACGCCTGGAGCAACCAGACCGGCAAGCTGGTGCAGCCCGCCGAAGTCGTGGCCGCGCGCCAGTGACCCTCCAGAGTTAAGCCAGACAAGCCGTCAGCGAAGGATTTCCCATGAGTGCAGTGCTAGACCACCCGGCACACGGCCACGACGACCACGCCCACCACGCGCCGCACGGCTGGCGGCGCTGGCTGTTCGCGACGAACCACAAGGACATCGGCACGATGTACCTGCTGTTCAGCTTCGCGATGCTGATGATCGGCGGCGTGCTGGCGCTGGGCATACGCGCCGAGCTGTTCCAGCCCGGGCTGCAGTTCATCAACCCGGAGCTGTTCAACCAGCTCACCACCATGCATGGCCTGATCATGGTGTTCGGCGCCATCATGCCGGCGTTCGTGGGCTTCGCGAACTGGATGATCCCGCTGCAGATCGGCGCGAGCGACATGGCCTTCGCGCGCATGAACAACCTGAGCTTCTGGCTGCTGATCCCGGCGGCGCTGATGCTGGTGGGTTCGTTCTTCATGCCCGGCGGCGCACCCGCCGCGGGCTGGACGCTGTACGCGCCGCTGACGCTGCAGATGGGCCCCAGCATGGACGCCGGCATCTTCGCGATGCACATCATGGGCGCCAGCTCCATCATGGGCTCGATCAACATCATCGTCACCATCCTGAACATGCGCGCGCCGGGCATGACGCTGATGAAGATGCCGCTGTTCGCCTGGACCTGGCTGATCACCGCCTACCTGCTGATCGCGGTGATGCCGGTGCTCGCGGGCGCGATCACGATGACGCTGACCGACCGCCACTTCGGCACGGCGTTCTTCAACCCGGCCGGCGGCGGCGACCCGGTGATGTACCAGCACATCTTCTGGTTCTTCGGGCACCCCGAGGTCTACATCATGATCCTGCCGGCGTTCGGCATCGTCAGCGCCATCATCCCGGCCTTCGCGCGCAAGCGCCTGTTCGGCTACACATCCATGGTGTACGCCACGGCGTCCATCGCCATCCTGTCGTTCATCGTGTGGGCGCACCACATGTACACCACCGGCTTGCCGGTGACGGGGCAGTTGTTCTTCATGTACGCGACCATGCTGATCGCGGTGCCCACCGGCGTGAAGATCTTCAACTGGATCGCCACCATGTGGCGCGGCTCCATGACCTTCGAGACGCCCATGCTGTGGGCCGTGGGCTTCCTGTTCGTGTTCACCATGGGCGGCTTCACCGGGCTGATCCTGGCCATGGCGCCCATAGACATCCAGCTGCAGGACACCTACTACGTGGTGGCGCACTTCCACTACGTGCTGGTGGCCGGCTCGCTGTTCGCGCTGTTCGCCGGCGTGTACTACTGGGGGCCCAAGTGGACCGGCGTCATGTACTCCGAGACGCGCGGCAAGATCCACTTCTGGGGTTCGTTGATCTTCTTCAACATCACCTTCTTCCCCATGCACTTCCTCGGCCTGGCCGGCATGCCGCGCCGTTATGCCGACTACCCCATGCAGTTCGCCGACTTCAACGCGATCGCGTCGCTGGGTGCGTTGGGCTTCGGGCTGATGCAGGTGTACTTCTTCCTGTTCGTGTGCGTGCCCATGATGCGCGGCAAGGGTGAGCCGGCGCCGCAGAAGCCCTGGGAAGCGGCCGAGGGCCTGGAATGGGAAGTGCCTTCGCCGGCGCCTTTCCACACCTTCGAGACGCCGCCCAAGCTGGACCGCACCGCCACCAAGGTGATCGGCTGAAACCATGGCCCGCACCACGCCTGAACAGCGCCGCGCCAACGTGCGGCTGGGCCTGATCCTGGCCTCGCTGGCCCTGGTCTTCGGCCTGGGCTTCGTGGCCCGCATCGCCTGGTTCTGAAAGAGCGGCCCCGGGCATGGCGCGTTCGCTGAGCATGGACAACCGCCGGCTGCTGGTGCGGCTGCTGGTGGTCGTGGTCGTGATGTTCGGCTTCGGCTGGGCGCTGATCCCCATGTACCGCGCCATCTGCGATGCCCTGGGCATCAACGTGCTCAGCGTGGCCGAGATCCGCGTCGCCAGCCACGGCTGGTTCGGCGGCACGCGCAAGGTCAACACGCAGGTGGACACCTCGCGCCTGATCACCGTGGAGTTCGACGCCAACGTGCGCGGCCCCTGGGACTTCAAGCCGGCGCAGCGTTCGGTGCAGGTGCACCCGGGCGAGCTGACCACGGTGATGTACGAGTTCCGCAACATCCAGCCGCGCCGCATGGCGGCGCAGGCCATCCCCAGCTACGCACCGCAGCAGGCCAGCCCGCATTTCAACAAGCTGGAGTGCTTCTGCTTCAGCGAGTACCTGCTGGAGCCGGGCGAGGCGCGCGAATGGCCGGTGGCCTTCATCATCGACCCCAAGCTGCCGCGCGACGTGACCACCATCACCCTGAGCTACACCTTCTTCGAGGTGGGCGGCCGGGTGCCGGCGGCGCCGGCCGGCGGCCTGCGTTCGCAGGCCCCTGCCCCGGGAGCGGCGTCGTGAGCGACATGCGCGACGTCACCCAGCGCAAGGCGGCGCCGCTGCACACGCTGCGCGCGGTGGCCTGGTCGTTTTTCGGCATACGCCGTTCTTCGGGTTACGCCGAGGACGTGCAGAAACTCAACCCGGTGCACGTGGTGATCGCCGGCGTCATAGGCGCGGCCTTGTTTGTCGCGGCGCTGGTGCTGCTGGTGAGCTGGGTCGTCGGCAGCGGCGTTGCCGCCTGAATTGGTTATCCGAGGAGAGAAGCTCGTCATGGCAGCCACCACCCCTGTGGGACGCACCCCGTACTACTTTGTGCCGGAGCCTTCGCGCTACCCGGTGCTGATGGCCTTCGGCCTGTTCCTGGTCATCCTCGGCGCGGGGCAGTGGGTCAATGGCTCCGGCTGGGCGGCCTGGGTGGTGCTGGCCGGCCTGGTGGTCTGGCTGACCATCCTGTTCCAGTGGTTCCGCCAGGCCATTGCCGAAAGCCAAGGCGGCCTGTACAGCGAGCGTGTGGACGTCTCGTTCCGCTGGAGCATGAGCTGGTTCATCTTCAGCGAGGTGATGTTCTTCGCGGCCTTCTTCGGCGCCTTGTACTGGGCCCGCGTGCATGCGCTGCCCATGCTGGGCAACCTGGACCACCAGGTGCTGTGGCCCGACTTCAAGGCCATCTGGCCCAGCGCCGGCGGCGGCATCACCGCCTCGCCCGCAGGCACCGTGGAGCCGTTCTCGGTGATCGGCCCCTGGCCGCTGCCCACCATCAACACCGCGCTGCTGCTGACCTCGGGCGTGACTCTGACCATCGCCCACCACGCGCTGATCGCCGGCCAGCGCAGCAAGACCATCTTCTGGATGTGGGTCACCGTTGCCCTGGGCGCCATCTTCCTGGTGGTGCAGGGCTACGAGTACGTGCACGCCTACCGCGACCTGAACCTCAAGCTCAGCAGCGGCATCTTCGGCAGCACCTTCTTCATGCTCACCGGCTTCCACGGCTTCCACGTGTTCGTGGGCATGCTGATGCTGTTGTTCATCACACTGCGCCTGATGAAGGGCCACTTCACGCCGCAGCGCCACTTCGGCTTCGAAGGCGCGGCCTGGTACTGGCACTTCGTGGACGTGGTGTGGCTGGGCCTGTACTTCCTCGTCTATTGGCTCTGACTGCCAGCCTCGGTGCGTGAAGCGCCAAGGCCTAAACCCAGCTTCCCGCCACGGAACCGGCTTCGCCGGGCCGTTGGCGGACGGCCCCCTCGGGGGGTAGCGAGCGCCGGCGAGCTTGGGGGCCCACTTCAGCCCGTCGGCAGGCCTGAGGGGCGCACCCAACCCATGGTCCAGGACAACAGGATCAGCAGGAACAGTGCCACCGACAGTGCCACGCGCAGCGCCAGGGCCCAGGCCATGCGCTTGCTGCGGTGCTGCTCGTCGTCGCGGTCCTTGCGCAGCATGAACACGCCGGCACCGGCCAGCGCAGCGAGCACGGCCACCAGCAGCGTGATCATCAACACTTTCATGGCCGCCGATTATCCGCCCGGGGCACGGCTGGCATGAGCGCAGGGTGGCGCCGCTGGGCGGTGTTGCTGGCCGCCGTGCTGGGGGCCGCGCTCACCGCGCGCCTGGGTGTGTGGCAGCTGGACCGCGCGGCGCAGAAAGTCGCCTTGCAGACGGCGCAGGAGCGCCAGCGTGCGCTGCCTGCGCTGGACTTCGCTTCGCTACCGGCCGACGCCGACGCGGCCGCGCAGCAATGGCACCGCGCCGTGCAGTTGCAGGGCCGCTGGGACGCGGCGCGCACGGTGTACCTGGAAAACCGGCAGATGCACGGCCGGCCGGGCTTCTATGCGCTGACGCCGCTGCTGCTGGACGACGGCAGCGCCGTGGTCGTGCAGCGCGGCTGGCTGCCGCGTGACCAGCTGGACCGCACACGCATCGTCGCCGAGCCCCCGCCGCCGGGCCCGGTGCAGGTGCAGGGCCGCATCGCCCCCGCCCCGTCCCGGTTGTACGAGTTCGAAGGCGCCGGCGCAGGGCTGATCCGGCAGAATCTCGACCTGGACGCCTTCGCGCGCGAAACCGGTCTGGTGCTGCGGCCCTGGACCGTGGTGATGACGGCCGACGCGGTGCCACCCGACGGCCTGCAACGCGACTGGCCCGTGCCGGCCGCCGGTGTGCACAAGCACTACGGCTATGCCTTCCAGTGGTTCTCGCTCTCGGCGCTGGTCGTCGGTTTGTATGTCTGGTTCCAAGTCCTCCGCCCACGCCGCCGCCGGCTCCCCCCCGCCTGAGCCGCTGTCGCTGACCGTGCACAGCGTCGAAGCCCCGTCGCTGTCGGGCGAACAGGCGCGCAGCCGCACCCACCGCGGCCGCTGGCGCATGCTGATGGTGCTGCTGGTGTGCGCCTCGCCGGTCATCGCCTCGTACTTCACCTACTTCGTGCTGCGGCCCGAGGGCGGTGCCACGGCCTACGGCACGCTGATACAGCCCTCCCGGTCGCTGCCGGCAGACCTGGCCCTGCAAGACCTGGAAGGCCGCGCGGTGCCGCCCACCGCCTTGCGCGGCCAGTGGCTGCTGGTGGCGGTGGGCCCGGCCGCCTGCGACCAAGCCTGCGAACAGCGCCTGTTCATGCAGCGTCAGCTGCGCGAGATGCTGGGCCGCGAACGCGAGCGCCTGGACAAGGTCTGGCTCATCACCGACGACGCAGCGCTGGCGCCGCCGCTGCAGGCCGCGCTCACGGCCCCGCCGGCCGTCACGCTGCTGCGGGCCGATGCTGCCGCGGTGGCGGCTTGGCTGAGCCCGGAGCCCGGCCACACCCTGGAGCAGCACCTGTACATCGTGGACCCGCTGGGCGAATGGATGATGCGCGTACCGGCCCAGGCCGAGCCGCAGCGTGTCAAGCGCGACCTGGACCGCCTGCTGCGCGCCTCGTCTTCCTGGGACCGTGCGGGACGCTGAGTTCCGGGTCCGTCGTTCATGCAAGACAGTGTGCCGCTGGTGAACCTGGGGCCCCTGCTGGGGCTGCTGGGCTTGGCCGCGCTGATCGCCTTGCTGCCGCTGAGCTGGTGGTGGCTGCGCCAGCGCGGCCGCGACACGCGTGCGCGCCTGGCGGCGCTGACCGCGCTGACGCTGTTCCTGACCTTCGACCTCATCGTCTTCGGCTCCTTCACGCGGCTCACCGATTCCGGCCTGGGCTGCCCGGACTGGCCGGGCTGTTACGGCCAGATCAGCCCCTTCGGCGCGCGCGACGAGATACGTGCCGCCGAAGCAGCGCTGCCCACCGGGCCGGTCACCTGGTCCAAGGCCTGGATAGAGATGATCCACCGCTACCTGGCCATGACGGTGGGCGCGCTGATCCTGGCCATGACGGCGGCGGCCTGGGCACGGCGCCACACGCTGCCGTTTTCGCCCTGGTGGCCCACGGCCACGCTGCTGTGGGTGATCGTGCAAGGCCTGTTCGGCAAGTACACGGTGACGCTGAAGCTGTACCCGGCGGTGGTCACGCTGCACCTCTTGGGCGGCCTGCTGCTGCTGGCGCTGCTGGTGCTGCAGCACGAGGCCTTCCGCCGCCGGCCGGTGACCTTGCCGCCGGCGCTGCGGCGTGGCGCGGTGGCGGTGCTGGTGCTGTTGGGCCTGCAGATCGCGCTGGGCGGCTGGGTCAGCACCAACTACGCGGTGCTGGCCTGCGCCGGCTTTCCGCAGTGCAACGGCCAGTGGTGGCCGCAGACCGACTGGAGCGGCTTTGCGCCTTTGCGCCACCTGGGCCTGGCGGCCGACGGCAGCCAACTGGCGGTGGAGGCGCTGGTCAGCATCCACCTGGTGCACCGCGTGGGCGCGCTGGTGGTGAGCGTGGCCGCGTTGTGGCTGGCGCTGGTGCTGTGGCGCCAGCCTGCAGCGGCGGCGCGGCGCTTCGGCATGGCGCTGGGCCTGCTGACACTGGCGCAGGTGGCCAGCGGGCTGTCCAACGTGGTGCTGGGCTGGCCGCTGGCCGCGGCCCTGGCGCATTCGGCCGGTGCCGCCGCCATGGTGCTGGTGATGGTGATGCTGCTGGCGCGCGCGGCCCGGGCGGCGCGCGAGGGCGGGGCGGCAGGCGTGCCGGCGCGGGAGGCCCTGCAAGGCCTGCGTGCCGGGGGCGCCGCCTAGAATTCCCCCATCATGGCCGCCGAACCGCAAGCCGTGGCGCCGCCGCTCGCCACCGCCAGCCGCAGCACCTCGCGCTGGGCGCAGTTTTATGCGCTGACCAAGCCGCGTGTGGTGCAGCTCATCGTGTTCTGCGCCCTCATAGGCATGCTGCTGGCCCAGCCCGGCTGGCCGGCCTGGCAGCCGCTGGTGGCCGGCGTGGCGGGCATCTGGCTGGTGGCAGCCGCGGCCGCGGCCTTCAACTGCCTGGTCGAGCAGCACATAGACCGCCGCATGGCGCGCACCGCCTGGCGCCCCACGGCCAAGGGCGAGCTGAGCAACCGGCAGACGCTGCTGTTTTCCACGCTGCTGTGCGCCGTGGGCTGCGCCGTGCTGTGGGCGTGGGTGAACCCGCTGACCATGTGGCTGACGCTGGCCACCTTTGTGGGCTACGCGGTGATCTACACCGTGGTGCTCAAGCCGCTGACGCCGCAGAACATCGTCATAGGTGGTGCCTCGGGCGCCATGCCGCCGGTGCTGGGCTGGGCCGCGATGACGGGCGAGGTGACCACCGCGCCGCTGATCCTGGCGCTGATCATCTTTCTCTGGACACCGCCGCACTTCTGGGCGCTGGCGCTGTACCGCGCCGAGGACTACCGCCGCGCCGGCCTGCCCATGCTGCCGGTGACGCACGGCCGCGAGTTCACGCAGCTGCAGGTGCTGCTGTACACCATCGTGCTGCTGGCGGCCACGCTGCTGCCCTTTGTGCTGGGCTTCAGCGGCTGGCTGTACCTGGTGTCGGCGCTGGTGCTGGGCGCGGGCTTCGTCTGGTACGCCTGGCGCCTGTGGCGCCAGTACAGCGACGCGCTGGCGCGCGCCACCTTCCGCTACTCCATCTGGCACTTGTCGCTGCTGTTCGCGGCGCTGCTGCTGGACCACTACCTGAGCCCATGGCTGTTCCCCGCCGCTTACTGAGTGCCCCCAGGGCCGTGCTTCGCCCCGCCCCCCCCCCGAGGGGGACAACGAAACTTGGGGCGGCCCGGCGTTTCCTTGTGATCTCCCTGCCGCTGGCCGCGGCGCTGCTCGGCCTGGCCGCCTGCGAGAAGTCGCCGCCCAAGGCCTCGTTCAAGGCCATAGACATCACCGGGGCCGACTACGCGAAAACGCTGAACCTGCCCGACAGCGAAGGCCGTGTGCGCCAGCTGGCCGACTTCCACGGCCTGGTCACGGTGGTGTTCTTCGGCTTTGTGCACTGCCCGGACGTCTGCCCCACCACGATGATGGAGATCGCCGAGGTCAAGCGTGCGCTGGGCACCGACGGCCAGCGCATACAGGCGGTGTTCGTCACCGTGGACCCGGAGCGCGACACGCCGGAGATCCTCTCGGCCTACGTGAAGAACTTCGACCCCGGCTTTGTGGCGCTGCGCGGCACGCTGGACGAAACCCGCGCGCTGGCGCGCTCGTTCAAGGTCTTCTTCAACAAGGTGCCGGGCAAGACCGAAGACAGCTACACGGTGGACCACACCGCGGGTGCCTACGTCTTTGACGCCCAGGGCCGGGTGCGCCTGTTCACGCGCTACGGCAGCGGGGCCGAGGCGCTGAAGCACGACTTGCAGCTGCTGCTGCAGGGCGCGTAGAACCGGCGGCGCGCCCCGGCCGGCACGCCCGCAGGCTTCAGGCCGCTTCCAGCGCCTTGCGCATCTTCTTCAGCGCCGCCACCTCGATCTGGCGAATGCGCTCGGCGCTGACGCCGTACTCGGCGGCCAGCTCGTGCAGCGTCATGCCGCCGGAGCTGTCGTCGTTGACATTCAGCCAGCGCTCTTCCACGATGCGGCGGCTGCGGTCGTCCAGCGCCTGCAGCGCCTGCACGATGCCGTCGCTGGCCAGCCAGTCGCGGTGGCGGGCCTGCAGCGCGCGGGTGGGCTCGCTGCGCTCGTCGGCCAGGTAGGCGATGGGCGCGTAGCTTTCTTCGCCGTCGTCCACCTGCGGCTCCAGCGAGACATCGCCGCCGGACAGCCGCGTTTCCATCTCCACCACTTCGTCGGGCTTGACGTTGAGTTCGCGCGCCACGGTGGCCACCTCGGCCGGCGTGAGCGTGCTGCGGTGGGTGTCGGCGTCGGTCGCTTCGCCCTTGAAGCCCTGCTTCATGGAGCGCAGGTTGAAGAACAGCTTGCGCTGGGCCTTGGTGGTGGCCACCTTGACCATGCGCCAGTTCTTCAGGATGTACTCGTGGATCTCGGCCTTGATCCAGTGCAGCGCGTAGCTCACCAGGCGCACGCCCTGTTCGGGGTTGAAGCGCTTGACGGCCTTCATCAGGCCCACGTTGCCTTCCTGGATCAGGTCGCCCTGGGGCAGGCCGTAACCCAGGTACTGGCGCGAGACGCTGACGACCAGGCGCAGGTGCGACAGCACCAGCTGACCGGCGGCCTGCAGGTCGCCCTGGTCGCGCAGCCGGCGGCCCAGCTCCACCTCCTCGGACTGGCTCAGCATCGGCAGCCGGTTCACGGCGGAGATGTAGGCGTCCAGGTTGCCCAGCGAGGGCACCAGGGCCCAGGGGTCGCGCAGCGAAAGGGCAGTGGTGGCAGCGTTCATGCCGGTTCCGACTCCTGACGGCTTGTTCAAGTTCCCGGAATCTTAGCACTCTCGACCAACGAGTGCTGATTGAGAAAACCGAACATGACCATCCATTATCTGCAATACCAGAACTGAGAGTGATTGCTCACACTCCCCAGCGGGTGTCCATGGCTTCCAGCACTTCGTCCACGGTCTGCAGGAAGCGGCCCACGTCCAGTGGCTTGGTCACGTACTTCACGGCGCCCAGGGTCAGCGCCTGCTGGGTCTGGGCCGAGGTGGCGTCGGCCGAGACCACCACCACCGGGATGCCGGCCAGCAGCTCGTCGTCCTTCAGGTGGCGCAGCAGCTCGATGCCGGAGATGTCGGGCAGGTGCATGTCCAGCAGCACCAGGTCGGGCCGCTCGGCGCGCATGGCCGCCAGCCCGTCCAGCCCCAGCGCCGAGGTGCGCAGCTCGATCTGCGGGCGCTGCGCCAGCACGCCGCGCATCACCTCCACATTGGTCGGGTTGTCTTCCACGTAGTGCACCAGCCGGCGCTGGTAGGGCGGCAGACCGTCGTCCAGGCCGTCGGGTGCGGTTTCGGCCACACCGGCGGCGGCCGGCAGGCTCAGCGTGAACACCGAGCCTTCGCCCGCCACGCTGCTGACGCCCAGCTCGCCGCCCATCAGCTCGGCCAGGCGGCGGCTGATGACCAGGCCTATGCCGGTGCCTTCTATGCCGCTTTGTTCGCGGCCCAGGCGGTTGTAGGGCGTGAACAGCGCCGACATCTGCTCCGGTGTCATGCCCAGGCCGCTGTCGCTGACCGACAGCTCGACGCGGTCTTCGCAGGGCCGGCGGCTGGTGACGACCACGCTGCCGCCTTCGCGGTTGTACTTGACGGCGTTGCTCAGCAGGTTGGTCAGCACCTGCTTGAGCCGCGTGGGGTCGGCGGCCACAAAGCGCGCGTCGGGGGCCAGCCGCAGCTGAAGGCCTACGCGGCGCTGCGCCGCGGTGGCGGCCACCAGCGACTCGCAGGCCGCGGCCAGCGGCACCAGGTCCACCGGCTGCGCCTTCAGGCGCACCGCGCCTGACTCGATGCGCGCCAGGTCCAGCGTGTCGTTGATCAGCTCCAGCAGGTGCCAGCCGGCGCGCTGCATCTGCTGCGTCCATTCGCGCTGGTGGGCCACCAGGGCCGGGTTGTGGTCCAGCTCCAGCAGCTGCGCAAAGCCGATCATCGCGTTCAGCGGGGTGCGCAGTTCGTGGCTCATGCGCGAGACGAACTCGCTCTTGGCGCGGTTGGCGGCCTCGGCCTCCTGCAGCGCGCGCTCCGAGGCCTGCAGCTGCAGGTGCTCGCTGATGTCTTCCACCACCGCCACCAGGTGGGCCACCCGCTGGTCGCTGCCGCGCAGCGCGTTGGCCGAGACGCGGCCCCACAGCCAGCTGCCGTCGCCGCGGCGCAGGCGCAGTTCCTGGCGGTAGAAGGGCAGGCGGCCGGCCAGCAGGTCGCGGTGCGCGCCTATCATGGCGCCGCGGTCGTCCTCGTGCACGATGGACGTCACCTGCTGCCCCGCCAGCGCGCCGGGCGCCAGGCCCAGCATGGCGGTGATGGCCCGGTTGGCCTGCAGCACGTGGCCGGCCGGGTCCAGGAAGGCCACGCCCAGCGGGGCATGGTCCACGATGCTGCGCAGGCGTGCCTCGCTGTCGGCCAGCGCGGCCTGGATCTGCTCGCGCTCGGTCATCTCGCGCCGCAGCTCGGCGGTGCCGGCCAGCACGGCCATTTCCGTGCGCCGCGTCGCGCCGGTGACCGTCAGCAGCAAGGCCCCCAGCATGGCGGCGGCCGACAGGCCGGCCAGCGACAGCAGCCAGGCGGTTTCCCGCACCTCGCCGGAGAGGTGGGCCGGTTCGGCGGTGATGCGCAGCACCACCTGCCGCCCGGCCAGCTCCAGCGCGCGCTCGGTGTGCAGCAGGCGCTTGTCGATGAAGGCCGGGTCCTGCTCGCAGCCGGGCGCGCCGGCCAGGCGTGCACGCGGCGCCTGGCCGTCCAGGTCCACCACACACCACAGCAGCGAACTGGTGCTGCCGGCGGCCAGGTTGGCCCAGGCCTGCTCTATGCGCAGCGTGACGAAGACCACGCCGCTGAACTGCGCGCGCCGGGCCGCCAGGTCGCCGCCGGCGGCGTCGAAGCCGGGCCGGTACAGCGGTCGGTACAGCACGATGCCGGTCTGGTCTTCGTCGGACTGCGTGAGACGGAATCCGGCGCTGGCGGCCGGGCCGCCGCTGTCGCGCGCCGCCAGCACCGCGGCGCGCGCTTCGGGGATGGACAGCACGTTGACACCCAGCGCGCTGCGGTTGCCTGCCGCCGGCTCTATATGGCGTATGGCCACCACCTCGCCGTCGGTGCGGCGCGCGCTGCCGTCGTCGCGGTCGAAGACGCGGTAGGCCGCGTCGCCATCGACGTCGCGCGCCTGGGCCTCGAAGCCGGGCAGGGCCGCCAGCGGCACGCGCACGCTGTAGCCCGCAGCCTGCAGGTGCGAGGGCGCAGCCAGCCAGGAACCGGCCGCCAGGCGCAGCGCGGCGGCGTCCAGCGTGCCGCCGCGCGCCAGGGCCGCGCCGTGCAGTGCCTGCAGCGCGTGCAGCGGGGTTTGCAGGCGGTCGCGGGCCTCGGTGGCCAGGCGGTCGGCCTGGTGCTCAAAGCCGGTGTCGGCGCGCTGGCGCTCCAGGCGGCCCAGCTCCACCATGGCCGCCGCCAGCAGGCCCAGGGCCAGCAGCAGCGGCACACCCAGCGTGCGCCGGCGCGGCCGCCAGTCTTCGCGCGGGCGGCCGATCAGCGTCAGCGCCAGCGGCGCGCCTATCAGCACGCCCAGCGTGTCGCCCACCCACCAGGTCAGCCAGTTGGAGGCCGACACCGCGGTGGTGTGCAGCGCCCCGGTGGCCAGCAAGGCCACGGTGGCCACGGTGGGGCTGACGGCGCAGGCCACGCCGGCGCCCAGCACGCCGGCCATCAGGATGTCGCGCGGCGCGTTCAGCACCACCGGCTGGCCTATGAAACGGCGTATCAGCGCGGCGCCCAGCGCCGCCTGCAGCATGGCGCCCACGCCTATCAGCAGCGGCAGCAGCACCAGCGCCACGCCCTCCAGCCCGCGCAGCGCGCCCAGGCCGGCGTTGACGGCAAAGGCCCCCAGCCACACGCCGGGCAGCGCGGCGCGGCCGAAGCTCAGCGCCGCCGCCAGCGCGATGCCGGCCGGCGGGTACAGCGGCGAGGCGTAGCCCGGCGGGCCGGCCAGCATCAGCGCGATCCAGCCGACCAGCGCATAGCCGCCGGCCACGCCCAGCACCAGGGGCAGGTTCAATCTGGATGCGGGCGGCGGGTTCGGACCAGGGGGCAAGGGCATGGCGGCCACTGTAGCGGCCCGCCGCCGGGGCGTTGTCAACGCGCCAAGGGCCTACACGTTGAACAGGAAATTCATGACATCGCCGTCGCGCACCACGTAATCCTTGCCTTCGGCGCGCATGCGGCCGGCGTCCTTGGCGCCTTGTTCACCGCCGTGCGCGATGTAATCGTCGTAAGCGATGGTCTGCGCGCGTATGAAGCCGCGCTCGAAGTCGGTGTGGATCACGCCGGCGGCCTGCGGCGCGGTGTCGCCGGTGCGTATGGTCCAGGCGCGCACTTCCTTGACGCCGGCGGTGAAGTAGGTCTGCAACCCCAGCAGGCTGAAGGCGGCGCGTATCAGGCGGTCCAGGCCCGGCTCGTCCTGGCCCATCTCGGCCAGGAACAAGGCCTTGTCCTCGTCGGCCATGTCGGCCAGCTCCGCCTCGGTCTTGGCGCAGATGGCCACCACCGGTGCGTTCTGGGCCTGGGCGTACTCGCGCAGGCGGTCCAGGTAGGGGTTGTTCTCGAAGCCGTCCTCGGCCACGTTGCCCACGAACATGGCCGGCTTGGCGGTGATCAGGCACAGCGGCTTGAGCACCACCAGCTCTTCCTTGCTGAAGTCTATGGAGCGCACCGGGCGCGCCTCGTTCAGCGCGGCTTCGCACTTCTTCAGCACATCCACCAGGCGGGCGGCTTCCTTGTCGCCGCCGGCGCGCGCCTGCTTGCTGTAGCGCAGCAGGCTCTTTTCCACGGTGCCCAGGTCGGCCAGGCACAGCTCGGTCTGTATGACCTCGATGTCGGCGATGGGGTCCACCTTGCCGGCCACGTGGATCACGTCCGGGTCGTCGAAGCAGCGCACCACGCCCACGATGGCGTCGGTTTCGCGGATGTGGCTGAGGAACTGGTTGCCCAGGCCCTCGCCCTTGCTGGCCCCGGCCACCAGGCCGGCGATGTCCACGAACTCCACGATGGCCGGCACCACGCGCTGCGGCTGGATGATCTCGGCCAGCCTGGCCAGGCGTGGGTCGGGCAGCTCCACGATGCCCACGTTGGGCTCTATGGTGCAGAACGGGTAGTTTTCGGCGGCGATGCCGGCCTTGGTCAGCGCGTTGAAGAGGGTGGACTTGCCGACATTGGGCAGGCCGACGATGCCGCACTTGAGGCTCATGAAGGGCTTTCAGGTCAAAGGGAGCAGGCACGGCGGGCGTGCCCAGCCGCCAATTTTCCTACACTGGCCCTTCCACCCCGGCACCCGCCCGGAACCACCCCAGGATCACGCCCAGGAGCCACCGACCATGCCTGCCGACCGCCCAACCCTTTCGCCGCACCAGCGCGACCTCGGCGGCGGCTTTGTCGTGCGCCGCCTGCTGCCGGCAGCCCAGCGCCAGGCGGTGGGGCCGTTCCTGTTTTTCGACCACTTCGGGCCCATAGAGGCCGCGCCGGGCGAGAACCACGATGTGCGTCCGCACCCGCACATCGGCCTGGCCACCGTGACCTACCTGTTCGAAGGCGCCATGCTGCACCGCGACTCCACCGGCGTGGTGCAGCGCATAGAGCCCGGTGCCGTGAACTGGATGACCGCCGGCCGCGGCATCGTGCACAGCGAGCGCACGCCCGACGACCTGCGCGACCGCGCCCGGCGCAGCCACGGCCTGCAGCTGTGGGCGGCGCTGCCCGAGGCCGACGAAGAGATGGCACCGGCGTTCCAGCACGTGGCCGCGGCCGACATCCCGGCGCTGGAGGTGGGCGGCGCACAGGTGCGCCTGCTGGTGGGCGAAGCCTTCGGCGCCGTCAGCCCGGTGCAGGTGCGTTCGCCGGCGCTGTACCTGGACATCGCGCTGGCCGCTGGCGACGCCCTTCCGCTGCCGCCGGCCGAGGAGCGTGCGCTGTACCTGGTGGAAGGCGAGGCCACGCTGGACGGCGAGCCGCTGCCGCCGCAGCAGATGGTGGTGCTGCATCCCGGCGAGGAGCCGCTGCTGGCGGGCACGTCCGACGCCCGCGTGGCGCTCATAGGCGGCGCGCCGCTGGGCCGGCGCCACCTGTGGTGGAACTTTGTCTCCAGCCGCAAGGAGCGGCTGCTGCAGGCCGGCGACGACTGGGCGGCCCAGCGCTTCCCGGCGGTGCCCGGCGAGACCGAGTTCATCCCCTTGCCGGCCAACCGGCCCAAGGCCTGACGGGCCGTTTGACAGGGCGGCGGTGGCCGGCTGAGGCCGCTTCAGTCGAAGCTGTAGCCGGCCCGCGCCTGCTGGCCCACGCGCAGCGTGCGGCCGAAGCCTTCCAGCACGATGGCGTTCATGCCGAAGGTCAGCCCGCCGTTCATGCGCGCGTCGGCGCGAAAGCTGGCCAGCAGGTCGCCCACGCGGTGGTCGGTGGCGGCGGTGACCGGGTCCACGTCCGGGATGCTGCAGCGCACGCAGGGCTTGACCAGGCGCAGCCGCACCGGCCCGTCGTCGGTGCTGATCTCTATCTCGCCCAGGTGGTCTTCGTCCCAGGGAGGCAGGCCGCCCAGCACCAGGTTGGGCCGGAAGCGATGCATGGTCACCGCCTCCTGGCCTTGTTCGCGCAGCCGGCGGTTGAAGTCGCCCAGCGACTCGGTGCCGGCCACCAGCAGCGGGAAGCCGTCGGCGAAGTTGGTCTCGGCCTGCACCTCGCCGGTCCACTGCGTGCTGGCGTAGCGCCGTTCTTCCGGGTCGAAGCGCACCAGGCGCGCCGGGCGGCCCAGGAAGTCGGTGAACCACTGCGCCGCCAGGTCGCCCATGTCGTAGGCACGCACCACGTCGCCCCACACGCGGGCGCGGGTGGCGGCTTCCACCGAATCCACGCTCAGGTGCAGCGCCAGCATGCCGGGGGCACGCAGCACCACGCTGCCGCCCTTGAGCGTGGGCTGCACCAGCGCCATGCGCGGCAGCTCACGCTGGGTCAGCATCTCGCCGGAGTCGTCCACGACCATCCAGTCACGGTCCAGGTCCAGGCCGGTGGGGCCCAGCAGTGCGCTGCCGGGCGACAGCCCGCCGCAGGACTTGACGGGGTGGACGAACAAGGCGTCCAGCGTGCAGGCGATGTCGCTCACGGGCAGGGCTTACGGTGGTCTGGGGAAGCGCACGATTGTGCCGTGCCCCGCTGCCTACAATGACCGCCATGGGGACGCCGCCTGCTTCGCTGGACGTGCTGGTGCGGGGCACCGGGGCCGTGGGCCTGGCCGCGGCGCTGGCCTTGTCGCGCCAGGGCTGGTCGGTGGGCCTGCTGGGGCCGGCGCAGCCCCCGGGCGGCGACGACGTGCGCGCCTATGCGCTGAACGCCGGCTCGGTGGCGCTGCTGCGCCAGCTCAAGATCTGGGACGCGCTGCCGCAGGACGCCCGCACCGCGGTACACGAGATGCGCATAGAAGGCGACGTGCCCGGCGCGGCGCTGGCGTTTTCCGCCTGGTCGCAGGGCCTGGGCGAGCTGGCCTGGATCGTGGACGCGGCCGAGCTGGAGCGGGCCTTGCACGCCGCCACCCGGTTTGCGCCCCACGTGGCCCTGCTGCCGCCGGGCGCCGAGCCGCCGCCGGCCGCACTTCAAGTGCTGGCCGAAGGCCGCGACTCCGCCAGCCGCGAACGCCTGGGCGTGCAGATGCCGCGCCAGCTCTACGGCCAGCGTGGCCTGGCGGCGCGGCTGCACACCGACCGCCCGCACGCCGGCCTGGCGCACCAGTGGTTTCGCAGCCCCGACGTGCTGGCCTTGCTGCCCTTGGACCGGCCGGCGCCGGACGGGCGGCCGGGCCACGGCCTGGGCCTGGTCTGGTCGGTGCCCGACGCGCGGGCCGACGAGTTGATGGCCTTGCCGGACGCCGCCTTCGAAGCCGAGCTGATGGCCGCCACCGGCGGGGTAGCCGGCACGCTGCGCCTGGCCAGCGTGCGCGCGCAATGGCCGCTGGCGCTGGCGCAGGCCGAACCGTTGTGCGGGCCGGGCTGGGTGCTGGTGGGTGACGCCGCGCACCTGGTGCACCCGCTGGCCGGCCAGGGCCTGAACCTGGGCCTGGCCGATGTGCAGGCACTGGCGCGCGTCATCGCCCAGCGCGAGGCCTGGCGCCCGCTGGGCGATGTGCGCCTGCTGCAGCGCTACGCGCGTGAACGCGCCGCCCCGGTGGCCGCCATGGGCCGGCTCACCGACGGCCTGCTGCACCTGTTTGCCCACCCCACCCCCTGGGTGCGCACGCTGCGCAACCGCGGCCTCACGCTGGTGGACCAGCTGACGCCCTTGAAACGATGGCTGGCCGGCCGCGCTGCCGGCGACGCCGCAGGATGACCATGACCCTGTCTCCCCACCGTGCCCTGTTGTTTGCCGTGTTGCTGCTGGCCCTAGGGGCCGCCGCCGCACTGGGCTGGACCCACTGGCGCAACGCCGGCGCCGGGGGTTTGCCGCCCAGCCGCGCTGCCGCCCCGGCTGCCGCCGCCCCCGTCGGCGACGACCCCGCTGCCAACGCCGTGGCCCAGCGGCTGGCCGAGCGCATCCCCATGCTGCCGCCCATAGACGAGGTGCAGCGCAGCCCGGTGCCGGGCTGGTGGCAGGTGCGTTTCGGCGGCAGCGAGATCCTGTACGCCGACGAGGCCGGCGAGCACATCTTCGTCAGCGGCATGCTGGTGGAGACCAGCACCCGCACCGACCTCACCGACGCGGCGCTGGCCCAGGCCCTGGCCGTGCCGTGGGACAAGCTGCCGCTGGACGACGCGCTGGTGTTCCGCCAGGGGGCCGGCACGCGGCAGATGGTGGTGTTTGCCGACCCGAACTGCGGCTACTGCAAGCGCTTCGAGCGCGACATCGCGCGCATCCAGGACGTCACCATCTACACCTTCCTGATCCCCATCCTGGGCCCGGATTCCGAGACCAAGTCGCGCGACATCTGGTGCGCCGCCGACGCCGGCTCGGCCTGGCGCGGCTGGATGCTCAACGGCGCGCTGCCCCAGACCGCGCCGGCCGACTGCGACGCCCAGGCCGTGGAGCGCAACCGGGCGTTTGCACGCAGCCACATGATCACCGGCACGCCCACCGTGTTCTTCCCCGACGGCACGCGCAAACCCGGCGCCATCCCGCTGCAGGAAGTGGAACAGCTGCTCGCCGCGGCGGCGCAGAAGAAGTAGCCGAGGCCGGCGGTGGGCACGGCATCCGCGTTGCCGCTGCCGACCGCAGGCCGGCCGACCACGGCCCGGCGCGCGGCCTTGCTGCTGCTGGTGGCAGCCGTCACGCTGGCGCACCTGTGGCTGACCGACGGCTGGTGGCCGCAGCGCCTGGGCGAAGGCGCTGCCGCGCACAACCTGCCCCGCCGCATCGAAGTGGCCTTTGTGCGCGAGCTGCAACCTGCCGCGCCGCCGGCTGCGCCGCCCCGGCCGGCGCAGCCGACGCTGCGGCGGCTGGCTTCGTCACCGGCCGCCGCCGGCCCGTCACCGGCGGCCTCGGCAGCGCAGGCCTTGCCCGCGGCGGCCCAAGTGTCTGCCTTGCCTGCCCTGCCGGACTTGCAGGCCTTGGCACCGCTGGAGTCGCTGGAAACGCTGCAGCCGGCACCGGCCGAAGAGCCGCCCGCCCCGGCTGCAGAGCCGGAGAGGGCGGCCTCCGCGCCGTCAGCGCCGGCCTTCGAGTGGCCGCCTTCCACCCGCCTGAGCTACCGCCTCACCGGCTGGTACCTGGGGCCGGTGGAAGGCCAGGCGCAGGTGGAGTGGCTGCGCGACGGCCGGCGCTACCAGGTGCACTTGCAGGTGTCGGTGGGGCCTTCGTTTGCGCCGCTGGTCAGCCGCCGCATCGTCAGCGAAGGCGAGGTCACGCCCGAAGGCCTGTCGCCGCGCCGCTACGACGAAGAAACCCGCATCGCGTTGCGCGCGCCGCGGCGCCTGAGCATCCACCTGGACCCGGACGCGGTGCGCCTGCCCAACGGCACGCAGCTGCCGCGCCCGCCCGGCGTGCAGGACAGCGCCAGCCAGTTTGTGCAGATGACCTGGCTGTTCACCACGCACCCGCAGTGGCTGGAGCCGGGGCGCACGGTGGAGTTTGCGCTGGCGCTGCCGCGTCGCGTGGAGACCTGGCACTACGACGTGGTGGGCCGCGAACCGCTGTGGATGCCCACCGGCCAGCAGGTGGACACCGTGCACGTGCGGCCACGGCGCGAAGCCGGGCGGGGCGGCGACCTGGTGGCCGAGATGTGGGTGGCGCCCACGCTGCAGTACCTGCCGGTGCGCATCCTGATACGGCAGGATGCCGAGAACCACGTCGACCTGATGCTGGAGCGCCTGCCGGAGCAGGCCTCACCCGGGCGCTGATCCGGGCGCTGGTCCAAGCGCTGAGCAACACCCCGCCTGGCGCGGCGCCGGGGGCGGCCTACACGCTGGCGAAGCGCGCCGCGAAGGCCTGGGCCGCGGCCGCGCCGCGCATGTTGACGATGGCCTGCTGCGCCGAGCCCAGCTGCACGCGCAGCTCTTCGGCGGTCTTGGTCTTTTCTATGCGCAGCGCCAGCGTTTCGGCCACCGGGCCCAGCAGTTCGTTGAGCTCGCGCACCGCGTTGCGGCGCTGGGCTTCGAACTCGGCCCCGGCGGCCTTGGCCGGCGCGGGTGGCGCTTGCGGGGCCGCCGGCCGTGGCGCCTCGCGCGGCGGTGCGGTCACCGCCACCAGCTCGATGAAGCCCTGGCCCAGCAGTGTGGCCAGTGTTTCGTCGGGCTGCTGCAGCAGCATGGAGCGCAACTCGTCGTCGCTGCGCTTGCCGTCCACCAGGATCAGCGCACTGCGCAGCCGCGGCACCAGGCGGTGGGCACGGGTCTCTATCTCGTGCAGCCCCTTGGCCGACTTGCGGTAGATGGTAGGCATCGCCGCGTCCGGCTGAGCCGGACCTCCCTTTGCGAAGTTGGCAGGCTTGGCAAGTGGCGCGCAGCTTAATCCCGCGACCCGGCCCGTGCATGCGCAAAAGTCCCATGAATGGCCCCTTATAGTGAGACGCACGCCGATGCTGCGGCGCAGCGAAAACACCGGCAGGCCCCCAAGAGCGGCTCAGGCCGCCAGGCCACGCCGGACCAACGTGAGAGACGACCATGAACGAAGCCCTGATCCTGACCGAGCTGCGCGGCGAAGGTGAACGCCGCACCGCGCTGATCACGCTGAACCGGCCCAAGCAGCTCAACGCGCTGAACGACGAGTTGATGGACCAGCTGGGCGAGGCCTTGCTGGGCTTCGACAACGACGACTGCGTGGGCTGCATGGTCATCACCGGCAGCGAACGGGCCTTTGCCGCCGGCGCCGACATCGGCCTGATGTCCACCAAGACCTATGCCGATGCGGTGCGCGAGAACTTCATCACCCGCAACTGGGAGACGCTGCGTCACATTCGCAAGCCGGTGATCGCCGCGGTGGGCGGTTTTGCGCTGGGCGGCGGCTGCGAACTGGCGATGATGTGCGACTTCATCATTGCCGCCGACAACGCGAAGTTCGGCCAGCCGGAGATCAAGCTGGGCGTCATCCCCGGGGCCGGCGGCACGCAACGCCTGCCGCGCGCGGTGGGCAAGGCCAAGGCCATGGACCTGGTGCTGACCGGCCGCATGATGGACGCCGCCGAAGCCGAACGTGCCGGCCTGGTGTCGCGCATCGTGCCGGCCGACAAGCTGCTGGAAGAAGCCCTGGCCGCCGCCGAGCTGATCAACGGCCTGAGCGCCCCGGTGGTGGAGCTGGCCAAGGAATGCGTGAACCGCGCCTTCGAAGGCACGCTGGCCGAGGGCGTGCAGTTCGAACGGCGCATCTTCCACTCGCTGTTTGCCACCGCCGACCAGAAGGAAGGCATGGCGGCGTTCCTGGAAAAGCGCAAGCCGGCGTTCACGCACCGCTGACGGCGGGCGGCGACGCTGCTATACCCCCCCTGGCTCAGGGGGACAGGCGCTCAATACACGCCAAAAGCCGGTCCATGCGGCTCCATGGATGGCACAGTCGGCCCGCGGCGCCTGGGCCGCTTCCTTCCACTTTGACTGCTGTGCCATGAAAAAGCTGTTCTTGTCGTCGTCGATGGCGGCGATCTTCGCGCTCGGTTCGGCTTCTGCCGCCGCCTCCACCCTGGACTACGACAAGGCTGTCGCCTCGGGCCAGACCATAGAGGGCGAGTTCGCCCGCATCGTCATCCGCAACGACGTGGGCCTGGCCGGTTCTGCCGCGTTCGCCGCCTCGCACCCGGCCTTTGCTGCCGTGGTCGGCCTGGGCTGGTCGGGCGGGCAGTACTGCACCGGCGTGCTGGTGTCGCCGACCACCGTGCTGTCTGCGCGCCACTGCGACCCGCGCGTGGGCGAGTTCGCCCGTTTCGGCACCAACTTCGGTGCGCCTGACTTTCAGTCCAGCATCACCTCGGTGCTGTTCCCGGCCGGCGGCAACGCCAACTCGCCGTACCTGAACGGCGGTGACGTGGCCATCCTCACGCTGGGCACCGCGGTGCCCGGCAGCGTCGCCCTGCCGCTGCTGCTGACGGCCGAGACCACCGAGCTGGTGGGCATGGACGTGGCCACGCTGGGTTACGGCGCGCGCGGCGTGGGCAGCGGCGGCACCGGCAGCGGCGGTGCCGCGGCCTACGCAGGCATCCGTCTGGGCGGCACCAACGTGCTGGACTACTACGGCCAGGCGCCGCGCGCCAACGGCACCTACGTCAGCGGCTCGGCCAACATCTTCTCGACCGACTTCGACAACCCCACCGGCACCAGCAACACGCTGGGCTGGCTGGGCAGCAACTCGGCCGCCACCGCCACCGAAGCCACCACGGCCGGCGGCGACAGCGGCGGCCCGCTGCTGGTGCAATGGGGCAACGAGTGGGTGGTGGCCGGCCTGCTGGGCGGCGGCACCACCAGCAACAGCGTCTACGGCGACATCTCCTGGTGGACCAGCGTGTCGCCCTACCAGGCCATGATCGAATCCTACGGCGGTGTCTTCGTCACCGTGGTGCCGGAAGCGGGCACCGTGGTGCTGATGCTGCTGGGCCTGACCACCGTGGGCGTGGTGGTGCGCCGCGGGCGCCGTCAGGACGCCTGAAGTACCGGCCGCGGCCGGTCAGCAGCGCAAGAGCGCAAGCGCACAAAAGGCCGAACCCTCGGGTTCGGCCTTTTGCCTTGCGGCGCCGGCGTTACAGCGCTTCCCGGCGCAGGGCCGGGAACAGGATCACGTCGCGGATGCTGGGGCTGTCGGTCAGCAGCATCACCAGGCGGTCTATGCCTATGCCGCAGCCACCGGCCGGCGGCATGCCGAACTCCAGCGCGCGTATGAAGTCGGCGTCGTAGTGCATGGCCTCGTCGTCGCCGGCGTCCTTGTTGGCCACCTGGGCCGCAAAACGGGCCGCCTGGTCCTCGGCGTCGTTGAGCTCCGAGAAGCCGTTGGCGATCTCGCGGCCGGTCATGAACAGCTCGAAGCGTTCGGTCACCGTGGGGTCGGCGTCGGCGGCGCGCGCCAGCGGGCTCACCTCCACCGGGTAGTCCACGATGTAGGTGGGCTGCCACAGCTGGTCTTCCACCGCCGCCTCGAACAGGCCGAACTGCAGCTCGGCCAGCGTCCAGTGCGCCGGGGCTTCCTCGCCCAGGGCCAGCAGCTTGTGGCGCAGCACCTGCGCATCGCCGGCCTCGGCGGCCGTGAGGCCGGCGTGGGCCACCAGCGAGTCGCGCACCGTCAGGCGCGCGAAGGGCCGCTCCAGGTCCACCTCGCGGCCGCCGTAGCTGACCACGGCGGAACCGGTGGCCTGGCGCGCGGCGTGGCGCAGCACCTGCTCGGTGAAGTCCATCAGGTCGCGGTGGTTCCAGTAGGCCGCGTAGAACTCCATCATCGTGAACTCGGGGTTGTGGCGTACGCTGATCCCCTCGTTGCGGAAGTTGCGGTTGATCTCGAACACGCGCTCGAAGCCGCCCACCAGCAGGCGCTTCAGGTACAGCTCGGGCGCGATGCGCAGGAACATGGCCTGGTCCAGCGCGTTGTGGTGGGTGACAAACGGGCGTGCGTTGGCGCCGCCCGGGATGGGGTGCAGCATGGGTGTTTCCACTTCCAGGAAACCATGCTCGACCATGAAGTTGCGTATGGAGCTCACCGCCTTGCTGCGCGCCACGAAACGCGAGCGGGCGGTGTCGTCGGTGATCAGGTCCACATAACGCTGGCGGTACTTCTGCTCCTGGTCGGTCATGCCGTGGAACTTGTCCGGCAGCGGGCGCAGGTTCTTCACCAGCAGGCGCAGGGCGCTGACCTTGACCGACAACTCGCCGGTCTTGGTGCGGAACAGGGTGCCCTCGGCGCCCAGGATGTCGCCCAGGTCCCAGTGCTTGAAGGCGGCCAGCAGCTCGGCGCCCACGGCGTCCTGCGTCACGTACAGCTGTATGCGGCCGTGCGTGGGGCCGAAGGAGCCGTCCTGCACCGTGGCGAAACAGGCCTTGCCCATCACGCGCTTGAGCATCATGCGCCCGGCGATCTTCACCGCGATGCCTTGCGGCTCCAGCTCTTCGCCCGGCACGGCGGCGTAGCGCTGGTGCAGCTCGGCGGCGTGGTGCGTGGGTTTGAAGTCGTTGGGGAAGGCCGGGCCCTGCGCGCGCAAGGCGGCCAGTTTTTCGCGGCGTTCGGCGACGAGCTGGTTGTCATCCGCGGCGGGGGCCGCAGGGGGGTGGGCCGGTGCGGCCGGCTTCTGGCTGGCGGTCATGCAGAGATCCGGTGAAAGAACCGGTGGATGGGTCGGTGCGACAGGGTGTCTTGCTGCGTGTTGCAGCAGGGCGCCGATTGTAGGGAGCCGGCCCAGGCGCCCGGGCTGCGCGGCGACAATCGCCGCCGCGCCTGCGGCTTGCGATGCTCGACTCACCCACCCCGACGGCTGACGCTGCACCGCCCACCCTGTGGCGCGGCGCGGCAGCGCATGTGCTGTGCCGGGCCGTGACGCTGGCCTTGGCGCTGGCCCTGCTGGTGGTGGTGGCGCGCCTGGGGCCGCAGGTGCAGGGGGCCTTGGCGCTGTTCGTCGCCCTGGAGTCGCTGTTGCTGGCGCTGGGCGCCGGCCTGGGCCTGGTGCTGGCGCGCCAGGTGTCGGCCGCTGGCGGGTCGGCGCCTGCCCTGCTGCGCCCGGTGTTGCGCGGCGCCATGCTGCTGGGGGCCGTGGCCGGCGTGGTGCTGTTGGCCTGGGCCGCGGCCAGCCATGCGGCACCCTACCGCCAGCTGTGGATGCTGGGCCTGGCCGCGCCGCTGCTGATGCTGACCCCCACCGTGGCCGGCCTGTGGCTGGGCCAGGGGCGGGTGTGGGCGCTGAATGCGCCGTCCATTGCCGCGCCCTTGCTGGTGCTGGCGCTGGTGGCCGGGCTGGCTTGGGCGGGCCGGCTGGACGGCGGCCCGGCCACGGTGGCCGCCGTGCTGCTGGCCTGGGTGCTGGCCAAGGCTGGCGTGGCGCTGGCGGCCGGCCTGCTGGCGGCCCGCCAGGCCCCGCCGCAGGCCAGCGACTGGGCCTGGTGGCGCGCGCAGTGGCGGTTTGTGGCGGCGGTGGCCCTGAGCAACGGCCTCGCCTTGTTGAACCTGCGCGCCACGCTGTTTCTGGTGGAGCGCAGCCAGGGGCTGGCCGCCGCCGGTGTCTACGCCGTGGCGGTGCAGGTGGCGGAACTGCTGTGGGTGTTGTCCGGCGCGCTCAGCGTGGCGGCCTACCACCGCCTGGCCGGGGCGGACGCAACGGCGGCGGCGCGCCTCGCGTTGCGTGCCCTGCGCGCCGGCCTGGGCCTGGCGCTGGCCGCGGCCCCGGTGCTGGCGCTGCTGGGCTGGTGGGCCTTGCCGGCGGTGCTGGGGCCGGCGTATGGGGATGCGCGGCTGCCGCTGCTGATCTTGCTGCCGGGGGTGGTCTTGTACGCCGCGGCTTCCAGCCTGTCGGCCTTCCACACCAACTTCCACGGCCGGCCGCAGTGGGCGGCGCGGGTGGCCGGGCTGTCGCTGAGCGTGACGCTGCTGCTGGCGGTGGTGCTGGTGCCGCGCTGGGGCGGTTTGGGCGCGGCGCTGGCCACGTCGCTGGGCTACAGCCTGGCCATGGGGCTGGCCTTGCGCGGCTTTGTGCCGCTGGTGGGCGGCTGGCGAGCGCTGTGGGCCCGCCCTGGCACGGGCGGACAATCGGGCCCGTCATGAGCTGGCGAAACCTGCTTCGGCCCCTGCTTGGGCCCGTGCTGCGTGCTGGGCAAGGCCTGCTGGCGCCGCGCATGGTCTACGGCCAACGCAGTGGCGACGGCAGTTGGCGCGCGCACAGCCGCATCAGCACGCACGCCTGCATAGAACACCGGCCGGGCCTGCGCCTGGGCGATCACGTGTTCATAGGCCACTTCAGCCTGCTGGACGCCTCCGGCGGGTTGGAGCTGGGCGAAGGCTGCCAGATCACCAACCATGTCAGCGTGCTCACGCACTCCAGCCACCGTGCACTGCGCCTGGCGCGCGAAGCCTACTGGGGCGATGCCGCGCCGCCGGGCCTGGAGCGTGCGGCCACCCGCCTGGGCGCCTGGAGCTTCGTGGGCCCGCACAGCGTGATCGCGCCCGGCAGCCGCCTGGGTCGTGGCGTGCTGGTCAAGGCCTACAGCTACGTCAGCGGCGAAGTGCCGGACTTTGCGGTGGTGCAAGGCCAACCGGCGCGGGTGGTGGGCGACACGCGCGAGCTGGACGCGCAGTGGCTGGCCCAGCAGGGCAGCGCGGTGGACGAGGCCGTGCGCCAGGCCTGGGCGGCCTGGGCCGGGCGCACGGACGACGCCTGCCCATGAGCGACACCCTGCTGCTGTTTGCCGACGCCGCCAGCGTGCACACCCGGCGCTGGGTGCACGAGATGTCGCAGCGCGGCCTGCGCTGTGTGGTGGCCACGCGGCGGCCGGCCGAGCTGCCGGCGGGCGAGCTGGTGCCGTTGCGGCCGGGTGCCGATGGCCTGGGCTGGTTTCGCGCGCTGCCCGCCGTGCGCGCGCTGGCGCGGCGCCTGCGCCCACGCTGGGTGCATGGGCACTACGTCACCTCCTACGGCCTGTGGGCCGCGGCCTGCCGCGACAGCGCGCCGGTGGTGCTGACGGCCTGGGGCTCGGACCTGCTGGTCACGCCGCGCACGCCGGGCTGGCGCGGGCGGACCATGCGCTGGCTGGTGGGGCGCAACCTGCGCCGCGCCACGCTGATCACCGCCGATTCCAGCGACCTGCTGGCTGCCGCGCGGGCCTACGGGCCCGCGGCGCGGCTGGAAGAGCTGTCCTGGGGGGCCGACACCGAACGTTTCGTGCCGGGCACACCGGCGCCGGGCTTCGAGCTGGTCAGCCTGCGCCACTGGGAGCCCAACTACCGCATCGCCACCATCCTGCAGGCCTTGGCGCTGTTTCGGCACCAGCGCCCGCAGGCCGGTGTGCAGCTGCACTTGCTGGGCGGCGGGCCGGACGAAGCGCTGTTGCGCGCCGAGGCGGCGCGCCTGGGCATCGCAGAGCGTGTGCACTTCACCGGCCGTGTGGGCGACGAGGCCATGGTGGCCACGTTGCAACGCTGCCGCGCTTCCATCAGTGTGCCGGACAGCGACGCCACCTCGGTGTCGGTGCTGGAAAGCATGGCCTGCGGGCTGCCGGTGCTGGCCAGCGACCTGCCGGCCAACCGCCAATGGCTGGATGCGACGGCGCTGCTGCCCGCAGGCGACGCGGCGGCGCTGGCCGCGGCCCTGCTGCGCCTGCACGACCAGCCGGCCTGGGCCGCGGCGCAAGGCCAGCGCAACCGTGCGCTGGTGGTGCAGAAGGCGTCGCGCCGGCAAGAGATGGACCGCATGCTGGGCCTGTACCGCAGCCTAGTCTAGAGAAGACCAGACCATGACGCGCATCGCCAGCCTCATCGCCCCTTGCCGCAACGAGCGGGTGCATATCGATGCTTTTTGCGACGCCGCGCTGGCCCAGCACCTGCCCGCCGGCTGGGCCCTGGAATTGCTGGTGGCCGACGGGCGCAGCGACGACGGCACGCGCGAACGCCTGGCCCAGCGTTGTGCCGCCGATGCGCGCCTGCGCTGGCTGGACAACCCGGGGCGCATCGTCTCCACCGGCCTGAACGCCTGCATCGCACAGGCCCGCGGCGAGGTGCTGCTGCGCTGGGACCTGCACACCCGCTACGCCGACGACTACGTGGCCCAGTGCCTGGCCGCGCTGGCGCGCAGCGGCGCGGCCAACGTGGGCGGGCCCTGGGTGGCCGACGCTGAAGGCGCGGGTGCCGGTGCGCGCGCCATCGCCGCGGCCTTCCAGTGCCGCTGGGTGGTGGGCGGCGCGCGCTCGCGCGACACCGCCTACGAAGGCGAGGTGGACACGGTGTACCTGGGCTGCTGGCCGCGCGCGGTGCTGCAACAGCACGGCGGCTTCGACGAAAGCCTGGTGCGCAACCAGGACGACGAGCACAACCTGCGCCTGCGGCAGGCCGGCGAGCGCATCTGGCAAAGCCCGCGCATACGCGCCTGGTACCGCCCGCGGGCCTCGCTGGCGCGGCTGTGGGCCCAGCAGCGGCAGTACGGCTACTGGCGGCCCTTCGTGATGCGCAAGCACGGCCGGCCGGGTTCGTGGCGGCAACTGGCACCAGCGGCGCTGGTGGCGGCGCTGGGGCTCGCGGGGCTGATGGCGCCCTGGTGGCCGCTGCCGCTGGCTGCCGTGGCCGGGGCTTATGCGCTGTACCTGCTGGGCGCCAGCGCCGCCGCCGCGCCGCGGGCGGGTGATGCGGCGGCGGTGGCTCGCCTGCCGGCGGTGATCGCCATCTACCAGCTGGCCTATGGCCTGGGCAGCTGGCAAGGCCTGTGGGCAGTGGCGACCGGGCGTGCGCCCGCCGCCAAGCAACAGGCGTTGACGCGGTGAACAAACCAGCCAGCCACGACGAGGCCGCCGCCGTGCGCCAGCGTTTTGCCCGTCGCGATGGCCTGGACCTGGGCGCCCGCTACAGCCTGTGGGCCAGCCCGGCCGCGCTGCGCGAACAGCAGCGGCGTGTACAGGCCATGGCCGCTGTGTGGCGCGCCCACGGCTGGACCACGCTGGCCGACAAACACCTGTGCGAAGTGGGCTGCGGCCACGGCGGCAACCTGCTGGACCTGCTGCGCCTGGGTGCGCAGCCGACCTTGTTGCGCGGCCTGGAGTTGCTGCCCGAGCGTGCCGAAGCCGCGCGCACCGTCTTGCCGGCCGGCATGCAGGTGTGGGCGGGGGACGCGTTGCACGCCGACATTGCACCGGCCAGCCAGCACGCGGTGCTGGCCTTCACCGTGTTCAGCTCGCTGCTGGACGACGGCTTTCAGCAAGGCCTGGCCCGGCGCATGTGGCAGTGGGTGGCGCCCGGCGGCGGCGTGCTGCTGTACGACCTGGCGGTGGGCAACCCGCGCAACCCCGAGGTGCGCGGCATGCCGCTGGCGCGCTGGCGCAGCCTGTTCCCGCAAGGCCGTCTGCAACAACGCCGCCTGACGCTGGCGCCCCCCTTGGCCCGCGCGCTGCAGCACCGCGCGCCGGCGCTGACGTCGCTGTTGCCGCTGCTGGAGGCGCTGCCGGGGCTGTGCACCCACCGCCTGGTGTGGATCAGCAAGCCGGCCCGGTCCACTTGAGGTTTGCATGAGCCCAGCACCGCCCGACTTCCTGCCGTTTGCGTTGCCGGACATTGGCGACGACGAGATCGCCGAGGTGGTGGACACGCTGCGCTCCGGCTGGGTGACCACCGGCCCCAAGGCGCGGCGTTTCGAGGCCGCTTTCGCCGCCTTCCTGGGCGACGAAAGCCTGCACTGCGTGGCCGTCAACTCCGCCACCGCCGGGCTGCACCTGGCGCTGGAGGCGCTGGGCCTGGGCCCGGGCGACGAGGTCATCACCACCACCCACACCTTCACCGCCACCGCCGAGGTGGTGCGCTACCTGGGTGCCGACGTGAAGCTGGTGGACATCCACCCCGCCACGCTGAACCTGGACCTGGCCGCCGTGCAGGCGGCGATCACGCCGCGCACCCGCGCCGTGATGCCGGTGCACTACGGCGGGGTGGCGGTGGACATGACGGCGCTGCACCAGTTGGCGCGCCAGCACGGCCTGAAGGTGGTGGAGGACGCGGCGCATGCACTGCCCAGCAGCCACCGCGGCGCGCTGGTGGGCACGCTGGCCAGCGAGGCCACGGTGTTCAGCTTCTATGCCAACAAGACCATGACCACCGGCGAAGGCGGCATGCTGGTCACGCGCGACGCCGCGCTGGCCCAACGTGCGCAGGTGATGCGCCTGCACGGCATGAACCGCGACGCCTTCGATCGCTTTACCGCCAAGGTGCCCAGCTGGTACTACGAGATCGTGGCGCCGGGCTACAAGTACAACCTCACCGACATCGCCGCGGCGCTGGGCTTGCAGCAGCTGAAGAAGGTGCAGGCCTTCCAGGCGCGCCGCGCCGCCATCGCCACCCACTACGACCAGGCGTTGGCCGGCCTGCCGGTGCTGCTGCCGCCGCGGCCGCCGGCCGGCGATGTGCACGCATGGCACCTGTACCCGCTGCGCCTGGCCCCTGGTGCGCGCTGCACGCGCGACCAGCTGGTGGAGCAGCTGTTTGCCGCCGGCATAGGCTGCAGCGTGCATTACATCCCGCTGCACCTGCAGCCGTACTGGCGTGACCGCTACGGGCTGACGCCGGCGATGTTTCCGCACAGCCAGCAGGCTTTCGAGAACATGTTGAGCCTGCCCATCTACACCCGCATGTCCGACGCCGATGTGGCGCGTGTGGTGGCCGCCGTGCGCGCGGCGCTGGCCTGAGCTCGGCGCCTGCGTTCGCTTGCCTGTGCGTTCTCCCGCCGCCCAGCGCAGCTTCGACCTGTTGGTCGCTTTGCTGGCCTTGCTGCTGCTGTCGCCGCTGGCGCTGGGTGTGGCGCTGGCGGTGCGGCTGGGCTCGCCGGGGCCGGTGCTGTTTCGCCAGCAGCGGGTGGGGCAGCACGGGCGCTTGTTCACGCTGTACAAGCTTCGCAGCATGGTGGCCGACGCGCCGGCGCGCGGCCTGCCGCTCACCGTGGGTGCCGACCCGCGCATCACGCGCCTGGGGGCCTGGCTGCGTCGCACCCGCCTGGACGAACTGCCGCAGTTGCTCAACGTCCTGCGCGGCGACATGAGCCTGGTCGGCCCGCGCCCCGAGGTGCCGCGCTACGTGGCGCTGTACCCGGCAGCGCTGCGCGAACGGGTGCTGGCGCTGAAGCCAGGCCTCACCGACCCGGCGTCGCTGGCCTTCCTGGACGAGGCGGCGCAACTGGCGGCCGCCGCCGACCCCGAGCGCGAGTACGTGCAAGCCGTGTTGCCGCACAAGCTGAAGATGTCGGCCGACTACGGCGAAACCGCCACGCTGGCCAGCGACCTGCGCGTGTTGTGGCGCACGCTGCGGCGCCTGTTGGCGTCTGCGCCGGCGGGCTGACAATCCGGCGCCCATGCCTTCTGTTCCGCCCACCCAGCACCCGGCCGATGCCTGGCAGCGCCTGGACGCGATGCTGGCCCGTCTGCGCCGGCACCGGGCGCCGCTGTCGCTGTTGACGGATGCGCTGGTGGTGGCCTTGTGCTGGAACGCCACCTACCTGTTCCGGCTGGGCTTTGACCGCTGGTGGAGCGCCCGCGCCGACTACGATCCCTGGGTGCTGCTGGGCGTGGTGGGCGCCTACCTGGCGGCCGCCCTGTGGTTCAAGCTGCCGCAAAGCCTGTGGCGCTTTGCCGGGTTTGGCGAGGTGCGGCGCCTGCTGCTGGTGTGTGCGGTGGCCGGCGGTGTGTCGGCCCTGGTCATCATGGGCCTGGGCCTGGTGAAGGTGCCGCGCTCGGTGCTGGCCCTGCACCCGGTGATCACGCTGATGGGCCTGGCGCTGGTGCGGCTGCTGTACCGCCTGGTGCACGAACACCTGCAGGCGCAGCGCGCAGGGCCGGGTGGTGAGCCGCGGCGCGCGCTGGTGCTGGGGGCCGGGCAGGCGGCGCGCCTGCTGCTGGCCGGTCTTCACCGCCAGGGCTGGACGGTGGTGGGCCTGCTGGACGACGACCCGGCCAAGCAGGGCGCCGGCATCGCCGGCGTGCCGGTGCTGGGGCCCTTGCAGGCCCTGGCCCAGCCGGGCGGTCTGGCGCCGGGGCTGCTGGCTGAGCTCACGCACGTCATCGTGGCCTTGCCTTCGGCCAGCGCGGCCCAGCGACGGCGCGCGCTGGACCTGGCGGCCGGCGTGGGCCGCCCGGTGCTGACTGTGCCCACGGTCGCCGAGCTGCAAACCGGGCGCGGCCATGTGGAACGCCTGCGCGACATCGAACCGCAAGACCTGCTGGGCCGCGAGCCGGTGCCGCTGGACGAGCCGGGCCTGCTGCCGCTGGTGCGGGGCCGCACGGTGCTGGTCACCGGTGCCGGCGGCAGCATAGGCAGCGAGCTGTGCCGCCAGCTGGCACGGCTGCAGCCGGCGCGCCTGGTGCTGCTGGAGCAAAGCGAGTTCAACCTGTACGCCATAGAGCAGGAGCTGGCGACGGCCCATGCGGCCCCTGCGGCGTTCCCGCTGGTGCCGCTGGTGGGCGACGTGAAGGACGCCGCGCACATGCGGGCGCTGATGCAGCGCTGGCGCCCGGCGCTGGTGCTGCACGCCGCGGCCTACAAACACGTGCCGCTGATGGAGCAGCTCAACGCCGCCGCGGCGCTGCGCAACAACGTGCTGGGCACGCTGCACGTGGCGCAGGCCGCGGCCGAGGCCGGTGCCGAGCGGTTTGTGCTGGTCAGCACCGACAAGGCCGTCAACCCCTGCAACGTGATGGGCGCCAGCAAACGGGCGGCGGAGATGCTGCTCAACCGCCTGGCGAGGCAACACCCCGGCACACGCTTCATCGCGGTGCGCTTCGGCAATGTGCTGGGCAGCAGCGGCAGCGTGGTGCCCAAGTTCAAGGAACAGATCGCTGCCGGCGGCCCGGTGACGGTGACGCACCCGGACGTGATCCGCTACTTCATGACCATTCCCGAGGCCGTGCACCTGGTGTTGCGCGCCGCGGTGGTGGGCGAGAGCGGCCAGGTGCTGGTGCTGGACATGGGCGAGCCGGTGAAGATCGTGGCGCTGGCGCGCGAGCTGATACGCCTGGCCGGCCATGCGCCGCAGGACATCAACATCGAATTCACCGGCCTGCGCGCCGGCGAGAAGCTGTTCGAGGAACTGCTGGCCGATGGCGAGCAGACCTTGCCCACCGACGTGCCGCGTGTGCGTGTGGCGCGCCTGGAGCCGCCCGACGAGGGCGCCTTGCAGGCGCTGCTGGACTTTGCCGATTCGGCTGAGGTGGTGGCTTCGGCCGGTGACGCCAGCGATGCCGCCGTGCGCGAACACCTGCGCCGGGCCGTGCCCACCTACCGCCCGCCGGTTGATGCCTAGGTTGACGCCTCGTGAGCGAGCACCTCTACCTCAACGGCAAGTTCACCGCCCAGCGCACCACCGGCGTGCAGCGTGTGGCGCGTGAGCTGCTGCGGGCGCTGGACGCGCAAGCGCCGCCCGGCCGCTGGACGCTGCTGTGCCCGCCCAGCGGCGAGCTGCCGGCCTTGCGCCGCATCGCCGTGCGGCCGGTGGGCGCGTCGGGCTGGCCGCTGCACGCCTGGGAGCAGTGGACGCTGCCACGCGCCGCGCGCGACGGCTGGCTGGTCAACCTGGCCGGAGGCGCGCCGGCCAGGGCGCGGCGGCAGACGGTGCTGCTGCACGACGCCGCGGTGTTCGATCACCCCGAGGCCTACACGCCAGCCTTTCGCCTCTGGTACCGCGGGCTGTTTCGCCACCTGTCGCGGCGCGGCGACGGGTTGATGACCGTGTCGGCCTTTTCGCAGCAACGCCTGGCCCGGGCCCTGGGCGTGGACACGGCGCGCCTGCCCGTGCTGCCGCTGGGCGGCGACCACCTGGGGGCGGTGACGCCTGACGAACAGGTGCTGGACCAGCACGGCCTGCGCGGCCGGCGCTTCGTGCTGGCGGTGGGCAGCGCCAACCCCACCAAGAACCTGCCCGCGCTGGTGCAGGCCTGGGGCTCGCTGCCAGCCGGCGACGACCGCCTGGTGATCGTCGGCGGTGCCAACCAGCGGGTGTTCGCGGCGCAGCGCGGCGGCGACCCACCGGGTGTGCTGCGCCTGGGCGCCGTGAACGACGCGGCGCTGGTGGCCTTGTACCGCCAGGCGCTGGGCCTGGCCTTTCCGTCGCTGTACGAAGGTTTTGGCCTGCCGCCGCTGGAGGCCCTGGGTTTCGGCTGTCCGGTGCTGGCGGCGCCGGCGGCTGCGGTGCGCGAGGTTTGCGGCGACGCGGTGCTGTACACCGATGGCAGCGAAGCCCCGGCCCTGGCCGCCGGGCTGCGCCGGCTGCTGGACGATGCCGCGCTGCGCCAGCGCCTGCGGGCAGCCGGCCTGGCGCAGGCGGAACGCTGGCGCTGGCAGCACAGCGCGCAGGTGTTGCAGACCCTGGTGGCCGGGCAGGCCAGAATGCCGCCCGCGTGAAAGTTCTACAAGTCTCCAAGTTCTACCCCCCCGACCACGGCGGCATCGAGGCCGTGGCGCGCGATCTCAGCGCGGGCTTCGTGCGCGCCGGTCTGGACGTGGAGGTCTTGTGCGCCCACAAACGCTGGCGGCGGGTGCAGGACACCGACGCGCTGGGGGTGCGCATCACACGCGCCGCCTCGCTGGGCCTGTGGCTGTCCACCTCCATGGCACCGGGGCTGCCGCTGGCGCTGCGTGCGCGGCGCGCCGAGCCGGACATCGTGCACGTGCACATGCCCGACCCGCTGGCGGCGCTGGCCGTGTGGTGGGCGCAGCCGCGCGGCAAGGTGGTGCTGCACTGGCACAGCGACGTGGTGCGCCAGCGCGTGGCGCGCCATGTCTACGCCCCGCTGGAGCGCTGGCTGCTGCGGCGCGCCGACGCGGTGATCGCCACCAGCCCGCCGTATGCCGAGAGTTCGCCGCAGCTGCAGTCGGTGCGCGACAAGGTGGTGGTCATCCCCATAGGCGCGCCGGCGCCCGAGCCCGCCCCGGCGCAGCGCCTGGCGCGCCTGCGCGAGCAGCACAGCGGCCAGCGCGTGGTGTTCGCACTGGGCCGCATGACCTACTACAAGGGTTGGGACGTGCTGATAGAAGCGGCGCGGGCACTGCCCGACGACGTGCGCGTGGTGGTGGGCGGCGGCGGGCCCGAGCTGCCGCACTACCGCGAGCGTGCCGAACGCGCCGGCATGGCCCAGCGCGTGCTGTTTGTGGGCCCCTTGTCCAGCGGCGGCGTGGAGGCCTACTTCCAGCTGGCCGAGCTGTTCTGCATGTCTTCCACCGTGCGCGCCGAGGCCTACGGCGTGGCCGTGCTGGAAGCCATGGCGCGTGGCCTGCCGGTGGTGGCTACCGACATCCCCGGCTCCGGCCTGGGCTGGCTGCAACGCCATGGCGAGACGGGCCTGTGCGTGCCGCCCGGCGACCCGGTCGCCCTGGCCCAGGCCCTGAACACGCTGCTGGGCGACGCCGCGCTGCGCGAACGCTACGGCCATGCCGGCCAGGCGCGCTGGGCCGGCGCCTTCACCGCTGAGACAATGGCCGACCAGACCGTGGCCTTGTACCGCAGGCTGCTTTCGCAGCCGCAAGGCGTGGTCGCCCAAACCCACGACGCGTGAAAGTCCTACTCGAGATGCGCCCGGCCCTGGACGGGCATGCCGGCATACCGCAGGAGACCCGGCTGCTGTTCCGTGGCCTGGCCGGCATGGAGGGTGTCGAGGTGCTGGGGCTGGTGCAGAGCAGCCACTTGCCGCTGGAGCGAGGCCTGCCGTTGCGCGGGGGAGCCATCGCCGACACGTTGGCGCCGGAAGAGCGCATGAACCGCCTGTCCCAGGTGGTGGTGTCGTTGCAGTCGCAGCCTGGCGTGAATGCGCTGGAGGGCGCCAGACGGCGCCTGCGGCGCTACCTCGGCCCCCTGGGTGCCGCGGCGAAGTCGGTGCTGGGCTTGAAGGTGGGCTTGACGGGCTTTGAGGCCACGCACTTCAAGGACTACGTCTGGCAGGCCATGTTTGCCAAGACCTTGCCGCTGGAGGACTTCGAGCTGGTCACCTCGCGGGGCTTTCGCCTGCTGAGCTGGCCGTACTCGGTGACGGCCACGCTGGGCGCGCTGACCGGCCATCTGGGGCACGCCGTTTTTCCGCGCTTGGACACGCGCGGTGCCGATGTGCTGCTGGTGGAGACCCCCTACCCGGGACGGCCCGCGAAGGGCACCCAGCTCGTCGTGCGCTACCACGACGCGGTGCCACTGTTGATGCCGCACACCATCAAGAACCGCGCCCAGCACCGCGCCGTGCACTTCCATGCGCTGCGCCGCAATGCACGCGACGGCGCCTGGTTTGCGTGTGTGTCCGAGGCCACGCGCGCAGACCTGTTGTCGGTGCTGCCCGAGGTGGAGCCGCGCACGGTGACCATACCGAACATGGTGCTGCAGCGTCCCGAAGCCGAGATCGGCCCTGCCACGCGGGTGCCGGAGATCGTGTGGAGCCGCAAGAACCGCGCGGCCCCCTGCGAGGGCGGCGCACCGCTGGCAGCCGACGACCTGAAGCAGGGCGCGCTGGACTACCTGCTGATGGTTTCCACCATAGAGCCGCGCAAGAACCAGGCGGCGCTGCTGGACGCCTGGGAGCTGCTGCGTTCGGGCCGCTTCCCAGGCTTGCACCTGGTGCTGGTGGGCGGCATGGGCTGGCAGCACGAGGACATCGTGCGGCGCTTCACCCCCTGGCTGCGCCGCGGCGGCCTGCACCTGCTGGCCGACGTGCCTTCGGCCGACTTGCGCACGCTGTACCGCCACGCCCGCGCCACGGTGTGCCCCAGCCTGGCCGAAGGCTTCGACTTCTCGGGCATAGAGGCCATGCAGAGCGGCGGTGCCGTGGTGGCGTCCGACATCCGCGTGCACCGCGACGTGTTTGACCAGGCCGCCCAGTACTTCAACCCCTATTCGGCGCGCGAGCTTGCGGCAGCGCTGGAGCAGGTGATAGACCCGCCACACGAGGCGCGCCGAGCCGAACTGGTGTCCAGCGGGCGCGAGGTGGCGGCGCGCTACCGGCCCGAGGTGGTGCTGCCCAGCTGGCAGGCCTTCCTGGAGCGGATCACGGCAGCCTGATCAGGGCGGTGTGCTCACCGCAGCGTGACACAGCGCCCGGCGGTGATGGTGGCCCACAGCTGTTCGAAGATCACGCCGTGCCCGGCGTTGTTCAGGTGTATGCCGTCGCTGGAGGCGTAGCGCGGGGCAATCTTGCCCTGGGCATCGGCCAGCGCCGCATGCACGGCCACAAAACAGGCGCCCACCTCGGCCTGCAGCACCGCATCCGCGGCCAGCATGGCGGCGTAGGCTGCTGGGGAGGCGCCGTCGCGCGGCTGGCTGGACAGCACGATGACGCCGGTGCCGTGCTGCTGTGCCACCTCGCGCATCAGCAGCAGGTTGGCGGCGGATTCGTGCGCGCTGTAGCCGCGCACGGCGTCGTTGCTGGGGAAGGCGAGGATGACCACCTGCGCCGCCGTCGTCAGCTTGGCCGCGATGTCCTGCTGCGGGTCGCTGGGCGGCCGCTCTGCCGGCCGCAGCGTGGCCGCGGGCAGCGCTTCGTAGGTGACGGCGCCGGAGCGCGCGCGGTTGTCGAGCTGCACACCCCGGGCTTCCAGTTCGGCGTGCAGCCGTTCGGCCCAACTGTGGCCCGGCGAGGCCCCCACGCCCAAGGCCGTTGACGACCCCAGCACCACCCAGCGCGGCCCGCTGGCGTCCTGGCTGTCGCGCCCCGGCGCACCGCCGGGCGTGCCGCCATCCCCACCGCCGCCGCAGGCCGCCAACAGCGCGGCCACGCAGGCCAGCGCCGTCGCCAAGGCGATGCGTCGGGGGCGGGAGGGGTGCCGGGGGGCTGTAAATTCGAGGCTTTGCGATCTTCTTGTTGTCGATGCCATCGCCGGTGCAAAAAGTTGCGTTGCTGAACGCGTTTCCGAACCTGCCTCACTCCGCGGAACGGGAATTCATCGCGCGGTGCGTGGCCGTTCTTGGCGCCCTGGGCCACGAAGCGCGTTCGGTTGTCACCTCGGACGACATCATCGCGTTCAACCCCGACCTCGTGATTGTGACGCACGAGTTTGTGGCCAAGACCACGGAACACTTCACGGTTGGGCTGTTGTGGAGCCCCACGCAGTTCTACCGGGACGACGAAGAACGGCTGAAGGCCATACGCAGCTGGGACCTGGCGGTGCCCATCAACGCGGCCACGCGGCGCGTGGCGCGCGACCTGCACTTTCCGCTGCGCCACGACAGCGGCGTCAGCGAGCTGGACTTCTATCCCTCTGCACCGGTTGTCGAGCTGCCGCTGCCCGATGCCGGCGCGCTGAGCGTGGCCTACGTGGGCGCCCACTGGGACGGCCAGCGCCATCGCCGCCTGCTGGAGGAACTGGCCAGGGCCACGGACCTGCACGTCTACGGGCCCCAGGGCGCCTGGGACTTCCTGCCGAACAACTACCGCGGCTCCATCCCCTTTGACGGGCATTCGCTGGTCCAGACCCTGAACCGCCACGGGGTGGTGCTGGCACTGCACAAGCCCGAGCACGCCGAAGAAGAGACACCCAGCATGCGGGTCTTCGAGGCCTGCTCGGCACGCTGCGCCGTCATCACCGAGCCCATGCAGCCGCTGGTGGACTTGTTCGGCGACAGCCTGCGTTACGTGGACATGTCGCTGAGCCCGCGCCGGCTGGCGCAGGACATTGGCGACATCGTGGCGCGCTTTCGTTCAGAGCCCGGCCTGTTTGAGCAGACGGTCAGGCAGGCACACCAGGTGTTTGCCACGCGGGCTTCGCTGGAGCACTTGCTGACGGCCTTGCTGGATGACGCCGTTGAGCACAAGGCCCGGGCGTTGCAAGCCCAGGCCGTGACGGCTGCCGCGCCGGATGCCCCCGAGGTGGCCTTCATCATCCGCTGCGGGTCGCGTCCCCTGGCGGTGGTGCAGCGTGCCGTGGCGGGCTTGGCGGCGCAGAGCTACCGCCGCATCGGGCTGATCTTTGTGCGCTTTGCGCCGCTGGAAGGTTTCGCGGACTGGCTGGAAGTGCTGCGCAGCACAGGCCGGTTCAGTTTCGTGCAGGAGGTGCTGGCGCCGGGTGGCGGCCTGCGCAGCGCGGCGATGTGGGCCGGCCTGCGCGCCGTGCGCAGCGAGCTGTTCGGCCTGCACGACGACGACGACGAACTGTTCCCCGAGCACGTCGCGCAACTGGTGGAGGTGCTGGCCCTGCAGCCGGACTGCGGCCTGGCCTTTGCCGGCGCCGTCAAGCAAGAGGAAGACGGCGCGTTCCAGAACCAGCATGAGCGTTTTCGGGGTGCGCTGCAGGTGGAGATTGCCGAGCGCCGCGCGCTGAAGTTCATGGACGACTTCAGCCTGGACCGTCTGCTGCGCTTTGACAACGTCATCCAGTCCAACGCCTGGCTGGCGCGCCAGCAGGTGCTGACCGACGACGTGCTGGACGACCCCGGCCTGGAAGTGGCCGAGGACGTGTACCTGTACCTGCTGCTGGCCAGCCGGCACAGACTTCAGTTTTCGGGCCGGGTGTCGGCGGTGTGGAACTGGCGTTCCAATGGCGGCGACAACTCCATGCTGGCGGTGTCGCAGCAGCGCTGGACGGCTTGTGCACACGCCATCAACCGCCGCCTGGCCGGTGTTCAGTTCCCGGGCGGCTTTTCGGGTCGCGACGTGCTGGGCGTGGGGCGGCTGGCGCGGGCGCAGAGTCCGGCGTTTCTGCCGGGGCCGGTGGCCAGTGCAGGTTCGGTGCCGGTGCACAAGGCGCTGACCGGCTCGGTGGTGAAAAGCTTGCTGCGCATCGCCAGCGGACGAAGGGCATTTCTGTCGGCCGCCGATCCCATCCCCTACGACGCGGCCGACGTGGTGTGCAGCCTGGACTTCACGCAGCGCAGGTTGCCGCCGGCGGTGGTCAACGCCCGCGGCCTGTCGGACTTCGAGGCCTGGGGCTGCTGGACCGATGGGCCGACCCTGACCTTGGACTTCCGCAGCGCGCTGCCGCCGCGCTTTGTGCTGCACCTGATAGGCCATGCCTACAAGAGCAACCACGAGCTGCCGATACGGGTGGCCGTTGGCCGGCACGAGGCCACGCTGACCATGAGCGCGCGCAGCCGGGCGTCACGCTACAGCCTGCCCATGGTCAACGCCGATGCGGCGCGCAGCCTGGTCTTTCACATCCCCAATGCCCGCAGCCCGGCTTCGCTGGATGAGCAGTCACGCGAAACCCGCCGCCTGGGCATAGGCCTGGTCCGGCTGGACATCATCGGCCAGTGATTCGGCCGGTGTGCCGGCGCCTTCAGTCGCGTCGCCGGCGTGCCAGCACCAGGTATTCGCCGGCCGCGCCGGGGAGGGTGCGGGTTTCGACGATGTCAAAGCCGGCTTCCTGCAACCAGGCTTCGGGAAGCTCCTCGCGCAGCGCCAGCAGCACATGGCCCTCGGGCCGCAGCAGATGCGCCAGGGCCTGCACGATGCGCCGTCCCTCGGTGGGCACCCGCTCGAGCGGGCGGGTGTTCAGGCACAGGTCGAAGTGGGCCGCCGCGAAGCGCCTGGCGTACTTGTCGAGCTCGTTCGCTACCTGGGCGGTATCGCCTGTCGCTGCGCCGGCACCCAGGCGTTTGCACACCACCGGGCTGAAGAAGCTGGCAGAGCAGAAGTCCAGCAGACGGCCGCCCTCCGGCAGCACGCGGCGCACCAGTGCCACCGATGCGGTCAGATGTGCCAGATGCGGCTCGATGTCGTCGCTGCGTGCCAGAGAACCCGTGTACTCGGACGACTGCACGATGGCGCGCACCAGCGGCGCGATGCCCGAGCAGCGGCGGTGGGCCAGCAAGGCCTGCTCGGATTCTGGCGCGCGGCCCAGCAGGTGGCGGTAACACCAGACGATGTCTTCGCGCGAGACGGTCAGTCCCAACCGGCTGGGCAGCCACAACAGGCTGGCGGCCAAGTGTTGCCAGCTGCTGCTGGCCTTGTGCCGGGCCTGTTCCTGCAGTTGACGCAAGGTATTGGTGGTCAGGGGGGGCAGGCGCCCTTCGCGGCGCGCCCGTTCACGGGCCAGCGTACGCAGCGCCTGCTGCACCTCACCGTCCTGCGGGTGCTTGTGCTGGAACGCCAGCAACGGCGGCTCGGCTTCGTCCAGCCGACCCAGCGCGATCAGCGCCTGGCCGTGGGTGAGTTGCACATTGACCAGATCGGGCTTCATCTCCATCGCGCGCTGGCACAGGCGTTCGGCCCAGCGCGGCTTGCCATGCCGCAGGCAGGCGGCCGCCAGCATGTGGTGGTAGGTGAACGAGCGCCGCTTGCCGCGGCGACGGTCCAGCGCCGGCGCCGCAGCACCCTTGACCATGGCGTTGACGAAGGGCGTGATGAAGCCTATCTCGGACAGGAACTGGTTGGCGGGGTGGCCGGCATAGGGCACGGCGACAAAACGGGCTTGCGGCCATGCCGGGCGCAGCTCTTCATCCACGAAGCGCCGGTCCATGATGTCATGCGGGTCGTAGAACACCGTGGCGCCGCTGGTGGCGGGGTTGTCGGCGTCGAAGAACTCGTGCCGGAACATCACGCGCTTCTGCCAGTGCGGCCGGCCGAAACGCGGGTGGGCAGAGACCCGCGGCGAGCTGGAGATGACCGTGTCGAAACCATGCGCGCAGTAGTACAGCACCGCATAGGCGCCCAGGCTGGAGCCGTAGGCCAGTCGGCGCCGGTAGCGCGCCAGCAGCGGCTGTGTGACGGCCTCGAACCGCTCGCGCGACAGCGGCTGGTAGAAGTGTTCGCTCTTCTTGCGCACGCACAGCGTGTCTATGCCCGCCTTGTGCAGGAAGCTCGCGGCATAGGCCGGCTGGTGGGGGTCGACCAGGATGGGGTCGAAGGTCACCGCCACCGTGTCGGCCGCAGGCACGCGCTGCGACCACTCCATCAGCACATGGTCGTCTTCGTACACCACCTCGCGTGTCCAGGCGACGACCGGTGCTGCCGGGCGCGCCGGGGCCGGCGCGGGGGCTGCTGGCGGCTGGGCCAAGGAGGGCTGGGATGCGGGCAAGTTGACGTCGGCCCTGGCGGCAGGGCAGTGAACAGGCGTCAGGGATCGTAGCCCACAGCTTGGCTTGCGGTTGGTAACGATTCGATACCTTCGACGCGGTAGGAGAGCTGGCGCTGGTCCAGGGCGCCGGGCACTGCCTCGGCCGGCATGAAACTGCCATCGGCGCGCACCTGCAACACGACGCGTGCACCGGGTTGCTGGTCGGGTACCGGGATGTCCAGCGTGAAGTGCTGGCGCCACCATGCCGACCGGGCGGCCAGCGGGTGGCCGTTGCACCAGGCGTTCAGGCGCAGCCGCAGGCGGTGTGGGCGCGGCCAGGCCACATGGCCCCGCAGACGCAGGCCGTGCACAGGGGGGTGGGGGGGCGCAGGCTGCTGAACACGCAGCGTCAACTGTGGGCCGGCCCAACCGTCGGCGTGCACCGCCGCCACCCAGGCCGGCTGTGCCAGCCGCCAGGCCGGGCTGGCCTTCATCTCGCGTTGGAGTGCATCAACACCGCCAGGGGGCAGCCAGGACGCAGCCCGTTCGGCCAAGACCAGCAAGTGCTGCTTGATGGCCGCAGTGTCCGCCTCAAAGGGGCAGGCCGCCAGGGCCTCGCCAGCATGCGTGACCAGCCAATGCGCCGGCGCCTCGCCCAGGTGCTGGTGCAGCACGGCCATGGCCTCCAGGGCCACCTGCTCGCGCAGGCGCAGCGTGATGCCGGCCTCGTGCAGGCGCGACAAGGCCTGCACTTCGGGCACCTGCCCCACCTGCCCGGGATGCGCCTTGAAGAGGCGCAGCCAGAACTCGTAGTCGAAGGCGGCGCGCAGGCGGGTGTCCAGGCCGCCCAGCGCGAGAAAGGTCTCACGCCGGAAGAAGGCCGTGGGCTGGCAGATGAAACAGCCATCGCGCCAGGCCGACCATGGCGAGTCGGGCGGGCGTGTGGGGTAGCGGCCCAGGGGCGCGCCGTGCTCGGCGATGTGCTGGCCCTCGCCGTACACCATGACCCATTGCGGATGGGCTTGCAGCGCGGCCAGCGCACGTGCTGCAGCGCCGGGGGTGTAGAGATCGTCGGAGTTGAGCCAGCCGACGACCGGCCCACGCGCGCGCCGCACCGCACGGTTTACCGCGTCGGCCGGACCTTGGTCAGGTTCGCTGACCCAGCTCAGCCCTGGATGCTGCCTGGCCAGGTCTGCCAGCAGGGCTTGGGTGCCGTCACTGGACCGGCCATCCTGCACCAGCAGTTCCAGGCCGGGAACGCCTTGCGACATCACGCTGTGCACCGCGCTGGTGATGAAGCCCGCCTGGTTGCGTGTGGGCATGACCACGCTCAGCGGGGGCTGGTGAGTGTGGTTCATCGCCTGCAGGTCGCGCGCTGTGATGCGGCCAAGGGCCGCATCGCGAGGCTGGTGCTACAGCCGCGCCTCGGCGCGATGCGCCAGAAACCAGCGATAGGCATCGCGCAGCCCGTCTTCCAAACCGATGCCGGCACGCCATCCCAAAGCGGCCAGGCGCGACACTTCCATCAGCTTGCGCGGCGTGCCATCGGGTTTGCTGCTGTCCCAGACCAGGCGGCCGGCGTAGCCGGTGACGCGGGCAATGGTTTCTGCCAGTTCGCGAATGGTGCAGTCCACGCCCGTGCCCACGTTGATGTGGCTGAGCATGGGTTGGGTGTGGGCGCGGTAGGTGGCATCGTCCAGCTGCATCACGAACACGCTGGCCGCGGCCATGTCGTCCACGTGCAGGAACTCGCGCATGGGCGTGCCGCTGCCCCAGATCACCACCTCTGGCGCGCGCGTCTGAACCGCTTCGTGAAAGCGGCGCAGCAGCGCCGGGATGACATGCGAGTTTTCGGGGTGGTAGTTGTCGCCCGGCCCGTACAGGTTGGTGGGCATGACACTGCGGTAGTCGCGCCCATGCTGGCGGTTGTAGCTTTCGCACAGCTTGATGCCGGCGATCTTGGCGATGGCATAGGGCTCGTTGGTGGCTTCCAGCGTGCCGGTGAGCAGCGCGTCTTCGCGCATGGGCTGCGGCGCCAGGCGCGGGTAGATGCAGCTGGAGCCCAGGAACAGCAAGTGCTGCACACCCGCGCTGTGCGCCGCCTGCACCACGTTGCACTCCATCACCAGGTTCTCGTAGATGAACTCGGCCGGGTAGGTGTTGTTGGCGTGTATGCCGCCCACCTTGGCAGCGGCCAGCACCACGTGCGCGATGTGATGGTCGCCGAAGAACTGCCTCACCTGCGCCTGGTCGACCAGGTTCAGCTCGGTGTGTGTGGCGGTCAGGATGTCGGCGTGGCCCAGCGCCTGCAGGCGCCGCACGATGGCCGAGCCCACCATGCCGCGGTGGCCGGCCACGTAAACCTTGCCCTGCAGCGGCTTCACTGGCCGGCCTCGCGCGCCACCGTCACCTCATGCCCATGGGCGCGCAGCAGGGCCAGGCGTTGGGCCGCCTTCAGGTCTTCGGCCACCATCTCGGCGCACATCTGCTGAGCGGTGATCTCCGGCACCCAGCCCAGCTTGGCCTTGGCCTTGCCGGGGTCGCCCAGCAGCGTATCCACCTCGGCCGGGCGGAAGTAGCGCGGGTCTATGGCCACGATGCGGTCGCCCACCTTCAGGGCCGGGGCCTTGTCGCCCTCGATCGCGTAGATGACGCCATGCTCGTTCAGGCCGGAGCCTTCAAAACGCAATGTGATGCCCAGCTCGGCGGCCGACCAGGTGATGAACTCGCGCACCGAGTACTGCACGCCGGTGGCGATGACAAAGTCTTCGGCCTGGTCCTGCTGCAGCATCATCCACTGCATGCGCACGTAGTCCTTGGCGTGACCCCAGTCGCGCAGGCTGTCCAGGTTGCCCATGTACAGGCACTGCTCCAGCCCCTGCGCAATGTGGGCCAGGCCGCGCGTGATCTTGCGCGTGACGAAGGTTTCGCCGCGACGCGGGCTTTCGTGGTTGAACAGGATGCCGTTGCAGGCGTACAGCCCGTAGGCCTCGCGGTAGTTGACGGTGATCCAGTAGGCGTACAGCTTGGCCACCGCGTAGGGGCTGCGCGGGTAGAAGGGCGTGGTTTCCTTCTGTGGCGTTTCCTGCACCAGGCCGTACAGCTCGGAGGTGCTGGCCTGGTAGTAGCGGGTCTTCTTCTCCAGCTTCAGGAAGCGTATCGCCTCCAGCAGCCGCAAGGCCCCGATGGCGTCCACATCGGCGGTGTACTCCGGCGCCTCGAAGCTGACGGCCACGTGGCTTTGAGCCCCCAGGTTGTAGACCTCGTCGGGCTGCACCTCGGACAGGATGCGCGTGAGGTTGGACGAGTCGGTCAGGTCGCCGTAGTGCAACTTGAAGCGCTGGTGTGGGACGTGCGGGTCTTCGTAGATGTGATCAACGCGCTGGGTGTTGAACGACGAGGCCCGGCGCTTGATGCCGTGCACTTCATAGCCCTTCTCCAGCAGGAGTTCGGCCAGGTAGCTGCCGTCCTGGCCGGTGATGCCGGTGATGAGGGCTTTCTTGATGGTGGCCATGAGACCAGATGGTAACCAGTCGAGACTCTGGTCGAGTTCGTCCGTCAGCGGACGCTCGCGGCTAGGATACATACTGTGGCATGGTCAACGGGCGTTGGCGGCGTTCGCTTCCCCATGTCATGCGCCATGGCCCGCAGCTTGTGCATGCAAGCAGCCTGGACAGTGACGCCGACCGCTCGCCATTACCCGCTGTATCGAATCGCGCTTGCACTGTTGTGAACATCCGGCTGATTGGCGACCACTCTGACTACCACTGCGGCTCGGCCGCTGCATTCCAGGCCATTTCACAGGCGTGCAGGCATGCGGGCCGCCTGGTAGGTGATGCCGAGGACTTCGACATCCTGGTCGTCAACGGCGAAGGCTCCATGCACCATGATTCGCCGAGCTGCCTGAAGAAGCTCGCCGAGGTCGAGTCCGCTGCCAAGGCAGGCAAGCGGGTGTTCCTGATCAATACGGTTTGGCAATGCAACTCGCAGGGCAGCGCCGAGATCCTCAGGCACTGCGAACAGGTCGTGGTCCGCGAGGTGTTGTCCAAGGCGGAGCTTGCGCGCCTTGATCTTCCATGTGAAGTCGCGATCGATCAATCGTACTTCCTGCCTATCGACCCCAGCGGTCTCGCCGTGGACTTTGAGAAGAGAGCAGTACTGACGGACTTTTACTCGAACGATCTCAAGACGTTCGCGAGGATCACGACGCAGTGGACCCGGTCGGTACCCTACATCCAGATGCATGAATGGGAATGGTCGCGCCTGGTGCGGTCACTTCGAACGGCAAGCGTGCTGTTGACGGGGCGCCACCATGCGGTCTACGCGGCATGTCGGGCCCGCGTTCCCTTCCTGGCGCTGAAGGGCAATACACACAAGATCGAAGGGTTCATCGCCACATCCGGCGTGGATGTCCCAGTGTTTGAGAGCTATCCGGATCTTCTGGCCGCCTATCGCCGCAGGGCGTGGCGAAACTACGACTATGACGCCCTCTTTGACTGGGCCGAGGAACAACAGCCGTGGACGTTGAGGGTGAAGTAGCCTTTCCGGAAATCTTCCACCACGTGCGCGGCCTTCACTGCACGGTCTTTGGGTCTGCGCCGGGGCGGGTGTTGCCAGCGAGATACGACGAGACCCTCATGGTCTGCGTCAACGGCTCCGGGTTCGGCCTGTCGCGACCTGCTGACATCACCGTCATGGGCGCGCAAGTTTGCCAGGGCGCCACACGTACCTGCAGGCACACCATACGGAACATCAACGGTCGATCAACCGACCGGGTGCTGTGGGTGCATCCCGGCAAGATGGAGGACTTCGAGGACTGGTATCGAGACTACGGCTTCCGCTGGAGTTTGTCGGAGACGCTTACCGCCCAGGCGCGTCGGTCGCTGGTAAAGCGACTGACAGGATACGAGTTGCCAGGCTTGGCAGGGCCATCGGCGCCGTCGAACGGGGCACTGGCCGTGTTGCTGACGGCAGCCGCTGGAGCGTCTCGGGTGGATATGACCGGCTTCTCGTTCACTCCTGGCCACTTCTACATCTCGGGCGAGACGGCGCGAAACCATGTAAACCATGACGAGGTGTTGTTTCGATGGCTGGCAGGCAATGCGCCGGTGTTTTCCGCCGATGCCGCGATGCGTGAACGGTTCGGGTTTCACTTGCCGCCGGTCCCGCTGCCGCCCCGGCGATGGTTCCACTTCTTGGGGCGACCGTAGCGGTCGTTTGTGGCCTGGGTTGCCATACTCGAGACGCGCAGCGGAAGTTCCCACTGTCCATGATGTGCGCATCGGCATCGCCAGATCCCCGCCCTTGGCCTGGCTTTGCTCGATACGCCGCCTGCGGTTGGTCGAATACAATCTCTGCCGGCCTTGACCATTGCAGTACAGGTGTATGCCAGCTTTCGCCACAGAGACTTCTGACGTCAACGAACTCAAGGTGGCGGTGCAGGCCTACGCGGATGAACACCGTGGCCGCATCTATGCGCCGATCTTGCATCCGGAGTTCGCTCACTTCGCATCGCATCATGGGCACGACCGGTTTGAGGCTCTGCAGGACCATGTGCCGGGCGACGCGCGCACGATGCTCGACATCGGCTCCCACTGGGGATACTTCGCGCACCGGTTCGAAGACCTGGGCCTGCAGGTGACTGCGGCAGAGAACAACCGCGAGTACCTGTACTTCCTCAGGTCGATCCGTGCTGTCTGCGGCAAGAGGTTCGAGGTCTGGGATCGTTCGGTTTTCGAACTACCCGCGATGCAGGTGGATCTCGTCCTCGCGCTGAACATCTTCCATCACTTCATCAAGACCGAGGCGCTGCATAGGCAGTTCGTCGAGCTTCTCGAAAGACTCGAATGCCGGTACATGTTCTTGCAGCCTCACAGGCCGGAAGAGGGGCAGATGAAGGGCGCTTATCGTAACTACGCACCGCACGACTTTGTCGCGTTCGTGATGCAGCACTGCAGGCTCACGGGTTCGAAGTTGGTAGCCAAGTTCCAGGGGCGCCCGGTGTTCCTACTGTCTAAGTGACGGATCTGGTCGTCTTGTACGGTCCGCCCGGCTCGGGTAAGTCTTCCATGGCGGCGGAACTCAAGTCGCACGGGTTCGCCTACACCAACCTCGGTCGGCATCCGGACTTTGCAACAGTTGCGATGCCCGAGCTTGCCGCAAGGTGCTTCCTGGAGGAACCGTCGGCGCGAGGTGCAGTCGTCGAGGGTGTTTTCGGTCGTCGCAGTGTCAGGGTGCGCTTCATACGACGCCTGCAGGAGTTGCTCTCCCAGGGCGATGCGATCCGGTTTGATCGAATCGCGGTCTTCGGCCTGGTGGAGAACGCGGAAACGCTGTCGCAGCGGCGCAGGCGCAGTGTCGACCAGTATCGGGAGCTGCTGGCGGCCATGGAGGCGGGAAACCCGCCCTATCCCCACTTTGTGCTAGATGGTCAGAAACTGCCGAGCGTGTCCGATCGGGTGCAGGAAGTCCTGAGGGTTCTGGAGTCCCTGTCGCCAGAACAATGAAGAGAGAAGGCAATGCGCAGCAGATCTGTCGCCTGCGCGCTGCCTACCGGTGACTTGCCGCGTTCCGGAGCGGCGCAGGCTGAGGTCAAAGGCCCGGACATCTCGTCGCTTCCGGCCCGCGCAAGCCGAGAAGCTGAACCTGCCACGCCGGCTCGACCGGCCGCACGCATCGTGGTCGTCGTCGAAAAACGGGTCCGCGCAGCGAGTCAGTGACGTGGGTCCTGGCCTTCTTCCCGCAGTAGCAGCGCCAGCCGGGCGCGATCGAGGAAAGCCAGTCGTACATCGGTGGCCATGCGGTCGAACCGGAAGTTCTCGAGCGCATGCGCTTCGATCTGCGCCGCATGTGCGGCAATTGCCGATTTGTCCAGTCGGACCAGTGCTTCGACGAAGGACCCAATCTCTTCGTTTGTATACGAGAGGTTCATCTTCTCCTTGCGCTGCCCGATGGCGACAAGCGTGGACGGCACTTGATTCAGCAAGTCGGCGATGGCTGGGAAGGCCGGGTACACACAATGAAGCCCTTTGGCCAGTTGCTCCAAGAGAGCCACAGGGAGCCCTTCCGACGGTGACACATTGACCGCGGCGTCGAACCCGTTGAGCAGATCGGTCAGCTTGGAGCCCAGCAGCTCGCTGACATGGATGACGCGTTGCCGATGCGTGACGCGCGAAAGCAGGCACTGGAACTCGGCTGCGTACGCTTCGCCTTCCTGGGTGGCTGGAGCTCCTCCGACAACAACGAAGTAGATGTCATGCCTGCTCATGGTTACCTGCTCAGCAATTCGAAGCAGGTCGAGCGCATTCTTGTCCTTGGCGATCCTCCCGACGAAACCGACGACGAGGGCGCTGTCTGGAATACCCAGAGCTTGCCGCACTTGTAAGCCAAGATGGTGGTCCTTGCCGTGCGGGAAGCCAGGCTCCAGTGCGTTGGGAACGACCTTGATTCTGTCGGATGACACGTCAGCGGCAACCAGCGCATCGCGGATGTGGCGATGGATGGTGAGGAACCTGTGTGTGAAGAAGCGGTGCTTGTTGTGATGCTCAATGATCCACCGGGTGTCCGAGTGAAGTATCGCGTGGTGGTAGACGAACTTTGTCCTGGAGAACTCAAAGACTTGGCGGTCGACGTAGGCGTTGGCGTTGTAGATGAAGTCGCCGTCCTCGACAGCCCGGGTGAACGACCGCCAATCGGCGGACGACTCGTCCAGTAATCCTGGGACGTGCCTCACCGTGAACCCCTGGGCGACGAAGCGGTTGAAGTAGTGGCCTTGACCGATGGACCATACGAGGATCTCTCGGCACACAGGGCGCAGCGCCAGCGCGTGGCAGAAGTGGATGTACTCTGCGCCGCCGAGGTGGTTGTTGTGGATCAGCAGGTGCAGCCGCGGTTTCTTGGTGGACTGCGCATAGTCGTAGATCGAGGTGCGTGGAACATGTACGACTGCCTGGCGCTCTTCGAGGATCAGCCGCTTCATGCGCTCTTTCTGATCCTCGTCGACGACAAGTCCGAACTCCTGCTTCATCGAGCCCGCAGAGATGGCGGGCTTGTAGTTCTCGGCCTGCAGCGTGATGTAGGCGTCCGAGCCCTTCAGGTCGTAGAGGCTTGACAGTTCGTTGAAGCCGGCGCGAGCAGCGCGGACCGAGTAGTCAATGTGACCGTAGCCCTTGTAGCCGAAGACCCGGGTGTCGAACCACCCTACCTTTGCTATGACAGCCTTGGTGAATGTCCACAAGGCGCCTTGTGAATAGTAGGCGTTCGCGTAGGCCACGCACTTGGCACTCGTTCGAATAGGTTTGGCCGGTCGCCACGAGGTGTTGTAGTTGCAGAGATAAGGGTGCTCCGCCATCGCGTCGATGTAGGCGTCGTCCCAGCCTGGGGCCTTGAAGATCACGTCGTCGTCGCACTTGAACGCGTAGTCGAAATCCAGGAAGACGCAACGGTCGATGATGGAGTTCGTGCTCTCGTGCACCCCCACGCGGTTGTGCTTGACCACATGGACAGTCACGTCCTCGATCTGGAGAGCTTCCAGATAGGCCAGCGTACCGTCGCTGGACCCGTCATCGCTGACGATCAAAGTCCAGTCGTAGTACCTGTTTCGAGTGCGGTCCCAGGACTCCACGAATTCGCGCAGATAGTCCAGGCGGTTGTAGGTGGTGACGCCGATGACGACTTTGAGCCTGTTGTGTGTGTGCTTGTAGTTCTGGGTCTTGAAGTCTTCTTCGGGGTGCCATTGGTGGAAGAACCCGCGTCCTTCGTCGCGGACGAAGTGGCCTTCAAGCTGGTCCCGCATGTGGTCGTCCTCCGACCCCCAGGACTTCTTCTCCCACCACCGCACGCCCAGCCGTGCTTGTAACTGGCGGCTGATGGCGAGGTTGCCCCAACCTTCCTTGCGCTGCCAGCCTTCCTTGTGAAACGGCGTCAGGTAGGAAAAGCAGATCGGAAAGAAGGCTTTGTCTTCGACCAGGCAAATGTCCATTGCTTGGCGTATGAGGTCGGCAGAAACCAACATGTCGGCATCGAGGAAGAAGGCGATGTCCCCCGATGCATGGTCGGACGCCACATTCAGGCCGCGTCCACGGCTGAAATCCTCCGCGACATCGACCACCCGGGTCTCGATCGCCGAGGGCAGTTTTTCACGCAACCAGTTGCGGGGGTGGTCATCGGTCGAGCCGAAGTCTGCGATGACGATCTCGTAGGTGATGCCGGGAAGCGTCGCCTCAGCAATGCTGTCGACCAGATTCTTCAGCAAGAGCAGCGTGAACTGGCGCGGGCTGTCGCGATAGCTGGTCACGAAGGTGCGTTTGCGGGTGATGCCGTTCCACAGCACCTGAACCTGTGACCGGTTCTTCACGGCAATGCAGAACGACAGCTTCAACGGACCAGGGTTCGTATGGCCCTGAGCGGCAAGCGGGTCCTGGATCAGTTGGTCCAGGCGGGCCATATCGGAGGGGCTCAGGTGCGATCTGGCGCGCCGCAGCAGGTCATCTGGCAATGAAACACCGCTCAGGACCAGCGACAGGTAGTACTCAACGAACTCCGGGTGAAGGTCGGTCAGGTCCCTGATCAGGACAACTGCTGCTTTCAACTGGCCTGACCGCAACAAGCGGTGGGCAGCGGCATACCGTCCCGTGCCGAAAGGTGTTTCCGCGTTCACGGTGTTGTCATCCCGCCGATGATCGAATCTGCCGTCAGACGATGACCGCGAGAGTCGATGTGCCGCGCGCCGCAGAGGCAGTTGGCACGATGCGCGCTCCGGGCTGATCGCTCGCCGGCGGCCTGCAGGTCGGTGTGGTCCCGTCGCCCACACTCATTGAAGTGGATGGTTCGGCGGGGCGGGGCTGCTGCGGCGGTCATGGTCAAGGCTGGGAACGGGGCGAAAACTCTCCAAGTTTAGAGGCCTTGCCACGAGCAACTTGTTCGGCCGGGGATCGCCGCCGCTGGATGTCGGTGCCGATGCCGCAAGCGTGCTGCAGGCGTGCAGAAAGCCGCCCGCATCCCTCCGCATGCCGCGCGGCAGTCACGGTCGGCCGCCGGGTAAAGGGCACACGCATGTCGAGGCAAAATCGCTTGGACGTCGATCGCCTGGGACACTCGGAGGTTCGGGCCCGATCCACTGGTGACAAAGTCGACGTCTCCAGTCTGCGCGATGGGCGATTCACCGCGCTGCGGCGCATATCTCTGACGCTTGACTCTAGGGAGAGGCATTCGAATGATGAATACAACCCGACCGTTCATCCGAGCCGGCTGGCTCGTTGTCCTGGCGCTGGCAATGGCGCTGGTGTCGTGCTCTTCGTCTGAGGAGCCGTCAGGAGAGCCGGTACGCCATGCTTTGCTTGAGAACATGGTGCGGGATGTTCACAGGATCTCCATAACAACAGAAGGGCATCAGCCCATCATCTCCAAGCAGACCTACGTCAGAGGTGTTCTCAACATCGAAGGCGGCGACGGACGATTCGACTATGACGGTCCGCTGGACATTCGCGGCCGTGGCAACTCCACTTGGACTTACGGCCTGCGCGAAGGCAAGAAGCCCTACCGTGTCCGGCTCCCGGCGGCTGCTTCACTGATGGGGCTTCCGGCAGAGCGCAACTGGATTCTCCTGGCCAACTATCTCGACGGGACGCTGATGGGCAACGTCATAGCGTTTGCCACTGCGCAACTGCTGGAGATGCCATTCACGCACAACATGATCCCGGTGGAGCTGGAGGTGAACGGCGAGTACATGGGGAGCTACCTGTTCACCGAACATAAGGAAGTCAAGCCCCACAGGATCGACATCGGGGACAACGGCGTCCTGCTGGAACTGGACACCAACTTCGACGAACCCTTCAAGTTCGCGTCTGACGTGTTCAATCTCCCGGTCATGGTCGCCAACCCGGATCTCGAAGGGATGACGGACGTGCAGGCGGCTCTTGCGCTTGAACAGATACGGGACGACTTCACCAGGTTCGAGGAAGCCGTGTCGGCGGGAGACCCGGACGGCGACGACTTGGGGCGTCTGCTCGACCGCCAGTCACTTGCCAAGTTCATGGTGGTGTTCAAGCTCACTGCAAACAGGGAGCTGAATCATCCCAAGAGTGTGTACATGTACAGCGTCGACGGCGGGCCATACAACATGGGGCCGATCTGGGACTTTGATTGGGCGTATGGGTACAACCCGAGCAGGGGGCAGGCCTTCGTGAACCCCAATGCCGAACTGCTGCTGGGGGGCGGCTATGCCGGCGGCGAGTTTTTCCGTGCGTTGATGCTGGACCCGCAGGTGCAGAGCGCGTTCAAGGAGGAATGGACTGCGTTCTACGACGGATTGTTTTCGACACTGCTGACATACATCGAGGAGTACGGCAGCGTGATCAAGGAGTCGTACGAGCGGGACTACGACAGGTGGCACGACAAGCCAGAACAATTCGCAAGGGTTGCTGACTTTGATGCCGAGGTTGCGCGAATCATCGATTGGATGAAGGCTCGCGCCGCCTACATCAATCGCGTTGTGGCGGAGATGTGAGCGAAACCTCTTCGACGCCGACAGCTGCCTGGTCAGGCTATGAGAGCTGCACCGCTTCGATGTGTGGCAGAGCGTTTTTCAAGCACTGCTGCCATGGTCTAGGCAAGGCAGCCTCGCGAAGTGCTTGAGCTCTTTCAAGAAGCCATCGCCGATCGAAGGAACGCTTCGATGACTTGCAGGGTTCCGGAGGGCATGCTCTTGTCACGTTTGCTGATATCGCGCATGTGTGCGTGCAGCACTTCTTGGCGGACTTCATCGCCATGTTCCCGAATCTCCCCGCGAAAGTCCCTCAGAAACTGCTGCTTCAACCGGCACAGCCCGGGAATGTCTGCGACAAAGGTCTCCGGCACAGGGCTGGGGCGGTTTCTCACGCAAAACTTCGGCACCGCGGCGATCTCGTACTCGGAGAAGAATCGTGTCATCAGTTCCAGGTCTTGGTGCCGTCGATAGGCCTCGTTGAAACCGCCCAGGCGGGCGAAAGCCTGTCGTCGGAACGTGACGGTGTTGGTGCACATGTAGTGTGCGCCGTAGCGCAGCGTCAGCACCAATGGCCTCAGGTCGCCCTCCACGAAGCGCGACAGGTCGCGCTGCCCGTTCCAGGTGCCGCTGTACCCGCAGTAACAGGCGCCGATACTGGCCGCCGCCGAGGAAAGCGGGCTCTCTACGGCCGACAGCCTGTTCGGCTCGAAAAGGTCGTCGTCGTCCAAGAAGGAAAGAAACTCGCCTGAAGCTCGAAGAAAACCAGTGTTGCGGGCTGCCGCACCATTGCGATTGACCTGATGCTCGAGCACCTTCAACCGTAAAGCCGCGCCTTTCGGTATCGCGGTTCGGTGCTCGTCTACGCGGCGCATCAAGTCGGCCCGGAAGTCCTGGTGTGCCGGGTTGTCGTTGACGACGATGACTTCGAATCGCCAGGCGTCCTGCTGCAGCGCGGAGAGAATGCTGGGCCATGCGTGGTCGACGCCGCGGAAGCATGGAATCACGATGGAGTGCATACCCGGCTCAGGGGCCACGCCAGCGTTGAGGCAGTAGACGACACCGTCGATCGTGCCCTCGGCTCCAGCGCCGTCGTTGAGCCGCTCCAGGGCGCGCGCGAACACGGCCTGCGCGACACCGTCGTCGAGCAGGCGGTGGAAGGGCCAGCGCATCACGATGTCTGCATGTGGAACGCGCAACTCGTCAATCGCCTGGCGCAGGGCCATGCCGTCGGCAGCGATGATAGGCAGTGCCTGAGCGTCCACTGGGGCGAAGTGGCGGCCTGTGGTCACCGGGCGCAGGCCGTCCGACGAGAGATAGTAGATGTTCAGGAAGGTGTTGCCTGCCAGCCGATGTTTGAGCTGCTCCAGGTACCGCAGCGTTGCGAAGTCGTCCACCAGCACGGTCATGGTCATCGGTGCGGTGAAAGTCGGGTACCGCGTGAACTCCCAGTGCATGCGTTGGCTGTGGTCTTGCTGGGCACGGGCGTTGTCGCGGATGTCGCTTTCGCTCACGTCGGGGGCACATGCGGCCGGGTCGATCACGAAGCACCGCTTGTGGTGCTTCAGGTACAACGATCCAAGCGCGACGTTGTCGTAGGGACCTTCGGCTTCCTCAATGGCCTGGGAGAGCTCGTCGTAAATCGCTTGGTCGTAGGCGACCGCGAAGCTGCCGCAGGTCTTGCCGGCAAGGGGGTGGTAGAGCTCTGTGCAGCCGGGCACCTGTGCACCCGCGAACTCCACCGAGCTCCGCTGCGCGTACTCCGAGGCCCCGAGCAGCAGGATCTTCCAATCGGCGGGCAGGTGTGTCGCCGCGCTCTGCAGCTGCGCGGCTGCGTCGCTGGTGAAGAAGACGTCGTCGTCAAACACCAGGATGCGCCGGTGGCCGTTGCGGCGCGCGTCTGCGAGCACGGCCGCCTGCGACAGGAGGTAACCGAAGACCCCTGCAGGCAGGTCCGTTCGGTACCACTTCATGGCCTCATCGGGGACGTGCGCGGACGACGGCAGGCGAAACCCCACTGGGCGGCTTCGGAACTGCTCAAGCAGGCGTTGAGCTCGAGCCGAACACCTGGCATCGACTGCGGGTACGCGGGTGACGCCCAGTCCATGGGCGTTCATTTCCCGCAGCACACGTGCCAGCCTGTCGGGGCGTCGGTCGAGGTTGACCACGTAGACCTGCTCGATCCCCAGGTCTTCGCGCAGCACCGAGGGGACCCGCGAGCCGCTGCTTTCTGTCGAGCGGGTGACCTGGCTGCGTAGTCGAGCGATCTCCATCCGCCACGCGCGAGCCGGAAACCTCGCCTGCAACTCTTCGTAGACAGCCAGGGCCTCTGATAACCGCCCCTGCTTGATCAACGCCCTGGCCCTACTGGTCAGGTTTTGGCTCGTCGATAGAGGGCTCATACGGGAAAGGTCAGGAAGGGAGCTTGTTGCAACGGAACGCGAGTTCAATCTTAGTGGTTGAGAGACTGGGCTGGCACACGGAGCCTGCCCGGTGAAGGCTGTCAGCTCGACGCTCCAAAGCACAGCATGTTTCTTGCGCGAGCATAGGCCAGCCACCCCGCTTGCTGCCGTTGTCGCCGCTCCTCCGCCGGGATGCCTTCCAGCAAGACTGCAAGGTCCGCGATGTCGCAGCGCTGCACGCGCACGACGATGGCATCCCAGTCGACACCGGCAAGCGACTCCTCGTCGGGCAGGCGCGGGCCCTCATCGAACAGCACCGGGATAGACCCCGTGGCCAGCGCCTCCCACAGGCGCAGCGTGTTTAGACCGGCGCCAGCCGGGCATAGCGCAAAGACCGAGTTGCTCAGTACCCGGTTGTACTCGGCGACCGATCCGTCGCATGGCAGGGGAGTTTCTGCTGTACCTTCGATCTGCTGCCCGTAGACGGCAGCTTCAAAGTGCCACTCCTCGTTGACGCGGATCACGATGTCTGCGCGCGGCGACAGTTGTGCCAGTTGCAGGCGCGAGTCGTCCAGGTAGTGGCGCATCTGCGCGCCGATGAAGCTGGCGAGCAGAGTGCGTTCGCTCGCAGGGCGGCCCGTGACCAGGCCCTCGCGGCGTGTGGGATCTTCGACGTTGACCGCAAACAGGGGCCATGCGTGCATGGTCAGCTGCAGGTCCGCACGGCCGCAGCTGTTGCTGCGAGGGCAGTGGGACAGCCAGAGGTCGGTGATGCCCAGTGTCATCCAGGTGTCTACCAGGTCTTCCCACTTGATGTGCTGGCAGACGGTGTGCACGCGCAAGCCGGCTCCCCGTTCGGCCAGCACCCGGCGGGCTGCGGCAACCTGCACGCCCAAGCGCCACAGGGTGCGTTGCATGGCAGCCTCACCGGTGAGGGTCCACTTCTCCTTGCGGGACAAGTCGATCCAGGTCGCCCAAGGCAGGCCCAAGTAGGCATGGACGGTGTCGCCGTCGTACCAAGCGCCAGGCAGTGCCGCGTGTCGCTCAAACGCCGTGCCTTCGGTACGGCAGGGGTACTGCCAGAACATCCCTTGCCGGGCTGCGTCGGGCAGGTCACCTATGGGCGCGCCCAGTGCGCCGCATCTTGGATCTGCCATGCCAAGGTCGGGCAGGGCGGCGAAAGAACCCGACACCAGCGCCAGATTGCCAGATAAGGTGCCGGAGTTCGCTAGACGCTGATCAGACAAGCGTCCTTCTCCAACGAATAGGCTGTCAGCTTGGGCGTCAACCCGCGTCCTTGCAGATCGACCATCCAGGCTTCGGCGACTCGTTGCTCATCTTCGCGGCGATAGTCATCCAACAGCACGTCAATGCGTGCGCCGAACAGGAACTCGAGCGTCAATGGAACCGCTGGATAACGTGCACGCGGGCCGGTAGTGGCAGGCGGCCCATCCACCATCAACAGAACGCGCAAGTCGCCGGGTGGGTGAGGCAGGCTGGCCACGGCCTCGGAGATTGCCTTGCGTGCGTCGTAATACTGAAAGATCCGGCCGTCCACCAGCGTGACGGCTTGCAGCGGCGCCAGCGCCAACTGCACGGTGTTCGTCAAGTCTGCCGCAGCGAGCATCGCATGGGTCTGCTGGTGGTACTCCTCAAGGTGTTCGAGGGCCAGCAAATGGGTCGGCGGGCGCCCAGCTTGTGCTCGTTTCGTCGCCAGGCGTTTGACAGCCGTTGCCATCAGCACGGTTGAACTGCCCGAGCCGAACTCGATGATCAGGTCGTAGTCATTGCGTTCGACCAGATCCAGGAGCAGGACCCCGAAGTCCGCGCTGATAGGCCAGCCGTGCAAAGCTGGTACCAACTCGCTGCCCAGATAGCGCTCGATACGCGAATGGGCCTCAATCTGCCTGACCGCATTCAGGGCCTCGCGGGTAACCGTCTGCTCAATCTGCTTGTGCATCCGGTCCATCCGCCGCTGCTGGTCGACAATCTGCGCGAGCAGCATCTCACCTTGCTGGCGCAGTCCATCGTGCAGTTCCCGTAGCGGTGTGGCGACCAGCGGCGGTGCTGGCATTGCCGAGGTCCTGTTGCCGTCGAGCAAGCGGCCCGTCTCGGCAGTCATCTGCAGTTGCGACAGTTGGCTCTGCACCCGCTGATGCAGGGCGAGCCTACGGGCGCCCCGCGGTCCCCCGGGCGCCACAGCCTGGTCGAAGTGGTGCAAGGCGCGATCCCGTAGCTTGCCGCTGGCCACAGCCGCCCGGCCCAGCGTGTTGTGAATGCCTGCGAGCAGAACGCGCGCGACGAGATGCCCGCTGCAACCCCACTGCATGGCCAGGCCAGTCAGTGTGCGGGTGTGCGCATGGTCGCCTTGTGCTTGGTGGGCCGAGGCGATCATCAGAGCCAGCCGCGCGCGTTGCGGGTGGCGCTCCACGTCATCGAGCGAGAGCGAGAGCAAGCCCTCCCAGTCTCCACGGCGCCACTTCTCGCGGCACTGCTGGGCCAACCCGTCTTCGAAGGCAGGCGTTGCTGCCGGCGCGATGTCATGCCGTTGCGTATCTCCGAGCGAACCCGCGCCATGGTGGTCGCTGGCCGGCAGCTGCCGCTGCCGGGCCAGTTGGCGCTGGCGTAGCCGGATTTTCACAGCGTGGGCTCGTTGAGCAGCAGGTCCTTGACCACATCGAGTTGGCCCTCGGCCTTGAGGATCTCGTGCTGCATCGTCTCCAGCCGGAACTGCGCTTCCGCGAGCTCGGCCTCGAGTTGGCTGACACGTTGTACCTGTCCCCGTGTCGCCTTGCGCTCATCAGCCAGGGTCTTGTTCAGAGATTCGAGCTCGCCGGCACGCTTGGCGGCCAGCGCCGAGGCCGCAAGTTCGAGTTGGCTAGACGCGGCATGCGCTGCCTTGGCGTTGTGCAACTCAGTCAGCGCCTGTGCGAACTGGCGCTTGACCTCGTCGAGCTCGGTGGCGGTGGCGGCGGCGCGGGCCTGGGCCGCGTCGCATTCGCGCTGGAGTTGGTCACGTTCCCGGCGCAGAACTCCGGCCAGCGCACGATGCTTGTCGAAACGGTAGACCTCGTGAACGAGCGCGACGTCCTGCGGACCGCCGGTGGGCAGGCGTTCGAAGTCGGCGCGCACCATGCGTGTGGTCACGGGGTCGCTGGCGTCAGCCTGCTGGTCGCGCCAGCGTCTCACGACCACCCAGCCGAAGCGGTTCAGGACATCGTCATCCAGCGCTTCCAGCAGCGGGGTTTCTTGCCCTGGGAGGTCAAGTACCAACAGCCAATTGGCGGCGGCATCTCTTGCATCGCCGGGTGCGACAGTGTCGATCAGGTCTGTGATGCCGATCGCCTGCACGCTGATCGTCGCCGTTTCCTGCAATCGGGGATACCAGCGGCGCAGGACAAGCGCATCCCAGGGCCCTGAGAACGGCCGCAAGTTGTAGCGATGCCAGAGCATGCTGCCAGCGGCCGGCGCGACAACGGCTTCGATGACCTGTGCAGCAGGGGTTCGTCCTTGGCACTGGGTACGCAGCCCGGCGGCGAGCTCGGCATCACCTTCGACGAAAACCAACCGCGATGCAGCTACCGATGCATACGTCGCTGGTGCCTCGTCGCCTGCACCTATGTGCAGGATCAGGCCAGGTGGGCTGCCGCGCTGTTCGGTGACTTGCAGCAGCCAGGGCTCCAGGGATGTTGCAAAGTCGTTCACGAGCGACCTCCTCGCTTGAGAAGGCGACGCAGCCGCTCGTACCAGACCAGCCTGCTGCGCAGCTTGCGTGCCTCGCGGTGCAGCGTTCTTGCGCCTTGGACGAGGCTTGCGGTCTGTTCCGGGCGTGCGAGCGGGCCGACCGCTGGCAGCGCGTCCAGCAGGGCGAGCACCAACTCGCCGTCTGTGGCCGGCAGCGCGGACCAGATGCGCAGCTTCTGGGACCTGGAAAAGGCAGGCCCGACGGGTAGTCGCCATCGCTGTGCCAGCACGCCCTGCTCATCGGCAGGCCAGTGCGCAAGAGGCAGGGCCTGTGTCGGCACCGCGACCATGGACAAGTTGCCGGCCGAGCCTGACGGCTCCCAGGCGACGACCAGCGATGGGAGTGCCAGCGCACCGAACATCACGTCATTGAAGGTAACTTGCATGGTGCCGGTACCGGCTTCCTCCGACAGGCTCAGACCGTCGTAGCGCAGGCGAGGGGGCAGCGCGGCCAGTTGATGGCACAGCCTGTGAGCCACACCAGCCCAGCGCGCAGCCGATGCCTCGCGGGTACCACGCAGAACAAGTCCGGCAATGCTTGCAACGACTCGCCAGTCGGTGCTTCCCATACGCTGCAGGACGGTCCGGCCGGTGGTGTCGGAAGGAACGATCAGCATGTACTCGGCGTCCTGCTCCTGGCCGCTCGCCTGCCAGGCTGAGACCAGGGGGCCGTCTCTCGGCGTTGAGAACAGGACCAAGCCTGGACGGCCCAAGTGCTCCACCAGCCGCACCTTGAAGTCGGCTCGTCGGCGGCCGGCCAATCGGACGTCGCGGAACTGGATGTCCGCGTGTTGGTGCTTGGCACCGTCATGTTCGCCGACGATATGAACGCCGCTGGCGTAGAGGACCGCGTCATGCTCGTGGGCCAGGAGCGCCGGTATCGTTGTCAGAGACCGGTACTGGAGATAGTAGCGCTCCAGCTTCTCGTTGGCTTCGTGCAGCCTCTCGAGCAAACTGTCTGCCTCGCGGCGTGCAGCGGCGCGCTGCGCGTCTCGATCAGCCAGATCGGTATCTCGTTGTGCGAGCCTGGCGGAGGTCAGGTCGGCTGCACGCTGTGCCGCCGCAAGCTCAGCGAGCGCGGAAGCCCGAAGGGCTTCCGCTTGCTTGCGGGCTAAGTCGCTTTCGTCCAAGCGCTGCCGCACGCGGCTCAACTCTAGTCGAGTCGGCTCCAGTTCGTTCAGCGCCGATGCGAGCTGTGTTTCGGTGTGCTTGAAGTCCTGGTCGGACTGATCATTGCGCCGGCGGACCTCACCGAGCTCGGTCAGCGCCGACTCCAACTCCTCCTGCGTCATGTGCAGGCGTTCGAGCGTGTCGCGGGCCTCTTCCTGAGAGCGGATGAGTTCCGCCATGGAGGGAGCGTCGGCCGGAGAGAGGGCCGTCTGTCGCGCTCTCAGCGTTCGCAACTCTGCAGCTGCGACCTCGGGTAGCGTTGAGTTCCTGGTCGTGGTCATCGTGCCGAGGACGACGCAGCAGGCCAGCAGCTCCTCGAACAATCGGGTGCTGTCGGCATGCCCGGCGATCACCGCCTGTGCTACGACCTCGTCCAAGGCGGAAGGGGCCATGACCGCTTCTGCCGGCGGCAACGCGGCCTGACTGCCGTCCGCACGACCGACCCAGCGGGCGAGCGCCTGATTCCAGGCCGGACCCGCTGCGGCCGCTTCGTCGAGGTCGGCGCACAGGCATCGATCCGGGTGCGCGAGCACGGCCCGAAGCAGTTGGCGGCCCGCCGTCGCCCAGCCCGCCAATGCCGCGGCCAGGTCAGTTTCGACCGTGCCAGCAAGTGACCGCCGGACGACCGCCATCGGCGACTCGATGAGAACGCAGGCCCGTGCTCGTGGGTTTGATCGCAAGTGCAAGCCGAGGTCGTGGGCTTGGCTTTCCACCGCGATCACCGATCGCTCGTCCAACTGCCCGCGCAACGACCGCACCACTGGCGACGACTCCGCCCCGGGGGTTGTGGCCACATAGAACAAGTTGCGAGGGTCGGCCGACGGCTTGGATGCAGGGCTTGCCGCCGCAAAGGGGGTCGGGGTCATCATCACAACCCCAACCCAATCCGCGCCGCCACCGCGATCTGGTAGATGATCTGGGTGATCCCGCGTGTGACCTCGATGCTCTTGGTCTGCACCCTGGGCAGCACCATCACCTCGTCGCCTGCCGCCAGCACGGTGCGGGCGTTGGGCACCGCCTCCACCACGCTGCCGTCCTGGCGCACGATCAGCACACGGGCCTTGTCGGCGCCCTGCGTATAGCCGCCGGCGCGGCGGATGTAGGCGTCGATGCTCACGTCCTGGTCATAGATCAGCGCGTTGGGCATCAGCACCTCGCCGCTGACCAGCACCACGTTGCTCATCTCCGGCAGGCGCAGCACGTCGCCGTCTTCCAGCAGCGTTTCGCCGGCGCTGGCGGCGTCGCCCAGCACCACCTGGCCGCGCGGCTGGGCCTGGCGGGCACGCTCCACGAACTGCAGGATCTGCTCGCCTTCGCGCTGGCGCAGCGAAGCCTCTTCGCTGGTGGCCGATCGTGCCGTCAGCGCGTAGGTCTCCAGGCTGCGCAGTGAGGTCTCCAGCAGCTCCTTCTGCCGCACCGCCACCGAACGCCGCAGCAGTTGCAGCGCCGCCACGTTGGCCTGCGGGGCGGGCTTCAGCCTAACGATGGCGTCCTTCAGCCGGGCGCCGTAAGGCAGCACCAGCGAGCGTTCGCCCAGGTGCGCGCCTTCTATGCGCACGAGGATGGTGCCGGGGTACTTGTCGGAGGTGAGCGTGACCTCGTCGCCGTCCTGTATCACCACGTCGGCGGCGGCGGCCAGCGCGTGGTACTCGCTGCGCCGCTCGGCGCCTATCTTGCGCACGATGCTCAGGTGCGTGGCCGCCGGCCGGGGGCGCGCGATGGCCAGCAACTCGGTGGCCCGCACCTGGGGCTGTGCAAACTCGAAGATGTAGGGGTTCAGCACCTCGCCGCTCACCTGCACGGTGTGCTGGCGGGGGCCGACGACGACGGTGTCGCCATCCTGAAGCTGCAGCGGCGCTATGCGGCCTTGCAGCAGAAAGCTGTACAAGTCCACCTCGGCGCGGGGCTGGCCGCCGCGCATCACCGTCACCCGCAGAAAGCTGCCGCGGGCCGGGTCTATGCCGCCGGCGCGGTCCAGGTAGTACAGCACCGAGTCGGACGACAAGCCGGCGTAGAGCCCGGGCGCTCGCACGAAGCCGGTGACGTAGATCTTCACCGGCTGCGCAGCCTCCAGCGTGGCGTAGACACCCACGCTGGCGCGGAAGACCCGCTTGACCTGCGTTTCTACCGTGGCGTTGAGGTCGGCATTGCGCACGCCCAGCACCCGTATGGGCCCGACGTTGGGGATGAACAGGTTGCCCTGCGCGTCCACCGGCTGCGTGGCTTCGTGGTTGAAGGCGCCCCACATGCGCACGCTGATGCGGTCGCCCACGGCAACCTGGTACTCGGGGTTGAAGCCGCTGAAGGCTTCGCTGGCGAAGCGCCCGCTGAACATCTGGCTGCCGAACACCAGCGGCACCGGCGACAGCGAGGGGTCGGGCGGCAGCGGCGGCAAGGCCGGCTGCGCGGTTGCAGGCCCAGGTGTCGGTGTTGCCGCGGGGGCGCCGGAGCGTGTTGCTGCCGGGAAGTCGATCAGGCCGCGTGGGCCGGTGTTCAACGGGTCGGTGTTCTGTGTCTGGGCAAGCGCCAGCGGGCAGGCGGCCGCCAGCAGCAGGGCTGCCAGCCGGCGACGCCAGCTTGCTGGGGCGGGGAGAAGGCACGGTGGCATGGCTCAGTCCTGATGCTCGCGGATGGTGGCCAGCACCAGCCGCACGATGGCGTGCAGCAGCAGGCACACCACCAGCAGTGTGCCCAGGTTGTAGCCGACCAGCGGGTAGGCGGCCGTCTGCGGCAGCGAAGGCGGCTCCACGATGACCAGGCTCTTGATCTTCTGGCTGGCATCGATGCGGGCGTTTTCCACCGCGGCCAGGGCCAGCTTGTAGGCGTCGCGCGCGAACTCGGCTTGCAGCTTCAGCGCCTCGAAGTCCAGGGCCAGCTTGGTGAGGCGGCCGCCGCGGGTGTCGTCGGCGGTGGCGCGCCTGCGCTCCGCATCGATTTGCCGGTCGAGTGCGGCGATGCGGCTCTTCAGCGCCTGCACCTGGTAGGCGTCCTCGTTGAGGAAGCCGCGCAGCCCGCCCAGTTCGGCCTCCAGGCGCGCGCGCTGTGCCTGCAGTTCGGCGGTCAGCGCGCCCGTGGCTTGCGCCTGCGCCGTGGGGTCCAGCAGGCGGTGGCGGTTCTGGAACGACAACAGGGCCGCGCTGGCGTCTTCCACCCGCTTGGCCGCCAGTTCCATTTCGGTTTCGGCGAATCGCAGGCGTTCGCGCGCGATGCGGTGCGAGGTTTCGTTGACGAAGCGTTCGCTGGCCTCCAGGATGGCCTGGTTGAAACGTTGGGCAAAGCCGGCGTCCAGGCCCTGGGTGCGGATCTTCAACAGCGCCGCGCGGTCGTCGAAGCCGACTTCCACGCGGTCGCGGTAGTAGCTGACGAAGTCCTCCACGCTGGCGTCGGCCGGCAGCCGGTAGGGCAGGTCGGCACGGATGGTGCCGAAGTGTTCGCGCAGCTTGAGCTTGCCTTCCAGTTCTTGCGCCAGCGCCTGCGAATGCACGTAGGTGCGCAGGTGCAGCGTGTCTTCGTGGGCCGGCGGGTTGATGCCCGCCAGCAGCAGGGCGGCACCCGGAATGGCGCTGCTGGCACCCCCGCCGCCGGCCTGGCGCACGGAGATCACCGACTCGCTGACGTAACGATCCGTGGCGAGTACCGCCAGGTACAGGCCATACAACAACAGCGGCGCGGCGATGAACGCGACTTGCAGCGCACGCGAGGAAAGAGACAGCAGGCGGTTCATGCAGCGATGGGGGCGCCCTGGTAGGCGCGTATGCCTTCTTCGATGTCGTCGTAGACGCGTACATGACCCGCATCGACGTGGACCACGACGTTACAGTACTGGCGCACATCGCCCATGCTGTGGGTGGTCATGATGACATTGGCGCGTTTGAGCCGCTCGGCGAGTATCAGCTTGCTCTTGGCCTTGAACTGCGCGTCGCCGACAGCCATCACCTCGTCTATGAGGTAGTAGTCGAAGTCGAAGGCCATGCTCAGGCCGAAGGCCACGCGCGAACGCATGCCCGACGAGAAGCTGCGCATAGGCAGGTCGAAGTACTCGCCGATCTCGGCGAAGCCCTGCACGAAGCGCACCTTCTCGCGCAACTCCGCACCCCACGCGCCGTGCACGCGGCAGACGAACTGCACGTTCTCGCGCGCGGTCAGGTTGCCGTTGAAGCCGCCGGACAGCCCGACGGGCCAGGAGATTCGCGCGTCGGTGACCACTGCGCCTTCATCGGGCTGGTCGATGCCGCCGAGCAGCCGCAGCAGCGTGGACTTGCCGGCGCCGTTGCGGCCGATCAGGCCGATGTTGGCGCCGGGCGGGAAAGTGAAGTTCAGGCCCCGGAACACGTAGCGCCGACCATGTGGCGTGGGGTAGGACTTGCTCAGCGAACGCAGCTCGATCATCGTGCTTCCTGTTCGCTCAGGTGCTGGTCACCAGCCGCAGGCGGTCCACCCGGTACAGCGCCAGTGCCAGAGCGCACAGGGCCAGCGTGAACACCAGTGGGTACAGCACCGTGACGCCGTCTATCACTTGGTAGTCGGCGATGAACGCATGCCGCGAGAGTTCTATCAGGTGCAGCAAAGGGTTCAGCAGCAGCCACTGCAGTATGTCCGGCGGCGCCAGTTGGATGGGGAAGATCACGCCGCTGATGATGTACAGCGGCAGCATGGAGATGCGTATGAAGGAGCGCAGGCGAGGCCGCTCGTGGCTGACCACGGCGGCCAGGGTGCCGAAACCAAAACCCAGCAGGAACAGCAGCCCGTGTACGCCCAAAGCCTCCAGCGGGTAGGCCGGCACCACGTGATACCCCAGCCAGCCCAGCAGTCCCAGCGTGATCAGGTAGACCAGCGCGTTCATCAGCAGTTCGACCAGCGAGCGCGAACTCAAGGTGTCGAAGGGCTTGACCTGGCGGTAGGCATACAGGCCGCGGTTGGCGTCTATGCCGTCCATCAGCCGCACGGCCAGGTTCTGGAACAGGAAGAAGGGCATCAGCCCGGTGGCCAGAAACACAGGTATCTCGACACCGGGCATGCTGCCAGCCCGGATGGCCGTGAGGATGCTCAGCATCACCAGCACGTGCATCAGCGGTTCGATCAGCGTCCACACCGCGCCGACCCACTGACCGCCAACACGCGCCTTCATCTCGCGCAAGACGAGCGCAAACAGCACGCTGCGCTGGACTTCCCACGCGCTGCGCTTGCCGGTCGCGCCGGCCGAAGGCAGCTCAGGGACGGGGGCGCTCGTCATGGAGTTGGAAGTGGTCGCACTGAAGCCGGTACTGCGCAAGCCCTCGTGGCCGCGGTCGTTGTCTCGCGGTGTAGACGCCGGCAGGCGCAGAATTCTAGCCAGCACTGCGGATGCCCCCAGCCTTGCCGGCTACCTAGAATCCGCGGGTGTCCGGCCTCTTGATCGCCTTCGCTGTTGCCGCCCTGGTGACCCTGCTGCTGGTTCGCTCGGCGAGCCTGCACGCGCAGCACACGGGCGACAACGACTTCAGCAAACCGCAGAAGGTGCACGTGTCCCCGGTGCCGCGCATAGGCGGCCTGGCAGTTCTGCTGGGCCTGCTGGCCTGGTTGGCGTGGGCGGCCTGGGCGGGTTACTCGGTGAAGCCGGCGGCCATCTTGTTGGCCTGCGCGGCGCCGGCCTTCATTGCCGGCTTTGTGCAGGACCTCACCGAGGCCATCACGCCGCGGGGCCGGCTGCTGGCCACCGGTATCTCGGCCGTGCTGGCCTTCGTTTTCCTGGGTGCCGCCTTGCGCAACACGGCCATCCCGGGGTTGGACTGGCTGGTCGGCTTCTACCTCGGCTCGCTGGCGCTGACGGTGTTCACGGTGGCCGGCATCGCCAATGCCATCAACATCATCGACGGCTTCAACGGCCTGGCATCCATGTGCGTGATGCTGATGTTGGCAGCCATCGCCTACGTGGCCTTCCAGGTGGGCGATCCGCTGATCGCCGCCCTGGCGCTCGCCGGCATTGGCGCCGTGCTGGGGTTCTTCCTGTGGAACTACCCGGCCGGCCTGATCTTCCTGGGCGACGGTGGCGCCTACTTCCTGGGCTTCCTGGTCGCCGAGCTGGGCATTCTGCTGATCGCCCGCAACAGCGAGGTCTCGCCGCTGTTCCCGTTGCTGGTGTGCATCTACCCGGCCTTTGAGACGGTGTTTTCCATCTACCGCCGCTGGGTGCTGCGCCAGCTGCCGGCGCACATGCCCGACGGCATCCACCTGCACTCGCTGGTCTACCGGCGGGTCATGCGTTGGGCCGTGGGCGGCCGCAGCGCCAAGGCGCTGACGCGGCGCAACGCCCGCACCTCGCCGGTGTTGTGGGCGCTGTGCATGGTGTCCATCGTGCCGGCAATGTTGTTTTGGAACAACACTGCGGTGCTGGCCTGGTGTCTGCTCGGGTTCGCGCTGGCCTATCTGGCCTTGTACTGGCGCATCGTGCGCTTCCGCTCGCCCCGGCTGCTGCGCCTGTTCGGCACGCGCCCGGTGCCGCTGGACGCGCCCTTGCCCACGCAGGCACCGGAGGGGGGGGATAATCGGCCGACATGACCGATGTTCCCGTGGCCGACGTCTCGGCCCCCCCGGCACCGCCGGCGCTCTTCAGTACCCTCTCGCTAGACCCCAAGCTGCTGCGTGCCGTGGCCGACTCCGGGTATGCGGCGATGACGCCCATACAGGCCAAGGCCATCCCGGTGGTGCTGGCCGGGCGCGACGTGATGGGTGCGGCGCAGACCGGCACCGGCAAGACGGCCGCCTTCACGCTGCCGCTGCTGCAGAAGATGCTGCGCCACGAAAACGCCAGCATGTCGCCGGCGCGCCACCCGGTGCGTGCGCTGGTGCTGGCGCCCACGCGCGAGCTGGCGCTGCAGGTGGCCGACAACGTCAAGAAGTACGCCAAGCACTCGCAACTGCGTTCGGCGGTGGTGTTCGGTGGCATGGACATGAAGCCGCAGACGGAAGAGCTGCGCCGCGGCGTGGAGGTGCTGATCGCCACCCCCGGCCGCCTGCTGGACCACATCGAGGCCAAGAACGCGGTGCTGGGCCAGGTGGAGTACGTGGTGCTGGACGAAGCCGACCGCATGCTGGACATCGGCTTCCTGCCCGACCTACAGCGCATCCTGGCCTACCTGCCCAAGGCGCGGCAGACGCTGTTGTTCTCCGCCACCTTCAGCCCCGAGATCAAGCGCCTGGCGGCCAGCTACCTGCAAGACCCGCTGCTGGTGGAGGTGGCGCGGCCCAATGCCACGGCGTCCACCGTGGAGCAGCGTTTCTACGGCGTGACGGACGATGACAAGCGCCGCGCCGTGCGCCAGCTGCTGCTGACGCGCGAGCTGTCGCAGGCCATCGTGTTCGTCAATTCCAAGCTGGGTGCGGCGCGCCTGGCGCGCGCCTTCGAGCGCGACGGCCTCAAGACCCAGGCCTTGCACGGCGACAAGAGCCAGGACGAGCGGTTGAAGGCGCTGGCCGCCTTCAAGGCCGGCGAGGTGGACTTGCTGGTGGCCACCGACGTGGCGGCGCGCGGGCTGGACATCGCCGACCTGCCGGCGGTCTTCAACTTCGACGTGCCTTTCAACGCCGAAGACTATGTGCACCGCATAGGCCGCACCGGCCGCGCCGGCGCCTCGGGCCTGGCGGTGACGCTGGTCACGCGCGACGACGCGCGCCTGGTGGGCGACATAGAAAAGCTTATCAAGCGCCGCATTGAGCTGGAGCCGCTGGAACTGGACGACGAGCGCCCGCGCCGCCCGGCCCGCCCGCGAGAAGGCGAGGACGACCGCGAGCACCACGCCCGGCGCGACATACAGGCCGCACGCGAATCGCGCGATTCGCGTGAACGGCGCGAAGGGCGTGCGCCGCTGCCCGCGGCGCGCCGCGCGCCGGCCGACCCCATCTTCGACCAGCCTTACGAGCCGCCGGCAGAGACGGCCGAGGCGGCGGCACCGGCCTGGGAGCCGGCAGCCCGTGGCGCGGCCACCCCCGCGCCGCGCACGCCTTCGTCCAACATCCGGCCCAAGCGCAAGCTGGCCTCCCTGCTGGGCGGTACCAAGTAGGGCGGGCCGCCGGCGGTGCCCCCTTGAGGGCGCGCGCGAAACGCGCAGGGGGTGGGTTATGCCAACCAGCAGAACACCCCCGGCAGCCGGTCCGGCAGTGTCGTGGGCTGTGCCCGCCACTGCGCCACGGTGGCGCTGCGGGTGTGGGCCTCGGGCAGGGTCAACGCCACGCTCACCGCCAGGCGGGTCTGGGGTGCCAGCGCCGCCAGCAAGGCCTGCAGCAGGGCGCTGTTGCGGTAGGGCGTCTCTATGGCGATCTGTGTTTGCTGCAGGCGGCGCGACGTGGCCTCCAGCTCGCGTATGCGCGCCGTGCGTGCGGCCGCTTCCTGCGGCAGGTAGCCCACGAAGCTGAAGTGCTGCCCACCCAGGCCGCTGGCTGCCAGCGCCAGCAGCAGCGAGCTGGTGCCGGGCAGGGCGCTCACCGGCACGCCGGCGGCATGTGCGGCGGCCACCAGCGCGCTGCCTGGGTCGGCCACGGCTGGCAGGCCGGCTTCCGACAACAGGCCCAGGTCGTGGCCCTGCAAGGCCGGCTGCAGCAGCGCCGCCCATTGCGCGGCCGGCACGGCCTCGCGGCTGCCCTTGCGCGGGCGGGGCAGCTCGGCCAGGTGCAAGGCCTGCAAGGGCGCCGCCAGCGGGTGGTGCACCGCCACGCGCTTCAGGAAGGCGCGTGCGCTGCGCAGGTCTTCCACCACCCAGTGCTGCAAGGCGGCGGCCTGGCGCAGCACGCCGTCGGGCAGCACCGCGGGCAGCGGCAGGGCTTCGGCACCCAGGTCCAGGGTGCAGGGCACCAGCAACAGTCGGCCCGGCGTGTTCACGCCGCGCTGCCCAGCACCGGGTCCAGGCCTGCCTCGCGCAGCAGCGTGCAGGTGCGTATCAAGGGCAGGCCTACCAGTGCCGTGGGGTCGTCGCTGTGTATCGCTTCCAGCAGCGCGATGCCCAGGGTTTCGCTCTTGGCGCTGCCGGCGCAGTCGTAAGGCTGTTCGGCGCGCAGGTAGTGTTCGATCTCGGCGCTGCTCAGCGCGCGAAACTGCACCACCACCGGCGCCAGCAGGGTGCGTGCATAACCGCGGTCGCCGCGCACCACCGCCACGGCGGTCTGGAACACGGCCTGGCGGCCGCTGAGCTGCTGCAGCTGGGCCACCGCCCGCTCGTGCGTCAGCGGCTTGCCCAGCGGTTCACCGTCCAGGTCGGCCACCTGGTCCGAGCCAATGACCACCGCCTCGGGCTGTTTCCATGCCACGGCCTGCGCCTTGGCCAGGGCCAGGCGTTGCGCCAGCGCGGCCGGCGCCTCGCCGGGCAGGGGTGTTTCATCCACCTCCGGCGACACCACCTCGAAGGGCAGGCGCAGGCGCGACAGCAGTTCGCGGCGGTAGCGCGAGGTGGAGGCCAGGATCAGCGGCGGGTGGGGCATGCGGTGTACGGTCGGCTGGGCGGTCGGCATTGTCGCCGTGCGAAGGGGCCGTGGGGCTGGCCTACACTGGGCTGCATGTGGACGCTGTACGGATCCCGCTGCTCCGGCTCGGCCGCGGTCGAGATGGCCTTGTTGCGCTGCGGCCTGCCGTACCGGGAGGTGCGCGCCTCGACCTGGGAGCCCGATTCGGCGCAGCAAGAGCTGCAAGGCGTCAACCCGCTGGGCCAGATCCCGGCGTTGGTGGACGAAGACGGCGGCGTGCTCACGGAAAGCGCGGCCATCCTCCTCCACCTGGGCCTGCTGCACCCGGCCTCGGGCCTGTTGCCGCAAGCGCCGGCGGCGCGCGCCCAGGCCTTGCGCGGCCTGGTGTTCCTGGCCGCCAACTGCTACGCGGCCATAGGCGTCATCGACTACCCGGAGCGCTGGTGTGAAGGCGGCGCCAAGCCCACGCACCAGCGCATACGCGCCGGGGCGCGGCAGCGCCTGCACGGCTACTGGACCGTGTTCGCCGACCAGTTCGGCGCCCACCTGCAGCCGGAACAGCCGGCCGCGCTGGACATGCTGGCCGCCGTGGTGTCGCGCTGGTCCGGCGCGCGCGCCCACCTGGCTGCCACCCGGCCGGCTGTGCATGCGGCCTTGCTGGCGCTGGAGAGCCACCCGCTGACCGGCCCGGTGTTTGCGCGGCACTGGCCGCCCGAAAGCTGAACCCATGGCTACCGCCCGCCCTGCACCCTCTGCCGACCCCAGCGCGCTGGACCTGGTGGCACTGGCGCGCGTCTCCGCCGAGGTCGACGGCCTCCAGCCCCTGGCGGCCATGCCGCGCCTGGTGGCCAGCGTGCTGGCCGTGCCGGAGGACGCAGCGCCGGCGGCCTGGTCGGCGCAAGTCCAGCGCCAAGCCATGCCCGGCGGCGACGACGAGGTGCAGCTGGACCTGCAAGCCCAGGCCGGCGTGCTGCTGACCTGCCAGCGCTGTCTTCAACCCATGCTGCAGCCGCTGTCGGTGCAGCGGCGCTTTCGGTTTGTGCGCGGCGAGGACGAAGCCGCGCGGCTGGACGAGGACAGCGAAGACGACGTGCTGGCGCTGCCGCGCCGGCTGAACCTGCTGGAGCTGCTGGAAGACGAGTTCATCCTGGCCTTGCCCCTGGTACCGCGCCACGACAGCTGCCCGCAGCCGCTGGCCGCCGCCGCCGGCCTGGCCGACCCGGCGGTGCCCGACGAAGCGCCGCCGCACCCGTTTGCGGCGCTGGCGGCCTTGAAGCGGGGCGACCCGGCGGCGGACTGAGCCGGCGCTTGCCCCGCGCGGCGCCAGGTCGGGTATACTGGTGGGCTTTGCGGGTGTTTGCGCCGCGCCTTGCGCCATGTCTCATGGATCATGAGTCATGGCGCGGTAGGCCGAGACAGGCGTTCAGGCAGATCCAGCGGGTGCCGCAGTGGCGGTTCCAGCTTGCCGGCCCTGGTCCGACACCCGCAGCACCGCGTTTTATAGTCTTGCCGCCGGCGTTGGCCGCCGGGCCGACACCAGGAGAGCTTCCATGGCCGTCCAACAGAACAAGAAGTCGCCTTCCAAGCGCGGCATGCACCGTTCGCACAATGCGCTGGCGACCGCCGGCCTGGCGGTGGAGCCCACCACGGGCGAGGTGCACCTGCGCCACCACATCAGCCCCACCGGCTTCTACCGTGGCCGCAAGGTGCTGAAGACCAAGGCCGACGCCTGACTTTTGTGAGCCCCGGCGCCGCCGACGGCGCCTGGCGGGCTTGCGCCACCACCCGCGTCGCACGCTGGTGACACCTTCTTCCGCTGCCAGCGCCCCGCCGCCCCTGGCCACGGTGCGCATCGCCGTCGACTGCATGGGCGGCGACCATGGCCCCGCGGTCACGCTGCCGGCGTGCCGCGCCTTCCTGGACACGCACCCGCAGGCCGAGCTGCTGCTGGTCGGCAGCGCCGAGTCGCTGGCCGCCGCGGCTGCCTGGCCGCGCTGCCGCGTGGTGGCCGCCAGCGAGGTCGTCACCATGGACGACCCGGTGGAGGTGGCGCTGCGCAAGAAGCGCGACTCGTCCATGCGCGTGGCCATCAACCAGCTCAAGGCCGCCGACGGCGCCGCGCCGGCGGCCGACGCCTGCGTCTCCGCCGGCAACACCGGCGCGCTGATGGCGGTGGCGCGCTACCTGCTCAAGACCTTGCCCGGCATAGACCGCCCGGCCATCGCCACCGTGATGCCGCACCGGCAAGGCGGCTTCACCACCGTGCTGGACCTGGGCGCCAACGTGGACTGCACACCCGAGCACCTGCTGCAGTTTGCCGTGATGGGCAGCGCGCTGGTGGCGGCGGTGGAGGGGCGCGAGGAGCCGCTGGTAGGCCTGCTGAACATCGGCGAAGAAGCCATCAAGGGCAGCGACACCATCAAGCGCGCCGCCGAGCTGCTGCGCGCGGCGGACGCGGCCGGGCAGATCAACTTCCACGGCAACGTGGAGGGCAACGACATCTTCAAGGGCACGGTGGACGTGGTCGTCTGCGACGGTTTTGTCGGCAACGTGCTGCTCAAGACCAGCGAAGGCCTGGCGGCCATGCTGACCGACTTCATCAAGCAGGAGTTCACGCGCGGGCCCCTCAGCAAGCTGGCCGCGCTGGCGGCGCTGCCGGTGCTCAAGCGCTTCAAGCAGCGGGTGGACCCGCGGCGCTACAACGGCGCCGCGCTGCTGGGCCTGCGCGGCCTGGTGTTCAAGAGCCACGGCTCGGCCGACGCCGTGGCCTTCGAGTCCGCGCTGGCGCGGGCGTATGATGCCGCGCGCAACCGGCTGCTCGCCCGCGTGCACGACCGCATAGGCGCCACGCTGCAGGCGCTGCCGGTTTCTCTGCCCGCGGCTGCGGGCAGTGCTGCGACCGTGCAATGAATCAAGCCGCCCCGTTTTCCGCCTCAACGCCTGGTTCCGTGACCGGCGCGCGCCACGCGCGCATCACCGGCACCGGCAGCTGGCTGCCGCCGCGGCGGCTGAGCAATGCCGACATGGCCGCCATGCTGGCCGCGCGCGGGCTGGAGACCAGCGACGAGTGGATCGTCGAGCGCACCGGCATACGCGCCCGCCACTTTGCCGACGACGGCGTCAACAGCAGCGACCTGGCGCTGCACGCCGCGCGTCACGCGCTGGAAGCGGCCGGCCGCAGCGCCGAAGACGTGGACCTGATCATCGTCGCCACGTCCACGCCGGACATGGTGTTCCCGTCCACCGCCTGCATCCTGCAGGCCAAGCTGGGTGTGCACGGCTGCCCCGCCTTCGACGTGCAGGCGGTGTGCTCGGGCTTTGTCTACGCCCTCACGGTGGCCGACGCGATGATCCGCGGCGGCAGCGCCCGCTGCGCGCTGGTGGTGGGCACCGAGGTGTTCTCGCGCATCCTGGATTTCAACGACCGCACCACCTGCGTGCTGTTCGGCGACGGTGCCGGCGCCGTGCTGCTGGAAGCCAGCGACGAGCCGGGCATCCTGGCCACCGAGTTGCGCGCCGACGGCCGCCACGTGGGCATCCTGTGCACGCCGGGCACGGTTTCCGGCGGCCAGGTGCTGGGCGACCCACTGCTCAAGATGGACGGCCAGGCGGTGTTCAAGCTGGCCGTGGGCGTGCTCGAGAAGGCAGCGCGCAGCGTGCTGGAAAAGGCCGGCCGCAGCGAGGCCGACCTGGACTGGCTGATCCCGCACCAAGCCAACATACGCATCATGCAAAGCACGGCCAGGAAGCTGAAGCTGCCCGAAGACAAGCTCATCGTCACCGTGGACGAACACGGCAACACCTCGGCCGCTTCCATCCCGCTGGCGCTGGACGTGGCGGTGCGCGGCGGCCGCATACGCCGCGGCGACACGGTCATGCTCGAAGGCGTGGGCGGCGGCTTCACCTGGGGCGCCGTGCTCCTCGATTTCTGACCCGCTTAGATAGATGAGTGCTTTTGCTTTTGTGTTCCCGGGCCAGGGCTCGCAGTCGGTGGGCATGCTGGACGCCTGGGGTGACCACCCTGCGGTGCGCCGCACGCTGCAGGAAGCGTCCGACGCGCTGGGCGAGGACATAGGCCGCCTCATCCACGAAGGCCCCAAGGAAGCGCTGGAACTCACCACCAACACCCAGCCGGTGATGTTGACCGCGGCTGTGGCCTGTTACGCCGCCTGGCGCGCCGAAGGCGGCGCCGAGCCGGCGGCGGTGGCCGGGCACTCGCTGGGCGAGTACAGCGCGCTGGTGGTGGCCGGTGTGCTGACGCTGGCCGACGCGCTGCCGCTGGTGCGCCTGCGCGCCCAGGCCATGCAGCGCGCCGTGCCGGTGGGCGCCGGCGCCATGGCCGCCATCCTGGGCCTGGACGCCGAGGTGGTGCGCAGCGTGTGCGACGAGGTAGCCACCGCCAGCGGCGAAGTGGTCTCGCCGGCCAACTTCAACGACCCCAAGCAGACCGTCATCGCCGGCAGCAAGGCCGGCGTGGATGCTGCCTGCGACAAGCTCAAGGCCGCCGGCGCCAAGCGTGCGCTGCTGCTGCCGGTGTCGGCGCCGTTCCACTGCGCGCTGATGAAGCCGGCGGCGGACGAACTGCGCCAGCGCCTGGCCGCGGTGAACTTCGCCGCGCCGCGCGTCCCGGTGGTCAACAACATCGACGTGGCCGTGGTGGACCAGCCCGACGCGATACGCGACGCGCTGTACCGCCAGGCCTACGGCCCGGTGCGCTGGGTGGAGGTGGTGCAGGCGCTGAAGGCGCGCGGCCTCAACACCATCGCCGAGTGCGGGCCGGGCAAGGTGCTGGCCGGCCTGGTGCGGCGCATAGACGGCGAGCTGCAGACGCTGACGCTGGCCGACCCCTCCAGCCTGGCCGACGCCAAGGGCATGCTGCAATGAGCACCACCGACGCCCCCACGCCCCGCGTGGCCCTGGTCACCGGCGCCTCGCGCGGCATAGGCCGCGCCATCGCGCTGGCGCTGGCGGCCGACGGCTGCCGCGTCATCGGCACCGCCACCACCGAAGCCGGCGCCGCCGGCATCTCCGAGGCCTTGTCGGCCTTCGAGGGCAGCCGCGGCATCGTGCTCAACGTGACCGACGGCGCCGCGCTGGACGCGGCCGTGGACGGCCTCGTCAAGGCCGAGGGCGGGCTGCACGTGCTGGTCAACAACGCCGGCATCACGCGCGACCAGCTGTCCATGCGCATGAAGGACGACGACTGGGACGCGGTGCACGACACCAACCTCAAGGCGGTGTTCCGCGCCTGCCGCGCCGCCACGCGCCCCATGATGAAGCAGCGCTGGGGGCGCATCATCAACATCACCTCGGTGGTTGGTGCCTCGGGCAACGCCGGCCAGGCCAACTACGCGGCGGCCAAGGCCGGCGTGGCGGGCCTGGCACGGTCGCTGGCGCGCGAGCTGGGCGCCCGCGGCGTCACCGTCAACTGCGTGGCGCCGGGCTTCATTGCCACCGACATGACCGAGGTGCTGCCGGAAGCCACCCGCACGGCGCTGCTGGCACAGATTCCCTTGGGCCGCCTGGGCGCTGCCGAGGAAGTGGCGCACGCCGTCCGCTTCCTGGCGTCGCCGGGTGCGGCTTACGTCACGGGTACCGAATTGCACGTCAACGGCGGCATGTTCATGGCCTGAAGCGGTGCCGGCGACGGCCTGCCCCGCAAGCGGGGGCCGTCGCTAGAATCGCGGGCTGTTTTTCCGACCTCACTCCTGGAGGAGTCATGAGCGATATCGAAGCGCGAGTCAAGAAAATCATCGCCGAGCAACTCGGCGTACCGGAGTCCGACGTGACCAACGAGAAGGCCTTCGTGGCCGACCTCGGTGCCGACTCGCTGGACACCGTGGAACTGGTGATGGCGCTGGAAGACGAGTTCGGCATCGAGATTCCGGACGAAGAGGCCGAGAAGATCACCACCGTGCAGCTGGCGATCGACTACGCGGTCTCGCACCAGAAGAGCTGACGGCGGCGCGATGTCCAGGAGGCGTGTCGTCGTCACCGGCCTGGGGCTGGTGTGCCCGGTGGGCAACACCGTGGACCAGGCCTGGGCCGCCTTGCTGGCCGGTACCAGCGGCATAGCGCCCATCAGCAAGTTCGACGCTTCCGCGTTGAGCTGCCGCTTTGCCGGCGAGGTGAAGGGCTTCAATGTCGAGGACTGGATCCCCGCCAAGGAAGCCCGCCACATGGATGCCTTCATCCACTACGGCATGGCCGCCTCGGTGCAGGCCGTGCAGGATGCCGGCCTGCCGCATGGCGAAACGCTGGGCGAGGCCGGTGCCGAGCGCTACGGCTGCCTGGTGGGCTCGGGCATTGGCGGCCTGCCCATGATCGAGCAGACGCACGACGACTACCGCGACCGTGGCCCGCGCCGCATCTCGCCGTTTTTCGTGCCGGCCTCGATCATCAACATGATCTCCGGCCACGTCTCCATACGCTACGGCTACACCGGGCCCAACCTGGCCATCGTCACCGCCTGCACCACCGGCCTGCATTGCATAGGCGAGGCCGGCCGGCTGATCGAGTACGGCGACGCTGACGTGATGATCGCCGGCGGCGCCGAAAGCACCGTCAGCCCGCTGGGCGTGGGCGGTTTTGCCGCGGCGCGGGCACTGTCCACGCGCAACGACGACCCGGCCACCGCCAGCCGCCCCTGGGACAAGGACCGCGACGGCTTTGTGCTGGGCGAGGGCGCCGGCGTGATGGTGCTGGAAGAGTACGAACACGCCAGGAAGCGCGGCGCGAAGATCTATGCCGAACTGGGCGGCTTCGGCATGGGGGCGGACGCTTTCCACATGACCGCGCCCAACGTGGACGGCCCCAAGCGCAGCATGATGGCGGCGCTGCGCAATGCGCGGGTCAATGCCGACGAGGTGCACTACCTCAACGCCCACGGCACCAGCACGCCGCTGGGCGACGTCAACGAGACCAACGCCATCAAGAAGGCCTTTGGCGAGCACGCCAAGCGCCTGGTGGTGAACTCGACCAAGTCCATGACCGGCCACCTGTTGGGCGGCGCCGGTGGCATCGAGTCGGTGTTCACGGCGCTGGCGGTGCACCACCAGGTGTCGCCGCCCACCATCAACATCTTCAACCAGGACCCGGAGTGCGACCTGGACTACTGCGCCAACGAGGCGCGGCAGATGAAGATAGACGTCGCGGTGAAGAACAACTTCGGGTTCGGCGGCACCAACGGCACGCTGGTCTTCCGGCGCGTCTGACGTGCACGCGCCGCCGCCCGTGCGCGTGGTCTGCAGCGGCGGTGGCCTCTGGCAGGCGCTGCTCACCGGCCTGCCGGCGCTGGCGGCCGCCGTGTTCGCTGCCTGGCTGTGCGGCCACGCTGGCCTCGATGCACCGGCCACAGCCCTGCTGGCGCTGGGGTCTGCCGCCCTGGCGGCGGCGCTGGCCTGGCGCGGTGCGCAGCCGGGGCCGGCGCAGCTTGGCTGGGACGGCCAGGCCTGGTGGCTGGATGAACAGCCTCTCGCGAGCCTGACCCCCATGCTGGACCTGGACCGCTGGGTGCTGCTGCGCGCCCAAGCGGCCGGCGGCGGCTCGGCCCGCTGGCTGCCGGCCGCGGCCCGGCAGGCCGGCGCCGGCTGGCACGGCCTGCGCGTGGCGGTGCGGGCGGCCCGGCCCACCGACGCCGCCGGCGCCCCGGCCGCCTGGTTTGCCGCCGCGGCCGGCACAGCGGCGCCTGGCCGCTGAGCGCGGCCGGCCACATCACCCCACCGAACCAGGGCCCATGTCCGACGCCGACGCCGATGCCCTGCTGGTCGAGCGTGTCAAACGCGGCGACACCAAGGCCTTCGAGATGCTGGTGGTCAAGTACCAGCGCCGCATCGAGCGCCTGATAGGCCGCATGGTGCGCGACGTGGACCTGGTGCAGGACATCGCCCAGGAGTCCTTCATACGCGCCTACCGGGCGCTGCCGAACTTTCGCGGCGACAGCGCGTTCTACACCTGGCTGTACCGGATTGCCGTCAACACCGCCAAGAAGGCGCTGATGGACCTCAAGCGCGACCCGCTGGTGCCCGAGTCCGCCCGCGCATCTACCGAGGAAGGTGATGAAACTTCACGGGTGGAGAACGAACTAACCGACGGCGAGACACCCGAAGCCCTGCTGGCCAGCCGCGAAATTGCAGCCGCCGTGAACTCTGCGATCGAAGCGCTGTCCGAGGATTTGCGTCAAGCCATCACGTTGCGCGAAATCGAAGGCCTGAGCTACGAAGAGATCGCCGAAGTCATGAACTGCCCCATAGGAACCGTGCGCTCCCGCATCTTCCGCGCCCGCGAGGCCATTGCCACGCGCCTGCGGCCCTTGCTGGACACCCGCGAGGGCGAGCGCTGGTAGCCCGGCAGCCGTCCGCAAAGCCGCCTAAGACCCCAGCCGCCGCACCGTCTTGCCGCCCAACCCCGCCATCTGCCGCCCACCCACGCCATGAACGCCCAGCCCCAGCGCCCAGAAGACGACGACTTCTCCCCCGAGGTGAGCGACGACGACCCGCGCCGCTGGCTGTCGGCTCTGGCCGACGGCGACGCCGAGGCCGCGCAGCGCGGCTGCGAGCTGTGGCGCAGCGACCCGCAGGCGCGGCAGAGCTGGCATGCCTACCACCTGATAGGCGACGTGCTGCGTTCCGAAGAACTGGCCGGCCCGCCGGCCCATGACGCCGCCTTCCTGGCGCGCATGCGCGAGCGCCTGGCGCACGAGCCCGTGCCGCTGGCGCCCACCGCGGCCGTGGTGCGGCGCCCGCGCTGGCTGGTGCCGGTGACGGCGGCGGCCAGCGTGGCGGTGGTGGCCGGCGTGCTGGTGGCCACCCAGCTGGGCGGCACGCCGGAAGGCCCGGCCCTGGCCGGCGGCGCCGGCACCCTGCCTTCGGGCGTGATGCCGGTCAGCACCGGCGCCACGCTGGCCGAACAGGCCGCGCCGGCGGCCCAGCCCACGGTACGGCGCGGCGCGGTCATACGCGACCCGCGCCTGGACGAGATGCTGCGCGCGCACCAGGCCGCGCGCGGTGGCCTGCAGGTGCAGGTGCCGCAGCCGGTGGGCCTGCGCGAGGTCGAGGTCGTCGCCCCGGCGAGCACCCCGCGGTGACGGCGGCCGTGTCGCCGTCGTTGCCGGTGCAAGCGCTGGCGGGGCCGCGGCGGCCCTGGCGCCTGTCCGTGGCGTTGCTGGCGGCGGTGTTGTCGGCGGCCGGCCTGTGGCCTGCGGCAGCGCGGGCGGTGCCCGAAGGCACCGCGGCCGAGGGAGAGGCGCGCGCCTGGCTGTGGCGCATGCAGCATGCCCAGCTCAGCGGCAACTTCCGCGGCACGCTGGTCTACAGCGCCGAAGGGGTGCTCACCACCTCGCGGGTGGCGCATTTCGCCGTGGGCGACCAGAGCTACGAGCAGCTGGAAACCATGGACGGCCGGCACCAGCACATCGTGCGCCACAACGACGCGGTGCACACGCTGATGCCTTCCTCGCGCACCGCCATCGTCGAAAAGCGCGAGTTGCTGGCCGCCTGGTCGGCCACGCCGCAGCTGGTGGACCCCAAGGCCCTGGAAAACTACGAGCTGCGCCGCGAGGGCCGCGCGCGCGTGGCCGGGCGCGATGCCGTGGTGCTGCTGATGCAGCCGCGTGATGCGCTGCGCTTCGCCCAGCGGCTGTGGGCCGACCTGGCCAGCGGCCTGATGCTGCGCGCCGACGTGCTGGGCGCGCCGCCCGACCCGGTCACGCTGGAGTCCACCTCGTTCACCGAGGTCGAGATCGGCGTGCGGCCGCGGCCCGAGGCCTTGCTGCGCCCCATACGGCAGATCGAGGGTTGGAAGATCGTGCGTCCGCAACAGCGCCGCACCGAGCTGGCCGACGAAGGCTGGGCGCTGGCGCAGCCGGTGGCGGGTTTCCGGCTGGTGGGCTGCGTACGCCGCGGCATGGAGTACGCCGGGGACGGCGAAACCAGCGTGCTGCAGGCGGTGTTCACTGACGGCCTGACCCATGTTTCGCTGTTCGTCGAGCCCTTGCAGCCGCAGCGCCACGCCCAGCCCATCATGGCCCGCCAGGGCGCCACCGGCACCGTGATGAAGCAGCGCGGCGAGTACTGGATCACCGCGGTGGGCAACGTGCCGGCCGAAACCCTGCACCTGTTTACCGAAGCGCTGCAACGGCAGCGCTGAGGCCGTGGCTGCGGTGGCCGGCTGACGGCTGCCGCTTTTGTCGTTGTTGTTGCCGTGTCTGCAGACCCAACCGAATGTTCACAAAGATGAACCACCTGAAAACGACCGCTTCGATGTCCCCCCGGCCGCTGCCCATGCCCACGCCGTCGCCGCGCGGCCGCGCCGCAGCCCTGCTGGCCACCGCCTTGTTCTTCGGCGCCCTGGCCGGCTGGCCGCTCACGGCGCCGGCGCAGAACACGGCCGTGCCCACGGTGCAGCTGCCGGACTTCGCCGAGCTGGCCGAGCGGGTCGGCCCGGCGGTGGTCAACATACGCACCACCGAGCGTGCGGGCGGCGGCTCGGCCGGCGGCGCGCAGATCGACCCCAACATCGAGGAGTTCTTCCGCCGCTTCGGCATCCCCATCCCGGGCCGCCCCAACCCGCGCGGCGGGCAGGGCGAGGGCGACGGCGAGCCGCGCCAGCGCGGCGTGGGCTCGGGCTTCATCCTCAGCGCCGACGGCTACATCATGACCAACGCGCACGTGGTGGCCGGTGCCGACGAGGTCATCGTCACGCTGACCGACAAGCGCGAGCTCAAGGCGCGCATCATCGGCAGCGACCGCCGCACCGACGTGGCGGTGGTCAAGGTCGATGCCACCGGGCTGCCCTCGGTGCAGATCGGCGATGTGAACCGCCTGCGCGTGGGTGAGTGGGTGATGGCCATAGGCTCGCCCTTCGGCCTGGACAACTCGGTCACCGCCGGCATCGTCAGCGCCAAGCAGCGCGACACCGGCGATTACCTGCCGTTCATACAGACCGACGTGGCCATCAACCCCGGCAACTCCGGCGGCCCGCTGCTGAACCTGCGCGGCGAGGTCATAGGCATCAACTCGCAGATCTACAGCCGCAGCGGCGGCTTCATGGGCATCAGCTTCGCCATCCCCATCGACGAGGCCATGAACGTGGCCGACCAGCTGCGCGCCACCGGGCGCGTGGTGCGCGGGCGCATAGGCGTGACCATAGGCCAGGTCACGCGCGAGGTGGCCGAGTCCATAGGCCTGGGCCAGCCGCGCGGCGCCTTCGTGCAAGGCGTGGAAAAGGACGGCCCGGCCGACAAGGCCGGCGTCGAGGCCGGCGACATCATCCTGCGCGTGGACGGCAAGAACGTCGAGCGCTCGGGCGACCTGCCGCGTTTCATAGGCGGCACGCGGCCGGGCAGCAAGTCGGCGGTGCAGGTGTTCCGGCGCGGCCAGACGCGCGAGCTGAGCATCACCGTGGCCGAGTTCGAACCCGACCCGTCGCCCACGCGCGCCGCTTCCGCGGGCCCCAGCGGCAGCGCCCCCGGCACCCACAGCGCGCTGGGCCTGACGGTGTCCGACCTGCCGGAAGCCACCAAGCGCGACCTGCGCGTGCGCGGCGGCGTGCAGGTGGACGCCGTGGACGGCCCGGCGGCACGCGCCGGCCTGCGCCAGGGCGACGTCATCCTGTCGGTGGACAACACCGAGATCACCGACGTGCGCCAGTTCGCCACCGTGACGGCGAAGGTAGAGAAGGCGCGGGCCGTCAGCGTGCTGGTGCGCCGCGGCGAGTGGACCAACTACCTGGTGATACGCCCCGGCCGCTGACCCGGCCTGCCCAGGGCCCCAGGCCCGGCGTCAAGTTGACCTTGGCGCCGGGTCTTTCCGCATCATGGGAGCTTGGCCGACCGGGCTTTCGGCTTCTTGCGCGGGCGAAAGTGAGTGTCTTCTCACTTCACAAGCGGGTGTCGGCGGATTAGATGCGGCAGCGTCTAGAATTCATGCCATCAGGCGGGGTTTTAGGGCCATGAGCCGGCACGCAGCGAAAGCCGTGCCAGCTGATCCCGGGGCACCGTCGGCCTGTGGATAAACTGTAGATAATTATGGCGTGTTGGTGACCTGCAACGACCCAAAATCAAGCAACCACGCGGGTTCTGACGCGGTCCTTTTGGCTACAATGAACGCCCAACAAGCAGTTGCCAAACGTTCTGTTGGAAGGCGCGTCACCACCTTGGACGCGCCTTTTTTTTGAGCCTGTGGCGCCGTTCGCCGCCGGCCGCCGGCCATCCGGCACACCCGATCTGCAGACCACCGCATGAGATGCCGGCGCGCCCATGCGGCGTGTTGCACTGACGTTCGATGAAGCACATCCGCAACTTCTCCATCATCGCCCACATCGACCACGGCAAGAGCACGCTGGCGGACCGCTTGATCCAGCGTTGCGGCGGCCTGTCCGACCGCGAGATGGAAGCGCAGGTGCTGGACTCGATGGATATCGAGCGCGAGCGCGGCATCACCATCAAGGCCCAGACCGCGGCGCTGCACTACAAGGCGCAGGACGGCCAGGTCTACAACCTGAACCTCATCGACACGCCGGGGCACGTGGACTTCAGCTACGAAGTCAGCCGTTCGCTCTCGGCCTGCGAGGGCGCGCTGCTGGTGGTGGACGCCAGCCAGGGTGTGGAAGCGCAGACGGTGGCCAACTGCTACACCGCGCTGGACCTGGGCGTGGAAGTCACCGCGGTGCTCAACAAGATGGACCTGCCGCAGGCCGACCCCGAGGCCGCCAAGGCGGAGATCGAGGACGTCATCGGCATAGACGCCAGCAACGCCATCCCGTGCAGCGCCAAGACCGGCATGGGCATAGACGAGATCCTGGAAGCCGTGGTGCAGCGCATGCCGCCGCCGCGGGGGGATGCCGCCGGCCCGCCGCGCGCGATGATCATCGACGCCTGGTTCGACAACTACGTGGGCGTGGTGATGCTGGTGCGCATGGTGGACGGCGAGCTCAAGAAGGGCGACCGCATACGCCTGATGGCCACCAACACCGTGTACCCGCTGGAGCAGATCGGCGTGTTCACGCCCAAGAGCGAGGCGCGCGACGGCCTGAAGGCCGGCGAGGTGGGCTTCCTCATCGCCGGCATCAAGGAGCTGGCCGCCGCCAAGGTGGGCGACACCGTCACGCTGGAAAAGAAGCTGCCCAACAACGCCGGCCCGGCCAGCGAGCCGCTGCCGGGCTTCAAGGAGATCCAGCCGCAGGTGTTTGCCGGGCTGTACCCCACCGAGGCCAGTGAGTACGACCAGCTGCGCGATGCGCTGGAAAAGCTCAAGCTCAACGACAGCAGCCTGCGCTACGAGCCCGAGGTGAGCCAGGCGCTGGGCTTCGGCTTCCGCTGCGGCTTCCTGGGGCTGCTGCACATGGAGATCGTGCAGGAGCGCCTGGAGCGCGAGTTCGACCAGGACCTGGTGACCACGGCGCCCAGCGTGGTCTACGAGGTGGAGCTCAACGACGGCACCGTGCTGCTGGTGGAGAACCCCAGCAAGATGCCCGACCCGGGGCGCATACGCGAGATCCGCGAGCCCATCGTGGTGGTCGAGCTGTACATGCCGCAGGACTACGTGGGCGTGGTCATGACGCTGGCCAACCAGAAGCGCGGCGTGCAGATGAACATGGCCTACCACGGCAAGCAGGTGCACCTGACCTACGAGCTGCCGCTGGCCGAGATCGTGCTGGACTTCTTCGACAAGCTCAAGAGCGTGAGCCGCGGCTACGCCAGCATGGACTACGAGTTCAAGGAGTACCGCGCCGCCGACGTGGTGAAGGTGGACATCCTGATCAACGGCGACCGCGTGGACCCGCTGGCCATGATCGTGCACCGCAGCCAGAGCCAGTACCGCGGCCGTGCGGTGGCCGCCAAGATGCGCGAGCAGATCCCGCGCCAGATGTACGACGTGGCCATACAGGCGGCCATAGGCGCCAACATCATCGCCCGCGAAAACATCAAGGCGCTGCGCAAGAACGTGCTGGCAAAATGCTACGGGGGCGACATCACGCGCAAGCGCAAGCTGCTCGAGAAGCAGAAGGCCGGCAAGAAGCGCATGAAGCAGATCGGCTCCGTGGAGGTGCCGCAGGAGGCCTTCCTCGCCATCCTCCAGGTGGACGACTGAATGACACAAGTGATGAGTTCGCTGACCGCCGTCTTGTACGGCCTGCTGGTCGTCTACCTGGGCGGCTGGTTCCTGGGTTTCTGGACCGGCAACTTCTCGTTGCTGCTGTTCATGCTGACCGTGGTCACCATGCTGTACTGGCTGGGCGAGCGCTTCGTGTTCAGCCCCGCACGCCAGGCCGAGGCGGCCTCGCTGGCCCGCCAGGACGCCGAGCGCCGCCGCCAGCTGGCGGCCGCCGGCATACAGAAGGTGGACGGCGACATCGAGCAGGCGCGCGCCGCGGTGCTGGCCCAGCCCTGGTGGCTGGACTGGACGGCCGGGCTGTTCCCGGTGATCCTGGTCGTGTTCCTGCTGCGCAGCTTCCTGTTCGAGCCCTTCAAGATCCCGTCGGGCTCCATGGTGCCCACGCTGGTGGTGGGCGACCTGATCCTGGTGAACAAATACCACTACGGCATACGCCTGCCGGTCATCAACAAGAAGGTGGTGGACAACAACCCGGTGCAGTTGGGCGACGTGGTGGTGTTCCGCTACCCCGTGGATCCGCGGCTGGACTACATCAAGCGCGTGGTGGGCCTGCCCGGCGACGAGGTGGCCTACCTGAACCAGAAGCTCACGATCAACGGCCAGCCGGTGGCGCTGACGGCGCTGGGCGAGCACTACGACGACGACAGCCTGAGCTACGCGCCCATGTTTGCCGAGAAGCTGGGCGCGGTGGAGCACCGCATACGCGTGGACGAGCGGCGCAACGCCTGGTACGGCCCCGAGCCCAAGCGCTTTCCTTTTGCCGAAAACTGCCGATACAGCCCTGAAGGCATGGTGTGCAAGGTGCCGCCAGGCCACTACTTCATGATGGGCGACAACCGCGACAATTCACAGGATTCCCGTTTCTGGGGATTCGTGCCGGACGAAAACATCGTCGGCAAGGCATTCTTCGTGTGGATGAACTTCGGCAACCTGGGGCGCGTCGGCCGCTTTCATTGAAGCCGCGCCGCCCAGCCCCACCCTCCGGGAGACCGCCCGCCATGACGCCTGCGTTTCCTGCCACCGGCCACGCCACGCCGCGTGCACGTCAGCGCGGCCTCACCATGTTCGGCCTGCTGTTCTGGGCCCTGCTGATAGGCTTTTTCGGCTACGTGCTGGTGCGCACGCTGCCCACCGTGAACGAATGGCTGACCATTCAGCGCACGGTGGACCAGATCGCCAAGTCGCAGCCTTCCACCGTGGGCGAGGTGCGCACCGCCTTCGACCGCCAGAAAGATCTCGAGTACTCCATCAGTGCCATCTCCGGCGCCGACCTGATGGTCACCAAGGAGAACGACCGTGTGGTCATCTCCTACGCCTACGACAAGGAAGTGCCCATATGGGGCCCGGTGTACATCCTGCTGAAGTACGAGGGCCGCTCGAAGTAACCGGGGACAATCACCGGTAGATGGCCCCGACCACCGACCCCGCGTCCCAAGCCCTGCAGCAACGCCTGGGCCACCGTTTCCGCGACCCGCAGCTGCTGCAGCGGGCGCTGACGCACCGCAGCTTCGGCAGCGACCACAACGAGCGCCTGGAGTTTCTGGGCGACGCGGTGCTGAGCCTGGCGGTCTCCTCCCTGCTGTTCGAGCGTTTTGCCGGCAGCGACGAGGGCGACCTCACGCGCGTGCGTGCCCACCTGGTGCGCGAGGACAGCCTGCACCGGCTGGCCCTGGCCCTGGGGCTGCCCGAGCACATGCGCCTGTCCGAAGGCGAAGTGCGCGGCGGTGGGGCCCAGCGCCCGTCCATACTGGCCGATGCCCTGGAGGCGCTGATAGGCGCGGTGCACGTGGACGCCGGCTTCGACGCCGCCATGGGCCTGGTGCGCCGCCTGTTCGGCGAAGTGATACAGGCCACCGACGCCGACAGCTGGAGCAAGGACGCCAAGACCGAGCTGCAGGAGTGGCTGCAGGCGCGACGCCTGCCGGTGCCGGCCTACAGCATCCTGGCCACGCGCGGCGAAAAACATGCGCAGACCTTCGACGTGGAATGTGCCGTGGCTTCGCTGGGCCTGAAGTCGCAGGGCGAGGGCCGTTCGCGCCGCGCTGCCGAGCAGGAGGCTGCCGCGGCCATGCTGGAGCAGTTGAAGGCCAGCGACCGGCCCGGCGGGCCGCTGAGGTCATGAACCTGCCCACCCGTACCCCGCAGCCCGAGCCGCCGGTGCCGCAACGCTGCGGCCTGGTCGCCATCGTCGGCCGCCCCAACGTGGGCAAGAGCACGCTGCTCAATGCCCTGGTGGGGCAGAAGATCAGCATCACCTCCGACAAGGCACAGACCACGCGCCACCGCATCACCGGCGTGCGCACGGTGGGTGCTTCGCAGTTCGTCTTCGTGGACACGCCGGGCTTCCAGACCCGCCACACCGCCGCGCTGAACCGCACGCTCAACCGCACTGTGCAGGCCGCGCTGGCCGATGTGGACGTGGTGCTGTTTGTCGTGGAGGCCGGGCGTTTCGGCCTGCCCGACGCCAAGGTGCTGGGCCTGCTGCAAGACCCGGGGCTGGTGGGCAAGCCGGTGCTGCTGGTGGCCAACAAGCTGGACGCGCTGACGCGCCGCAACGACGTGCTGCCCTGGCTGCGCGCCATGCAGGAGCGCCACCCCTTCACCGAGTTTGTGCCCATGTCGGCCAAGAAGCCGGCCGACGTGCAGCGCCTGTTCAGCATCATCGAAGGCCACCTGCCCGAGCAGCCCTGGCTGTACGACGAGGACGCGCTCACCGACCGCAGCGAACGGTTCATCGCCGGCGAGATCGTGCGCGAAAAGCTCTTCCGCCTGACCGGCGACGAGCTGCCCTACACCTCCACCGTGGTGGTGGACAAGTTCGAGGAACAAGGCGGCGACGGCGAAGCTGCGCCGCGGCGTGTGCACATCACCGCCACCATCGTGGTGGAGCGCGACAACCACAAGGGCATGGTCATAGGCGACGGCGGCGAGCGGCTCAAGCGCATAGGCAGCGAGGCCCGCCAGGACCTGGAGCGCCTGTGGGAGGCGCGTGTGTTCCTCGAGTTGTGGGTGCGCGTGCGCTCCGGCTGGGCCGACGACGAGCGCCACCTGCGCAGTTATGGCTACGAGTGAGGCGGCCCGGGGCCGGGCTGCATCCAGCCCGCCCCGCGGCACGGCCTCGCCGCTGCTGGCCTATGTGCTGCACCGCTGGGACTGGAGCGAAACCAGCCTCATCGTCGAGCTGTTCACCCGCACGCAAGGCCGCATCGTGGTCGCGGCCAAGGGCGCCAAGCGCCCCACCTCGCAGCTGCGCCCGGTGCTGCTGCCGTTTCAGCCGCTGAACGCGCTGCTGGGCAAGGCGCCGGCCGACGAACAAGGCGAGGTCTTCAACCTGCGCGGCGCCGAGTGGGTGGGCGGCCACCGCTTGATGCCGCCGGCGGCGCTGTTGGGCGGCTGGTATCTCAACGAGCTGCTGATGAAGCTGCTGGCGCGGCAAGACCCGCACCCGATGCTGTTCGACGCCTATGCCGACACGCTGGACGCCCTGGCCCGGGTGCCGGCGGGCGAGGGCAGCGAGGCGGCGGCGCTGCGCGCCTTCGAGCTGTGGCTGCTGCGCGAAACCGGCTCGCTGCCGGCGCTGGACGTGGTGACGCTGACGCAGCAGCCGCTGCAACCCCGGCAGCGCTACACGCTGCACCCCGAGGCCGGCCTGGCGACTACGCAGCGCGACGGCGTGCCCGGGCCGCAGTGGCAGCCTCTGGCCGCCGCGCTGGCGGCCGACGACGCCGCGGCGCTGCGCCTGGCCTGCACCCCGGCGGCAGCAGGGCTGCGCCTGCCCTTGCGCGAGCTGCTTCACTATCATCTGGGCCACCAAACCCTGCGTACGCGGCAGGTGTGGCAGGGGGTGCAACGCCTGGCGTCGGCACCCCCTGCGCTGTCGTCTGCCGCATCGTCCGCCGTGCCGCCGGCCGCTGTTTCGCCTGCCCGATGAACCCGCTTGTTGCTCCCGAGGCCTCCGGCCACCCTCTGGCCGGCACCGCCTTGTCGGTCAACGTCAACAAGATCGCGCTGCTGCGCAACAGCCGCCACCTGGCCATTCCCAGCGTTGTGAACGCGGCCACGCTGTGCCTGCAGGCGGGTGCGCAAGGCATCACCGTGCACCCGCGGCCCGATGCCCGCCACATACGTGCGCAGGACGTGCACGAGGTGGCTGCGCTGCTGCGCGGCTGGCCCGAGGCCGAGTACAACATCGAAGGCAACCCCTTCCACAACCTGATGGACTTCATACGCGCCGTGAAGCCCCAGCAGGCCACCTTCGTGCCCGACAGCGAAGGCCAGTTCACCTCCGACCACGGCTGGGACCTGGCGGCCGAAGGCGAGCGCCTGCGCCCGCTCATCCAGGAGTGCCATGCGCTGGGTGTGCGCGTGAGCCTGTTCATGGACCCGCTGCCCGAAGCCATGGCCGCGGTGCGCGCGCTGGGCGCCGACCGCATAGAGCTCTACACCGAACCCTATGCCGCGGCCCACGGCAGCCCACAGCAGGCGCTGCAACTGCAGCGTTTTGCGGCGACGGCGGTGGCGGCGCAGGCCCACGGCCTGGGTGTGAACGCCGGCCACGACCTGAACCGCGACAACCTGGGCGACTTCCTGCGTGCCGTGCCCGGCGTGCTGGAGGTCTCCATAGGCCACGCCCTGGTGGCCGACGCGTTGGAGCTGGGCCTGCCGGCCACGGTGCGCAGCTACCTGGCCTGCATGCGGCAGGCCTCCACGGGCGGCGCATGATCGCCGGCCTGGGCACCGACATCTGCGACGTGCGCCGCATAGAAGCCGCCTGGCAGCGGCGCGGCGAACGTTTTGCCGAGCGCGTGCTGGGGCCGACCGAGCTGCAGGTGTTTCGCGCGCGGCTGGCGCGTGCACCGGCGCGCGGCCTGCGCTTCCTGGCCACCCGCTTCTCGGCCAAGGAGGCCTTTTCCAAGGCCATCGGCCTGGGCATCCACTGGCCCATGACCTGGCGTGCCTGCGAGATTCTCAACGAGCCCAGCGGCCGGCCGGTGATACGCCTTTCCGGCGAACTGGCCACCTGGTTCGAGGCGCGCGGCTGGCTGGCCCATGTCACCCTCAGCGACGAGAGCGACTACGCCATCTCCACCGTCATCGTGGAGCAGCGCGACCCGACCCGGAGCCCGCCATGAACCACCACGCCGCGGTACTGATAGACGTCGCCGGCACCGAGCTGGCCGCTGCCGACCGGCGGCGCCTGCAACACTCGCTGGTGGGCGGCGTGACGCTGTTTGCGCGCAACTTCGGCGATCGACGCCAGCTCACCGAGCTGTGCGCCGCCATCAAGTCGCTGCGCGAAGACCTGTTGATCTGCGTGGACCACGAGGGCGGTCGCGTACAGCGCTTTCGCAGCGACGGCTTCACCACGCTGCCGGCCATGCGCACCTTGGGCGCGCTGTGGATGCAGGACCCGCTGACCGCCACCGATGCCGCCAGCGCACTGGGTTACGTGCTGGCCGCCGAGTTGCGCGCCTGCGGCGTGGACCTGAGCTTCGCGCCGGTGCTGGACCTGGACCACGGCGGCAGCACCGTCATAGGCGAGCGCGCCTTTCACCGCGACGCGCGTGTCACCACGCTGCTGGCCAAGAGCGTGGCCCACGGCATGTTGCGCGCCGGCATGGCGCACTGCGGCAAACACTTTCCCGGCCACGGCTTCGTCAAGGCTGACAGCCACGTGGCGGTGCCGGTGGACCGGCGTTCGCTGAAGGCGGTGCTGGCCGACGATGCGCGCCCTTACGAATGGCTGTCCACCACCCTGACCGCGGTGATGGCGGCGCATGTGGTCTACCCCAAGGTGGACCACCGGCCGGCCGGCTTCTCCGAGCGCTGGATCAAGGATGTGCTGCGCCAGCAGCTGGGCTTCACCGGGGCCGTGTTCACCGACGACCTGGCCATGGAAGGCGCGCGCCACCTGGGTGCCCCCAGGGCCGGGCTGGCCCGGCCCGCCCCCCGAGGAGGATCAAGCAAAGTGGCAAAGCCACACTTGCTGGAGGCCGCCCGCAACGCCGCGCCGCTGGGCTTTGCCGAAGCCGCCGCCGAGGCCTTGAACGCCGGCTGCGACCTGGCCTTGCTGTGCAACCAGTCGGTGGTGGACGGCGGCGCGCCGCTGGACCAGCTGCTGAACGAACTGCCGCGCCTGGCCCAGCAGGGCCGCTGGCAGCCCGACCCCGACAGCGAAGCACGCCGCCTGGGCCTGCTGCCCCACGTGCCGCCCTTGGCCTGGGACGAGCTGATGCACGACCCCGCGTACCAGCACGCGCTGGAGCGCCTGCCGTAGGGGCATGGTGAGCTGCCCACCGCCAGCAGGCTCACGTTAGCGTCGTTCCCTCAGTTGGGGGAGGCCATAGGTAGGCCCTCCCGATTGGCAGGTTTGAGGGAGTTGCCCACCGGCGCGCCGTCGCGAAACTGACCTCTGCCTGTTGCCATGTCGGCCATAGGCAACTCTGAACAGGGGAAGGTCATGATCAATCGCCGAACAACGCTCTTCTGCTTCGCAACTGCATTGGGTTCGGTTGCCATGGCGCGCCAGCACGGTGTGACAGGCAAGTCGGCAGAGCGTCAACTCTATTCGAGCGTCAGCTCGCCGCATGACAGCGGCCGAGCCATCCTTGCCGAGCGCATTACCCGACTTGAGGGTGGTTCATCTGGTGCAGATGATGTTGCTGCTACGGTACATCGAAACTTCGTTCAAGTAGTAGAGCAGAACTTTGCCCAGTTGGACGACGCTCGGTACCACCGGCTCGTTGGTGATCTGTCCGGCACAGAGCTGACCATGCTTGCAGCCAGGTACATGGGCGCATGCGCTGAACTCTCGAAGGCGCCGCGTTTGCTGGATCTGATGGCTGAACGTTCTACAGCCTGGGAACTGGTGGGGCTTGCCAAACACTTCGGTGTCGACGAGATCACTGCAGCCACCGTACGGGCCGCGCCTCGCAAGCACTCTGAGTTTGAGCAGGCGTTGGCGGCTGCGTCGGCGTCGGGCACGGCAGTTGGGCAAGAGCCCATCACGCCGTTGCTCAACGCGTACGCCGGGCCGACCTTGGACTACACGGTCTACGAGGTCTACTTGTCCTACAGGACCGCACCGATAGGCTCATTGAGCGTACGAGCCGCCCTGTATCAATCGTCCATGTTCGTAGGCAAGCACTTGACCGCTGCTTGGGGTGCGGGCTACGTTGTCGGATCGATGTTGGCACCCTTGATCCAAACCTATGCGCCAAGTCTCTGGAATGGGATAGGAGGCGCGATGTATGGCGTCGTCAACATGTTCTCAAACACGTCGTTGGCGCCGGTGATCGGTCACCACCAGATGCAGAGTTCTTACCTCTTCCAGCTGTCAAGCTACGAGTACTCGGTGTTGGGGGGTACCGGGGGAGACTACGGCGTTGTCGGCGAGTGGTTTCAGTACCACGGGGGAGGTGGGGCGGGCGGCCAATGCTCATGGGCGGACTTTTGCCCGCCGCAGTTCGTCCAGTAGCCCTGCGCTGATGTCCTCTCATCCACAGGAGGTATGAAGACATGTTGACAACGGCACGCGGGTCGCTGCTGAGGTGGGCCCTGGCGCTTGCCGAGGCTGCCGTGGCGGTCGCCTTGATTCTGCTTCCGGGGTGGCGCGGTCCCGGCAGCTACGCGACGCTGGTGACGGTGATGGTTCTGGGGCTGCTGTTGGAGTACCGCATGCAGCGGAGCGGAGGCACGGTTATCCACCGACTGACTTTGACGGAGTTGCGTAGTCGCATCGCCGATGGGCGCATCAAGCCTTGGCCGTGGGCCGATGTGTCCACCGTGCTTAGCGTGGTGGCGCTGGTCATGGGCGCGCTGAACCTGCCTTGACGGCTGGCGATTCGTCGCAGTGAGCTGCACCCGTCCGAGGGTGGCTGGTCGAACGCTTGTGCAATGGGCCGCTACCCGCTAGCAAGCGGGTAGCGGCCCACGTCGCTTGCGCTTCGGCTCAGGCCAGGGGTGAGGCTTGCTCGAACGGCAGCTTGAGCTGCGCCAGGTCCTTCTTGGTTTCCACCAGCACCAGCGGGCCTTCGTCCACGATCACCACGGGCCGCGGTTCACGCGGCACGCGCACCGGCGGCGGTTCGGCGGCCATGGCTTCGCGCACCACACGCACCTTGTCGGTGTCGGACTGCACCCACTCCAGGCCCGCGTCGGCGGCCAGTGCCTGCAGCGAACCCGTGGGCAACTGGTAGGGCTCGATGCGGATGGGCTCGGCGGCGGCCGGCGGCTGCGGCGGTTGCGCCGGGGCCGGTGCTTGGGTCACGACGCTGGGGGTCTCCACCGGCGCGTCGCTGGTTTCGGCCACAGCCACCGGCTGCGCGGCGGCCGATGCCACGGCATCGGTTTCGGCGGCTTCCGCGGCGACGGGCTCGATGGCCTGCAGGCCGGTGTCGTCGCCGGCTGCTGCCTGGCCGTCTTCGCGTCCACGCCCGCGGCCACCGCGGCGGCGGCCTCGTTCACGTGGCGGGCCGGCTTCGGCGTCTGCGGGCACTTCGGGCTCGGCGTCAGCGGCGACGACGGCGTCGGTACGAACGCTGTCTTCATCGCCCGCATCGGCCTGCAGTTCGCTGCCAGCTTCGGCGGCGGCGCCGTCTCCGCGGCCGCGGCCACCCCGGCGGCGACGGCGGCGTCCACCTTCGCGCTGCTGTTCGGCTTCGGCACCCGGCAACTCGGCGCCAGGCACGGTGTCGGCAAAGGCGGCGACCTTCACGGCCTCGTCGGGGGCAAGGCCTGTGGGGGCCAGGGTGTCTTCGGCCAGCACGGGGGCCGGTGCCGCAGCGCGCGGCGGGCGTTCACCACGTTCGCTGCGTTCGCCACGTTCACCGCGGCGGCCATCGCGGCCTTCCCGTGCTTCGCGGCCCTCACGCTCCTCGCGCGGCGGACGCGGCGGGCGGTTGCCCTCGGCGCCGGCCTCGGCGGTTTCCGGGCGGCTGCCGCGGCGTGCATCGCGCTGGTCGCGGCCGCCGCGACCACCTCGGTCACCCCGTTCGCCACGTTCGCCGCGGCGTGCATCACCGCCCCTTTCGCCGCCGCGCTCGCCGCCGCGCTCGCCGCGGCGACCACCGTCGCGTTTGCCGCCGGCGCTGCCGGCCGTGCCGGCGGCCGCTGCAGCAGCGGGTGCCGCAGCCGGAGGCTGCACGGGCGCCGGTGCCGGCTCGGCCACCGCGCCGAAGAGTTTCTTGACCCAGCCGAAGAAACCGCTGCCGGCCGCGGGTGCCGCGGGCGTGGAGGCCGCTGCGGCCACCGGCGCCGCCGGTGCGGGGGTGACGACAGGCGCCACCACCGGTGCCGGGGCGGGCGCCGGCGGCGCCGGCTGGTCGGGCAGCACGCCCTTGATCACCGGTTCCTGCTTGGGCTTGGCGCGTTCGTTGGCGTCACGGCGGCGGGTGATGCCCACCTCGTCGTCCGGCTCCTCGACCATGGAGTAGCTGGCCTGCAGGCCCTCCAGGCGCGGGTCGTCGTGGCGCAGGCGCTCCAGCTTGTAGTTGGGCGTTTCCAGGTGCTTGTTGGGCACCAGCAGCACGGTCACGCGCTGCTTGAGTTCTATCTTGGTGATCTCGGTGCGCTTCTCGTTGAGCAGGAAGCTGGTCACCTCCACCGGCACCTGCACGTGCACGGCGGCGGTGTTTTCCTTCATGGACTCTTCCTGCACCATGCGCAGGATCTGCAGCGCGCTGCTCTCGGTGTCGCGTATGTGGCCGGTGCCGTTGCAGCGCGGGCAGGTGATGTGGCTGCCTTCGGACAGCGCCGGGCGCAGGCGCTGGCGGCTCAGCTCCAGCAGGCCGAACTTGCTGATGCTGCTGAACTGCACCCGCGCGCGGTCGAAGCGCAGCGCGTCGCGCAGGCGCTGCTCCACCTCGCGGCGGTTCTTGCTGTCCTCCATATCGATGAAGTCGACCACGATCAGTCCGCCCAGGTCGCGCAGCCGGCACTGGCGCGCGATCTCGTCGGCCGCTTCCAGGTTGGTGCGGGTGGCGGTTTCTTCGATGTCGGTGCCGCGCGTGGCGCGCGCCGAGTTCACGTCCACCGCCACCAGGGCTTCGGTGTGGTCGATGACGATGGCGCCGCCGGAGGGCAGGTTCACGGTGCGGCTGAAGGCCGTCTCGATCTGGTGCTCGATCTGGAAACGGCTGAACAGCGGCGCGTTGTCGCGGTAGCGCTTCACGCGGGCCGCGGTCTCCGGCATCACGTGGTTCATGAACTGCTGGGCCTGATCGAAGATGTCGTCGGTATCGATCAGGATCTCGCCGATGTCCGCGGTGAAGTAGTCGCGGATGGCGCGTATGACCAGGCTGCTCTCCTGGTAGATCAGGAAGGCGCCCTTGCCCGCCTTGGAAGCGCCGTCGATGGCGTCCCACAGCTTGAGCATGTAGTTCAGGTCCCACTGCAGCTCGGCGGCACTGCGGCCTATGCCGGCGGTGCGCGCGATCAGGCTCATGCCCTTGGGGTACTCGAGCTGGTCGAGGTTTTCCTTCAGCTCTTCGCGCTGCTCGCCCTCGATGCGCCGGCTCACGCCGCCGCCGCGCGGGTTGTTGGGCATCAGCACCAGGTAGCGCCCGGCCAGGCTGATGAAGGTGGTCAGCGCCGCGCCCTTGTTGCCGCGCTCTTCCTTTTCCACCTGCACCAGCAGGCTGTCGCCTTCCTTCACCGCGTCCTGTATGCGCGCGTCGCGGGCGGAAACGCCCTCGCGGAAGTAGTTCTTGGAGATTTCCTTGAACGGCAGGAAGCCGTGGCGGTCTTCGCCGTAGTCGACGAAGCAGGCCTCCAGGCTGGGCTCCACGCGGGTGATGACCGCCTTGTAGATGTTGCCCTTGCGCTGTTCGCGTCCTTCGATCTCGGTTTCGAAGTCGAGCAGCTTCTGGCCGTCGACGATGGCCAGGCGCCGCTCTTCCGGCTGCGTGGCATTGATCAGCATGCGCTTCATGTGCACTCCCGTGGCCGCGCAGCGCGCGCCACACCCAAAGGCCGCACGCGGGGCTGCCGCGGGAGGCCCGTTCACATCAAGATGCACGAGAAAGCGCGGTCTGACCGTCGTCGCGAGTGCCCTGGACTGCACACACAAGACCGCGTGGGGCCCGCCAGCCGGCGGCGCCTGGCGGCCTAGCGTGTCAGCGTTGGCGCGTGCGCCGCGGACGCAGGCAGCGCGCCGCCCGCCGGGCTGCCCCTGTGCCGTGGCGACGGCAGGCGTCGCGGCGGCTGGCTCGCATGCCACGGCGGGCCGGCCCGGTGGGGCGGCTGCGGCGTGGTGGGCGAGATCAGGGGAAACGGGGCGGACATGGCTGCGGCTGGCGTGCCGGGCGCTGGCAAGAGACCCCGCCGGGGCTGAATCTCTTGCCGTGGATTCGTTACGTGGTGCCCCGTTGCTGGCGGGGCCGGTGTTGGACCTGTGCTTGCTCTTCCAACGGTGCCGCTGCGCTGCCGGGCTGCTGTGGCATCCCGGCCCGCGCCGCGAGGCACCGGCGTTGCATCACCTCGTGTGGTGCGGGCTCGTCAGACGACCCCACCCGCACCGCTTCCATCGTTGCACCAACAAGTGCCCAGTTAAACTTCGAAAAATCAAGCACTTACGGCGCAAACGTGGAGCCGCGGATTATAGGGGCCAAAAACGGCGCCGCGGGCGGCACCGTGCAACGCATCACGGTGGACGCGGAATCCGCCGGCCAGCGCCTGGACAACTACCTGCTGCGCCTGCTCAAGGGCGTGCCCAAGACGCATGTCTACCGCGTCATACGCAGCGGCGAGGTGCGCCTGAACAAGGGCCGGGCCAGCGCCGACACGCGGGTGGCCGAGGGCGACGAGCTGCGCCTGCCGCCGCTGCGCCTGCCCCAACGGCGCGGGGACACGGCGCCGCAGGCGCCGCCTCGTGAGTTCCCGGTGCTGTTCGAGGACGAGCACCTGCTGGCCGTGGACAAGCCCGCCGGCGTGGCGGTGCACGGCGGCAGCGGCGTCAGCCACGGCGTCATCGAACAGTTGCGCCGCGCGCGGCCGCAGCAGCGTTTTCTGGAGCTGGTGCACCGCCTGGACAAGGAAACCTCGGGCGTGCTGCTGCTGGCCAAGAAGCGCAGTGCGCTGACCGCCTTGCAAGACCAGTTCCGCGCGCGCGACACCCATAAGCTGTATGCCGCGCTGGTGTGGGGCGCCTGGCCGGCGCGGCTGAAGGTCATCGACGTGCCGCTGCTCAAGACCACCGACGCCGCCGGCGAGCGCCACGTGCGCGTGGCCGCGGCGGGCCACGAAGACGCGCGCCGCTCCATCAGCCTGGTGCGCGTGGCGCGCAGCCTGCCCGGCCCGCCGGCCGTGCTGACGCTGCTGGACGTGACGCTCAAGACCGGCCGCACCCACCAGATACGCGTGCACCTGGCCAGCAGCGGGCACGCCATCGTGGGCGACCCCAAGTACGGCGACTTTGCGCGCAACAAGGCCTTTGCACGCGAAACCGGCTTCGCGCGCATGTTCCTGCACGCGCGCGAACTGGCGTTTGACCACCCGGCCAGCGGCGAGCGGGTCAGCCTGCAGGCGGCCTTGCCGGCGGACTGCCAGGCCTTGCTGGGCACCGCGGCTTGATCTGCGCCGGCGCCGGATCGGTGACACTTGCGGCGTGAAACGCCGCTTTGACCTCATCGTTTTCGACTGGGACGGCACGCTGTACGACAGCACCGGCCTCATCGTGCAGTGCATTCAGGCCGCCTGCCGCGACATCCACGCGCCGGTGCCCGACGACGCGCAGGCCGCCTACGTCATAGGCCTGGGCCTGCACGACGCGCTGCGCCATGCCGTGCCGGGCCTGGCCCCCGATGCCTACCCCCACCTGGTGGCGCGCTACCGCCACCACTACTTTGCCCAGCAGGACGCGCTGGTGCTGTTCCCCGGCGTGCTGGACATGCTGGCCGAGCTGAAGGCGCGCAGCCACCGCCTGGCCGTGGCCACCGGCAAGGCGCGCCGCGGGCTGGACCTGGCGCTGGCCAATGCACAGCTGCAAGGCGTGTTCGACGCCACCCGCACCGCCGACGAAACCGCCGGCAAGCCGCACCCGCTGATGCTGCAGCAGCTGATGGACGAGCTGGACACCGCCCCCGAGCGCACCCTGATGATCGGCGATACCACGCACGACCTGCTGCTGGCACGCAACGCCGGCACGCCGCGCGTGGCGGTGAGCTACGGCGCACACGACCCCGCCGCCTTTGCCGAGCATGAGCCGCTGTTCGTGGCGCACACGCCGGCCGAGCTGCGCGGCTGGCTGTTGCAGCATGGCTGAGCTGTTGCCGCCCAGCTGGGCTGCCGACCCGGTGCCCGGCCCCGAACACCTTTGCACCGCCGATCAGTTGGCCGAACGTGGCACCGCCTGGGTGTGGGATGTGCTGGAGCACGGCCGCCCGGCGCGCGCCTTTGCGCTGCGTTTCGACGGCGCGGTGGTGGCCTACCTGAACCGCTGCGTGCACGTGCCCACCGAGATGGACTGGCAGCACGGCGAGTTCCTGGACATGGACAAGCGCTGGATCCTGTGCTCCATACACGGCGCCGCCTACGAGCCCGCCGACGGCCGCTGCGTGGGCGGGCCTTGCGGCAGCGGCCGCCTGGTGGCGCTGCGCACCGAGGAGCGGGGCGGCCAGGTGTATTGGTATCCTTCCCGCGACATCCGGCCCGTGCCTTTTGACGAACCCGCGCTCAATCCCGCGGCCGGCCCTTCCCAGCCATGAGCACCGACACGCCCCGCAGCGGCGACACCCCGCCGCCGCCGTTCTTCGGCGACAACTTCCGTGGCGTTCTGCCGGGTGACACCCCTTCGCCGGCAACCGCGGCCGCGGGCAGCGACGAGCGCCTGGAACGCCTGGGCCGCGAGTGGCTGCGCCAGATGCGCAACGAAAGGCGCTGGCGGGTGTTCTTCCGCCTGGCCTGGCTGGGCGTGGCGCTGCTGGTGGTGTGGTCCTTGTTCATCAGCAGCACCATGGGCAGCGCGCCCACGGTGCCGCACACGGCGCTGGTGGAGGTGCGCGGCGAGATCTCGTCCGACAGCGAAGCCAGTGCCGAGCGCCTGGTGGCCGCCCTGCGCAGTGCGTTCGAAGACCGCAACGCGCAGGCCATCGTGCTGCGCATCAACTCGCCCGGCGGCAGCCCGGTGCAGGCCGGCATCGTCTACGACGAGATACGCCGCCTGAAGGCCTTGCACGGCAAGAAGGTCTATGCCGTGGTCGAGGAGATCTGCGCCTCCGGCGCCTACTACATCGCGGTGGCGGCCGATCAGATCTACGTGGACAAGGCCAGCCTGGTGGGCAGCATAGGCGTGCTGATAGACGGCTTCGGCTTCACCGGGCTGATGGACAAGCTGGGCGTGGAGCGCCGGCTCATCACCGCCGGCCAGAACAAGGGCATGCTGGACCCGTTCAGCCCCATGAGCGACCGTGAACGCCAGCTGGCGCGGCAGATGATCGAGCAGGTGCACCAGCAGTTCATTGCCGTGGTGCGCGAGGGCCGCGGCGACCGCCTGAAGGAAACACCGGACACCTTCTCCGGCCTGGTGTGGAACGGCGAGCAGGCCTTGCAGGCCGGCCTGGTGGACGCGCTGGGCAGCCTGGACCACGTGGCGCGCGAGGTGGTGCAGGCCGCGGAGATCGTGGACTACACGCCGCGCGACCACCTGGCCGAACGCCTGGCCAAGCGCTTCGGCGCCGGCGTGGGCACCGGCGCCGTCAAGGCCTTGCGCGAACTGGCGCCGCTGCGTTGATGAGCAGCGCTTCCAACCCGGACCGCGTGCCGGTAGGCGAACGCCTGGGCGTGGCCCTGCAGCACTGGCTGCCCAAACAAGCCTTGACGCGCCTGGCCGGCGCCATCGCAGGCGCCCGCGGCGGCGCGGCCACCACGGCGCTGATACGCTGGTTCATAGCCCGCTACGGCGTGAACATGGCCGAGGCCCGGCAGCCCGACCCGGCGGCCTACCCCACGTTCAACGCCTTCTTCACGCGGGCGCTGAAGGACGGCGCCCGCCCGCCGGCCAGCGACGACCCTGCGCAGCTGCTGTGCCCGGTGGACGGCGCCATCAGCCAGTTCGGCGCCATACACGACGGGCGCATCTTCCAGGCCAAGGGCCACGGCTACACCGCCACCGCCTTGCTGGGTGGCGACGCCGCGCTGGCGGCGCACTTTCACGGTGGGCACTTCGCCACGCTGTACCTGAGCCCGCGCGACTACCACCGCATCCACATGCCCTGCGCCGGCCGCCTGCTGCGCATGCTGCACGTGCCCGGCGCGCTGTACTCGGTGAACCCGGCCACCGCGCGTGGTGTGCCGGGGCTGTTTGCGCGCAACGAACGTGTGGTGTGTGTGTTCGACGGCGACGAACACCAGCCCGGCCCCTGGGTGCTGGTGCTGGTGGGTGCCACCATCGTGGGCAGCATGGCCACCGCCTGGCATGGCGTGGTGAACCCGCCGCGGCCGGGGCGGCTGCGCGAGTGGACGTATTCGCAGCACGACACTACCGACCGCGACGTCCGCCTGGCGCGAGGCGAGGAGATGGGGCGCTTCCTGTTGGGCAGCACGGTGGTGATGCTGTTTCCGCCCGGCCCGCTGGCCTTCAACCCGGCCTGGGCGCCGGGCCGCGCCATCCGCCTGGGCGAGGCCATGGCCCGGCGTTCGTGAGGCCGACGGGCACCGAGCGCCCCACGCGCAACGAGCGCCTGGCCCGCCTGTTTCTGTGGCTGGTGCCGGCGATGTGGGCGTCCAACCACATCATCGCCCGCGTGGCGCCCGACCTGGCGGCGCCGCACGCCATGGCCTTCGGGCGCTGGCTGATCGCCTTTGCGCTGCTGCTGCCGTTCGTCTGGCACAAGCTGCCGCGCGATGGGGCGGTGTGGCGGCGCGAATGGAAGCACCTGCTGGTGCTGGGCGCCCTGGGCATGTGGATCTGCGGCGCCTGGGTCTACCTGGGCGGGCAGAGCACCACGGCCACCAACATCGCGCTGATCTACTCGGTCACGCCGGTGAGCATCGTGGTGTTGTCAGCCTGGCTGCTGCGCGAGACCCTGGGCACCGCGCAAAAGCTGGGCGTGGCCCTGGCGTTTGCCGGCGTGCTGTTTGTCATTGCCAAAGGCGACTGGCGCGAGCTGCAGGCGGTGCGCCTGACGGTGGGCGACGCCTGGATCGTGGGCGCCGCCATCTCCTGGACCGCCTACTCCGTGCTGCTCAAGCACTGGCCTTCCAGCCTGGGTGCGCTGGAGCGGCTGGTGGCCATCATCGCCGGCGGCCTGGTGGTGATGCTGCCCTTCACGCTGGCCGAAGCCTGGTGGGCGCCCGGCCCGCCGCTGGGGGCCGCGGCCCTGGGCCTGATGGCCCTGGCCGCGGTGCTGCCCGGCGTGCTGAGCTACGGCGCCTACTCGTTCCTGATGCGCGAGCTGGGGGCCTCGCGCACGGCGCTGATGCTGTACCTGGCGCCGGTCTACGGCGCCTTGCTGGCCTGGGCGCTGCTGGGCGAGCGCCCGGGCTGGTACCACGCCGTGGGCGCCGCGCTGATACTGCCCAGCATCTGGCTGGCAACGCGGCGCTGAGCCGCTTCTCTACTTGATGGGTGGGATGCGCAGCACCTGGCCCGGGTAGATCTTGTCCGGGTGCTTGAGCATGGGCTTGTTGGCCTCGAAGATCACCGGGTACTTGTTGGCGTCGCCGTAGAACTTGCGCGCGATCTTCGAGAGGTTGTCGCCCGAGACCACGGTGTGCCATTGCGCCTCGGGCTCCGCCGGCGTGGCCACGGTCAGCAGGTCGTTGACGGAGTTGACGCCGTCCACGTTGCCGCAGCACAGCACCACCTTTTCCTTTGTGGCCTGGTCGGCGGCCACACCGGCCACGGTGACGGTGGCGCTGGGGGCGTCGAAGTCCACCTTCAGGCCGTCCACCTTCAGGCCTTGGGCGTTGATGTAGGTGGCGATGGCGCTGCCGGCCGTGCGGCTGAGCTCGGCCACCTTGTCCGGCGTGGGTGCGGCGGCCACGGTTTCGGCTTCCTTCTTGCCGAACAGCTTCTCGCCGGCGCCCTTGATGAATGCGATCAGTCCCATCTCAGTTTCCTTTCCTCAGCAGGTTCTCCCGGGGGAGGGCACAGCCATCATAGGCCAGCCGTCCGGGCGGTCGTCAGGCCGTCTTCAGGCCCTCTTCACACCGTCAGCAAGCCGCGGGTTTCGATGAACTGCACCACCTCGGCCAGGCCTTCGCGCGTGCGCAGGTTGCTCATCACGAAGGGCCGCCTGGGGCGCATGCGCTGGGTGTCGGCCTTCATCACCGAGAGGTCGGCGCCCACGTAGGGCGCGAGGTCGGTCTTGTTGATGACGAACAAGTCGCTCTTGGTGATGCCCGGGCCGCCCTTGCGCGGAATCTTCTCGCCGGCGGCCACGTCGATGACGTAGATGGTCAGGTCGCTCAGTTCCGGGCTGAAGGTGGCGGCCAGGTTGTCGCCGCCGCTCTCTATGAACACGATGTCGGCGTTTGGAAACTTCGCCAGCAGGCGGTCCACCGCCTCCAGGTTGATGGAGGCGTCTTCGCGTATGGCGGTGTGCGGGCAGCCGCCGGTTTCCACGCCCAGTATGCGTTCCGGCGCCAGCGCGCCGGCCACGGTGAGCAGGCGCTGGTCTTCCTTGGTGTAGATGTCGTTGGTGACCACCACCAGGTCCCAGCGCTCGCGCATGGTCTTGCACAGCATCTCCACCAGCGTGGTCTTGCCGGAACCCACCGGGCCGCCCACGCCCACACGCAGCGGCGGCAGCTTCTTGGTTCTTCCGGGGATGCGGTGCAGGGCGGTGTTCATGCCGCGGCATGATGCATCAAGCGTGCCGGCCGCTGCGCAGGCAGGGGGCCGGGTGTCAGGCGCCCGGCCCGTGTGGCCGCGCCGGCGCGCGCTCAAGACCGGAACAGCCGCGAGTACTGCGTTTCGTGCCGCGCCGACAGCACCGCCAGGCCGGGCAGGAAGGACTGGCGCTGTGTTTCGGGCAGCACCAGCGCCGCATCCACCGCGGGTGGGATGGCGTCTGCCAGACGGGCCAGCATGCGCTGCGCCGCGGCCTGGCCCAGCGGCACGGCCTTGATGGCCGCGGCCACCTGGTTCTCGGCCCAGCTCCAGGCAAAGGCCAGCAAGGTGGCGCGTGCATCGGCACCGGCCAGCAGCGCCGCCAGCGCAAAGGCCACGGGCCAGCCGGGCGGCAGGCCGGCGAGTTGTTCTATGCGCGGGTCATGGGCTTGTTCGCCCTGGCGCAGCCATTGCAGCAGCGAGCGGCCCGTCTGTTCGGTCTGCAGGCGCAGCTCGGCGGTTTCGCGCGTGTCGCGCCACCAGGCGGCCAGGGCGGTGACACGCGGCAGGTCGTGGGCGGCCCAGGCAGCGTGGCAGCCGGCCAGCAAAGGCAGGTCGCTGCGGGCCGGGCCCAGGGCCCACTGGTCCAGCAGCCAGTCGCCGGCGCCGGCTTCGTTGTGCACCAGGCCGGCATCGACGGCAGACTCCAGGCCCTCGGAGTAGCTGAAGCCGCCCACCGGCAAGGCCGGCGAGGCCAGCCACATCAGGCGCAGCAGCGTGGCGTCCAGCATTCAGTGGCCGTGGCCGCGGTGGCCGTGGGGGTGGTCATGCCCGTGGCCATGATCATCGCCGTGGTGGTGATGGTCATGACCGTGGCCGTGACCGTGACCGTGACCGTGACCGTGGTCGTGCGCATGTCCATGTTCATGTGCATGACCCCCGCCGGCCTGGTAGGCGCCGCTCTCGGGCTCAAACGCTTGCTGTTCCTCGCTGACGATGAGGTGCATGCGGCGCAGCATGTCGGCCAGCACATGGTCGGGCTCCAGCAGCAGCGCGTCGGGCCGGAGCTCCAGCTGCACATGGCGGTTGCCCAGGTGGTAGGCGGCACGCATCAGGTCGAAGGGGCTGCCGTGTTGCTGGCAGTGGCGCACCACCAGCACCGGTTGCAGCGCGGCGCTCACGCGCGCCAGCGAGCCGTCTTCGGCCACCAGCACGTCGCCGCCACGCACCACGCTGCCGCGCGGCAGGAACACGCCCAGGCGCCGGCCGCTGTCGTCCAGCGCTTCGAAGCGGCTCTTGCTGCGGGTGTCCCAGTCCAGCGCCACGCTGGCGGCACGTTTGAGCAGCACGGGCGCGAGGCCCTGGCCTTGGGGAACGATCTTGTTGACGGTGAGCATGGTGGGCAGGTCCTGGCACCGCCCCGTTCAGGCTGGGGCAGGCGCCCATGATGACGCATCACGGCACCGCGGCCGGCCTGGGTTGCCGCCGGGCGGTGTGTCTGAACCGCGAATCGCCGAGGTTTGCAGTGCTGCAGGCGTCACAGGCGCAAGCGGCTGCTGCCAAAGTGCGCTGTTTGTTACACGCGGGAACAGTGGTTGTTGATGCGCCTGCAGCGTAGCCGGCATGAACCCTCGAGAAGATGCGCCGCTGCAGCGCGAACTGGCCGCGGCGCTGGCCCATGGCAGCACGCTGGGCCACTGGCGCATAGACAGCCTGGTGTCCGCCGGCGAGCACGCCTACGTCTACCAGGCCACCGACCTGCTGCTGGGCCGCCGCTTGGCGATCAAGGAGTTGTTCGCGCCGGCCCTGGTGCTGCGCGGCATAGACGGCCGCACCGTGTTGCCGCGCAGCGTGCAGGCCGGCGAACGTTTTGAACGGGGTGTGGAGGCGCTGGCGGCCGAGGCCGGCCGGCTGGCCAGCCTGGCGCACCCGGCGGTGGTGCCGGTGTGGTCGCTGGTGCCCATGCACCAGACCTTGCTGCTGGCCATGCCGTGGCTGGGTGCCGTCAACCTGCAGCAGCACCGGCTCAACGGCCTGGCCTGGACGGCCGAGGCCTGGGCAGCCCGGGTGGGCCAGTTGGCGCAGGCCGTGGCGCACTGGCATGCCGCCGGCCGCACCCACGGCTACCTGCACCCCGGCCAGGTGGTGATCAGCCCCGAGGGCCAGGCCCACCTGCTGGGCGGCGACGCCCTGGCGCAGGCTCTGGGCACACCGCTGCCCCCTGGCGTGCACGCCGCCAGCTACGTGCTGGACCCGGGCGCGGCCGACCCGCAGGACCGCGAACGCGGCGACTTGTACGGCCTGGGTGCGCTGGCGTTTTTTGCCGCCGTGGGCGAGCCGCCGCTGCAACCTGGCCTGCGCCTGCACGAGCCGCCGGAAGCCATAGCGGCCCGGCTGGCCAACGCCCTGAACCTGGGGGACACCCCGGCAGCGCCCTGGGCGGCGCGGCTGCGTGTGGTGGCCCTGGCGCTGGCGCCGGCGGCCGAGCAGCGGCCGGCTTCGGCGCAGGACTTTGTGCAGGCCTTCGCACCGGAAGCCGCGGCCGTGCCAGGCGCCCCGGTCTTGTCGCCGGTGTTGCCGGCCGTGCCGCAGGAGACACCGCCCTCTGCCCAGCTGCCGCAGGCTCCTGCGGGCGAGCAGGCGGTGTACGACGCCATACAGCAGCTGCTGCAGAGCATTCCGGATGCTTCGCCTGCTACGCCCCCGGTTTCCACTGAACCGTCTGCGCCGCCGGCTGCTGCAGCAGCCCAGCCGCCGCAGCGCATAGAGCCGCCGTGGCAGGGCGGGGCCTCGCCGGCCGGGGAGCTGCCTATACCTGACCGGCCGGAGCGGGACTGGCCCATACTGGGCGAGCCGCCAGAGGAGGAGTCGGCACGCCCAGCTGCAGCGGCTGCAGCGGCTGCAGCGGCTGCGCCGGTGGCGCGGCGGCCACGGCGCGCTGCCGTGCTGGCCGGCTTGGTAGTGTTGACCGCGGCGATAGGCTGGCTGTGGGCGCCGGGCACCTGGTCGGGCCGGCAGCCAGGTGCCGATGCCACGGCAGTGGCGGAGATGCAAGCACCGCGCACTGCGGCGGCGACCGGTTTGACACCCGCGCCCGAGACGGCCACGGCACCGGTGCTACCGGACAGCGAACCCCGTGACCTGCCTGACACGGCGCCGGTCACGACGGAGGCCCCCAACGCCGCCCCTACCGACGCCACCAACGAGGCCCCCGTGGTTGCCGCGGCCGAACAGCCTGCCGAACCTGCGCCGGCCGCCGTGGCCGAGCCCACTGCAACCCCGCCTGCGCCGTCAGCCATGGCCCAGACGCCGCCGCAGCGGGCTTCCCCAACGCCGCGCCCGGCTGCGCCCACACGGCAGGTGGCCGCAGCCACGCCGCGCGCCGCCTGCGGTGCGCGCGAGAACTTCTCGTTGTTGTGGTGCATGCAGCGCCAGTGTGAACAGGCGCACTTCCGGCCGCACGCGCAGTGTGTGCAACTGCGGCGTACTGGCGACGTGGGTTGACCTCTGCCGCCGTACCCGGCGGCCATGCCGGGTGCGGCGGCAGATCAGGCGTCAGAACAGGAAGTAGCGCTGCGCCATGGGCAGCACCGTGGCCGGGTCGCACACCAGCAGCTGGCCGTCGGCGCGTACACGGTAGGTCTGCGCGTCGATCTCCATCACCGGCGTGTAGCCGTTGTGCACCATGTCGGCCTTCTTCACCGTGCGGCAGCCGTGCACGGCCGACAGGCGCCGGCGCAGGCCCAACTGGTCGCCCACCTCGGCCTGCAGCGCCGCCTGGCTGACGAAGGTGAGGCTGGTGGTGGGCAGCGCGCGCCCGAAGCTGCCGAACATGGGCCGGTAGTGCACCGGCTGCGGCGTGGGGATGCTGGCATTGGCGTCGCCCATCAGCGCCTGTGCGATGAAGCCGCCCTTGAGCACCAGGCTGGGCTTGACGCCGAAGAACGCCGGGCGCCAGAACACCAGGTCGGCCCACTTGCCCACTTCCACGCTGCCCACCTCGTGGCTGATGCCGTTGGCGATGGCCGGGTTGATCGTGTACTTGGCCACGTAGCGCTTGGCGCGGAAGTTGTCGTTGCGTGCCGAGTCTTCCGGCAGCGCGCCGCGCTGGCCCTTCATCTTGTGCGCTGTCTGCCAGGTGCGGATGATGACCTCGCCCACCCGCCCCATGGCCTGGCTGTCGCTGCTCATCATGCTGATGGCGCCCAGGTCGTGCAGGATGTCTTCGGCGGCGATGGTCTCGCGGCGTATGCGGCTCTCGGCAAACGCCAGGTCTTCGGCGATGGCCGGGTCCAGGTGGTGGCACACCATCAGCATGTCCAGGTGCTCGTCCACCGTGTTGACGGTGTAGGGCATGGTGGGGTTGGTGCTGCTGGGCAGGAAGTTGGCCTGGCCCACCACCTTCAGGATGTCCGGCGCGTGGCCGCCGCCGGCGCCTTCGGTGTGGAAGGCGCACAGCGTGCGGCCCGCGGTGGCGGCGATGGTGTCCTCCACGAAGCCGCTTTCGTTGAGCGTGTCGCTGTGGATGCTGACCTGCGTGTCGGTCACCTCGGCCATGGTCAGGCAGTTGTCTATGGCCGCCGGCGTGGTGCCCCAGTCCTCGTGCAGCTTCAGGCCGATGGCGCCGGCGGCGATCTGCTGCGTCAGCGCCTCGGGCCGCGTGGCGTTGCCCTTGCCCAGGAAGCCCAGGTTCATGGGGAAGGCCTCGGCCGCCTGCAGCATGCGGTGCAGGTTCTCCGGCCCCGGCGTGCAGGTGGTGGCAAAGGTGCCGGTGGCCGGCCCGGTGCCGCCGCCCAGCATGGTGGTGATGCCCGATGACAAGGCCTCTTCGATCTGCTGCGGGCAGATGAAGTGGATGTGGCTGTCTATGCCGCCGGCGGTGACGATCAGCCCTTCGCCGGCGATGATCTCGGTGCCCGGGCCGATGACGATGTCCACGCCCGGCTGCACGTCGGGGTTGCCGGCCTTGCCTATGGCCGCGATGCGCGTGCCCTTGATGCCGATGTCGGCCTTGACGATGCCCCAGTGGTCCAGGATCAGCGCGTTGGTGATGACCACGTCGTGCGCTTCGTGGTGGCCGGGGCCGTTGACCACCTGGCTCTGGCCCATGCCGTCGCGTATGGTTTTGCCGCCGCCGAACTTGACCTCCTCGCCATAGCCGCCGGCGCGCAGCGTGAGGTCTTGTTCCACCTCGATGATCAGGCCGGTGTCGGCCAACCGCAGGCGGTCGCCCACGGTGGGGCCGTACATCTCGGCGTAGGCGCGGCGTCCTATCGTGCTCATGTCAGAGCCCGCCGTTGACCAGGCCGCGGAAGCCCCACACCTGCACCGCGCCGGCACTGGCCACGTAGGGCACCAGCTGCACCGTGCGTTCCTGCCCCGGCTCGAACCGCACCGCGGTGCCGCTGGGGATGTGCAGGCGGTGGCCCTTGGCCGCCTGGCGGTCGAACACCAGCGCCGCGTTGGTCTCGGCGAAGTGGTAGTGCGAACCCACCTGTATGGGCCGGTCGCCGCTGTTGGAGACCACCAGGGTCAAGGCCCGGCGGCCCGGGTTCAGCGGGTGTTCGCCGGGGTCGGTGAGCAGTTCTCCAGGGGTCATGGCTGGGCGGCGGTTGGCAGCAGGGCCGCGCGGCGGCGGCAACAGCGACGCATGCACATCGACGGGGCGCGCTCGAGGTTCATGCAATGGGTTGGTGCACGGTCACCAGCTTGGTGCCATCCGGGAAGGTGGCCTCGACCTGGATCTCCGGGATCATTTCCGGCACGCCTTCCATCACGTCGTCGCGCGCCAGCACGGTCTTGCCTTCGCTCATCAACTGCGCCACGGTCTTGCCGTCGCGGGCACCTTCCAGGATGGCGGCGCTGATCAGCGCAATGCTCTCCGGCACGTTGAGCTTCAGCCCACGCGCTTGGCGGCGCTCGGCCAGCAAGGCGGCGGTGAACAGCAGCAGCTTGTCCTTCTCTCGCGGCGTCAGATCCATGGGCAATGGACTCAGCAGGATGGGTGCCAGCATGTTAGCGCCCGCAACCGGCACAGCGACGCGGCTGCTTTTGGCGCGGTCCGTGCATGGTGATGGGGCATGCAAGGGTCGGTGCCGCAACAACGTGTCGTCAAGGTCCGGCGCGACTACAACGCCTGGGTCGCCAGCGAGACGCTGGAAGACTACGCGCTGCGTTTCACGCCGCGCTCCTTCCGCCGCTGGAGCCCCTGGCGCGTGGCGCACACGGCGTTTGCCGGCGCGGCCGCCTTTCTGGTGCTGGAGGCGCTGGGCGCCACGCTGCTGCTGCAGTACGGCTTCGTCAACGCGGCGCTGGCCATCCTGGCCACGGGGCTCATCATCTTTGCCGCCGGGCTGCCCATCAGCGTGTACGCCGCACGCCATGGCCTGGACATGGACCTGCTCACGCGCGGTGCCGGCTTCGGCTACATAGGCAGCACCGTCACCAGCCTCATCTACGCCAGCTTCACCTTCATCTTCTTTGCGCTGGAAGCGGCCATCATGGCCTACGCGCTGGAGCTGGCCTTCGACATCCCGCCGGCCTGGGGCTACCTGCTGTGTGCGCTGGTGGTGGTGCCGCTGGTCACGCACGGCGTCACCGCCATCAGCCGGCTGCAAGCCTGGACGCTGCCGCTGTGGGCGCTGCTCACGGTGCTGCCCTTCGTCTACGTGTTCCAGGCCCACCCCACGCTGGCGGCGGAGCTCACCGCCTTCGGCGGGCTGGACGACGAAGGCCGCCGGGTGGCCGCGCGCGGCTTCGAACCCCTGGCCTTCGGCGCGGCGCTGACCGTGGGCGTGGCGCTGATCACGCAGATGGGCGAGCAGGTGGACTACCTGCGCTTCATGCCCGAGCGCACACGCGCCAACCGCGGCCGCTGGTGGGCCGCCGTGCTGTTGGGCGGGCCGGGCTGGGTGCTGCCGGGCGTGCTGAAGATGTTCGGCGGCATGCTGCTGGCCCTGCTGGCGCTGAACATGGCGGTGCCGCCGGAGCGCGCGGTGGACCCCAACCAGATGTACCTGGCCGCCTACGAGCTGGTGTTTTCGCAGTACGGCTGGGCGGTGGCGGCCACGGCGCTGCTGGTGGTGGTGTCGCAGCTCAAGATCAACGTCACCAACGCCTACGCCGGCAGCCTGGCGTGGAGCAACTTCTTCGCACGCGTGACACACAGCCACCCGGGGCGTGTGGTGTGGGTGGTGTTCAACACCTTGATCGCGCTGATGCTGATGGAGCTGGAGGTCTTCCAGGCCATAGGCGAGGTGCTGGGCCTGTACAGCAACATCGCCATCGCCTGGATCAGCGCCGTGGTGGCCGACCTGGTGGTCAACAAGCCGCTGGGCCTGAGCCCGCCGGGGCTGGAGTTCCGGCGCGCTCGCCTGTACGACATCAACCCGGTGGGCGTGGGCGCCATGCTGCTGGCGTCCACACTGGGCATTGCGGCGCATGTGGGCGCCTTCGGCGATGCGGCGCAGGCGTTTTCGGCGGTGATCGCGATGACGGTGGCCTTTGTCACTGCGCCGCTGATCGCCTGGTTTACGCGCGGCCGCTACTACCTGGTGCCGCAGCCGGCACCGGCTGGGCCTGCGCCCGCGGAAGGCGGTGCCTACCTGGGTGCGCTGGGTCCGGGCCTGGGCCTGCGCCGCTGCACGGTGTGCGAGCGCAGCTACGAGCCCGAGGACATGACCGGCTGCCCGGCCTACGGCGGCCCCATCTGCTCGCTGTGCTGCGCGCTGGACGTGCGCTGCCACGACCTGTGCAAACCCGCTGAAGCGCGCGCACCGCAGCAGCTGGCCGGGCTGCTGCAATGGCTGACGCCGCAGCGCTGGCAGCCCAAGCTGGACACCGGCCTGGCGCGCTGGTTCGGCTTGATGGCGCTGGTGGCGCCGGCACTGGCGGCCTTGCTGGCCCTGCTGTACCACGCCGAGCTGCGCCAGCTGGAGGCCGGCGCCCCGGCGCTGGCGGCGGCCTTGCGCAACGGCTTCATCAAGACCTACGCCGCGCTGCTGCTGCTGGCCGCGCTCATCGCCTGGTGGCTGGTGCTGGCGCAGACCAGCCGGCGTGTGGCGCAGGAGGAGTCCAACCGCCAGACCGAGTTGCTGGTGCGCGAGATCGAATCGCACCGCCGCACCGATGCCGAGTTGCAGCGTGCGCGCCAGGTGGCCGAAGCCGCCAACCAGGCCAAGAGCCGCTATGTCTCGGCCATCAGCCACGAGCTGCGCACGCCGCTGAACAGCATCCTGGGTTATGCGCAACTGCTGGACGAAGACCCCGCCACGCCGCCGCACCGGCGCAACGCGGTGGGCGTGATACGCCGCGGCGGCGAGCACCTGCTGGGCATCATCGAAGGCACGCTGGACATCGCGCGCATAGAAGCCGGCAAGCTGGCCTTGCAGCCGCAACCGCTGCGCCTGCCGGCGCTAATGGCGCAGATCACGCAGATGTTCGAGCTGCAGGCCGCCGCCAAGGGCCTGCGCTTCGTGGCCGACCTGGGGCCGCTGCCGGCGCTGGTGCGCGCCGACGAGCGGCGGCTGGCGCAGATCCTCATCAACGTGCTGGGCAATGCCGTCAAGTTCACGGCGCGCGGCGAGGTGGGCCTGAAGCTGGCCTGGGCGCGCGAGATGGCGGTCTTCGAGATCCACGACACCGGGCCCGGCATAGAACCCGACGAGCTGGAGCGGGTGTTCGAGCCGTTTTCGCGCGGCAGCGCCTCGGCCGGTGCCGCGGCGCTGGGCGGCACCGGCCTGGGCCTGACCATTGCGCGCATGCTGACCGAGCTGATGGGCGGCGAGATGACGGTCACCAGCCGCACCGCCACGCAAGTGGCCGAACACGGCCGCAGCACCGGCACACGCTTTCGCATACGCCTGTTCCTGCCCGAGCTGGACGCCTCGCTGGCGCCGCCCGAGCCGCCGGTGCGCGGCGCCTACGCCGGCCCGCGCCGGCGTGTGCTGGTGGTGGACAACGAAGAGGTGGACCGCCGTCTGCTGGCCGACCGCCTGCAGGCCCTGGGCTTCGAGGTGCTGCAGGCCGCCAGCGGCCATGCCGCGCTGGCGCTGCTGCACGAGATGGCGGTGGACGCCGTGCTGCTGGACCTGGCCATGCCGGGCATAGACGGCTGGCAGACGCTGCGCACGCTGCGCGAGCAGCGGCTCAGCGAGGCGCCGGTGGCGATCGTCTCGGCGAATGCCTTCGACAAGGGCCTGGACAACGACCTGGGCATCACGCCGGCGGACTTCATCACCAAGCCCCTGCGTTTTGCCGAGCTGCTGGACTGGCTGGGCGAGCGGCTGGCCTTGCAGTGGTTGCCGCCGGCTGCCCCGTTTGAGGCCGCCATAGCGATCCCCATGGCCGAGCTGGTGACGCCCACGGGCGCCCAGGCCCCCGCGCGCGAAAGCCTGCAGGCCTTGCGCCAGATGGTGGCCCTGGGCTACCCGCGCGGCGTGCAGCGCGTGCTGGACGACATACAGGCGCAGCAGCCCGAAGCCGCGGCCTGGCTGGCGCCGCTGCGTGAGCTGGCCGGCGGCTTCCGCTTCGACCGCCTGGCGCAACTGATAGACCAGGCCCTGGTGGACGACCACGATGCAAGCCGCTGACCCCGCCGTGCTGGCCGCCGCCCGAGGTGAGGGCGTGGTGCTCATCGTCGACGACCTGCCGGACAACCTGGCCATGCTGCACGACGCGCTGGACGAGGCCGGCTACACCGTGCTGGTGGCCACCGACGGTGCCAGCGCCCTGCAGCGCGCCGCCCAGGCCGACCCCGACCTGGTGCTGCTGGACGCGGTGATGCCCGGGCTGGACGGCTTCGAGGTGGCGCGGCGCCTGAAGGCCGGGCCCGAGACGGCGCACATCCCCATCGTGTTCATGACCGGGCTGACCGACACCGAACATGTGCTGGCCGCCTTTGCCGCCGGCGGCACCGACTACGTCACCAAGCCCATACGCCCGCCCGAGGTGTTGGCACGCATTGCCGCACACATGCTGCAGGCGCGCGCGGCACGCCAGGCGCGCAATGCGCTGGACGCCCACGGCCACGCCACGCTGGCGCTGCGCCTGGCGGAGGCCGGCCCGGCGCGCCTGGTGTGGCAGACGGCGTTGGCGCGGCGCTGGCTGCGCAGCTACTTCGGCGACGCCGACCCGGCCGGCCTGCGTGCGCCGGCAGCGTTGCAGGCTTGGCTGCAGGAAGCCGCCGCCGGGCACGAGGTGCGGCCGCTGACGGTGGCCACCGGCCTGCGCCGACTGGTGGTGACATTGCAAGGCCGCACCGTGGACGAAGACTGGCTGTTGGTGCTGCGCGAGGTGGACGACGCCGCCACCGTGGAAGCCACCATGCAGGCCCTGAAGCTCACGCTGCGCGAAAGCGAGGTGCTGGTGTGGGTGGTCAAGGGCAAGACCAACCGCGACATAGGCGACATCCTGGGCAGCAGCCCGGCCACGGTGAAGAAGCACCTGGAACGCATCTACGAAAAACTGGGTGTGGAGACACGCACCGCCGCCGCGGCAGTCGCCATGCAGCGGGTGCCGGCGCTGGCGACGCGCTGAGCGGGTGCTGGTCGCGCATACGCCGTCCAGCGTATCCGTCCTGCATACGCCTTCCGGCGTATTGGTCGCCGGGGGCGAGGCCCCTACCGTGTGCGCAGCGCTGCACCGCAGCATGTCCACCAGCCACCGAGAGAGACGCCCATGAAACTCAACCGCCGTCAGGCCGGCCTGCAACTGGCCAGCATCGCTCTTGCCAGCTCGCCCTTCGGGCTGGCCAGCCTCGCCCAGGGGCAGACCGGCCCCATCAAGGTGGGGGTGTTGCACTCGCTGTCCGGCACCATGGCCATCAGCGAGACCGTGCTCAAGGACACGGTGCTGATGGCCATAGACGAGATCAACGCCAAGGGCGGCCTGCTGGGCCGCAAGCTGGAAGCCGTGGTGGTGGACCCGGCCAGCAACTGGCCGCTGTTTGCCGAACGTGCCCGGCAGCTCATCACGCAGGACCGGGTGGCCGTGGTCTTCGGCTGCTGGACCAGCGTCTCGCGCAAGAGTGTGCTGCCGGTGTTCGAAGAAACCAACTCGCTGCTGTTCTACCCGGTGCAGTACGAAGGCGAAGAACTCAGCAAGAACGTGTTCTACACCGGTGCCGCACCCAACCAGCAGGCCATCCCGGCGGTGGAATACCTGATGAGCCGCGACGGCGGCAGCGCCAAGCGTTTTGTGCTGCTGGGCACGGATTACGTGTACCCGCGCACCACCAACAAGATCCTGCGCGCCTTCCTGCACAGCAAGGGCATCCCGGACAGCGACATCCTGGAGGAGTACACCCCCTTCGGCCACAGCGACTACCAGGGCATCATCGCCCGCATCAAGCGCTTTGCCGGCGAAGGCAAGAAGACCGCGGTGGTGTCCACCATCAACGGCGACAGCAACGTGCCCTTCTACAAGGAACTGGGCAACCAGGGCCTGAAGGCCACCGACGTGCCGGTGGTGGCGTTTTCGGTGGGTGAAGAAGAACTTCGAGGCGTGGACACCAAGCCGCTGGAAGGCCACCTGGCGGCCTGGAACTACTTCATGAGCCTGAAGAACCCGTCCAACGACGAGTTCACCAAGAAGTGGGCCGCCTACGCCAAGGCCAAGAACATCGCCGGCCACCGCGACCGCCCGCTGACCAACGACCCCATGGAGGCCACCTACATAGGCTTCAACATGTGGGCCCAGGCGGTGACCAAGGCCAAGAGCACCGACACCGACAAGGTCATCGCCGCGATGGCCGGCCAGACCTTCCGCGCCCCCTCGGGCATCGTCTCCAAGATGGACGAGAAGAACCACCACCTGCACAAGAGCGTGTTCATAGGCGAGGTGCGGCCCGACGGCCAGTTCGACGTGGTGTGGAAGACACCCGGCCCGGTCAAGGCCCAGCCCTGGAGCCCCTTCATCCCTGAGAACAAGGGCAAGAAGGACGAGCCGGTGTGACATAGGGCCCCCACGCTCCCTCCCGGTCGCTGCCCCCCGAGGGGGCGTCCGGCGACGGGCCGGCGAAGCCGGTCCCGTGCCGGGGCTGGGTTGGAGCGTGCCGATCCTGCACCGCCTTCGCTCTTTGTTCATTGGGCCGTTGACGTGAGTTCGTTGAATCGTGCGCTGCTGGCGTGCCTGCTGTGGCTGTGTGTGCCCCTGGCCCATGCGCTGTCGCCTGAACTGGCGGCGCGCCTGGCCGCGGGCAGCGGCGACGAGCGGGTGGCCGCGCTGACCGAGGCGGTGGAAGCCGCCTCGCTGCAGGACGACGCCGGCCTGCTGCCCTTCATAGAAGCGCTGCTGGCCGGCGAGGTGCAGGTGGCGGGCGAGCGCGCCTACCTCACAGCCGGCGGGCGCGTGGTGGAGGCCGGTACCGGCACCACGCTGGCAACGCTGCCCGAAGGCGCTTCTGCGGCCACGCTGAACAACCGGCTGCGGCGCGAGCTGCAGTCGGCGCGTGCGCTGCTGGGCCTGTTTGCCGACGACCGCGCCACACGCGCCGCGGCCATCGCCGGGCTGCGTGACCAGGTGGACGAGTCGCGCCTGCCGCTGCTGGAACGTGCCGAACAGGACGAGACCGACGACGCCCTGCGTGAGCAGCTGGCGCTGCTGAAGGCGCGGGTGCTGGTGGCTTCCAGCGACGACGCCAAGCGCCTGGCCGCGGCCACGCTGCTGGGCAGCAGCAACCAGCCGGCGGTGCGCGCGCTGCTGCTGGAACGCCTCAACGCCGAGCCCGACGCCGGCATCAAGACCGTGCTGCAGGCCTCGCTCAAGCAGGTGGAGTCGCGCCTGGCCTGGGGTGAACGCCTGGGCCTGCTGTTCAGCGGCCTGTCGCTGGGCTCCATCCTGCTGCTGGTGGCGCTGGGCCTGGCCATCACCTATGGGCTGATGGGCGTCATCAACATGGCGCACGGCGAGCTGATGATGATCGGCGCCTACGCCACCTACGTGGTGCAGAACCTGTTTCGCCAGTACCTGCCGGGCTGGTTCGACGCCTACGTGCTGGCGGCCATTCCCGTGGCCTTTCTCACCGCCGCGCTGGTGGGCGCGGTGCTGGAGCGCAGCGTGATCCGCTGGCTGTACGGCCGCCCGCTGGAAACGCTGCTGGCCACCTGGGGCATCAGCCTGGTGTTGATGCAGACGGTGCGTTCCACCTTCGGTGCGCAGAACGTGGCGGTGGAGAACCCGTCGTGGCTGTCCGGCGGCTGGCAGGTGCTGCCCAACCTGACGCTGCCCTACAACCGCATAGGCATCCTCGTCTTCGCGGCGCTGGTGCTGGCCGGCGTGGCGCTGCTGATCGCGCGCACCCGCCTGGGCCTGTTTGTGCGCGGCGTCACGCAGAACCGCGCCATGGCCTCTTGCGTGGGCGTGCCCACGGCGCGTGTGGACACCTACGCCTTTGCGCTGGGTGCCGGCATCGCCGGCCTTGCCGGCTGCGCGCTGGCCCAGGTGGGCAACGTGGGGCCCGACCTGGGCCAGGGTTACATCGTGGATTCGTTCCTGGTGGTGGTGCTGGGCGGCGTGGGCCAGCTGGCCGGCACCGTGGTGGCAGCGCTGGGCCTGGGTCTGCTGAACAAGCTGCTGGAAGACTGGGCCGGCGCGGTGCTGGCCAAGATCATGGTGCTGATCTTCATCGTGGTCTTCATACAGAAACGGCCGCAGGGCTTGTTTGCGCTGAAGGGGCGCAGCGCAGAGTCATGACACGCACAAGACTGCTGAGCCCCGCGGGCTGGGCCGGCGTGCTGACCGCACTGCTGGTGGCGCTGGTGCTGGTGCCGGTGCTGGCGTTGATGGTGCCGGCCGGCCATGCGCTGCACCTCAGCGAGTTCTACGTCAGCCTGCTGGGCAAGATCCTGTGTTTTGCCATCTGTGCGCTGGCCATGGACTTGATCTGGGGCTACGCCGGCATCCTGAGCCTGGGCCACGGCCTGTTCTTCGCGCTGGGCGGCTACGCCATGGGCATGTACCTGATGCGCCAGATCGGCCGCGACGGCCAGTACCGCATGGACATGCCGGACTTCATGGTGTTCCTGAACTGGAAGGAGTTCCCCTGGCACTGGGCGCTGTCCGACAGCTTCATCGCGCAGATGCTGCTGGTGCTGGCGGTGCCCGGGCTGCTGGCGTTTGTGTTCGGCTGGTTTGCCTTCCGCTCGCGCATCAAGGGTGTGTACTTCAGCATCATCACGCAGGCGCTGACCTTCGCCGCCATGCTGCTGTTCTTCCGCAACGAGACCGGCTTCGGCGGCAACAACGGCTTCACCGACTTCAAGCGCATCCTGGGCGTGCCCATCAACACGCTGCAGATGCGGGTGCTGCTGTGTGTGCTCAGCGCGCTGGTGCTGATCGGCTTCTTCGTGATGGCGCGCTTCATCGTCACCAGCAAGTTCGGGCGCGTGCTGATGGCCCTGCGCGATGCCGAGACCCGTGTGATGTTCAGCGGCTACGACCCGGTGCACTACAAGCTGGCCATCTGGACCCTCTCGGCCATGATGTGCGCCGTGGCCGGCGCGCTGTACGTGACGCAGGTGGGCATCATCAACCCCAGCGAGATGTCGCCCGCCGCCTCCATCGAGATGGCCATCTGGGCCGCGGTGGGCGGGCGCGGCACGCTGATCGGGCCCATCATCGGCGCGTTTTTTGTCAACGGCGCCAAGAGCTGGTTCACCGTGGCCTTTCCGGAGTACTGGCTGTACTTCCTGGGCACGCTGTTCATCGCCGTCACGCTGTTCCTGCCGCAAGGCCTGGCCGGGCTGGTGAACAAGCTGCGCCGGCGTGCGCCGGAGCAGCGGCCGTGACGCCCGACTTGCTGGAAGCCGGCGCGCAGGCCCGCGCAGCCTGGGCGCAGCGCCGGCCCGCCGGTGCCGACGCCCGCGACGGCGGCGCCGCCTGGGGCCGCGCCGTGGGCCCCGCGCCGGACTTCGCCCACGGCGTGGCGTTGTACCTGGAGGACGTGACCATCAGCTTCGACGGCTTCAAGGCGCTGAACGCGCTCAGCCTGGCCGTGGACGTGGGCGAGCTGCGCTGCATCATCGGCCCCAACGGCGCCGGCAAGACCACGATGATGGACTGCATCACCGGCAAGACGCGGCCCGACGCCGGGCGCGTCTCCTTCGGCAGCAACATCGACCTGCTGCGCCTGACCGAGCCGCAGATCGCGCAGATCGGCGTGGGGCGCAAGTTCCAGAAACCCACGGTGTACGAACGGCTCACCGTGTTCGAGAACCTGGAGCTGGCGCTGAAGGCTGACCGGCGCGTGCGGGCCTCGCTGTTTGCACAGCTCAGCGGGGCGCAGCGCGACCGCATCGCCGAGGTGCTGCAGCTCATACACCTGCAGGACCAGGCCCAGCGCACCGCGGCGCTGCTCAGCCACGGCCAGAAGCAGTGGCTGGAGATCGGCATGCTGCTGATGCAGGACCCGGTGCTGCTGCTGCTGGACGAGCCCGTGGCCGGCATGACGGACGAAGAAACCGAACGCACCGCCGAGCTGTTCCTTTCGCTGGTGGGCAAACACTCGCTGGTGGTGGTGGAGCACGACATGCACTTCGTGGAGCAGCTCACCCAGGGTCGGCGTCAGGTGACGGTGCTGCACGAGGGCAGCGTGCTGGCTGAAGGGCAGCTGGCGCAGGTGCAGGCCAACGAGAAGGTCGTCGAGGTGTACCTTGGCCGATGAGCCCCTGCTGCGCGTGGCGGGCCTGAACCAGTACTACGGCGGTTCGCACATCCTGCGCGACCTGTCGTTCGAGGCGCGCATAGGCGAAGTTACCGTGGTGCTGGGGCGTAACGGCGTGGGCAAGACCACGCTGCTGAAGACGCTGATGGGCCTGGTGCGGGCGCGCACCGGCCGCATCACGCTGGGCGGGCAGGACCTGGGCGCGCTGCCGCCTTATGAGCGGGTGCGCCGCGGTGTGGGCTACGTGCCGCAGGGGCGCGAGAGCTTCGGCCGCCTGACGGTGCAGGACAACCTGCGCATGGGCCTGGCCACGCGGTCCGGGCGCGCGCCTATTCCTGCCGAGCTGTTCGAGCTGTTCCCGGTGTTGCAGCAGATGATCCACCGCCGCGGTGGCGACCTCTCCGGCGGGCAGCAGCAGCAACTGGCCATTGCGCGCGCGCTGGCGGCCGGCCCCCGGCTGCTGATCCTGGACGAGCCCACCGAAGGCATACAGCCCAGCATCATCAAGGACATAGGCCGGGTCATACGCATGCTGGCCGACCGCCAGACCATGGCCATCGTGCTGGTGGAGCAGTACTACGACTTTGCCGCCGAGCTGGCCGACCAGTACCTGGTGATGGAGCGCGGCGCCGTGGTGCAGCGCGGCCGGGGCGCCGACATGGCGGCCGACGGCGTCAAGGCGCGCATGGCGATCTGAGCCGCGGCCGCCGTCGTGCGGCCACCCGGTTTCAGATGGACGTCGCGCGCATGCGCGGCACCGCCTGCTGGCGCTGGGCGAAGGCCACGAACTCGGGCATGGGCATGGGCCGCGCGTAGGCGTAGCCCTGCACCGTGTCGCAGTGCAGGCGGCGCAGCGCCTGCAGTTCCTCGGCCGTCTCGGCGCCTTCGGCCACCACGCTGAGCTGCAGCGAGTGCGCCACGCGGATGATGCCCTTGACGATCTTCTGGTGCGTGGGGCTGGTGACCAGGCCGGTGATGAACGAGCGGTCTATCTTCAGCGCATGCACCGGGAAGCGGGCCAGGTACGAAAACGACGAGTAGCCGGTGCCGAAGTCGTCCACGCTCAGGCGCACGCCCATGGCGTTGAGCCGTGCCAGCACGTCCATGCTGGTGCCCACGTCGCGTATCAGCGCGTTTTCCGGCAGCTCAATCTCCAGCAGCCGCGGCGGCAGGCCGCTGGCGGCCAGCAGGCGGGCGATGTCCGATTCCAGCCGGTCGTCGCACAGCGCATCCACCGACAGGTTGATGCTCACCGGCACTTCCAGGCCCAGGCTGCGCAACTCGCTGAGCATGCGTATGGTGCGGCGCAGGACAAAGGCGTCGATTTCCGGCATCAGGCCGCTGTCCTGGGCCAGCGAGAGGAAGTCGCCCGGCGGGATCATGCCCTCGGCGTGCGGCCAGCGTATCAGCGCCTCGGCGCCGGCCAGCGTGCCCTCAGCCACGGCCACCTTGGGCTGCAGGTACAGCGTCAACTGGTCGGCCGCCAGCGCGGCACGCAGCTCCGACTCCAGGCGCTGGCGGCGCAGCAGCGCCAGTTCCAGTTGCGGTTCGTAGAAGACGATGTCGTTGTCCGGCTGCGCATGGGCGCGGCGCAGCGCCAGCGCGGCGCGGCGCAGGCCGGACTCCACGTCGTTTTCGCCCGGCGCCAGCGGCAGGCAGCCTATGCGCGGCTCGATGACGATGGACTGCCCGCCCAGCGGCCAGGGGCCGCGCAGCGCGCCCAGCAACGCCTGCAGGCGCGGCAGCAACTGCGGCTGCTCGTGCGACAGCAGCACGGCGAACTCGTGCCCCGGCAGCTTGTACACCCGCTCACCGTCGCGGCTGGCGCTTTGCAGGCGCGAGCCCAGCGCCATCAAGGCCTTGTCGCTGCCGGCGTAGCCCAGGCGTTGTGTGATCTCGTCAAAACGGGCCAGGCCCAGGATGGCCAGGGCCGTGGCCGGATGGCCGCTGCCCAGGTCCTGCGCCAGCGACAGTTTGTTGGGCAGCCCGGTCAGCGGGTCGGCCAGGGCCTGCTGGGCCAGCTGGTACTGGTCCACCACCGACTGCGAGGCGTCGTTGGCCAGCAGCAGCACGCCGCCGTCCACGGGAAACACCCGCACCATCAGCCAGCGGCCCAGCGCGGTGGAGTAGCCGATGCGGCACATCGGCTTGTTCTCGCGCCGGCAGACCTCGATGGTCTCGTAGAAGATGGAGCGCTCGAAACCCGGGATGTAGTCGAACGGCGTGTGCTCCAGCACCTCGTCGGCACGCTTGCCGGCATTGGCCAGGTAGACGTCGTTGCAGTAGCGGACAATCCACTGGCTGTCGACAAACGCCACGGCTTCGCCGGCATGGCCCAGCAGCGTGGGCAGGTCGAAGCCGTGGGTGGCGTTGCGTACGTTGGTCAAGCCATCTGGGAACATCTCAACCCCTGATGTTGATCTGCAGCCGTTCGCGGCCGGTCGTCAGCCGTGACTGAACAAGGACGGGAGCACCCCGGCGCATGGATTTCGACTTCAGCGAGCTGTCGAATCGGCTGGAAACGGTCAGCACCGAGCGCATTGCCTTGCGCGCGGCGAGCCTTTGCGACGCCTGGCCGCTGTACGAGGCCACACGCCACCCGCAGTTCAACAGCCACTTGATGTGGCCGCGGCCGGACAGTCCGGAGCAGGTGTTGAAGCGCATGAGTCTCGTTATCGATGCCGCCCGCCGGGGGCGTATTGCGGCCTTATCGGCGGTGCGTCGCGAAACTGGAGAGTGGATGTGCCTGTACCGCTTCCTGCCCCATGCCGAGCGTGAAGGGGTCATCGAGATGGGCATCTGGACCCACACCCGCTTCTGGAGCCAGGGCCAGTCCTTCGAGATCGCCCGCACCTGCCTGGATGCGGCTTTTGCCCTGTCCGGCGTGCAACGGCTGCTGGGGGCGGCCTACCACGACAACGCACCCTCGCGGGCGCTGCTGACCAAGATCGGCCTGACGCCTGCGCGCCGCGTCACCCGCCAGACCGAAGACGGCCGCAGCGTGGACCTGCTGGAACACGAGATCGACCGCACGGCCTGGCTGGCGCAGCGCACCTGGCGCCCCCTCGTGACATTTGACGCGGATGCCGAGGCCTTGCGCGACCCGCTGCCCGAAGGCGTGGTCAGCACGGCCTGAGGCCGCGCTCTCAGGCCGTCAGGCCTTCAGCCCTGCAGGCGCTGTTCGCGCCACTCCATCACGCTCTTGAGCAGCAGCGTCAGCAAGGCCATGCAGGCCAGCAGCGCGGCGGCGGTGAAGGCCGCGGCGGTCTTGTAGTCGTTGTTCAGTTGCTCCACCAGCAGCGGCAGCGTCAGCGTCTGGCCCATGATGGTGCCGGAGACCACCGCCACCGCGCCGAACTCGCCCACCGCCCGCGCATTGGTGGTGAGCACGCCGCTGAGCAGCGCCCACTTCATCTTGGGCAGCGTCACGCGCAGGAAGATCTGCCAGCCGCTGGCGCCCAGCGTCAGCGCGGCCTGTTCCTCCTCGCTGCCGCGCGCCTGCAGCAGCGGGATCAGGATGCGCGCCACATAGGGCGAGGTCACGAACAGCGTCACCAGCACGATGCCGGGCCAGGCGAACACGACCTGCAGCTTGTGCTGGTCCAGCCAGCGGCCCAGGTAGCCTTCCATGCCGAACACCACCAGGTAGCACAGGCCGGCCACCACCGGCGAAACGGCGAACGGGATGTTCACCAGCGTGGCCAGCAGCCGGCGGCCGCGGAACGTGTACTGCGTCACGCACCAGGCCAGCGCAATGCCGAACACGGCGTTCAACGGCACGCTGATGGCCGCCGCCAGCAGCGTCAGGCCTATGGCGTGGATCATGAAGCCCTCGGCCAGGTTGGCCTTGAGCAGCGCCCAGCCGCCGCTGGCCGCCTGCACGAAGATCAGCACCAGCGGTGTCACCAGCAGCAGCGCGGCGGCCAGCACGCCCAGCGCCACCAGCGTCCAGGCGCGCCAGCCGGCGGGCTTCTTGCGCAGGGCTGCAGCGGCGCTCATGCGGCCCGCCTTTGCCAGCCCAGCAGCCGGCCCTGCAGCAGCTGCAGGCTGAACATCAGCAGCAGGCTGGTCAACAGGATGACGGTGGCGATGGCCGCGGCGGCGGCGTACTCAAACTCCTGCAGCCGCACGAAGATCATCAGCGAGCTGACTTCGGTGCGGTAGGGGATGTTGCCGGCGATCATCACCACCGCGCCGTACTCGCCCAGCGAGCGTACAAAGGCCTGCGAGGCCCCGGTCACCAGCGCCGGCGTCAGCAGCGGCAGCGTCACGCGCCAGAACACCTGGCCGGGCGTGGCGCCCAGCGTGCGCGCCGCTTCCTCGGGCTCCAGCCCCAGGTCGCGCAGCACCGGCTGCACGGTGCGCACCACGAAGGGCAGGCTGGTGAAGGTCATGGCCACCACCAGACCGGGGTAGGCATAGGCGATGCGTATGTCCGCCGCGGCGAACCAGCGGCCTATCCAGCCGCCGGGCGACAACAGCACCGCCAGCGTCAGCCCGGCCACCGCGGTGGGCAGGGCAAAGGGCAGGTCCACCAGCGCGTCCAGCAGGCGGCGGCCGGGGAAGTCGTAGCGCACGGTGATCCAGGCCAGCAGCAGGCCCAGGCTGCCGGCAGCGAGGGTGGAGTCCAGCGCCGCGCGCAGCGTGACGCGGTAGCTGGCCAGCACGCGCGGCTCGGTGATCACATGCCAGAACTGCGCCAGGCTCAGCTCCGAGGTGTAGACCAGCAGCGCCGAGATCGGGAACAGGATGACCAGCGAGAGGTAGAAGCTGCTGAGCCCCAAGCTCAGGCCGAAGCCGGGCAGCACCGCGGGTTGGGTCAGCAGCAGGGCAGGTCGTCGGGCGGGAGAGGGCATGAGGCGGGCCGCGGAGGTTGGCGGGGGGGGGGAGCGCCGCGGCAGGGCAAACGACTGCGCCGACGCAGGGCGTCGGCGCGCGGAGGAACGGGTGTCGGGCCGCTGGATTGTCGGGGCGGCCGCTGGCGGGGCTCAGCGTCGGCGCGCCAGCAACTGGTCCAGCTGCGCGCCGGAGGCGAAGTGGGCTTTGGTGATGTCGTCCCAGCTGCCCAGCACCTCGTTGGGGTTGATCAGGCGTATGGGCGGGAACTGGCTGGCCTTGGCCTTGACCACGTCCGGGTGGTGCACGCGGTAGTTGAAGGTGGTCAGCAGCTCCTGCACTTCCTTGGTGTACTGGAAGGCCAGGTACTCGGTGGCCAGCTTGCGCGTGCCCTTTTCATCCACCACCTTGTCCACCACGGCCACCGGGAACTCGGCCAGCACGCTCACCGGCGGCACCACGCGCTCCAGCTTCAGCGCCTTGAACTCGTCGCTGGCGGCGATGTTGACCACCTCGGATTCGAAGGTCAGCAGCACGTCGCCCTGGTTGTTCTGTGCGAAGGCCACGGTGGCGCCACGCCCGCCGGTGGGGAAGTTCTCCACGTTGGCCAGCAGCTTGGCCACGAAGTCCTGCACTTGGGCGGGGTCGCCCTTGAACTTCTCGTTGGCGTGCAGCCAGGCCGCCAGGTAGCTGTAGCGTGCGTTGCCCGAGGTCTTGGGGTTGGGGAAGACCAGGCGCACGTCGTCGCGCACCAGGTCGTCCCAGCTGCGTATGTTCTTGGGGTTGCCGGCCCGCACCAGGAAGGCGATGGTGCTGTAGTAGGGCGAGGCGTTGTTGGGGAACTTCTTGTTCCAGTCGGCCGCCACCAGGCCACGCCTGGCCAGGATGTCGATGTCGGTCACCTGGTTGAAGGTGACGGTGTCCACCTTCTTGCCCTGGATGATGTCCTGCGCCTGGCGCGAGGTGCCGGCGTGCGACTGGTCGATGTTCACGTCCTGGCCGGTGGTCTTCTTCCAGTGCGCGACGAACTGCGGGTTGATGGCCGCAAACAGCTCGCGGGCGATGTCGTAGGAGGCATTGAGCAGCGGCGGCGAGGTCTGCGCTGCTGCGGCGCCGGCGGCGGCCAGGGCCAGCGCGGCCAGGGCGGCGCGGGCAAAGGAGGGGAAGGACATGAGCGGAACTCCTCAGTGGGTGCCTCGGTGGGCGCGTGGGGCGGCCGTGTGGGCGAACAAGGTCATGACCAGGGCCGCCGGACCATGCAGCGAATGCTAGGAGCCGGGCGCCGATTGCTTTCGAAGCAATCGGCATAAACGTATCTGAAGACCTCATACAGTCCGGGCTGCCCATGCCTTCAGACAGCGCCCCTGTTGCCGCCGCCGACCTGCAAGCCGCAGGCGACGCGCTGCCACGCCCGCATGCGCACTGCCACTGGCTGTGGCCCGGCCGGCTGCTGGCCGGCGCGCACCCGGCGGCCGACGGGCGGCTCGAGAGTCTGGAAGCCGCCGGCGTCACCCACTTCGTGGACCTGAGCGGCGGGCGTGACTACGGCCCGGCGCGGGCCTTGCGCCTGGCCCACCCCATCACCGACTTCGGCCTGCCCACGGCCGCCGGCATGCGGGCGGTGCTGGACGACATGGACGCCGCGCTGGCGGCCGGTGGCCTGGTGTACCTGCACTGCCGTGCCGGCATAGGCCGCACCGGCACGGTGGCCGGCTGCTGGCTGGTGGAGCGCGGCTGTTCACCGCCGCAGGCGCTGGCGCTGCTGCAGCACAAGTGGCAGGCCAACGCCTCCAGCGCCTGGGCGGCGCGGGTGCCGGAGACGGCGGCGCAGCGCGACTTCGTGCTGCGCTGGCAGGTCGGCGACGGCGCCTGCGGCTGAACGCCTGCAGGCGCCGCGGGCTCAGGCCGAGAGGATGCTCACCGCCTTGGTCACCAGGTAGGCCTCCATGGCCTCGGGGCCGCCTTCGGAGCCGTGGCCCGAGTCCTTGATGCCGCCGAAGGGCATCTCGGCCGAGGGCGCGGCCGGCTGGTTGATCCACAACATGCCCACTTCCACCTGCTGGGCCAGGCGGTGGGCGTTCTTGATGGACTGGGTGAAGGCATAGCCCGCCAGGCCGAAGGGCAGCCGGTTGGCTTCGGCGATGGCCTCGTCCAGCGTCTTGAAGCTGCGAATGGCCGCCACCGGGCCGAAGGGTTCGTCGTTGAACACCGAGGCGTCCAGCGGCACGTCGGTCAGCACCGTGGGGGCGAAGAAGTTGCCGGCCTGGCCCACCCGCTCACCACCGGTAATGACCTTGGCGCCCTTGGCGCGGGCGTCGCCCACCACCTTTTCCATGGCCGCCACGCGGCGGGTGTTGGCCAACGGGCCCAGCGTGGTGCCTTCGGCCAGGCCGTCGCCCAGCTTGAGCTTGTTGGCGGTGGCGGCCAGGGCCTGTTCGAACTCGGCCTTGATGCTTTCGTGCACCAGGAAGCGTGTCGGCGAGATGCACACCTGGCCGGCGTTGCGGAACTTGGCCGAACCGGCGGCCTTGACGGCCTGGGCGACGTCGGCGTCTTCGCAGACGATCACCGGGGCGTGGCCGCCCAGTTCCATGGTCACGCGCTTCATGGCGCGGCCGGCCATCGCGGCCAGTTCCTTGCCCACCGGCGTGGAGCCGGTGAAGGTGACCTTGCGTATAGTGGGGTGCGGGATCAGGTAGCTGGAGATCTCCGCCGGGTTGCCGAACACCAGGCCCACGGTGCCGGGCGGCAGACCCGCGTCCACGAAGCAGGCCAGCAGCGCTGCCGGCGAGGCCGGGGTTTCTTCCGGCGCCTTGACCAGGAACGAGCAGCCGCTGGCCAGCGCCGCGCCCAGCTTGCGCACCACCTGGTTGATGGGGAAGTTCCAGGGCGTGAAGGCCGCCACCGGGCCCAGCGGCTGTTTCAGCACCAGCTGCTGCGAAGCGGTGTTGCGCGCCGGCACGATGCGCCCGTAGACACGCAGGCCTTCGTTGGCGAACCACTCGATGATGTCGGCGCCGGCCATCACCTCCACGCGGGCTTCGAACAGCGGCTTGCCCTGTTCCTGCGTCAGCAGCCGAGCGATGTCCTCGGCGCGTTCGCGCAGCAGGCCGGCGGCCTTCTTCATGAAGGCCAGGCGCTCGTGCGCCGACAGCGCCCGCCAGGTTTCGAAGCCGCTTTGTGCCGCCTGCAGGGCACGGTCCAGGTCGGCTTGGCTGGCGCAGGCCACACGGCCTATGGTGGCGCCGGTGGCCGGGTTCACCACGGCCAGGGTCTTGCCGCTGCTGGCGTCCTGCCATTGGTTGTTGATCAGCAGCTGGGTGTCGGGGTAGGCGGTGGTCATGCGGGGGGCTCCTGCGGGTAACGTTGGGCCGTATTCTCGCGCCGCCTCGTGCGGCCGAGGCCGACGCGGGATAATCACGCCCGTGAAGCAGGCCAGACCGCCGCTGGCGCAAGGCCCGAAAGGGCGCGCTGGAGGAAGGTCCGGACTGCACAGGGCGGCGTAGCAGCTAACGGCTGCCCGGCGCGAGCCGAGGATCAGAGCAACAGAGACGAGTCCAGTCGGGGTTCCCGGCAAGGGTGCTCTGTCGGGCGCCGGCGCAAGCCGGTGCGGACCGGGGGCGAAGCCCCCGGGACGTCGGGCGACAGCCCGAACCCGGCAGCCACCCCAGCCGGGGCAAGGCCCCGGCTGGGGTGAAACGGGCAATCTCTACGCGCAGCAACACCAAGTAGGCCGGCTTTGATGCGGCCCGCGGAGCCGGCGGGTAGGTGGCACCGAGCCGGGTGGGCGACCCCCGGCCCAGATGAATGGCGGTCACGTCGGCCCTTCGCAAGAGGGGCTGGCGCACAGAATCCGGCCTATCGGCCTGCTTCACACTTTTTCCCCAGGTGCCGGCGCTCAGGCCGGCACCACCAGCGGCTGCTGCACCCGCCAGGCCAGGCCGCTGTCGGCCGGCGCTCTTTGCAGCTGCATTTCCAGCGCCGGCCGGTCGGCGGCGGGCACGTTGCGCCACAGGAAGTCGCGCTCGTTGCCGGCGTCGCCGGCCACAAACAGCTGCGTGGTGAGCTCGCCGAAGCTGGCATGGCGCAGCTTCAGGTGGATGTGCGGCGTGCGCCCCGGGTAGGGCACGGGGCGTATGGTGCGCAGGCGCACGGCGCCCCGGGCGTCGCTGGTGCTGGCGCCAAAGCCCTGGAAGCCCGGGTCGTGGCGGCCTTCGGCCAGTGGCACACGCGGGTGGCGGTAGGCGGCCTGCACGTCGCACTGCCAGATCTCGACCTCGGCGCCGTCCACCAGCCGGCCGCCGGTGTCCACCACCACCGCCTCCAGCCCCAGGTGTTCGCCCCGGGCCGTGAGCGTGCGGCCTTCGCGCTGCACGCGGGTCAGGTCGGCGTCCCAATCCAGGCCCTGGCGTTCGCGCCAGGCGCGGGCCGGGTAGAAGGGGCCGTCGGTCATGCCGCTCAGGGCGCGGCGCGACGAGGCCAGGGCCGGCGCGGCCAGCCAGGCGGTGCTGCCCAGCAGCAGGGTGCGGCGTGCGATGTGCATGGCCTCATTGAAGCAGCCCCGCAACACCACCACTAGACTCGCGGGCTTCCTTCCTGGACCCATGAACCCCGACGCCTCTTCGCTCTGGCGCGCGCCGCGCTGGCAACTTGCGCTGCTGCTGGCCTGCCTGGGCATGCTGGGGCCGTTCTCGATAGACACCTACCTGCCGGCCTTCGACGGCATTGCGCGCAGCACCGGGGCCACCGCGGTGCAGATGCAGCAGACGCTGTCCAGCTATCTGCTGGGTTTTGCGGTGATGAACCTGTTCCACGGGGCGCTGGCCGACAGCTTCGGCCGGCGGCCGGTGGTGCTGGGCGGCATCGCCTTGTTCACGCTGGCCTCGGTGGGCTGTGCGCTGGCCGACGACATCGGCACCCTGGTGCTGTTTCGCGCGCTGCAGGGCATGTCGGCCGGCGCCGGCATGGTGTGCTCGCGCGCCATCATCCGCGACATGTTCCCGCCGGCCGAGGCCCAGCGGGTGATGTCGCAGGTGACCATCTACTTCGGCGTGGCACCTGCGGTGGCGCCGATGATCGGCGGCTGGCTGTTTGTGCACGGCGACTGGCACAGCATCTTCTGGTTCCTGGCGCTGCTGGGCGCGCTGCTGGGGCTGACGACCTGGCGGCTGCTGCCGGAGACGCTGCACGTGACGCAACGGCAGCCGTTTCGGGCCGCCGGCCTGCTGCGCGGCTACTGGGGCATGGTGCGCAGCGCGCGTTTCATGGCGCTGGTGCTGGCCAGCGGCGTGCCGTTCAACGGCATGTTCCTGTACGTGCTGGCGGCGCCGGTGTTCCTGGGCACGCACATGCAGCTGGGGCCGACGCAGTTCTGGTGGTTCTTCGTGCTCACCATCAGCGGCATCATGGGCGGCGCCTGGGTGTCGGGCCGGCTGGCCGGGCGCATCAAGCCGCGCCACCAGGTGCGCCACGGCTTCTTGATCATGGTCGTCACCTCGGTGGTCAACGTGCTGGCCAACCTGTGGCTGCCGCCGCACCCGGCCTGGGCCTTGCTGCCCATCGCGGTGTTTGCCTTCGGCTGGGCGCTGACGGTGCCGGTGGTCACGCTGATGGTGCTGGACCTGCAGCCCGACCGGCGTGGCATGGCCAGCTCGGTGCAGGCCTGCATAGGCAGCCTGGCCAACGCGGCGGTGGCCGGCGCGCTGGTACCGCTGGTGATGCATTCCACCTTGGCGCTGGCGCTGGCTTCCAGCACGCTGATGGCCGTGGGCCTGCTGGCCTGGGTGTGGGTGAAGCCGCGGCTGGCCCCGGCCTGAACGCGGGCCGGGTGCCGCCGGCCTCAAGCCGCGGGGCTGGCGGCCGATACGAAGCGGGTGATGCACTGCCTGCGTTTCCTGTTCTTGTGGCCCGCCGCGGTGCTGTCGGCAGCGCCTGCGCTGGCCGACAGCGACGCCGAGGCGCTGGAAAAGCTGCGCCAGCGCCTGAACGAGCGTCTCAGCAACGCCAGCACCGAGGCGGCCTCCGGCAGCCCCTACGACCTGCGCGTGGTCAGCCGCCGGGCTGAGCCGGCGGCCGCGCCGCGCCCGGCCCGTGCCCCCGCCGCGGTGCCGGAACGTGCCGCCAAGCCGCAGCCTTGGGCCTACGACGGGCCGGCGGGCCCGCAGGCCTGGGCGGCGCTGAAGCCCGAGTACGCCGCCTGCGGCACCGGCCAGCGGCAAAGCCCCATAGACCTGAACGGCGGCTTTGCCGTGGACCTGGAGCCGGTGGCCTTCGACTACCGCCCCAGCGGCTTCACCGTGGCCGACACCGGGCGCTTTGTGCAGGTGACGGTGGCGCCGGGCAGCCACATGGCGCTGGGCGGCCGGCGCTACGAACTGCAGTCCTTCACCTTCCACCGCCCGGGCGAGAGCCGCATAGACGGGCGCGACTTCGAGATGTCGCTGCACCTGCTGCACCGCGATGCCGAAGGCCGGCAGGCGGTGGTGGCCCTGCTGCTGGACCGCGGCGCGGCCACGCAGGCGGCGGTGCAGCAGGTGCTGAACCACCTGCCGCTGGAGCGCCGGGCCGAAACCGCCGCGCGAGTGGCGCTGGACCTGGCGGCGTTGCTGCCGGCCGACCGCGGCTACTACACCTACATGGGCTCGCTGAGCATGCCTCCCTGCAGCGAGGGCGTGCAGTGGGTGGTGATGCGCCAGCCGGTGTCGCTGTCGGCGCACCAGCTGGAACTGTTTGCCCGGCTGTACACCATGAACGCCCGGCCGCTGCAGGCGGCGGCGGGCCGGCGCATCCTGCAGTCGGACTGAGCTTGGGCCCTGCCCGAGGGTTCAAGCGCCGGGTGGCTGTTCCGGCGGCGGCTTGCGCGCCGCCGCCAGCAGCAGCGGCCACATCCACAGGCTGAGAAACCAGGTGAACACCCGGCTGGCCGACAGCGGCCGCGTCTCGTGCTGCGCCACCTTGATGAACAGCACCACCGCACCTATCACCACGTACAACAGCAGCAGGCCGTAGAAGGTGGCACGCAGGGCGTAGCTGTCGCCGAAGCCGTCGCCAAGCACGCGGCCCAGCAGCGCCGCGGTGGGCACCGACAGCAGCAGCGCGATGGCCACGCCGGCCAGGGCATGGCGCAGCCGCCACAGCGGGTCGTTGTCGTTGAAGTGGTGGGCCATGGCAGCGAGTATGGCCCGCATGGCCATGTAGGCTGCTCGCGGCCGGCTAGACTGCAACGTTTGCCAGCCTGCAGCCCGCGTCGCCAGCCCATGACCGCCCCCACCCCCGCCTCCGTGACCGAAACCTACCTGCTGACCGCACTGAAGAGTGTTTCCGACCCCGGCACCGGGCAGGACGTCGTCAGCGCCAAGCTGCTGAAGAACCTGCGCATAGACGGCGGTGACGTGGCCTTCGACCTGGAGCTGGGCTACCCGGCCGCCAGCCAGGTGGACGGGCTGCGCCGCGCGCTGATTGCGGCGGCACGCACCGTGCCCGGCGTGGGCAACGTCAGCGTGCACGTGGGCTGGAAGGTCACGGCCCACGCCGTGCAGCGCGGCGTGCAACTGCTCCCGGGCGTCAAGAACATCGTGGCCATCGCCTCCGGCAAGGGCGGCGTGGGCAAGAGCACCACCACGGCCAACCTGGCGCTGGCGCTGGCCGCCGAAGGCGCGCGCGTGGGCATCCTGGACGCCGACATCTACGGCCCCAGCCAGCCCACGATGATGGGCGTGGCCGGCCGGCCCGAAAGTGCCGACGGCAAGACCATGGCGCCCATGCAAGGCCATGGCGTGCAGGTGATGAGCATAGGCTTCATGGTCGAACCCGACCAGGCCATGATCTGGCGCGGCCCCATGGCCACGCAGGCGCTGGAGCAGTTGCTGCGCCAGACCAACTGGAGCGACCTGGACTACCTGCTGGTGGACATGCCGCCGGGCACCGGCGACATCGCGCTGACGCTGTCGCAGCGCGTGCCGCTGACCGGCGCGGTCATCGTGACCACGCCGCAGGACATCGCGCTGCTGGACGCCAAGAAGGGCCTGAAGATGTTCGAGAAGGTCGGCGTGCCGGTATTGGGCATCGTCGAGAACATGGCCGTGCACGTGTGCTCGCAGTGTGGGCATGCCGAGCACATCTTCGGCGTGGACGGCGGCAAGCGCATGGCCGCCGAGTACGACGTGGAGCACCTGGGCGCGCTGCCGCTGGCCATGGCCATACGCGAGCAGGCCGACAGCGGCCGGCCCACGGTGGCGGCCCAGCCCGACAGCGAAGTGGCCGGCATCTACCGCCAGGTGGCGCGGCGGCTGGCGGCCAAGATCGCGCAGCGGGCTCGGGACTTCAGCGCGAAGTTCCCCACCATCACGGTCTCCAAGCTGACCTGAGGCCTCACTTGAAGCCGGCTTCGTCGCCGGCCTGGCGCAGCGCTTCCAGCGTGTTGATGTTGAAGAAGGCCGCGGCGTCGTCGAAGGGCACGATGGCCGTGCGCTGAGCCGTCATGAAGGCCTGCACACGGTGGTCGCCCGTTTGCAGCCAGGCCGCCAGCGGCTGCACCAGCGACACGCTGAGCAGGCTGAACACCGGCTGAAGCCGCAGCGGGCCGCCGTTGTGGTTTTCATCTGGGCTGGCGGCGACGGCAGCCTGCGCGCCCTGGGCTTGCGCCGCCGCGGCCAGGCGCGGCACCAGGTCCGGCGGAAAGTGCGGTGCGTCGCAGGGCACGGTGGCCATCCAGGGCGTGGTGCAGGCCTGCAGTGCCGCCAGCATGCCGGCCAGCGGGCCGGGGTAGGCCACCAGCGTGTCCGGCAGCACCGGCACGCCCAGCGCCGCATAGTCCTCGACATGGCGGTTGGCGCTGATGACCAGCGGCCCCACCTGCGGCCGCAGCCGTTGCAGTGCATGCCAGGCCAGCGGCCGGCCCCGCAGCAGCTGCAAGCCCTTGTCCACGCCGCCCATGCGGCTGCCGCGCCCACCGGCCAGCACCAGGCCGGTGATGTGCTGGCGGGAGAGGGGAGCGGCGTTCATCGCAGGCCGGGCCGGTGGGCGGGCCGCTTCACACTAGGCCGTCGAACAACCACACCGACACCGGCTCGCCGGCGGCCACATGGCCGCGCTCGTGCTCCAGCACGATCAGCGCATTGGCCTGGCTCATGCTGCGCAAAACGCCCGAGCCCTGCTCGGGCAGGGCGCGCACCTGCCAGCCGCCGCCCGCCGCGGCCTCGACGATGCCGCGCTGGAACTCGCTGCGCCCGGGGCGCTTCTTCAGCGCCTGCGCCGCCGGCACCTGCAAGGTCAGCGGCGCTTGCGGCGCAGCACCGGCCAGTTGCAGCAGCGCGTCGCGCACCAGCGCATGAAACACCACCAGCGCCGCCACCGGGTTGCCGGGCAGGGCCAGCAGCCAGGGGCCTGAGCCGTTGCGGGCACCGCCGTTACCGCCATCTCGGTGCAGCGCGCCAAAGGCAAACGGCCGGCCGGGGCGCATGGCCACGCGCCAGAAGGCCACGTCGCCATGCCGTGCCAGCACGGCGCGTGTGTGGTCGGCATCGCCCATGCTGACGCCACCGCTGGTGAGCACCACGTCGGCTTGCTGCAGCGCGCGCTGCAGCAGCGCGGCCAGGGCCTGCGGGTCGTCGCCCGCCTGACCCATGTCCAGCACCTCGGCACCCAGGCGGCGCAGGCTGGCGGCCAAGGTGGCGCGGTTGCTGTCGTACACGCCGCCGGGCGGCAGCGGAAGGCCGGGCTCGGTGATCTCGTCGCCGGTGGAAAACAAGGCTACGCGCAGGCGCTGGCGCACCGGCAGGGCCGTGAAGCCCAGCGATGCCGCCAGGCCCAGGTCTGCCGGGCGCAACACCCGGCCGGCGGGCAAGGCCAGCGAACCCGCGGCCAGGTCTTCGCCGCGCAGGCGGCGGTGCGCTCCCGGGCGCACCACGTCGGCCGGCACGGTGATGTGGTCGCTGCCGCTTTGCTGCACCAGCTCTTGCGGCACCACGGTGTCGGTGCCTGCGGGCAGCACGGCGCCGGTCATGATGCGCACGCAGGCACCGGCAGGCACGTTGCCCGGCAGCGGCCGGCCGGCCAGCACCTGGCCCATCACGGGCAGCTGCAAGGCCTCGCCTTCGCGCAGCGCGCTGCCAGCAAAGGCGTAGCCGTCCATGGCGGCGTTGTCGTGTGCCGGCACGTCCAGCGGCGACACCAGGTCGGCCGCCAGCACACGCCCGTCAGCCTCTTGCAGGGGCAGCTGCTGCACCGGCAGGGCCAGCGGCTGCAGTGCGGCGCGCAAGGCCTGGCGTGCCTCGTCCAGCGTCAGCTCGCTGGCGGGCGGGTGCGGGGTGGGCGGGGGTGAAGGAGACATGCCGTGCGCATTGTGGCGCCGCGGGCCTGGCGGCCCGGCGCCTTCAGCTGCTTGCCGCGCCCTCGGCTTCGGCGCGCAGCAGCACGGTGAAACAGGCGCCACGCTGGCCATCGTCGCGCGCCGTGGCGCGTATGTCGCCGCCGTAGCGTTCCACGATGCCGCGGCTGATCCACAGGCCCAGGCCGGTGCCGTCCTTCTTGCTGGTGGCAAAGGGCTGGAACAGCTGCGCCATCTGCTCGGCACCCAGGCCGGGCCCGGTGTCGCACACGCGTATGGCCACGAACTCGCCGGCGCCTTCTTCGTGCTGCACCGCGGTGGCCAGCGTCAGCGTGCCGCCTTCGGGCATGGCGTGCATGGCGTTGACGAGCAGGTTCACCAGCACCTGCTGCAGCTCCTGCCGGTTGATGGCCACGCGCGGCGTGGGTGCCAGCGCCCAGTGCAGCTGTATGCCGGCGTGTGACAGCTGGTGCTGCACCAGCACCAGGCTTTCGCGCAGCAGCGTGGCCGCGTCCAGGCTGTGGACGTAGCCGGCAAACTCGCCGGGGCGGGCGAACTGCAGCAGTTGCATCACCACCATGCGTATGCGCTCGACCTGCTCGTCCAGCAGCCGCATCTCGGGGCGCACGGCCGCGGCGGTGCTGCTGTCCAGGCGCTCGCGCAGCAGGTCCAGGTTGCCCTGGATGACGGCGATGGGGTTGTTGATCTCGTGCGCCACACCGGCGGTGAGCTGGCCTATGGTGGCCAGCTTCTCGCTGCGCACCAGCTGGTCTTGCGCGTCGCGCAGCTCGCGGGTGCGCTCGGCCACCTTGGCATCCAGCACGCCGTTCCAGCGCTGCAGCTCGCGGGTCTTTTCGCCCACGGCGTCCAGCAGGCTGTCCAGGTGGCCGGCCAGGCGGCCGATCTCGTCGCCGCTGTGCACGGTGCCCACGCGTGCATCCAGCGCGCCTTCCTCCACGCGGCGCATGGTGGCTTCCATGCGCTCCACCGGGTGGAAGATGCTGCGCGCCCAGCGCAGCGAGACCACGGCGGCCAGCACCATCATGGCGAAGAACAGCACGCCTATGGCCGCCAGCGCGGCGTACTTCATGCGCGTGAACGGCTGCTCCAGGAAGCCCACGTACAGCATGCCTATGCGCCGGCCAGCGCTGTTGCTCACCGGCAGGTAGCCCGAGACATACCAGTCGCTGACGACAAAGGCGCTGTCCAGCCAGGTGCCGCCTTGTTCCAGCACCGCCTTGCGCACCTGCTGCGACACGCGTGTGCCTATGGCGCGTTCGCGGTCCTCGCCGCCGAACAGGCGCACGTTGGTGGAGATGCGCACGTCGTCCAGGAACAGCGTGGCCGTGCCCTGGCTGCCGAAGGGCAGCGAGCCCGCCGGGTACACGATCTCGTTGATGTGGTCTATGAAGTCCAGGTTGCGGTTGAGCAGCTTGCCGGCCTGCACATGGCCCAGCAGGCGCCCTTGACCGTCGCGCACCGACTGCGTGGACAGCAGCACCATGGCGCGGTCTTCCACGGCCCGCTCGGTGGGCTGGGCATTGCGCGTGGGCAGCAGCTGCACCGGCACGCGCTCGGCCAGCCCCGGCGCCAGGCGCTGCAGCTGGTTCAGCTCCAGCACCTCCACGCTGGTGTGGTCCTGCCCCAGCGCGGTGGCCAGGTAGGCCGGCGAGCGCCGGTCCACCCCGCTGGCCGCGCCGGCATGGCTGGCGCGCAGCACGCCGTCGGCGTCGCGCAGGTTCACGAAGTCCAGGTTCTCTCGCACGCGCCACTGTTCCAGCAGCGCCGCGATGTGCGCCGGCGGTTCGCCCAGCGCGGCGTACAGCTGCTGCGAGCCGGCGATCGCACCGGCGCTGGCGCCCACCTCGCCCAGGGTGCGCTCGAAGTAGCCCTGTGCCACCGCCAGGTCGGCGCGCACCTTGGTCTGCAGCACACGGTCCACCGCTTCGCCGCTCCACCACAGCAGCACGGCGCCCAGGGCCGGCATCACGCCGGCCAGCGGCAGCAGCACCATGGCCAGCAGCTTGTTGCGTATGGACAGCCGCGCAAAGCGGCCCGGCAGCGGTTGCACGGCGGCCGGTCTCTTCAGGCGCCGTCCGCCGCCCACTCGGCGCAGCGGCGTTCAAGCGTGCGGCGCGAGATGCCCAGCAGCGCCGCGGCCTGGGACTTGTCGCCTTCCACCGAGGCCAGCACGGCCAGGATGTGCTGCTTCTCCAGCGTCTGCAGGTCGGTGGGCTGGTCCAGCGGCGCGGCGCGGCGGGTGTGGCGCTGCGTGCGCGACAGGCTCTGGTACAGCGCGCTGACGTTGAGCGCGCCCACGATGAGCGAACGTTCGATCAGGTTGCGCAGCTCGCGCACATTGCCCGGCCAGTCGTACTCGGCCAGGTAGCGGTACTCGTCGGGCGTGATCTCTATCGGCGCCACGCCCAGCTGCGGCGCCAGCGTGGCGATAAAGTGTTCCACCAGGTCGGGGATGTCTTCCTTGTGCGCACGCAGCGGCGGCAGCTCGATTTCCACCACCTGCAGGCGGTAGTACAAGTCCTTGCGGAAGCGGCCGGCCTCCACCTCGTCCAGCAGCGGGCGGTTGGTGGCCGCCACGATGCGCACGTCCACCGGCACCTCGTGTTCGCTGCCCACGGGGCGGATGTGGCGGTCTTCCAGCACACGCAGCACGGTGGCCTGCAGCGCCAGCGGCAGCTCGGCGATCTCGTCCAGGAACAGCGTGCCGCCCTGGGCGTAGACAAACAGGCCATCGTGCTGGCGGCGTGCACCGCCCTGGCCGAACAGCTCGCCTTCGATCAGCGCCGGCGACATGGTGGCGCAGTTCACCGGCACAAAGGGCGCGCCGCTGTGCGAGCCCAGCCGGTGCAGCGCCAGGGCCGCCAGCTCCTTGCCGGTGCCCGACTCGCCGGTCAGCAGCACGGTGCTGTTGACACCGGCCACACGTTCCAGCGCAGCGCGCAGGCCCTTGACCACGATGGAGCGGCCCACCAGGCCTTCGCCCGCCGGCTCGCGCTGCGACAGGCGGCGCTTGAGCACCCAGTTCTCACGCCGCAGGCGGGAGCGTTCCAGGCCCAGCTGCACCGCATTGAGCACCTGGGTGACGCGAAAGGGCTTGAGCAGGAAGTCGCTGGCGCCGGCCCGCAGCGCCTCGATGGCCGTGTCCAGGTCGGCAAACGCGGTGATCAGGATGACTTCGCAGCGGTTGCCCTGCTGGCGCATCTGGCGCAGCAGATCGATGCCGCTGCGCCCGGGCAGCGAGATGTCCAGGATGACCAGGTCAAAGCGGTGGCGCTGCAGCAGCTGCTCACCCGCCTCGGCCGAGCCCGCGGTGTGCACGCGGCCCACACGCCGGCTCAGGGTTTCCGCCAGAAAGTGACACATGCCCGGCTCGTCGTCGACCACCAGCACGGCCGCGTGCGGCCAGTGTTCGGACAGCTTGTCGTCGGGGACGGCGTTCATGGTGGGGCGGTGGAAAGTGCCTCGTGGCGGCAGCAGGGTGAGGTCGATTTTAGGAAGCCGCGCACGACAAGTTGTCGTGTCGCCGGACGTGGGTGGCGACAGAACGGCGCTGCCGGTGCTGGGCGCGTCCGAATGTTCAACCGCGAGCTGGGCAGTTCTGATGCGGGCCGTTCAAACAAGACCCTCATCACCAGGAGACAAGACATGTCGATTGCAGGCGCCGCAGTGCTGCCCGGTCCGGGCGCTGGCAGCTGGCTGGACAAGGAACGCACCATCGCCAGCCCGGGCTACAACCGCTGGCTGGTGCCGCCTTGTGCGCTGGCCATCCACCTGTGCATAGGCATGGCCTATGGCTTCTCGGTGTTCTGGCTGCCGCTGTCCAAGGCGCTGGCGGCCGGCGGCACCGGCATCGCCACCTGCGGCCCGGAGGTCGGCTTCTTCGCCGAACTGTTCACCACCAGCTGCGACTGGCGTGTCTCCACGCTGGGCTGGATGTACACGCTGTTCTTCGTGTTCCTGGGCTGCAGCGCCGCCATCTGGGGCGGCTGGCTGGAACGTGCCGGCCCGCGCAAGGCCGGCCTCGTCAGCGCGGTATGCTGGTGCGGCGGCATGGTGCTGTCGGCCATAGGCATCTACACGCACCAGTTCTGGCTGATGATCCTGGGCAGCGGCGTCATAGGCGGCATAGGCCTGGGCCTGGGCTACATCAGCCCGGTCAGCACGCTGATCAAGTGGTTCCCCGACCGCCGTGGCATGGCCACCGGCATGGCCATCATGGGCTTCGGCGGCGGCGCCATGATCGGCAGCCCGCTGGCCGTGGAGCTGATGAAGAGTTTTGCCACGCCCACCGACGTGGGGGTGGCGCAGACCTTCCTGGTCATGGCGGCGGCCTACTTCGTGTTCATGGTGGCGGGTGCGCTGGGCTACCGCGTGCCGCCCACCGGCTGGAAGCCCAAGGGCTGGACGGCGCCCGCCGCGCAGCAGAACAACGCCATGATCACGCAGCGCCATGTGCACGTGAAAAAGGTCTGGGGCATCCCGCAGTTCTGGCTGGTGTGGGTGGTGCTGTGCATGAACGTCAGCGCCGGCATCGGCGTGATCGGCATGGCCAGCCCCATGCTGCAAGAGGTGTTCGGCGGCGCGCTCATCGGCGTGGAGCAGAAGTTCAGCGAGCTGGACGCCACGCAGCTGGCGGCCATCGCGGCGGTGGCCGGCGGCTTCACCGCGCTGCTGAGCCTGTTCAACATCGGCGGGCGTTTTGTGTGGGCCAGTGCCTCCGACAAGTTCGGCCGCAAGCTCACCTACACCCTGTTCTTCGTGCTGGGCGCGCTGCTGTACGCCAGCATTCCCAGCTCGGCCGGCATGGGCAGCAAGCTGCTGTTCGTGGGCGCCTTCTGCATCATCCTCAGCATGTACGGCGGCGGCTTTGCCACCGTGCCGGCCTACCTGGCCGACCTGTTCGGCACGCAGATGGTGGGCGCCATCCATGGCCGCCTGCTCACGGCCTGGGCCACGGCCGGCATCCTGGGCCCGGTGGTGGTGAACTACATGCGCGAGTACCAGCTGGGCCTGGGCCTGCCGCGTGAGCAGGTCTACAACCAGACCATGTACATCCTGGTGGGCATGCTGGTCGTGGGCCTCATCGCCAACCTGCTGATACGCCCGGTGGCCGCCAAGCACTTCATGACCGACGCCGAGCTGGCGGCGGAGAAGAAGCTGGCCCACGAGCGCGCTGCGGCGGCCGAGGTGGGGCAGGGCCCGGGCAGCGGCGGCAGCACCTCGCCGCTGATGGTGGCGCTGGCCTGGGCCGCGGTGGGCATCCCGCTGGCCTGGGGTGTCTACAAGACGCTGATCAGCACGGCGCGCTTCTTCAACTGAGGCCCGGGCCGGGGCCGGCTGCTGCTGCTGCAGAGCGCCGCCCCGGCGCTTCCCCTTCCCAACCCGCCTGCTGCAACTGCGGCGGCGCTGTGGCCTGAAGGGCCGGCGCCGCCGCGGCACACCCCGCACGATGAAAGAACAGAAGATCGCCTTCTACAAGGGCCCCGCCGGCGGCTGGGGCGCCTTGCGCAGCGTGGCGTGCCACCTGCAGGCCCAGGGCGTGGCGGTGAAGGGCGCCCGGACGCTGCTGTCGGCCAACCAGCCCGACGGTTTTGACTGCCCGGGCTGCGCATGGCCCGACCGCGACCACAGCTCCACCTTCGAGTTCTGCGAAAACGGCGCCAAGGCCGTGGCGGCCGAGGCCACCGCGCGGCGTGCCACGCCCGAGGTGCTGGGCGCGCAGACGGTGAGCTGGTGGGCCGAACAGTCGGACTTTGCGCTGGAAGACCTGGGCCGCATCACCGAGCCCATGCGCTACAACGCCCAGACCGACCGCTACGAGCGCTGCAGCTGGGACGACGCCTTCGCGCTGATCGCACGCCACCTGCAGGCGCTGCAGAGTCCCCACGAGGCCAACTTCTACACCTCGGGCCGCGCCAGCAACGAGGCCGCCTTCCTGTACCAGCTGTTTGTGCGCGAGTACGGCACCAACAACTTCCCCGACTGCTCGAACATGTGCCACGAGCCCAGCGGGCAGGGCCTGAAGCCCACCATAGGCATAGGCAAGGGCACGGTCACGCTGCACGACTTCGAGCTGGCCGACGCCATCTTCATCTTCGGCCAGAACCCCGGCACCAACCACCCGCGCATGCTGGGCGAGTTGCGCGAGGCGCACAAGCGCGGCGCCAGGATCGTCAGCTTCAACCCGCTGCGTGAACGCGGCCTGGAGCGTTTTGCCGACCCGCAGGACAAGCTCGAGATGGCCACGATGGGCTCCACGCCCATCAGCACGCATTACTTCCAGGTCAAGATCGGAGGTGACCTGGCCGCGGTGAAGGGCCTGTGCAAGCGCGTGTTCGAGCTGGACGACGAGGCGCAGGCCGCGGGCCGCGAACGGGTGCTCGATGTCGGCTTCATCAACGAACACACCGCCGGCCTTGCGGCGTTCGAAGCCGATGTGCGCGCAGAAGGCTGGGACGTGATCGAGGCCGAGTCGGGCCTGTCCCGCGCGCAGATCCACGCCGCGGCCGACGTGTACGTCGGTGCAAAGAGCGTGATCGCCTGCTGGGGCATGGGCATCACGCAGCACCGCTACTCGGTGGCCACCATCCAGCTCATCGCCGGCTGGCTGATGCTGCGCGGCAACCTGGGCCGCCCCGGCGCCGGCGCCTGCCCGGTGCGCGGCCACAGCAACGTGCAGGGCGACCGCACCGTGGGCATCTACGAAAAACCGCCGGCGGCGCTGCTGGACGGCCTGCAGCGGGTGTTCGGCTTCGAGCCGCCGCGAGCCAACGGCAACAACACGGTGGACGCCATCGCCGACATGTTGTCGGGCAAGGGCAAGGTGTTCATCGCCCTGGGCGGCAACTTCGCTTCCGCCACGCCCGACACCGCCAACACCTGGAAGGCGCTGCGCCGGTGCGCGCTCACGGTGCACATCACCACCAAGTTCAACCGCAGCCACACCATACACGGCCGCGATGCGCTGTTGCTGCCCTGCCTGGGCCGCACCGAGATCGACATGCAGGCCAGCGGCCCGCAGGGCGTGACGGTGGAAGACTCCATGAGCATGGTGCACCTGTCCAGCGGACTGAACGCGCCGGCGTCCGAGCATCTGCTGTCCGAGCCCATGATCGTGGCACGCATGGCGGCGGCCACGCTGCCGCACAGCAAGACGCCGTGGCGGTGGCTGGTGGAAGACTACGCGCGCATACGCGACAAGATCGAAGCGGTGTTGCCCGACTTCGCCGGCTACAACGCCAAGGTGGCCAAGCCCGGCGGCTTCCGCCTGCGCAACACCGCGTCGGAGCGGGTGTGGGCCACGCCCACCGGCAAGGCCAACTTCATGTCGCGGCCGGTACCGCGCGACACGGCCGTGCACCAGGCGCGCGCCGACCAGAAACACCGTGACACCGTGGTCTTCACGCTCGCCACCGTGCGTTCGCACGACCAGTACAACACCACCATCTACGGCATGGACGACCGCTACCGCGGTGTCTGGGGCCACCGGCGCGTGGTCTTCATCCACCGCGACGACCTCCAGGCCATAGGCATGAAGGCCGGGCAGTGGGTGGACATCACCAGCGTGTTCGCGAACGGCGAGGGCGCCACGGTGAAGAAGTTCGTGCTGGTGGAGTACGACATCCCGCGCGGCTGTCTGGCGAGCTACTTCCCCGAGACCAACGATCTGGTGCCGCTTTCCAGCGTGGCGCTCGGGGCCGGCACGCCCACCTCCAAGTCCATCCCCGTGGTCCTGACGCTGCGGCGCGACGACCCGCCACTGGCGCAGGCCCGCAGTGTCAGCGGCGCCGAGCGTGAGCACACACCGGCCTGAGGCCCCCGGCCCTGAGGCCGACGCAGCATCCGAAACGCTGGAGCGGCTGTTGCAGTTGATGGGCGTGCTGGCCGAGCTGGGCGGCGACAGCGGCGGCGTGTCGCTGACCCGTGTCGCCAAGCGCCTGGGCCTGCGCGTGAGCGTGCTGGTGCGCCTGTGCACGCAGCTGGGCAGCGCCAGCTTGGGCGGGCAGGCCGGCCCCGGGTGGGTGGAACTGCATCTGGTGCAAGCCCGTTGGGTGGCTTGCCTGACACCGGCTGGCCGCGCCATGCTGGACAGCCTGGCCCAAGAAGCCGGGCAGCCGCAGACATGAACCCGGGCATCACCCACAGCGCCGAGACAGGCCTGGACGCGAACGGGCCGCGCGCAGGGGAGCGGCCTATCCCGCCGCCGGCTGGCGTGGGCTGGCTGCCCGCGCGGCGCCTGGAGGCGGGGCACGCACCGGTGCAAGTGCAGGAATGGGTGGCCGACGAAGTGCCGGTGGCGCTGGTGTTCAACGGCATCTCGCACGCCGTGATGCTGGCCAGCCCGGCCGAGCTGCAGGACTTTGCCCTGGGTTTCGCCTTCACCGAAGGCCTGATCCACGACCCGGCCGATGTGCTGGGCATGGACATCGAAGAGGGCGGCGCGCTGGGCACCGTGGTGCATCTGCAGGTGACGGCGCGTGTGGAAGTGGCGCTGAAGTTGCGCCGGCGCAGCCTGGCCGGCCGCACCGGCTGCGGCCTGTGTGGCGTGGACAGCCTGGCGCAGGTGCTGCGCGCGCCGCCCGCACAGCGGCCGGCGCCGCGGCAACTTCGCCTGGTGGCGCTGCAGCGGGCTCAGCAGGCCGTGGCCCAGGCCCAGGTGCTGCAGGCCCTGGCCGGCGGGCTGCACGCCGCGGCCTGGTGCCGGGCCGACGGCAGCCTGGGCCTGCTGCGCGAAGACGTGGGCCGCCACAACGCGCTGGACAAGCTGGTGGGCGCCTTGCTGCGCCAGCGCCTGCCGCGCCACGAGGGCTTTGTGCTGGTCACCAGCCGCGCCAGCGTGGAGATGGTGCAAAAGGCGGCGCATGCCGGCGTGGGCCTGCTGGCCGCCGTCTCGGCGCCCACGCGCCTGGCGGTGGAGCAGGCCGTTTGCAGCGGGCTGAGCCTGGTGGGGTTTGTGCGCGGCCGGCGCGCCACCGTGTATGCCGATGCCGGCTGGTGCCTGGTGGACTGAAGGCGGGCCCTGGCCCGGCGGCACCCGGCAGCACCGCGAAAGACATTAATCAATAACGCCAATACGAGTTATTTGCATTCGCGTTGTTGTTTATTGTGCTGTGCGGGTTTATTCGGGGGTTTGCGTGGCCATTGTGGCCGGCGCTGCGACAAATTGTCGCGACAGAAGCGCGTTTCCTGGTGGGATGACCTAGGGTGACTTTCGACTTCATTTGAGGGATAACTTGATGGCGTGCGGCGTGACCGCCACAACCCAGCTACCGGGGCTTGCTCCGGTGCCAGGAGTACACGTCAACATGGACATGAACCGGAGGTCGTTCCTCCAGGTCAGCGGCGCGGGGCTGGTGGGATCCAGCCTGGTGGCCTTGGGCTTCTCGCCCACTGCGGCTTTGGCCCAGACACGGCAGTTCAAGCTGGCCCGGACGACGGAATCAAGAAACATCTGCCCGTATTGCTCGGTGAGCTGCGGGGTCGTGATCTACACCTTGGGCGACAACGCGAAGAACGTGAAGTCGTCCATCGTCCACATCGAGGGCGACCCGGACAACCCGGTGAACCGCGGCACGCTGTGCCCCAAGGGCGCCGGCGTCATGGACATGATCCAGTCGCCCAACCGCACGCTGTACCCGCAGCTGCGCGAGCCGGGCAGCAACGAGTGGAAGCGCATTTCCTGGGATGACGCGTTGACCCGCGTGGCCAAGCACATGAAGGCCGACCGGGACGCCAACCTCATCAAGACCAATGCGCAAGGGGTCACGGTCAACCGCTGGAACACCACCGGCTTCCTGATCTCCTCCGCGTCGTCCAACGAAGCCGGTTATCTGTCCGTCAAGGTCGCTCGCGGCCTGGGGATGGTCGCACTAGATACACAAGCGCGTATCTGACACGCACCGACGGTGTCCAGTCTGGGCCCGACTTTCGGTCGCGGAGCGATGACCAACTCGTGGACCGACATCAAGAACACAGACTTGGTGTTGATCATGGGCGGCAATGCCGCCGAAGCCCACCCCTGCGGGTTCAAGTGGGTGACCGAGGCCATGCAGCATCGCAAGGCGAAGCTGGTGGTCGTGGACCCCCGCTTCACGCGCAGTGCGGCCGTGGCCGACTACTACGCGCCCATACGCGTGGGCACCGACATCGCCTTCCTGGGCGGCGTCATCCGTTACCTGCTGGCCAACGACAAGATCCACCACGAGTACGTCAAGGCGTACACCGATGCGACCTTCCTGACCAAGCCCGACTACAAGTTCGACAACGGCTTCTTCTCGGGCTATGACGAGGCGCGCCGGTCGTACAACAAGTCCAGCTGGGGCTACCAGATGGGCGACGACGGCTACATCAAGGTCGACGAGTCGCTGCAAGACCCGCTGTGTGTGTTCCAGCAGCTCAAGAAGCACTACGAGCGCTACACGCCGGAGATGGTCAGCCGCATCACCGGCACGCCGCAGGACCAGTTCCTGAAGGTGTGCGAGTACCTGGCCGGCACCGCCGGCCCGGACAAGGTGATGACCATCTGCTACGCGCTGGGCTGGACACAGCACAGCGTGGGCTCGCAGAACATCCGCACCATGGCCATGATCCAGCTGCTGCTGGGCAACATGGGCCGGCCGGGGGGCGGGGTCAATGCGCTGCGCGGGCACGCCAATGTGCAGGGCATCACCGACATGAATGCCTACTCCGAGGTGTTGTCGGGCTACATGAGCGCCCCGGGGGATGCCGACGTGGACCGCAACGTCTACCTCGCACGCACCACGGGCAAGGCACTGCGGCCGGGCCAGATGGCCTTCACGCAGAACTTCCCGAAGTGGCACACCAGCCTGATGAAGGCCTACTACGGTGCGGCGGCCACGGCGGAGAACAACTTCGCCTACGACTGGTTGCCCAAGCGCGACGGCGGCTACGACGTGCTGCACATGTTCGAGCTGATGCACCAGGGCAAGATGAACGGCTTCCTGTGCCAGGGCTTCAACCCCCTGGCCGCGGTGCCCAACAAGCAGAAGCTCTCGGACGCCTTCGCCAAGCTGAAGTTCCTGGTGGTGATGGACCCGCTGGAGACCGAAACCAGCGAGTTCTGGAAGAACTTCGGCCCGCTCAACGATGTGGACCCGGCCAAGATCCAGACCGAGGTGATACGCCTGCCCGCAGGCTGCTTCGCCGAGGAGGACGGCACCTTCACCAACTCCAGCCGCGTCATCGCGTGGAAGGAAAAGGCGGTGGACCCGCCGGGCGAAGGCAAGACCGACCGCGAGATCATCGCCCGCCTGTTCGTGAAGCTGCGCGAGCTGTACGCCAAGGAGGGCGGCACGCTACCCGAGCCGGTGGCGGCGCTGACCTGGCCGTACATCAACGCCAACATGCCCCAGCCGGGCGAGTTGCTGCGCGAGATCAACGGCCGGGCGCTCACCGACGTGCTGGCTCCGCCGGACCCTGCCAACCCGAACGCGCCGCGTGCGGTGTTGGTGAAGGCCGGCGACCAGTTGCCCAACTTCGCGGTGCTGCAGGCCGACGGCTCTACCGCCTGCGGCAACTGGATCTACGCCGGCTGCTGGGGCCCCACGGGCAACCTCACGGCGCGGCGCGATACCAGCGACCCCACGGGCCTGGGCGTCTACGCCAACTGGGGCTTCGCCTGGCCGGCCAACCGCCGCATCCTCTACAACCGCGCCAGCGCGGCGCCGGATGGGCGGCCCTGGGACCCGAGCCGGCGTTACCTGGCCTGGAACGGCAGCTGGGCCGGCGGTGCGGACATTCCCGACATGCGGCCCAACGCGGCACCTTCGGAAAATGTGGGTCCTTTCATCATGAACCCCGAGGGTGTGGCGCGCCTGCACGCTATCGGCATGAACGAAGGCCCGTTCCCCGAGCACTACGAGCCCTTCGAAACGCCGGTGGGCGTGAACCTGATGTGCCCGGACAACCCCAAGGCCGTGAGCAACCCCGCGGCGCGGGTGTTCAAGGGCGACCTGGAGGCCTTCGGCACCAAGGACGAGTTCCCGTACGCGGCCACCACTTACCGGCTGACCGAGCACCACCACTTCTGGACCAAGCACGCGCGCAGCAATGCCATCGTGCAGCCGGCCCCCTTCGTCGAGATCGGCGATGAGCTGGCGCGCGAGAAGGGCATCAAGCAGGGCGACAAGGTCCGCGTCAAGAGCAACCGCGGCGAAGTGGTCGCGGCCTGCGTGGTCACCAAGCGCATGAAGGGGCTGCTGGTGGACGGCAAGAAGGTCCACCACGTGGGCATCCCCATCCACTGGGGCTTCAAGGGGGTGACGCAGAACGGCTACCTCGCCAACGCATTGACACCGTTTGTCGGCGACGCCAACTCGCAGACGCCGGAGTTCAAGGCGTTCCTCGTCAACATCGAGAAGGCATAGAGGTGAACATGACAACCCCCAAGCTCACTTCGTTCGCTGCCCCCCGAGGGGGCGTCAGCCTCCTTGAGACGGCTCTGCGGAGGCTTGCACCATGAGCTCTCTGCAATCGCTAGATGTGGTGGCGCGCTCGGCCACCACGCTTCCGCCGCCGCAGGTGCGCACCGCCGTGCCGCAGGTCGCCAAGCTCATCGACGAGTCCAAGTGCATAGGCTGCAAGGCCTGCCAGGTGGCTTGCATGAACTGGAACGACCTGCGCGACGAAGTGGGCGAGAACATCGGCGTCTACGACAACCCCAGCGACCTCACCCCCAGCAGCTGGACGGTGATGAAGTTCTTCGAGGTCGAGCCCAAGGAGGGCAACCTCGAGTGGCTGATCCGCAAGGACGGCTGCATGCATTGCGAGGACCCGGGCTGCCTGAAGGCCTGCCCCTCGCCCGGTGCCATCGTGAAGTACGCGAACGGCATCGTGGACTTCATCAGCGAAAACTGCATAGGCTGCGGCTACTGCGTCAAGGGCTGTCCCTTCGACGTGCCCCGCATCAGCGAGAAGGACAACAAGGCCTACAAGTGCACCTTGTGTTCCGACCGCGTGGCGGTGGGCCTGGAGCCGGCCTGCGTGAAGACCTGCCCCACCGGTGCCATCGTCTTCGGCACCAAGGACGACATGGTCGCCTACGGCACCAAGCGCACGGGCGAGCTGCAGGAACGCGGTTTCCAGAACGCGGGCCTGTACAACCCCGAGGGCGTGAGCGGTACGCACGTCATGTACGTGATGAAGCACTACGACCGCCCCGAGCTGGTCGACCTGCCGAAAGACCCGACCATCAGCCCCATGGTGGCGCTGTGGAAGGGGGTGGCCAAGCCGCTGGCCGTGGCCGGCATGATCGGCGCGGTGGTGGCAGGCTTCTTCCACTACATGAAGGTCGGTCCTATCGAAGAGAAGTCTGAAGAGGGCGCGAACGAGAAGGAGCAAGCCTGATGAAACAGCGACTGCTTCGCCGTTACAGCGACGGCGACCGCATGAACCACTGGTTCATCGCGTTGACCTTCATCCTGGCGGGCCTGTCGGGCCTGGCCTTCTTCCACCCCAGCCTGTTCTTCTTCACCAACTTCTTCGGCGGCGGTTCCTGGACGCGCATCCTGCACCCCATCTTCGGGGTGCTGATGGTGCTGGGCTTCTTCCTGCTGTTCATGAAGCTGTGGCGGGACAACCTCGTCACGCGGCAGGACCGCGAGTGGGGCAAGCACGCCGGGCGCATGCTGGGTGGCGACAAGTCGGGCATGCCGCCGGCGGGCAAGTACAACTACGCGCAGAAGCTGGTGTTCTGGGCCATGGCCGTGAGCCTGCTGGTGCTGCTGGTCACCGGCATCATGTTCTGGCGGCCGTGGTTCGCGGGCTACTTCCCGATACCGGTGGCGCGCGCTGCGGTGCTGCTGCACTCGGTGGCGGCGGTGGTGCTGATCGCCGCGACCATCATGCACGTGTACGCCGCGATCTGGGTCAAGGGCACGGTGCGCGCGATGACGCGCGGCACGGTGACCGAGTCCTGGGCCAAGGCCAACCACCCGCTGTGGCACCAGGAGATCACCAAAGGTCGCTGAAGGCCCGCTGCAAGCGCCGCAAACGGGCGCCGCCAGGCGCCCGTTGTGTTTTCACCGGAACCTGATCTGATCAGACCGGTCCACCCGAAGCGAAGCCCTTTCGAAGACTTTCGTCACCGGAGTCCCTGCCCATGTCTGCCAGCGCCACCGTGCGCGTCATGTCTGCCGAAGAGATCGTCGCCCGAGCCGGCGGCGAGACCACGTTCCTGCGCTTGCCGCAGCGGGCCACCGTGTTTGCCGAGCGGGCCATGCGGCTGCGCCAGCTGGCCGCCGGCCATGCCATGGGCGACTACCTCGGCTTTGTCGCCGACATCGCCCAGATGCAGCAACGCCGCCTGCTGGCGCTGCAAGACATCCCCCTGCCTGATGCCGAGGCCCTGGACCGCGCCGCCAAGGCCGGCGTGCCGCCGTTGCCGGCCGACGACGGCCCGCTGCCGGCCTGGCGCGAGGTGCTGCGGGCGCTGGTGGCCGACCTGGCAGCCGTGGCGCCGGCCGGCGTGCAGCCCACGCTGCAAGGCCTGGCCGCGGCCGACGACGCCTTCCTGGACCGCCAGGCCGACGCCCTGCTGGGCGGTTATGCCGATGGCCTGGACCTGGCCGCAGCCCCGCTGGTGGGCGCGGCACTGCAGGTGGTGTGGGTGCACCTGGTCACCGCGGTGCAGGCGCGCGCCCAGGCCGAAGACGCCCAACGCGGCGCACCTTTCGGCCGCATAGACGACGCCAACGTCTGCCCCTGCTGCGGCAGCCTGCCCACCGCCAGCATCACCCGGTCCACCGGCGAGTCGCTGGGCCAGCGCTACCTGCATTGCGCGCTGTGCAGCAGCGAGTGGCACATGGTGCGCATACAGTGCACCCACTGCGGCTCGGGCAAGCACCTGGTCTACCAGTCGCTGGACGTGCCCGGCAGCGACGCCCGCGAAAGCGGCAGCCGCGCCGCCAAGGCCGTCGTGCAGGCCGAGACCTGCGACGACTGCAACCACTACCTCAAGATCGTGCACACCGACCGCGACCCCATGGTCGACCCGGTGGCCGACGACCTGGCCAGCCTGACGCTGGACCTGCTGGTGGCCGAGGACGGCAAACGCCGCCACGGCCTGAACATGATGCTGTTGTTCGGCCCCGGCAGCGCCGAGGCAGACCCCCCCGCGCAGGAGGCAGCGGCGCAGCCATGACACGAAGGAAACGCTGATGGCGCGGCCCGACGAATCCGTGGTGCACGGTTCCAAGGCCAGCCCGAAGGACCTGCCTTCCGTGGACCGGCTGCTGCGTGCGCCTGCCTTGGCGCCGCTGTTGGCCGAGCATGGTCACACGCTGGTGGCCGGCGAAGCGCGCGCCCTGCTGGACCAGCACCGCGCCCAGGCCGTGGCCGGCACGCTGGCCGCCGCCCTGACCACGCCCGAGGTGCTGGCCGCCGCGGTGGGCCGGCGTGTGGCAGCGCGCCTGGCGCCGCGCATGCGGCGGGTGCTCAACCTCACCGGCACGGTCATACACACCAACCTGGGCCGCGCCTTGCTGGCCCCGGAGGCCCTGGCCCAGGTGGCCGACACCATGGCCGGGCCCAACAACCTGGAGTACGACCTGGCCGAGGGCGGCCGCGGCGACCGCGACAGCATCGTCGAAGCGCTGCTGTGCACGCTCACCGGCGCCGAGGCGGCCACGGTGGTGAACAACAACGCCGCCGCGGTGCTGCTGAGCATCGCCGCGCTGGCGCGCGGCAAGGAAGTCATCGTCTCGCGCGGCGAGCTGGTGGAAATCGGCGGTGCCTTCCGCATGCCCGACGTGATGGCCGCCGCCGGCGCCACGCTGGTGGAGGTGGGCACCACCAACCGCACACACCCGCACGACTATGAGCGGGCCATCACCGAGCGCACCGCGCTCTTGATGAAGGTGCACACCAGCAACTACGCGGTGCAGGGTTTCACGTCGGCGGTGGACGAGGCCGACATCGCCCGCATCGCACACGCCCACGGCCTGCCCATGGCCACCGACCTGGGCAGCGGCGCGCTGGTGGACCTCACCGCCTGGGGCCTGCCCGCCGAACCCACGCCGCAGCAGAAGCTGGCCGCCGGCTGCGATGTCGTCACCTTCAGCGGCGACAAGCTGCTGGGTGGGCCGCAGGCCGGGCTCATCGTGGGCCGCAAGGACGTCATCGCACGCATACGCAAGTTCCCGCTGAAGCGGGCGCTGCGCATGAGCAAGCTGCCGCTGGCGGCGCTGGAAGCCACGCTGCGCCTGTACCTGCGGCCCGAGCGCCTGGCGCGCGACCTGCCCACGCTGCGCCTGCTGACACGCCCGGCCGCAGACATCCACGCTTTGGCGCAGCAACTGCAGCCGGCGGTGGCGGCGGCGCTGGCGCCGCGCTACACCGTGCAGGTGGTGGACACGCTGGGCCAGATCGGCTCCGGCTCGCTGCCGGTGGAGCGCCTGCCTTCGGCGGCCCTGGCGATCGCGCCGGCCGAGAAGAAAGGCGCCGGCCGTGCCCTGGAGGCCCTGACCACCGCCTTGCGCCGCCTGCCGCTGCCCGTGGTGGGCCGCATCGCCGACGACCGCCTGCTGCTGGATCTGCGCACGCTGGAAGCGCCGGATGCGCTGACCGAACAACTGCCGCTGCTGCAGGCCGCGCTGGCCTGAGCCGGCACCACGTCCTACGACACGCTGCCACTGGCTTCCCCGCCCGACCCCTCAAGGAGACAAACGATGAAACACGAACAAGCCCTGGAAACCATAGCCACCGAAGTGCTGGCGCCTTTGGCATCGCGTGTCGATGCCGAGGCGCTGTACCCGCGCGAAGTGTTGACCGCGCTGGGCCAGGCCGGCATCCTGGGCCTGGTCAGTGCCGAGGCCGTGGGCGGTGCCGGCGGTGGCCTGGCCGACGCGGCACAGGTGGTGCGCCGCCTGGCGCAGACCTGCCCGTCCACCGCCATGGTGGTGGGCATGCACTACGCCGCGGTGGCCGTGCTGGAGGCCTTTGGCGCCGAGCCGGTGCGCCGCGAGATCGCCGCCGGCCGCCACATCACCACGCTGGCGTTTTCCGAGGCCGAGTCGCGCAGCCACTTCTGGGCGCCGGCCAGCACGGCGCGCCAGGACGGCGACCGCGTGGTGCTGGACGCACGCAAGAGCTGGGTCACCTCGGCGTTCGAGGCCGACAGCTACGTGTGGTCCAGCAAGCCCGTCGCGGCCGAGGGCGCCAGCAGCATCTGGCTGGTGGACGCCAAGCTGCCCGGGCTCAGCCAGCCCGGCCGCTTCGACGGCCTGGGCATGCGCGGCAACGCCTCCACGCCCATCACCGCGCAGGGCGTGGTCATCCCGGCCGCCAACCGCCTGGGCGACGACGGCAAGGGCTTCGACGTGATGATGGGCACCGTGCTGCCCTGGTTCTCGGTGCTCACCGCCTCGTGCTCGGTGGGGCTGATGGACGGCGCCATCGCCCGCGCTGCAGCGCATGTGGGTGGCACCAGGCACCAGCACCTGGGCACCTCGCTGGCCGACCTGCCCACCATACGCGCCTACCTGGCCCGCGCCCGCATACGTGCCGACATGTCCCACGCGCTGGTGCAGGACACGCTGGCCGCCATGGCCACCGGCCGTGCCGACACCATGTTGCGCGTGCTGGAGGTCAAGGCCGCCGCCGCCGAGTCGGCGCTGGAAGTCACCGACCTGGCCATGCGCGTGTGCGGCGGCGCCGCCTTCCGCAAGGAAGCCGGCATAGAGCGCCTGTTCCGCGATGCGCGCGCCGCGCATGTGATGGCGCCCACCACCGACGTGTTGTACGACTTCATAGGCAAGGCCGTCACCGGCCTGCCCTTGTTCTGAGCGGGGCGTCGTGGTCATGAGCGAAACAACGCTGGTCATGGGCGCGGTGGCCTATGCGCCCAAGGTCGTCACCATCTGGGAAGGCTTCAAGGCTTTCTTCGCGCAGCACGGCCTGGCTTTCGACTACCTGCTGTACTCCAACTACGAAGCCCAGGTCGAGGCGCAGTTTGCCGGCCACATCCACCTGGCCTGGAACTCCCCGCTGGCCTGGGTGCGTGCGCGGCGCCTGGCCGCAGCACGCGGGCTGCAGGTGCAAGCCGTGGCCATGCGCGACACCGACTGCGACCTGCGCTCGGTGGTGGTGGTGCGCCACGACAGCGCCGTGAAGGCCGTGGCCGACCTGCGCGCTCGCACGGTGGGCGTGGGCGCCATCGACTCGCCCCAGGCCACCTTGATACCGCTGCAACACCTGCGCGCGGAAGGCCTGGTGGGCGGGCGCGACTTCACGGTGCGCCGCTTCGACGTGCTGGGCGGGAAACACGGCGACCACATAGGCGGCGAGCGCGAGGCGGCCCAGGCGCTGCTGCAAGGCGAAGTGCAAGCCTGCTGCCTGATCGACGGCAACCACCTGGCCTTTGCGCAAGACGGCACGCTGCCGGCCGGCAGCACGCGCATCATCGCCACCACCGCGCCCTACGACCACTGCAACTTCACCACCAGCCCCGGCGCGCCGCAGGCCACGGTGCAGCGCTTTGTGGACTTGTTGATGGCCATGCGCTGGGACGACCCGCAGGTGCGACCGCTGCTGGAACTGGAAGGCCTGCGCGAATGGCGCCTGGGCCGCACCAGCGGCTACGCGGCGCTGGAGCAGGCAGCCAGTGACCAGGGCTTCCTCAGCGACGACGGGCGCCTGTTGGCCGCCGACTACCGCTACTGAGGGGCTGCTGCGGGTGGAGGCAACGCGGGTGATGGCTGAACTGGACACCGGGCCGCTGGGCATGGACCAGGGCGCACTGCTGCTGGTCAAGCGTGCGCTGGACGAGCGGCCGCCCGGGGGCCGATTGCGCGTGCGATGCAGCGCACCGCACTGGCAACTGCACCTGCGCGCCTGGTGCCGTGCGCAAGGCCATGGCTTTGAGGCGGCTGACGACGACACCGAGCAGGCGGTCCTGACACGCCACGCCCAGGCCGAAGGCCGCCGGCAAGGCGCCTGGCCCACCGGCCCCGCCCAACTGCCGCCGGGGGCGCTGCCGCAAGCCGTGGCCCCCGCCGAGTGGGGCCTGGCGGCGCGTGGCACGCTGGTGGAAGCCGGCGGGCCGCGCCTGGCCTTTGCGCTGAACCAGCGTGACCAGATCTGGGCCCTGACGGCGGCCGAGCTGTACCGCCAGGCCGCTGCGGCGCAGTGGGACCCGGCCACGGCTATTGACTGGCAAACCCCGTTTGAGCTGGACCCGGCCATAGAACGCGCCGTGGTGCAGGTCATGAGCTACCTGGTGGAAAACGAAAACGCCGCGTTGCTGGTGCCGGCGCGCCACCTGGGGCAGGTGCATCCGCACTACCGCGAAGTGATGCAGCTGCTGGCCCTGCAATGTGCCGATGAAGCCCGCCACGTGGAGGTCTTCACGCGGCGTGCCACGCTCAAGGCGGCGCAGCCGGGGCCGCTGGGCGGCGAGCAGCCGGTGCTGTCCGGCGCCGGCGGCCAGGCCTCGCTGGCCACGCTGTTTGACACGCCGGACTTCTCCACCGCCGCGCTGCTGCTGTCGGTGCTGGGCGAGGGCAGCTTCGTCAACCTGCTGAACTTCCTGTTTGAACACGGGCCGGACCCGGTGACACGCCAGGTCTGCCGCCTGGCGGCGCGTGACGAAGCACGCCACGTGGCCTTCGGCATGGCGCACCTGGAGTACCGCCTGGGCGTGGAGCCGGCATTGCTGGGCCGCCTGCGCAACGCCATAGAGCAGCGCTACGAGGCCTTGGCCAGCACCACCGGGCTGAACGACGAGGTCTTCGACGCGCTGGTGCTGCTGGCCGCCGGTGGCCTGGCGCCCGGTGCGGTGCAGCGCGGCCACGCCGCCGTGCAGCAGCTGGAGCGCGAGATGGCGGCTGGCCGCCGTGCGCGCTTGTTGCGCCTGGGTTTTGCGGCGGATGAGGCGCAGCGCCTGGCCGACCTGCACACGCGCAACTTCATGTGAACCCGCAGGCGCAAGGACCAGGCCACCCATGATCGTCGGCACCGCAGGCCACATCGACCACGGCAAGACCACGCTGGTGCGTGCGCTCACCGGGGTGGACACCGACCGCCTGCCGGAAGAAAAGAAGCGCGGCATCAGCATCGAGCTGGGCTACGCCTTCATGGACGTGCCGCAGGGCGAAGGCGCACCGGCCGGCGCCGACCGCATCGCTTTCATCGACGTGCCGGGCCACGAACGCCTGGTGCACACCATGGTGGCCGGCGCCACCGGCATAGACTACGCGCTGCTGCTGGTGGCCGCCGACGACGGGCCCATGCCGCAGACGCTGGAGCACCTGGCGGTGTTGTCGCTGCTGGGCGTGCAGCGCGGCGCCGTGGTGGTCACCAAGACCGACCGCGCCGCGCCGGAGCGTGTGGCCGAGGTGGTGGCACAGGCGCAGGCGCTGCTGCAGGGTAGCGCGCTGGCCGGCGCGCCGGTGCTGGCGGTCTCGGCCACCACGGGCGGCGGCGTGCCCGCGCTGCGCGCGCTGTTGGCCGACGAAGCGCGCGCCGCCGCGGCGCGCAGCCGCGCTTCGGCTTCGGCCTTCTTCCGTCTGGCCGTGGACCGCGCCTTCACGCTGGACGGCGTGGGCACCGTGGTCACCGGCACGGTGCACGCCGGCAGCGTGCAGGCCGGTGACGAGCTGGTGCTGGTGCCCGGCGACTTGACGGTGCGGGTGCGCAGCCTGCACGCTGACAACCGCGCCGTCACCAGCGCCCATGCCGGCCAGCGCTGTGCGCTGGCCTTGGCCGGCGTGCCCAAGGAACACATCGCGCGCGGCCAGTGGCTGGTGGCGCCGCCGGCTGCACTCGCCACCGACCGTCTGGACGCCACGCTCACGCTGTGGCACGGCGAGCCGCGTGCGCTGCGCACCGGCACGCCGGTGCAGCTGCACCTGGGTGCCGAAACGGTGGCGGCCACCGTGGCGGTGCTGGACCGCGACAACCTGCCGCCTGGCGAAACCGCGTGCGTGCAGCTGGTGCTGCGCCAGCGCCTGGGCGCCTGGCACGGCGACCGCCTGGTGCTGCGCGACGCCTCGGCCACGCGCACCGTGGCCGGCGGTGTGGTGCTGGACCCGTTCGCGCCGGTGCGCTACCGCCGCACGCCGGCGCGCCTGGCCGAGCTGCAGGCCCTGGCGCTGCCCGACGTGCAAACCCGCGTGGCCACGCTGGTGGCCGCCGCGCCACAAGGCGTGGACCTGGCCCGCCTGCGCGCTGCACAAGGCCGCGAGCTGCCCGCGCTGCAGGCCGTGCTCAGCACCGCCGGCCCCGGCGGCAGCCCCGGCTGGGCCCTGGGCACGGTGCAGACGGCCCAGGCCCGCGCCGCGCTGCTGGCGGCGCTGGCGGCCTTCCACGAATCGCACCCCGACGAGCTGGGCCCCGACGCTGCACGCCTGCGCCGCCTGGCCGTGCCGCGGCTCAACGAAGCGCTGTACCGCGCCCTGCTGGCCGGGCTGATCGCCGAAGGCCTGGCGCTGCTGCGCGGCGCCTTCGTGCACCTGCCGGCGCACGGCGTGCGGCTGTCGGCCAGCGAGGAACGCATCGCGCAGAAGGTGGCGCCGCGGCTGCTGGCGGCCGGCTTCGAGGGCGCCTGGGCGCGCGACCTGGCCCGCGACACCAGCGAGAGCGAGGCCTTGATGCGCACCACGCTGGCCCGCCTGGCACAGCGCGGCGAGTTGCACCAGGTGGTGAAAGACCTGTTCTATGCGCCTGCGACAATGGCCAGACTCGCTGCCATCGCGCGCGAGGTCGCGGCGGCGCACGGCAGCGAAGTCACCGCGGCCAGCTTCCGCGACGCCACGGGGCTGGGCCGCAAGCGGGCGATACAGGTGTTGGAGCACTTCGACCGCGTGGGCCTGTTGCGCCGCGTGGGCGACGTGCACAAGCTGCGTGCCGACAGCACGCTGTTTCTCGACCAGCGGGAGGCAGCGTGAAGCGGGGCGCGGCAGGTTTTTCGGAGGGGAAACGATCCTGGTGGGTCGGCCGGGCTTCAAACCCGGTGGGTGGCGCCATGCGTTGCCGGGAGGGTTCGACTCCCTCTCCCTTCCGCCATCTTTCGGCCGCCCGTGCGCGGGTGGGCCGTTGCGGGGCCGGGCCATGCTGAGCGCCGGCTTCGAGTTCCCCGACGAGCTCTGGTACCACGTGGAGCACCAGGTCTGGGCCCGGCTGCAAGCCGACGGCACGGTGGTGGTGGGCATCACATCGCTGGGCGTGCACCTGGCGGGCGAGGTCTACATGTGCCGGCCCAAGCGCGTGGGCACGGTCGTGGAGGCCGGCCGCTCGGTGGCCGTGGTGGAGCTGGCCAAGTCCATCGTCTCGGTCAAGTCGCCGGTGGGCGGCCAGGTGGTGGAAGTGAACCCGCTGCTGGCCGAGCAGCCCATGCAGGTGTACCGCGAGCCTTACGGTGCCGGCTGGTTGGCGCGGCTGGCGCCCAGCGACTGGGCCGCCGACCAGGCGGCGCTGCTGCACGGCGAGCCGGTGGCCGCGGCCATGGCGCAGCATGCGTGGTTGTTCCAGCAAGCGGGCGACCCGGCAGGCGGTGGCGGCCACGGAGGGCCCTTGTGAGCGCCAGCGACTTCCTGCCCCAGGCCGCCGACGGCGTGGCGATACTGCTGTGGGCCGCCGACCCCGACCGCCCCGAGTTGCTGGCCACCCCCTTTGTGCAGGCCGCCGCGGCGGCGGCGCTGGAGCTGCCGGTGGAGATCTACTTCACCGCGCGCAGCGTGCACCTGCTGGTGCCCGGCGTGGCGGCGCGGCTGCGTGCGTCGCCGCGTTTCCAGCGCAGCATCTACGACACCCTGCAGCAGGCCGTGCAGCACGGCGCCAAGCTGTTCGCCTGCACCGACGCGCTGCACGCGCAGGGCCTGGATGCACAACACCTCATTCCCGAATGCACCGGCCACGGCGGCGCGGTGCAGTTCATGGCGCGTGCCGGCGATTTGCGCTGGCGTGCGCTGGTTTTCTAGCCGCCCTTGATGCCCACCCACTCCAGGAGATCACTCACCATGCTGCCCACCTTCCACCGTGTCGCCCGTGGGGCGCGCTCGCTCGGTGTCGCCGCCTTTGCGGCGGCGCTGGCCTTCGGCGTCCAGGCCCAGCAAGTGCTGCGCGTGACCACCATCCCCGAAGAAGCCGCCACCGAGCAGGTGCGCAAGTTCACGCCGCTGGCCGACTACCTGACGCAGCAGCTGGGCATGAAGGTGGAGTTCACGCCGGTCAACGACTACCCGGCGGCGGTGGAATCGCTGGTCAACAAGAAGGTCGACGTGGTCTGGTTCGGCGGCTTCACCTACGTGCAGGCCAGCATACGGTCCGGCGGCAAGATCGTGCCGCTTGCACAGCGCGAGGAAGACACACGCTTCCAGTCGGTGTTCATCGCCAAGACCGATTCCGGCATCAAGAACCTGGCCGACCTCAAGGGCAAGCAGGTGTCCTTCGGCTCGCAGAGCAGCACCTCGGGCCACCTGATGCCGCGCAGCTTCCTGCTGCAGGCCGGCCTGGAGCCCGAGCGCGACTTCCGCCGCATCGCCTACTCCGGCGCGCACGACGCCACCATCGCCTCGGTGGTCAGCGGGCGCGTGGACGCCGCGGCACTGGACATGACGGTGTGGAACAAGTTCGTCACCGAGAACCGCGTGGACACCAAGGCCGTGGACGTGTTCTACCGCACGCCGCCTTACTTCAACTACAACTGGTCGGTGCACGCCGACATGCCGGCCGAGCTGCGTGAACGCCTGAAGAAGGCGCTCTTGGGCCTGGACCCGGCCAACCCGCAGCATGCCGAGATCCTGCGCCTGAACCGCAGCACGCGCTACCTGGAAACCAAGCCCGAGAACTACAAGGGCCTGGAAGCCGCGGCGCGCAGCGCCGGGCTGCTGTAAGCAGCGGCCGCGCATGGACGTCCAGTTGGCCGGTGTGGCCGGGCGCCACCCGGCCGCGCGCCCGGGCACGCCTGCGGCCCTGAAGCCGCTGAACCTGCGCATTGAGGCCGGCGAGCAGTTGGCGGTGATAGGCCCTTCGGGCGCCGGCAAGACCACGCTGCTGGCCTTGCTGGCCTGTGCGCTGCGGCCGGCGGAAGGTGTGCTGCAACTGGGCGGCAACGATCCCTGGCAGCTGTCGCGCCGTGCCTTGCAGCGCCTGCGCGGCCGCCTGTTCCTGGCGCCGCAGGTGCCGCCCTTGCCGCCGCGCCAGCGTGTGGTGGCCAGCGTGCTGGCGGCGCGCCTTCCCAGCCAGGGTTTCTGGGCCAGCCTGGGCACGCTGCTGCACCCCACGGACTTGCAGCCGGTGCACGACGCGCTGACGCGCTTCGACCTGGCGGAAAAACTCTTCGAGCGTGTGGACCGCCTGTCCGGCGGTGAGCGCCAGCGCGTGGGGCTGGCGCGTTCGCTGCTGGCCCCGGCCACGCTGTGGCTGGTGGACGAGCCGCTGTCGGCGCTGGACCCCAAACGTTCACGCCAGGCGCTGGACACCCTGGTGCAGGGCGCACGCGAGCGCGGCGCCACGCTGGTGGCCACGCTGCACCAGGTGGACATGGCCTTGTCGCACTTCCCGCGGGTGGTGGGCCTGCGCGACGGCGAACTGGCCTTCGACCTGCCGGCGGCCGAGGTCACGCGCGACCGCCTGGCGCGGCTGTACGAGCAGCACGAACACGAGCTGATGGGCGCGCCGCCGGCCCCGCCCGAAGGCGCCGCGATGCCCTCGGCGCCGCGGCCCTTTGCGGCGCGTTGCTGAGCCCTCGCGCAGCGTCTACAGGCCCTGGCCCATGCACAGCACGCTCCCGTCACCCGACCCCGCCCTGCGCGACCCGGCGTGGATGCCGCGCCTGGGCTGGCTGCTGCTGGCCGGGGTGCTGCTGTGGCCGCTGGGCGTGGCCACCGAGTTCAAGCCCTGGCTGCTGTTCGCGCCGGACAACCTCAAGGTCACCGGCCAGTTCCTGGGCAGTTTCTTCCCGCCGGTGCTGGAAGGCGAGTTCATGGCGATGGTGGCGCGCGAGACCTGGCGCACCGTGGCCATCGCCACCGCCGGCGTCACGCTGGCGCTGGTGCTGGCCATTCCGCTGACGCTGGCCTGCACGCGGGTGCTGTCCATTTCTGCCTTGCCCGGGCGCATGGCCCGTGGCCCGTTCTGGCTGCGCCAGGCCATACGCTGGCTGCTCATCGTGCTGCGCAGCATCCCCGAGCTGGTGTGGGCGCTGGTGTTCGTGCGCGTGGTGGGCCTGGGGCCCACCGCCGGTGTGCTGGCCATCATGCTCACCTACGCCGGCATGCTGGGCAAGGTGTATGGCGAGATCCTGGAAAGCGGCGACACCCATGCCGCCGAGAACCTGCTGCGCAACGGCAGCTCGCGCACCCAGGCCTTCCTGTTCGGCCTGCTGCCGGCCAATGCGGCCGAGCTGACCTCGTACACCGTCTACCGCTGGGAGTGCGCCATACGCTCGTCGGTGGTGCTGGGTTTTGTGGGCGCCGGCGGCCTGGGCCAGCAGCTGGACAACTCCATGAAGATGTTCGAGGGCGGCGAGGTGGTCACCATGCTGGCCGTGTTTGTGCTGCTGGTGGCGCTGGCCGACCGCGTGAGTGCCGCGCTGCGCCGGATGATCGCGTGATGCAGGGCGGCCAAACCGACCCACTGGCGCTGCCAGCGGCCCACCGCGCGGCGCGCCGGCGCGTGGGCTGGTTCCTGCTGGCGCTGGCCACGCTGGTGGCGGCCAGCTTTGCGTCGCTGGACCTGCAATGGGGCGCCTTCTTCTCCGCCGAGGCCGCCGCGTCCATGGGCCGCTTCGTGGGCGAGTTTTTCCCGCCGGACACCAGCCCCGAGTTCTTGAAACGCGTGGCGCGCGGCGCCTGGGAGACGCTGGCCATGTCGGCCCTGGGCACCGGCCTGGCGGTGTTGGGCGGCCTGGCGCTGGCGCTGCCGGCCAGCCGCATGCACCCCGACGACCCGGCGCGTGCGCGCGCACCCACACGCCTGCTGCTCAACGTGCTGCGCAGCGTGCCCGAGCTGGTGTGGGCGGCGCTGCTGCTCATCGCCGCCGGCCTGGGGCCCTTCGCCGGCACGCTGGCGCTGGCGCTGCACACCACCGGCGTGCTGGGGCGCTTGTTTGCCGAGGCCATAGAAAACGCGCCGCTGGGCCCGGGTGATGCCTTGCGCGCCCAGGGTGTAGGCAAGGCGCGCGTGTTTGCCTGGGCTGCGCTGCCGCAGGTGCTGCCGCAGTTGGTGAGCTACACGCTGTACCGCTGGGAGAACAACATTCGCGCTGCCGCCGTGCTGGGTGTGGTGGGCGCCGGCGGGCTGGGCCAGTTGCTGGTCTTCCACATGGGCTTGTTCCACATGGGCAAGACGGCCACCATCCTGGCGGCCATGCTGGCGCTGGTGGCGGTGGTGGATTCGCTGAGCTACGCGCTCAGGCGCTGGATGGCTTGAGCCTGCCGGTGGGCGGCTACCCGGCGGCCACCCGGTGCCCATCAGGCGCTACCCGGCGCGCGCAGCCCACAATTCGAACCGCGATGGACCACTTCCCAGAACCCGGCCGCCCCCACGCTGCCCTGCACAGCCTGCTGGGCCGCCACTCGCTGGGCATCAAACACCTGGCCGAGCCCGGGCCCGACGAAGACCAGCTGCAGTTGATGGCGCAGGCTGCGCTGCGCGCGCCGGACCACGCCGGGCTGCAGCCCTTTCGCTTCAAGGTCGTTCGCGGCGAGCGGCGCGAAGCCCTGGCTTCTCTTTTTGAACAGGCGGCGCGTGATGCCGGCAAGGACGACGCCGGCGCCGCGCTGGACGCCGAGCGTGCACGCCGCGCGCCGGTGACGGTGGCGCTGGTGGCGCGCATAGACATGGGCCACCCGCTGGTGCCGGCGCACGAGCAGTGGGCCGCGGTGGGCGGCGCGCTGACCAACTTCCTGAACGCGGCGCATGCGCTGGGCTTCGCCGGCAAGATGCTCTCGGGAGCCAAGGCACGCCACCCGCGCATCGTGGCCGCCTTCTGCGAGCCGGGCGAGATGCTGGTGGGCTGGGTGGCCCTGGGCACCGCGGTGCGGCCGGTGGCGGCGCGCGGCCACAAGCCGGCGGCGCAGGTGATCGCCGAGTGGAAAGACCCCGGCAGCGGCGCTTCAGCGGGGCCTGACTAGACTTTGCCGCGATGCGCAAGCGGATCACCGCTTCCTGGTTCTTCGCTCAGCAAGGAGTCTTTTGATGGAACACCGTTACCTCGGCCGGTCCGGCTTTCGCGTCCCGGTGCTCAGCCTGGGCACCGGCACCTTTGGCGGGCAGGGCGCGCTGTTCAGCGCCTGGGGCTCCACCGATGTGGCGCAGGCGCGCAGCCTGGTGGACATCTGCCTGGAAGCCGGGCTCAACATGTTCGACAGCGCCGACGTGTACTCCAAGGGCGCCGCCGAATCCATACTGGGCGAAGCCATCAAGGGCCGGCCGCGCGACGCGCTCATCCTCCCCACCAAGGCCACCTTCCGTTTCGGGCCTGGCGAAAACGAGGTGGGTTCTTCGCGCCACCACCTCATCGCCGCGGTGGACGCGGCGCTCAAGCGCCTGGGCACCGACTACATCGACCTGTTCCAACTGCACGGCTTCGACGCGCGGCCGCCGGTGGAGGAGGTGCTGTCCACGCTGGACAACCTGGTGCGTGCCGGCAAGATCCGCTACCTGGGGGTTTCCAACTTCTCGGGCTGGCACCTGATGAAGTCGCTGGCCGCGGCCGACCGCCATGGCTGGGCGCGGTATGTGGCGCACCAGGCCTACTACTCGCTGGTGGGGCGCGACTACGAATGGGAGCTGATGCCGCTGGCCGCCGACCAGGGGGTGGGCGCCGTGGTCTGGAGCCCGCTGGGCTGGGGCCGGCTCACCGGCAAGATACGCCGCGGCCAGCCGCTGCCGGCCGGCAGCCGCCTGCAGTCCAGCACCGCGGTGGACAGCGGCCCGCCGGTGGACACCGAGCACCTGTACCGCGTGGTGGACGCGCTGGACGAGGTGGCGGCCGAGGTGGGCAAGACGGTGCCGCAGGTGGCGCTGAACTGGCTGCTGCAGCGGCCCACGGTGGCCACCGTGGTCATAGGGGCACGCAACGAGGAACAACTGCGCCAGAACCTGGGCGCCGTGGGCTGGAACCTCACGCCCGAGCAAGTGGCCCGCCTGGACGCCGCCAGCCGCGTCACCAAGCCCTACCCGTACTGGCACCAGCAGGCCTTTGCCTACCGCAACCCCACGCCGGTGTGAACGCCGCGGCAGCACGCCGGCGGCCCAGGCGGGGGCGCTGAGCGCCGGTTCATCGGCCCTCGGCCGGTTTCGTCGCACAGCCCTGGCGCCGGTGAGGGCATCGCCGCAACAATGCAGGGCATGAGCTTCGTCCACCACGAAGCCCCGCCGTTGCGGCCGGGCCAGGTCTTCGTGCAGGTGTTCAACCTGCGCAACCTGGCCATCGTGTACTACCTGTGCCTGGCGGTGGCCGCCTCGCGCATGCTGGGCTGGCTGCCGCACGAACCCGGCTGGCTGGACTGGGTGTTCGTGCAGGTGCGCTTCACCCGCCAGACCCTGATCACCGGGGTGCTGCTGCTGCTGGCCGTGGCGCTGGTGGAAACGGCGCTGGCCGCCGGCTGGCTGCCGCGCCGCCGCGCCACGCCCTGGCGCGTGGCGGCGGTGGTGCTGGCCGCCGCCGGGGGCGCCTGGCTGCGGTTTCAGGTGGCCAGCCTGGGTGACCCGGCGGCGCACCTGCGCGGCGGCTGGCTGTTGTCCACCGTGCTGCTGTGGAGCCTGATAGGCGGCACCGGTTATGCGCTGTTGCTGGCGGCGCGGGCCGAGCAGCAAACGCAGGCGGCGCTGGAACAGGCGGCGCTGCAGCACAGCGTGCTGCAGGCCCAGCAGATGCAGGCGCAGCTGTCGGCCCTGAACGCACAGATAGAGCCGCACTTCCTGTTCAACACGCTGGCCAACGTCAAGCGCCTGTACGAAACCGCGCCGGAGCGCGGCCGCGAGATGATGGCCAGCCTCATCACCTACCTGCGCGCCGCGCTGCCCAGCATGCGGCGCAGCGAGTCCACGCTGGCGCAGGAGCTGGAGCTGGTGCGCAGCTACCTGGCCATACTGCAGATGCGCATGGGCCCGCGCCTGGCTTTCGAGATAGAAGCCGAGCCGGCATTGCTGGACGCGGCCTTGCCGCCCATGGTGCTGCCCACGCTGGTGGAAAACGCCATCAAGCACGGGTTGGCGCCGCTGCCCGAAGGCGGGCGCATCCTTATCCGCGCGCAGCGCCAGGGCGACGACCTGTCGCTGGAGGTGGCCGACGACGGCCGCGGTTTCAGCGGCAGCGGCGGCAGCGGCGTGGGCCTGGCCAACACCCGTGCGCGGCTGGCCGCCATGTTCGGCGGCCGTGCCGGCCTGGAGCTGCAGGCCGCCGAACCGCGTGGCGTGGTGGCGCGTGTGCGGCTGCCGCTGTCCCACCTGTCCAACCCAGCCGCGGTGCCCGCGGCGGTGGGGGCCTGATGTCGGCGGTGCTGCCCCCGGTGGCCGGCCCCGCGGCAGCGCGGGACGCTGCGCCGGAACCGTCTCGCCTGCGCCAGCGCCTGCCGGAGCTGCTGTGGTTCGGCCTGATCGGCACCTTCTACGGCCTGGTGGACTTGAGCGCGCTGGTCGAGATGGGCGAGCGCGCGCCGCGCTGGACGGTGCAGCTGCAACTGCTGGCCACGCCCGTGGTGCTGTCGCTGCTGTTGCTGCCCTTCTGGCTGCTGACGGTGCGCAGCCCGCTGCCGTACCCGCGCCGGCTGTGGCGCCTGGCCGGCGGCGCGGTGCTGGCCTCGGCCGCCATGGCCGCGGTGGTGCCCAGTCTGATGCGCTGGCTGAGCTGGCCCACGGTCGGTGGGTTGATGCGCGAAGCCAAGGGCGAAGCCGCCTACACGCCCTGGCACTGGGGCGTGTACGTGGGAGACGTGCTGTCCATCCTGGTGGTGGCGATGGGCGCCTTTGTGCTGTTCGACCTGCTGCGTCGGCGCCGGCACAGCGGCGCCGAGCTGCGGCGGCTGCAACTGGCCCAGGCGCGGCTGACGCGCGAGGCCACCACGGCCCGGCTGGCGGCCTTGCAGGCGCAGGTGGAGCCGCAGTTCCTGTTCGACACGCTGGTGGACATCGAGCAGGCCTACGCCCGCGCCGATGCCCAGGCGCCGCAGCGCATGGAGCGCCTCATCCACCACCTGCGCGTGGCGCTGCCGCGCCTGCGCGACGGCGGCGGCGCCAGCACGCTGGCCGCCGAGACCGAGCTGCTGCAAAGCTGGCTGGCCGTGGCGCAAGACCACTGGCCGGCGCCGCTGCCGCTGCAGGCCCTGTGGCCGCCACCGCTGGCCGAGCTGCCGCTGCCGCCCATGGTGCTGCTGCCGCTGCTGCAAGGCGCCTTGTGCCGCAGCCGCGAAGCCGGCAGCGCCGGGCCCACCCGCGTGCTGCTGCAGGCCATGCCCTTGCTGGCCGCGGCCGGCAACGCCCAGGCCGGGGCGGTGGACGGCCTGAGCGTCACGCTGTCGCTGGACTGCCCCGGTGCCTGCCCCGACGCCGAGCTGATGTCTCAGCTGGCGGCCCGTGCCCAGGCCTTGTGCAACGGCCCGGTGGCCCTGCACTGCGAAGCCGAAGGCGGCACCACCCGTTTTGTTCTGGAGCTGCGCCTGTGAACCTGCCCGCGCCGCGTGCCGTTGTTGCCGAGGACGAAGCCACGCTGCGTGGCGAGCTGATAGAGCGGCTGGGCGAGCTGTGGCCCGAGCTGGCCGTGGTGGGCGAAGCCGCCGACGGCCTGCAGGCCTTGCGCCAGGTGCAGGAGCAGCGGCCCGACGTGCTGTTCCTGGACATTCAGATGCCCGGCGCCACCGGCCTGGAAGTGGCGCAGCAGGTGGCCCGCCAGGCCGACCAGCGCTGCCGCGTGGTCTTCATCACCGCCTACGACCAGCATGCGGTGCAGGCCTTTGAACACGGCGCGGTGGACTACCTGCTCAAGCCGATGGCGCCGGCGCGGCTGTTCACCACCGTGACGCGGCTGAAGGAGCGCCTGGCCGCGCCGCTGCCGGATGCGCTGGCCACACCGCAGGCGCTGCAGGCCTTGCAGGCGCTGCAGGCCCTGACCCGCGGCGTGCCGACGGCGGCGGCGCCGCGTTCATGGCTGCGCTGGATCAACGCCTCGGTGGGGCAGACGCTGCGCCTGATCACCGTGGACGAGGTGCTGTACTTCCAGAGCGACAACAAGTACACCCGCGTGGCGCTGGCCGGCGGCGAGGCGCTGATACGCAAGCCGCTGAAAGAGCTGCTGGAAGAGCTGGACCCGCAGCAGTTCTGGCAGATCCACCGCTCCACGCTGGTCAACGTGGCGGCCATTGCCGGCGTCACGCGCGACTTTCGCGGCCGCATGCAGGTGCGGCTGAAGGACAGCAGCGACCACCTGCTGGTGGCCGAGAGCTACGTGCACCTGTTCAAGACCATGTAGACGCCGCGGCGTCAGATCTCGGCCTTCAGGCGCGCGAAGGCCTCCTGCAGAAAGACGACGATAGGCCGGTCTTCGCCCGCGGGCTGTGCGCGCCAGGCTTCTATGGCCAGCCGCATCGCCCCTATGGAGGCCATCGCCACGAAGCGCAGGCCCGCCTGCCGCTGCGGCTGCCGCCAGACCTCGCACAGCGCGGCGTGCAGTGCCTTTTCCTGCGTGACGTAGAAGGCCTGCTTGCGGGCCACCAGGGTTTCGCTGGCCAGCATCATCTGGTCCATGGCCTTCATCTGGCCCGTGGCATAGCGCGCCGCGTGTTTCACCAGCACGTCGCGCACCACGTCCAGCGGTGCCTCGTCGGGTGAGGCCGCCAGCACATCGGCCAGCACCGTTTCCCAGGCAGCGGCCTGCCAGGCGATGACGATGTCTTCCTTGGACTTGAAGTAAGCGAAGAAGCTGCGCCGCGAGATGCCCGCGGCCTGTGCAATGGCGTCCAGCGTCGTGTGCTCGTAGCCCTGCGCCAGGAACAGGCCCAGCGCGGTCTGTGCGATGCGCAGCCGCGTCTCTTCGCGCTTGCGTTCGCGCAAGCCCACCGGCGCGGTGCCATCACCCCCTGTGCTTGTAGTCATTTCCACTTGCTCTTCACAAACTGCACTTGGTGCAATAATATATGCACTCAGTGCAAATTCAACCTCATCCGAAAGAAAGCCCATGGCCCGCTGGAGCACCGACGACATACCACCGCAGCACGGCCGCACGGCCGTCATCACCGGCACCGGCGGCCTGGGCTTCGAGACCGCCATCGCACTGGCCCGCGCCGGCGCCCGCGTGATTGTGGCCGGGCGCAACGCCGCCAAGGGCCAGGAGGCGGTCGGCCGCATACGCCAGGCCGCGCCCGGCGCAGAGGTGCGCTTCCAAGCCCTGGACCTGGCCCGCCTGGCTTCGGTGGCCGACTTCGGCGTGCGCCTGGGCCGGCAGCTGGAGCGGCTGGACCTGCTGATCAACAACGCCGGCGTGATGACGCCGCCCCAGCGCCGCACCACCGACGACGGGCTGGAGCTGCAGTTCGGCACCAACTACCTGAGCCACTTTGCGCTCACCGCGCACCTGCTGCCGCTGCTGCGCCGCGGCCAGCACCCGCGTGTCGTCACGCTGTCCAGCGTGGCGGCGCGCCAGGGCGCCCTCAACTTCGACGACCTGCAGGCCGAGCGCGCCTACCAGCCCATGCCGGCCTACCGTCAGTCCAAGCTGGCCTGCCTGATGTTCGCGCTGGAGCTGCAGCGCCGCAGCGACGCCGCCGGCTGGGGGGTGGCCAGCCTGGCTGCGCACCCCGGCATCTCGCGCACCGACCTGCTGCCCAATGGCGCCGGCGACGGCAGCCTGCAAGGCCTGGCGCGCAAGTACCTGTGGTTTCTGTTCCAGCCGGCGGCGCAGGGCGCCTTGCCCACGCTGTTTGCCGCCACGGCCCCGGACGCCGCCAGCGGCATCTACTACGGGCCGCATGCCCTGGGCGAGACCCGCGGATACCCCAGCCTGGCGCGTGTACCGGCGCCGGCGCAGGACGCCGCAGCGGCGGGCCGGCTGTGGCGCGTCTCCGAGCAACTGGCCGGCGTGAGCTTCCCATGAGCGCCGCACCGGGGCGCCGCGGCCCGCCGGGGGCCGTGACACGGCGCGAGATGACGGCCTGGCTGCTGTCGGGCGCGCTGACGGGTTCTCTGGCCGGTGCGCCGGCCACGGCCCGCGCGCAAGCCGGTGCGCAGCCCGCCGCCGGCTCCTTCGAAGTGTCGGACTTCGACTGGCTGGACGCCGCCCGCGCCCGCCCGGTGCCTGCGCGCCTGTACTGGCCGCAGCGGCCGGCGGCTGAAGGCGCGGTGCCGCTGGTGGTGTTCTCCCACGGCATAGGCGGGTCCCGCCAGGGCTACAGCCACCTGGGCCGGCATTGGTCGTCGCGCGGGGTCGCCAGCCTGCATGTGCAGCATGTGGGCAGCGACGCGGCCCTGTGGGCCGGCAACCCCTTTGGCGTGGTCGGCCGCCTGCAAGGGGCGGCGCAGGAGAGCGAGGCCCTGGCGCGTGCCGAAGACCTGGGCTTTGCGCTGAGCTGCCTGCTGGCGGGCGAGCAGGGGGCCCGGGTGGACCGGCGACGCATCGTCGCGGCCGGCCACTCCTACGGTGCCAACACCACGCTGCTGGCCATAGGCGCCCGCGTTGAACGTGCAGGCCGGGTCGTCGAGCGCGGGGACGCCCGCTTCAAGGCCGCGGTGGTGATCTCCGCGCCGCCGTTCTACGGCGAGCGTGACCTGCGCGCGGTGCTGGGCCGGGTGGCCGTGCCCACGCTGCACGTCACCGCCACCGGCGACGTGATCGAGATCCCGGGCTACCGCTCGGGCCTGGCCGACCGCCTGGCGATGTTCGACGCCATCGCGAACCCGGACAAGCTGCTGGCCGTGTTCAGGCACGGCTCGCACAGCATGTTCACCGACCGCAGCTTCACCGGCGGGCCGGCGCTCAACGCCCAGGTGAAGGCCGCCACGGCCGACCTGGCACTGGCGTTCTTCGACCTGGTGTTCGACGGCGACAGCGCGGCGCTGGCGCAGTGGCAGGCCGACTGGCGGCACATCCTGGAACAGGCCCCGGCCAGCGCCTTGCCGGCCCCGCAGATGACTTAGCGTCGGCCACAAGCGCTGCCGCCGCCGGCCGGCCGCCAGAGGCGTCTGCCAACCTGCGAGGCCTGGCCCAGACGCGGGCGATGAGTGCCACGCCGGCAGGCGAGACCTCACCCATCACTTTCACAGCCCCTTCCAAGTGGTTAATTTGGAAGGGGTTTCTCATTCGGGAGACTGAGATATCACTTGTAAGTGTTTGATTTGATTGATTTTTCGCCGCCAGGCGTTTGACCACACCGCACTTCCTGCGATACAGTGCAGATGCGTGTCGATTGGTGGGAAAAAGTGTCGGCGATAGTGTTTCGGGGTGGACCGGTGCTGATGCTGGACGGGAAGGGGCGGGTTACCGTGCCTGCCCGCTGGCGTGAGCTGCTGCGCGGCCCGGTGGAGGCCGATGACCCGGGCGAAGACGGCAGCGGCCCGCTGCTGATGGTGGCCAAGAACCCCGACCGCTGCCTGTCGCTGTTTCCCATGCCGGTGTGGGACCGTTTCGAGACCTTGCTGTTGTCGCTGGGGTCGGAGCATGACAGCTGGCGGCGCATCTTCATAGGCAGCGCCACCGAGCTGGAAATCGACAGCGGCTCGCGCGTGCTGATCCCGCCCGAGCTGCGCGCCTGGGCCGGGCTGGAGCGTGACGTCAAGTTCATGGGCCTGGGCGCGCACTTCGAGTTGTGGGACGCCACGCGCTACGAGGCGCGCGAGGCCGAGGCCATCGCCAAGGGCCGGCCCGAGGTCTTGCGCAACCTGGTCATACGGTGAACCAGCCCGCTGCATGGACCCACACCACCGTCTTGCTCACCGAAGCCGTTCAGGCGCTGGTGACGCAGGCGGAGGGCACCTACGTGGACGGCACCTTCGGCCGCGGCGGGCATGCGCGCGCCGTGCTGGCGCAGCTGGGGCCGGCCGGGCGGCTGGTGGCCTTCGACCGCGACCCGCAGGCGCTGCAGGCGGCCGCGGCCATCACCGATGCGCGTTTTGCCGTGCGCCACGCCAACTTCGAGGCCATGGCCGGCGAGCTGGCGGCGCTGGGCATCCCCCAGGTGCAGGGCGTGCTGCTGGACCTGGGCGTGAGCTCACCGCAGATCGACGACCCGGCGCGCGGCTTCAGCTTCCGGCACGACGCGCCGCTGGACATGCGCATGGACACCACGCGCGGTGAAACGGCGGCCGAGTTCCTGGCCCGCGCCGAGCTGCGCGACATCGCTGGCGTGATCAAAGACTATGGCGAAGAGCGGTTTGCTGTTCCGATTGCAAAGGCGGTTGTGGCTCGCCGCGAAAGCGGGGCCCCCGTGCAGCGCACCGGCGAACTCGCCGCGCTCGTGGCTCGTGTCGTCAAGTCCCGCGAGCCGGGGCAGGACCCCGCGACACGCACCTTTCAAGCCCTTCGGATTCATGTCAATGCCGAGCTCTCGTCGCTGGAACAAGGGCTGAAGGCGGCGCTGGCGCTGCTGGCGCCGGCCGGGCGGTTGGTAGTGATTAGCTTCCACTCGCTGGAAGACCGCATCGTCAAGACCTTCATCGCACGCGAAAGCCGCGACGAGGTGGACCGCCGCGCCCCGTTTGCCCCGCCGCGCGCCCTGCGCCTGCGTGCGCTGGGGCGGGTGCGCCCCTCGGCGGCCGAGGTGGCGGCCAACCCGCGTGCACGCTCGGCAGTGATGCGGGTGGCCGAGCGGCTGCCTGAGCCTATGGGGTCATGAAGACATGACCCGCGTGCAAATCATCCTGCTGGTGGCGCTGCTGGGCAGCGCCTTGGTGCTGGTGAAGACCTCCTACGAGTCGCGCCGCGCCTTTGCCGAGCTGGAAAGCGCGCGCGCCGAGCAGCGCCGCCTGGACGCCGAGTACAAGCGCCTGGACGCCGAACGCCAGGCCCAGGCCACGCACGGGCGCGTGGAGCGGGTGGCGCGCGAGCGCCTGCGCATGCAGACGGCCACGCCGGCGGTCACCGCCTACGTCAACGACGAGCCTGCGGCGGGGGGCACACGATGAGCCGCGACCACCGCCCGAGCCGCGCCACCGCCTCCGGCGTGCGCGGCGTGAGCTTTGCCACCAGCCCGCTGCTGGCCAGCCGCACGCCGCCGTGGCGGTCGCGCTTTGTGCTGCTGCTGGTGGGCGCGGCCTTTGCGCTGCTGCTGGGCCGTGCCGTGTGGGTGCAGCTGGTGGCCACCGAGTTCTACCAGGCGCAGGGCGACAAGCGCTTCGTCTACAAGCAGGCGCTGCCGGCCAGCCGCGGCCGTGTGCTGGACCGCAACGGCCTGGTGCTGGCCACCAGCGTGGCCCTGCCTTCGGTGCAGGCCGACCTGCGCAGCTTCCAGGCCGACGCCGCGCAGCGGCGCCAGTTGGCGCGCCTCTTGGGCTTCAAGCCCGGCGAGCTGGCCGACAGGCTGGAAGGCAGCGGCACCGTCACGCTGCGCCGCCATGTCGAGGAAGACGTGTGGCAGCAGGTGCGTGCCCTGGGCGTGAAGGGTGTGTACGAGGTGCGCGAGTACAAGCGCCGCTACCCCGAGGGCGAGGCCTCGGCGCAGGTGGTGGGCCTGACCAACGCCGACGAGCGTGGCCTGGAAGGCGTGGAGCTGGCCTTCGACGACCAACTGCAGGGCCGCCGCGGCCAGCGCACCGTGCTGCGCGACCGCCTGGGCCGCGCGGTGGAGCATGTGGGCGACCAGCGCGCGCCGGAGAACGGCCGCGACGTGACGCTGTCGCTGGACTCCAAGGTGCAGTTCTTCGCTTGGCAGCGCCTGCGCGACGCGGTGCAGACGCACGGCGCCAACAGCGGCAGCGCGGTGGTGATGGACGTGCGCACCGGCGAAGTGCTGGCCCTGGCCAACTACCCCAGCTTCGACCCCAGCCGTCCGCGCCGTGCCGAAGACCAGCGGGTGCGCAACCGCGCGCTCACCGACGTGTTCGAGCCCGGCTCGACCATGAAGCCCTTCATCGCCGCGCTGGCCATGGAAAGCGGCCGCGCGCGCGCCAGCACGCTGGTGGACACCGGCGAAGGCCGCATCGTCATCACCGGCCGGCCCATACACGACACCAAGCCGCACGGCGTGCTGTCGGTGGCCCAGGTGGTGCAGAAGAGCAGCAACGTCGGCACCGTGAAACTGGCCATGGCCATGCCGGCGCAGGAGATCTGGGAGCTGTACTCCGCCGTGGGCCTGGGCCAGAAGCCGCGCATCGAGTTTCCGGGCGCCGTCACCGGCCGGCTGCGCCCGCACAAGAGCTGGCGCCCGGTGGAGCAGGCCACCATGAGCTACGGCTACGGCCTGTCGGCCAGCCTGCTGCAACTGGCCGGCGCCTACACCGTGTTTGCGCGCGACGGCCAGTTGATCGCGCCCACGCTGCTGCACACCGGCACGCCGGCCACCGGCACGCCGGTGCTGTCGCCCGAGGTGGCGCGCCAGTTGCGCACCATGCTGCAGGACGCCGCCGGCCCCGGCGGCACCGGCCCCAAGGCGCAGACCGTGGGCTACAGCGTGGGCGGCAAGTCCGGCACCGCACGCAAGCTGGAAGGCGGCCAGTACACCAACAAGTACCGCGCCTGGTTCGTGGGCCTGGCGCCGGTGAGCGACCCGCGCATCGTCGTGGCGGTGATGGTGGACGAGCCCCGTCGCGGCGGCTACTACGGCGGCGACGTGGCCGCACCGGTGTTCAGCCAGGTGGTGCAGCAGACGCTGCGTCTGATGAACGTGGCGCCCGACCTGGACGTGCAGCCGCACATCGTGGCGCGCACCGTGCCCGCGGTGACGGAGAGCTTCTGAACATGGCCGCGCCCACCTTGCTGGCCTCCCCCCGCGAAGCGGCGGACTGGCTGCGTGCGCGCGTGGGCGGCACGCTGCACAGCGACCACCGCGCGCTGCGCGCCGGCGACGGCCTCCTGGCCTGGCCGGGCCGGCGCAGCGACGGCCGGCGCTTCGTCGAGCAAGCCCTGGCCGCCGGCGCCACCGCCTGCCTGGCAGAGGCCGACGGCGCCGACGCCTTCGGCGTGGCCGGCGACGAACGGGTGGCGCTGCTGGCCGGCCTGCAGCAGGCCGCCGGCGCGGTGGCCGACGACTTCTTCGGCCACCCCTCGGGCCGGCTGGACGTGCTGGCCGCCACCGGCACCAACGGCAAGACCAGCACCACCTGGTGGCTGGCGCAGGCGCTGACGGCCCTGGACCGGCGCTGCGGCGTGGTGGGCACGCTGGGCGTGGGCGAGCCGCCGGCGCAGCTTGACGACACCGGCCTGACCACCCCCGATGCGGTGGCACTGCACGCCGCGCTGCACGGCTTTGCCGAGCGCGGTTTTGCCGCCTGCGCGGTGGAGGCCTCGTCCATAGGGCTGGTCGAGCACCGGCTGGAGAAGGTCGCGGTGGCGGTGGCGCTGTTCACCAACCTCACGCGCGACCACCTGGACTACCACGGCAGCATGGCCGCTTATTGGCAGGCCAAGCGTGCCTTGTTCAGCTGGCCAGGGCTGCGCGCCGCGGTGGTCAACGTGGACGACGAACACGGTGCCCAACTGGCCGACGAGCTGCGCGACGGCGCCTGCGCGCTGTGGACGGTGTCGCTGGACGCGCCGGCGCGCCTGCATGCCGAAGCGCTGCGCGACGAACCGGCCGGCCTGGCCCTGGACGTGGTGGAAGCCGGCGCCGCCGGCGAAACCACCCGTGCCACGCTGCGCAGCGTGCTGATAGGCCGCTTCAACGCCAGCAACCTGCTCTTGGTGGTGGCGGCGCTGCGCGCCCTGGGTGTGCCGCTGCACGAGGCGGTGGCCGCCGCCGCCCAGGCCACACCGGTGCCCGGGCGCCTGCAACCGCTGGCGGCCGGCGGCATCGAAGTGCTGGTGGACTATGCCCACACGCCCGATGCGCTGGACCAGGTGCTGCTGGCGCTGCGCCCGCGTGCCGACGCGCGCGGCGGCCGGCTGTGGTGCGTGTTCGGCTGCGGCGGCGACCGCGACCCGGGCAAGCGCCCGCTGATGGGGGCCGTGGCGGCACGCCGCGCCGACGCCGTGGTGCTGACCAGCGACAACCCGCGCAGCGAGGCACCAGGCGCCATCCTGGCCAACATCCTGGCCGGCATCACCGGGCACGACGAGGTGCGCGTCATCGAAGACCGGCGCGAAGCCATCGCCCATGCGGTGTCGGCGGCACAGCCCGGCGACCTGGTGCTGATCGCTGGCAAGGGCGCCGAAACCTACCAGGAAGTGGCGGGCCAGCGCCACCCGTTCTTCGACCTGGAAGAAGCCCGGCTGGCGCTGGCCGCGCGCCAGGGCGGCGTGGCGACGGAGGCCGCGCGATGATGACGCTGGCCCAGGCCCAGGCGCTGCTGCCCGGCAGCAGGCTGTTCGGCAGCGGCGACATCGCCTTGAGCGGTGTGGGCAGCGACAGCCGCCGTGTGCAGCGCGGTGAGCTGTTCGTGGCCTTGCGCGGTGAGCGCTTTGACGGGCATGCGTACCTGCGGCAAGCCCTGGTCATGGGTGCTGGCGCCGTGCTGGCCGAAGAAGGCCTGTCCGACGCCGTGCCCGGGCTGCAAGTGCCCGATTCGCTGGCGGCCTTGCAGCAGCTGGCCGCCGCCTGGCGGGCCACCATGCAACCGTCGTTGATCGCGGTGGTGGGCAGCAACGGCAAGACCACGGTCACGCAGATGACGGCGGCCATCCTGCGTGCCTGGCTGGGCGACGCGGCCCTGGCCACGCAGGGCAACCTGAACAACCACATCGGCCTGCCGCTGACGCTGCTGCGCCTGCGGCAGAGCGGGCCCACGCCCCATCGCGCCGCGGTGGTGGAACTGGGCATGAACCACCCCGGCGAGATCGCGCTGCTGGCGGGCTTGGCGGCGCCCACGGTGGCGGTCATCACCAACGCCCAGCGCGAGCACCAGGAGTTCATGGCCAGCGTCGAAGCCGTGGCGCGCGAAAACGGCCAGGTGATCCACGCGCTGGGCGCGCAGGGCACGGTGGTGCTGCCGCTGAACGATGCCCACGCGCCGCTGTGGCGCGAGATGGCCGGCACGCGGCCCGTGCTGGGTTTTGGCAGCGAGCAGGCCGAGGTGTTTGCCGAACAGGCCACCTGGGCCGGCCAGGCCTGGCAGTTGGTGCTGCGCACGCCGGCTGGCCGTGTGCCAACCAGCCTGGCCCAGCCGGGGCTGCACAACGTGCACAACGCGCAGGCCGCGGCGGCTGCGGCGCTGGCCGCAGGCGCGCCGGCCTGGGCCGTGGCCCAGGGCCTCGCGGCCTTCCGCCCGGTGGCGGGCCGTTCGGCCGTGCGCCTGCTGCACCAGGCAGGCCGCGACATCACGCTGGTGGACGACAGCTACAACGCCAACCCGGATTCGGTGCTGGCCGCCATCGAGGTGCTGGCCGCGCTGCCGTCGCCGCGCTGGCTGGTGCTGGGCGACATGGGCGAGGTGGGCGATGCCGGTGCGGCCTTCCACGCCGAAGTCGGCGCGCGGGCGCGCGAACGGGGCATAGAACATTTCTGGGCCGCAGGTGCGCTGATGCAGCACGCGGCGGCCCATCGTCACTTTGCCGACACGCCGGCGCTGCTGGCCGCTCTGCAAGAGACACCGCAGCAGGCACCGCAGGCGGCGTCGGTGCTGGTCAAGGGATCGCGCTTCATGGGCATGGAACGGGTGGTGCAGGCCCTGGTGGCGGCGGCCGAAGGGGCGCAGGGCCCCGCGGGCGGGGAGGGCACGCGCCATGCTGCTTAGTCTGTCCCAGTGGCTGGCCGCCCTGTACCCCGACGAGCTGGGTTTCCTGCGCGTGGTGCAGTACCTCACCTTCCGCGCCGTGCTGGCGGCGATGACGGCCTTGCTGATCGGCCTGATCTTCGGCCCCTGGGTGATACGCAAGCTGACCGAGATGAAGATAGGCCAGCCCATACGCGAGTACGGCGTGCAAACCCACCTGGGCAAGCGCGGCACGCCCACCATGGGCGGCGTGCTGGTGCTCATAGGCATAGGTGTGAGCACGGTGCTGTGGTTCGACTGGAGCAACCGCTTCGTGTGGGTGGTGATGCTGGTGACCTTCGGCTTCGGCGCCATAGGCTGGGCCGACGACTGGCGCAAGGTGGTGCGCAAGGACCCGGAAGGCATGCGCTCGCGCGAGAAGTTCTTCTGGCAAAGCCTGATCGGCCTGGTGGCCGCCACCTACCTGGCCTTCAGCGTGGCCGAAACCAGCAACATCCGCGTCTGGGAGCTGTTCCTGCGCTGGGTGGACAGTGGCTTTTCCACCGACCTGCCGCCGCGTGCCGACTTGATGGTGCCCTTCTTCAAGAGCATCAGCTACCCGCTGGGGGTGTGGGGCTTCATCATCCTGGCCTGGTTCGTCATCGTGGGCGCCAGCAACGCGGTGAACTTCACCGACGGCCTGGACGGCCTGGCCATCATGCCGGTGGTGATGGTGGGCTCGGCGCTGGGCGTGTTTGCCTACGTCACCGGCAACGCGGTGTTCTCGCGCTACCTGCTGTTCCCGCACATCCCGGGGTCGGGCGAGTTGCTGATCTTCTGCGCCGCGCTGGCCGGCGCCGGCCTGGCCTTTCTGTGGTTCAACACCAGCCCGGCGCAGGTGTTCATGGGTGACGTGGGCGCGCTGGCGCTGGGTGGTGCGCTGGGCACCATCGCCGTCATCACGCGGCAGGAAATCGTGCTGGGCATCATGGGCGGCATCTTCGTCGCCGAGGCCGTGTCGGTGATGCTGCAGGTGGCCTGGTTCAAGTGGACACGCCGGCGTTACGGCGTGGGCCGTCGCCTGTTCCTGATGGCGCCGCTGCACCACCACTTCGAGAAGAAGGGTTGGGCCGAAACGCAGGTGGTGGTGCGTTTCTGGATCGTGACCATGCTGCTGTGCCTGGTGGGGCTGGCCAGCCTGAAGCTGCGGTGAATGTGATGACGAACGACACATCACCCCCGGACGCCGACGTGGTCGAGCTGGCCGTGCCCGCTCAGGCCCCGGTTTCCACCGTGCTGGTGCTGGGCCTGGGCGCCAGCGGCCTGGCCATGGCGCGCTGGTGCGCGGCCCAGGGCTGGGTGGTGCGGGTGTGGGATTCACGCGCCGGCAGCGACACCCCGCCGCCGCAGGCCGCCGCGCTGGCGGCCGAGTTGCCGGCGGTGCAGGTCTTCGGCGGCAGCCTGGGCGCGGCGCAGCTGGACGGTGTGCAGCGGGTGCTCAAGAGCCCCGGCCTGGCGCCGGGCGACGAACGCATCACGCCGCTGCTGGCGGCAGCAGCCCAAGCCGGCGTGCCGGTGCAAGGCGAGCTGGACCTGTTTGTGCAGGCGCTGGACAGGCTGCAGCAGGAGCGCGACTACGCACCACAGCTGCTGGCCGTCACCGGCACCAATGGCAAGACCACCACCACGGCCCTGGCCGGCCTGCTGGTGGAACGCGCCGGGCGCAGCGTGGCGGTGGCCGGCAACATAGGCCCGGCGCTGCTGGACACGCTGGCGGCCCGGCTGGCGGCCGACGAGCTGCCGCAAGTGTGGGTGCTGGAGCTGTCCAGCTACCAGCTCATGGGCGGCGGCCAGGGCGTGCGCGGCTTCGAGCCCCAGGCTGCGGCGCTCTTGAACCTGACGCAGGACCACCTGGACTGGCACGGCTCCATGGCCGCCTACACCCAGGCCAAGACCCGGGTGTTTGGCGAACAGGCGGTGCTGGTCATCAACCGCGACGACCCGGCCGTGGAAGCCCTGGTGCCGGCGCCGGTGGTGGTCAAGACCGCCGGCAAGGCGCGCAACAAGACCGTGGCGCGCGAGGTGGTGCGCTTCGGCGTGGGCGCGCCGCAGCAGCCCGGTGACTGGGGCGTGGTCGTCGAAAGCGGCATGGCCTGGCTGGTGCGTGCACTGCCGGCCGACGAAACCCTGAAGAAGGGCGAGACGGCCGAGATCCACCTGCAACGCCTGATGCCGGCCGATGCGCTGCGCCTGCGCGGCCGCCACAACGCCGCCAACGCGTTGGCGGCACTGGCGCTGGCCACCGCCATAGGCTGCCCGCTGGCGCCCATGCTGCATGGCCTGCGCGAGTACGCCGGCGAGCCGCACCGCATGCAGTGGGCCGGCACGGTGGGCGAGGTCGAGGCCTGGGACGACAGCAAGGGCACCAACGTGGGCGCCACCGTGGCCGGCATCGCCGGGCTGGCGGCCGACAAGGCGCCGGCCAAGCTGGTGCTCATCCTGGGCGGCGACGGCAAGGGGCAGGATTTTTCTCCGCTGGCCGCGCCGCTGGCTGCGCAGGCGCGTGCGGTGGCCACGCTGGGCCGCGACGCCGCGGTCATAGAAGCCGCGGTGGGCCAGGCTTTGCAGGCCGCCGGCGTCCCCATGCAACGCCATGCCTCGCTGCAGCAGGCGGTGCAGTGGGCCTTTGACGCGGCGCGCCCGGGCGATGCCGTGCTGCTGAGCCCGGCCTGCGCCAGCTGGGACATGTTCGACGGCTACGCCGCGCGCGGCCAGGCGTTTGTGCAGGCGGTGCAGGCCCTGGCCGCCGACCGCGGAGAGCTGGCATGAACACCGCAGCACTGCGCCGCTGGTGGCCCTGGGCCTGGCCAAAGGCGTGGCCATTGGGCCGCGACAGCGAAGAAGGCAAGGGCACCTTGCCGGTGCGTGACCAGGTGGACCTGGGCGCCGCGCGCCCGGTGCGCCTGCTGGCCTTCGACCAGGCCTTGGTGGCGGTGGTGGGCGTGCTGCTGGCCGTGGGCATCGTGATGGTGTACTCGGCCTCCATCGCCTTGCCCGACAACCCGCGCTTTGCCGCTTACACGCAGACCTCGTTCGTGCTGCGCCATGTGTTTGCCGTGCTGCTGGGCCTGATGCTGGCACTGGTGCTGCTGCAGGTGCCCATGACCTGGTGGGAAAAACACGCGCCCTGGGTGTTTGTGCTGTCGCTGGTGCTGCTGGCCGTGGTGCTGCTGCCGTTTGTGGGCAAGGTGGTCAACGGCTCGCGGCGCTGGATTCCGCTGGGCGTGATCAACTTCCAGCCGGCCGAGCTGGCCAAGCTGGCCATCGTGCTGTACGCCGCCAACTACATGGTGCGGCGCATGGACACGCGCGAGAACTTCTTCCGCGCCGTCACGCCCATGGTGGTGGCCGTGACCTTCGTGGGCCTGATGCTGCTGCGCCAGCCGGACATGGGCGCCTTCATCGTCATCGCGGTCATCGCGATGGGCATCCTGTTCCTGGGCGGCGTCAACGCGCGCATGTTCTTCCTGATCGCGCTGGTCATCGTGGCCACGTTTGCGCTGATCATCGGCTTCGACGACATGCGCCGCGAGCGCATCCTGGCCTACCTGGACCCCTGGGACCCCAAGTACGTGCAGGGCAAGGGCTACCAGCTCACGCACTCGCTGATCGCGCTGGGCCGCGGCGAGTTCTTCGGCCAGGGGCTGGGTGCCAGCCTGGAGAAGCTGCACTACCTGCCCGAGGCGCACACCGACTTCCTGCTGGCCGTGATAGGCGAGGAGCTGGGCTTCATGGGTGTGGCCACGGTCATCGTGCTGTTCTTCTGGCTCACGCGGCGCATCTTCGCGATAGGCCGCCAGGCCATTGCGCTGGACCGCGTGTTCGCCGGCCTGATGTGCCAGGGCGTTGGCGTGTGGATGGGCTTCCAGGCCTTCATCAACATGGGCGTCAACCTGGGCGTGCTGCCCACCAAGGGCTTGACGCTGCCGCTGGTGAGCTACGGCGGCTCGGCCATCCTGATGAACCTGATCGCCCTGGCCCTGGTGCTGCGGGTGGACATGGAGAATCGTGCGCTCATGCGCGGAGGCCGCGCATGACCAACATGCACAGCATGGTGGCGGCGCGAAGCGCCGGCGCGCGATACCGGCGCAGGCTCACATCGCGCAGCGATGTGAAGCGCGCACCGCGCGCGCGCCGCAGCCAGAACAGGGCACTCATGCGCGGAGGCCGCGCATGAGTCATCTGGTCGTCATGGCCGCCGGCACCGGCGGGCACATCATGCCGGGCCTGGCGGTGGCGGCCGAGATGCGCCGCCGCGGCTGGAGCGTCAGCTGGCTGGGCACCACGCACGGCATGGAAAACCGCCTGGTGCCGCCGGCGCAGATTCCGCTGGACAACATCAGCTTCTCCGGCCTGCGCGGCAAGGGTGTGCTGCACACGCTCACCGGCGGGCTGCGCCTGCTCAAGGCCTTCTGGGACTGCCTGGGCATCCTGCGCCGGCGCGGTGCCGACGCGGTGCTGGGCATGGGCGGCTACGTGTGTTTCCCCGGCGGGCTGATGGCCAGCCTGCTGAACAAGCCGCTGGTGCTGGTGAACGCCGACGCGGCGCTGCTGCTGTCCAACAAGAGCCTGCTGCCGGTGGCCGACCGCGTGGCCTTCGGCTTTGCCGGCGATGCGGCGGCGCGCGTGAAGCATGCGGTGGTCACCGGCAACCCGGTGCGCGAGGAGATCGCGGCGCTGCCGGCACCGGCACAGCGTTACACCGGCCGCAGCGGGCCGCTGCGCCTGCTGGTGGTGGGCGGCAGCCTGGGTGCAAAAGTGCTGAATGACACGCTGCCGGCAGCGCTGGCGTTGTTGCCGGCAGACCAGCGGCCGCTGGTGGTGCACCAGGCCGGCAGCACGCAGGCGCAGGCGGTGCGCGAAGCCTACGCCGCCGCCGGCATCAGCGCCGAGGTGCTGCCCTTCGTGGACGACATGGCCGCGCGCCTGGCGGCCAGCGACGTGATGATCTGCCGCGCCGGCGCCATCACCGTCAGCGAGCTGTGCGCCGCCGGTGTGCCGGCGGTGCTGGTGCCGCTGGTCGTCAGCACCACGGCGCACCAGCGCGACAACGCGCAGTGGATGGCTGCGCAGCAGGCGGCGGTGCATCTGCCCCAGGCCGAATTGACGCCGCAGTACCTGGCCGGCCTGCTGCAAACCCTGGACCGTGCGCAACTGCTGGCCATGGCCACCCGGGCGCGTGCCTTGGCGCAGCCGCAGGCCGCGGCGCGCGTGGCCGACGAGATCGAGAAGCTGGTGAAGCGCCAGCCCACCGGGGCCGCGGCATGAAACACGCCGTCAAGCACCTTCACTTTGTGGGCGTGGGCGGCTCGGGCATGAGCCCGCTGGCCGAGATCTTCCAGCGCCTGGGCTACCGCGTCTCGGGCTCGGACCTGGTGGCCAGCGCCGTCACCGAGCGGCTGGCGGCGTTGGGCGTGCAGGTGTTCACAGGTCACGACGCGGCGCACATTGCCGGCGCGCAGGCGGTGGTCACCTCCACCGCCGTGCGTGCAGACAACCCCGAGGTGCAGGCCGCCCGCGCCGCGCGTGTGCCGGTGGTGGCGCGCGCGGTGCTGCTGGCCGAGCTGATGCGCCGCAAGGACGGCATCGCCATCGCCGGCACCCACGGCAAGACCACCACCACCTCGCTGGTGGCCAGCGTGCTGGCCGAAGCCGGTGTGGACCCCAGCTTCGTGATCGGCGGCGAACTCAAGGCCCTGGGCAGCAACGCCGGCCTGGGGGGAGGCGAGTGGATCGTCGCCGAGGCCGACGAGAGCGACGCCTCCTTCCTGCTGCTGAGCCCGGTGCTGGCCGTCGTCACCAACATAGACGCCGACCACATGGACACCTACGGCCACGACCTGCAGCGGCTGCACAGCGCCTTCGTGGACTTTCTGCACCGCCTGCCGTTCTACGGCCGTGCGCTCGTGTGCACCGACGATGCCGGCGTTCGTGCGGTGCTGCCGCGCATCGAGAGGCCACTGCGCAGCTATGGCCTGGGCGAGGACGCCGAGCTGCGCGCCGTGCAGGTGCAGGCGCAGCCCGGCGGGCGCATGCACTTCGTCGCCCGCCAGGCCGGGCATGCCGACCTGGCGGTGGACCTGGCGCTGGCCGGTGAGCACAACGTGCGCAACGCGCTGGCGGCCATAGGCGTTGCGCGTGAACTGGCCTTGCCCGACGTGGCCACGCAGCGTGCGCTGGCGACCTTCCAGGGGGTGGGCCGGCGCTTCCAGCGCTGGGGCGAGTGGCCCACCGCCGACGGCGGCCACGCCACGGTGATCGACGACTACGGCCACCACCCGGTGGAGCTGGCCGCGGTGCTGGCGGCGGCGCGCGGTGCCTACCCCGGGCGCCGGCTGGTGCTGGTGTTCCAGCCGCACCGCTACACCCGTACGCGCGACTGCCTGCCCGCCTTTGCCGAGGTCATCGCGCGTGCCGACGCGGCGCTGCTGACCGAGGTCTACCCCGCCGGCGAGACCGCCATTGCCGGCGCCGACAGCGCGGCGCTGGCCGCCGCGGTGGCCGCTGGCGGCGGCGCCGCGGTGCCGGTGCTGCCCAACGTGGCCGCCGTGCCCGAAGCGCTGGCGGCGCTGGCGCGCGATGGCGACGTGTTGCTGGTGATGGGCGCCGGCTCCATCGCCGCATTGCCGGGCCTGCTGATGCAGCGTGCCCGTGTCACCAGCCAGGAGGCCGCATGAAGTTTGCACCGGTGGACGTGAACGCGCTGGGCAAGGTGGCGGTGCTGATGGGCGGCCGCAGCGCCGAGCGCGAGGTGTCGCTGATGTCGGGCAGCGGCGTGCTGGCCGCGCTGCGGTCGCAGGGCGTGGATGCGCACGCCTTCGACCCGGCCGAGCGCCCGCTGTGGGCGTTGCCGGCTGAAGGGTTTGCGCGGGTCTTCATCGCGCTGCACGGCCGCCATGGCGAAGACGGTGTGGTGCAGGGCGCGCTGGAGCTGCTGGGCATCCCGTACACCGGCTCGGGCGTGATGGCCAGCGCGATCGCGATGGACAAGGTGATGACCAAGCGCGTGTGGCAGGCCGAGGGCCTGCCCACGCCGCGCTGGGTGTGGCTGTCGCCCCGCCACCAGGCGCGCGCAGACGTGGTCGCGGTGCCCGACCAGATCGGCCTGCCGCTGGTCGTCAAGCCGCCGCGCGAGGGCAGCTCCATAGGCATCACCAAGGTGCAGGGCTACAGCCAGATGCAGGACGCGGTGAAGCTGGCCGCGCAATACGACGCCGACGTGCTGTGCGAAGAATTCATAGAGGGCGTGGAGCTGACCTGCCCGGTGCTGGGCGACGGCGACGACGCCGTGGCGCTGCCGGTGGTGCGCATAGACGCCCCCGACGGCAACTACGACTACCAGAACAAGTACTTCAGCGACGACACCGGTTACCGCTGCCCCAGCGGCCTGTCGGCCGAGGTGGAAGCCGAGGTGCAGCGCCTGACCCTGGCCGCCTTCCGCACGCTGGGCTGCCGAGGCTGGGGCCGTGCCGACCTGATGCAGCGCGCCAGCGACGGCGCGCTGTTCCTGCTGGAGATGAACACCAGCCCGGGCATGACCGGGCATTCGCTGGTGCCGATGTCGGCGCGTGCCGCCGGCGTGTCCTACGAAGCCTTGTGCCTGCAGTTGCTGCAGCGCGCCACGCTGGATTCGGCGCGCAGCTGAAGCCCGATCGAGCCCCGCCCATGGCCCGCACCCCCACCCGCAGCAACGCCAGGCGCACCGGCCCTGGTGTGGCCGCGGCCGTTGCCGTGGCGCCCATGGACGTGCGCGTCATGAACGCCGCCGCCGCCACGGTGGTGGTGGCCCTGGGCCTGGTGGCGGTGGCGGCGGGCGCCACCTGGTTGATGCGTTCGCCCCTGTTTCCGATACGCAGCGTGGCGCTGGAAGGCGAGCTGGCGCGCAGCAGCGTGCCGGTGATACGTGCCCACGCCGTGCCGTTGCTCACCGACAACTTCTTCGGCCTGGACCTGCAGCAGGGCCGCACCGCCTTCGAGGCCGTGCCCTGGGTGCGGCGCGCCGTGGTGCGGCGCGTGTGGCCCGACCGCCTGGCGGTGGCGCTGGAAGAACACCAGCCGGCTGCGCTGTGGGAAGGCCCCGCCGGCCTGGGACGCGAAGCCGGCGACGCCGGTTCGGCCGGCGAGCGCCTGGTCAACACCCACGGCGAGGTCTTCGAGGCCAACCTGGGCGAGGTGGAGGACGACACGCTGCCGCGCCTGGCCGGCCCCGAGGGCAGCGCCGGGCGCATGCTGGCGGTGCTGCAGCACCTGCAGCGTGTGTGGGCGCCGCTGGGCAGCGATGTGGACCGGCTGCGCCTGTCGCACCGCGGCTCGTGGCGCGCCGAGCTGCACAGCGGCGCCGTGGTGGAGCTGGGCCGCGGCAGCGACGACGAGCTGATGCTGCGCGCCGAGCGCCTGGTGCGCACGCTGCCGCAGGTGCAGGCGCGCTGGGACGCACCGCTGCAGTACGCCGACCTGCGCCATGCCGACGGTTATGCGCTGCGGCTGCGCGGCGTTTCCACCCAGGCCGGCTCTGCCGCACCGAACACCGCGAACCGGCCGGCGCCTGCAGCGCCGGCGCGTCGCAGACATTGAGCACACGAGGAACTTCGCGCATGGCCAAGGACTACAAGGACATGGTGTTCGGCCTGGACATCGGCACCGCCAAGGTGATGGTGGTGGCTGCCGAGGTGCTGGAAAGCGGCGGCCTGCGCGTGGCCGGGCTGGGCATCGCGCCCACGCACGGCCTCAAGCGCGGCGTGGTCGTCAACATAGACGCCACGGTGGCGAGCATCCAGCAGGCGCTGAAGGAGGCCGAGATGATGGCCGCCTGCAAGATCAGCAGCGTCTACACCGGCATCACCGGCAGCCACATACGCGGGCTGAACAGCACCGGCATGGTCATCGTGCGCGACAACCGCGAGGTGACGCCGGTGGACGTGAACCGCGTGGTGGAAACGGCCAAGGCCATCAACATCCCCAACGACCAGCGGCTGCTGCTGGTGGAGCCGCAGGAGTTCGTGATCGACGGTCACGAGGTCAAGGAACCGATAGGCATGAGCGGCAGCCGGCTGGAGGTGAAGGTGCACATCGTCACCGGCGCCGGCAGCGCGGCCGAGAACATCCTGAAGTGTGTGCGGCGCTGCGGGCTGGAGGTGGAGCGCCTGGTGCTGAACCCCAGCGCCAGCGCCGCCGCGGTGCTGACCGACGACGAGAAGCAGCTGGGTGTGGCGGTGGTGGACATAGGCGCCGGCACCACCGACGTGCAGGTCTACACCGAAGGCAGCGTGCGCCACACCGCGGTCATCCCCATCGCCGGCGACCTGATCACCAACGACATCGCGATGGCGCTGCGCACGCCCACCAAGGACGCCGAGGAGATCAAGGTCGAACACGGCGTGGCCAAGCAGCTGCTGGCCGACCCCGGCGAGCAGGTGGAAGTGCCGGGCCTGGGCGACCGCGCGCCGCGCCTGCTCAGCCGCCAGGCGCTGGCCGGCGTGATCGAGCCGCGCGTGGAAGAGATCTTCTCGCTGGTGCACCAGGTCATACGCGAAAGCGGCTTCGAGGAGCTGCTGTCCAGCGGCATCGTGGTCACCGGCGGCGGTGCGGTCATGCCCGGCATGGTGGAGCTGGGCGAGGACATCTTTCTCAAGCCCGTGCGCCGCGGCGTGCCCACCTACGGCGGGCCGCTGTACGACATGGTCGCCAACCCCCGCAGTGCCACCGTGATGGGGCTGCTGGAAGAGGCACGCCTGGCGCATGCGCGCGGGCACAAGGCGGCGGCGCAGGCCGGTTCGGTGAAGAACCTGGTCACGCGCGCCAAGGACTGGTTTCTAGGGAATTTTTGACCAAGGGGTGCCCATTGAACAGATCACGAACAACCCCGTTTTCACCACCACGGCAACTGCAACCGACTGACAGCCAAGGAGGCTTCCATGCCCATTGAGATGATCGACCAATTCGACGAAGCCACGCAGATCAAGGTGATCGGCGTGGGCGGCGGCGGCGGCAACGCCGTCGAGCACATGATTTCGCAAGGTGTCCAGGGTGTGGAGTTCATCTGCGCCAACACCGACGCGCAGGCGTTGAACCGCAGCAACGCGGGCGCGCTGGTGCAACTGGGCAAGACCGGCCTGGGCGCGGGCAGCAAGCCCGACGTGGGCCGCGCCTCGGCCGAGGAGGCCATAGACCGCATCAAGGCCGCGATAGACGGCGCGCACATGCTGTTCATCACCGCCGGCATGGGCGGCGGCACCGGCACCGGCGCCGCGCCGGTGATCGCACGCGTGGCCAAGGAGATGGGCATCCTGACCGTGGGCGTGGTCACCAAGCCCTTCGAGTTCGAAGGGCGCAAGCGCGGCCGCCAGGCCGAGGACGGCGTGGCCGAGCTGGAAGCCAACGTGGACAGCCTCATCGTCGTGCTCAACGAGAAGCTGATGGAGGTGCTGGGCGACGACATCACCCAGGAGCAGGCCTTCGCACACGCCAACGACGTGCTGAAGAACGCCGTGGGCGGCATCAGCGACATCATCCACATCCCGGGTCTCGTCAACGTGGACTTCGAGGACGTGAAGACGGTGATGAGCGAGCCCGGCAAGGCCATGATGGGCACCGCCATCGCCGCCGGCCCGGACCGCGCCACCAAGGCCGCCGAGGCGGCCGTGGCCTGCCCGCTGCTGGAAGGCATAGACCTCTCCGGCGCGCGCGGCGTGCTGGTGCTGATTGCTGCGGGCAAGAACAGCTTCAAGCTGGCCGAAAGCCGTAATGCGATGAACGCCATCAAGCGCTACGCGTCCGACGATGCCCACGTGATCTTCGGCACTGCCTACGACGAAAGCCTGGGCGACCAGTTGCGCGTCACCGTCATCGCCACCGGCCTGCAGGGCGACCGCCGCGCTGCGGGCGGCAGCAGCACCACCGGCGCGCCGCCGCTGAAGGTGGTGGCGCAGCCCAGCGCCACGATGCTGCGCACCGGCACCGACAACCTGCCGGTGCTGAACACGCTGGCCCAGCCGGTCACCGGCATGGCCACCGGCCAGGGCCTGACCAGCGCCACCGCCGCGCCCACGCACGACTATGGTGGCCGCGACATCCCCAGCGTCTGGCGCAACCCGCGCGGCCAGGCGGCGGCCAAGGTGGATGCGTTGGTGAACAACGGCATGGACGAAATCGAGATCCCGGCCTTCCTGCGCAAGCAGGCGGACTGAACACGGCGGGCCAGGCCCGCTGTCGTGGAGATGTCGATGAGCAGGAGGCGACCGGCAGGCCGCCCCCTTTTTGTTGCTTGGCGCGCAGGGCTCCGCGGCGCATCGGCGGTTTGTCCTACACGGCCATCGCCTGCCAGCCTATGGCCAAACCGCGGCGCGGCGCGGACAGTGCAGGCATGGCCCGGCCGTTGGCCGTGCCAATCCTCCTGCCACCCCATGGAGCCTCTCATGCCGCAGCCCCGAGACCTCAGCCTGGTTGCCGCCGAGGCGATGATCCTGCCCGGTGAGCCCCACGCGGCCGGTGTGCAGACCTTGCCCGACCGCCTGCCTGACGAACTGGCCCTGGCGCTGGGCATGGAGTGTGCAACGCCCCACCTGTGGCTGGCGCAGCCGCCTGACGAGCGAGGTGCTCGAAGATGACCCTGCGCCCGGGCCGCATCGCCTTGGCGGTTTTGGCCGCCGGCGTGCTGGGGGTGATGGCCTGCGAGGTGGCGGGCTGGCCCTTCCTGGCGCGGCCCATGGAGCGTGCGCTCAGTACCGCCCTGCACCGCGAGGTGCAACTGCCCAGCCATGAAGGCGCCGGCACCCGCGTGCGCCTGCTGGGCGGCGTCTCGGTGACAGCGCCGCGCCTGAGCGTGGCCAACACCGACTGGGCCACGACACCCCAGCAACCGCTGCTGGCGGCGGAAGAAGTGGCCTTGCGCCTGCGCTACATCGATTTGTGGCGCACCTGGCGCGGTTGGGACAGTGACCAGCCGGGCCTGCGCATACGTTCGCTCACCGCGGCGCGGCTGGAGCTGCACCCGGAGCGCCAGCGTGATGGTCGCGCCAACTGGGCCTTTGCACAGGCCACCCCTGAAACGCCTGGCGCGCCGGCCGACAGCCCGCCGAGCCCGCCGAGCCCCCCCCGGGGGGCGCCCAGCATCCACTTCGACCACCTGGCCGTGCAGCACGCCGAAGGCAGCGTCAGCGACCTGCCGCTGCAGCTGCAGGCCCGCTTCCAGGCCAGCCTGGCGGCCAGCGGCGAAACCCGCGCCGAAGCCACCGGCACCTACCGCGGCAACCGCCTGCGCGCTGAACTGCAGGCCGCCGATGCCTTGCCCCTGGTGACTTCCGACCCCGACGCAGCGCCGGTGGGGGTGCAGGTGGCGCTGGACTCCGGCCGGCTCAGCCTGCGGTTCGACGGCCAGGTGACCGACTTGCTGGGTAGCCAGCAGCTGCAAGGCAGCTACCGCGTGCGCGGCCCCTCGCTGGCCGAAGCCGGCCGGCCCTTCGGCGTGACCCTGCCCACCACCGCCGCCTTCGACCTGCGCGGCCGCCTGCAGCACGGTGCCGGCGATGGCGGCGTGTGGCACACGCAGGTGGAGCAGGCGCAGATAGGCCGCAGCCGCATGAGTGGCGAGTTTCACTTCGACGCGCGGCCGGCGCGTCCGTTGCTGACGGGCCAGCTGCTGGCGCAGACGTTGTGGCTGGAAGACCTGGGGCCGGCTATAGGCGCATCGCCCCAGGCGGCAGGCGGGCAGGAACGGCCGGCGCCTGAGCGCATCTTGCCGCAGCGCGACTTCGACCTGCCCTCGCTGCGCGCCATGGATGCCGACGTGGCCTTGCGCTTCAACACGCTGCAGCTGGCCGCCGGCGACCTGCTGCGCCCCATCTCGCCGCTGGCCGGCCGCCTGCGGCTGCAGGACGGCGTGCTGCAGATCCGCGAGCTGGACGCCGGCCTGGCGCAGGGCCGTATCCGCGGCGAGATCGAACTGGACGGCCGTCAGGACGTGGCGCGCTGGCGCACGGCGCTCACCGCGCGCGGCGTGCGCATAGAAACCTGGTTCCCGGCCACGCAGGCGCGCGAGGTGCCCTGGGCCGCCGGCGCGCTGGCCGCCAGCGTCCAGCTCCAGGGCCGTGGCCGCAGCACGGCCGACCTGCTGGCCAGCGCCTCCGGCAACGCGCAACTGCTGTGGACACGCGGCAGCGTCTCGCACCTGGCGGTGGAGGCGGCCGGCCTGGACATCGCCCAGGGGCTGGCGCGCCTGGTGCGGGGCGACGAGGCGCTGCCGGTGCTGTGCGGCGCGGCCAGGCTGGACGTGAAGGACGGCCTGGTGCGCCCGGCGCCCGCGGTGGTGGACACGCGCGATTCCACCGTGTGGCTGGAGGGCCAGCTGTCACTGGCCGACGAGCGCTTGGACTTGAGTGCCCAGGTGGCGCCCAAGGACCGCTCGCCGCTGACGTTGCGCGCGCCGGTGCGGCTGCGCGGCACGCTGGTGCAGCCCGAGATCAGCGTGCAGGGCAGCGGCCTGGCCAAACGCCTGGTGCCCAGCGTGCTGCTGGCGCTGGTGCAGCCTTTGGCCGCGGTGATCCCGCTGATCGACGTGGGCGACCGCGAAGAAGCCCAGCAGGCGGCCGCCGCCTGCGCGCGGGTGGGCGGGGCGCAGGCCTCGGGCGCGAAGGCCCGGCCGGCGGGCTGAGCGGGGGCAGGGAGCCGGCTGCACGCCTGCAGCCGGGGTGAACCCGGTGCAAGCCCGGTGCAAGAGAGCTGGCTCGCTGTTTGCTTGCACTCTGGGCGCCCCCACCCGGACCACCATCAAACCCGGGGTCCATACCCATGGGGGCCTGTAGTAGGATGACCCATGGAGGTGCGTCGCCCCGGCCTGACACAGGGTCGGAGATCGTGCATGTTGAACTGAACGAAAGTAGGAGCCAGTTGATGAAGAGGAAGCTGATGTTGGGCGGGCTGCTGGCCCTGGCCTTGTCGGTGTCGTCGGTATCTGCGTTTGCCAAGAACACGGACGCAGTTTCCCTGACCGGCGGTACCGCTTTTGCCGAGCAACGCAGCAAGGTCGAGACCGACCTGGCCGATGGCGTCACCTACGTCGAGATTTCTGCGGAAAACCGCGAGAAGGTGCTGCGTGCCCTGGAGCGCATCCAGCACGAGGTATCGCGAGCCGGTTCTCTGGACGCCTTGAGCCCGGATGCCAAGGTGACCGTCTTCAACGAACAGGAGGTTGTCAACACCATCCTGACCAAGGCGCGCGACGACAGCCGGGTGATCTGCCGGCGCGAGACGACGGTGGGTACCCGCTTCAAGCGCGGTTCCTGCAACACGGTTGCAGAGCTGGCACGTCGCCGGGAGGCCACGCAGGACGGCCTGAACTCGCACCAACTGGGCCTTCTGGAGAGCGGCTTCGCCGGCGGCTCTGGCGGCCCCAAGTAAAACGCTGTGGCGATGAGCCCCTGGTTTGCGTGACCAGGGGCCTCGGTTCTGCGACCTGCACCCGCAGGTGAACCGCAGGGGCTTCGCCAGCCCCGCCGCACTCAGGTCACAGCGGCTTGATGCGCACCGCCTGCGGGCCTTTCTGGCCCTGGGCGGCTTCAAACTCCACCCGCTGGTTCTCGGCCAGGGTCTTGAAGCCCGTGCTCTGGATTTCCTTGAAGTGGGCGAACAAGTCCTTGCCGCCGCTGTCGGGCGTGATGAAGCCGAAGCCCTTGCTCTCGTTGAACCACTTGACGGTACCGGTCTCGGTCGTGCTCATGTTGTCATTCCTTGCTGGAAGCGGTGAAAAATGCCCCAGCGTATGCCGGTGCGGGTAGGCAGCCCTGCACTGATGCAGGGCTGGGGTCTGGTTGCCTGGGTGTGCCGCGGCTTATGAAGTCGGGGCGCCGCGGCGCTCCAGGTGGCGGAAGGTGATGCGGCCCTTGCTCAGGTCGTAGGGCGACAGCTCCAGCGACACCTTGTCGCCGGCCAGCACGCGGATGTGGTGCTTGCGCATCTTGCCGCCGGCGTAGGCGATGAGTTCGTGGCCGTTGTCCAGCGTCACACGGAAGCGCGAGTCCGGCAGGATCTCGTTGACGACGCCTTGCATCTCTATGAGTTCTTCCTTGGCCATTTGTGTTCACTCCTGGGGTTTGAGGGATGTGTGGGCGTGCGCAGCCGGGTGGCGCAGCCAGGCCAGCGCCTGAGCGATGGCATAACGCGCGGCCAGGTCGGCGGATTCGAAGGCGGGCACGAAGCGCATCACGCGGTCGTGCGTCATGCTGCCGCGTCCGCTGCGTATGGATACGGCGGAGGCGTAGCGGCCGTTGCCCAGCGGGCGGGGCAAGGGGGAGACGAGGTACTTCCCGATCTGAAAAGCGGTGAGTATGAGAATTCCTTGGAGGCGCCGGCCGCAGGGGCAGTGGGCGGCCGGTGGTGGCGGTACACAAGGCGTGCGTTACGCGCACGCGGCGGGCAGATGAACTCTGTCCGGCGGCTGGGCTTGCAGGGTCACTCGCTGCAGGCCGTGGGCAGCCAGCTTGCGGGTTTGCGACGAAGCGCAAGGCCGGTCTGGCACCGAATGGAGATCGTTGTCGATCCCGGCGGGGCGGCCCGTTGCTTCACAGCAAGGCCAGGACTCCGCACGAAACACGCCATTTTAGCACTTTGCGCGGCGCCTGGCACCCCCCGGGCCTGGGTGCGCCGCCGTGGTCACGCCTTCAGACGGGCTTTGCCGGCAGGTCGAACACCAAGCAGGTGGTGCTGCCGTGCCCGTACAGCTTGCCGTCCGGGCCCACCAGCCGCGCCTCGGCGGTGGCGGTCTGGCGGCCCAGGTGCACCAGCGTGCCCTCGGCGCGCACCAGGGGCACGCGGTCGGTGAGGGCGCGGATCATGTTCACCTTCAATTCCAGCGTGGTGTAGCCCTTGCCCGCCGGCAACGCGGCGTGTATGCAGCAGCCCAGCGCCGAGTCCAGCAGCGTGGCGTACCAGCCGCCGTGCACCGTGCCCATGGGGTTGTAGAGCTGCGGCCCCGGCCGGCCCTGGAACACCGCGCGGCCTGGTTCCACGTGCACGGCGATGAAGTCCAGCGTGTCGCCTATGGGCACGCGCGGCACTTGGCCGCTGAAGATGCCTTCGAACAAGGCCATGCCGGGCCGGCCCAGCACCTGCTCGGGCCGCGCCACACCGCTGTGCCCGGCGACATGCTGCCGCACCGCGGCTTCCTCGGCCTGCCAGCGGGCCAGGGTGGCGGCAGCGTCCTGGTGGGTGCCGTCGGGGGCTTCTCGGGTGGCGAGGGAGGCGGGAGTGGACATGGTGGCAGAACCTGCGGCTGGGTGCGTGGAGGACATCGCCACTATACTTGCAAATACAACAGATGTGGGTACACTCAACAACATGTCTTCGCCCGCCCAGCCCCAGGGCTGCACCCATCTCAAGCTGAACCAGCTGTCGCGTCGTGTGGCACGCCTGTACGACCACGAGCACCGGGCGCTGGGGCTGAAGAACTCGCAGTACGCCCTGCTGTCGCACATCGTGCTGCTGGGCCCGCTCACGCAGGCCGAGCTGGCGGCGCGGCTGGCGCTGCAGCCTTCCACGCTGACGCGGAACCTGCAGCCGCTGCTGGCCAAGGGCTGGGTGGTGGTGGGGCCGGGCGCCGATGCCCGCAGCCATGCGGTGCAGGCCACCGACGAAGGCCGCGCCGTGCGGCAGCAAGGGCTGCTGGCCTGGAAACGGGCGCAGTTGGCGCTGAATGCCCGGTTGGGCGAAGCGCGCGTGGCGCGCCTGCACGCCCTGCTGCAAGAGTGCGTGGCCCTGCTGGACGACGGCGGCGAGCTTGCTGCCGAAGGCGCTGACACCGGCGCAGGCGACACCTTGCCGTGAACGCCGGTTCCGCCCGTCCGCTGCCCGCACTGTGGCTGGTGCTGCTGGCCGCCGGGAGCATCTTTGCGCTGACCATGGGCGCTCGCCAGTCCATGGGCTTGTTCCTGAGCCCCATCAACACCCACACCGGCCTGGGGCTGGCCAGCATCAGCCTGGCCTTCGCCTTCGGGCAGTTGTGGTGGGGCCTGACGCAGCCGGTGGCCGGCTGGGTGGCCGACCGATATGGCGCGGCCCGGGTGCTGGTGCTGGGGGTGCTGCTGGTGGCGGTGGGCACGGCGCTGATTCCGCTGGCCAGCACCACGCTGGGGCTGGTACTGGCCATAGGCGTGCTGTCGGCCGGCGGTGCCGGCATGGCCGGGCCGGCGGTGCTGATGGCGGCCACCACCCGGCTGGTGCCGCCGGCGCGCCGCGGCATCGCCACCGGGGTGGTCAATGCCGGCGGCTCGTTCGGCCAGTTCCTGTTCGCGCCGCTGGCCCTGGGGCTCACGGTGGTGGCCGGCTGGGCCACGGCGCTGCAAGGCCTGGCGGTGCTGACGCTGCTGGCGCTGCCGGCGGCCTGGGTGCTGCGCGGGCATGCGCGCAGCCTGGCAGGGGCTGGCGGGCCAGGCCCCGGGTCGGCGGCGGCTGTCGCTTCAGCGCCGGAAAGCACCCGGCAGGTGGTGGCCCGTGCCTTTGCCGACCGCAGCTACCGCCTGCTGGCGGCGGGCTTTTTTGTCTGCGGCTTCCACGTCGCCTTTCTGGCCACGCACCTGCCCGGCGTGGTGGCGTCTTGCGGCCTGTCGCCCACGGTGGGGGCCTGGTCGCTGGCGATGATCGGCCTGTTCAACATCGTCGGCAGCTTCGCCATAGGCTGGGCCATGGGCTACCGCGGCGGGCGCTGGCGCATGAAGCACCTGCTGGCATTCATCTACGCGACGCGCGCGCTGGCGGTGCTGATCTTCGTGCTGGCGCCCAAGACCGCGACGGTGATGCTGGTCTTCTCGGCGGTGATGGGCCTGACCTTCCTGTCCACCGTGCCGCCCACGGCCGGGCTGGTGGCGCGCTTCTTCGGCCCGGCCCACATGGGTTTGCTGTTCGGCCTGGTGATGGTCACGCACCAGCTCGGCGGCTTCCTGGGCGCCTGGCTGGGCGGCCAGGCCATGGAGCGCTTCGGCCACTACGACTGGATCTGGTACCTGGACATCCTGCTGGCCGTGGGCGCCGCCTTGCTGCACCTGCCCATACGCGAGGAGCGCCCTGCCGTGGCGCAGCCTGCACCGGCCTGAGGGAGTCTCCTCAGGCCGGCGTGGCGCCGCCGTTGTCTACAGGCAGCAGGTGTCTCAACGACGCGCCAGGCGGCGCGCTGACGCCAGGCCCACCAGCCCCACGGCCCACAAGGCCCAGGTGCCGGGCTCGGGCACCGCGGTCACGGTGATGGTCAAGGTCTGGTCGTTGAACATGCCGTCGATGTTGTACTGGTCGCTGTAGTCGTAGTAGCTGTACTGCCAGGCGTCGCAGACCAGGTTGACGGGGTACTCCGGGTCGTCGTACCAGCAGTTGCGGTACGCGCTTTCGTTGCTGGTGTAGTCCTCGGCCCAGACGGACCACTGGCCGCCTGCGCTGATCTGGTAGGTGCCAACGGTGTCGAACAGCATGGAGAACTGCCAGCTGCCGCTGTAACCCTGGCCGGGGCCTGTGCCGGGGCTGACGCTGTAGTTTTCACTGCCGGCTGTCAGCCAGGCACTGCTGACCGTCTCCGCGTAGGTGGTGTACCAGTTGATGTGCCACTCCTGGTAGCCCTCCTGGGGCGGCGGTTCCTGGGGGTCGCTGCCACCGTACTGCCAGCTGTCGGCGGAAATGTCGAACAACACGCTGAAGTCCACCCAGCTGCCCACCTGCACGGTGGTGGCGCTGGCGCCAAAGCTGCTGATCTGCCCGGACGCGGCCCATGCGGTGGGCATGGCCAGGCAGGCGGCAGCGGCAAGACAAGGCCCTATCAAGGCCCGGTGAACAAACGGCATGGTGGGTCTCCTCGTGACGGGCTGCGGACATCGAGCCCTTTGTTATCCGCACCAGCATAGCCAGCCGCCTGACGGCCGCCACCCCCTAGCCCTGAAGTCGGCTCTCCCCCTGTTCCGGTGGGTGTTGCGCCGCAGCCGTCGTCAGCGCCGGCCGCCCAGCAGACCGCTGCCCAGTTTCACCAGGTCGCCGATGTTCACCTTGCCGTCGCCGTCCTGGTCCAGCACCGCACCCAGCAAGCCACCCGCCGCACCGCCTTGCTGGCGCAGCTGGCTTTGCTCCTGCCCCAGCAGCGAGCCCAGCAGGTCGGCGCCGCCGCCGCCTTGTGTGAGCTGCTTGCTCAGAAACGCCAGCACCAGCGGCGCCAGCATCTTCAGCAACTGGCCCGACTGGGCACCGCTCAACCCGGTGGCGGCCCCCAGCCCGGCCTCGGCGCGTGGCTGCTGGCTGCCCAGGATGTGGCCCAGGATGCCGGCGCCGTCGGTTTCGCGCGACGAGGCGCCGCCGCCTAGCACGGAGCCCAGCAGCCGGCCCAGGTCGCCGGCCGGGTGGTCGCGCTGCAAGGCCCCGAACAGGGCCTGCGCCCCTTGCGGCTGGGCGGCGTTGCGGCCCAGGGCGCCCAGCAGCAGCGGCAGTGCCGCGCTCACCGCGCCGGCGGTCTGGGTGGGGCCCACGCCCAGTTGTTGGGAGATATGTTGCAGCGGCGCCCCCTGCAACTGGGCCAGGAGTTGTTCGGTCAAGGTGGTGGACATGGTGTTCTCCATCGGGTGGCCGCGCTGCGCGGGTTGGCGGGCCGGGCGCTGAATGTAGCTCGCACAGGCCGGATGCCCGCAGACCCGGCCTTGTTAATGTGGTCTGCGCTCACTTCAAGGCCTAGGATGGCTGCCGGACTTCCAAGGGCCTGCAGCGTTTGCACGCTGCCCAAGCGAACGCCATGAACGCCAGCGACAAACCCGAAATGCCGGCAACGCCGGAAACGGCCGAAATGCCCGAAGCGCCGGAAAAACCCGGTAAGCCGTACCACCACGGCGACCTGCGGCGCGCCCTGGTGCAGACCGCCGCGGCCATGCTGGCCGAGGACGACGCTCAGCAGTTCACGCTGCGCGAAGTGGCGCGGCGGGCCGGCGTCAGCCACGCGGCGCCGTACAAGCACTTCCCCGACAAGGCGGCGCTGCTGGCCGAACTGGCCCGTGGCGGCCTGCTGCAGTTGCAACAGGCCATGCACGCCGCCGCCACCCCGCGGCCGGGCAGCGCGCGCCACGAACTGCTGGCGGTGGCGCAGGCCTACATCGCCTTCGGCGTGGCCCGCCCGGCGCTGTACCGCCTGATGTTCGGTGCGGTGGTGGCAGCGCAGCAGGCTGCACCGCAGCCCGCCGGGCCGCCGGACGCGCCCGCGGTGGAGGCCGCAGCGCCGGCACCGGAGGACGCACCAGCGCAAGACCCCGCGCCGACGCCGCTGAGGTTGCTGCAAGAGTTGCTGCAACGGGGCCAGCAGGCCGGTGTCTTCAAGCGCCGGCCGGCATCAGGGCAGGCGGCGGCCTGCTGGGCGCAGGTGCATGGGCTCACGCTGCTGGCCATAGACGGCCAGTTGCTGCCCCAGCACGTGGGCGATGCACCCATGGCCGCCGCGCTGGCCACGCTGCTGGAAGGCCTGCTGACCTGAGAGGCTGCGCGATCGCAGCGCGCCTCACTCTTCCTGGAAGGCCTCTTCGCGCTTGCGGCGTATGGACGGCAGGGTGACGATGACGATCAGCAGCACCGCGCCGATCAGCAGCGAAGCCGACAGCGGCCGCGTCACGAAGGTGGACCAGTCGCCGCGCGACAGCAGCAGCGCGCGGCGCAGGTTCTCTTCCATCATGGGCCCCAGGATGAAGCCCAGCAGCAGCGGCGCCGGCTCACACCCCAGCTTGTAGAAGGCGTAGCCCACCACCGCGAACATCGCCCCCATGAACACATCGAAGGGGTTGTTGTTCAGCGTGTACAGGCCGATGGTGCAGAACACCACGATGGCCGGCGCCAGAAAGCGGTAGGGCACCGTCAGCAGCTTGATCCAGATACCTATCAGCGGCAGGTTCAGGATCACCAGCATCAGGTTGCCCACCCACATGCTTGCGATCAGGCCCCAGAACAGCTCGGGGTTGCTGGTCATCACCTGCGGGCCGGGCTGTATGCCCTTGATGGTCATCGCGCCCACCATCAGCGCCATCACCGCGTTGGGCGGGATGCCCAGCGTCAGCATGGGGATGAAGCTG
>JBBCJV010000002.1:0-127896 GCA_037190565.1 Burkholderiaceae bacterium
CGGCAATGGCCCGGCAGGACAGGCCTTGGGCCAGAAGAGACTCAATGACCAGCCGATCGTCGGCGGTCAGCTGCTTGTAATGAGGACGCATAGGGCAACACCTTAGAGGAGGAGGTGTTGCACTTCGAGATTGAGCCGGCCGTGGGGCCTAACGTTCGAGCTAAGCCGACAGCGGAGGCGGACGCCGGCTAGCCGCGGAAGGACGATGCCCAACTTGGCCTGAAGCGGCTAGACGGTGGCTGCCGTAGCTGGTCGGCGCCTTGAGCGAGGGGTTAGGCCGCACTCTGGGCGACCATCAGGTGGTAGGTGCCTCTAAGGCCGGCCTCCCGGAAGCCACATGCTTGGTACATGCCACGTGCCGGGTTCTCAGGGTGGACGGTGAGTGAAACCTTTCGATAGCCGCAGGCCCAGGCTGCAGCCAATGTGGCCAGCATCAGCGGCTTGCCATATCCGCGATGCTGAAACTCTGGCTCTAAGGCGATCCCGAGTTGTGGCGTCTCATCGTCCACATAGGCAAGCCCCTGCCGCTCGGGAACGAGTCGCAGCCAGCAAGCTCCGGCATCTATGCCGCCGACGACTGCTACGACGCCGACATCGGTTGGTTTACCCCAGCTCTCGGCGTAGATGCGAACTCCGGGCACTTCGAGTACCGAGACTGGCCTAAGCGGTGCCGGTGGTGGATCCCACAGCGCGACATGCAGCCAGCGCCAAAGAGCTTGTTGATCCGAAGCAAGGAGATGGCGGAAGTTCAGCAATGGTGTTTGTGTGCGGCCTAACGTTCGAGCTAAGCCGACCGTGGAGGCGGACGCCGGCTGGCCGCGGAGGGACGATACCAACAGTGGCCCGGAGCGGCCAGACGGTGGCTGCCGTAGCGGGTCGGCGCCTTGAGCGAGGGGTTAGGCCTCAGCGATCTGCGCATAGGTGAGTAGTGCCTTCAACTGGATTCCATTGCTCGCCAGTGCCTCAAGACCGCCAGACTGCCGATCAATGACGCAGAGTGCGGTATTGGTGTCGAGTCCGTCGGCTCGCAGCAGCTTCAGTGCGTCAATGATCGCGCCGCCGCTGGACACTACGTCTTCAACCAGCACGAACTTCCGGTCACTCAGCGACGCGCCCTCGGCGTACTTGCAGGTGCCGTAGGACTTCGCTTCCTTCCGCACGAATGCCGCCGGAAGCCCTGTTACTTGGCTGAGCATCGTGACAACCGGAATGCCGCCCATCTCCAGGCCGGCCAGTACCTCCGTCCCGGTGGGTACAAGATTGGCCATCTTTTCTGCGATATCACGCAGAAGCACCGGGTCTGACTCGAAGCGGTACTTGTCGAAGTAGGTGTTGCTTGTTTTTCCAGAACGAAGGGTGAAGGAGCCTTCGAGCTGGGCGCATGACTTGATGCGTGCCGCGATTGAATTCATGCGTGGAGGATAGCCGAGGGACTTTGCTCTGAGGCCTAACGTTCGAGCTAAGCCGACCGCGGAGGCGGGACGGCTTGGGCGTGCGGAGCATGATAGACAAGGGCGCAGCGCGCCCAAGACGGCCTGCCGTAGTGGGTCGGCGCCTTGAGCGAGGGGTTAGGCCTCGCCTTCGGCACGACTATTAGTCGGCCCGCTTCGAAGGAGGTGGATGCGTAGCGTCGTCTTTCCTGAGGTGTGCTCTTCGGCTAGACGAACCTCGTCGTAGCAGCGCAAGGCAGCAACCAGGTCGGGGGTCAACCGGATTTGACCCCTTCTCGGAATAGTTGCCACCTGCGTGCTCTCTTGAGATTTGATCGTACTGCCGATAGCACCGCAAGCCCACTGGACCGAATCTTTGAGCAACGAGACGTCCTGAAGCCCAAACACCGCCATCAGATTGGCAGCGTGAAGCACGAACTCGTAACTTCCATGCCTAATCGCGTCGATGGGGAAAAGTGGCTCGCATGAGTGGAACTCGTTGCGGGACAAGTAAGAGGCAAACAGATCTGAGCGCGTTTCAAGAAAGTCCGAATCCAGCCGGGAATCCTGTGGTTCAGGAATGCGTCGCAGCATCAATTCGTGCGAATAGCGTACGGGATAAGTCCGAAGAAATAGGTCGAGCAGGTGATAGCTGACGAAGCCCTCATAGTCTCGGAGGCGAGAAGCACGATGCATCCCCGGAGATGACGCCCAGGCGTGGAAACCGACTAGAGCAGGGATAGATCGCAGAATTTCGGCGAGAGCTAAGGCGGAACAGGACTCCTGCGGTACCGTTATACATAGGTCGGCATTGGCGCGGTGCTGCTCTTTCATGCGCCCCAGTGTCGCTGTCAGGTCAATCGGTTCCCAAGAGGGTGCAGTCATCGTTGTCCTTCACTCAGTGGCCGCTCTGTCGTGCCGATCATAGGCAGGGAGCGACATTGGGCCAAGATGGGCTGTCCGAGAAGGCTGATGTCTACCTACTTTGAGCTTGCGGCGGCACCCAGTCGCAGTCTTCGCGAGGCCTAACGTTCGAGCTAAGGCGACCGTGGAGGCAGACGCCGCTTGGCCGCGGAAGGAAAATTTACAACAAGGCCTGGAGCGGCCAAGCGGTGGCTGCCGTAGCGGGTCGCCGCCTTGAGCGAGGGGTTAGGCCTCGCTGGAAGATGCTCGTGCATTGCTAGCTCGCTCAGCCAAGTCAGCCGCAACAGGGGACGAGTGAAACCCAAGCTTCCAGCCGGTGGTCCTCGGAAAGAACCCGACTGCGCTGCCGAACACTGTGGGTACTGCTAGGTGTAACCAGACGGTCTTCGGCGTTGCGCAAGGCGAAGAGCTTACTCGGGCGATGTGTTGTAGTTGGATAGTTGAGGTGACGTTGCCCTTACGAATCTGCAGATAAGACCCACGGTCGAAGACTTCATCAGCGACGTTCTTGAGGAGAGCATGAAAGACGACAGCCGCGATCAGGCCGGCGCAGCCGACGAGGAAGATGAGCGGTACCGCCGTTCCTGGTTGGGCTGATGTAAGTGCCAAGAGTACCAGTGCCGCGAGTACGGCGTACGTCAAAGTAGGTACGCCGACTTTGATGAAGGCGGTGGCCGATGATGAGATGCGTTCCATCGGGTCTATGCGGACTAAGGGACCCCGGGGGCCTGCCGGTGGAGCGACTGCGAGGCCTAACGTTCGAGCTAAGCCGACCGCGGAGGCGGCTGCCGGCTGGCCGCGGAGGGACGATACCAACAATGGCCCGGAGCGGCCAGACGGTGGCTGCCGTAGCGGGTCGGCGCCTTGAGCGAGGGGTTAGGCGTCACTGAGCAAGTGCCGTGATTGGGATGCCAGATGACATGCGCTGTGAACGTGCGACCTGCGCAACTGGACTACTTGGTTGCGGACGGGCCATGAAGCCCTGCGCGAGAGTGCCTTGCTCGAATCGATGCGTAGCACGCACTACAAACAACCTTGAAGTCGTTGTACCGACGGAACTCTTCCGTCATCTCGCCCTCGACGAGAAACAATCGCTCGCAGTCGTCGCACCAAGCCTGTAGGTTCCCCGGCTCACCGCAGTTCTCAACGAAGCCCACAACTACGCTTGTGGTTTGCACGTGATGGCAACAGACGATGGCATCGACGGCCTTGTCGTGAGTGCCGCAGCGATTGACTGCGCTGGATGTCATGTGTTTGTGGGCGTCGGAGCGCAGAAGGTGCTTTCTTTTTGTGAGGCCTAACGTTCGAGCTAAGCCGACCGCGGAGGCAGGCGCCGGCTGGCCGCGGAAGGACGATAACAAGCTTGGCCTGGAGCGGCTAGACGGTGGCTGCCGTAGTGGGTCGGCGCCTTGAGCGAGGGGTTAGGCTGCACCCAGAGGATGGAGCGATGGGTGGGTGTGTAGCCGAAGCGAGAGCGGTGAGGCCGGAGCGCCCCAACGGTTGCGAGGCTTTGGCTTTGGTGGAAGTCAGGCTGATTGACCGAAGAGACCGACGAGTGCGAGTTCCGTGGACAGCCTGGACGGAGCGCGCAGGAAGAAGCCGAGGTTAATTGCGGCGAAGCCGCTTTGTGGCTGCTGAAGTACACGGCGAAGCCGCGAGTACTCTTGGTGCACAGCACGGCGTTTCTTTCATGCGGCCTAACGTTCGAGCTAAGGCGACCGCGGAGGCAGGCGCCGCTTGGCCGCGGAAGGACAATTTACAACGATGGCCTGGAGTGGCCAGACGGTGGCGGCCGTAGTGGGTCGGCGCCTTGAGCGAGGGGTTAGGCTGCACCCGGCAGCAGTGGCCTGCCTCTGTGTGCGCCACGAGACTGCCCTGCGCGGACCTGGGGATAGCAGTGGCGGCTTGCCGCCTCTGCGGGGTGCCGACAACGCAGCGTCTCGCGAAGCGAGTCGCGGGACGTGGCGTGGTGCTCACCATGCTTCGGCGGCCGCAGTGCCCTGGTGATAGCGAAGTTGCCAACCCACCACGGCTGACTTGACCCAGAGCGACGACCTCAGCGTGTGATTGGCTCGTACGCCACCTGACTCGGCGTGCGCTGAGCGATAAGTGAGTAGTGCGATTCCTGGACTGAGTTCAGCGACGACAAAGGCTTCCGAGGTGATGCGGGGCTGCGACTCTTGCGCTGCGAGCCAAGTGATGACGGTCTCGCGCGTGTACTGCCGACCGGAGCGACCAATCTCGTGAAACTCCGGGTGGAGCAGTTGCTCCAGTCTTGCGCGGTCGCAACGAACTCCTGGGTGATGGAGTTCGACTTCCAGGCTTTGGAGTTCTTGAAGCAGCGAGGTCACGGGCGTGTGGTTTGTGCGGCCTAACGTTGAAGCTAAGCGGACCCCGGCGGACGGGCGCCTTGGCCGCGAAGTGCATGATAGACAGCGAGCACGGCGCGGCCAAGGTGGCCGGCCGTTGGGGGTCCGCGCTTGAGCGACCAGTTAGGCGGCGCGGCGAGCGAAGGCAGGGCGGTGACGGCCAACTCACTCGGCCGACGCGAGAGCCAGCTGGAGTTAGTCAACAGCTGCCCAGCGCGCAGCGGCGGTGCTGGAGCCCGTCCGAAACCCACAAGCGCTTCCGTAGAGAGTCGGGCGACCGGAAGCAAAGGAAGCGAGGCAGCGAGCGGATCGGGCGCAGCCGGGCTGGCGGTTCGACTCCGCGTCCGATGGAACGAGTGCAGGCCAGCGCGGCTGTGCTGCACGGCGCGTAACCAAGCCCAAAGCAGCGAGCTTGGTTTTGCTGGCGCCTAACGTTCGAGCTAAGCCGACCGCGAAGGCGGACGCGCTTGGCGGCGCGAAGCATGATAGACAAAGGCGTAGCGACGCCAAGCGTGGCTGCCGTAGTGGGTCGGCGCCTTGAGCGAGGGGTTAGGCCGCACTTCGCGACCTTGCCGCGTAAGCACGTTCTGCCAGATTCTCGACGATGGCCGACTTTGTGAGAGGCCGGAACGAGAAGGGAACCTTTGGGGAGAACGAAACGTGCTTACCAAATGCACCGGCACGGACAAGGCGCAACGTGACTCGCGGCGGGTTGATGTACTCGGCCGCACTCACATTCATGATGTTGTTGAAGTCGATTCGATCGACGACATTGCCGCGCCGAACTTCAAGGTAGGTGCCGTGGTCGTTCACTTCATCTGCGAGATCCCAGACAAACACGCGGAAGATGAAGGCGCCAAAAAGCGCCATGAAGCCGATGCCAACTGGCAGAAACGGATCGGAGCTGAACTCGCCGTTCCGGTAGGTGTCGAGCGCAAAGTAGGCTAGGAAGCCCAGAAACAGGGCTGGGAAGACGCGCTTGGAGAAGAAAGTTCCGGAGGACGAGATGCGCTGAATGACTGCTGGTTGTGCGGCCTAACGTTCGAGCTAAGCCGACCGCGGAGGCAGGCGGCGTAAGCCTGGTGCGCGATGATGCCTCATAGGCCGCGGACCAGGCTTACGCTGGCTGCCGTAGTGGGTCGGCGCCTTGAGCGAGGGGTTAGGCCGCACTGAGCAGCGCTGAAAGTTTGAGAACCGTTGCCCAGTTGCGTGTGGTGACGGCACGCCCAGGCTTGCCCAGCATTGCTTCCCCGACCTTGCTCTCCAGGAGGCCGCCTGGACAGTGCAGGTACGCGGCGCAGTGGGTGACGAGCAGACGCTCGGGTTCTTGCGCAAGGGAAGCCAGTGGTTCGAGGTTTGCGAGCGCGGCGGCATCTGCGGCGAATGCCACCAAGAAGCGAGAGTAGTCCGCCTCCGGCGGAACCATAGGATTGCCCCGGACGATGGTGGAGAACTCGGCAGCCGACTTGACGACTACAGGCGTACTGATACCGAACTTGGACTGAACTTCAGCTGCGATGCTGGCGGCGAGCTTGGCAGAGGAGCGCGTGGAGCTTGACAGAACCGCGTTTCCGCTGTTGAGGAGAGTTTTGACGTTCGAGAAGCCAAGCCCTTCAAGAAGTGCCTTGAACTCAGCCATGGGCAGACGGTTGCCCTTGCCGACGTTGACACCGCGAAGAAGGACGACGAACTGCGCCATGAGTTTGTGTGCGGCCTAACGTTCGAGCTAAGCCGACCGCGGAGGCGGACGCCGGCTGGCGACGGAAGGACGATATGCACTTTGGCCTGAAGTCGCCAGACGGTGGCTGCCGTAGTGGGTCGGCGCCTTGAGCGAGGGGTTAGGCCGCACGATGCGCGGCAACAGAAAGAAAAGTTGACTCAACGGTTCTGGCCTCGGATGGGTTCGTGGCTAATTCAGGCGGCCAACGCAGGTGACCAGAGCCCACAACGCCACTATGCTGGGTGTTAACGATCCGGCCACGATGGCTTCGACTTTTATATAACCTCGCATCGGATAATCGGACCAGAGGTGGCATGCGTAGCCTGCCGAAGAAGGGACACCAAGAAAGATGGCGAAGGCGATTCCAAGCGTCGCCGCTCCCGACCATGTGTCAGTAATCCAGTGAGCCGCCGCTGCAAGTAACGCAGCGTACGAGACAAGCAAAACTGGCCAATTGACTACCCTGGAGAGCAGCTGATAAACGCGAGAGTGTCCTTGCGGGCCACATTCGCTTGGGATGGGTTGAGGCATGGATGTCGCCAGTGTGGGTCTTGTGCGGCCTAACGTTCGAGCTAAGCCGACCGTGGAGGCGGACGCCGGCTGGCCGCGGAAGGACGATAGCAAACTGGGCCTGGAGCGGCCAGACGGTGGCTGCCGTAGCGGGTCGGCGCCTTGAGCGAGGGGTTAGGCATCACTGCGCCGCTGCGGCATAGAGGTTGTGTTCGTTGTCATACCGACGAATGAACGACCAGTTAGGATCGGGCTCGATCTCAATAGTGATCCGGTGTTGCATATAGCTCTTGGCTAACCGGCGACTTAGGCTAGTGGCAACGAGAGCATCTCTGACATATGCGTAGAACGTCCTCTTGCCACCGAATGTTTCAACAAGAACGCACTGACCGCAGTGCGCCCTAGACAGACTTCTGACGATGAACAGATCAAGGTTCTCTAGGGTTCGGTTGTATGGGCCTTCAGGTAGGCCATCAGAATGCACCTTTTCGAAGACTAGAGTAACCACGGTCAGGAGCGGGAAGTCCGGTTGCAAAGCCTCCAAGTTGCTTGACGCCGGGTAGCGCAGGTAGAGCGGAAAACTCTCGTACTCGAGCTTCGCACTGATCCAGGGAGTACTGGTCGAGAGACGGTGGAAGCTGATCAGAAACTCGCGAGCGAGAGTGAGAAGGCGCTTCATCGAGCTGTTGGTGATGCCTAACGTTCGAGCTAAGCCGACCGCGGAGGCGGGCACCGGCTGGCCGCGGAAGGACGATAGCAAACCTGGCCTGGAGCGGCCAGACGGTGGCTGCCGTAGCGGGTCGGCGCCTTGAGCGAGGGGTTAGGCAGCGCTGAGTGGGACAGTGCTTTGACCACCCGTGGAGACCAGGACGTTTGGGCTTGGCTCGGCCGGCGAGATATGCGGCGCGGCATGTTTGGCGCGAAGTCCAGTTGCTTTCTATTGACCTAGCAGTAGCGGTAGAAGCGATAGTGACTTAGACGGCTAAATCTTCGGTCGAGCCGCATGAACTCGACACAACGCCTCTTCTCGACCCGTGCGGATCCGGCCACCGTGAAGGAGGCGGGCATGCCGTTCTCAAGTGCCACCCAGACAGTATTGATGGGCGCAGCGGCTCTTGGGCTTGACGGCTGATAGTGGGTGATCTGGCCGCGCAAGACCCCAGCTTCGGTTGGCGTATCGAAGGCTACAACCAGCACAGCTAAGCCACTCAAGATGGCGGTATATGCTGCGATCGCAAGCGTAGATTTCTTCATTCCGTAGCACTTCGCCTTCGAAGCGGAACGGTAGGTGTTTGCGCTGCCTAACGTTCGAGCTAACCGGACTGCGGAGGCAGACGCCGGCTGGCGGCGCAAGGATGATATTCACAGCGGCCTGGAGCCGCCAGACGGTGGCTGCCGTAGCGGGTCCGGTGGTTGAGCGAGGGGTTAGGGCGCACCCGCGACCAGATGGTTGCGGTGCGCAGGTAGCATTGCGGCCATGACCTAGCGTACACGCCTGTCGTTGGGGAGCATAAAGCATCAAGTGGAGGAGGCATCGTGGGCAAGGTCGTGACGGTTATGAACATGAAGGGTGGTGTTGGAAAGACTACCGTGGCCATGCATGTCGCGGGTGCTGTAGGAAGGCGCTATCGGCCGGCAGGACTAGAAGCGGTCAAGCGTGTACTCATGATTGACTACGACCCGCAGTTCAACCTGTCGCAAGCTTACCTTCCGTCTAAGTTGTATTTCGAGCTTGAGAAGCAGCGTAAGACGACGCTTGCAATCTTGGTTGACGACGACGGCGACCTGGATCCATACGACATTCAAGTACCTGGGAATCACAATCCGCCTTCGGTCAAAGCGGTGCGCGCTGAGTTGGCGAACAACAGCGACGGAAGCTGCCTGCACCTGATTCCGTCGACGCTTGACTTGATGTATGTAGCTCTTGGTCAAACGACTCAGCAGCTAAAGCCGATTGAAGAGAGGTTCGCAAAGTTCATTGCGGAGTGTCGAGATCAATATGATCTTGTTGTAATTGACTGCCACCCGGCCGGGTCAATTTTTACAAAAACGTCGCTGCGAAACTCGGATGCTGTCCTAATCCCAGTTGTGCCAGAAAAATTTGCTGCTCGCGGCATCGGACTGATGCTGAAGTTTGTTGAAGCTAAGAAGGAAGGGACTGTCGGGCCTGTTCCTCACATCCTCTTTAATAAGACCAGCCGCGCTGGACCCTCCCCAATGGAAGCTTCCATTCGAGCGAACGCTTCATATGGAAAGTACTGCCTTGGCAATACAATGAAGGTCTATCGGGCCTTTGCCGAGCCTGAAGAAGGCAAAGGTTTCGTGTGGTCCAGCAAAAAGCCGTACAGCACCGAGGCTTGGAGAAACATGAACGCAGTCGTCACCGAGTTCATCAAGAAGGTTCATGGAGTTGCCGCATGAAAGTCCGCTCACTCAGGGGGAGAGCGCTCCGCGCGGTTGTTGGCGGCTTGCTGATGTCCAGTCTCAGCGATGTGGAGATTAAGAAACTCGCGGGCGAACTTGACTTCCAGTTCATCGATGAACTGCGAGACATGCTCATGTCGCTACCATTGCGTTCGGAGGTATATCAGGCGGACCTTTACGATCAGCCTGTAGAGTCCGATCTCGTCGGCCTAATACAGGATCGAGCGAAGAGCAAACGCCTTTCGAAGGATCGGGTCGTTGGATATATGAGAGATATTGAGCCGGCCGTGGTGGATGTGATCTCCAAAAATAACGTCAGCTTGCGTGCTCTTATTGAGCAATTTGTTTTGAGGGTGGGTCCCGACGGCGGAAGTCGACTGCTTGGAAGAGTTTCTGGTGGAATTGAGCAGGACCCGTATCTTCAGGGTATCTCGGAGCGTCGGTAGTCACACATGGCTGCTCCAAAGAGTCTTGGTGACGTCCTATCCTCGGTTGACTGGAAGGCAAACATTACCCAGTTCTGCGGCGATGCAGCCGTGGTCCAACGTGTCGAGGCTGGGTCGCTTAGGCTGGCGACCTGGGCGAAACAGTTTGAGAACATTGAAGGTAAGACAAATCCAGCGATATGCTTTGTTCGGGAAATGCAAACAGCTGGACACCTTGCGACAGCCGCGGCTGCGTTAGGTTGCTATAAGTTGGCTGCGTCTGGAATGCGGACGATTGTCGAGACGGCGCTCTACTATTCCTACTTTCGCGTGCATACGGCAGAGCTTGCGACTCTTCTGAGGGATGAGCGATGGTATATCGGGAAGCAGGAAATTCTGGACTATCACGTTGTTCATACCGCCAGATATTCGGAGTTGCAGAAGAAGCTGCCGCTCGCTGATATATTGAATCCCTGGTACAGTAAGCTCTCTGCAATAATTCATGGGCAAATACCCGGCGCATGGCATTCGCAAAGCGGAATTAGAGGAATAAAGTTCAACGGGGCGTTGGCGACTGAGGTGGCTTCCTACTTTGAGGGAGCGGTCAAGATCGTAGACAGACTTTTTCTGCTTACAGTGGGAAGAGAGTTGTGGGCCTACTTTTCGCCATCGGCAAAGGAGAGCCTGCTGCACGGCATGCCTGGCGATTTGAAGGCGCTGCTGAGTTTGGATTCAGCGTAGCCGCTGGCATCAGGGTGGGTTGTGCGCCCTAACGTGTTTTGGACAGCACGGCTTGGTAGCTGCCAGTAGGCACATGTTGCCACATGCGATTCGTGTAGCTATCTGCGGCGCCGCATGTGGCTACGTGGACTTGATTCGATGCGCCAGCCGCAGGATGCCCGCCAGGCGCTTTGGCATTCGCCAAACCTTGTCACTTGCGTCCCACCGCGCGCCAGCGTCCTTGACGAGCTGACGTACAGACTGTTCGCTCCAGTCGACTTGGACGCTCACGTACTGCTGGCTTTTCATCCGGATGGGGGCACGACCAACGAGCAGCTCGACGGTGGTGTACCGGAACTTGGCCTTTGTATCCACTCGATGGCGAACGCAGATCAGGGTTTCGCCGAACTGCTGAGCCAGTTTGATGGCGCCGCGACTGCTTGGAGTCAGCTTCTTGATGACCCGCATCTGTCCGACCTGTTCGACCGGCTCGGCTTGCATGTCATCCCTCCATGCCGTCATTCTTCGACCCAGGCGTGACTCTGGCATCGCCTCTGTCGGGGGCTACCGGTGGGGCGCCCTAAAGGGGGCCGCAGGAACCAGTGGTTGAACGTTGGCGGCGGAACCGCGCCATTCGGATGTCCTGGTGAGGCCTGAGGTTCGGGCTCAGTCGACTCTGGAGTCAGGTGCCGTTTGGCTACGGAAGGACAACCGATATCAGGGCCTGGAACGGCCGAGCGGTGGCTGCCGTACAGGAGCACTGCTTCATCGCGGGGTTAGGCGTCGCCGTGGTCAGATGCGAGGATTGCAGTTTCTGTCTGTGCTCGAGTACGCGACCAGCTCCAACGGGTTGCCGGGGATGCGGTGCTAGAGGTGGTAGCTCATGTGCTCCAGAAGCCAGCGCTGCGTATGAGGAGACTTCGTGTTCTTCACGCAAGTCTCCAGCCCCGGGATCTCAACATGCAGGTCAAGTGTGTCGCGAAGATCCTACGAAACTGCACCAGGGGCATCAAGTCGGTTTGTTGCTCGGTAGTGGAGGTCCGTTGATTCGCACTCGATGCATCGAGTTGGCTGTCGGCCGTGCCTTTGCAAAGGCATACCCCTGGCTCGCCAAGGTTCAGCGGCCGTCCGGCGCTGGGCTCTTTGACTCCTCTGCCTTGCTGATGTACCCGGCCGCCTCGAATGACGTGAGTTTCCGGGTTGATGCCTGCGGTCGGATCGAGGTGGCCGAGTCGAAGGAGCCGGATCCTGCCCGGCGGTCGACCTCGGCGGCTACCGCCGACGGCGGTGGCGACATCGCTACTTAGTGAAAATCCCTCGATGCCGTCGCCAGTTCTCCCAGCAGCGCCGTCAGGTCCTCCAGCCGCCCGGCGATCAGGTTCTTGACGTCGCCCTCCCGCTGCCAGGTTCCGTACACCGCCAGCAGCCGGGACCGCAGTACCTCGGGGCGTTGCCGCTCGCGCAGTGAGCGCCAGACGATCACCTGCACCACCCCGGTCTCGTCCTCCAGGCTCATGAAGATGGTCCCGTTTGCCGTTTCCGGCTGCTGGCGCAGCGTCACGATCCCTGCGTAGCGCACCAGGCGCCCATTCGGCGCCCGCTCCAGGTCCGCGGCCGAGGCCAGCCGGCGCTGGCTCAACTGACGCCTCAGCAAGGCCAGGGGATGGCGACGCAGCGTCAGGCCCAGGGTGGCGTAGTCGTGCACGATCTCCTCGCCTTCCGGCGCGGCCTCCAGTTCGAGGAAGGCCTCGTCCACCGGCGCCTCCTTCAACAACTGCGGCGGCCGCTTCAAGGCCGAGGCCTCCCAGACCTGCTGCCGCCGATGCCCCGACAAGCTCATCAGCGCATCGGCACCGGCCAGCAGCCGCATCTCGTGCTGGTCCAGGTCGGCGCGCCGCGCCAGGTCCTCGGCCGAATCAAAAGGAGCGTGACGCCGCGCCGAAGTGATGCTTTGGGCGGCCGCCTGCTTGAGCCCGGTGACCAGGTGCAGACCGAGCCGCACCGCGGGCTGGTCGGGCAGGTTCTCCAGCGTCGATTCGTAGTCGCTGTGCATCACGTCCGGCGGCCTGACGGCGACCTGGTGACGTCGTGCGTCCTGCACCAGCTGCGATGACGAGTAGAAGCCCAGCGGCTGGGAGTTGAGCATCGCCGCCAGAAACTCCGCCGGGTGGTGGCACTTCAGCCAGCACGAGGCATAGACCAGCAATGCAAAACTTGCCGCGTGGCTTTCCGGGAAGCCGTATTCGCTGAAACCCTTGATCTGCTCGAAGATGGCCTTCGCGAAGGATTCGTCGTAGCCGCGTGCGGTCATGCCGCCCACGATCTTGTCGTAGTACTTGCCCAGGCCGCCCTTGCGCTTCCAGGCGGCCATGGAGCGGCGCAGCTGGTCGGCTTCGCCCGGCGTGAAGCCGGCCGCCAGGATCGCCACCTGCATCACCTGCTCCTGGAAGATGGGCACGCCCAGGGTGCGCCCCAGCGCCTCGCGCAGCGCCTCGCTGGGAAACACCACCGGCTCCTTGCCCTGCCGGCGGTTGAGGTAGGGGTGCACCATCTGCCCCTGAATGGGCCCGGGCCGCACGATCGCGACCTCGATCACCAGGTCGTAGAAACACCGGGGCCTGAGCCTGGGCAGCATGGACATCTGCGCGCGGCTCTCGATCTGGAAGACGCCCACCGTGTCGGCCTTGCAGATCATGTCGTAGGTGGCGACGTCCTCGGGCGGAATGTCCTGCATCTCGAAGACATGGCCCTTGCGCCGGCCCACGAGTTCCAGGCAGCGCCGTATCGCCGACAGCATGCCCAGCGCCAGCACGTCGACCTTGAGCAGGCCCAGGGCATCGAGGTCGTCCTTGTCCCACTCGACGATGGTGCGGTCCTCCATCGCGGCGTTCTCGATGGGCACCATGCGCGACAAGGGACCGCGCGTCAGCACGAAGCCGCCCGGATGCTGCGACATGTGGCGAGGAAACCCCAGCAGGTCGCCGGTCAGTGACATCAGCTGCCGCACGGCCAGGTCGTTGATGTCCAGCCCCACCTCGGCCAGGCGCTCGGCCATGAGCTCGCGCCCGTCCCACCAGGTGAAGTTGCCGGCGACCTTGTCCAGGGTTTCCGGGGCAAAACCCAGCGCCTTGCCCACGTCGCGAAAGGCGCTCTTCGGGCGGTAGGAGATGACCACCGCCGTGAGTGCGGCACGCTCGCGGCCGTACTTGGCGTAGAGGTACTGGATGACCTCTTCGCGCCGCTGGTGCTCGAAGTCGATGTCGATGTCCGGCGGCTCGTTGCGCTCCTTGCTGATGAAGCGTTCGAAGAGCACGGCCATGCGCGCCGGGTCCACCTCGGTCACGCCTATGCAGTAGCAGACCACCGAGTTGGCGGCGCTGCCCCGGCCCTGGCACAGGATGTTCTGGGAGCGCGCGAAGCGCACGATGTCGGCCACCGTCAGAAAGTAGTGGTCGTACTGCAGCTCGGCGATCAGCGCCAGCTCGTGCTCTATCTGTGCGTGCACCTTGGCGGAGATGCCTTGTGGCCAGCGCCGCCCGGCGCCTTCGTAGGTGAGCCTGCGAAGGTAGGACGCCGGCGTCTCGCCCGCCGGGACCACCTCGTCGGGGTACTGGTAGCGAAGTTCGTCGAGCGAGAAGTGGCAGCGCTCGGCCACGCGCAGGGTTTCCTCGAGCAGCTCTGCGGGGAAAGCCTGCGCCAGCCGCAACCGGGTGCGCAGATGCCGCTCGGCGTTGAGCTGCAGCTCGCTGCCGCAGGCCGTCAGCGGCTTGCCGACCCGCGTCGCCGTCAGCACGTCCTGCAAGGCCTTGCGGGACCGCAGGTGCATGTGCACGTCGCCGCTGGCCACGAGCGGGATCGCCGACAGGGCGCTGGCCTCGCGCAGCTGGTGCAGCCACATCTCGTCGGCCAGCGACCGATCCAGCTCCACCGCCAGCCAGCACCGGCCCATGAAGCCGCCGAGCAGCCAGCGTGCGATGGCCAGCAGCTGCTCGGGGCTGCTGCCGTGGTCTGGCGAGGCGAGCACCAGGCAGCCGTCCAGCTCGAAGGGGTCGATGTCCTCGAGCACCAGCCGGTAGCTGCCTTTTTCCGAGCGCCGCCGCAGCCGGGTGATGAACTCGCAGAGGTTGCCGTATCCCTCGCGGTGGCAGGCCAGCGCGATCAGCGTGAAGGGGGAGCTGCCGCCCACGCGGAACTGGCTGCCTATGAGCAGCTTGAGCCCTTGCTCCTTGGCCGCCACGTGCGCACGGACGACACCGGCCATGGAGCACTCGTCGGTGATGGCCAGGGCGCTGTAGCCCAGGGCCTTGGCGCGGGCCACCAGTTCCTCGGGCCAGCTCGCGCCGCGCAGGAAGGAGAAGTTGCTCAGACACCGGAGTTCGGCGTAGTGGGGCAGCGGGGACATCGCGCAGCGTCACGCAAAGCTGCCGTGCAGGTACCAGGCCGCTTCGTCATCGGCCAGGCGCTCCTGGTAGATCCAGAGCACGCCGGCGTGCTGGCTCAGGGCTACCCAGTAGTCGCGCGAGACCTGCGCGGTGGCCTGCTCACCTGCACGCTCGACGCGGTGCCACCAGCCGCCTTCTATGCGGTGGGGGCCGGCCAGCAGATGCAGTGGCCCCTGGTAGAGCGGCCGGTTGGCGCGCACGGCCAGGCGCAAGGGCTGCGGCAGCACGAAGGTGGGCTGGGGCAGGGAGGGGGTGCGCGGGCGCTTGCGCGGCAGGGCCTGCGGGGCAGGCTGCCAGTGCTGGGCCCATTCGAGCCGGTGGTCTTCGACCAGCACCGGCCGCAATACCCGGTCGGGCCCCAGCCGGGCCGCGAGGCGCTCCAGCACCAGGGCCAGCGACTCGCCCTGCTCGTGGGCGTCGGGCAGCAGCGAACCGCTGGCCTGGTCGAGCGGGACCACGTCCACGGCCTCCAGAAACAGCTCACCCGCCGGGGCCAGCAGCTGGACGCGGGCCAGGTGCTCGGCCAGCAGGCGGCACAGGTGCTCGACGTCGCGCATGGGCTGTGCGGTGCGGATGGTGATCTCCGAGCCGTCGCCGACGTCCCTGGGCCGCATCGCGTCGTGCGCCCAGCGCAGCGTGAAGGTCGTGATGCCCGCGTGGCGGGCCGCCAGCCAGCCGCCCAGTTGCACCAGCAGGCGCCGTGCGCCGAACAGCAGGGCGGGCGCGGTTTCCACGCGCGACGGGAGTTCCAGCCGTGAAGTGAAGGTCTCCGGGACGGCGAACCACTTGTGCGCCTCGGGCCGCAGGCCATAGGCCTGGTCGACGGCGGCCAGGACGTCCTTGCCGAACCGCCGGCTGACGCCGCCCCGCGGCAGCCGGCGCAGGTCGCCCAGGGTCCGGCAGCCCAGCTGCAGCAGGGTCACCCGGTGCGGGTGGGTGGCCGACAAGGTGTCCATGGGCAACTCGTCCAGCACCTCGGCCAGGGGGCGCCGGAAGCCGCTGTCGACGCCGGCGCGTGCCAGGGCGATGGCGGCCGTGCTGTTGGGGGCCCAGGCCAGGGCCGTGGCGCCGATGTCCAGCGCATCGCCGAGCACCCGGTCGCGCAGCGCCCGGCGGCCGCCGAACAGGCGCAGGCTGGCTTGCAGCTCCATGACGACGGCCTCTTCGATCAGCGCGACACGGGGGGTGAACTGCAGGGCCCAGGTCGCGGATCCGGCCAGCACGTCAGCGGCTGGTGGCGCGCCGTCGCTCGACCGGGAGAACAGCAATGCGGCCCACAGCATCGGCGGGCACCTCGCGGGACAGGAGACGGCTGGGCGTGCGCAGGCGTGGCGTGATGACGGAGGCCAGGCCGCCGGGAACCGAAGGCAGCCGCAGCACCTGGTCGCAGGGCGGGCCCTTGCGCTTGAGGATCTGCACCTGCAGTTCCCAGTCGACCCCGAAACCCGCCTGCACGCGCAGTGGGGCGGCCGAGGCCTCGTGCCGGGCGGACTCCGGCCGGCACACGAACACCAGGGAAGGCGAGCCCTGCGCGCAGACTTGCAGACGCCGCAGCTGCTCCTGCCGCGCCTGCGGCAGCCAGGCGACGATCGCACCGCAGGCGTTTGACTTGATCAGCTGTTCGGTGACCCACAGCCGCTCCGCAGGACCGTCCGCCTGCACCCACACGAAGCGCCGCTCGTCGAAACCGTCGTGGCTCAGCCCCGGCAGGTAGGGGTGGCGGGGCGGTGCCACGACGACCAGCTGCCCGCCATCGCTCACGACGCCGCGCAGCGCCGGCCCCAGCACCCGCCACTCGAGCACCGACGGCTGTGCCGTCAGCAACTCCGTGATCGACCGGCAGGGCCAGCCGCCACCGGGCAACTCGTCGTTCAGTCTCGCCCATCCGGAGGGCACGGCAGCGTGTGCGGGTGCGCCCAGTTGATCGCCCCGCCACATGGCCTGCTCGACATGCGGCGGCAGCAGGGGTGCGGCAGCGCGGAAGGGGCCGGCGGCCGGCACGGCGGCCAGCGGCAGGGGGGCGATCGACATGGGAGCAGGGGTTCGAGAACTGTATATTCATACAGTATCATTCGGCTGACGCGTTGTCGAGAACCCTCCAACCCCTGGTGCCGATGGCCGTGCAGATCTCTCGTGCGGAGCGCGCTGGCTCGCTCCTACACTGCGGCGATTGCCTCGCCTCGTGGAGCCCTGCGTGTGTTACTCGGCCCAGATCCGCGCTGACTACCGGACTTTTGTCAGGCTCTTTGGCGCCACGCTGTCGATCAGGCAGTTCGTCGATCTCTTCTACCGCCGCAAGAAGTTCGGCGACGTGAAGATTCCCAAGGCCATGGAGGAGATGTTCGCCCAGCCCTCCAGCCCCCAGGAGCAGGAGATCCATGCGCTGATCCAGGAGCACCGCGCGGCGCAGGCCCTGAAGTTCGAACAGGTGCTGTTCACGCAGCGCAAGCGCCTGGTGGAGGCCGAGCGCAAGCTGACCACCAGGGTCACGAAAGCTGCCACCGAAGACGTCCGCATCGCCACCTCGAAGATCAGCAAGGCCAGGCTGGATCTGGAGGACCTGCGGCGGACAGAACTGCTGGCCCGGGACTCGCGGATTTTTCCGCTGGTGTACGCGCCGGTCATGGTGGTGCAGGACGGCCAGAAACTGGTGCTGCCTATGCGCTACCAGTGCCGGCCCGAGGGCAAGCCCGCTTCCTACGACGTCCAGTTCAACGGGACCTACAACGCGCGCCGCGACAACCTGGAGAAGTTCTGGCGCAAGCAGTTCGGCTACACGCACGGCGTGATGATCGTCAACGCGTTCTACGAGAACGTGAGCCGGCACCACATGGAAGGGCGTGAACTGCGCCCCGGCGAGAAACCCGAGAACGTGGTCCTGGAGTTCCGGCCCAGGCCGGTGCAGGACATGCTGGTGGCCTGCCTGTGGTCGCGGTGGACGCCGCCGCCTGGATCGTCGGAGCCGGAACTGCTGTCCTTCGCGGCCATCACCGACGAGCCGCCTGAAGAAGTGGCGGCCGCGGGTCACGACCGCTGCATCATTCCCATCCGGCCCGAGAACGTGGATGCCTGGCTCAACCCTGATCCGCGCAACCTGCAGGCCCTGTACGACATCCTGGACGACCGGGAGCGGCCGTACTACGAGCACCAGCTCGCCGCCTAGGCAGGAGCAAGACCTTGCCCTCAGCCGCCAGCCGCAAACCGAGTGCTGTGGCCGAGCAACAACTGCAACTGGAGGCCCACAGCAAGGGCAGCATGGTGCCGCTGGACGGCGGGCAGCGCCTGCGGCTGGACGGCGCCGTCGACTTCTGGCCTGCGACCCAGGCCTGGACGGCGGTCGATAGCGATGAGCAGGGCGCCGGTACGACAAGCATGCTGGCCTACCTCGTCAAGGCGCGCGAGAGGGCTGGAGACCCGGTGCCTGAACCCGAGCCCATCGAGACCAGTCGCCGGCTGGACTGTGCCTACTGTGGCCAGCCGGCAGGGCTGTTCACCGGCAGGGAGGTGTACCCGGACCGCGTGGACCTGCACGAACGACGGTTCTGGGTCTGCTGGCCTTGCGACGCTTGGGTGGGCTGCCACGAGGGTGGGGACGGATCGGCACCGCTGGGGCCCCTGGCCGATGAAGCCCTGCGCGATGCGCGGCGTGCTGCGCACCAGGCGTTCGCTCCGCTGTGGCATCAGGGCGAGATGAGCAGGAGCGAGGCCTACGAGTGGCTGGCTGCGAGGCTGAGGATGCCGGTTTTTAAGTGCCGCATCGTCTGGTTCAGTGTCGAGGAGTGCAGGGCGGTCGTCGATGCCGTTGCGGCGCTGCGCACATCGCCCCCGGACTCGGCGCATCGGACGGGCAGTGCCGCAACGTAGGTGGTTCGACGACGACTAGCGCCCGAACTCCACCCACAGTGGGTAGTGATCTGACACCCGGTACTGCATCTGCGCCTTGTTCATCCCGACATCGCGGTACAGGTGCTCGACGAAGTCGAAGCCACCCGCACTCAGCAGGCTCATGTTGAGGAGCTGGGCCGGCCCCTGGTTGAACCAGGCGATCTGGTCGTAGAACTTGTTGAGGGTGGGCTGGGCGGGATCCGCGAAGATGGAGCGTCGAACCGTGTGCAGGGCTTCTGGCACCGCCAGCCCCGTCGATGTGAAAGCCTGATAGAGCGGGTCGCCCAACCGGTCGATGTTGAAGTCGCCCAGCAGCATCAGGTTGTGGTGCCAGCGGTGCGTTTGCTTCGCCCAGTTGGCCATCCAGCGGGCGATGGCGGTGAGTTCCGGGATCCGATCCCCGGGCCGGTTGCCGTACAGCACGTGCATGGTGACCAGGATGACGGTCGTGTCGCCGGCCTGGAAACTCACCGCATAGGGTGAACGCGCAAACTGCTCGCGCAGGGCGTCGGGCGCGATCTCGGACAGCCACTCGGGCGGCACCACCACCTCGCCAGCCAAGCCGGAGAGCTCGGCGCGGGAGGCGTCGAACAGGTAGGCCATGCGTTTGCCGGCTCCCTTGCTGCCACTGTTGATGTCCGTCATCAGGAATCGCCAGGTCGGCCCGAGCGTTTTCATCAGCGTGCGCAGGGCACGCAGGTCGCCGGTGACCTCCTGAAGCGCCACGACGTCGAAGCGCGACACGATCTCGGCCACCGCCCACAGCCCACGAAAGTCCCGCTTGGGGTTGTCTGAGGCATCGGCCAGCCATTTTTCGGTGAGGGAGCCGAAGTTCTTCAGGTTCCAGGTGCCGATCAGGAGGTTGCGCCCAAGTGGGCGCTTGCGGGGAATGCTGAAGTCCAGGGCGGCTCGCAGTTGGGCCATCTCCAGCGTGACTTCGGGTGGCGCCAGGGGGCCATCGAAGGGTGGGAGGGGGGCTGACATCGCTGGATCATTGGGTGGGATGGCGGTTGGGTCAATACCAAGGTTTGATCTGGGAAGCCGGTGCTTAGCGACTCGTTGCCGGGCACTGCGACATGCCTGACTGCGACTGAGCGACCGCCATGTTCGGTCTGCTACTCACGGATGCGACCCTCAGGAGACATCCGCTCTCCCGATTTCGTTGCCGCAGAGCTGACGTTCGGCTTCTGCGCACAGGCACCGGGACGCGGACCAGGATCGAACGAAACACTGCGGCGGGCAACGCAAGGCCGGTGAGATCGGGGGCAGCTCTGAAGGCCAAGGCCTGCAACGCCTAGCGCCCGTTTGAGCAGCGCCGCGACTCCAAGAACAGGCCTTACGCGCCGCATGCCTCGGAGGTGGCGTGCATGGCCAAAGAACGCCAGGTGGTAGGCATACGCTCAATGCCGGGCAACCGCTGCTACGGGCACACGGTGAACGGCCAGATCGAGCAGATCGACGTACTGACGGGCACGACGCCCAAGTGTCGTCAGCACCTCCCGGCGGACCGAATTCTGTCGGCGCAAGCAATCGTCGCCTGCTCTAGAGCGGCGGACGAGACGATTTACGAATCTCGACGACTTGCGGCGGCGAGCCGTCGGGGTGCGAGCGGGCGACGATTGAGGGGAAGTGATGGAATCGCTTTGTCAGCGGCATCACCAGGATCCGCTGCGTGAGCCAGAACGGCAGCAGCAGCCACGCCATAGCCGCCAGCACCGCTACGCCGAGCAGTCCGAACGCGGCGAAGGCTTGCTCGTCGCTGTAGAAGACGATGCCGAGAATGGTCACCAGTAGTAGGTTAGTGAGTGCCAGACTGCGGGCGAGACGCCGGCGCTTGAGGTAGATGGTGGCGCTGAATTCATCCAGTAGATGGCCCGAATCTTCGCCGGCGGGCAGATGGATGCGGCAGCCGTGGCCCAGTTCGCGCGTCGCGCCGCCCGTGTCGAGCAGGGCTTCGACGGTGTAGAGGTCATAGGTCCAGTCGCCGTTGTCGGTGGTTGAGATCTCCGCGCGCTGGATATCAAGTTGGCGCACGTTCTCGGCGAGCACCTCGGCTGCCGCCTCGATCTCCTCCAAGTCGGCCTTCGATAGCAGGTTGTGCAGCCAGCCCCCGTGGGCGACGATGCGGGCCAGCAGGCGCGGAACCTTCAGCCGCGTCGGATCGCGCTGCCGGCTGGAAAGGTATTCGATCAGGACCGGGTCGCGCAGGCGCGCCTCCATGCGCTCGAGCACGGCCCGATCCCGCGGCGGCATCGCGCGGCTGGTTCCGATATCCGCGCCGATCGTCTTGCCAGAACTGGCCAGGTGCGTCAGCAAGAGGCTGCCGAGCGCGCCGCGGATGCGCTCGAAATCCGCTGGCTTGGTTTCGGCGATCAGGCGCCTGCGAAGCCACAGCGGCAAGCGCCCGCGCCTAAACCACGGCAGCGCGAAGAGAACCGTGCCGTCGGAACGCGGTGCAGCGCCCGGATGCCCCTCGCCGGTGATTTGCCCGAGGTGCAACGTGAGCGGATAGCTCAGTGCCGGATAGGCGGCCACGGCCTGCATCCAGTGCAGCAGGCTCGGACTCAAGGCTGCGCGCAGCCGCTGCATCAGCGCATCCTCGGCCTGCGGCTCCGGCCGGCTGTCGTCGATCCATCGAATCGGTCGGTCTTCGAGAATCGCGTGCAGCGCGCTCAGTTCGGCATCGGTGCCGACCGCCGAGGTCGGCGGCTTGCGCCCTTCGACGGTGGAAGGTCCGACCAGAATCTCCGCCAGCCGCGGCAGCGACTGCGGCGTCAGCGGCAGCACCGGAACCTTCAGCTCGGAGAAGATCGCTTCCTCGCGATGGCCCCAGAGTTCGCGCGGCACGGGGGTCAGCATCACGCCTGCCTGGAACCTCGCGAACGTGCGAGCCCATTCGAAGAGCGCGCCGGTCACTGGATCGAAGAGTCCTTCGCCGGACGTCACCAGGATCAGCCGGTGCTCCGGATGTCGCGAGGCCAGCTCGTCCAGGCTCAGCGACGGCACCCGGGTGCTCAGCGATACCCGGCGAGGATCGCCGTTGAACGAATAGCAGTCGACGTACACGATCGCGCGCCGAAACTCGGCGAGCAGCGCATCGGCGTGGCCGGCGACATGGTCGTCGCTGCTGCGCCGATCGACCAGCATCAGGTACTCCGGTGCCACCCGGCGGGGCGCGCGAACGGGGGTGAAGAGCCCGCCGCTGGCGATCGTCCGCTCCAGCGTGGCATCGACAGAGAGGTCGTCGGAATCGATCCACCGCGGCCGCCGCAGCTGTTGCACGGCCTTGTAGACGGCATCCAGCCGAAACGGCGTGGTGTGAGCACTGCGCAGTAGCAGCCGCACCATCTCCGGTGCGTGGCTGATTTGCCGCCTCGACAGGAAAGCCGAGAACGGACGTGCAGGCGCCGCGACCCAGTACGCGGCGGCCACGAACAACGGGAAGACGGCGAACAGCAACCACGCCCGCAGCGTCTCCGACAATGCCCGCCACGCGGCGCCGGGCGCGCCGAGCAGATGCTTGGGTAGCGTCTCCGTGAGCGGCGGTCGCGGCGGTCGCGGCGGCGCACTTTGTTCGATACCCCTGTCTTGCGGCGGCTCCGCCTGCCGCCGGGGCTGGCCTTGCGAGATCTCCACCGGCGTCGCAAGCACGCCGGCAACGATCAGCGCGTAGGGCAGCAGGTACGAGAGCACGAAGCACAGCGCGAACATCACGGCCAGGCGCCGAAGCACACGCTGCTCGGCCGCCGTCATCGCGCCCCATAAGGAAGGGTCGCGCGGCGCCGGGCTTTTCTGCGACGATGCCGCGGCCGTGGGGTCGACCGACGGCTGCGGCTGCAGCGTCGACCAGACACCAAAGTAGCTGCCAAATCGGCGATCGAACTCAAGCTGCTGTTCGGCGTTCGTGCACAGCAGCGGCGCCAGCATGCTGGCCAGCCGCCGCGAGCTCTGCGGCATCGCGCCAGTGGCTTGCAGATGGAGCAGCAGTGTGAAGACGCGTTCCTGCTCTCGCGGCCCGACGCCGAAGCCGCTCGAGCGCAAGTCCGCGAAGAAGGCCGGGAGCAGGTCGGTGCGCAGCAAGGGCTGTCAGCGATAGAGCCACCGCTTGAACATCTCGAGGATGGCGGCCTGATCCTCCGAGATCTTGGACAAGGCTGAAAGTGACCTCGCCGCCGGCCCCGCCTGCTCCTTGAGTGCCCTGTCAGGTTCGCACCCGAACTGCAGCATGGCCAGCACCCAGTTGAGCAGTTCCGCTGTCCCCGGCCTCTTTCGCAGCGCGGCATCTTCCGCGCGCAACGTGCCGACGAAAGTGATCGCGTCCTTCAACATCGGCTGCCCCGATTGCAGCCGCTCGCCGAGACGATTCAGAATGATGTGCTCGAGGCGGATGTCGTCAGGAAAGGGAATGTTGTAGAAGACGCAGCGGCGCAGGAAGGCGTCCGGCAGACTCTTCTCGGAGTTGCTCGTCATGACGACGATGGGTCGGTACTCGGAGCGCGCGGCGATCGTGATTCCGCCCAGCTCCGGCACCTTAAAATAGAACCGGTCAAGCTCGTTCAGGATGTCGTTCGGGAAATCCCGCGGAGCCTTGTCCACTTCGTCGACGAGCACGACGGACCTGCGTGGCCCGTCGTGAACGAACGATTCGGGAAGGTAGTCGGCCACGGTGGCGCGGTCGGCTGCCAACAGGATCGCCAGGCCCAGCGCGTTGTAGGTGATGAACTGGCGCGGGTCGTCGTGCTTGTTCTGGATCTGTGCCGCCCGAAAGCGGCCGACGTTGTCGAACGAATAAAACAGGTCGCGTGCGACCGCCGTCGATTTGGTTTCGAACAGGATCGGCGGCGCCAGGCCCAGTTGGTAGGCCACGCTGTGCGCTAGCTGGCTCTTGCCAGTGCCCGGCTCTCCCGTCACCAGTAGCGGCTGGCGCAGGATCAGCGCCACGTTGACGGCGTCGACCAACCCCTGATCGGGCAGATACCCCTCGGGCGCGGCCGTGCTGTCGAAGATCGGCGGTGGCAGATCCTGCGGTGCGGGCCGCGTGGACGGCGGGTCCTCGCGGTACAGCATGGTCGGTCCGGTCACGTGGACTCCTTCAGGTGCTAACAGGCAGTGCCAGCATGCGGCGCAGTACCGGCAGCAGCTTGCCCATCGGCAATGTATCTCCCGGACGGATGCCGGCGCTGCGCAGGTAATCGCGCAGGCGCGTCAGCGCCTCTTCGAGGTCTTCGTCCTTCAGGTACTGCCGGACCCAATGCTCGAGATCGGACTGCGTGACGTCGGCCAGCTCCGGCAGGACCACTACGCCGACCCGCTGATCGGCAGCCTTCAGCGCCTGCAGACTGTCCTGCGGCGCGGTCTTGCGAAGGCCAAGCTTCAACCAGCGGCCCAGAGGATTGGCGCGCTGACTGGACAGCACGATGACCAGGCAGACGACGACCAGCTGGGACCGGTTGGTGTCCGGAAAATCACCCCAGAACTGAAGCACCTTGCGCACCAGCGGCAACTCGCGCAGCGACCACTCGTTGCCTTCGATCAGGCTCGAGAAGACCACCGGACGGCGGCGATTCTCGATCGAGTTGGCAAGCACGGCGGTGGTGCTCGAGGGGCCGAGTTCCAGCGCGAGATTGATGTCGACGCGGTATGCGCCCGTGCGCTGGGGCACGTCTTCGCCGAGTTCGGATTCGCCGGCAGGCCATTGGATGTGATGCCATTCCAGCTGGTCTGACATTCGCAAGCGCTTCAGGTGCTGCGGCAGCGTGTGCTTGCACAGCCGCGTGACGAAGCCGTCGGGGCATTGCAAGCGCTCGCCGTGAACGACCAGCACCAGCGGCCGCTGCGGCTTCGATGAGGTGTGCATCTCAAGCTCGATCAGGATCTGGCGTTCTTGCGCCGCGCGATCGGCAAGGTGCGCCACTAGCGCAGGCGCTGGCACGTGGTCCGCGGGATTGGCCCCTTCGACGCGGATATTGGTGCCCGGCTCGGCCTTGTCCGGCAGGTGCGGATCCAAGGACTCGGCCAGGCGCAGGAACCAGTCCTGTACCGGCCCCGAGGCGTCGACATAGTGGGTCGACACGAGCCAGAAGCGAAAAGTCTCGGGGATCTGCAGGCCGAGATCCAGGAACACCGGAATGATGATCTTGCCAGCTTCGCCGGCAATGCCGATCTCGCGCTCGACGTTCTTGCTCGTGAACGCACTTGCCGACGCCATCAGCAGGACCACCTTGCAGCGGCTGATCGCCCGCACGAGCTCGGTGGTCCAAGTCGCGCCGCCGGGGATTTGGTTCTTATCGATCCAGGTCGCGATGCCGTGACGCACTAGGCGTTGGTCAATATCGAGGACGCGGTCTCGGTCGGCGCTTGAGTACGAGACGAAGACTGCCGCGTATGCCATCGCGGCGCGCTAGGAAAAACTATGTACCAGAAGCGGGCCAACTTCGAACACCGAACGGACGGCGCCGACTATCACGCCGAATCGTGCCAGCGTTGCCCAAACTCGCTTGCCCTGGTACTTACCGGCACTTCGCCAAACACCAACGGATACCCAGATGCTGTATAGCACAACAAAGGCAATATAGAGTACACCGAGGAACACTGATTCCGCGGATCCTACTGCGAAGCCGCCTGCGGCGATGAGCAGTCCGACAATGAGGCCCCAGAACCAGTACGTCGTGGCCAAGCCGGCGTCACCGCGCCACACAGTCTTGATGAAGCCCATATCGCCCGTCCTCCAGAGGTGCCATTGTCTGCGAGATGCTGCTGCAGCGCACACAGGCTCTCGAGCCAAGGGGCAGTTGCAGGATGCCGACCATACGATGAACTGAACGTTGTCGCATCGGCAAAATTGTGGGGCCCAGTCTGGAAGCTGCCTGTCGTGAGAGGCAGCTCATGGCCGCAAGCTGACATCGAGTCGTTAGTCCCAAAGCCGGTTCTCGTCAGTCGCGGTGTTTGCCGCTGAACTGACCCCACCAAGTCTGATGACGCAGTTGTTCGAAGCCGTCGAGTCGACGGCTCCTAGTTGGCGCCTTTGCCGACTACAACTATCGGCCAGGTTCAGTCACTCGCGGCAGGCGGCTCTGCAGCAGTGAAGCGCGATGGCCTTCCTGCCAGTCGATCCAATGGTGCCGGCAGAGCGCCGGGCAATCTCGCGATGTATCGGGTTCATCAGGCTGGCGTCGGAACGGGCGAAGCGGGGCGGTGCACCCGGGTGGGCTTAACCTCAGAACCGGGGGCACACTCGTGTTACATGCTCGCACTCAAGAGAAAACAACTTTCCACCACGTTTCAGCTCGCTGAAACCATTCGATCTATGGCTGAACTAACCCGACTGCAAACGGTAGTGCCCCCTGATATCGACAAATCATGACGGCCGCCTTCGACAATGTCGATGTCTGGATCCACAACCAATTCTCTCAGGCGAGTCGCCATCTCCTCTGGGCTACAAGTTAGGATCTCGTCCGCAGCGCCGATGTATATGTACCCTGAATTCACAATCCTATCGCCAGGATCTACCTGACAGGGCACACGCAAGTGCAGTGACGTTCCCGGGAAGCCGTGCATAATTGAATTGAATGCAACCCTGGAAACTGGAATAGGGTACTTCCATTGCGCTCCCTCGCCTGAGACACCGTAGGTTAGCTCAGGCAGTAACATAGGAAAGGAAGCATTGACAGCTGTTTCTAAGACGAGACTCGGTGCGTCACTGGACACGCCCGTCGCCGAAATGGCCGCCTCCCAGCGAAGTTGGATCTCCTTGCTGTCGCAGGGGGAGAGAAGCGAGAACGGAATTGACCTTCTGGTGACCTGAAGGAACCTCAGTACACGGTCGCAACCTAAACTGTGGCCCTGAAGGATCGAAGGAACGGCGAACTCCCGCTTGGTCCACTTCAGGACCCCGGAGATATCCTCGATGCAACTGTCGAAGTCGATGATCGATCCTCCGACATACTCGACAGCGCTGCTCGAATCATTTATCGCTTCCGAAATTCCGTCATGCGTGCGCAGATTGACACTGAGCAGAGCAATTGAAAAGCGCCTCAAATCCTCGCCAAGTTCCGCTAGGAAGCGATTTGCATAAAAATTACCTAGACTTCCGTGAACATGCATTACTACAGCGCGCGGCTTCGGAACCTCAACCAAGAAACCATGAAGGCGCGTACCGGAATCTGAGTTAAACTCAACAATTCTCCCGATCGGATACTTATGAGCTGTGGCGCTCATTTTATCTCAGCCGGATCAAAGTTCGTCGGAGGCTCTAACGTTGACACGGAGTGGGAGATTCCATCTGACATCCACGTTTCCTCAAATACTCGCAGAAAAAGGCCAACCTTGGCTGAGTCTTTGGTGTACACAGAAACGTGACGCGGCTCGAATTGCTCAGTTCGGTATAACATTCGATCCGCATAGATGCCCATATCGGACTCAGACCGATTCAGCCCATTGGCCGCGAGCACCTCCTCAAAGGTGCTGGTCTCGATCCATCGAGCCTCGAAACTTTTATGGTGCGACACAAGTGCGGCAAAGGCGCGAAAATTATCGCACGCGTCCATATCGTGTGGCACCACAAATAGAATCTTGACCTTCTCCACTGATCCCGAGTTCGCCCTCCCTGATAGCACTTCAAAAAATCGGCGCTCAGATACATTCTGAAAAATCTTTTTATTGTCAAGAACCGGCCAAGAGATTCTTATTATTCGTGGTTGCTGACCATCAAGAGAGTCGAATACGCCATCAACGTTGATGATAAATTCCTCAGATACTCTAAGCTCCTTCCCTGCGGATGCCAAGTGAATGCGTTCCTCGAGCCGAGCGATGTCGCGGAGAAGGTGGGATACAAATAGATCGCGGGGTCCGTGCGAGTCACGACAAACAATTGAAAAGTCGTCCGACATTCGTCGGAATCGCTCGCCGACTTCCTGGCTGGCAGTCCAGTGAATGAGGTCATTTGATTGATGCAGCGCTATTCGCGACAGCACCCATATCAACTGAAGAATCTCAAGCGCAACAAAGACCACGATCCCGAGCAGCAATTGTTCGCTCGGGCGTAATTCTATCAGCGACGGACTTAGCAGGCTTGTAAGCATCGCCAAGACTATGTTCAGAGCAAGCCAAAGCGATTTATCTTCTTCCGATACTCGTCGCAGTTTCCAAGCTGATCTGGGCCGCGTTCTTGAATCTCGCAAAGTGTTTGAACGGAAGAGCGCCATTGATAATCCACCCTGCACGGCTGACTAAAGTCTTGCTTGATCTTTCTGAGTCTGCAACGGGACAAATGAGCGGGAGCTGTTACCGAGGCCCGAAACAGTGTTTCGGTTGCTCAACTAGCTTACGGGCCCCGTGTTCCACCACTGCTTGAATGAAATGCACTCGCCGTTATCCGAGAAGTCGACAACATATATTCCATCGTACTCGTGATGCCGCTCGTCGCTCTCGAGAAGCTTCGCATACCACCGGATAACCGACGTCTTTGGAGTTTCGGTGAGAATATCGAACTTTAGTTCGATCTCTCGCTGATCTGTGATTCCTTGCCATATATGGCGTATCTCTGCATCTGTCGTGAGTATCGGCTGGAACGGATCTTCTTGATACTCTTTGCACGATCTAAAGAGTGCGACGGCTGCATCAATGTCCTTTGCCTTCCAGCTCTTCTCGAGCGATTCCAGCCATGTTAAGAGTGTCGAGCTCACTTCATGCTCCTTCGTGCGGGTTTAGAAACAACCATTGATGCGTTCGAGTAATACGGACTCCCTTTGGGCTCGACCGCTTTTGCTTCTGATCGAAACAGCTTGGCGTATGCGATAGCAGTCGTGCGGCTTGCAGGGCCGTAGTACCATATGCCAGCAGGAGGTGTCACAATCTCTGCGCACAGCGTCATGATCATTCTCGCTCCGTGGGACTTCAGGCAGTCAGAGAGAGCCGCATAGATTGCTCGCGCGTCGACTCGTCCGAGATTGTCGACGAGTTCAGAAGTGAATACCGCTCTGCAATTAAAGTCATTTGCCGAGGCAACATCGACAGAGCTTATCGCATACCGCCGATCTATTGAGTCGATTGTGTACCGCTTGCCTCCCATGTGAAGCCACTTGTCGACGAATAGTCCGCCCGGAGAAAGCGCCGTCGAAATTATCTCAAGATAATCCGGCTGCACTTGGAATTCTAAATTTCCAATGGTCAAGTCGGAAAGTATGCATGCGAACTGCGACCTCTGCCTGTCCAAGGCATCGATCCAATTGGCGTGTACAAATTGCTCGCGGTGTAGGAATTCTTTCGGTAGAAACTGATCACTCCTGCCCTTGAAGTCAGCCGACTTGTCAATCACGTAAACTGACTTGAAGCCTAACCGGCCAAGGAGGATTCGATACTCTATCGTGCTTCCCAAAACCGCGACGGGTCGATCTCGATCGATGCTGAGTAAGTGGCGTTTACAGAAGGCCAGGTGGCGCGCAGACGGTCTTGATGGAGGGCTAACCAACTCCCATGTCTGCCAGCGATCCCAGTTTGTCTCGCCGCTCATGCTTAACCTCCCGGGACCAGAGGCGGCAAGATGCCAAGCAAGGCATTGAATCTCTGCTCACGATCGTCGGCCATATATAGATTTCGTCCAATCGACATTCCATCTGCACCATGAGCGACCAAGGCACGAATCCTCTCCAGAAACTTCTCTGAGTCGGGTTCGAACGGTCCTCCTGCTACCGTTAGCAATGTGTCCTTTAGCGAGTTCGAAACTATGTCGAAGTGGCTAGGATGTCCGTGGTAGTTGAGTTTCAGGATATCGGCGCCTAGTTCTTGTGCTACCCGGCCGGCATGGGCAACGCGTCTCGCGTACTCCGCCGGGCTGCTCTCTGCAAACTTTATATAATTGTCGTCGCCGTCAGTTCCTTCCCTGCGAAGATAGGCCATGACCAGAAGTGGCATCCCAAGGTCAGTGCATTCGCGTGAGATATCGGCGACCTGCTGAATCATTTCTGGTTCGCACCTGGAAGAAATGTTCATGTGTGCTGCTATACCATCAGCGCCGAGGCGAACAGCGTGTGCCACTGTTCCGACTTTTACTTTCCTCACATGATGACTGCCAGTCACGCTGGCCGTGACATTGAGAAAAAAGGGTACGTCGGCGCCTTGTTTCGCCCAAAGTCGCAGAGTCCCTTCAAAGCCAACAACAGCAGTGGGACGGAGAATACACAGTTGGTCGCGAATCTTCGAGATGTCTTCTAGATCGCCTACTGGCCCCGCAAGTAGACTATCATCGATAGGGGCTATTAGTAATCGTCCCGCTTGCCGTTGCAACATGCGACTCAGACGCCGCATCTTGCCAATTGTTGTCATGGCGTTCGACATACTTGCCTCCTACAAGGTCTGATTGCCTTCTGTTTTCGCCGGCTCGGCTTGATATCTCCGCAGAGCCGCCTCCATCTCCTCGAGCGGCGCGGCATTGCCAGTAAACAGTTCGACTTGGCGTGCAGCTTGGTGCAAGAGCATTCGTCGTCCGTCAACTGCCAAGCAGCCCAGTGATCTTGCAGTTCGTAGCAGCGCGCTGTCACCGGAGAGTGCGGCAATGTCCATGACCGCCGAACTTGGGTTCAGTGTGAGCGGGTCTATCACGCTCGGATCTGTCTGCGTGGCACCGACTGGTGTAGCGTTGACAACAAGATCAAAGTCTTTGGGTCGACACTCGTCGATACGTCCCCCAAAGGCAACTGCGAGTTGATCGGCCAGGGTCTGCCCGCCCGTTGCGTTTCGCGAGAAGACGACTGCTGAAGCACCTGCTGCCTTGACCCCATATGCGACCGCTCTCGCCGCACCGCCTGCACCTAGAATCGCTACTCGCGCACCACGTCCCATGCCGGATTCGGACATTGCAGCATGAGCGCCGCAGTAGTCCGTGTTTGTTCCGAACAGCGAACCGCCGTCGTTGACTACCGTGTTGACTGCGCCAATTGCTGCTGCTTCTGGTGACAAGCGGTCCATGTACTTCATGATCTGGACTTTGAACGGCATGGACACACTGACACCACGCACTCCAAGGGCCTTGATGGCTAGAAGTGCGTCAGAAAGACTTGCAACTCCGAATGACACGAACGTGAATTTGCGTTCAAGTGCCGTGTAGGCAGAGTTGTGCATGTCCACAACCAGAGGATGAGGGCTCGCATTCAGGGAGCCGAAGAGCGCGGGAATCGTCCTTGGGAGCGCAGCGCTTTCCGTGGGCATCTCGTCCATCCTCCTTGTATGCTTTGCACTGCCTATCCGTAGAGGAGGGCGAGCGTCGCTTGACCATTAGTTCTTAACGAATAGTAGCGCACGGGTCCAGCCAAACTCGTCCCCCGTATACCGCTTCGTGGCGTGCGCCATGGGCTCCTGAAGGCGTGAGCCCACGCGGCCGCAAGCCTTGGATGTTGCTGCAATCACTCCGAGAGCTGTGGCATTTGGCGACGGTTCTGGATGACAGTCAGTTTCCTGACATGAACGACCGCTGCGGGGCGCGGAATCCTACGAAGCCTAGTCCGCCACGGGTCGAAAGCCTTCCTACACGGGCCAAAACAACTATCGTCCGACGTCTTGAGCGTCAAGAAGCTGGCGCTCTTCATCAATACTGCGGAAGAGCGGCCGCTTTCTGATCGAAGCTGTCAAGCGCTCGGCCGACTCGTGAGTGGCAGCTTGGGAAGAGCGCCGACATTGGTCTGGCAAAACCCGGGAACCGCAGCCAGTCTGATGTTGGCTACCAGCCAGTTCAAGGGCGCGACATTTGCAGGCTTGGGCCGGGAGTCGGGCCCAGCACCAGACTGCGGCCCTTGGGGCCCAGCCGCTCCCTCGCCCGGACGAGGCTCGCAATTCCAGTCTTGCAATAGCGCATTCAGCTGGAATCCTTGCGGCATCTAGAAGAACTTCGGCACGAACGGCCCTAAGAACGGTTTTGCTGTGAGGGCAAGTGTTGGGTCTGCAGTCCGAAGTGGGCGCAACCTGCGCGAGCGGACGAAGCAGCGGGGGAGTCTGCGACCTTGAGCTCGGTGGGTGGCTTGCAAGGTCGTCTGAGAGCCCTTTGACGGACTCTTTGTGGCGAGAGTTCGAATTGCACCGTCGCTCCTCGTGCGGATGCTGACGTGCCAGTCGGCGACGTCAGCGGCAGCACTTGCCGCGATGTTGAGTACCCGCCTCGGGCGCTCAACGTGAACGGGCTTGCCAACGGTCTGCGACGCTTCGCGCAGCGCAACTGCCTCCAGACTTACTTCGCAGTCCGGCACTCCCTGTGAGCCAGCGAACAGGGCTCAATGGCCTCGTGCATGAAAGTTCCGCAGCGCCCCTGCTACGAGCGCCGCCATGCAGATCGGAATGATCGGCAACAGCAGCCCCGGCAGCGTCGTGGGGAGCACCAAGGCCACCAGGGTCCCGCAGGCCAGGACGACGACACCGACGGTACATGCACCGAAGGCTTCAGGGCTGTGGTGGGCGACCTGTTGGGTCTTGGTCCGGCGGACCACGGCCGCGTCAATCCACGCCGCCAGGCAGAAGGCGGCCAGCCACGGCAGCCACGCCAGCAGCGCGAAGAGCCGGTAGGTCGCGAGCATCAAAAGCGCATCCACGGATCGAAAGTAGGGGCTGTTAAACAGTCGGGCGTTCACGGCTGCCATCTCGTCCCCAACGGCCGAGTTCAGTGTTGTCGTCGATGACGCGTCCGCTGGCGTCACGGCGGGGGCGAACTGTCCGGCGGACGCATGGGCGCCCAGTGCCCTGGCGAGGACACGATCGGCCGTGGCAGGGTTCCAGGCTGCCGCCAATTGCTCGTGTTCGGCCCGCAGGTGCTCCAGAAACCGCTGGGGCGGGTGCGCGGCGGGCAGGTACAGCACCAGCAGCAGCAGCGCCGACAGCGAGGCAATCGCCGTGACGCGGATCATCGGCCTGCCGGTTGCGTCTTGCGAACGACGTTCGGCTCCAGGATGGGGAAGCGGCCCTTGATGAGCCGGCCACCGGAGACCGACGCGAAGTACTGCAAGTTCGGCAGCTTGCCCAGCACGTCGGCGGGCACCGCTTCCTCCAGGTTCTCCGAGATCTGGGCGGAGTAGCCGGCGGAGAAGTCACCCAGGTGGGTATCTGCGCCGTGGCTGAGCCCGACGCGGACCGAGTGGATGGCGGTCTTGCCGAAGGTCTCGACCACAAAGTCCTGGGTCGGCCTGTCCTTGGAGCGCAGGGCAATCAGGTTGTTCAGGTTGCCCAGCGCCATGCGGGCGGCGGCCTCGCTGCCCAGGCGCCTGGCCAGGTCGGCCAGGGTCTGCATGGCGCAGGTCGTGAAGATGCCGCCCTCGGCTCCCTTGTTGAGGATCTCGATCAGCGGCTGGTTGATCACGTTGGACACCTCGTCCACAAACAGCGAGATGCGTCGGTAGCCGCCCAGGTTGTAGCGCATGCCGGCGCGTGCGGCCAGGTCGGCCAGCGCCAGCGCGCCTATGGCGGAGGCCACCGACGGATCGGGCAGCGCGTCCAGGCACATGTAGAGCACGTGTCCGGCCCGCTCCACCTTCTCGAAGTTCATGATCGGCCGCAGGTCGTCGGCATCGAACGGGTCGGGGGACAGGCTGCGGCCCAGGTCGCCCGAGGTCAGCATGGACAGGATGGGCAGCAGGTTGGCAGTGATCTTCTGGTAGTGCTCGCGGTTGTGCCGGTAGGTGCGTACCTGGGCGTCTATGACTTTGCTCCGCTGAGACTGGGCCACATGGCGCTCGTAGTAGCCGACAAAGGCCACCAGGTCGGTGGTGGAGGCTTCTGAGGGGCGTTTGACGCCGCCGCGCGCGGCCTCCTGCAGCAGCTTCTTCATCTCCGGCAGGTCTCGCCAGGCTGTGCCCAGCGTCCGGTCGTAGTAGCGGCGCAGGGACGCCTCGAGGACCGGCTCTATGCCGCCTTCGATGTAGCGGATGAGCTTGGCCAGGTTCGGGCGCTCCTCGATCTCCACCAGGCCTTGCACGACGACGTTGACGGCATCCCAGCCGAAAGCCGAGAACGCCCCGGCCGTGTCCGGCGGCATCACCGACTGGATGCGAGACGCGATCTCGGTGGGCTTTTGCCAGTTGAAGGTGAAGTCGAGCCGTACGCCGGCCTCGGGGAAGGCGGGATGGAACTCGATGAAGGTGCCGGGCTCGCGGTAGTCCTCGCAGGCGCGTTTTATGACCTGTTTGAGGCGCCGGCTGTTCTTGGGGTCGATGACGATCACCACGTCGCCGCGGCGCACGGCCTGGGTCGCCAGGCAGGCCAGGGCCACGCCTTTACCGGACTGGGTCGTGCCGACCAGCAGGGTACCGCCCTCGAAGTTCTGCAGCGGCCGGTACAGCGGCACTTCCTTGGGCTCCACGCCGTGGATGTAGGACAGGCCGATCTCGGCGTCCGGCTGGGGGCTGCTCGGTCCCAGCAGGCGCCGGAGGGGGGAGGGCACGGCCAGGCCACGACGGTCGATCTTCGCCAATTCGTAGAGCCGCTGCGAATGCACGGGCTGCCACTCGAATCCAAAGCCGAGGAAGACATCCGCCGGGTTGCTGCACCACCGTGCAAAGCGGTCCGTGCTCATCACCTCCACGCCATGGCCACCTAGCGAGGCCCGGAGCTGTAGCAGGCGCATAGCCTGCAAGGCACGCCGGCAGGTCATGGCCAGGCAGACTGCCGCCAGTGGCCAGGCGACGGCGGACGGCAGCGCCGAGCGGGCGCCGACGATCAAGAAGTAGGCCGCGGCCAAGGCCCAGGCCGCCGCGGCATACGCTTCCGTAGCGCGTCGCCACGGCATCTCGTAGGGGCGCATCGGCACCTCATTCCTCGGGCGGCGGTGCTAGAGCGAAGGCGCGGGGGTCGAAGCCCTCGACCACGTCCGGGCGGATGACGACGCCCACGGTGGCCGTGCCGCCGAAATCTCGCGAGCGCGTCGGCGGCCCCTTGGCAGGCGGGTTGGCTGCGGCAAGCAGGCCCAGCTCGGACAGTGCCCGAATGGCTGAGGCGGCGGATACCCCGCGCCGCTCCAGCTGATCCAGCGGCACAAAGAGCCCGTCGGCGACGGTGCAGCACTGCGGCGGACCCGCGCCGACGTTGAGCGTCGCGACGATGCCTTCCAGGGCGGAACGCACCAGGGGGTTCAGCCGCATGGGCGCTTTTAGGGCCAAACGAGGAGGCTCGGGGAGCGGGGCGTCGCGGCCGATGTCGGGCTCGACGGGGTGGCTGTGCTCGGCCGGCTGCAAGGGTGGGGCGTCGGCGGCTGGGAGAAGGGGCAGCTGCGTTCCGGGCGGTGGCGGAGCGGGCTGTGGAGCGGGTTGGTGCGAGGGTTGGTGTGCTGGCTGGTGCGAGGGTTGGTGCGTATGGGGCCCGGTTGTGTCGGAGTCCACGACGAGATCCCCGGGCAGCGGTGCGGGCAAAGGCTCCAGGCTGTTGAACAGGATGGCCGGGGTCGCCAGGCGCACGGCCTGGAGCGGTGCCTTGGCACCTGGGGGCTGGATGGGCCAGCAGAGGTCTGCGGCATCGCGTGCCGTCACGACGCCGGCCGCGAGCAGGACCTCCAGCAGGGTCTCGGGGGATTTCGGGATGCCTGGCAGCTGATCGCCTTCCAGGACGCGGCATATCGCGTGGGCTGCTGCGGGCCACAGCAAGAACATGCCGTCGCGTGCGAACCAGAGGCGCGACTTCTCCTGGTTGGGCTCCCAGCCCGGGTCGGTGGCAGCGAGCCGGCGCAGTGCGTCGACGAGGTAGCGTTCCAGGTGCGAGCCGAATTGAGGCCGGCCGTAGCGGTCTGCCCTGGCGCTGAGGTGGCGGTCGACCACCAGGGCGAGCGAGCGCCGGACCAGGTCGTCGAGCACGTTGTGGTCCCTGTAGCTCGCCAGCCCGGCGACGCTGGCCATCAGCTGCGGCACGACTACTTCGTTGTCCGCGGCCAGGTGCTGCATCAGCGTGGCCGGCACGATGTGCGGCAGGGCAAAGACGCCCAGCGGGCGGCACTCCACCGCACGCGGGCGCCAGCGCAGGTAGTAGCGGTGGGCGCCGCTGGCCGCCAGCCAGTCGGCCAGCGGTCCCAGGTAGCCGGGCCAGGGCCGCCCGGCGGCGTCGGCCACCCGCATGTGGCTGAAGACGCGGTGGCTCTCGGCGCACAGGCCGGCGATGAAGGTGGCCAGGCGCCAGCGGGGTTCGAGTTGCCGGCGGGCGGAGATCGTGGCCTGGCCGTGCAGGATGTGACCGTCGGTGCCCTGCAGGGCAAAGAAGCCGGTCTCCAGCCCCAGGCGGAACAGACCGCCCGGGGCATTGAAGAAGTTGTCCGCCGTGGCCGGCAGCAGGTGCACGAAGGCGGCGTAACGCTCCACCACCCGCAGGATCTCGTGCGCGAAGGTCTCGCTGTCGGCGCCGTAGCAGGTCTTGAGGCGCGCGATGAGGTCCGTGTTCTGTGCCAGCAGTTCAGCGGCCGGCGATGCAGGAAAACCCGGGTCGGTGGCGCCATGGGGCGCTGGGGTCGACGAGAGGTCCACGGCGAGAACTCATCTCAGGAAGTCCCATTCTTGAGTTCGGTTCGGGCAGCGTCTCCGAACATTGGCCGGTGTGAGGGGCGGACTTCGTCGTCGGCTGGGCGGCTGTCGTCCGGGGCCTGCACGATGGCGGTGATCACGGGCTGGAGGTCCAGCGCTTCGCGCACGGAGCGGGATGGGAAGGAGTTCTGCAGGCGCCTGTCCTGCGGGTAGCGCTGGAGCAGCCTGCAAAACGGGCAGTGCTCGCAGGCAGCAGCCAGGCGGCCCACGGCGGCCAGGTGTTCGCTGGCGCAGGCCTGGCAGGGCACGACGGACAGCGAGATGGTGCTCGCCACCCAGATGCCGTCCACATGCGAAGCCAGGTCGAAGCCCCTGTCGAAGCTGATGCGGTAGGGCGCCTGGCACAGCGCCTGGTAGTGCCTGTAGGCGGCCAGCAGGCTGTCGGCCGCAGTGAAGCCGTTCGACCTCAGGCGCCGGTAGACGGCCGCCAGGATGGATGCTTCAGCGCGGTGCAGGAGGTTGGCGCCGTGGTACCACTCCGGAGAGTCGGGCGCCCGGCCCCGCCGAGAAAACCGCGGCTCGGTGAAGAACAGGCGCTGCAGCTCTCCGGGCGGCAGCCCGGTGATGAAGTGGATGGTGCGGGAGCGCGCCCCGAGGTCGCAGCAGGCCTGGGCCAGCCGGAGCTGGCGAATCTGCCGCTCCGAGCGTGTGGACACGGCTGTTTCTCACCCGCCGCGGGCTGCCGGCGGCGCAGTCCGCAGCCGGCGCACCGCGGCCAGGGGCCCGGCCAGCTCGGTGGGCAGGTGCAGCAGCGCCAGGAGGTCGGGCCGCGGCAGAAACAGCGTGTTCTGGCCGACGTGCGTCACCAGGGCCATCAGCTGCCCCTGGCCCAGGGCGCCCAGTTGTTCGGCGAGCGTGGCGTCCAGCGAGAAGCGACAACTGGTGCCGACGCGGTCCCGCTCCAGGCCCAGGCGGATGGCGCTGAGCATGTGAAGGTTGGTGGACATCACGTCGGTCTGCTGCAGCAGCGTCATGGTCGGCCCCCTGGTGTCCGGTTCGGTGTCAACGGTGCGCCCGTTGCCCGGAGCGCCTGGCGCTCTCGATGCCTGGGCGGGATGTCGTTGAGGGCCAGCATATGTTCAGGCCGCCACGTCCTTCAACAGCATTTGCTGCTGCCTGCGCCTGGCTGCTGCTTTGCCACCGGCAATGGCAGGCATCCGGACCCGAATGCGGAAAGCCCGGCGCCGCGAGGCCCATCCGCCTGGTGCGAAGCGACCCTCCTGCGGAAAGATCACCCGGCCCGGGCGTCGCCCGCAGACTCCATGTGCCGCCGCCAGGCACCCACGCATGCATGAACCCTCCGGCCCCACGTCAGCCAGGCCTGCCCGGCGCGCCCCAGGTCCAGACGCAGGACCTGCAGGCCCTGTTCCGAGGCCGCCTGGTCGCGGCCCTGAACCGCGCGGGCATCCCGGCGGCAGCGCGCCAGGCCTATGCGGCCTCGATCACCGCGCGGGCGCCACAGACGGTGCGGCGCTGGTTCGACGAGGAGAGCCCGGGCCTGCCGGACCTGGAGTCGTTCATGCGGCTGTGCGCCGGCCTGGGCTGCAGCAGCGATGCGTTGTTGAACCTCGCGCCGCCCGCCGGATTGGAGGAGGCGTCAGCTTCAGTCGGCGACGAGACTTCGTGGGCCCGGGAGATTTTTCATAGCATGCGCTGCGAGTGCGCGGACAGCGATGCGGTGCGCATGAGGGGCGACGAGATGGCGGTGACGATCCGGGACGGCGACGTGATGTTTGTGGACCGGGGGCTGCGGCAGGTGCGGGGCAGCGGGATCTACCTGCTGGAGCTGGCCGGCCGGACGCTGGTGCGCCGTGTGGAGACCGGGCTCGGAGCGGAGCTGACGCTGAAGTGCGAGCAGCCGGGCTACCGTGAACACCGGCTGGAGGACGAGGCGGCGGCGGCCCGCATGGGCCTGCGGGTGCTGGGCAAGGTGTTCGGGGTGCTGAGCGTGACGCGGTTCAGGCGGGGGTAGGGAGCAACCCCCGGAGCGTGCTCCGGGGGTGCAGTTGGGGCTGAGGTTGCTGCTTTGGCCGCCCTGCGGCGATCAGCTCGCTTCCGCGAGTGCCTTCCAGTCGGCTGCCGGCAGTTCGATGAGCTTGCCGCCCAGGCTCTCGAGCTCGGTGGCCCGGTCGTAGTCGTCCACGTCCTGCGAGAAGTGCGTGACCGCGTTGACCAGGCCGTAGCCGGACAACTCGCCTTGCGCGATCAGGTGGCGCAGCACGCCGGCCCGTTCGCCTTCGTTCAGGGTGTAGCGCTGGGCCAGCACCTCCACCGTCCTGGCCGGATGGCCGATGAGCGGGATGTTCATCGTGCGCTGCAGCTTGTAGGCCGCCTGGCGGAAGGTGGTCTCCGTGACCGCCGCCTGCACCACGTCGCGGACCTTCAGAAAGAAGGCCCGGTCGTCGGCGCGCACGGTGTCGTCCCGGAACACGGTCAAGGCCTCGTCGTCGGTTCCCAGCGCGCGGCCCAGGTGGGTCTTGCGCAGCGAGCTGTCGGCGGCGATCAGGCCGTTGCGGCACACCAGCCGGTACAGCAGCGGCTGCACCGACAGGCTGCCCTGGCCGGTCTCCGAGTTGCTCACCACCACGCCGGCCTGTACCAGGTCGCCCGGCGCCATCTCGTGGCTCAGGCGCGGCGTCACGCACTTGAGGTACATGCGCGTCTCGGTCAGCTCCACCGACTCAAAACGCACCTCCGGCAGCTGCTGCAGCACCGGCAGCACGCTCTCGGCGAGGTCGAAGTTGTCCAGCCGGCGGTAGCGCTCGGACAACACGGCGCGGACCTGGCCGTCGAGCGTGCGCACCATGCGGCGCTCGCCGTCCGTCTGCAGCCAGGTGTTCACGTTGCGGTCCAGCAGATCGGGATGCTCGGTGCGCATGCGCTCGAAGTAGCTGAAGGGGATCTTCAGCTTGTCGGCCAGCTGGCGTCGCGCCAGCTCCGTGACACCGTAGGTCACCGGGCCCGGGCCTTCGTCGATCACGAGACGTGTGCGGCCGCCCTCGTCGGTGGTGTGCCGCAGCAGCGAGGACGAGACCACCAGGTCCTTCTTGGAGGTGAGCTGGCGCTGCAGTTCCTGCGCCAGGCTCACCAGGGTTCTTCCGGTCTTCATGACTTGCTCCTTGGGTAGCGAGAAGAAGCGGCGTGCCGGTGCCCCGCGGGGAGCAACACCCCGCCAGGGTCGAAGAGGGACCGGCGGGCCGGTCCCGGACTGGACGCACCAGCGGTGCGTCGGGCTCGTGCTGGTTTCGCCGCACCGTGGGCGCGGCCTGGCGGCTCAGCAGCCAGGGTTGACGGTGTTGGTCGGGCGCTTGCGGGCCGCTACACGGCGCCCTGGGCCATGCCTTCCATGCGCGTGCTCCAGACGTCGGCCCAGTCGGCGCCGGCGTTGCGGGGCAGGAACACGTGCACCTGACGCGGGCCGGTTTGGCGCTCTTGCTTTTTCAGGCGGCGGGCCAAGGCGTAGGCGAAGGCCTGGCCGTCGAAGTCGGCATCGGCGTCGTTGTCGGCGTAGATGCAGACGCGGCGCACTTGGGGTGGCAGCCACAGCCTCTCCAGGTTGCCGGCGCTGAGGCCGGCCCAGACGGGCTTGTCGGTGGCCAGGTGAACGGCCAGGGCCGTCTCTATGCCTTCGGTGACGGCCAGCTCGGGCCCGGGCTCGTAGAGCCGGACGGCCGCGCCGTTGATGCCGCCGGACAGCACCTTCTTGGCGTCCGGCATGGCCGCCTTGCAGCCCTCACCCAGGTAGGTGCGGTGCAGCGTGACGGGGCTGCCGTCGGGGCCCTGGATGCAGGCGAGCATGGCCGGGTACTCGGCCAGCTTGCGCGACTTGCCGGCGCCGTCCTTCTCGAAGTAGCCCAGGCTGGGGTGCAGCCGCAGCACCTTCGGAAACGCCGTCAACGCAATGCTTCGGCCGCGCAGGTAGCGGTCGACCTCGTCGCCGGCGACGACCGGGCGGGCTTCGTCCCAGATCTTCTGGGCCAGCTTCTTCATGCGCTCGGCCGGCGGTTCGGCCCCCGGGGTGGCGTGCACCGGCGGGTCGCTGCCCACGCAGGCTTCGACCTCGCGCAATGCGGTGCCGAAGTCGATGCCCTTGACGGCCTGGAGCAGCTTGAAACCGCCGCCCGGACCGCAGTGGCGGCAGTGGTAGTTGCCTTCGCCGAACTTGTCGGTGTACTGGAAGCGGTCGGTGCCGCCGCATTGCGGGCAGGGCAGGTTGAGCTTGCGCAGGATGCGCTCGTCCACGCCCAGCCGGGCCAGGATTTCGGTCCAGCGTCCGTGGGCGCGGGCCTTGGCCCGCTCGATGCGGGCGGCGTACGCGTCATCGTTCATGGTGTTCTCCATGGGGTAAGGGCGCCGCTACGCCGCCTGGAGCGGTGCGACGAACAGCTGGCCGGCCTGCAGCGCCTCGGCCAGGCTGTGCTCCGCAAGCTCGAAACCCAGCAGGTGCTGCGAGTGCAGGACCCGGCCGCTGATGTCCAGGCGCTGGACCTCGAAGCCTTTCCTGTGCTGGCACAGCTGGTAGAACAGCCGGTCGGCGCCGGCGACGACAAAGGTGCGGCAGGCCAGGCCGGTGACGACCTCGCTTTCCTTGACCAGGCCTTCGAGGTCGTCGACGCTGCGCACGGCGTAGAGGGTGAGCTCGGGCTCGGGGGCATGCACGGGGTGGTGCATGGCGGCCCCTAGACGGTTTGGGCGCAGGCCGCGGCTGTGCCGGGTGCTGCGACGGGGGTGGCGTGGGACATGGGGTTCCTCGTGTGGCTGGGAGCGCGCACCCAACGGATGGGGGCGGCTCCGGGGCAGGGAAGGCAGGGGCTTCAGGCAAACAGGTCGCCCTGGGCCGACATGCGCTTGAGTTGCTCGTTGATCCACTGGGGGTTGCGGGCCAGGTTGGCCTCGACCCAGGCAGGTTGGGTGGCGATGGCTTCGCGCACCCAGGGCGGGTAGCGGGCCACGGTGTCGCCCAGCCACGCCCTGACGTGGTGCCGGACGTGGTCTCGCAGCTCTTCGGCGTCCAGGCGCCCGCAGTAGGGGATGGGCGACAAGGGGCTGTTGCCCACCACGCGCAGGCAGTTCACGAACGAGAACGGCCTGTGCTCCTTGGCGCGCTCGGTGAAGACCCAGCGCAGGGTGTCGTACTTCTCTTCCAGCGGCGTGGCCGGGTCGGCGAGGCGCCGCACTTCGAGCAGCAGGCGCCAGTGCAGGAGCACGACGTCGCTTTCGGACCACTCGACGGGGGTGTCGTCTTCGGTGTGATCGCCGCTTAGGGCGGCTTGGGGCGCCTGGGCGGTTGAGAGGGCTGAGAGGGCCGACAGGGCCGCTGTGGCGGCGCCGGGGAAGGGCGCGTCGCCTCGGGCTGAGGCGGTGGCATGGGTACTGGATATCAGGCCGGAAATGGGGCCTGAACTGAGGCCGGAACTGAGGCCGGGGGTGGGCTGGGGCATGGCTGCCTCCTGAAGAGGGGAGGCGAGCGCACCCGTTCGAGGGGGCGTGGGCCCCCGGAGGGTGGATGGGACGCCGACCGGGCGGCGTTGGGTGCTCTGGGACTGGCTGGGGACGGCGGCCGGGGCCGCGGGGATCGGCGCCAGTGGCCGATCAGGGGAAGGTTTTCGGGGGAGGGCGCAGGGGCCCTGCCTCGAAAGCCTGCCCGGGGTGGGCTGCGCGACGAGCGGGGTGGTCGTCAGCGCTGGGGCGGGCCCGGCCGGGGGCCGGTGCGCGGGGTCTCCAGGGCTCGCCGTGTGGGATGCAGGGCCAGCTGCTGCTGGGTTTCAAGGTAGCGCAGGGCGCGCGGGCGCGTCAAGCGCCTGGGAGCCGCTGCCGACGGTCGATGACGAATTGCCCTGCAAGCGGCCCCGAATGCGCGTGGCTGCTGGACTAGGTGGCAGGGAGCATGGGGGCCACGCAGCGCCAACCCTCCACTGCGGAGTTGCCACATGTCGGAGATACAGATCGTCAAGGTCGACGAAGGGGGCGTGAACGCGCGCATCCTGGCCAAGGAGACCCAGGCCGACTTCCGCCGCATCGAGGCCGCCAGCGTGAAGGTGCGCGCCCGGTTCACCAGTGCCGAGGGCAAGCGGTTCTTCGTGCGGCTGTTCAACACGCAGCAGCTGAACGCGCACTTCATCTCGGTCATCGCGCGCACGCGGCTGGACCACGAGGACGTGGCCAGGATCGAAACCGCCATACGCAGCCAGATGGAGGCCGTGGCGGAGAAGCTGAACCAGGCCATCGATGCGGCCGAGGCCTTGTTCAAGGCGCATGGCATCACGTCGGTGGCGACCTACGACACCGTGCCGCTGGATGTGGACGTGGGGGTGCTGTCTTCCAGTGGCAGGCGCTATCTGGAGGTGCTGGGCAAGCTGGACCAGCTGATGCCGCTGCTGCAGACCCTGGAGATCCACGAGGTGCTGAGTGCGCAGGAGGTGGACCTGCAGCGTGCCACCTTGAAGCGCCAGGTGCGCGACGTGGCCAACGGCACCCGGAACCTGGCGACGGGCCTGAGGCGGCGCATGAATGCGCTGGCAGGGCCTGGGGCGCGGGGGGCAGGGGGCGGGCAGGGTGCGCCGGTGGCGGGCGGCGGGGAGTTGCCTGCCGCCGTGGAGGGCGAGGCGACCGAGGCTGCTAGCTTGGAAGGGGTGGAAGCCACCGTGCTGGTCGCGGAGGTGATCGAGCCGGAGCAGGCCGAGCCGTTCGGAGACGCTCTGTGCCGCACTGATCCGGTGTGAGCTGCCATGGTCAATGGGCTCGGAGGCTGTGCGAATGCGGCTCGCCGGGTTGACCGGGGTGATGCGGGGAACTAGGGTTCTGCTGGGGTGCCTTCCAGGCCGCCCTCATCCGCCGGCCGGCGGCGTCGCAGTCGATACCTGCCCCTTGCTGCTGCGGCCCTTCCGGGCCGTGCCTTGCGCTTGATGCTGCGCCGCGTGCGCGGTCTCGTCTGATCGAACCCTGGTGCACCACCTGTTGGAACGTCGGTGGTGCGACGACGCGCCTGCACGTTCCTATCGGCCCCGCGAGTCTGACCTAGCGGGGCTGCGACCGAGTGGGTCACGTACCCGGGCGGCGCCGGCCGCAGCAAGGTCGAATGATGTCGAACTCATCAATTGTCTCTGTAGCGCCTGGAGAGGCGTCGGTGGCCAATGGGCCTGGTCTGGCAGCTTTGCCGGAGACGGGGTTTGTGCGTCAGCCGCAGGTGCTGAAGCTGGTTCCCATCTCCAAGTCAACGCTTTGGCGGCGGGTGAGGGCAAAGACTTTTCCAGCGCCGGTCAAGTTGTCGCCAGGGGTGACGGTGTGGAGGGCGGAGGACTTGCGTGGGTGGATTCGGGCGCAGGGGGTGGCGGGTTGAGGGTTGCCGATGGCGATCGGGTCTGCCGGAATTGACGCGGTTCGGGCGTTGAACGCCGAACGGAGACACTCGTGCTCGCGGCTTGAACGCCAGTCCTTGCCGATACTGGGCACTTGGCGACCTTCGTCATGAGCGACGACTGCGCCCGCAAAGTGATCGAACGGACCTGGGGGCCTGGGCAGCGTTGGAAGGAGAACCGCTCCCAGTTCGGGCGAACCAGTTGACCGAGCCCAAACTCCTGGGCGACCGTCTTTACCTGGTGCTGCAGGCGTCCGCCACGCCCGGCGCGGCGCCGGACCTCCGCCGCCTGCTGCAGCTGCGGGCGCGCGAGATCAGCTGTACCGATCCGATGAACGGGCAGGACGGCGTCTTGCCAGCGGGCTACGCTGGTAAACCACGCCGGGCTGTAGCAGGGCGCTGCGCCACCACCAGCATGTACTCGGCCGGCAGGCGGTAGCCGCCCTGGCTGGTCTGCCAGGGCTGCAGCGCCTGCAGGTAACGCTGCTGCACACGTTCACGCACGGCGGAATCAAAACGTGACCAAGCCAGCGCCACCGGTCCGCCGGCAAATGCCGCGCCGCAGGCCTCTTCGGCGTTGGCGTAGTCCAGCCAGTCGCTGCGCCGCTGCTGCCGGCGGGGCACCAGCCCCGCAGCCGCGCAGCGCTGGGCCAGCGTGCTGCCCTGGCCCAGGGCAAAAAACAGCGGGCAGACTTCGCTGTTCACCTCGGCGTCCACAATGCCAAACAGCGGCGCCCAACCGCAGCGCGCCCGTTCACCCCACACGGCCAACACCGCGCGGCCGCCGGGCCGCAGCGTGCGCTGCAGTTCACGCAGCGCGGCGTCCGGGTCCGGCAGGTACATCAAGCCCAGTGAACACAAGGCCAGGTCGAAGTCGGCGTCGGGCAAGGCCAGCTGCTGCGCGTCCATGCGCACAAACCGGGCTTGCGCCAGGCCCATGGCCAGCGCGCGCTGCTGCGCGGCCTGCACCATGGCTTCAGACAGGTCTGCGCCCACCACCTGGCCTTCAGGCCCCACGGCCTGCGCGGCGGCCGTGCTCAGCACGCCGGGGCCGCAGGCCACGTCCAGCACCACTTCGCCGGGCGCAGGTGCGGCCAGCGCCAGCAGCTCCGCCTGCAGGCCGGCCAGCGGGCCGTGCCAGTAGCGTCCATAGGCGTGCACGGCGCGGTCCCAGCCGTAACGCTGGATGCGGCGCTGCAGGCGTTCGTCCACGGCGGCGTGCCCTGCCTGCTCAGCGCCGCGTGATCACCGCCTCCAGGTAGTCGGAAGGCACCACCAGCGAGCCCGGGCCGGCACGGTTCAGGCTGACCAGCAGCTCGGTCAGTTCAGTGGCCAGGGCCTGGGCGCCTTCCGGCGTCTGCGCGGCAAAGGCCTTGTTCACCGGTCCATACCACTGGCGGAAGACGTCCACAAAGTGCGCCGCCGACCGGTAGCGAAACACAAACTGCCGCGTCGTGGCCTTCAGTGCCCCCGCCGTGGCGCCAAACAAGGCCCGCAGGTGGGCCTCGGTGCCCCACAAGGCGGGCGGCTGCAGGCCGGGCGGCGGCGGCACGTAGCGGCCCAGCAGCTTGAACATGCGGCCCACCAGGCTGTCGGGGGTCCAGTTGGCCAGGCCGATGCGACCGCCGGGGCGCACCACGCGGGCCAGTTCCCTGGCCGCGGTTGCGTGGTCGGGGGTGAACATCACGCCAAAGGTGGAGAGCACGGCGTCAAAACCTGCGTCGGCAAAAGGCAGCGCCTCGGCGTCCGCGGCCTGGAACTGCACTTCCAGGCGTTCGGCGCGTGCCCGTTCGGCAGCGCGGTCCAGCAGGCTGGCCACATAGTCGGTGGAAGTGACGATGCAGCCGCGGCGGGCCGCCGCCAGCGTGGCATTGCCGTTGCCGGCGGCCACGTCCAGCACCCGTTCGTCGGCCTTCAGGTCGGCCGCCTCGGCCAGCAGCTCGCCCACGATCTGCAGCGTGGTGCCTATGACGGCGTAGTCGCCCGTGCCCCAGGCCGCCTGCTGGCGGGTCTTGAGGGCGGCGTAGTCCAGGGGTGCTTGCATGGCGGGTCTCCAGGGTGTTTGCGGGGCCGGCATCCGGCCCGGCAGCGCACTGTCGTTGCCGGCGCGGGGGGCCGTCCTGCCCCAGCGTCGCCTTCTCCTGCCCCAGCGTCCGCCACGGCACGCCGGCGCGGGCGCACCCCTGGTGAAGCGGCCGGCGCGGTTGCAGAATGGCCTGGGCCGGCAGCCCCAGCGGGCAGCCCAAGGAGAAGCGCCATGAGCCTGGAAGGCATTGCCGCGTCCATGGAAAGGGTGGGCGCCGTGCTGCGCCGCAAGCCGCAAGCCGGCTTGAAGGACGACGCCGCCGCCACCGCCCACTGGGCCGGCGGGCTGCGCAGCACGGTGCGCGGCGCCAGCGGCCACGCGGTGGCCACCGACATGCCGGCCGAACTGGGGGGCGACGCCAGCGCCGTGCCGCCGGGCTGGCTGCTGCGGGCGGGCCTGGCTTCCTGCGCAGTCACGCGCATTGCCATGGCCGCGGCGCATGAAGGCATCACGCTGACGCTGCTGGAAGCCTGCGCCACCAGCCGGTCTGACGTGCGCGGCATGCTGGCCATTCCGGAGCCCGACGGCAGCCCCGTGGCCGTGGGGCCGCTGGCCATCACGCTGCAGGTGCACATTGCCGCGCCCGGCGTGCCTGCGGAACGCCTGCGCGCCCTGGTTGCCGCGGCGGCGGCCTGTTCGCCCGTGACCTGCGCGCTGGAGCAGCCGCGGCCCGTGGCGCTGCACGTGGACGTGGCCGCGTAGGCGCGCATGGACGCCTTGTCGCAAACCTTGCGCGTGGTGCGCCTGGTGGGCGCGATTTTTCTGCATGGCCGCTTCACCGCACCCTGGTGTTACCAGGCGCCGCCTGCCGATGCGGCGGCGCCGGTGCTGGAGCCCACGGCCGAGCGGGTGGTGATCTTCCACATGGTCACCGAAGGCGAGTGCTGGGTGCAGCTGGGCCACGAAGCGCCGCTGCGGCTGATGGCCGGCGACGTGGTGGTGTTCCCGCAGGGCGACGCACACCGCATGAGCTCGCAGCCGGGCCTGCCGCCGGCCACCGGCGCGCGGTTGACCGAAGTGCTGGCGCGCCGGCCGCGCCTGCTGGCCTATGGCGGCGGGGGCGACACCACGCGGCTGGTGTGCGGCTACCTGGCCTGCGACGCGCGCCTGGCGCGCATGCTGCTGGCCGGCCTGCCGCCGGTGCTGAAGGTGAGCGTGCGCGGCTCCGACGCCGGCCTGTGGCTGGAAGCGTCGGTGCGTTATGCGCTGGCCGAGGCGCGGTCGCCCCGGCCCGGCGGCCAGGGCCTGCTGGCCAAGCTGGCCGAGGTGCTGTTCATCGAGGTGCTGCGCATCTACATGAACGGGCAGGCTGAAGAACGCACCGACTGGCTGGCCGGCGTGAACGACCGCATCGTGGGTGCCGCGCTGCGCGCCTTGCACGCCCAGCCCGCCAGGCCCTGGACGCTGGAAGAACTGGCGCGCACCGCCGGCAGTTCACGGTCGGTGCTGGCCGAGCGTTTTTTGCAGCTGGTCGGCCAGACGCCCATGCAGTACCTGGGCCAGTGGCGCATGCTGCTGGCCTGCAACTTGCTGGCACGCAGCAATGCCCCGCTGGCGCACATCGCCGAAGAAGTGGGCTACCAGACCGACACCGCATTCAGCCGCGCATTCCGGCGCGAGGTGGGCATGCCGCCGGCCGCGTGGCGCCGCCGCCATGCCGGCAGTGCGGCGCCGGCTTGAGGGCGCAACGGGCGCACCGCGCGCCGGCCGCTCGCGGCCCAACCATGGATGTAGAGGCTGGCGCCGACGCCGCGCCGCTCAAGCCTTCACTTCGACCACCTGCTCGAAACCGCCGAAGATCATGCGCTTGCCGTCGAAGGGCATGGGCGGGTTGCCGGGCGTGGACGGGTCCATGCGGGAGTCTTCCATCATCTTCTTCATGCCGGCGTCGCGCGTGGCCTTGTCCGGCCACTCCACCCATGAAAAAGCCACCGTTTCTTCGGCCGTGGCCCCGCGGCAAGTGGCAGTCGCGCAGGCGGACGCTCACCTCAGGACTGCAACCCTCCACGGCGCTTCGCGGAACTACGCTCGCTCCCATACCGTATGCCGTCGTCAGAGCTGGATCGAAGCATTCTGGCGCCACAAGAGCGGCGCGCGAAGCGCGCTTCGGCAGATGCCGCGCTTCGTAGGCGCGAGACGCTGGCACTCAAGCATGCTCGTTGCCGAGGCATGCACCCTAGTCACGGATTCCAGTCGAACTCTGCTCCGTCATGTTCCGGCGTTGCGCCTTCCTGCTGGTGGACCGCAGGTTGATGCGGCGTCAACAGCGCGCGCGTTTCGGACGCATTCCCCCTCCGATGGCGGCGAGGGCATCGACGCATCCCTGGTTCATGTCTCGATCTCATTGCGAGTAGTGGCCCCATTCCCAATCCCGCGGGTCACTTGACTGCGCCACCGCTGCGTCGCGGGAGCGGGTACTCCCTTGACGCCAAAGCGTGCTCTAGTTGGCGCTCAGGATCCCCTTGATGCTGTCAGATGCTTTGTGTCCGGATAGATCCCTAGACATTCGCCTGCTCAGTTCGGGTATCACGTTGCTCCTCTCAGAGGGAGCAACAATGGCGAAGACCATGGCGACGCAAAATCGCGTCAATAGGGACTCTGCGACGCCCGGTGTAGCGATGACGCCCGCCGAGTTCAGCCGGAAGTGGGGACCAGAGGGCACGGCTCACCGCCTGAACGAGCGGGCCGGTGCGCAGAAGCACTTTGTCGATCTCTGCAAGTTGCTGGGTGTTGATGAGCCGGAAGACCCCGACAGCTACTGCTTCGAGCGCGGGCTTTGGGGCATTGACGGTGGCATACGCTTCGCCGATGTCTGGAAGCGAGGCCACTTCGCCTGGGAGTACAAAGCACCTGGCGGCGACCTCAGAAAGGCGCTGAATCAGCTGATGCGTTACGCGATGCGGTTGGACAACCCTCCGCTGCTGATCGTCAGTGATCGCAGAACGATTCAGATCCACACGCACTTCACCGGCCATCCAAGCGTGTGCTTCGACATCGCGCACGCCGAGCTGCAGGATCCCAGGAAGCTGAACCTGCTGCGGTCCGCATTTGAGGCGCCAAGAACCTTCTTGCCGCCGAAGACGACGCATCAGGTCACCGCAGAACTGGCGGCGTCAATCGCGCGCATTGCCGAGTCCTTGAGGGCTCGGGGTGAGCCGTCCATGCGTGCCGCTCACTTCCTGACGCAGTGCATCTTCTGCTGCTTCGCCGAGAGCGTCGAGGTGCTGCCCGGGGATGTCTTCCGACGCGTGCTTCAGAAGCGGCAGACGCCGGCCAGCCTGCAACGCAACCTCACGCAACTCTTCAACGCAATGTGCGTCGGCGATGACTTTGGCGTTGATTCGATCCCTTGGTTTAACGGCGGTCTGTTCAAGGCAGTCGATGTGCCGCTGCTGGAGCCCGAAGAGATCAAGGCCTTGACCAGCGCCGCCGCGACCTCGTGGGCCTCCATAGACCCCAGCATCCTCGGCACTCTCTTTGAGCGCGGGCTAGACCCCGCCAAGCGAAGCCAACTAGGAGCGCACTACACCGATGCGGCGACCATCGAACGGCTGATCGATCCGGTCGTCAGGCGACCGCTCCTGGCTGAGTGGGATGGCATCAAGCGCGAGATCGCCGGTTTGATGAGCAAGCGAGACGTCCTGCTTGTTCGAGCCAAGGGCGTTCCAAGCAAGACCGAGGTGTTGAAGAAGCGACATGCGGCGCTCCGCTCACATGGGAGCCGCGCGGTTAGGAAGGCCGAGGCACTGCACTCCGGATTCATGGATCGGCTGCAGTCCTTCCGCGTCCTCGATCCAGCATGTGGAAGCGGCAACTTTCTCTTTCTCGCACTCAAAGCGCTGAAGGACATTGAGCACTTGGTGAACAACGACGCCCAAGAGCTTGGGCTTGGTCGGCAGTTCTCCGTGACGGGGCCGCAGAACCTCCTCGGACTTGAGATCAACGAATACGCGGCGGAACTGGCTCGCGCCACCGTATGGATCGGCGAGCTCAAGTGGCGCAAAGAGCACGGCTACGGATGGAAGGAGAACCCCATCCTTGATCCTCTCGACCAGATCGAGTGCCGAGACGCCTTGCTAGCAGCGCCCGGAGGTGCGGCGGTCTGGCCTGACGCAGACGTCGTGGTCGGAAATCCGCCCTTCGTGGGCGATAAGAAGATGCGCAGCGAGCTGGGAGACGTCTACACCGAGCAGCTGCGCACTGTCTACAAAGGGAGAGTGCCCGGTGGAGCCGACCTAGTGTGCTTCTGGTTTGAGAGGGCGCGTAGCCAGATCGAGGCGGGCAAGCTTCAGATGGCGGGACTGGTGGCGACAAACTCGATCCGCGGCGGGGCGAATCGGGAGGTGCTCAGCAGGATCTGCAAGACGACTCGCATTTTCGAGGCTTGGAAGGATGAGGCCTGGGTGAATGATGGCGCAGCTGTTCGCGTATCTCTGGTTGGTTTTGGTGGCGGCAACCAGGGCTCTCGAATAGACGGCATGCCGGTCGAAAGCATTAACGCGGACCTGTCCGGCAATATCACGGGCGGCGATGCACTCGATCTGACCGGGGCGCGCAATCTGCTCTCGAATCGCAAGGCGACTTTCGTCGGGGGCATGAAGAAGGGGCAGTTCGACATCAGCGGCAGTCTTGCGCGCGTGTGGCTGCGCCAGCCGAATCCAAACGGACGCAGCAATGCAGAGGTCGTCCTGCCCTGGCAAAACGGCCTGGACGTGACACGGCGTCCGCTCGACATGTGGATCATCGACTTCGGTGTGGATAGAGCCGAGGCTGAGGCAGCATTGTTCGAGATACCCTTTGCCTACGCGAAGACTGCAGTCAAGCCCGCGCGAGACGCAGTGCGCAACGACCTTGAACGAAAGCTCTGGTGGCTGCATGCGCGCTCTGCACCAGATCTGCGAAGTGCGGTGCGCCAACTCCCGCGTTACATCGCCACGGCACGCGTCGCGAAGCATCGACTCTTCGTTTGGCAGCGCGCACCGCTGGTTGTTGACGGTCAATTGGTGATCACCGCCCGCGCCGACGACACCACGCTGGGTCTCCTGCATAGCCGCTTCCACGAGCTCTGGTCGCTGCGCCTGGGTACCTCACTCGAAGATCGGCCTCGATACACCCCAACGACTTGTTTCGAGACATTCCCCTTCCCAGTTGGCCTGACACCGGCTGATACCGGCCACCAGTGCACTGAGGCTTTGCCCGATGGCGCAGTGATCCCAGCCCAACTGTCCGCCCATGCGCGCGTCAGCGCTGAGTCCATCGCTAGCGCTGCAGCTCGGTTGGTGGCCCTTCGTGACCTCTGGCTCAACCCGCCCGAGTGGACCGAGCACGTGCCCGAGGTCGTGCCTCTCGGCATGAAGAGTTCGCCGTATCCGGACCGAGTGATCGCGCGGCCTGGTTTCGAGAAGCAAGTCGCCCAGCGGACTCTCACCAACCTCTACAACGAGCGCCCTACTTGGTTGGCCCAGGCGCACGACGCCCTCGACATGTCGGTTGCAGCTGCATACGGTTGGAGCGACTACACGCCAGCTATGGCAGACGAAGAGATTCTCGCCCGCCTACTTAGGCTCAACCACCAACGCACGTCAGAAAGGGCACCGAGCGCGCAGATGGAGCTGCCGCTTCCTCCGGGCATTGTGGGTCAGCAGCGCGCAGAGCAGGGCTCGGATCGCAAGATGGGCCAGGCGCCGACGCGTCCGCGTACTCGCGCAGCCTGATGCGCGCGCCTCGCCAATGTGCACTGAAGTCGAATCCCGCGCCGCTACACATGAATGGCCTCTCATCGAGTTGAGGGTCTTGCAGCATGCGCATACGGCCATCGGTTGACCAATCTGACCTCAAGACGGAAAGCCAACGCCGCTTTGCCGGCATTCGACAGACTGCTGCCGTTCAAAGCGGACGGCGCCGCACACAAGCGCTTCCCGCTAGCGGCCGACACCAGGGTCAACTTCTGTGACCCACAGAGTCCGTGACGTCGGGACCGGAGCAAGGACAGCCACGGTTTGCTAGCAGTCCTGGCCCAAGAACTCGCCGTCTGTTGTTATCCACAGGGCGAACTCCACCCGAAGGCTAGACAGTGCTTAGGGCTCGACTTCCTGGCCGAGGTCGGCACGGAATACGGTCATGTCGATGTCTTCGGAGAAGCGAGGGATCAGCCCGAACACCTTGGAGAGTGACATGCCGCCTTTGAACACCAGGCGCGGCCCGCCGGGTTCCAGGCCGTTGAACAGGGCGTCGAGCGTCCAGCAGACCCAGACGTCCTTTCCCACGGTTTGCACAGCCGTGCCCATCCGTGTCGCGGCAATCAGGAATAGGCCGCGCCGTTCATCGTCGCTCGCCTGGATGATGGCATTGAGGTCGTTGTTCATCATGACCGGACCTCCAGCGTCTTCTTGTTCCGGCGGCCGACGGCGGCGGGTGCGGGCACTTGCGGGTTGAAACCCGGTACCGTGCGCAGGAAGTCCTGCATCCAGGCGGGCAGTACGCCGAAGCCCTGCCGCACATCGTCGGCGACGGCCGGGCCGTTCTTGCTGTCACTCAGGATCGCACCCAAGCGGCTGGCGACGGCGTCGCCGTCGCGCGGCAGCGTGTCCTTGAGCCAGTGCAGGGCTTGCACGACCCGCATGGCGGGCCGCCCTGCCCAGTACAGGCGGCTGGGGGCCGTCAGCTTGAACTCGATGACCAGGTTGTCGAGTTGGATGGTCCGGCGGCGGGTGTCCGTATGGATGGTCACCCGCGCCGGGACGGCATCGGTCAGGCTCAGGTCATTGGCTGCCGTCATGCCGTCCACCAGCATCCGAATCCCGTCGCGCCGGGTGAGGGCGTCGAGGACTTCCCGGTAGTCGGGCACGGTCGGGCGCTTGGTCAGCCGGTTGATCACCGGACGGTCGTACAACCCTCGGTCGATGCGGCCCAGCGTGCCCGCCGCGACCAGGCGCTACAGCGCCTTGTCGATGGCATCCCGGCTTCCGAGCGCCGTGAAGTCAGCCGGAACCCACACATGCCCCGCGGGGGCAGTGTCGAGGGCGGCGGCGATGCGGCTTCTGGGATCGGACATGGCTTCCTCTGTCCGATAGCTGAACACACAGGTCGGACAGACAGCAAGCGGCAGTTTGTCCGAAGGTTGTGGTCAAACTTCGGTCGAACCGGGGATGCCATTGCGCTAGAGCCATCTTCGTGTACCGGACGGGCACGGGAACGGGCAATGAGGCCAGGTGCTGCGATTGGCTTAGGAAAGAGGGCGGAGAAGATGGCGTCGGACCAGTTGCTTCGACTGCTCCTGTCACTGGCAAAGGTCGGCACTGATCCCTAGCGCCACTGAGCGCTTTAGCGACGCCGGCCGCATGTACGCGTCGTCTCCGCCCGACGACTGTGTTTCGCACTTTGAACGACGGTGAACCGTCTTGTTCACTCGCGTGAACGAGGGGGCTGTGCGCACTTCTTTGGGCGGTCCTGAAGTCTCTAGCAAATCAATGACTTAGACGGCAGCCGCGCCCTGAGATTCCTGACTCATGGGTAGGCATGCTTCTTTCAACTCAAGCGGCATTCATCAAGGCATTGCTTTTCTCTCCGTCATGTCCCTGTCCCTTTGCGTTGCGGCGGCATTCGCGCTCGCTCCCCTGATAGGTTGGGTCGGTGGTCTGCGCGCGCCGCGCACTGCGGCGCTGGTTGCTTTGCTGCCGCTGCTTTTGTTCGTCACGATGGCTCTGCAGGCTCCTGGTGTTGCGGCCGGCGCCGACATGCAGGAGTCGAGGCATTGGGTTCCAAGTCTGGGCATCTCGGCCTCATTCCGGCTCGACGGTCTGTCTTTGGCGTTTGCGCTGCTGATCACCGGCATCGGCACCGCTGTCTTCCTGTACGCCAGCGCCTACCTGCGCGGCGAGCCGCGCCTGACGCGTTTCTTCACCGTGCTGGCTCTGTTCATGGCCTCGATGCTGGGCGCGGTGCTGGCCGACGACCTGCTGCTGCTGGTGGTGTTCTGGGAGCTGACCAGCCTGACCTCGTTCCTGCTGATCGGTTACTCGCCCGAGCAGGCCGAGTCGCGCCGCTCCGCGCAGCAGGGCCTGCTGATCACCGTGGCCGGCGGCCTGGCGCTGCTGGCCGGCGTGATCGTGCTGGGCCGCATCGCCGGCACCTGGTCCATCAGCGCCATCCTCGAGCAGCGCGAGGCCATCGCGGCGCACCCGGCTGCGCCGGCGGTCATCCTGCTGGTGGCCGCGGGGGCCTTCGCCAAATCGGCCCAGGCGCCGTTGCACGCCTGGCTGGCCAATGCCATGGTGGCGCCCACGCCGGTGTCGGCTTATCTGCATTCGGCCACCATGGTCAAGCTGGGCGTGTACCTGCTGGCGCGGCTGGACCCGGTGTTCTCCGAGCACACGCTGTGGATCGCGCTGCTCACCGGCTTCGGCGCGCTGACCATGGCCACCGGCGCCGTGCTGGCGCTGCGCGAAACCGACCTGAAGCGCCTGCTGGCCTATTCAACCATCGTCACGCTGGGCACGCTGACGCTGCTGGTAGGCCTGCCGGGCGAGCGCGCCGCGGTGGCCGTGGTCACGCTGCTGGTGGCGCACGCGCTGTACAAGGCCTGCCTGTTCCTGGTGGCCGGCATCGTCGACCACGAAACCGGCACGCGCGACAGCCGGGTGCTCGGCGGCCTGCGCCATCGCATGCCGCTGACGGCGGCGGTGGCGTTGCTGGGCGGCCTGTCCATGGCCGGCCTGCCGCCCTTCCTGGGTTTTACTGCCAAGGAGCTGCTGTACGAATCCGGCCTGGCCGCGCCCGCGGCGGCCCTGCTCACCACCGTGGCCCTGCTGGCCCAGGCGGCCATGGCGGTGGTGGCGGCCATCGTGGCGCTGCGCTGCTTCTGGGGGCCGGCCACCGCCACGCCGCGTGCGGCGCATGAGGTGCACGACCCAGGCCCTGCGATGCTGGCCGGGCCCATGGTGCTGGCCGTGCTGGGGCTGGTCTTCGGCCTGGCACCCGGCCTGCTGGGTGCGGGGCTGGTCGTGCCGGCAGCCGGCGCCATCGTGGGCATGCCCGTCAACTACACGCTTGCGCTGTGGCACGGCCTGACGCCGGCGCTGCTGCTGAGCGCCTTGACGTTGACCGTCGCGCTGGTCCTCTATACACGCCGCGACGGGCTGCGCCGCCTGTTGGGTGGCGCCGGCTTCATCACGCGCTACGGCCCGGACCGCGGCTACGACCGCGCGCTGCACGCCCTGGTCAACCTGGCACGCTGGCAGACGCAGCGGCTGCAGTCCGGCAGCCTGCGCATCTACCTGGGCCGCACGTTCGTGGTACTGGCCGTGGCCGCCGCCGGCACGCTGCTGTGGCGCGGCGGCTGGCAGGCGCCGGACCTGTCGCAGGCCTTCGCCCCGCAGGCGCTGATCGCCGTGCTGATGGTGGTGGCGGCGCTGGCGGTGACGGTGGCGCGCAACTTCGTCACCGGCATCGTGGCGGCCGGCATGGTGGGCTTTGCGGTGGCGCTGCTGTTCCTGTTCCAGGGCGCGCCGGACCTGGCCTTCACGCAGTTCTCGGTGGAGGCGCTGGCCATGGTGATCTTCCTGGCCATCGTCGGCCGCATGCCCTTTCGCGAGCGCGACTACCGCACGGCGCCGCAGCGCCGGCACGACGTGCTCATCGCCGTCGCACTGGGCGTGGCGGCCACGCTGGTGCTGATGGCCGTGCTCGCCCAGCCCTTCGACCCGCGCCTGTCGGATTTCTTCCGCGCCGCCAGCGTGCCCGAGGCCCAGGGCCGCAACCTGGTCAACGTGATCATCGTGGACTTCCGCGCGCTGGACACGCTGGGCGAGATCACGGTACTGGGCCTGGCCGCCATCGCCGCCGCCGCGGTGGTCGCCGGGCTGCGCCACACCCCGAGGGAGCCGCGCGCATGAACTCGCTGATCCTGCGCTACTCCAGCCGGCTGGTGCTGCCGCTGGCGCTGCTGTTTTCGCTGTACGTGCTGCTGCGCGGCCACAACGAACCCGGCGGCGGCTTCGTCGGCGGGCTCATCGCCGCGGCCGGCATCGCCGTGTACGCGCTGCCGCGCGGCCACCACGCGCTGCTGGCCCTGCTGCGCGTGCCGCCGGGGGCGGTGCTGGGCCTGGGCCTGTTGTTCGCCCTGGTCTCCGGCTTGCCGGGCCTGCTCTCTGGCGCGCCCTTCCTGACCCACCAGTGGATGCTGCTGGACCACTTCCCCATCGGCACCACGCTGGTGTTTGACATCGGCGTCTACCTGGCCGTGGTGGGTTCGGTGCTGGGCTTTCTGTCCTTCTACCTCGACGGCGAGGCGCGCTGAGATGGAACCGCTGTTCGCCCTGGCCTTCGGCGTGCTGGTGGCCGTCGGTGCCTACCTGATCCTGTCGCGCAACGTGCTGCGCCTGGCGCTGGGCCTGCTGGTGCTCAGCAACGCGGCCAACCTGGCGCTGTTCGTGGCCGGCCGCATGGGCCAGGCCACGCCGCCGCTGGTGGCGGCCGGCGAAGCCACCATCGCCCACAGCGCCAACCCGCTGCCGCAGGCGCTGATCCTGACGGCCATCGTCATCTCGTTTGCGCTGGCCGCCTTCGCCATGGTGTTGTTTGAAGGCGCGCACCGCCGGCTGGGCACCCTGGACACCGAAGACATGCGGCTGGCGGAGCCGCCGGAAGACGCGGTGTCCGCCACGTCGGCCGCCTCGCCCGTCGCGCAGGAGCGCGCATGAACCAGGCCGCGCTGCTGCTGACCCTGCCCATCGCCTTCCCGCTGCTGGGCGTGGCGCTGTGCGCCCTGCTGTGGCGCCACCCGCTGGCGCAGCGGTTGGTCAGCCTGGCCGCCAGCGTCGGGCTGCTGGCTTCGTCCATCGCACTGCTGGCCGCCACGCACGACGGCCGCGTGCTGGCCACGCAGTTCGGTGCCTGGGCGGCGCCCTTTGGCATCAGCTTCGTCGCCGACATGCTGGCCGCGGCCATGGTGCTGATCACCGGTCTGATGGCGGTGGCGGTGGGCGTCTTCGGCCTGGCCGGCGACGCCCCGGCGCGCGAGCGGGCCTTCTTCCACCCGCTGTACCAGGGCCTGCTGCTGGGCGTGACCGGCGCCTTCCTCACCGGCGACATCTTCAACCTCTACGTGTGGTTCGAGATCATGCTGATCTCGTCCTTCGGCCTGCTGGCCGGCGGCGGCGGCCGCGCGCAGCTGGACGCCGCCATCAAGTACGTGGCGCTGAACCTGGTGGCCACGCTGTTCTTCCTGATCACGGTGGCCTTTCTCTACGGCCTGACCGGCACGCTGAACATGGCCGACCTGGCGCGTGTGCTGCCCACGGTGGAGAACCAGGGCCTGGTGAGCACGCTGGCGGTGATGTTCCTGGTGTGCTTCGGTGCCAAGGCGGCGGTGTTCCCGCTGTTCTTCTGGCTGCCGGCGGCGTACCACACGGCCTCGGTGCCGGTGGTGGCGCTGTTCGCGGCGCTGCTGACCAAGGTGGGCGTGTACGCGGTCATCCGCAGCTTCACGCTGCTGTTCGACGGCGACGCCGGCTACACCGGCCCCATCATCGGCGCGGTGGCGGCGCTGACCATGGTCACCGGCGTGCTGGGCGCGGCGGCCCACTTCGACGTGCGGCGCATCCTATCGTTCCACATCATCAGCCAGATCGGCTACATGCTGCTGGGCGTGGCGCGGGCCACGCCGCTGGCCATCGCCGGCTCGGTGCTGTACGTCATCCACCACATCGTGGTGAAGGCCAACCTGTTTCTCATCGCCGGCGCCATGCAGCGCGCCGGCGGCTCCTTCCACCTCAAGGAGCTGGGCGGCCTGTACACGCAGCTGCCGGTGCTGGGGCTGCTGTTCCTGGTGCCGGCGCTATCGCTGGCCGGCCTGCCGCCGCTGTCAGGCTTCTGGGCCAAGTTCACCGTCGTCAAGGCCAGCCTCGACGCCGGGCACCTCGTCTGGGCCGCCACCGCGCTGGTCGTGGGCCTGTTGACGCTGTACTCGATGGTGAAGATCTGGAACGAGGCCTTCTGGAAGGCCCCGCCTGCCGACGCCAGCGCCAAGGCCGAGGCCGCGCTGCGCAGCTGGCGCGCCGACCCCGGCACGCGGGCGCTGATGCTGGCCCCCATCGTGGTGCTGGCCGCGGTGACGCTGAGCATCGGCCTGTGGGCCGAACCCTTTGTCGACTACGCGCTGCGGTCGGCCGACCAGCTGCTCGACAAGTCCGTCTACATCGACGCCGTCTTCGGCCCGCCGGCGGCGCACGCGGAGGTACAGCGATGAACCGGCTGCTCGCCTGGCTGCAACTGACGGCGCTGTTCTTCCGTGAACTGGCGCTGTCGGTCAAGGACGTGACGCTCACCGTGCTGAACCCGCAGCGGCCCATACGTTCGGCCATCGTGGCCGTGCCGCTGGCGGTGAGAAGCGAAGCCGGCATCACGCTGCTGGCCCACATGGTGACGCTGACCCCGGGCACCACCAGCCTGCATGTCAGCCGCGACCGCTCGACGCTGTACGTGCACGTGATGAACGCATCCGACGACAGCGTGGCGCAGATCCAGCAAGGCTTCGAGCGCAGAGTCATGGAGGTGCTGCCGTGAACCCCGAAACACCGCTTGCCGAAACCCTGCACCTGGCCGGCGTGGCCCTGGCCTCGCTGCTGCTGCTGGTCGCGCTGGTCTGCGCCGGCATCCGCATCGTGCGCGGCCCCGGCGGGCCCGACCGCGTGGTGGCGCTGGACATGCTGAGCCTGCTGGGCGTCGCCATCACCGGCATGGCCGTGCTGATCACCGGCTCCGAGGCCTTCATCGACGTGGCGTTGGGCGTGGCGCTGGTCGGCTTCCTGGCCACCGTGGCCTTTGCCGCCTTCATCGAGCGCGGGTCCATCGACGAGGAGAAGGACACATGAGCCTGGCCACCACCCTCATCTCCGCGCTGCTGCTGGTAGCCGGTGCGGCCATCTGCCTCATCGCGTCGGTGGGCGTGCTGCGCCTGCCGGACTTCTTCATGCGCATGCACGCCGCCACCAAGGCCGGCGTGGTCGGCGCGGGTCTGGTGCTGCTGGGCGTGGCGGTGGCGGTGCCCGGTTGGGGCATGGTCGTCAAGGTGTTGCTGGCCATCGTCTTCCTGCTGCTGACCACGCCCATCGCCGGCCACCTGCTGGCGCGTGCCGGCTACGTGGCCGGCGTGCCGCTGTGGGGCGGCACGCGCGAGGACCGGCTGGCCCGCGAGCTGCCGCGCGGCGACTTCGAACGCGGGCCGGCGCCGGCCGCCCAGGCGCCGCTGCACCGGGTGGTGCTGGGCCTGGCCCACGGGCCCGGCATGGACGATGCGCTGACCCAGGCGCTGACGCTCGCGCGCCAACACGGCGCCGAGCTGTTGGGCCTGGGGATCGTCGATACTCCCTTGCTGTCGCGCGTCGGCCCGGTGCCGATAGGCGGCGCCCACTACGCTGCCCAGTTGAGAAACACGCGCATCGCCCGGGCACGGCACCGCCTTGCGGAAGTCGTGCAGTCCTTCGAGCAGGCCGCTGCCGGCGGCGGCCTGCCTGCTGCGGTGCAGGTGGAAGAAGGGGAGCCCGTGGCCCTGCTACAAGCCTGCCTGGAGCCGGGGGTGGCGCTGGTGCTGCCCCAGGGCGCCTGGTTCGACCACGGTGTGGGTGACCGGCGTGTTCAACCCGCGGCACGGTTGGCGCGGCACGGCCTGCAACTGGCGCGCGTGGGCAGCGGCGGCCCACTGGTGGTGGTGGCCGCGTCGCCATGAGCAGGCCCGCTCGTTGACGCCCGCGCGGTCACTGCGCATGGGGTCGAACTGGCCGGTGGCGCTGCGGCTTCCGCTGGCCGCCGCGCTGATGATCTTCGTGGCTGCCGTGCTGTCCACCCAGGTGGCCATCCACGTGATGGGCCGCCAGGCCGACCGCCAGATGGAGACGCTGGGCCGGGTGTACCTTGACGGCTTGTCGGCCGCGCTGCTGCCGGCAGTGCGGGCCGGTGACCGCGCGGCAACCGAAGCCGCGCTGCACCAGGCCTTGGCCTTTCACGACGGGGTGCTGGACCTGCGCCTGGCTTTCGTGGACGCGCGCGACGGCAGCCGTGCGGAGGCCCGGCGTGCCCATGCCGGGGAGGCGGTGCAGCAGCAGGCCGTGCCGGAAGCCCTGCGCCCCCTGCTGGCCGAGCCCGGCACCGCTTCCGCATCGACTCCCGGCGCGGCGCAGCAACTGCTTGCAGACGGCCTGGTGCGCCTGCCCGACCACAGCCTGTGGGTATGGCGCCCGCTGGTGGACGGCGCCACCGGCTACGGCACCGTGATCGCGCACCTGGACGTTTCGGTGCTGGCGGCGCAGCGCCGCTGGCTGCGTGGCCTGCTGCTGCTGTCGGACCTGCTGTTCAGCGGCGCCTGTGCCGTGGCCGGCTACTTCATGGTGCGCCGCGTGCAGCGGCCGGTGGCCACGGTGGCCCACCACCTGTACGAAGCCGCGCTGGGCAAGCCGCGGCCCATACCGGCGCACGACATCCCCGGCGACGACCCGCAGGCCGAACGCATGATGCACGCCTTCAACGCCATGGCCTACGCCGGCGACGAACGCGAGGCTCTGCTGGGCCACCTGGCCGAGCAGCAGCGCGAAGCCGACCTGGGCCGGCTCACCGCCACCGTGGCCCACGAGGTGCGCAACCCGCTGGGCGGCATGCGCACCGCGCTGAGCACACTGCGGCGCTTTGGTGACCGCGAGCAGGCGCGGGCCGAGGCGGTGGACTTCCTGGAGCGCGGCGTCGGCGCGCTGGAAGAGGTGGTGAACGCCACGCTTGAAAACTACCGCACGCGCCCGCACTGGCGGCCCTTGGCCCGCCAGGACCTGGAAGACTTGCGCCTGCTGGTCGAGGCCGACGGCCGCTCGCGCGGGGTGCAGCTGGCGCTGGCGGTGGACCTGCCCGACACCGTGCCCGTGGCCGCGCTGGAGGTGCGCCAGGTGCTGCTGAACCTGCTGCTCAATGCCGTGCGCGCCTCGTCGCCCGGCAGCCGGGTGGAGCTGGCCGCGGCGCTGCAGGGGCCGGAGCTGCGGGTGACCGTGCGCGACCAGGGCTCGGGCCTGGACCGCAGCCTGGCCCGCGACATCGAGCGCGGCACGCTGGCGCCCGACGCACCGGGCATCGGCGTGGCCGTGGTCATCCGCCTGGTGGAAAGGCTGCAGGGGCGTGTGGCCATCGAGTCCGAGCCCGGCAGCGGCACCTGCATCACACTGCGGCTGCCGCTGCAGCCCACCGCCCCCGCATGACCGCCACGCCACCCCGCGTCCTGCTGATCGAGGACGATGCCGTGCTGGGCGGCGCCCTGGTGCAGCGGCTGAAGCTGGAGGGCTTCGACCCCGTCTGGGCGCACAACTGCGCGCAGGCCCTGGTGGAGCTGCGGCGCCGGCGGCCGGACTTCGTGCTGTCCGACATCGTGCTGCCCGACGGCTCGGGCGAAGACCTGTTCCGCCGTGCCCAACCCTGGCTGGGCGACACACCCATCGTGTTTGCCACCGCCTTCGGCGAGATCGACCAGGCGGTGCGCCTGGTCAAGGCCGGTGCCGACGACTACCTGAGCAAGCCCTACGACGCCGACCTGCTGGTGCACCGCATACGCCACCGGCTGGCCCGGCGCCGGGCCACGGCGTCCGATGCCGCCGCCGGGGCCGCTGCCGCTGCCGACTTCGGCCACACCCCCGCCACGGCCGCCGTGGCCGAGCAACTGCGCCGCGCTGCGGCCAGCGAACTGCCGGTGCTGCTGCTGGGCGAAACCGGCGTGGGCAAGGAAGTGGCGGCCCGCCACGTGCATGCCCACTCGGCGCGCGCGGCGGCGCCCTTTGTGGCCGTGAACTGCGGCGCCATCCCGCACGAGCTGCTGGAAAGCCAGTTCTTCGGCCACGAACGCGGGGCCTTCACCGGCGCCTTGCAGCGCCACATCGGGTTTTTTGAAGAGGCTACCGGCGGCACGCTGTTTCTTGACGAGATCGGCGAACTGGACGCCCGGCTGCAAACCGCGCTGCTGCGTGTGCTGCAAGACGGCCGCTTCCGGCCGGTGGGTGCGCGCCAGGACCGCGCCTTCGATGGCCGGCTGATTGCCGCCACCAACGCTGACCTGAACGCGCTGCGCGCCGAGCGGCGTTTTCGCGACGACCTTTACTTCCGGCTTTCGGTGGTGGAGGTGCAGCTGCCGCCGCTGCGCGAACGCCACGACGACATCGCGCCGCTGGCCGCGCAGTTCTTGCACGAGTACAGCGCCGCCAGCGGGCGCGGCGAGCTGCTGCTGTCGGCCGAGGGCCTGCAGGCCCTGCTGCGCCACGACTGGCCGGGCAACGTGCGTGAGTTGCGCAACCGCATCCAGCGTGCCGCGGTAATGGGACCTTCTTCGACTGTTGAAGCGGGCGACCTGTTTCCAGAGCTGCAACTGGTCTCGCTTACATCCGAAGATGGGCAGTCCCTTGCGGGTGCCCGGCGACGCGCGGAAGCGGAGCTGATCGAAGAGGCCCTGCGCGCTTCTGGCGGGCGCGTGGGGGCGGCGGCCAAGCTACTGGGAATCTCCAGGACCACGCTGTGGAAGCGAAGGGGCGGAGCCAGCTAACAGGGCGCAGATGCTGAGTTGTTAGCGATGGATGGTGCTACCTCGACCGTTGGCGCACCGCTTGGGCCTCTTCGATCAGCGCAGTGTTGAGGCGGACATCATCCCGACACACCCGACGGCGATCCGCGTCATTGCCGATGCCGCGTCGGCTCTTCAGGCCACGAATCTCAAGAAGAACTGCGACCACTTCGGCATCCCGCTGTTCGACACCAATGACGCCCTGCAAGGCATCGAGCACGTCGTGGCACCCGAGCTCGGGATGATCCGCCCCGGCACGGTGGTGATCTGCGGGGACAGCCACACCACCACCTACGGTGCGCTCGGCGCACTGGGCTTCGGCATCGGCACCACCGAGGTCGAACATGTGCTGGCCACGCAGACGCTGGTCTACCGGGTGGCCAGGGACATGCGCATACGCATCGACGGCAGCCTGCCGGTCGGCACCACCGCCAAGGACCTGGTGCTCGCCGTGATCGGCCGCATCGGCGCACAGGGCGCACGCGGTTACGTGGTCGAGTACTGCGGCAGCGCCATCGACCAGCTGTCCGTCGAGGCTCGCTTCACGCTGTGCAACATGACGGTGGAGGCGGGTTCGCGGGGCGCGCTGGTCGCACCCGACGCCCAGGCCATCGAGTACGTGATGGCGCATGCGCCCGACCTGGCCACCGGGCACCGCGACGCTGCGCTGGCTGCCTGGCGCGACCTGCATTCCGACGTGGAAGCGCGCTTCGATGCCGAGCTGTGCTTCGACGCCAGCGACATCGGTCCGCAGGTCACCTGGGGCACCAGCCCCGACCAGGTCGTTGCGGTTGACGGTCGGATCCCCCAACTGGCCGACCTGCCGGAAGGCCCGGTGCGCAGCAGCGCGGAGCGCGCGCTGCGCTACACGCAGCTGACGGCCGGCGCCGAGATGGCCGGCACACCGGTGCAGCATGTCTTCATCGGATCGTGCACAAACGGCCGCATCGAGGACCTGCGTGTCGCGGCAACAGTGGTCCGTGGCAGGCGCGTGGCCCAGGGGGTGCGCGCGATGGTGGTGCCCGGGTCGGGCGCCGTGAAGGCTGCGGCGGTCTGGGCGACTTCGCCGACGAGTGCGAGAAGTACACCGTCAACACCGGCCGGATGGCCGAGCCGGAAGTTGAGAAGTACAAAGTCTGGCCTACTCTGAGCGACCGCCAGCAGTTCATTGACGTCGTTGACGCCGGGTCACGAGATGCGCTGGAGACGCTCCATCCACTGCTGAGACGGAAATACTCGCGGAAGTTTGAGCCGCGGCCTCGGATGGTGGAGGCCTACTTCTTCTTCTTCTACGACAGTCTTGCTGGGTTCTTCAAGGGAAGCTCGACGGAGCCGCCACTGGCCGCTGACAAGCCGTTGGCAGATCGCCTTGAGGAGTGCTTCGAAGCCCTGAAGACGGCGCTGAAGGTGGTTGCCATCGATCTTGACCGAGACGCCGACGCTCAGGTCATCTTCGAGACTCTCAACGCGCGAGGCGAGCCGCTTCTGCCGGCTGATCTTCTTCGGAACTTCATCAAACGGCCTCGAGCGGCTCGGTCCGAAAGAACGAGGGAGGCAGAATGGCCTGCTCCAGCCACTCGATCGAGCGCGCGTCGACGTTGCGCTTGGCGAAGAACTCGCGCCAGCCTTTGACCTCGGCCAGCATTGCGTCGATGTCGGCCTGCGCTTGCTCGATCGACAGGCCGAACGCGCCGCACTCCGAGAGCAGGTTGTAGAGGCTCGCTGCACGTCCGTAGCGCCCCGCCGTGAGGGCTAGGTCCCGCCGCTCCTGGGAGATCAGCGGGACCGGCACGATGTCGTAGGCCGGTGAGAGCCGCCAGCCGTCCCGACGGTGCAGCAGGGCATGGTTGCGCGGGTGGTCATCGTTGTTCGTGACCATGGCGTTGAAGGCCATGCGGCGGAACAGCTCGCGACGATCCTCGTCGGGCCTGATCGACCAGCGTCGAAGTTCGTCGGCCAGCAGCAGGTACGACCAGCGCTCCCGCCCGACGTAGCCGTCCTCGGCATCAAGCACCGTCAAGCCGGACACGAGCCCGTGGCGAGCGTATGCGTTCGCGTCTGGGTTCCACTCGCGATCGAAGCGCAGCAGCATGAGTGCCTCGGCAGGGCCGACGGACTCCAGCCGCGTTGCGCACACATGAAGGCCGGCCGCCCTAGCGAGTTCGAGCGTCGCGTATTCGATGCGCTGCATGTTGTGCGCGTCGCGCTTCTCGGGCAGCTTGGCCAGCCAGATCCGGCGATCGTCTTCGATGGTCACCTTTGGGCGCGCGCCGCCCATGCTGGTACCCGGCTCCAGCCGCTCGAGCACTTCGTGCGGTAGGCGGCCGCTCTCTTCGAGCGTCTCGGCCGCTTCAACGAGTGCCTGAAGCTGGTGCGTTCGATTGAAGGGGCGCGCGGGGCCGAGCGGCGTCACCGAGAGCCCGAAGCGAAGGTTGCCCGCGCCATCGTCAGGCCCGTTCAACAGGTAGTCGACCTCGGAGAGATCTTGCTCGGCACGATGGAGTCGCGCCTGGATGACGCGTCGACCCCAATGGTCAGGGCTGGCGTCGCGCAGAGCGCCTGGGATGCCCTTGAGCTTGGTGAACTGCAGCGGCTTCGTCGACAGCGGCAGGTGGTACGGATCCAGCGCGATGACGTTCGAGCGCTCGAGGTAGCGCCTGCCATAGGTGAAGGTGCCACGGAACGCGCCAGCGCCAACGTCCAACACCCTGAGCGATGCGCAAGGCACCCACTCGAAGGTGTCTGGTAGCTGGACGTAGACGTAGCAGGTCTGCTCGTTGCTGGCCATGTCTGTCGATCAGAAGTCGTTGTCGGGCGCGGTCGCGCGCACGCGCCGAGGGCGCTGAGCCTCCTCCAGGATCTTGCCGTGCTCGTCCTGATCGGGGTTGGCCACGCCGCTGACGGAGTCGAGCAGCCCGAGCTTCCAAAGCACGGACAGCAGGGTGCCAAGCGCGATTCCGGGCTCGCCGGCCTCGATCCGATAGAGGGTACGGCGGCCGATGCTGCTCGCCGCGGCGAGCTCGTCCTGGCTCATGCGACGGCGGATGCGCGCTGTGCGAACGCGCTTGCCCAACTCGGTGGCGGTCTGTTGGACCTCGAGCGGAAGCGGCGGGGAGGAAACCGATTGAGCCATATACAGCCCGCTATCGTAATTAGTGGGCCACAGTATACATCGGTTGGCGGGAGCAATCATCTGTTTGAGCCGTATTTGGCACTCAATTGAGAATTTCGAGCCATATACGGCTCGATATAAGCTTCTGCCGCGGCTGCCGATCTCTGCGAGTTCAGCACCCTTGGGCTTGGCCAACGGCGATCAGCACCCGTTGGCACTGTCGCTCGCATGGCGAGGGCATGACCGAGCGATGGCAAAGCCATGGCGTCGCCACCGGACCGCCGAGCCGGATGCACGGCCGGCCGTCCAAGTTACATTCCTACGGCTGCCCAGAGGCTTGCCGGAGTGCAGCTTGGAGGGCGGCGAGGAGTGCTGTACATTTGTACAGTATCCGCCCCGGGACAGCGCGATGAGCGAACACGCCACCGCCGAGCCGACGAGCGCTCGGTTCATTCACGTTGAGGCGCAAGCCGACCACCTTGAATCGCTTGCGCGAGGGAAGCCTGTGACCGCGCTGGCCGAACTCGTGTGGAACGCCCTGGATGCCGACGCCGACCGGATCCGCATCGGCATCACCGACAACGACCTCGGGAACCCCGCGGTGATCGAGGTCGCCGACAACGGCAGCGGCATCAGCCTGAGCGAAGCAGAGCGAGCGTTCGGCAACCTGGGTGGCTCCTGGAAGCGCGAGCAACGCGTTACACAGCGTGCCCACAAGAAGATGCATGGCCGTGACGGCAAGGGGCGATTCAAAGCGTTCGCCCTCGGCCATCGCGTCGAGTGGGACACCGTCTTCCTCGCAGAGGATGATCAGGCCCAGCACTACGTCATCAAGGGCAGCAGCGACCGGCTGCAGGACTTCGAGATCGGCGCGCCGTCGCCGGCACCGAACGGCCGCGGTCGGGGGACGCGGGTTCGCATCACCGGCATTCAGGAATCGCTTGGCGTGCTCTCGCGTGATGGCTCAGCGCCTCGCCAATTGGCGGAAGTGTTTGCGCTGTACCTGCGTAACTACCCGGCCACAGACATCTTCTATCGGGGTGAGCGCATCGACCCCAAGGCGGTGCAGAAGGCTCACGAGACGCACGTCCTGCCGGCCTTTGTGACCGAGGATGGTGTGAGTGTCTCGGGCGAACTGGACATCGTCGAATGGACCTTCACGAAGAAGGAGCGCCGAATCTGCCTGTGCGACTCGGATGGCTTCGTCCTCGACGAGATCGAGGCCGGCATCCGCCCGGGAAGCGAGTTCAACTTCACGGCGTACCTTCGCTCGGACTACGTATCGAAGCTGCAACAGGAGAACGTTCTCTCGCTGGAAGAACTCGAGCCAGGCCTGCGCCGCATGGTGGAGGAGGCCCGAGCGTCGCTGCGTTCCCACTTCCGTCGCCGAAAGGCCGAATCGGCTTCAGAGCTCGTGAAGCAGTGGAAGGAGGAAGGTGTGTACCCGTTCGCCGGCGACGCGACGGGCCCGCTTGAAGCTGCCAGGCGAGAGGTCTTCGACATCTGCGCACTGAGCGTTCATCAATACCTCGACTCCTTCCGGGAGGGGCCGATCAAGGATCGGCAGTTCACCCTGCGCATGCTCAAGACGGCGCTCGATGAGAACCCCGAGTCCCTGAAGCGCATTCTCTCGGAGGTCCTCGAGCTGCCGAAGGAGCGGCAGAACGAGCTGGCAGATTTGCTGCAGTACACGACCTTGTCGTCAATCATCGAGGCCAGCAAGCTCGTCGCGGACCGACTGCAGTTTCTTGCTGGCCTGCAGGAACTGCTGTTCCGCCCGGAGACCAAGCGCGACCTTCGCGAGCGATCGCAACTGCATCGCATGCTCGAAAACGAGACCTGGATCTTCGGTGAGGAGTACCTGCTGACGAGCAGCGACGAGAACCTGAACACGGTCCTACACAAGCATCTTGCGACGCTGCGGCCTGAGTTGGCCAGGAAGAAGAACAAGCAGAAGGCAGTGGTGCGCGACGACGGCACGCAAGCTGTCATCGACCTGATGCTGGCTCGTGAGGTTCCGGCATACGCGCAGACACGGCGGGAATTCCTGGTCGTCGAACTCAAGCGTCCATCTCAGAAGATCGACCTTGACGTCCAGCGGCAGATCCTCGGCTACGCGATGGCGGTCGCCAACGACGAGCGGTTCGACACGCAGAACACCTATTGGACGTTCCTCGCCGTGTCCAACGAGATAACGCCTGACGCGCTTCGCACGATCCGCCAGGAGGGCAAGCCCTACGGCTTCTTCCATCACGAGAAGAATGTCAGGGTCGGCCTCGCAACTTGGGGCGAGGTGCTCAACGCATCACGTGCGCGATTCGAGCTGTTTCGAACGAAGCTCGACTACACGGCGACGAAGGACCAGGGCGTAGCTCTTCTGCATCGGAAGTACGCGCAGTACCTTCCGGAGAGCCTCGTCCCGCCGATGGAGGGCGACCGATAAGGTCCGACGCATTCGCCAGTTCAGGCAGGCTAAGCTTGTCGGCGGAGTACCGGCTGTGGCCAGCTACGTGCTCTTCACGTTAGTGCAGGGAGGAGACAATGGACGCGAATGCGATCGCGCTGCTGGACATCTTCGAGAAGAAGATGCGGCTCGAGGTGCCGATGTTCCAGCGACAGTATGTCTGGAAGCAGGAGCACCAATGGGCGCCACTGTGGGAGGATATCTCTCGCAAGTTCGTCGAGTTCATCGAGGGTCGAACCGACGCACCAGTTCACTTCCTCGGTGCGATGGTGCTCGATCAGCGGCAAACGCAGACCGGCCGCGTCGAGCGGCGCAGCGTGATCGATGGTCAACAGCGTCTCACGACTCTCCAGATCTTCCTCGCCGCCTTTCGCGACTTCTGTCGACGTGAAGGTCTGGACGACTTCGCCGACGAGTGTGAGAAGTACACCGTGAACACCGGCCGGATGGCCGAGCCGGAGGTGGAGAAGTACAAGGTCTGGCCGACACTGAGCGACCGCCAGCAGTTCATTGACGTCGTTGACGCCGGGTCACGAGATGCGCTGGAGACGCTCCATCCACTGACGAGACGCAAGTATTCGCGGAAGTTCGAGCCGCGCCCTAGGATGGTGGAGGCCTACTTCTTCTTCTACGACAGTCTTGCTGAGTTCTTCAAGGGAAGCCCGACCGAGCCGCCGCTGGCGGCCGACAAGCCGTTGGCAGATCGCCTTGAGGAGTGCTTCGAAGCGCTCAAGACGGCGCTGAAGGTGGTGGCCATCGATCTTGACCGAGATGACGACGCTCAGGTCATCTTCGAGACTCTCAACGCGCGTGGCGAGCCGCTTCTGCCGGCTGATCTTCTTCGGAACTTCATCTTCCTTCGCGCCGCTCGGCAGAACGAGGAACAGGAGGCGCTCTACAAGAAGTATTGGGCGGCGTTCGACGAGCCCTTTTGGCGCCAGGAGGTCGTACAGGGGCGCCTGGTGCGTCCACGCAGTGACCTGTTCATCCAACACTTTCTTGCCAGCAAGCAGGCCCGAGACATCCCCATCAAGCACTTGTTCGTCGAGTACAAGTATTGGGTCGAGCGCAGCGCTCCCTACAAGACGGTCGAGGCGGAGGTCGCGGCGCTGGCGAAGCAAGGTAAGGACTTCAGGCGCCTCGTCGTTCGCAGCGATGCCGATGCGCTCGGGCTTCTCGCTCACTTCCTGGAGACGTTCGATGTAAGTACCGTCTTCCCACCTCTTCTCGCCATGCTCGATCTTGAGGCGAGCAACGATGAGATGCGCGAGACGGCACGCGTGCTCGAGAGCTACCTCCTCCGCCGCGCGGTCTGCGTGTCGGATACCAAGGCGTACAACCGCGTCTTCATGGGCCTTACGCGGGCGATTCGCCGAGACGGGGCAACTGCTGCGGTTGTCCGTTCGCACCTGGCCAGCCTACAGGGTGCCACCGATGCGTGGCCGAGCGACGAGCGATTCTCGGAGGCCTGGATGACGGGTCACGCGTATTCGGTGCTCAACAACGCGAGGATCGTCTACATCCTGAGCAAGCTCAGCGAGACCTATCGAACGTCCAAGACCGAACAGGTGAAAGTGAGTGGACAGCTGACGGTAGAGCACCTGATGCCGCAGGCTTGGATCGCTCACTGGCCGCTGCCGGACGGAAGCAAGGGCGTCGACAACCCATGGGCAGTTCCGGCAGATGACCCAAGAGCGCTGGCGACACGAGCTCGAAGTGCCACCGCCCAGACGTTCGGCAACCTCACTTTGATCACAGGCGGCCTCAACAGCTCAATCTCGAACGGCGACTGGGCAACAAAGCGGGCAGCCATCGAAGCGAACAGCTTGCTGCCGATCAACCTCCAGCTGCGGGGTGCCGAAACGTGGGATGAAGGAACGATTGAGCGACGCGGCCGCGACCTGCTCTCGCGGGCGCTCACGCTCTGGCGGCGAGGGTAAGTTGAGCACCAGGAATATCCAGGCCGCGTAGAGGCCAGAGGTAGCAAGATGTCCGAGAAGAGGACGATAAAGCTGAGTGATCTGGAGGCTCGCAAGGGTAGCCCTCGCCAGAGCTTTGCGGACGGTCGCTATGTCACGACGCGCGGAGCACCTCGCAGCGGTGGCCTGTCGACGGTGTACCAGGCGACTGACCTCGAGACCACTAGCAAGGTCGCGGTGAAAGTGTTTCGTAGCGAGGGGCGCACGGACGACGTCATCGAAGAGTCGTTCCGTCGCGAGGTGCAGGCGCTGTCCGACCTAAGCCACCCACACATCGTCCGGATCCTTGACTCCGGTCGTGACGACGACCACGGTGTGCACTTTGTCGTCATGGAGTGGGTGGACCAGGACTTGGGCTCCTTGATGGCGCCGGCGAGGTACCCCGACTGGGGTAGTTACTACAGCAGCGTGGGCAAGGGTGTATTGGACGCACTGGCCTTCGCACACACACGCTCGACCGCTCACCGCGACGTAAAGCCCTCCAACGTGTTGGTCACCGAGCAAGGAGTGGTCAAGCTCTGCGACTTCGGGATCTCCAAGATCCGTACGTTCCTGGCACCCGGTGTCACCCTGGCGAGATTTGCATCGGCGCCGTACTCACCGCCGGAGGCGGACGACGGTAGCTACAGCTACAGCCGCGACGTGTTCGGCTTCGCGGCCATGAGCGTGGCCGTGCTTACTGGGAAGAAGCCCGTCGAGTACGCCGAACTCAGCGTGCTGCTGGAGGAGTCTCCCATCGAGGAACCGATCCGGCGTGTGCTTCGGCGATGCTTGGAACTGGAGCGCCCGGAGCTGCGGCCAGCCAATGCTGGCCTGCTGCAGGCCGAACTCGAGCAGGCAGCGCCCACGCCTGCGCGCGCAGCGCTCCCAGGAGTCCTGCTGGCACTGACAAACAAGGTGCGCAGCACGGTGGAGTATGACAAGGGGCTGCGTGGGGCAATGGCGGAGCGCTTCGTCGAGCGCGATCTAGAAGGCGCGCGGATGGAGGAGATTTCGGCCACCGCCGACAAGCCGGGCCGAAGCTTTCGCGTGTACGGAGGCACCTATGGGTACATCGCCGTTCGTGAAGACGCAGGTAATCGCCTGCTGTTGGTTTCGGCGCTCGAGTATCAGCCGTCCGATCTAGAGCGCCGGCGAAGCAATGCGGCAGATCCTGAAGTGCGATTCGTGCAATCCGCCGTGACCAACCAGGCTTCCAGCGACGCGCTTGGAGCCTTGCTCGATCGCCTTCTCGTCTTCACGGCGGACCAGAAGGAGCGGTGGCTCGAGCAGCGAGCACAGGAACTGTATCGAAAGTGGGTAGACCTGCTCAGCGCGAAGACCGAACTTGAAAGGGGGCGGCGCCTGCGGCTGCCATACGTGGACCGCGGGCCGGCAGGTGAGTTCGTGCGTCTAAAGATGAGGCCCGGAGTGGATCCATCCGGCCTAGTCGGTCAGGACGTCTTGATCCCGGCTGGCGAGGGCGAGTTCCGAGGCAAGGTCGTTTCCCGCACCGACGATGGCGTGCTCCTGCGACCCAGCGTGCGTAACCGCATGGACGCCGGCGCGACACCGGAGGAGGGAGTCGTAGAGACCGACACCACCAAGACCGACGCAGCGTTGGACAAGCAGAAGTCAGCCGTGGATGCGGTGCGATACGGCCGCTCGGTGAGTCCGGAACTCGGTGGCTACATCGTCAGCCCGGATAGCGTTCCTGTTCCGACGTCGGTGGAGGTAGCCTTCATCAACGCACAGCTCGATGAAGACAAGCAGGATGCTGTGCTCGCCGCTCTATCTGGGCCGCCACTCTTGCTTGTTGAGGGTCCGCCAGGAACGGGCAAGACCACCTTCATCACTGAGTTGGTGCTTCAGACGCTGAAGGCCAACCCGAACGCTCGAGTGCTCCTCACTTCGCAGACCCACGTTGCGCTGGACAACTCGCTCGAGCGGATCGTCGGGCAAAGCGCCATTCCTGTAGACGCGGTCCGCATCGGGCAGGACGACGACGAGCGCATCGCCGCCTCCACCCGCAAGCTCATGCTGGACTCGAAGCTTCCTGAGATGCGCAAGCGTGCTCTTGCCGCCGGCCGCGCCTTCATGGAGCGCTGGGCTCAGGAGCACGGCCTGAACGTCAAGGACATCCGCCGCGTCATGGCAATGGAGCGCCACGGCAAGCTCAAGACACGCCTGGAGGCGGCGGAGCAAGGCTTGTTGGACTTGGAGTCGCAGCTTTCCAAGGCCGCGCGTGCCAGCTTGAGCGCCGAGGAGCAGTCTGAGCTTGAGGATCGGTTCAAGGGGCTCAGCAGAGATCGTGACCTGCTTGAAGGACTGCTCAAGGAGTCGTGGAAGGATCTCTCCAGCCACATTGAGTCCAAGGATGAACTAAAGGAGTTCGCCGAGTGTTCGGCCGCCGACCTCCATGGATGGGCCGAGGCCTACTCGGACGGAACACCTGCCGGCGGACAGCTCAAGGAGTTGCTTCAGGTCCATACGGACTGGGAGGCCGCCTTCGGCCGCAGTCGCGACTTTCAGGCCGCGGTGATCGCGGCCAGCCAAGTCGTGTCGGGCACTTGTCTCGGCGTGATGAGCATTCCGGGTCGCTCTGAGATCACCTATGACTTATGCATCGTCGACGAGGCGTCGATCGCCACGCCGACCGAGGTGCTGGTGCCGATGTCGCGAGCGCGCCGCACAGTTCTGGTTGGCGACAACAAGCAGCTTTCGCCCTTTCAGGATCCGGACCTGCGGACGATGGGGTTCCTTGAGCGCTATGACCTCAAGCCGGAGGATCAGAAAGCGACACTCTTCAATCACCTGGCAGCCAACCTGCCCGTCGCGCTGAAGAAGACGCTCACTTCGCAGCACCGCATGCTGCCCGCGATCGGTGATTTGATCTCGGAGTGCTTCTATCGGGGCGAGCTCCGCAGCATTGAGCGCGCGCCGGCGGCCCACTTGGCAGGCGTTATGCAGCGGCCAGTGACTTGGTACTCGACTGTGCGCAAGACCAATCGCGGATCAAGTCCGCAGGCCAAGTCGTACTACAACGACGTGGAGGTCGAGATCGTCATTGGGTTGCTCGCGCGCATCGATGCCTGGATGCAACGGGGGCGCTACAAGGACAAGCGCGTGACAGTTGCGGTCCTTGCGGGGTATGACCCGCAGCGGACGCGCCTGCAGACTGCAGTGCAGACGAAGGGCCGGCAGTGGAAAAGCTTCTCCGAAATCTTCGTCAACGTCGTAGATGCATTTCAGGGGCGCGAGGCCGACATCCTGGTGTTCTCGGTTACCCGCTCTGATGCGAAGGGGCTGGGCTTCTTGCGGGAGATGGAGCGCATCAACGTAGCGCTGTCTCGCGGCAAGGAGTTGCTGGCCATCGTCGGTGACCACGGCTTCTGTCAAGCCGCACAAGGTCCGACGAACCCTCTCCGCGACGTCATCGACTACATCCGTCGGAACCCGCAGACCTGTGCGCTCGAAGAGGTGCAGCCATGAGCATCGAAAGCGTTCTCGAGGAAGCCGCGCACGCCAGGTCAGGCTATGACCTGGTGTCATTCAAGGAAGCTGGGCTCCCAGTCTTTGTTCTCAGACTGCGCATACTTGTCCTCGAGCGCAAGCCGATCAGCCCCATCGAAGAGGCCGTTCTGAAGGCTGTGCGAGCCGGCCTGACAGCGCCAGCAAGCATCTATGAATTTCTGGGACTGCCCAAGGCGGTTCTCACGCCTGTCCTTGTTGCGCTCAACACCACGGAGCTGATCAACTACTCCCGCGGAGCCGGTGATTCGGACGCCAAGGTAACGCTGTCGACCAAGGGGCGCAATGCGCTGGCAGAGTCCTCCACCATCAAGCCCCAAGAGCGGGCCATTGAGGTGTGCTTCGACGCGCTAACCAAGCGATTGCTCCTGCTCCCGCCCGAGCAGTTGTTCCGCGGGCGAGACATGCGGGACCATGGACGATTCGAGGTCCCGATCGGGACGTCCAAGCGGCCGGAGGTGGAAGACATCCAGCTTCAGGACTTCGACAAGGTGTTGGAGCGGCATGCCTCGCTCTCGCCGGACTGGAACGGCTCGCTGCTGGCCATACGCCGGATCGAGCGGCGTGAGCTGCGGTATCTTGGCTGCGCAATGCTGTTCTACAAGTCTACGACGCCTCCACACGACGTGCAGGTGGGCTTTTGGCGCGAGGATGGGCAGTCGATTCAGCACGAGGTGGCGTTCGCTGCCGTGGGCGGGCCCGAGCTGGTTGGCGCGCGCACGCTACCCGAGGACATCCAGATGCCGCCGGAGGTGGCGCTCTCGGAAACGCCGGTGGTCCATCCTCAGGGGGCTGACAGTGCCACCCAGGCAACATCGGGCGGACCGACCCCGTCCAAGGTCGACCAGTCTCCCCAGGCGCCCGCCGTTGAGACCATGCAGACCCTGCTCTGCCACGAGCATCCCACGTATCTAAAGAAGGCGCTCCTTTCAGCCAAGCAAAGGCTTGTGATCGTCTCGCCATGGATCCGTGACTCAGTCGTCGACTGGGGCTTTGTCTCGTCGCTTGAAGCACTGCTTCGTGGCGGTGTCGAGGTCCACATTGGCTTCGGCATCGAAAAGGCCGACGGGCCAAAGAAGAACGCTGCCAACGAGAAAGCGGACATCACGCCTGGTGCCGAGCGGGACCTCGGCGATCTGGCTGACCGGTTCAAGAACTTTCACTTCGTCTACGTCGGCAACACGCACAGGAAATCGCTCGTCTGTGACGACGAGTTCGCTGTGGTTACCAGCTTCAACTGGCTTTCCTACAAAGGGGATTCCAAAGGAAGGCCTCGGGATGAGCGCGGGCTGGTCTTCAGAAAGAAGCACCACGTGGAGAAGCTAGGGGCCGAAGAGCTAGAACTTCTCGCCAAGGGCACGCGCATTGGGCGCAAGGCGCAGGGTCGATAGCACGCATATTCGAGCATCCCCTCACTGAGATTCGTAAGACGCGACCTGACGCCATGCTGTGGGCCAACATGGCAGTGCGTCCAAGCTTCTCGTGGCCGAACGTTCACGTGGAGATCCCGTTCGAAGGGAAGACCATGGTGCTGCAGCCGGGGAGCGACAAGCTCTCACGTGCCGTGTTGGTCTATGACGAGCAAGGCACGAACTTCGAAGAAGGTGGATCGCGGGTCAGCCGGTTCCTCAGTCATCTCGCGTGGTCGCACGACGCAGCGCTGGTTGATCTATTCATCACTGGATCTAACAATCCTGCACATCCGGGTCTCTGTGGCGCGAGCCAACAGTCGGCCTGAACTGGGCGGCAGTCGACCCGTGGCGGACGTTGTATCTGCCGATCGCACCTGATTCACGTGGGCACCTAGCGCTAGCTCTCTATCGCGAGGGCATGGGTCTGGCGATTGACTCGTCGCCGTTTGCCCTGTTGAGCTTTGCCAAGGTTCTCAACATCGTCCACGTGGGTGGGGCAGCGCAGATCGCTTGGATAAACGCCAATGTCGATGCCGTTCCGCACTGGTCGCGGGGGAAGAGTCGGCTTGACGAGTTGCGCGTGGGAGGCGTCAACGACGTTGGCGAGTACCTGTACGGGCAAGGGCGTTGCGCTGTTGCTCATGCGAACAGCATGACAGTGGATCCTGACGACTACGCCGACAGACGGCGGCTCAGCGCGGACCTCCCGCTGATGAACGAGGTCGCAGCACTGTTCATCGAGAAGGAACTCGGTATCGAACGAGAGCACACCTTCTCGAAACGGACGCGTGATCTGCGAACGTTGCCGTCAAATCTCCTTGTGCCACGCCCACAGCTGCAGGGTCGCGTTAGACATCTTCCAGCAGAGGAGGCCCTGTCAATGGGATGATCGCTCCTCGTCCCCACGCGCTTCACCGTTCCGGCGCAACTGGGAGGATCAGGCGTTGACGACCCGATGTTGCTCGACACCTGGTGGGCGCACAATGCTCTTCGTCTCGTAGGGCGCGGAGGCATCCTTGAGCAATGGCTTTGAACCGCGTCGCGTCAATCGTGAACTTCGGGAGGGCGCCTGGTGAAGTTCGAAATGCTCCGGTGGACCGCGCGCCATGAGATCGCCCTGTACTTCGCCCCCATCACAGGTGCGACTAAGGGCATCCGCCGCGCGTACCGTTCGAGCGGACAGCCGCGTAGGCATGGGGGCGTCCATCCCATTGCTTACGAACCAGATTCGAAGCAAGTTTGTCTACGAAACGCGCGCCACAACGTGCTTGGCTATCGTCTGAAGACGCCGCAAATCTACGGACTTCCGGTCTGGACTGCAGAGGGGATTGTTGTCAAGTCATCAGGGCCCTCTCCGGCTTGCTCTGACTCCGACAACAGCTTGATTACCGTCGAGTCAAGCCTCTGCGCAAGCTTGTGAATCAGTAGGACAGAAGGGTTGGATTTGCCGTTCTCGATGCTGCTGAGGTAAGAACGATCGACACCTCCCTCAAGTGCGAGGGTTTCCTGAGTCAGCTTCTTGGCATTGCGAAGCCGAGTGACGTTTGCCGCCAAGTTGTCCTTCAGCTTCTGAAGCTCCCGATCCATCGGCCGAGAGTCGCTGCGCAGAGACCATCAGTCCACGGGATATATTCAACACATCATCCAAGTTGCGCCTGAGGTCGTATGGCTCAGTTCTTCCTGCGATGGCTTGCGATGCGAAGCTTCAGCATCTAGCGCCCTGCGACTCAGGTGCCTGAAGGAGCGAGGGGACGCGGCGAACAGGGCTCGCTCGCGGAGCATGGAAGGACGAAGCGGCCCGTGCGCCTGCACATGGGAAGCAGAGAGCGCGGCTCGATCTACCAAGTCAACTCAAAAGCGCGACAGCCGTTGAGCCGAGCGTCTTGGCGAGCTTGTGAAGGATCAGTAGGGAGGGGTTCTTGAGGCCCCGTTCGATTTGGCTGACGTAGGTGCGATCCACATCAGCCTCAAGCGCCAACTGCTCTTGGGAGAGTTCCTTGGCAGTGCGAAGGCGCAGAACATTGGCGGCCAGCCTTGTCTGCAGTCGTTCGAACTCCCGATCCATGATCGGAGGTTCACGGTAGCGGGACCTTCAGTCCACGGAATATAATCTACGAACTCTGAGCCTACGTCGAGGCAGGCATGCAAACCGCTATCGCGAGTGCATTGTGGAGTTCTCAGCGCCCCCCCCTCTGCCACAGCTACCACGCTGTGCTGGTGACGGTCGGTCGCGCAACGGTGGGCGATGCTGCCACTGGGGCCAGGGTCGGCTTCGCTTTGGGCTGGGGTGTCTCGCGCCATGGCGGGCCGGAGTTTCTGGGGGCGTGGCCTGGGGCGCTCCAGCCGGCCTCGGCGGCGTGTGTCGCAGCTGATTTGCAGGTGCGCGGGGTGCAGAGGTTGGGGCTGCTGGTGAACGGGGGGTCAGAAGACCTGGGGGCCGCTGTGCTGAGGGCCTTCCCGGGTGCCACGGTCGCCTTGCCCTTCCACCCTGTGGCGCAGTTGGCGCTGTCGGTGGTGTCGCCGTGCCACGGGGCTGCCGTTTCCGCGGGCCTGGGGCAGCTTCGCCGGGCGCAGTCACTGGCGCATGCCCATGCGGTGCTGGACGCGCTGGCTGCCGGGGCCTGGCGTGACTTGCCTGTGGTGCCCATGTGCCGGGCCGTCATCCCGCACTGGCAGGCCGTCTATGACTTGCCCCAGCGGGCCCGGCAGCAGGTGGCTCGCAGCGAAGACGCGGTCTGGCTGCTGCAGCAGGGCCTGGGCAGGGCCCTGGGCCGGCAGGCTCCCTTTGAAACTGCCGCCGCGGCGGTGGCCTTTGCCGAGGCCTGGCTGGACCAGGCCCAGCAGCGGGAGCAGCGCCGCAGGCTTGCGCTGGCGCACCGCGCCGCTGTGGCGGCTGCGCGGGCTGGTGGCTAGGGTTGGGCTCGGGGGCGAGGTGATCAACGACATCCAGGCCGTCTTGTCCCGCGTGCGCGGGGCCTTGCGGCGGCGCGGTGCCTCCTGGCACGACGCTGACGACTGGGCGCAGGAAGCCTGGCTGCGCATGGCCCGGCACCTGCAGGGCAGGGCAGTGCCCAACCCGGAGGCCTACCTGACGCGCACGGCCATCAACATCGGCATCGATGCGCACCGTGCCCGTTCGGCGCATGAGGACCACACGGCGGTGGAAGAGCTGGACGTGGCCGACGCGGCACCGGGCGTTGAGGCCCAGCTGCTGGGCAAGGAGCGGTTGGCCCGGATGAGGCAGTGCCTGGAGCGCCTGCCCGAGCGCACGCGCGAGATCTTCCTGGCGCACCGGGTTGCCGGGCGCACCTATGCAGACATCGGCCGGGAGTTCGGCATCAGCGAGACGGTGGTGGGCAAGCATGTGGTCAAGGCCACGGCGCTGCTCGCAGGGTGGATGGAGGGGTGGTAGGGCTGGGGCTGGGGCTTGGGTTCGGGCCTGGGGCCGGGTTGGGGTTGAAGTGGGCTGGGCCCGGGTGCGGCCGAACGTTTGTGGCTTTGCTGAATGGGGGTTCGGCGCGGTGCGCGGGGCCCTGTTTCCCAGGGGAGGTGTTGGCTGCGGCCGTTGTTCGCGCTCCGTCCGGTTTCGGTGGGGTGGGCCTGCCGCTGGGCAATGGCGCCGCTCAGGTCTACAGTGCCGGCTGGCTACTGCCGTCGGCGGGCTTGGGAGGCGATTCCGATGGTCAAGGACTGGAACGCTGTGTTGCACGGGATGCGGTCGCTGCTGTTGCGTCGGGGTCGGTCGGCCGAGGATGCGGACGATCTGATGCAGGAGGCCTACCTGCGCTACGCGGTTTACCAGGCGCGCAGGCAGGTGGCGTCGCCGGAGGCCTTTCTAGCCCGTACGGTGCTGAACCTGGCGGTGTCGGCAGACCGGTCTCGGGCCTCGCGCGGCGAAGAGGTGGCGGTGGAGGAGTTGCCCATCCTGGACACTTCGCCGGGTGTGGAGGCCACGGTGCTGGCGCGGGAGCGCCTGGCGCGGCTGGAGTTCTGCGTGAGCCGGCTGAGCCGGAAGACGCGGGCGGTGTTTGTGGACGTGCGGGTGGGTGGCATGAGCTTTCCTGAGGCGGCGCAGGCGCACGGCCTGACGGTCCGCGGGGTGGAGAAGCACGTGTCGGAGGCGACCGTGCGGCTGTCTCAGTGGATGGAAGGCTGGCGCCAATGAGTGGCAAGGGGCACCGGCGCGACGCTTCGGACGAGCCGCCGCCCAAGGTGTCGCCCAAGGTCGCCAACGAGGCGGCCACCTGGGTGGCGCGCCTGCACGGGCCCGACCGGGACCGCGACATGGAGCTGGCCTGCCTGGCCTGGCAGGCCGAATCGGCGGTCAACCGCTACGCCTTCGAGCGCTGTACCGAGGTGTGGATGGAGGTGCCCAATGCCGCGTTGGCGGCCGGGTATGTGCCCACGCCTCGCCCCCCCGCCACTCCGCCCCCTGAGACACGGGGGCAGGGGGGTGGCCGCAGGCCTGCGCTGGCCGCCCTGGGGGCCTTGGCCGGGGTGGCCCTGGTGGCCTTCTGGCTGCCGTGGGCGCCATGGGCGCCGTGGGCGGACGGCACGGTCTACCGCACGGACGTGGGAGAGGCGCAGACCGTGGTGCTGGCGGACGGCACGCGCATGTCGCTGAACACGGCCACGCGGGTGCATGTGGGTTTCGACCAGAAACAGCGCCTGGTGCGTGTAGACAGCGGCGAGGCGGCGTTCGAGGTGGCCCGGGAAGCGGCGCGGCCCTTTGTCGTCCGGGCCGCGGCCAGCGAGGTGGTGGCGCTCGGTACCGTGTTTGCCGTGCGGCTGACGCCGGCGGGGGCCGGGTCGGGGGAGTCGCTGGCGGTCACGCTGCTGGAGGGCCAGGTGGCCGTGCGTCCGGTGGCCGGCCGCGAGATCGGGGCCGTGGCGCCTGTGGAGCCGGTGACCATGGCGCCGGGTGAGCGGGTGCGGCTGGCCAGGGCGCCGGGCGGCCCTGCGGTGCGCCAGCAGATCGACCGGCCGCAACTGGACCAGGTGACGGCCTGGCGGCGCAACGAGGCGGTGTTCGACAGGACACTGCTCGCCGATGCCGTGGCAGAGATGAACCGCTACAGCCGCACGCCGCTGGTGCTGGTGGGCGAGCTGTCGCGGGCCGACTGGTTGGTCAGCGGGCAGTACCGCACCGGCGACAACGCCGGTTTTGCCAATGCCTTGGCGGCCGTGCACGGGCTGGTGGTGCACGAGAGGCAAGGGCGGCTCGAGTTGTCCAAGGCCCCCTAGGGATTTCCTGAGCGGTCCGCCGCGCTGCTGTGTCGTTGTCCGTTGTCGATGGTCGGCAACGAAGAGGCGGACATGCAGGGCAACCTGAGTTTGAAGACTGCTCGTGGAAGGGCCTGGTGGCGGGGGTTTTGGCGTGGCAACTGTCGGGCCTGGCCGGCGTGGTGCTTGTCGGCGCTGGTGGTTGCTGCCGGCGCCACCGAGACGCCGTCGCCTGTGCGCTACGCGATTCACCAGCCGGCGCAGCCGCTGGCTGACGCGCTGACCGCCATCTCGCGGCAGACAGGCCGATCGCTGCTGTTCAACCCTGTTCTGGTCGATGGGCGCACCGCGCGCGCCATCTCCGGGCAAATGTCGGCCGAGGAGGCCATTGCCCGCCTGCTGCACGGCACGGGGCTGGTGCTGGAGGCCAGGGCAGGGGCCCTGGTGGTGCGGGCGGCGCCCGCATTGACGCCGGCCGGCGGGCAGCCGGCGTCTTCTTCCTTGTCTCCGCCTACGCACTTTCGGCGGGTGGCTGCCGCTGGGGCAGAGCAGTTGGCGCAGGTTGCGACACCGACCGTCTCGGATGCCGGCCCCGCCGGGGCTGCTGGTGCCGCCGCCGGCGCGCCTGCGGAGGGGCCGAAGGTGGAGGTAACGGGTACGCGTCTCAAGCGGGTTGAAGGGGAGACGGCGCTGCCTGTGAACGTCTATACCCGTGCAGAAATAGAGAAGAGCGGGCAGTCGTCGCTGAGTCAGTTCCTGGCGGGCCTCAACGAGGTGTCGATGGGGCAGGGCGAGGGGGCGTTCAGCGGCACTGCGCAGGGGCAGGGTACGGTGCAGCTTCGCGGGCTGCCCTTGGGCTCGACGCTGGTGTTGATCAATGGCCGGCGTGTGCACCCGGTGGGCAACTCCAACGCCGCCTTCTTCAATCTCAATCTCATTCCCTTGGCGGCCGTCGAGCGTGTGGAGGTGGTGCCGGTCGGCTCGTCGGCTGTGTATGGCGGCGACGCATTGGCCGGCGTGGTCAACATCATCCTGCGCGAGTCCATCGACGGCCTGTCAATGAGCGCCAATCTCTCTTCGGGCAGAGGTTTTGGCGATGGTGGAATCGCGATCGGTGCTGGGCAAAGCGGCGAGCTAGGCGGCTGGATGGTGCTGGCTTCGCTCGCCAAGGCCACGCCCCTGGAGACATCCGAGCGGGCGTTCTTTCGCGACGCGGACTATCGGCGCTTTGGCGGGGTGGACGCACGGGAGCGTGCGTGTTCGCCGGGGACCGTGACGAGCACCACCAGCGCAAACCTCCCCGGCCTGGACTCGACCTTTGCGGGGATTCCCACATCGACGGGTCCATTGACGATCCAGAGTTTTGCTGCGACCGCCGGGCAGGCCAATCTGTGCACCGCATTCACGAACGCCAGCGCCGCTTCGCTGTTGCATGCCACGGAGTCCATGGGCGTGCATGCCTCCGGCCATCGCCTGCTGTCCGGGTCCCTGACGGCGTTCGGGGAGCTGACGCTCGTGCATGAGGAGACCCGTGCTGACGGGTTGGGGCTCAACCTGAACAATGTGTTGGTTCCGGCTACGAATCCGCACAACCCCTTCGGCGTCCCGGTGCGGGTCACGGCGCGGCTGGGCCCCGACAACGGACACGAAGCCTACACGCGCCAAACCGACTTCCTGCGGCTGCTCACGGGCCTGCGGGGCAGCATCGGGACGAGCTGGGACTTCGAGGGCACGGCTTCGATTTCCCGTGACAAGGGCCAGCGGCTGCTGTGGAACAACATCGCCGCCCCCGCTGCCAGAGCCGACGCCTTGGCGACCACCGACCTCTCCTTGTCCCTGAACCCCTTTACCGCCGGGCGGGCCGCCAGCGACGAGGTCCTGGACGGCATCTGGTCGAACCACGTCCGTGACACCTTTGGGCGCAAGATCGTCGCCAGCGGGTTTGCGCGTGGGCCGTTGATCGAGCTGCCGGCCGGAGCGGTGGAGGCCATCATCGGCGGCGAGGTGGCCGGGGAAGACTTTCGCAACCTCCAGGTAGGCGTCAACACCGATGCGAGCCGTCGCACGCGTGCGGTGTACGGTGAGCTGCGGGCGCCGCTGTGGGTGACCGATGCGGCCGGGGCTGAAGGCGCTTGGACCCGGGCTGCGCTGACCGTGGCTGCACGGCGAGACGCCTACTCGGACGCGGGCTCCGCCAACACCTACCAGGCCGGGCTGGAGCTCAGGCCTGCCAGAGCGCTGCTTCTGCGCGCATCCGCGGCAACTTCCTTCAAGCCGCCAACGCTGTTTCAGACGAACATCGAGGAGCAACTGGTTCCGCTGGTGGGATTGCGCATGGTGGATCCCCTGCGAGGCAACGAGCCGGTCACGGGTGAAGGCACGCGACAGTCGAACAAGGGCCTGCGGCCGGAGACAGGCAAGGCCTATGCACTGGGCGCCATCTGGGAGCCTGATGCGACGCCAGGGACTCGGCTTGGCGTGACGGCCTGGGATGTCCGAATCGTCGACCTGATCGGGTTCATGGTCCCTCAGGCGATCGTGAGCAATGAGAGCCTGTTTCCTGGCTTCATCACGCGAGCGCCCATGCTGCAAGGTGTGCCTGGGCAGATCACGGCCATGACGCTGGCCGAGACGAACTTCGGGTTTGTGCAGACGCAGGGCTTAGATCTCGAAGTCGCACGTTCTTGGCGGGGGCCGGTGGGGCGCTGGTCACTGGGTGCATCGGCGACGCGGACCATGAAGTACGACGTGTCGATCGCGCCTGGCCTGCCGGTTGGAGAGCGGGTCGGGCGGCGGTTCGGTGACCACTGGGCGCCGAAGTGGAAAGCGCGCCTGAGCGTCGGCTTTGACAGCGGCGCCTGGAGTGTTGGCCTGACCAGTCGCTACCTCTCCTCCTACAAGGATCTGGAGCCAAGCGATCGAAGCTTGGGCGGCCAGTGGATGCACGACTTGTCGGCCCGTCTGGACCTCAAGAGCCTGGGTCTGGAGCTGGGCGCGGCACGCGCTGCCTCGCTGTCGATGGGCATCATCAACCTGTCCAACCGGCTGCCCGAGTACGCGAGCGGTTCGCCCTACGTCGACCCATCGCAGGGCGATTGGCGGGGCCGCTTCAGCAGCCTGCGCCTGTCCGTCGACTGGTAACCAAGTCGGCGGCTGCAGGCCGGCCCTTGCGCCGGCCTCCCCATCCCTGCCTGACATCTACAGCCCGGACCGCGCGCCGGGCCTCACAGGAACTCACCCATGTCTTCTGCTCACGTTGCAGGCCGACGCTCTGCGGCCGTGCCCAACCTCGTTCGTTTTGTCGTCTTCCTCCTGACCGCCATGTCCATCGCCGCCGAGGCTGCCGCTCCTGGCATCCCAGGGCCCAGCGTCACCGACGTTGTCGAGTTCACGCGCCTGGTCGCGCCCATGTCCTCCGACGAGGCACAGCTGCGCAGGCAGGTGTCGCCAGACGGCAGCCAGGCGTTCATCGTCACGCGCAAGGCCAACACGCGCACCGACCGCAACCGCTACGAGATCATGCTGCTGGACTTGCGGCCACAGCGGCTCGAGCAGGGGCAGTACGCGCCGCCTGTGGTGGTGGCCACCCTGGAGCCCGAGGTGGACGACTTCGCCGGCTACAGCTCGGTCGGCGATCTGCGCTGGGCGGGCAACCGCACGATCTTGTTCCGTGGTCGGCTTCGCGATGCGCTGTACCAGGTGTTCGCGGTGGACACGGTCACGCGCGCCCTGACCCAGTTGACGTTCTCCGCGACCGACGTCGTGAACTATGAGGTCACCGAGAACCTGCAAGTGGTGCTCTACAGAGCTCGGGTGCACAACCCGCCTCTGAAGGACGGACGCCGAAGCGTGGTGGTGGGCAACCAGTCCTTTCGGTCCGTGACGCATGGGCAGGACATTGTTGCCGCGCAGGTGAAGAAGTTTCAGTACTACGTGGCCGAGAAAGGCAGCGCTCGACACCCGCGCGCACTCGGCGAAGTCGTCGATGACTACACCCCGTTTCCGATCATGAGCCTCTCGCCTGACGGGCAGTGGGCACTGTTGCCGCACAGCGAACCGCTGCGCCAGGCGGCCTGGACCAGGGACTACCCGCTGGTCGCGCGGGTGAGCAAGAAGTACGGCTTCAGCCAGTCCATCGATCCGCTCGGCTACTTCTCCCGGCCCGAGAGCTATGCCCCGATGCGCCTGCTGGCCTATCGCGTCGCAGACGGCAGCACGCAGGCCGTGCTGGATGCCCCAGAGGGGGGCACGCCGAAGGACTTGCCGCGGCTGCTCTGGCAGAGCGACAGCCAATCCGTGGTCTTCGCTGGCACGCACATTCCCATCGAGGGTGAAGGTCAGCAGCGCGCGACGGCCGCGCACATCGTGGAGTACTGGCCCTCCACGGGGCGTTGGGAGGTGATCTCGGCAGTGCAGGATCGGGTCCTGGACGCATGGCGTGTCTCCCAGGACGCCTTCGTGGCCGTCGACGAAGCAGGAAAGCGCCTGTTTCAGCGGACCGCCGGTGGTGGCTGGCAGGCAGTGGAGGCGACGAGCCTGTCGCCGGAGTCGGTTGGCGGTGAGCCCTCAGGTTGGTCGCTGCGCATTCGGCAATCACTGAACACGCCTCCGGACATCGTCGCAGAAGGCCCGGCAGGCCGGACGGTTCCCTTGACTCGGTTAAATCCCCAGGTCTCTGCGGCTTGGGGCACGATGAGCACGTACGACTGGACGGATGTGCGCGGGCGAGCGTGGAAGGGAGGACTGCTGGTGCCGCAGGGGTATCAGCGGGGAGCACGCCGCGGCCTGGTGATCCAGACCTACGGGTTCACGCCGCACAACTTCTACCTCGACGGCTCGAACTTCTCCGAGGTGCTCACGAGCGCATTCGCAGGGCGCGCCTTCCTCCAGGCCGACCTCCTCGTCCTTGCCTTTCCCACAGGGCCGTCCACTGGCGCCGCGCCGGACAGCCGGGGCAGGCTGGTCGCCTTTACGGAAGGTGTGCGAGCGGCGATCGACAAGTTGGTCGGGGAGGGCGTCGTCGATCGAGATCGCGTGGGCATCATTGGATGGAGCGCCACGGGAGAACGTGTGCTGAACCAGATCACGTTCACGGATACGCCGATCCGGGCAGCCACTATCGCGGATGGCGACGCCAACACGCAGTACTCGGTGGCGGTGCACTATGGGCTCAATGACGGCATCACGGACAGGAAATCGAGCTTCAACGGTGGGTTTGCGGCTGGAGACACGCTGGCGAACTGGGTTCGCAATGACCCTTCCCTGCATACCAACTGCATCACGACTGCGCTTCGCATAGAGAAGTACGGCCCGATGGTTGCCAACAACTGGGATGTCTATGCCTGGATGCGGCGGCAGTACAAGGCCGTCGAGAAGGTGGTCATCCCCCATGGGACACACGCCCTGATGACGCCCAGCGAGCGCATGGTGTCGCTCCAGGGGAACGTGGACTGGTTCAGGTTCTGGCTGGCAGACGGCGAGCGTCAGGAGCCGTTTCTCATGGGAGAGAGCGACGAGACACTCCGCGAGCAATACAGGCAGTGGCGAGAAATGGCCGAGCTGAAGGCAATTGACGACGCCAAGCCCATGTGCGCCCGCAAGGCCGAGGGGCTCTAGTCTCGCTGCGTCAATGGAGTCATGGCGCTATGCGCGCCTCTCCATTGAACAAGACCATCGCTCAATCTTCAAGCCTGCTCAACATCCGAAGGACTCTAGGCAGCCTGAGTACGACATAGAAGGCAGAAATCGCCAGGCACGTCAGCAGCGGAACAAACTCTCGGCCTGCATCGAGAACACCGAACCACACAAAGCATCTGTAGAGTGCCTCGGAAACAATTCCGAGGATCGCAATGGCAAACGCTTCAATGAGTGCGTTGAACACTATCAACCGGCGAGCCCTCGCACTCACGGCAGTCACATCTTGCTTAACAGGGTCGACTGCGCAAGTGCGCAAGAGTCCGAGTTGGTGTTACCCACATCGGCGCCCGCGCCAGTTGCAATCGGCTTCGCGACTGCTGGCGCCTGTGTAGTTGCTCATGTATGTCGTTCCGGCCAACGACCGACATTGATGATAGCTGCGGGGCCTTGACCGCCGTTCTGACCGCATCGGCCATGTCACCGGCCAGGGACTCGGCTGCGCCATAAGCTCTGCCGACGAAGCTCAGCGCGCACAGCGGCACCGGGCTCGTTCGATCAAGATGTTGCGGCACCAACTCAGCGACGCACTGATCGCCCGTCTCGGGCAGCGCCCTTGCTTCGGAAGGGCAAGCGCCAAGCGACGCTTTTGACTCAGCAAGTCTAGGTGGCCGTGCCCGCATCGCCGTCATTGGCTGCTGTGCCTTCCGCGCCAGCCTGCAGCCGGTGGAGACGGGCGTATGTGCCGTTGTGGAGAAGCAGTTCCTGGTGTGTGCCGACTTCCACAGCGTGCCCGTCCTGCAGAAGCGCAATCCTGTCTGCATGGCGTGCAACGGTGAGGCGGTGCGTGATCATGATCGTCGTTCGTCCCGCGCAAATGCGGCGAAGATCGTGAACGACTTCGGCCTCAGTCCGGCTGTCAAGTGCGGAGGTTGGTTCGTCGAACAGGAACATGCTCGGCCTCCTGAGCAGTGCGCGGGCGATGGCAATGCGCTGCCGTTCTCCGCCTGAGAGCTTGAGGCCGCGCTCGCCTACCCGGGTGTTGTACCCGTCTGGCTGTGCCCTGATGAGATCGTGTACCTTCGCCAATCGGCAGGCTTGCTCGACCTCGGCCTGGCTCGCCTGCGGCATGCCGATGGCAACGTTGTTGGCGATCGTGTCGTCGAACAGGACAACATCCTGCGGGACATAGCCGATAGCCGCTCGGATGTCGCCGAGGCAGGTCTCATGGAGCGGCCTTTCGCCAAACAGGATCTGTCCAGCAGTGGGCTGGATCAAGCCGAGCAACAGCCTGGCGATCGACGATTTCCCGGATCCGCTGGGCCCGACGATGGCCATGGTTCCGCCCGCAGGGATATGCAGGTCGAGGCCGCACAGCACGGTCGTTCCCTGTGCATAGGAGAAGTGCACCCCAGACAGGCGGATGTCGAGTGGCCGGCTTGGCAACTTGCTTCCTTGAGTCCCCGCGGAGTCGCGCTGGTGGGCGTGTTCGACCTGCTCGTCCAGGATTCGACGCGCGGGTTCGATGAACTCGATGGCCTGGCCGATGTCGCGTACCGCGCCGCCCAGGGTATCCAGTGGGCGGACCATCTGAAGGATGTAGACAGTCGTGAGGACGAAGCCTCCAACGCTGAGGGTCCCGTTTGCGACTGCTTCGAGGGATACGACAAATGATGCGGTAACGGCAACCGCAAAGACCGCTGTGGAGGCGGCCGCCAGGCCGGCTCGTTGGCGATGCAGGTCGACCCAGCCGGACTGGAGCGCCTCCGTGAGGGCGATGAAGCGCTGTCTGACCACGCCTTCGGCGCTGAAGCACTTGATCGTCTCGACGTTCAGCATGGAGTCTGCCAGGAAGGCCTGGGCGGCCAGGCTGCCTTGCGCCACGACCTTGCCTCTCCTTCTGATCCGCAGCGTGCCGCCGCGATAGATGACGGCGTAGGCAACTCCGCTGATCAGGAAGATGGCGACCAGTTGCGGTTGGCCCAGGTGGGCCAGGACAAGAACCACTGTGCCGAGTTCGATGGCCAGGGGAAGCGCCTGCATCAGGGCGGAGAGGATGACCTGCGTCGCTGTCGTCGCTTGGGTGAGGCTGTGGGCGAGGGCGCCTGTCTGGCGGTCGAGATGGAAGCTGGCAGGAAGGCCCAGTACATGGCCAAACAGGCGTCGGCTGAGCCGCGCATGCAACCGCTGCTCGGCAGCGGCCACCAGCAGTGGCCTGAAGTCGCTGAGGAGACGGCCAAGGCACAGTGCGCCTACGTAGACCAGTGCGAGAAGAAGCACATGGTGGTCCAGCAAGGCGAAGGAGCGCGTGCCTTCGCCCTGAGTGCCGGCGAGGCGGTCAATCAGGGCCTTCAGCGCCAAGGGTGCGAGGGCCAGGACCACGCCTGATGCACCGACGACGACCAGTGCAGCAAACAGCCGCCATCGTGTTGGCCGGTCTGCCTCGGCCACCAGGAGGGAGAGTACGGCTCGAAGTGTTCCGCCAGCCGGCATCAGTTTCTCGCTGGCCAGCCCTGGTTCAAGGGGTGTACCTGCGCAGCCAGGCCTCGATGCCGAGGCAAACATGGACCTCGTTGGGATGAGACTTGGCCTCGCTTCGCCGAGCACCCAGAGCTGCCTCGGTCGCGGCTCGGTCAATGAGGCCGAGGCGAACCAGTTCACCATCAAGCAGCAACTCGCGCGCGAAGTCGAGGTGCTTGTCCAGCAGGGCCTTGACGTGCTCCTCCATGCCGCCCTTTGAGCGGCGCTGCTCGATCTCCTGGGGGATGGCACCCTTGAATGCCGTGCGCAGGAGGGCGCGGCCACGGCCACCTTGGACCAAGACATAGGTCGGAAGCCGCAGGCAGAGTTCGATCAGCGGTTGGGACAGCAGTGGGGTCACCAGTTCAGGGGCCCGATCCCGCGTGAACGCGTCGTAGTACCCGGACAGGCTGACCAGCTGTTGCACCTGCATGAGCTTGCCGATGGGCAGTCCACTTGGCACGAGGAACACCGGATGGACGAAGTCGCCAGGGGATCGCGCCCGCTGGCGAACGGCATCTGTGAAGAGATGGAACTGCTTGTGCTGGCCCTGCTCCGGCGGCGTGCGCCTGAAGCGGTCTGATACCGCGAGGCGCAGGGCCCGCCACACGGACACCTTGCCCAGCAGAGCTGCGTCCAGTGCCGCTGTAAGGAAGCCGCGGTCCAGTCCTCGAAGCCTCAGGTAGTCCGCGGCTGGCCACCACCTGCTCACCTCAAAGAACAGTTGGTCTCCACCGGCGCCGCTGAACATGGCGCGCGCGCCAGCGGCGCTCGCGACTTCCGCGTCCGAGGCGGAGGCTATGCGTCCGACGTAGTTGCATGGCACCGGGGTGCGTGCGACATCCAGAATGCGTTCGAGCCGAAACCCGGCGTTGCGTTCGTACTCGATCAGCTCCCTGCCGGCCATGGACGCAGCCCGCCGGGCGTACTCGCGCTCGTCACTGTCCGACCCGGTCGAGTGGTAGTTGAGGCAGGTCACGCGGGATGGCGTACGGTCGCTCGAGAGGCACGACGCCAGAATGGAAGAGTCGACGCCGCCGGAGAGGCGCAGCAGGATGGAGTCGTAGCAGCTGGACCAGGCCTGCACGCACGAGGCGACCAGGTCGCGCACAGCATTCTGGGCATCGGCAGGGCTCAGATCGAGGGGGTCACGAGCGATGGCAGCGGGATCCCACAGGAGCTGGCTTGCCGTTTCGCTCGAGCTAGCGAGCGTCACGCACTCGCCCGGCAGCACCTGAGTCACGCCCTGGAGGGCGGTTTGCCGACCACTGAGTTCGCGAAATGCCATGTACGCGGCGACCCCTTCACGGTCGACGCCCGGTGCCGGGATCTGCGGGAGCAGTGTCAGGACGTCCTCCAGCCAGGAGAACACGATGGTCACGCCGTGGTGTTCGAGGCGGAAGCAGGGCAATGTGGCACTGGGGTCGCGCAGCACGCGAAACTCACCACTCGGCGACTCGAACAGCGCGACGTAGCGTCCCCAGTACGCCTGCAGCAGGGCGCGGCCGGATGAGCTGATGACCTGGTCGTCCAAGGCAATGCGGCGGCTGACCTCCTCCGCTCCGGCATGAAACTGCTCTCTGGGGAACAGGCGGCCGAGCACCACCCCACGCTGGGCGTGCAGGGTGTAGGCCTGGTTGATCCCCGCCTGAGTTCCTGTCGTGAACGCATGCAGCCCTTGGCGCGACAGCGCGACCTGCCACTCGGGCTGTGCACGCAGCGCGGCAGACAAGGCGTGAGCCAGGCCTGCCGCACCGGGGGCGTCCGACCAGGCGAGTGCGATGTACCTGAACACGGCTGCTACACCACCAGCAGCGGTGTGAATCGCTTGACACGGTCATGCAGATCGTTGAGCACCTCGGTGCCGTGCTGAACCCATGCGTGCGCCTTGAAGGGGTTTACCTCGACACCGATGACCCATTGGACTCGGACGCCTCGTCCAGCCAGGTAGATGGTCAGTGCAAGTGAGTCGAAGAGGCACTGGTCCCTGGAGGTGAACGCCAGGGGCCTGAGTCGGTCGAAGGCCGCAATCTCGACCGCAAGCTGTTGTTGGCGGTGGCTGTCGCTGGCTTGGCGTCTGCCAGCATGCTTCTCGACCGATCGGGCAATGGCGTAGAGCGAGCGGAATCGAAGCCAGATCGCCGCAGTCGAAGTGGCAGCGACGAAGCGGAGCAACTGACCGGGCGAGATGGCGCGGCCCGCCAATGCCTCGCGGGCATCGATGGACATGTCCGGCGCAGCGATGGCATCGGGGACACGCCTGCGCGACGGGGAGGTGGTCAGCAGTCCCTTGCGAAGGAGCGGCTCCGCCAGTTTTGCGCTCGGGATCCGCTGGTCGTCACCCTCGTTGGGCTGACCGTCTTGGGCGGCTCCCTCGAAGAGGGCACACCATTGGCTACTGGGAACGCCGTGGTACCTGTTGTGCTTCAGGTCCAGCAGGACGGCCAGGTCGCCGATGACACAGGCGCGCACATGCTCTGCCAACCCCAGCGGCGTGGAACGGGTGAGGCTGGCAGTGCGCATGGGGTGGTCTGGTCTGGAGCTTGGCCAACCGGCCGGCACCTGCCGGCTGGCGGGTGCCGACCGAGTCACTTGGCTGGTTTCACTGCGAGGCAGTCAAGTGGCGTGAGGCTTCATTGGTCCCGCTTCCACGGTCCCGAGCCGCTGTCTTCGAAGGGGAGTTCGAAGATCCATCCCTTGGTCTCTTCCTTCGCGTCGCCCAGGTCGATCAGTTCCAGGTCCTTGTCCATGTTGGACTCCTTGCGGTTGGTTGACGATCTGCCGGCCAGCTCACTGCTGCTGGCTGGCGATGCCACCCTATGAGGGTGTGGCAAGGGCCGCAAGACTTCGCGTGGACCGGTGTGAAGCGTTCGGCGCCGTGGGTGGTCTGTTGTCCAGTGAGAAACGGCCTGCATGGAGTTGGAATTCCTCATTGCGCAAGCTCACTGCCATTCGGTCGTTGGCGGTGCGTGGCGTGGCCTGGGCTTTGGTTGGTCGTGGTTCTGGTGCCGGTAACAATTTTTTGGTGTGGGTTTGCGGTGGCCCAAGCGTCTTAAGGAGATGGCCTCCGAAGATGCGCACACTCCGCTACGGTCGTGCGTGTGGCACCTGCACTGGCAGGCTGCGGTGGGGCAGAGTTTTTTGCCGACGGGGGGGATGGCCGACCGGATCAAGGAGCGCCTGGTGTCGGCGCACCTCAAGCGGCAGCGGGTCCTGGTGGACTTTTTGATCTTGCCCACCGAGATCCACCTCATTGCGCGGCTGGTCGAAGGCGATGCGCCCGGCGATGTGGCCGGGGCGATCGGCAACTTCGTGTCGCGGTGGGTGCGGGAGGTGCGACGTACGCGCAGCCACGTCATGGGGGGGCCGTTTCGGGCGTTTGCGCTCGAGTCCGACGAGGCGGTGCGCCAGGAGGTGCGCATGCTGGCCTGGCGGCCGGTGGTGCTGGGGCTGAGCCGGGGGCCGACCTTCTACGCGCATGGCGCGCTGCGCGTCGCCCTGGGGCTGCGCCGGCGCGACGGCTTCGATGCGCGGCCCGTGCTGCGCTACTTCGGGCAGGACACGACGGATGCGCGGGCGGCCCTGGCCCGTTGGGTGTCGGGCCGGCCTCGGGAGGTGGCCTGGCAGGCCTGGGAGCTGTCGCGGGGCCTGGTGCTGGCGCCTACGCATGAGGTGCCCGAGCCCGTGGGTTTTAGGGAGGTCAAGACGGAGGGCGCCGCACTGCTGGTGGCCGCGGCAGGCTCCGGCGGGGTGCAGGCGGCGCTGGGCCTGCTGGTGGACTGGGTGGGCTGGCAGCTCGGCGCGATCAGCCGCCTGGAACTGGGCAGCCGGGATGCGCGGGCCGTGCGCTGGCGGGCCCTGGTGGCGCGGCTGGCGGTTCAGCACCGGCTGTGTTCGTCGGCTTTCGTGGCGCGCTACTTCCACCGGGCCAAGGCGACGCTCAGCGAGCAGGTGGCGGCGAGCCGGCTGCGCGCCGAGGATGCGGAGATCGTGGCCACGCCGGTGGCCAAGATTCTTGGACAACTGGCCGCGCTCGGGCCCTTGGGGGCGGGGCCGGTGGGCTCGTCTGCCGACGGGGCCGAACGATGAGGGGGTCAGGGCGGTTGGCCTTGGCCAGCATTTGCTCGTCTTCCTGCGAGGGTGGGAGCAAGCGCTGGGCGTCCTGGGCCCGCGGCCGGTCGGTGGGGGCGGTTTACTTGGCGGGTCGTCCGGCGCATCTTCTTGCTGCCACCCGCGCGGCAGCGACCTGAAAGGAGTGGGTGGCGCTGACCTGAACGTCCGGAGGGGAGCGATGCCCGCACAGACCAGCGGTGATCGGAGTCGGTCGGCCGAGCGCTCGGTCGAGATGCTGCGCGCGGTGCTGGAAGGGCTGACCTACGACGCCGTCGCTGCGCAGTGGGGGGTCACGCGCACGGCGGTCGAGCGGCGCGTCAAGGCCCTGGCTGCCCGCTTGTGCAGGCGGGTCGGGATCGAGGGGCTGAACCCGGATGCGGCGGCGTTTGTCGTTCGTTTGCGGCAGCGGCGCGAGGCGGTGCTGGCCGCGCTCGACCGGGTCGAGGCTGCGGTGCAGGAGCCGCCGCGCACCAGCCGGGTGGTGTCCAGCGAGGAGCTGGCGCTGGCGGCGCAGCGCATACGCGGTCGCAGCAGCCGGCCCTGGCACGACCAGGCCCTGTTCCTGCTGCCGTTTGCCACGGGGGCACGGCCGCTGGAGATTGCCAGGCTGGAGGTGCGCGACTACCTGGACGCGGACGGCAGCGTGCGCCTGGCATCGGTGATGCGCGCGGAGGCTGCCAACTCGGGCAAGGCCCGCCCGCTGTACTTCACCAGCGCCAAGCTCAATGCGGCGCTGGACCGCTACCTGCAGGAGCGCTTTGATGAGGGCCTGGGCCTGGGGGCCTGTTCGGCCTACCGGGGGCTGGACCCGTGCAGCCCGCTGTTCCTGTCGGCCAGCGGGGAGGGGTTCCGCATCGTGGAGCAGCGGCGCGGCGGGCAGTGCCGCTACCTGTGCCGGTCCATCCTGGAGACCTACCGCAAGCTGTTCCGCTATGCCGAGCTGGCCAACCTGACGCCGCTGTCGGTGCGCTTGACGCTGGCGACCCGGCTGTACCAGCGCGGTGCCGACGAGGACCAGGTGGGTCTGCTGTTCGGCATCCATGGCCGCAGCGCGGTGCGCGAGCTGTTTCCGCGGCCTCGGGCGGAGGTGTCGGAGCTGGTGCGCGAGTTGATCTGAGGCGGGCGGTGGACGGGCAGCGTTTTTCCATCCTGGGGCGGGTCTGGACCGACGAGGACCCCGAGTGGCAGACGGTGCTGGCGCGTGTGCACGACACCGCCGAGCGGCCCCGGTGCCTGTGTGTGCCGGGCGGGGTCGAGATGTACGTGGCCCGGCACCGGCTGTTCCTCGTCAAGCGCATGCCCCAGACCGGCAGCCGGCATCACCCGGGGTGTTTGTCGTATGAGTTGCCGGCGCAGTCGTCCGGCCTGGGCGAGCTGCTGGGCGATGCGGTGCAGGTGTCGGCGGACGGCGGCGTGACGCTGCGTGTCGATTTTCCGTGGGTGCGCACCGGTGCCAGGGGTGTGGGTCGGGGGGAGGCCGGGGTCGAGGATTCGGCGGAGGTCGCGGTTGCCGGGCGGCGCCTGAGCCTGCGGGCCCTGATGCACTTCCTGTTCGAGCGGGCCGGGTTCAACCGCTGGACACCGGCGATGGCCGGCAAGCGCAACCAGGCGGTGCTGCACAAGCATCTGATGGAGGCGGCTGCCGGGGTCGTGGTCAAGGGAGAAACCTTGGCCGGGCGGCTGTACGTCCCGGAGCCCTTCCAGGAGGCGACGCGGGCGCAGGCCGCCGAGCGGCGGCGCCGCAAGCTGGCCCTGCTGCGCCCGGCGGCCGGCGGCAGCCCGCTGGCGCTGGTGATGGGCGAGTTCAAGACCAGCGACGAGGTGGCCGGCGGGCGCAGGGTCTGGGTCCGGCACCTGCCGGATGTGCCGCTGCTGGTCGAGGCCCGGACCTGGCAACGTTTTGAGCGGGCCTTTGCGGCAGCGCTGCAGGCACGCGATGCCGACACGGGGTACCGGGTGCGCCTGATGCTCTTGGCTTTGGTGCGCGCGCGCCGGGCCTACACCTACGAGATCGACGCGGCCAGCCTGATGCTGGCCAGCCAGGATTGGCTGCCGCTGGAGGGCGTGCACGAGCTGCCCTTGATCGCTGCCCTGGTGGCGCAGGGTCGGCGCTTCGTCAAGCCGCTGCGCTACGACGCGCGGTCGGCCGCGGGGTTCTCGAACGCGCTGCTGCTGGATGCCGGGCCGGCGCCGGTGGCGCTGCACCTGCTGAGCGGTTTCATGGCGCCCGCCGAGCGCCTCGCCAAGGAGCGGGCCATCGCCGAGGCGGGGGACGCGGCCTGGGTGTGGGACGGCGAGCCGCCCCTGCCGGCCTTGCCGCCGGTGGGCGCCTGAGGGGGCCGGGGCGCCGATAATCGCGGCGCTCGGCGCCTGGGGTGCCGGCTGCCGGGTTCATGGACACTGATGAAGAGGACAGGAACGGTTTGTCTCGCTGCATGGACTTTGCCGCCGATGTTGTCCGGCCGCCCCGCGCGGTGAGGGGGCGGCTGTGGTGACCGGGCTGCGCAAGCCGCGCCGCAGTGCCCCCGTGGCGGAGGTTTCGGTGCCGGGGCCGGAGCCGGGGGGGGTGGACCCCACCCTGGAGCGACTGCACGGCCAGATGCGCAAGCTGCTGGCCGGCGCGCGCCAGAAGGTGCAGCGGGCGGTCAACGAAACGATGGCCCAGACCTACTGGGCCATGGGGCGGCTGATCGTCGAGGGGGAGCAGGGCGGTGAGGCGCGCGCGGCCTACGGGCAGCGGACCTTGCCGCTGCTGGCCGAGCGGCTGACGGCCGAGTTCGGCAAGGGCTACTCGGTGCAGAGCCTGTGGGCGTTTCGGCAGTTCTACCTGGCGTTTCCGAATCTCTCCACAGCGTGGAGAGAATTGACCTGGTCGCACTACCGGCTGCTGATGCGGGTGCCCGATGAGGGGGCGCGCAAGTGGTATGCCTACGAGGCCGCCGGCCAGTCCTGGAGCGTGCGTGCGCTCGATCGCCAGATCAGCACGCTGTACCGCGAGCGTCTGCTGTCCAGCCAGGACAAGGCGGCTACCCAGGCCGAGGCCGCGGCGCACATCGCCGAGCAGGCGCCCACCGGTCCGCGCGACTTCATCCGCGACCCCTACGTGCTGGAGTTCATCGGTGCGACGCCGGATTCGGCGCTGTACGAGAAGGACCTGGAGCAGGGGCTGCTGGACCAGCTGCAGAAGTTCATGCTGGAGCTGGGCAAGGGGTTTGCATTCGTGGCGCGCCAGCGCCACCTGCGCGTGGAGACCGAGGACTGTTTCATCGACCTGGTCTTCTACAACTACATCCTGCGCTGTTTTGTGCTGCTGGACCTGAAGGTCGGCAAGCTGGCGCACCAGGACGTGGGCCAGATGGACATGTACGTGCGGGTGTTCGACGAGCAGCAGCGCCAGGCCGGGGACAACCCGACGCTGGGCCTGATCCTGTGCAGCGAGCGCAACGAGGCGGTGGCCCGCTACTCGCTGCTGGCCGGCAGCGAGCAGCTCTTCGCCAGCCGCTACCGGGTGCACCTGCCCAGCGAGGAAGAGCTCAAGGCGGAGCTGGAGCGCGACCGGGCGCTGATCGAGGCCGGCCGGTCGGAGACGGACGCGCCGGGTTGAGGCCCGGCCGTGGCCCGGGTCAGGTCCACAACGGCAGGAGTCTCCTCAGGCCGTGCCTGCCGTGGCGGTTGGTCGCCATCCTTTCGGGGCGATGCCAGGCGTCAACGCGCCTGTGCTCTGCTTGCGTGACCGGCGCTGCGGACGCAAGGGCGGGCTGGTGGTGGGGGCGATGGGCAACGGCTGGCGTCTGCGGACGTCGCCTGGAACCGGCGGACTGCCAGTTCGTCCGCGAGCGCAGGCCGCCTCCGTCAGGCGTGTGTCCAGCGTGCGTGCAATGAACGCGCGGCCGCGTCCAGCGCCCAGCCGATGGCGCCGATCAGCACGATGGTGGCCATCAGCTCCGGGTAGGCGAGACGGTCCCGGGTGTCGAGGATGAGATAACCAAGCCCCGCCGAGACGCCGAGCATCTCGGCCGGCACGATGACGATCCACAGCAGGCCCAGCGCCAGGCGCACACCGGTGAGCAACTGCGCCGTGATGCCGGGCAGCACGATCCGAAGCAGCACCTCGCGGCGCGTGGCGGCCAGACTGCGACCCAGCAGCAGCCAGTTCGGATCGAGCGCAGCCACGCCGGCGGCAGTGTTCAGTACGATGGGCCAGACCGCAGCAAAGGCAAGCAGGAACACCACGGGCGCATCGCCGACACCCAGCACGATCACGGCCAGCGGCATCCAAGACAACGGTGACACCATGCGCAAGAACTGCATCAGCGGTGTCGTCGCCTGCGCAAAGGCGCGTGACAGGCCGAGCGCCAGGCCCAATGGCACGCCTGCCGCCAGAGCAAGCAGCAGACCCAGAGCGAGTCTGTGCAGGCTCAGCCGGGCGTGGTACCAGAGTTCGCCGCCTTCCAGCAGGCCCCAGGCGGCGTGGACCGCAGGCAGCGGGCCGAACTGGTCGGCGATCGGCGTGCGCAGGGCCAGCGCCCAGGTCCCGACCTGCCACAGCGCTGCGGCGGCCGCAAAGGCGAGCAAGGGCCGCGTCAGGGCCGGCGCAGGCAGCTTCCAGGTCAAGCGGTGATGACCTCGCGCCGCAGCAGGTCGGCCGGCTGACCAAAGACCTGCGGGCCGCCGACTGCGGCGATGGCCTTGCGCACGAAGCGTTCATCGACCAGGTCGCGTGCGACGAATGCCGGGTCCAGCGTCTCCAGGAAGCGCGTGTCGCCCTCGACCTGCGTGGCCTTGAGTTCGCGCACCAGCGCCTCTGTGTAGCTGGGATACGGGTAGGGCTGGAAGTCGATGCGGCGCTGGTACCAGCCCCTGTTGCGCACGATGCCGGCGGTTTCGTAGCTGCCGTAGTCGGTGTCCACCAGCACCTTGGCCAAGGTGCGCAACGGGTGCGGCGTGTACCGACCCTCGCCACTGTTGGACAGCAGCTTGGCGGTCTCCAACTGGTTGCCGCGCACCCAGGCCTGGGCCTTGACGATGGCGGTGGTCACCCGCTGTGACCACTCGGGCTTGTCCTGCGTGTCCCGTTCAGCCAGCAGCAGCACGCAGCAGGCGTGGTTCTTCCAGACGTCCCCAGAGAAGCGAAGCACCTTGCCGACACCGGCCAGTTCTGCCGCCGCGTTGAACGGGTCGGCAACGACGAAGCCGGAGATCGACTTGGCTGCGAGCGCCGAGACCATCTCGGCCGGAGGCAGCACAACCAGGTTCACCTCCTTGGCGCCAATGTCGGCATTGCGGGCGCGCGTGACCGCCTTCAAACCGGCGTCGCGCAGCAGCCGCTGCAGCAGGATGTTGTGAATGCTGTACCAGAAGGGGATGGCGAAGGTCGTGCCACCCAGTTGTTCTACGCGATCGATCTGCGGCGCTACCGTGATGGCCGAGCCGTTGACGTGGTTCCAGGCCGTGACCTTGGCGGGAAACCTCGTGCCGTAGCGTACCCACAGCGTGGACGGTGACAACAAGTGGATCACGTTGACCTGGCCACCCACGAAGGCTTCCACCACCTGCGCCCAGCTGCGGAACAGGCGCGGCGGTTCGGTCTTCAGGCCTTCGGCTTCGAACAGCTTGCGACTGTGTGCCACCAGCAGCGCCGTGGCGTCGGTGATGGGCAGGTAGCCGATCTTCACGGGCTGATCGTCCCCCTTGAAAGCCTGCGCGCGCGCGTCGCCTGCGCTGAGCAGGGCACTTGCAGCCCCGGTGGCGCTGAGGGCCGACAAGCGCAGCCAGTCGCGTCGGGTGATGCCGCAGTCGCAGCGGGAACTGGCGCACAGATGGAAAGGTCGGTTCATGCGGATACGCGCGTGGGCTCGTTGGAGGACAGGGGGGGTGTCGTGCGGCGCAAGGCCTGCAGGATGCTCGGGCGAAGCGCCTGGCGTGCGGCCTCGTCGGCGCGCGGCGCCAAGGTCCACGCGTCGCTCAGCTGGCCGGCACTCATCAACAGCACGCGGTCGGCCACGGCGAGCGCCTCGTCGATGTCGTGTGTGACCAGCACCACCGCGCAGCCGGTGTGCTGCACGGCCTTCAGCAGCAGTGTCTGCATGTCGCTGCGCGTGATGGCATCCAGGGCGGAGAACGGCTCGTCCGCGAGCAGCAGCAAGGGCTCACGCGCCAGCGCGCGCGCCAGGGCCACGCGCTGGGCCATTCCGCCGGACAGCTGGGTGGGCCACAAGCTGCCTGCATCGGGCAGACCGACGGCGGCGAGGGCTGAGCGCACGCGCGCCAGTCGTTCGGCAGCCGACAGATGAGGCTGGTGCTCGAAGTCCAGGCCAAAAGCCACGTTGCCCTGCACCCGAAGCCAGGGCAGCAGGCTGGGCTGCTGGAACAGCAGTGCCGCGCGAGGATGCGGGCCTTGCAGTGCCTGGCCGTCGAACTCCAGGCTTCCGTGCAGCGGCGCGGCCAGTCCGGCCAGCACCCTCAGCAGGCTGCTCTTTCCGCAGCCGCTGCTGCCCAGCAGGGCCACCACCTCGTGGCGATGGACCTCCAGCGAGATGCCCGTGAACAAGGTGGGCCGGCCCGGGTGCGCGAAGCCCAGGCTGCCTGCGCGCAGCACCGTCGCAGCGCTCATGCGGGACCGCGCCGCTTCAGCAGCTCACCGCGCAGTTGCGGCAGGCTTGGGGTGACGATCGGCAGGAAGGCAGCTTCTCGCCAGCGCCGCGCAAAGCCGCGCTCAGGATCCCGGTGGAACGCTTGGCCGCCGCTGGCCTGGAGCTCCAGTTGAACGGCTTGCTGCGCGGCTTCGGCCAAGGCGATGCGCAGTTCGAACAGTGGTACGGGCGCGGCCACGAAGCGGCCATCGTCCACGCCCTGCAGCAGTGCCGCCGTGTGCGCTTCCAGGGCGCGCGTTGTCGCCTCGATCGGCTCGCCCAGCACGGCCTTGGCCTCGCCACCACGCTGGCGCGCAGCGCTGAGCGAGGCGCGCGCCAGACCGATGGAAAGGGCGCATTGCAAGCCCAGGAAGGCGGGGCGCACCCGCGGCAGCCAGCTGCGTGCGTCGGCCGCGATCAGGTCTGTCGCGGCCAGCGGCAGTCCGCTGATCTGCAGCGCCGCCGTGTGCGTGCCGCGCAGCGCGATGAGGTCGAGGTCGTCGCTTCGGAACAGACCTTGCCGGTCGTCGGGCAGGGCTGCCACGAAGGGCACGCCGCTGCCCTCGTGCGCCACGGCCACTGCCACCACGAACCCCGCTGGACGCAGATTGGTGGCCCAGGGCACACGGCCGTCCAGCGTCAGGCCATCTGCTCGAGGCCTGGCCTGTACGCCGAGCGCTTCGATGCCGGAGAGGTATTTCATGGCGTTCGACAGACCGGTGGCGCCTGCGCGCTCGCCGGCCAGCACCGCGCCCAGATGCCGCTCGCGCAAGTCCGCGTTCTCGCTGTGCACCAGGTACTCGGCGAAGGCACGCTGGCCCCAGAACACGAACGCGGCGGCCAGGGAGTGTTCGGCGACGGCCGCGATGGCTTGGACACCCGCCGACAGCGGCGTGCCCTGGCCGCCCAGCGCCTGCGGGATGCCCTCACGCAGCAGGCCCGAGCGGCCCAGTGCCGGTACGGTCTGCAGCGCCGCCGTGGCCTCGACGTCCAGCGACTCGGCGTGCAGGCGCAGCCATGCCAGCAACTCGGCGGGCAGGTGCTCACTCATCCTCAGGCTGCCTTCAGCACGCCGCTGCTGTAAGGCAGCAGCTGGGCGTTGATCGGGCTTTGCGCGAGCACGTTGGCGAAGTTGCACAGCGTGGCCAGGCTGACGCCGAGCACGGTTTCCAGCGCCTGGGCCTGGGTATGGCCGGCGGCCAGGAAGGCTTCGAGCGCCTCGTCGGGCACGGCACCGCGGTGCTGCACGATGGCCGCGGTGAAGGCGGCGAGCGCGTCGAGTGCGGGGTCACCCGTGTGCTGGCCCTGTTGCAGGGCGACCACCTGTGCCGCAGGCAGCCCGGCCTTCTTCAGCGCCAGCGCGCTGTGCCCGGCCACGCAGAAGTCGCAGCCGTGCAGGCGGGCTGCCGTGATCTGGACGGTCTCACGTTGGGCGGTCGAGAAGCCACCGCGCCCATTGATCTCGCCCAGCGTGAAGTAGGCCTCCAGCGCCAACGGTTCGCCGGCCAGCACGCCGATCAGGTTCGGCAGGTAGCCGTTGGCGGCCAGCGCACGTGCCACCAGCGGTCTGGCGGCCTGCGGTGCCGTGTCGGGCGTGTGGATGTTCAGGCGGGTCATGGGTTCACCGGCAGGGCCGAGTACTTGATGGGGCTGACGGGTTGTCCACGATGGTGGCGGGCTCCTGGCCACCACGCCATGCCCTCGCGTCTCGCGAGACTGCCCGGGCGTCTGCGATTCAGCGCGACCTTGCGTAGCGCCCGGGGGCCGATCCCATCACACGAACGAAAGCCCTGTGAAAGGCAGAAGGTGACTGGAAGCCTGCGGCCTCAGCCGCACGTTCGACGCTGGCGCCCTGTTGCAGGCGCTCGGCGGCCAGGACGAGGCGCAGGCGCAGCAGAAACTGCGCCGGTGCCTCGCCCGTGGCCTGCTGGAAGCGCCTGAAGAAGGCGGCACGCGAGAGGTGGACCGTGGCGGCCATGCGCTCAGCGGTCCACTCCGCAGCCGGATCGGCCAACAAGCGCTGCAGCAGCGGTGCCAGGTCCCGGCCGGCGGCCAGGGCCCAGACGCCGCCAGGCGTCGCCACCGACGTCTGGTGTGCGGCGGCGTGGCGCAGCAGATAGAGCAGCAAGAGATCGGCCAGGCGTTCCATGGCCGGCCCGGGGTCGTCGCTGCCGTGCCGCGCCGTGCGGCTATCGGCCTCGTCGCGCATCAGCGCGAACAGGGCGCGCGCTGCGCGTGCTTGCGCACCCCCGTCGTCGTGCCGCAACACCAGCGGACCTGGCAGTGCGCGCAGCAGCCAGGCCGACAGCGGACCGTCGTGGTGGAGGAACCCGCAGACCAGGCCCGTTCCACCGGGCTGCGCCGGCTCCGTCGGCCGCATGGCTTGCGGTGCGCAGTGTTCCAGCGGCACATCGGTCGGGCCCAGCTGGTGAGGCTGGTCGGTGCCGAAGAAGACCGCATCTCCGGCCGCCAGCACCAGTGGGTCGCGACCCGGCTGCTGCAGGCGGCACTCGCCGCGCAGCACGAGATGGAAGCTGGCCACGCCACGGCCCTGCGTGGAGGCGCTCCATGCGCCACAGTACTGTCCGACATGGAACACCGTTGAGCGCCAGCGCAGCGCGGCGAGCAGGCCCTCCGCGGCGACCTGAAGGGCGTGCGATGCGGTCACGCAATCCGGCTCCGACCGGATGCCTGCAGGCCGGTGATGACGTGCGCTTCCATGGAGGATGGACGGTACTGCGGTCTCGACAGGACGGCAAAGAAGCAAAGCGAATGTGCTTCATTGCTAGCGCCAGACGGCTGCCTAGCGTCGCCCACGGCCTGCGCGAAGACCGGTGTCACCTCACCCACGTCGCCAAGCTAGCGTTCGCCGACGGCCAGCACCTCGGATTGCAGCGGCCAGGCGCCGACCGGATGACGAGCGTGCGGCCGACCGGGGCCCTTGCCCGGGTCTTCAGTCCGGTGCGGCGAAGAAGCGGTTGGCCGGCCGCAGCAGCCCCAGGTTCTCGCGCAGCGTGCGGCCTTCGTACTCGCGCCTGAAGATGCCGCGCCGTTGCAGCTCGGGCACGACCTGGTCGACAAAGGCCTCGAGCCCGCCGGGCAGCCAGGGGAACATCACGTTGAAGCCGTCGGTGGCCTCCAGCTCCAGCCACTGCTGCATTTCGTCGGCGATGGTCTGCGCGGTGCCCACGAAGGCCAGCCCCGCGTAGCCGCCGACCCGCTGCGCGAGCTGGCGTACCGTGAGCCCCTCTCGGCGTCCCAGCGCGATGACGCGCTCGCGTGCGCTGCGGCTGGCGTTCGTCTCCGGGACGTCCGGCAGCGGCGCATCGAGGTCGAAGCGCGTGACGTCGTGGCCCACCGCGACAGACAGCGACGCGATCGCACTGGCCTCGTGCACGAGGCTGTCGAGCCGGGCCCGGATCGCGCGTGCCTCGTCCACCGACTCCGCGACGACGACAAAGGCGGCAGGCAGGATTTTCAGGTGATCGGGGTCGCGGCCCAGGCGTTGCATGCGGCCCTTGATGTCCGCATAGAAGCTGCGGGCCTCGGTCAGCGAGGCCGGTGCACAGAAGACGGCCTCCGCGGTCTCTGCCGCGAGCTGACGGCCAGGCTCCGATGCACCGGCCTGCACGATCACGGGCCAGCCTTGAACCGGGCGTGCAATGTGCAGCGGGCCCCGGACCGACAGGTGAGGGCCTCTGTGATTCAGCACGTGCATCCGGTCAGGGTCGAAGAAGCGGCCGCTCTCAGCATCCCGGAGGAAGGCATCGTCGGCCCAGCTGTCCCACAAGCCGGTGACCACGTCGTAGAACTCGCGGGCGCGGTCGTATCGCTCGCCGTGCTCCATGTGGTGTTCGCGGCCGAAGTTGAGCGCGGCATCCGGGTTCGATGTGGTGACGATGTTCCAGCCGGCCCGGCCATTGCTCAGGTGGTCCAGCGAGGCAAACCGGCGCGCGATGTGGAACGGCTCGTCGAAGGTCGTCGAGGCCGTGGCGACGAGTCCGATGTGCGTGGTGTGCTGCGAAAGCGCTGACAACAGCGTGAAAGGCTCGAACGAGGTCACGGTGTGGCTGCGCTGCAGTGCTTCGACGGGCATGTTCAGCACGGCCAGGTGGTCGGCCATGAAGAATGCGTCGAACTTGCCGCGCTCTAGCGTCTGGATCAGGTGGCGCAGGCGGTCGAAGTTGAAGTTCGCGTCAGCCCAGGCACCGGGGTATCGCCAGGCACCGGTGTGGATGCTCACGGGGCGCATGAAGGCGCCCAGTTTCAGCTGCCTGGCCGACCTTGCCGCACTCATTCCGCAAAGGAGAAGCGGCCCTCGGAAGCCAGGGCCTGCAGCGGCAGGCGCTCGCTCGGACGTTCACGCTCACGCAGCCGTTCGGACAGCAGCGCCGGGTCGCCGCGGCGGCCGATGGCGACGATGGCATGCAGGGCATGGTCGTCGGGAATGCCCAGGTCGCCGCGGGCGCGGCCGTGGTCGAAGCCGCCGGCGGCGTGGGCATGCCATCCGGCCAGGTGCGCCTGCAGCGCGAGCTGGGCCCATGCAGCTCCGGCGTCGAAGGCATGGGACGCGATGCCCTGCGGTTGATCCTTGCCCGGTGGCAGCCATCGGGTGCGGGACAGCACGAGGATCAGGGCCGATGCGCGTTGCGCCCACTCCTGGTTGAACGGTGCCAATGCCTCGTAGAGGGGTTGCCAGGCGGGTGTGCCGGCTCGTCCCCAGATGAAGCGCCAGGGCTGTGCGTTGAAGCCTGACGGCGCCCAGCGCGCGGCTTCGAACAGGCGCAGCAGGGTGGCCTCATCGATGGGTTCGCCCGTGAAGGCGCGAGGTGACCAGCGCTGCGTGAACAGCGCATCGACGCCGTGTGCGCCAGTCCTTGCTTCAGCGGTTTCGCTCATGTCCTGTTGGCCGATATGGGTTGCGGCGTCAGGCGCAGGTAGGGCGTGACGGCGATGTAGCCCTGAGGGAACTGCTGCTTGATGACCTCGGGATCTTGTATCGACGGCAGGATGACCACTTGCTCACCAGGCTTCCAGTTCGCCGGCGTGGCCACGCCATGTTCATCGGTGAGCTGCAGGGAGTCGATCACGCGCAGCAGTTCGTCGAAGTTGCGCCCCGTGCTGGCCGGATAGGTCAGCGTCAGCCGGACCTTCTTGGCCGGGTCGATCACGAACACCGAGCGCACCGTGGCCGTGGTGCTGGCGTTGGGATGGATCAGGTCGTACAGCTCGCTGACCTTGCGGTCGGCGTCGGCGATGATCGGGAAGCCCACGACGGTCCGTTGCGTGCGGTTGATGTCGCCAATCCAGCGGTGGTGCGACTCTTCCGCGTCCACGGACAGGGCAATCACCTTCACGTTGCGCCTGTCGAACTCCTCCTGCAGCCGTGAGGTCAGGCCCAGTTCGGTGGTGCAGACCGGTGTGAAATCGGCAGGGTGCGAGAACAGCACCCCCCAGCTGGAACCCAGCCATTCATGAAAGCGGATGGGTCCGAGGCTCGAGGCCTGTTCAAAGTCGGGCGCGATGTCGCCCAGGCGCAGCGTGGTCAACAGCTTCTCCTGCGGAGTGAGCCGTCGATGCTGGGTTGCGAGGGGCCGGCCGCCAACGAAGGCTTTCTTCAAAGCTCATGCAGCGGATGAATGTGGAGGGCTGGCCCGCGCCTTGCGGTCGGGAAGCCAGGCGCAACGCCTGGCAGCGGCCGGTCCCCACGGGGGCACCCGTCCTTTCCCGCGCGAGGAAGCTCGTTTTGAACGCCGCCGCGATGATCGGACGGGCTTGGGGCATGGCCGCTGAAGCAGCATGTTGGGGCAACGGTGCCCGGGCGCCAGGGAGCGCCAGGGCTCGCTTCAAGGCGGCCCTTGCCCTGCCCGACAAATGGCGCGCGCGAGGTATGTGGGGAACCGCAGTCGCTTGCGTCGGCGCCCGTCGCCTGGGCAGGCTCAGGTCGAACGCAGCCGACGTGCAAATGCTTCGAAATCGATGCCAAAACTCGGCAGCGCCTGCCCTTCAAGTGCCTGTTGCAGGGCGCGGTCCAGCACGCGCTGCAGGACCTCGGGCTGCGGCGTCAGCACACCGGCAAAGAGCAGCCGGTCGCCCTGTATCAGCACCAGCGTGGGGAAGGTCTCCACATCGAGATCACCGACCAGGTCGGCCTCGTCCTCGATGTCTATCCAGCGTGAGCGCAGCGTGGGCCACCGTGCCTGCAGCGCCGCAACGGCTGCATCGACCACCGGGCCATAGCCATCGCACAGACGGCACCAGCCGGCACACAGGCAAGCCAGCAGCGGCGCGGCCGTCAGCGGGATGGCACTCATTCGCCGCCTACGCACAGGGCCATCGCATGCCGCATGCCTGAACTCATGGCTGCGCGCAGGGGCGCACCCTCTTCGGGATTGCGCGGTCGTCCTTGAGGTGCAGTTCGATGCGGTGCGGCGGGCATGACTGGAACAGAGACCGGGACTTCCTGGTCCGCTGACCAGCATCGGCAGCGATGTCCGGGGGCGCACCGAAACGGCAAACGTAGGGTGCGCCGGGGGTCTGCGTCATGCCATGACCTGCGGCGCCGTGCAGGCGCATGATCGGCCCACCAGGCCGCACCGGTGCGGTTGGCTCCGCGTTCACTGTGCAGGGCCCCCATGGTGGCTCAGGTCGCCGAAGCGGGTCGGATGGCCTTCAGGACCTCTGCTGCCGGCAGTACCTTGGCGAACGCGCCGTTCAATGCGGCCAGGTACGCCAGCTGGACATCGCCGGCGCCAACCCTGGCGTCACCGAACTGGAGGTGGCGCGTCGCACAGGCGTCCTGCGCCAGCAGGCATTCGAAGCCCAGGTCGACTGCGGCCCGGACCGTCGTGTCCACGCACATGTGCGTCATCATCCCGGCGACGATCAAGCGCCTGATGTCCAAGGCCCGCAACTGGTGGAGCAGCGTCGTCTGCCTGAAGCTGTTGGGGAAGTGTTTGGTGATCACGGCCTCGCCTTGTTGCGGCGCGACGGCGGCGTGGAGGTCGGCACCGCGCGTCTGCGGAAGGAAGAAGGTGGCACCGGGGCGGATCGAGATGTGCTGGACATGCAGCACCGGCAGGCCGGCCTCGCGACACGCCCGCAGCAGCTTCGCAGCATGGGCGACCGCCTCTTCGGCGCCGACCAGTTCCATGGCGCCGCCAGGAAAGTAGTCGTTCTGCAGATCGATCAGGACGAGCGCTTCGGTCATGTCGTTTTGAGGAGGTGATGCGTGGCGCAGCGTATCAGTGTCGGAGGGTGCGCGGGTCCGCGTCGCCGATGGACCTCGTCAGACGGGCCTTGCGAACGGCGCGCAGATATGGGCCAGGACCTGGGGTGCGTGCGGGTGCGGCGGGCCTTTGAGAAGCTGGTCGGGTGCGGTGCGCTCCGGCACCTGGTCCTGGTCCTTGAAGAACACTGTCTTGACGCCGATCTTCTTCCCCATGTCCTGGGCGACGTCGATTTCACAGACGGAGACTTGGCGACTCTTCGGGCGGTTCGGTTCATCAGTGCCGAGCATGCCGGCCACGATGGCGCCCAACCTGCGGATGCCGGGCGGCTGGTCCGCGCGCGCACAGGCCCTCCACGGTTCGAGCACCGCGCCGGCAGCAACGTGAAGCCTGGGGTGCGGCTGTAGGGTAGCGGGGCAGGGCTGGTGACCGGGAAGGCTACTGGCCGAGAGGTATGGCAGCAACGAAGCCTTGCGTGGATCGATCTGAAAAAAGCGCATCAGCGCTCAGGCCATCGGACCTTACATAAGCAGTTGCACTTTGCTTCGTTGGCGCGCTGCCTTTGCATGCCTATCGTGCCCGTGGCACCGCGCCAGGGCGACTGTGGTCCATCCTCCGGTGGCGTGACCATGCGGACCTGCACATCACTTCAAAGGAACATCCGATGAACCTTGTGGAATCGATCTCTCGCCGTGCCTGGCTGGCTTTGGCTGCCCTGGTCGCCGCCGTGGCGGTGTCGCCGACACACGCGCAGAACAAGCCGGAGCTGCTGCGCATCGGGTTCCAGAAGTCGGCGAGCCTGCTCACGCTGCAGAAGTCGCAGGGCTCGCTGGAAAGACGGCTGGCCGCGCTGGGCGTGGGGGTCAAGTGGGTGGAGTTTCCGGCGGGGCCACAGTTGCTCGAGGGCTTGAACGTCGGTGCGGTGGATGTGGGCTATGTCGGCGAGGCGCCGCCCATCTTCGCGCAGGCCGCCGGTGCCAAGTTCGTCTACGTGGGCTACGACCCGGCGGCGCCGCAGGCCGAAGCCATCGTCGTGCCGAAGGACTCCGCGATCCGCTCCGTGGCTGACCTGAAAGGCAAGAAGGTCGCGCTGAACAAGGGCAGCAACGTGCACTTCCTGCTCGTGAAGGCGCTGGAGAAGCACGGGCTCAAGTACACGGACATCCAACCCATCTTTCTGCCGCCGGCCGATGCGCGCGCGGCTTTCGAGCGGGGTTCGGTCGATGCCTGGGCCATCTGGGATCCGTTTCTCGCCGCAGTGGAGAAGCAGAGCGGCGCGCGGGTGCTCGCCGATGGTCGGGGCGTCGTCAACAATTACGCGTACTACCTGGCCGAGCGCGCCTACAGCGAGAAGTACCCGCAGGTCATCAGCGCGCTGTTCGAGGACACGCAGGCGCAGGGTCAGTGGCTCAAGGCCAACCTCAAGCAGGCGGCATCGATCATTGGGCCGCTGCAGGGGCTGAGCGCCGATGTGGTGGAGCTGTCCCTCACGCGCTACCAGTTCGGTGTGAAGCCCGTGACCTCGGCGGTCGCCGCCGACCAGCAGCAGATCGCCGACGTCTTCCATCAGCTGGGGCTGATTCCCAAGCCCATACGCATCAGCGACGCGCTGCCCGGTGTGCAGTCGGCCGAGGCGCGGCGATGAAGCTGCACTGGTTCATCCCGACGCACGGCGACTCGCGCTACCTCGGAACCAGCAAGGGAGCCCGCGCCGCTGGCTTTGACTACTTCAAGCAGGTGGCCGTTGCCGCCGACAGCCTGGGGTATGAAGCCGTGCTGCTGCCGACTGGCCGTTCCTGCGAGGACTCGTGGGTGCTGGCCGCCAGTCTCATCGACGCAACACGCCGCCTGAAGTTCCTGGTGGCACTGCGGCCAGGGCTGGTGCAGCCCTCTCAGTCGGCGCGCATGGCCGCCACCTTCGACCGGCTCTCCGGCGGGCGCCTGCTGGTGAACCTGGTGACCGGCGGCGACCCGGAGGAACTGGAGGGCGACGGCCTGTTCCTGCCGCACGCCGAGCGCTACCAGCTGTCGCGCGAGTTCCTGAGCATCTGGCGTGAGCTGTTGGCGCGCAGCCACGGAGCTGAAGGCGACCCGGCGGGTTCGGGCGGCAGCCTGGACTTCAACGGCCAGCACCTGACCGTGAAGGGCGGCAAGGTGCTGTACCCTCCGGTGAGCAGGCCTTGTCCGCCGGTGTTCTTCGGCGGCTCGTCGGAAGAGGCGCACCAGCTCGCGGCCGAACAGCTCGACACCTACCTCACCTGGGGAGAAGCGCCGGCAGCCGTGGCCGCCAAGGTGGCCGATGTGCGCCTGCGCGCCGCGCGGCTGGGCCGCACGCTGGAGTACGGCATCCGGCTGCACGTCATCGTGCGAGAGACCGAGAAGGAGGCCTGGCGGGCCGCAGCCGATCTGGTCTCGCATCTTGACCCGGCCACCGTGGCCGCGGCGCAGCAGAAGTTCGCCCGCATGGACTCGGTGGGACAGCGCCGCATGGCCGAGTTGCATGGCGGCAGGTTCAACCCCGAGAACGTGCGCGAGGGGCTGGAGGTGTCGCCCAACCTGTGGGCCGGCGTAGGGCTGGTGCGCGGCGGTGCCGGCACCGCGCTGGTTGGCAATCCGCAGCAGGTGGCCGACCGGCTGCTGGAGTACGCCGGCCTGGGTCTGGATCACTTCATCCTGTCGGGCTATCCGCATCTGGAGGAGGCCTACCGGGTGGCTGAGCTCGTGTTCCCGCTGCTCCCGCTGCACAGGCCCGCCGAACTGGCGCAACGGGCGCTGACGGGTCCCTTCGGCGAGATCGTGGCCAACACCTATGCGCCGAAGCAGGCGGCCTGAGGAACTGGTCGACGATGGCTGACCTTCAACAGGCGCACGCCGCGGGCAAGGACTGGCGGTCGCGGCTGCTGCCCTGGACCGTGCCGCTGCTGATCCTGGTGGGCTGGGAGGTGGCATCGCGCGCCGGCTGGCTGTCGGCACGCGTGCTGCCCGAGCCGTGGTCCGTGCTGAAGGCCTTCTGGACGTTGTCGTCCAGTGGCGAGTTGTGGCACCACGTCGGGATCAGCACTGTCCGGGCGCTCAGCGGGTTTGCCATCGGTGGGGGATTGGCACTCGTCCTGGGTCTGCTCACCGGTTCGTGGCGTTTTGCGGAAACGCTGCTCGACAGCACACTGCAGATGGTGCGCAACGTGCCGCCGCTGGCGCTGATTCCGCTCGTGATCCTGTGGTTCGGCATCGACGAGGCTGCCAAGCTGTTCCTGGTGTCGCTGGGTGTCTTCTTTCCGATCTACCTCAACACCTTCCACGGCATCCGCTCCGTGGACAAGGGGCTGATCGAGATGGCGCGCAGCTACGGCCTGCGCGGCTGGGCGCTGTACCGTCACGTCATCCTGCCCGGCGCGCTGCCGTCCATCCTGGTGGGCGTGCGTTTCTCGCTCGGGCTCATGTGGGTCATCCTCATCGTGGCCGAGACCATCTCGGCGCAGTCGGGCATCGGCTACATGACGATGAACGCCCGCGAGTTCCTGCAGACCGATGTGGTGCTTGTGGGCATCCTGCTGTATGCCCTGCTCGGCAAGCTCGCCGACCTGTTGGCCAAGGGGCTGGAGCGGTGGTGGCTGCGCTGGCATCCGGGCTATCAGCATGCGGCGGCTTGAAAGAGGTCATGCCATGTTCTTCACGGAGTACGACAACCCAGACTTCTTGCTGCGCACGCCGCCAGCACCTGGCGCCGAGGTGACGGGGGATGACGGGGTCGGGCCTGCGACGCAGCCGGCCGGCATGGCGGTTCAGGTGAACGGCCTGAGCAAGGTCTTCGGCCGGCGTGAGGTGCTGCGGGACCTGAACCTGCGCATCGATCCCGGCGAGTTCGTCGCCATCGTTGGCCGCAGCGGTTGTGGAAAGAGCACGCTGCTGCGCGTGCTGGCGGGGCTGGAGCGACCCAGCCAAGGGGTCGTTGCACTCGATGGCCAGCAAGTGGCCGGCTCGGCTTCCGAACAGCGGGGCGATGTGCGGATCATGTTCCAGGACACGCGGCTGTTGCCCTGGAAGCGCGTGGCCGCCAATGTGGGCCTGGGACTGCGCGGTTCGCAGGCGGCTGCAAGAGAGCGCGGCGCGCTGGCCGAAGTCGGGCTGCCGGATCGTGCGCACGACTGGCCTTCGACCCTGTCGGGCGGTCAGCGCCAGCGTGTCGCGCTGGCGCGTGCGCTGGTGCACACGCCGCGGTTGCTGCTGCTCGACGAGCCGCTGGGCGCGCTGGACGCACTCACGCGCATCGAGATGCAACGCCTCATCGAGAAGCTCTGGCGCGCGCACGGTTTCACTGCCGTGCTGGTGACGCACGACGTCTCCGAAGCCGTCACCCTGGCCGACCGGGTGCTGCTGGTCGAGGATGGCCGCATCACCCTGGACGAGCACCTGCACCTGGCGCGCCCCAGGACTCGCGGAAACGCCCGCCTGGCGGAGATCGAGGCGCGCGTGCTGGCGCGGGTGATGGGCGAAACCTTCGCCCCCGCCGAAGCACCGCAAGGGCCGGGGCAGGAAGACGCCTCGCCCCGTGCTGGGCATGCACTGCCCCAAGCCGGCTGACGGGCGTTTGCCTGACGCTCCGTGCGGCCGGAATGGAGGCCGAGCTCCGGGCTTTCCAGGAGCTGGAACGCCTCGCCGTGAGGTGCCCTGGGATCTACCGCTGATCGATGCAACGGTGGGCGCATATCGGTCTGCCGATGACTCCGTTCCTGCAGGCGGCGGTGCCGCCTATGCTGCTTCCTGTGCCCTCCCTGCCGCAACCGCTTGCCTTGCCTCTTCGGTGGCTTCGTCCCTTCTGATCCGTCTCGTGGCCCTCTTGGCACCGGTGCTCAAGACGTGGCGGCCGTCTGATCGCCATGTGTCAGGCGTGGCCGAAGGAGAGTGGGCCGATACCCGACCCACAGCCTACTTCGGCTTGAAGTAACGCGACCCCAGTGACGCGCCCCCATGTGTGAACTGCTGGCCTTCAACGGCAACGTGCCACTTGCCGGCACGTTTTCGTTCACCGGGCTCTCCGCGCGCGGCGGCCAAACAGGCGACCACGCCGACGGATTCGGGATGGCTTTCCATGATGGTGACGGATGCCGCGTCTTCATCGACACAGGTCGCGCCTGCGATGCGCCGCTGGCCGAGCTCCTGCGCCAGCATCCGCTGCGCTCGCGTACGGTACTGGCGCATGTGCGCAAGGCCACGCAGGGCGCCGTGGCGCTGGCCAACTGCCATCCATTCCAGCGTGAGTGGCTGGGGCGACACGGGCTGTTCTGCCACAACGGCGATCTGGCCGACTTTCGGCCGCCGCTGGACGGGGGTACGCTGCCGGTGGGGCGCACCGACAGCGAGTGGGCCTTCTGCTGGTTGCTGTAGCAACTGCGTCGGCGTTTTGATGCAGCGCCGCATTGGGAGGCGCCGGCGCCGGCGCCGGTGCTGGCCGAACTCGTGGCGCGGATGGCGCAACACGGCATCTTCAACATGCTGCTCAGCGATGGCCGTGCGCTCTTTGCGCACGCATCCACCAAGCTGGTGTGGCTGCACCGGCAGAATCCGTTCCCGCGCGTGAGGCCGGTGGACCGCGACCTCGAAGTCGATCTCGCGGCGGCCCATGCACCCGGCGACCACATGGCTGTGGTGGCCACTGCGCCGCTGACTTCCGGAGAGCCCTGGACGCCCTTCGATCCAGGTGAGTTGCGGGTGTTCATGGACGGACGCAGCGTGTGGCACCGGCGCTCGCCGGTGCCGGGCGTCCGTCGAAGCGAGCCGGTGGCCGCCTGAGCGCGGCCTGGTTGCTGCCGCATCGCCACCGGGTGAAAGGCCTGAGCTTGGTGCGATCGGCGCAGAACCTCAGGCGAAAAGATTAGTTCAACAAGGCACCGGCAGTGCCCACACTTCGCCCAGGCAAAGGCAGGAGGTTCGTGATCATGAGTCAGGTCACTTTCCACGAAGGCGATGGCAGCGTGATTCGCTCACCCGTCGATGGCTTGCGCGCCAAGACTGCACTGCGGGAGCTGGGCATCGCTTCCGGACAGTGGGTGCTGCAGGCGAATCCGGTCTCGCAAACGCCCCAGCTCACGTACGCGCGCGAGCTTCGGCAGCTTCGGCAGCTGTGCGACAGCGTCTACACCGACCGGGTCCGGCAGCGGCCAGGGGCGCTGCGAGGTGATCCCCGCGACCACCACAGTGTCGCCTGGCCGGACCAGCGGGACGAACACACTCACAACGACGCCGAGGTCCGCGTGATTCTGGGTGGACGGGCGCGGTGGGTCGTGCGTGCGCCCGCCGTCGGGGGCTGGATCACCGTCACTTGCGAGGCGGGGGACTGGCTGGCGCTGCCGGCGGGCCTGCCGCATGCTTTCGAGGCCAGTGAGACCCGGGGGGTGGACCTGCTGCGGCTCTTCGCTCGGCCCGGTGGCTGGGTGACGGAGCGAACCTCCGCCGAGGTGCCCCTGTGCCTGCAGCGCTGGAGTGACGCCGACTTGCCCGCCGAGCGCTGGGCGCACGCGGCCTGAGGCGAAGCTGCGGACAGGCCGCGCAGGCGGCCTGAGCAGGTTCAGGCCTTCGTGGCCCCGATCAGATGGCGTCGATCTTGTGGCCCGCTGCGCCGGAGTGCCGTGCCTGGCCCTGACCGAGCGCCAGCAGCGGTTGCAGCGCGGCGTCCAGTCGCGCCACGAGATCGGACGCCGGCACCCAGCCTCCGGACTCGTGCGACTGCAGCTGCGCGTCAATGGCAAACACGCTGTCGAGGATGTCGCGCGCGCCCAGCGCTGACAGGACGGGCTTGAGCGCATAGTCCACGGCCAGCAGATGGGCCAAGGTGCCGCCAGTGGCCAGTGGGAGCACGGTCTTGCCGCGCAGAGCCGCCTCCGGCAGCAGATCGAGGAACGATTTCAGCAGGCCGGTGTAGGCCGCCTTGTAGATGGGGGTCGCCACGACGATCACGTCTGCCGACAAGACGTCCGCCAGCGCACGCGCAATGTCGGGGTCGCTGCGCCTGGCCGTCAGCAGCTCGGCCGGCGGAAGCTCCCGCAGCTCGAGTGAACTCGAGTGAGTGCTGCGGCTCTCGAGCCGGGCCAGCGCAAGCTGCTGCAGCCAGGTCGAGCGCGAGCGCGGCGAAGGGCTGCCGCAGATGCCTAGGACCTTCATGCGCGGTGTCCTCGCATCATTGTGCGCTGACCTTGCCGTCGCGCACCACGCGTCCCCACTTGGCGATGTCGCCCTGGATCTGCAGTGCGAACTCCTCGGGGGTTCCGTGCAGCGTCTCCAGCCCCACGCGAGCCAGCTGCTCGCGCACGTCGGCACTCTGCGCGATGGCGCCCAGCTCTCGGTGGAGTCGCTGCACGACGGCCGCCGGCGTGCCGGCAGGCAACACGATGCCGAACCACGAGTCGGCGATGAACTGCGGCAGGCCGGCTTCGGCAGCCGACGGCACGTCGGGCAGCGCCGGCGAGCGCTGTGCACTGCTGACGACCAGGCCCCGCAGCTTGCCCGCCTTGATCTGCGGCGCGTTGACCGCCACCGTGTCGGCGGCGACCTGCACCTGCTCGCCCAGCAGCGCGGCGATGGCCGGCGCACTTCCTGCGTAGGGGACGTGCAGCAGATCGGTGTTGCTCAGTGCCTTCAGCAGTTCGCCGGTCAGATGGCAGACGGTGCCGTTGCCGCAGGATGCATAGGCCAGGCCACCGGGTCGGCGCTGGGCCTCGTCGATCAGCTGGCGCAGGTTCTGGATCGGCGAGTTGGCGTTGACCGAGATGACATAGGCGGTGCTCGCCACCAGCGACACCGGTACGAAGCTCTTGACCGGGTCGTACGGCAGCCGGGTGTGCAGCGCCGGGTTGATGGCCAGCTGCCCGGTCGTGGCCAGCGACAGCGTGTAGCCATCGGGCGCAGCCTGCGCGGCGGCTTGTGCCGCGATCACCGTGCCGCCGCCGGCGCGGTTTTCGACGGTGACGGTCTGCCCAAGCCGCTCGCTCAGTTTCACGGCGACGAGGCGGCCGATGGTGTCGGCCGCGCCGCCGGGTGGGAAGGGAACGATCAGGCGCAGCGGCTTGCTGGGCCAGGCTTCCTGGGCGAAGGCGCCGGTGCAGGCGAGCAGGATAGGCAGCGCGAGCAGTACGCGGCGCACGCCGTCCATGAGAGCAGGTCGATGGGTCATGGTGTCTTCGGGATGCAGGCGGTCAGGCCGCGTGCTGATGCAGTTGTGGGGGTGATGCCGCGAGCGTTGCCGCGGGGTGCCTGGCCACGAGTTCGCGCGTGCGCGGGATCAGTTCGCGGCCGTAGTCAATGACGTCGTCCAGCGGATCGAAGCCGCGAATCAGAAAAGTCGTGACGCCGAGCTCGTAGTAGTCGAGCAGGGCTTCGGCCACCTGCTCGGGCGTGCCCACCAGCGCGGTGGTGTTGGCCCGCGCGCCGGTCTCCTGTGCGATGGCCGTCCACAGCCGCTTGTCGACGCGCGTGCCTTGGCCCGCGGCGGCCAGCAGCCGCTGCGCGCCCACGCTCTGCTGCGGCCCGCCGCGGCTGTAGCCGGCCTCGACGCGCAGGCGGCGTGTCTCCTGCAGGATGCGCTCGGCACGGGCCCAGGCAGCGTCCTCGGTCGCCGCAAGGATCGGACGGAACGACACCGAGAAGCGGACGCTGCGGCCGTGCGTTGCCGCCTCGGCCCGGACGCGCGTGGTCAGCTCGCGCACCTGGGCCAGCGATTCGCCCCACAGCGCGTAGACATCGGCATGCTTGCCGGCCACCGGAATGGCGGCGTCCGAGGCGCCGCCGAAGTACACCGGCACATGAGGCTGCTGCAGCGGCTTGACCTCCGAGTAGCCGGCCTCGAAGCGGTAGAAGCGGCCCTCGTGATCGAAGGGCGCGTCGCTGGTCCACAGGCGGCGCAGCAGGCCCAGGTACTCGTCGGTGCGTGCGTAACGCTGGTCGTGGTCCAGGAAGTCGCCATCGCGACGCTGTTCCGAGTCCGAGCCGCCGGAGATGAAGTGCACGCCCAGGCGGCCGCCGCTGAACTGGTCCAGCGTCGCGATCTCGCGCGCGGCCAGCGTCGGCGCCGTGAAGCCCGGCCGGTGCGCCAGCATGAAGTGGATGCGCTCGGTGTGCGCCGCCGCATAGGCGATGGTGAGTTGGGCGCTGGGGCCGGTGGAGTGGTGCGGGACCAGCACGCGGTCGAAACCTGCGGCTTCGTGTGCCTGCGCGAAGGCGCGCACGTAGTCGCGGTCGACGACCGGGCCGCTGGCAGCGTGCGTCTCCGATACCGGCTGGGTCTGGATCATGCCGATGAAGTCGATGCTCATGCGGGGTGGCCGAGGGCAAAGACGGCGACATTAGGGCGCGTCCTGGAGAACGGCAAAGAAGCAGAACGCATGTCGATAGAAGGGGCGCGTCATGGCCGCGCGGTGCGTGCGCGGTTACGCTGCGGTGATGAGCGCATTGCCCTCTGCCGCGGCGGTGCACCGGCTGTCGCCGGTGCACCTTGCAGCCCGACCCGATGCCCTGGAGGCCGCACTTCAGCAACTGACTGCACGTTTTGCGGCGGCGGCTGACGCGCACGACCGCGAAGGCAGTTTTCCGTTCGACAACTTCACCGAACTGCAGCGCCTGGGGCTCATCGCCGCGGTCGTGCCGCAGGCGCAAGGCGGTGGCGGTGCCGACCTCGCGACGGCGCGTCGCATCGTCGCCGCCGTCGCGCAGGGCGAACCCGCCACGGCGCTGGTGCTGAGCATGACCTATCTGGTCCATCGCAGCATCGGCCGCACCGACTCACGCTGGCCGGCGGCCCTGCGCGACGAGGTCTGGCGCAGTGCCGTGCAAGCTGGCGCATTGGCCAATGCCTTGCGCGTGGAGCCGGAACTCGGCTCGCCCGCGCGCGGCGGGCTGCCGCAGACCGTCGCGCGCCGTGTGGGCGATGGCTGGCGACTGTCAGGTCACAAGCTGTACAGCACGGGTATCCCGGCGCTGCGATGGCTGCTGGTGTGGGCGCGGACCGACGATGCCGAGCCGCAGCTCGGGTCCTTTCTCGTGCCGAGCGACGCGCCGGGCATTCGTGTTGTTGAGACCTGGGACCACCTCGGCCTGCGTGCGAGCGCCAGCCACGAGGTGGTCTTCGACGAGGTGGCCTTGCCCGTCGACCAAGCGGTCGATCTGCGCCCGGGCAGCGCGTGGGCCGGCGGCCCCGATGCCGACTACTACGCCTGGATGGTGGTGCTGCTCGGCGCGCTCTACGACGGCGTGGCCCGTGCAGCGCGCGCCTGGCTGCTGCGCTTCCTGGCCGAACGCAGGCCTGCGAGCCTGGGGGCACCGCTGGCCTCGCTGTCCCGCGTGCAGCAGGTGGTGGGCGAAATCGAAGCGCTGCTGCATGCCAACGACGCGCTGCTGGATGGACTGGTGCGCGCCACGGACGCGGGCCATCCGCCCTCGGCCATTGACAGCGGGCTGGGCAAGTTTGGCATCACGGGCAACGCCATCCGCGTCGTCGATCTGGCGCTGCAACTGAGTGGCAACCACGGCCTGTCGCGCCACCATCCCCTGCAGCGGCATCACCGCGACGTGCTGTGCAGCCGGATCCATACGCCGCAGGACGACAGCATCCTCGCGGGGGCGGGCAGGCGTGCGTTGGCCTGAGCCGGCGACCTGCCGCCGTGCCGTCTGAGCGTGATGTGCGACATGCAGCAGCTGCCCTTGATCGATCTTCGGCAAACGCCGGCCGCGGTGGCGCAGGCCATCGGGGGGGTCTGCCGCGCACACGGCTTCTTCTATGTCGTGGGCCACGGCGTCGACGAGGGCCTGGGCCAACGGCTGGAGGACTTGAGCCACCGCTTCTTCGCATTGCCTGAAACCACCAAGGCGCGCTACGCGATGGCGCTGGGCGGTCGTGCCTGGCGGGGCTGGTTCCCGCTCGGTGGCGAGCTCACATCGGGGCGTCCGGACTGGAAGGAAGGCCTGTACCTGGGCACCGAGCTGCCGGAAGACCACCCGCGGGTGCGCGCCGGCGTGCCGCTGCACGGTCGCAACCTGATCCCGGGCGACGAGGTGCTGCCGGGTTTTCGTGCGGCGATCGTCGACTACATGGCGGCCGTCACCGGGCTGGGCCACCGCGTGATGGCAGGCATCTCGCTGTCGCTCGGTCTGCCGGCCGACTACTTCGCACTGCGCTACACGGCCGATCCGCTGGTGCTGTTCCGGATCTTCCAGTATCCCAGCCGGGTGGTGCCCGAGGGCGTCGATGCGCGCCACGGTGTGGGGGAACACACCGACTACGGCCTGTTGACACTGCTGCGGCAGGACGACGTGGGCGGCCTGCAGGTGAAGGTGCACGGCAGCTGGGTGGACGCACCGCCGGTCCCACAGTCGTTCGTCTGCAACATCGGCGACATGCTCGACCGCATGACCGGTGGCCTGTATCGCAGCACGCCGCACCGGGTGTCGCTGAACACCAGCGGGCGCCACCGGCTGTCGTTTCCGCTGTTCTTTGACCCCGACTTCGACGCCCGAATCGAGCCGGTCCGGCTCGTCGAAGCCGACGACGGCCAGGCGCGCTGGGATGGCGCCAGCGTGCACGCCTTCGAAGGAAACTATGGCGACTACGTGCTCGGCAAGGTCGGCAAGGTGTTCCCGGACCTGCGCCGCGAGGTGCTGTAGCGATCAGCGCTGTCAGGCGCTGTGGCGATCACCGCCGCCAGGCGGCTGCCGCGATCAGCGGCCGCGCTCGCCGTTGAAGACGTAGCGGGGGTAGGTGGCGCGGGCGCTGTCGGAAGCGTCCAGATCGATGTCGAGCGTGACGAAAGGGGTGTCGGCGGCGGTGCGTGCCAGCAGCTGACCATCGGGACTGATGATCCAGCCGGCGCCGCCGTAGCTGCCGGTGGCATCGACCCGGTTGGAGGACAGGCTCCAGGCGCCGGAGCGCACGGCGGCCACCGTGCCCACGGCCAGCCACTTGGCCGTGGTCGCCGTCGCCGTGGCGCGGGGCGACAGGATGGCCTGTACGCGGGGCGGGTTCGCTGCGGCGTAGGCTGCGTACGTCTCCAGGGCCCACAGCTCGGTGCAGATGTTGAGGCCGAAGGACAGGTCGCCGGCCTTGAAGGCCGCAAACGTCGCATCTCCGCGATCGAACCACCGCGCCTCCCAACCGCCGGGCTCGTCAGGCAGGAAGTGCTTGCTGCGCAAGGGCTGCAGCGCATGGGCCCGGGACCAGTGGAATCCCTGGTTGAACGGTCTGCCTCCGACGCCCACGGGCCGCGCGCCGACGACATGGTCCGTCTGCAGCTCGGCAAGGCGTGCAATCCATGCGTCGCTTTGAGCCACGGCAGCCGCCCAGCGCTTGCCGTCGAACACCTCCGACTCCCACACGGGTTCGACGAAGGCGAACTCTGGCAGCAGCACGAGTTCGGGGCGCTCGCGCGCGGTGTGCTCGCGCAAGGCGGCCCATGCGGCATCCAGGGCCTGGGGCTCGTGAGGCAGTTCGGTGACGGTGATGCGCACGGGTTTCAGCTGTCAGCCTGCGCGCTCGCCAGTGCCGCCGCGGAAAGGACCTCGAAGCCATGTGTGCCGTCACGGGCCAGCTGCGCAACGAGGCCGAACTCCCAGTCCAGATAGGCCTGCATCGCCTGGTGCGGGTTGTCGGTGCCCTCATAGGGGCGGCGATAGCGGTCTATGCGCGGACTGAGGAGCCGATGCTCGCCGGAATCCAGCGCCAGGCCGCTGGCGGCCCAGGCCGAGGTGCCGCCCTGCAGCACGGCCACGGGCTGCGGGAAGTCGGCGGCTGTGAATGATGACAAGGCCCCGTCGGGGCACGTCAGCACCAGCTGCCGATGTCGGGGCAGGTCCAGCAGCACCTGCGGCAGCTGCGAGCGCAAGGCCCACCAGGCGCCCGGCACGTGGGCGCGCACGAAGGCCGCGCTCGGGCCTACGTCCAGCACCACGGTGTTGCCCTCGCGCAGCCAGCTGGCGAGCTCGTGCGGCTGCACCTGCACCACCTGCGGCAGCGCAGGGCTTGCGCCGGGGCCGGTCTCGTGGAGATGGGCCGGCGTGATGTCGTCCACGACCCACACCTCCCAACCCATCTGCGCCAGCCAGGAAGCCGTCATCTCCGCGCGCACGCCGTCGGCGCTGGCAAGCACGAGGCGCGCACCCCGTGCCGGCGCCACATGGTCGGTCTCCTGCACCAGCTGGCCGCCGGGTGCGCTGTCGAAGCCGGGAAGATGGCCGGCCTCGAACTCCGCCAGGCTGCGCACATCCAGGCGGTACACCGTGCGGCCTGCATCGGCGAGTGCGGCGATGTCGCCCACCGCCACGCGGCGCACGCCTGCTGCTGCCGCCACGCGCTGCGCGGCAGCACGCGCGGCCTCCTGAGCGCCTGCGGCCACGGCGCCCGGCTGCCGCTCCTGCCGGTGTTCGAGCGCATGACCGGCCAGCGTCCAGCCTATCGTGCCGTTGCGCAGTGCCGCCACCGGGTTCGGCAAGCCGGCATTGATGAGGGACTGTGCGCCGATCAGGCTGCGGGTGCGGCCGGCGCAGTTGACGATGATCTGCGTCGCCGGGTTCGGTGCCAGCGTCTGCGCTTGCAGCACCAGCTCGGCACCCGGCACGCTGATGGCGCCGGGGATGCTCATCGTGCGGTACTCGTCGTAGCGGCGGGCGTCGAGCACCACCACGTCGGCATGCCGGTCCAGCAGCGTCTTGACCTCGTCGGCCGGCAGCGATGGCGTGTGTCGCTGCGCCTCGACCAGTTCGCCGAAGGCCTTGCTCGGTGAGTTGACGTCACGGAACAGCTCGGCGCTCGCCTCACGCCAGCCCTGCAGCCCGCCGGCCAGCAGATGGACGCGGGTGTAGCCCAGTTGTTCGAGTCGCCGGGCGGCGCGTTCGGCGAGGCCTTCGCCATCGTCGTAGACGACGACCGTGACGTCGCTGCGTGGCAGCCGCCTTGGGGCGTCAAGCTCGATGCGCGAGATGGGCAGGTTCGCCGCGAACAGCGGGTGGCCTGTCGCGAACGGGTCCTCTTCCCGAACGTCCAGCAGGGCAAGTTCTTCGCGCGCGATCCACTTGGCACGCACCTCGGCGGTGGTGAGCACGGGCAGGGCAGCAACCATGCTGGCATTGTCCTGCCTGCGGTTGCTTGCCTTGCGCGGCCTGCGCATCAGCTCAGAACAAACGCTTCGTTGGCGCACCGCATGCGCATGCCTACGCTCGTCGCCTTCTGCATCGCGAGACGACGCCCATGCCACTCCATGATCGATACCCCATCAGCCGGCGCGGCCTGCTCCTGGCCGGGCTGGCGCCCGCATGGCCGGCGTTGGCGCAGACCTGGCCTGCCAGGCCGGTGCGCGTTGTCGTGCCGTACCCGCCCGGCGGCGGGGTCGATGTGGTGGGGCGCATTCTCCAGGAGCCCTTGTCCCGGGCATTGGGCCAGCAGGTGAACATCGACAACCGCGGCGGCGCCGCGGGTTCCCTGGGTACCGATCACGTGGCGAAGTCCGCGGCCGATGGCTACACGGTGCTGCTCACGCTGTCGTCGCACACCATCAATCCGCTGGTCTTCAAGACCCCCTACGACATCGAACGCGACTTTGCATCCATCAGCCTGGTGGCCAGCCTGCCGCAGCTGATCTTTGCAAACGACAAGGCGCCGTTCGACAGCCTGGCAGGCCTCGTAGCCTATGCGCGCCGCCATCCGGGGCGGCTGAGCTATGCGACGGCCGGCAGCGGCTCGCCGTCACACATCGCCGGCGAGTTGTTGAAGCAGCGCACGGGCACGTTCTTCGTCCACATCCCGTATCGGGGGGGCGGCCCGGCCGTGGCCGACGTGATCGGTGGGCAGCTGGAGGTGGGGATCCTGTCGATCTCGGCGGTGGCGGCGCATGCAAAGAGTGGGCGCGTGCGGCCGCTGGCCGTGACGACGAAGCAGCGAAACCCCAGTTTTCCGGACGTCCCCACGGTGGCAGAAGCATTGAAGCTGCCGGACTACGAAGTCGACTCGTGGATCGCCGCGTTCGCGCCGCGAGGCACGCCCGCGGCGGTGGTGCAGAGGCTGCAAGCTGACATCCATCGTGTCGTGCAGCAGCCCGAAGTTGCCGCCAGGCTGCTCGCGCAGGGTGCGGTGGGCGTGGGTGGCACGCCGGCCGCTCTGGATGACGTCGTGTCGTCAGAACTCAAGCAATGGGCAGGCGTGATCCAAGCAGCGAACATCCGACCTGACTGACTGACCGAGCGACCGCTGTGGTCGTTCTCTACGGGGCGTGGCCCCCTTCTCAGGATGGCGCGTTGGTTCCCTGGACCAGTGCAGGGGCGATGACCTGGAACGACCCTGGCGCGGACACGACGTCTTCCGTCAAGGGCCGGTGGCAGGGCTCTCGCGGCGGCAGGGTCGAGGCCAGCTGCAGCTGATCCGCGATCAGCATGCCCGGTGCGCCCCGCAGCTGATGTGGGACCTGCTGGCTGGGCGAGTCGGGCCCTGGTCCGTTGCAGCGTGTGGCCCAGCGCCGCAGCGGTGCAGGGCGGAAGACCGGGGTTCAGGGCCGACCTGCTGGTTCCCACCGGGGGGCCGGCGAGTCGTCCGCGTCGCCGGGGCAGGTCTGCCCTTGTGTCGGCAGTTGGCCTGCAGCGGCCAGTGCCGCATACAGGCCGCCACGTGCCATCAGTTCGTCGTGTCGGCCCAGCTCCACCACCTGGCCTTCCTCGATGACGGCGATGCGGTGGGCATCGCGCACCGTCGACAGCCGGTGCGCAATGGCGATGGAGGTGCGGCCGCGCATCAGCCGCTGCAAGGCCTCCTGAATGCGTCGTTCGGTCTGGACATCCACGGCCGAAGTGGCTTCGTCCAGCACCAGTACGGCCGGGTCGGACAGGTAGGCCCGCACCAGGCACACCAGCTGCCGCTGGCCGTGGCTCAGCCGGGCGCCCAGAACACCGACCGGGGTGTCGTAGCCCAAGGGCAGACGCTCGATGAGCTGGTGCACCCCCAGCGCTCGGGCGGCCTCCTGCAGGACGGCGTCCTCGGCACCAGGGCGCACCAGGCGCAGGTTGTCCGCCACGCTGCCGTCGAACAGCACGTTGTCCTGCAGCACGATGCCGATGTGGCGACGCAGCCCGTCCTGGCTGAGGTGGCGTACGTCGACGCCGTCGAGCCGCACGCTGCCCGCGTTGACGTCGTAGAAGCGCGCCAGCAACTGCACCAGCGTGCTCTTGCCGTGCCCGGTGCGGCCGACGATGGCCAGGCGTTCGCCGGCCGCGACGTGAAGGTTCAGCCCCCGCAATACCGGGCTGCCGCCGGTGTAGGCGAAGTCGACCTGTTCGAAGCGCACTTCGCCCCTGATCGCGTCGGGCACCACCGGACTGACCGGGTCCTGGATCTCCGGCGGTGTGTCCAGCAGCAGGAAGATGCGTTGCGCCGCCACCGAACCGGCCCCGTACTTGTCGAACAGGTCGGTCAGCTCCTGCAACGGGCCCAGGAAGAGCTGCACGTAGAAGAGCGCAGCCACGACGTCTCCGAAGCTGAGCCGGCCGAGGGCCATCTCGTGCGCGCCGACGGCCAGCATCAAGGTGGTGCCCACGGTGCTCAGTGCGCCGACCAGCGGAGCGAACCAGCCGGCGCTGAGGTGGTTCAAGCGCAGCCAGCGGCTGAAGGTTTGCAGCAGCCGGCGGTAACGCGCGCGGTTGGCAGGCTCCTGTGCGGTCTGCTGCAGAACACGCACGCCGTTCACGGTCTCGACCAGGTGCGACACAAACCGGGCACGTGCCTCGGCCGTGCGGCCCTGGTTGCGCTGGGTCAGGTGCCTGAACAGGGCTGTCGCCAGCAGCAGCGGCGGCATCAGGACCAGCAGTGCGCCCAGCATCAGGGGCGACAGCCACCACAGCAACGCAGCGGACGCCAGGAGGCGAAGCAGGACCGACAGCAGCTCTGGAGGTCCTTGCAGCACCAGGGGCTCCAGCGCCTCGACATCGCGGTCGATGCGGGAGATGACGCGACCAGTCTTGCTGCGGTCGAAGTAGCCGACGCCCAACGACTGCACATGGGCAAACACCCGCTTGCGCAGGTCGGCCAGGACCTGCAGTGCGGCGCGTGCCGACAAGGATCGCGCTGCAGCGCCCAGGCCGAATCGAAGCGCCCAGGCTGCCAGCAACCCGGCGATGCTGCATGCCAGCACCGTGGGGACCACCCGCAGGGTGCCTGCCGCGTCGGGCACCAGCCCGTGGTCCAGGGCCTCTCGTACCAGCCATGGCCGCGCAAAGTTGGCTGCGACGACCAGCAGCTCCAGCAGCACGGCGGCGCCGACGGCCGTCCACACCGGTCGCAGCAGCGGCAGCAGGCGCGACAAGACGGCGCGGTCGAGGCGGCTGCTTGCCAGCCACTCCTCGAGTTCCAGGTCGGTCAGCGGACGCCGACGTCTTGCCGAATCAGCCATCAAGTTTGATGCCCATCAGGCTGCTGTAGTCCGCGTTCGTGCGTGCCAGGTCGACATGTCGGCCGGCCGCCGTCAGGCGGCCCTCCTCGAGCAGCAGCACCCGGTCCGTGCCCGACAGGCTGGCCAGCCTGTTGGTGACCAGGAGCACCGCCGGCGGTCCGCCGGCGTGCCCATGCAGCTTGCGCAGGCGCTCGAGCACGGCGCGCTCGGTCAGCGGGTCCAGCGCACTGGTCGCGTCGTCCAGCACCAGCACCGCAGGGTCGGCCAGCAGCGCGCGCGCCAGGCACAGGCGCTGCCGCTGACCGCCGGACAAGGTGACGCCGCGGTCGCCCAGGCGGGTCTCCAGCCCTTGTGGCAAGGCTCGCACGAAGCCGTCGGCGTCGGCGATGGCCAATGCCTCGAACAGGTGCTGGTCACTGGCGCCGGGGGCAGCCAGACGCAGGTTGTCCCCCACAGTGTCGGAAAAGAGAAAGCTCTCCTGCGGCACCACTTGCACCCGGCGCCGCAGTGCGGCCAGGTCCAGTGTGCGCAGGTCGACCCAGGAGCCCTCCTGGCCGGCCTGCACCCGGCCGCCGTCCGGGTCGGCCAGGCGCGGCAGCAAGGCGGCGAGCGTGCTCTTGCCTGACCCGCTGGCGCCGACGAGGGCGACGACCTCGCCGGGCATCAGCGCCAGCGAGACGCCTTCGAGCAGCGGGCGGCCTTGGCCGGGTGCCTTCAGGCAGACCCCCTGCAGGCGCAGCCCCCACCGGCCCGTCGGCAAGTCCGCGCCGCCCGAACGGATGGCCGGTGCCGTGTCCAGCAACTGCCAGATCCGCGCGGCAGAGGACCGTGCATCGGCGCAGACCTGGACCACGCGTCCCACGCCTTCTATCCGCAGCACCAACAGGTTGACCGCGAGCAGTGCCGACACCAGGGGCCCGGCCTGCACCTGGCCCTGTGCGGTCAGGTACAGGCCCCAGCCCAGCACCCAGGCCTGCGCAAACCCCACCAGGGCCTGCGGCAACGGGATGCGCCCTGCGGCGTAGGTCACGGCACGGGCGGACAGTGCCACAAACCTGTCCACCTGCTCTCCGAAGCGCGCCACGCGGTCACCCTGCAGCGAAAAGGCCTTGATGACCCGCACGCCCTGCACGCCTTCGTTCAGTTGCCGGTTGACCTGGTCATAGGCGGCGGACGCCGCACGGTCCAGGCTCACCAGTGCGTCGGCCTGGCGCAGCAGCAGAGCCAGCGCCGTCAGCGTCAGCAGCAGCGGCACGCCTGCAAGTGCCGGATGCACCCAGCACAGGAAGCCGATCACGGCGGTCGCGACGAACAGGCTGTCCACACCCTGGCGCCAGAAGAGCAGCAGTGCTTCGCGCAGCTTGTCGGCGTCACGCGTGGTGCGCGTGACGATCTCTCCGACGCCCTGTGCGTGCAGATAGGCCAGGTGCAGTCGCTGCACCTGGTGCAGGATGCGTTCGCGCAGCGAGGTCAGCAGCCTTTGCTGCATCAACAGCTCCAGCATGGCGGTCCCGTACTGGGTCGCGGCGCGGCCCATCGCCACCGCCGACAACAGGGCCAGCCAGGCCAGCGCCGGTCTCAGGTCGAGGCCCTGGGCGCTCGGCAGCACAAGCAGCCCGCGCCCCGCTTCCTGCAGGGCGTGGCCGAGCAACTGCTGCTGCCACACCAGCAGCGCATTGGTCGCTAGGTAGAGCAGCAAGGTCAGCGCACAGTACCCGGGCGTGGCGGCGTACAGGCGCAGACAGCGCCAAAGCGGGCCGGCATGCCAGGGCAGGGCGGCAGTCTGGGGTTGCGGGCTGGCCATCACAGCACACGGGCGGCAAGCCGCCCGCCTTCAGACTTCCTGCCGTGCCAGCAGGGGTTGCCGCTGCAGTGCTGCGGCCAGCGGCCGTGGATCTATCCAGTCGGCCATGTCGAAGTCGCCGCTGATGAAGCCCCACTGCTGCAGGAAGGCCTTGTGCGCCTGCAGCGCCTTGATCGACTGGGGGTCGAGGTCGGTTTGCTGCAGCCGGTGCAGGTTGTCACCGTAGGCACCGAGCACCCAGCGCTCATCGGTGCGTGTCTCGCGGCTCATGTAGGCCCGTGTCTCGGCAGGGTGGCGCCGGGCCCAGTCGCCGACGGCAACGACGCGGGCCAGGAAGCGAACGACCAGATCGAAGCGTCGGTCCAGCAGTTCCTGGTGCACGGTGATCGGCCGCGGGCCTCCGGTGTGGGCGCGCAGCAGCGGATCGGGGTGGGTGTTGACGTCGAAGATCAGGTGAGCACCGATGGCTTCGGTGGCGCGCAAGCCCCGGGCGCCCTTCAGGTAGATGGCATCGACCTCGCCCCTCAGCAGGGCGTCAATCAGCGCGGCGTACTCGGCATGCGGGCCAGGCTCGGGCAGCGGGTCGCTGTCGGCTGGGGATACCCGCAGGGCGTGGGCGACGTCGACGAACTCCACGTCGGCAGGCGCCAGGCCGCCTACCTCCAGCGTGACGAGAAAGCCGCGCAGGGCCTCGGCACGGCGACCCTCGATCGGGCTGCTGAACAAGGGCAGGCCCAGGCGCTTGCCGCGCAGGTCTTGCGGTGAGCGGATGCCGGACCCGGGCCGCGCGATCACGCCCAGGAACTCGGGCAGCCAGTTCAGCCCGATCAGCCGCGTCGCGCTGCCGCGTGCCCGGGCCCACATGGCCGGAGTGTTGCCGGCCTGGCGTATGGCCTGGGTCAGGTGGGGGCCCGGGTGGGTGGTGCTGATCTGCGCCCAGTCGGTCTCCGGCAATGTAAAGACGTTGACGCCGTCGTCGAAGAACTCATCCTGGAACCAGCCGAGCTGTGCCGCCAGGCCCAAGGGGCTGGGATGCGGCGAGCGGGTGTACCAAAGCGTCTCCTGGGTCAGTCTTGTCATGGTCGGTGTGCGTCAACAGGCGGCGACGCCGGTTCTGGGGCAGGTCTGGCAGCGGCCTTCGGGGTGAGTCTCTGGGTGATTCATGTCAGTGTGTCTGCGGCAACTTGGGCTCTGGCCCGGGTTGGCGAGGAGGGGTTTCTACAGCGCGTGGAGTTCGGTCAGCAGTTGCTCCTTGAGCTGGACGAAGCGCAGGTCGGCACGCCGGCGAGGGCGCGGCAGGCCGACTTCCAGGGTCGAGCGTATGCGGCCTGGCCGCGCTTCCAGCACCACCACGCGATCGGCCAGCATGATGGCCTCCTCGGCGTCGTGGGTGACGAGCAGCGTGGTGGTGCGCTCGCGTTGCCACAGCGCGGCCAGTTCAACCTGCAGGCGAGCGCGCGTCAGCGCATCCAGCGCGCCGAAGGGTTCGTCCAGCAGCAGAAGCCGGGGCCGGTTGACCAGCCCCCGGGCGATGGCCACGCGCTGTGCCATGCCGCCCGACAGCTGGTGCGGCCAGGCCTCGCGGAAGCCGGACAGGCCCACGAGGTCCAGATGCTCGGCGACGGTGCGGTTCTTTTCGGCCTCGGTCATCGCGGCGTTTTCCAGCGCGAGGCGCACGTTGCCCTCGACGCTCAGCCAGGGGAACAGGCGGGGTTCCTGGAACACGATGCCGCGGTCCAGGCTGGTGTCGGTCACCGCCCGCCCGTCGAACAGGATCTGCCCCGACTGCGGCCGGTCCAGCCCGGCCACCAGCCGCAGCAAGGTCGACTTGCCGCAGCCCGAGGCGCCGACGAGGGTGACGAACTCGCCCTCGCGGATGTCGAGCGTCACGCGGTCGAGCGCCAGCAGCTCCTCGCCGTTCAGAGTGAACCGGCGCGAGACCTGCCGGACCGAAAGAAGCGGGTCGTCCGTCATGGCCCCGTCCTCATTCCGCCGCGACGGCGGACCGCCGGGCCTGGGCCAGCCGGTTGGCCGGGCGGCTCAGCCCCAGGTTCTCGCGCAGGGTGCGGCCTTCGTATTCGGTGCGGAACAGGCCGCGGCGTTGCAGTTCGGGGATCACCAGATCGACGAAATCGGTCAGGCCGGTGGGCAGGATCGGCGGCATGATGTTGAAGCCGTCCGACCCGCCGGCGGTGAAATATTCCTCCAGCTGGTCGGCGATCTCGGTGGGCGTGCCGATCAGCTGCCAGTGGCCGCGCGCGCCCGCCGTTTCCAGATACAGCTCGCGGATGGTCAGGTTGCGTCGCCGCGCCAGCGCCAGCACCAGCTCCTTGCGCGAGGACGAGGCGGTCGAGGGGCCGGTTGCCTCGGGGATCGGGCCGTCGGGATCGTAGTGCGACAGGTCGACCCCGACCGAGGCCGACAGCAGGTCCAGCCCGACCGAGGGGT
>JBBCJV010000003.1:0-443920 GCA_037190565.1 Burkholderiaceae bacterium
AGGCGGCGGCGCGCGTGGGAGGCGCCGAGTAGCGCAGGGCCGGTGGCCGCGCGCGCAGCGCGCTTCGTAGACTGACTCGCCGCACCTGTTCGAGCGCAGCGGCCGCAGGCCGCGTAGCGAGTTGTGCGGCGGGCCACCGGCTTGAGCAACGCAGGGGAGCCTGGCCGCAGGCCGGGCCGCCTCCGTCGTGCGCCGCCGCCTGCCCGCAGCGCCCTGGGCCGCGCAGCAGCGTTGGCATTCAAACCCGACCCGCAACCACCTCGCAACCCACGCGCAACGAAACCCACCTGGCGGCCTGCTCTAATTCAGTCATCGCAGCCCCGGTCCCCACCGGGCCTGCCTTTGCAAACCAACGCAGGAGCTCCGCCCATGAAGACCCGTGCCGCCGTCGCCTGGCAAGCCGGCCAACCGCTGACCATAGAAGAATTGGACCTGGACGGCCCGCGCGCCGGCGAGGTACTGGTGGAAATCAAGGCCACCGGCATCTGCCACACCGACTACTACACGCTGTCCGGCGCCGACCCCGAAGGCCTGTTCCCCGCCGTGCTGGGCCACGAGGGCGCCGGCGTGGTGCTGGAGGTGGGCGCAGGCGTTACCTCGCTCAAACCCGGCGACCATGTCATCCCCTTGTACACACCGGAATGCCGGCAGTGCAAGTTCTGCCTCAGCCGCAAGACCAACCTGTGCCAGCTGATACGCGGCACCCAGGGTAAGGGCCTGATGCCCGACGGCACGTCGCGCTTCTCGCTGAACGGCAAGCCCATCCTGCACTACATGGGCACCTCCACCTTCGCCAACCACATCGTGGCGCCGGAGATCGCGCTGGCCAAGATACGGCCCGACGCGCCGTTCGACAAGGTTTGCTACATAGGCTGCGGCGTCACCACCGGCGTGGGCGCGGTGATCTACACCGCCAAGGTGGAAGCCGGCGCCAACGTGGTGGTGTTCGGCCTGGGCGGCATAGGCCTGAACGTGATCCAGGGCGCCAAGATGGTGGGCGCCGACAAGATCATAGGCGTCGACCTGAACCCTGCGCGCGAAGCCATGGCGCGCCAGTTCGGCATGACCCACTTCATCAATCCCAAGGAAGTGCCCAACGTGGTGGATGCCATCGTGCAGCTCACCGACGGCGGCGCCGACTACAGCTTCGAGTGCATAGGCAACACCACCACCATGCGCCAGGCGCTGGAGTGCTGCCACAAGGGCTGGGGCCAGAGCGTCATCATCGGCGTGGCCGAGGCCGGGGCCGAGATCAGCACGCGCCCCTTTCAGCTGGTCACCGGCCGGCAGTGGAAGGGCTCGGCCTTCGGCGGCGCGCGCGGCCGCACCGACGTGCCGAAGATCGTGGACTGGTACATGGAAGGCAAGCTCAACATCGACGACCTCATTACCCACACGCTGAAGCTGGAAGACATCAACAAGGGCTTCGAGCTGATGAAGTCCGGTGAGTCCATTCGCTCGGTGGTGGTGTTCTGACGATGGCAGCCCTCAAGGTGCTGGAAGAGCACCGCTGTTTCGACGGCGTGCAAGGCTTTTACGAGCACGACTCGGCCGAGATCGGCCTGCCCATGCGTTTCGGCGTGTACGTGCCGCCGCAGGCGCAGCAAGGGCCGCGGCCGGTGCTGCTGTGCCTGGCCGGGCTGACCTGCAACGAGCAGACCTTCGCCATCAAGGCCGGTGCGCAGCAGCATGCGGCACGGCTGGGGCTGGTGCTGGTGACGCCGGACACCAGCCCGCGCGGCACCGGCGTTGCCGAGGCCGATGCGCACTGGGACTTCGGCACCGCCGCCGGCTTCTACCTGGACGCCACGCGCGAGCCTTACGCCCGCCACTGGCGCATGGAGAGCTGGTTGATGAAGGAGCTGCCGCCGCTGCTGGCCGCGAACTTCCCCGTCAACGGCGAACGGGTGGGCGTGCTGGGCCACTCCATGGGCGGCCACGGCGCGATGACGCTGGCCTTGCGCCACCCGGGGCGTTTTGCCAGCGTCTCGGCCTTCGCGCCCATCTGCGCGCCCAGCGAGGTGCCCTGGGGCCACAAGGCCTTTGCCGGCTACCTGGGTGAAGACCGTTCAGCCTGGGCGGCGCACGACGCCGTGCAGCTCATCAGCCAGGGCGCGCGGCTGCCGCCCTTGCTGGTGGACCAGGGCCTGGACGACCAGTTTCTGGCCCAGCAACTGCGGCCCGAGCGTCTGGAAGAGGCCTGTGCCGCGGCCGGCCAGCCGCTGACGCTGCGCCGGCATGCCGGCTACGACCACGGCTACTTCTTCATTGCCAGCTTGGTGGGCGAGCACCTGCAGCACCACGCGCGGGCGCTGCTGGACTGACGGGCGCGCGGAGTCTCTGCCCGGCATCGCGCCGGGCACGGGCGTTCAGGCGAACAGGCTGCCGGGCCGGTTGGCCGGGCGCTCGGCATTGCCGCTGGCGGCGTAGACGCCGGCCAGGGGTGCGCGTTCGGGCATCAGCACGTCGATGGCGCGGTCCAGCGAAGCGGTGGCACGGGCCATGGCCTCGCGCTGCGCAGCCAGTTGGCCGCCGGCCAGCGCCAGGCGCTGGCGCAAGGTGGGCGGCACGCCGCCATGGCGTGCTGCGTGTGTGAAGTGGTCCACCGCCGCGGCCAGCGCGGCGTGCAGGCGTGCAGCGGTTTGTTCCACCGCCTGGGCGTCCTGGCGGTGCAGCGCCAAGCCCAGCGCCGTGAGCTGTTCTTCGACGGCCTGCAGCGGGGCTTCGAGATCGTGGCTGCGCGCCACGGCGCGTTGTTCCTCGGGCGAGGACATCATGGTGGGAGAACCTCGGCCGGGCTCAGGACTGCGGGCCGCCCAGCAGTTCCTGGGCGTTGCGTATCAGCTTGTCGGCAATGACCTCGGCGTCTATGGTGAAACGCCCGTCGCGTATCGCCTGCGTCACCTGCTCGACCTTGGCCTTGTCGAAGGCCGGGTCGGCCGAGGCCTTGGACAGCAGCGTGGCCGCCGGTGACAGCGCCACCTGGGCGCTGGCTTCGGCCGGCGGGCGGCCGTCGGCGCCTTGGGCCACGGCAGGCTTGCGCTCGACCGGCTGCGGCGCGGCCACGGGCTTGGTTTCCAGGGGACCGATCTTCATCTTGTACTCCTGTCAGGCTCGCATGGCACAGGGCTGGCCCGACGACATGGACCTTGTATCGGACCGTCTCGCCCCGGACTTTAGGGCCGGCGGCCAGAATCTTCGGTCTCCCCCCTGAACGAGGGGTCGCAGGCCATTGTCCACGCGCAAAGCCTGCCCGCTCACAACACCAACTCCACGCGGCGTTCTCCCACCGCGCGCCCGGTGAGCACCCGGCCGCCTTCCACCCGCACCCGCACCGGCTGGTCTTCCAGCCCGGGCGTCAAGGCCTGGCCTTCGGCGCTGATGCTGAAGCCGCGGCCGGCGGCCACCACCCGCACCGTGTCGCCTATGGCGAACCAGCGCCGGGGCTGCAGGTCGGCGGCGCGCAAGGTCTGGCCGGCGGCCACGGCGCGGGCCAGCACGCGGTCGGCCAGGCCTTCCGCGTCGGCCAGCGGCGGGGATGCCGCCGCCGCCCAGTCCACCTCGGCCAGCGTCAATTGAGAAGCGGCCAGGCGCGCGCCCACGGGCAGCGCTTCGCGCAACTGCAGCGCCGGCGCCAGCACCTGCACGGTGACCGGCAAGAAAACGTTCCAGCGCACGCCGGGCTGCTGGCAGCGCAGGCCCACCCGGGTGCGGCCCCAGGCAGGCGCGCCGGACACCAGATAGGGTTGGATGTCGCCGCAGGCCGCCAGGCGCAGCCGCGGGTCCAGGCGGCCGGGCTGGGCCGTGATGCGCGCCTGCGGCGGCGCTACGGCGCTGGCCGCCTCTGATGCCAGCGCCACGGCCCGCTCGGCAGCGGCCTGCCAGGCGGCGGGCGACAGGGTGGTTTGCGCGGTTGGCGCAGCCCAGGCCGAGCCGGCCCAGGCGGCCGACGCCACGGCGGCGACCACGGCGCAGGCGGCACGTGTTGCGGCCAGGGGCAGGGCGGGCGGCTTCTTCACGAAGTGGAATGTAACCAGCAGTGCTCGTGACAAGGGGCCCGAATTGGGCGCTCTTGGACCCTTTATTCCCGCTCATGCCGCGCGGTGGGCTGCCCAGAATGCCTGCCATGCCCGCCCGACCAGGCTTCCCCTAGCCGGTGGCGGGGCAGGAGTGCCGCGAATGATCCCCCGCCTCACCGCCGCGTTGGACTTCCAGAGCCAGGCCCTGGTGCTGCGGGCCGAGCGTCAGCGTGTGATCGCCGGCAACATCGCCAATGCCGACACGCCGGGCTACCAGGCGCGCGACTTCGATTTCGCCACCGCGCTGCGCGACGCCACCGGCGGCGTGCGCGCCGGCCACGGCATCGCCCAGGGCGTGGCGGGCCAGGCCGGCGGCGCCGCGCCGCAGCTGCAGTACCGCAGTGCCACCCAGAACAACCTGGACGGCAACACGGTGGACATGGACCGCGAGCGCAGCGCCTTCGTGGACAACGCCGTGCGCTACGAGACCACGCTGCGCTTCGTCACCGGCAGCCTGCGCACGCTGCAGGACGCGATGAAGAGCCATCACCAGGCTTGAAGGAGCGGTCTGAATGAGCATGTTCCGCATCTTCGACGTCGCCGGCAGCGCGGTCAGCGCGCAGAGCCAGCGGCTGAACGTGGTGGCCTCCAACCTGGCCAACGCCGACACCGTGGCCGGCCCCGACGGCAGTGCCTACAAGGCGCGCCAGGTGGTGTTCCAGACCGCGCTGGTGGGCGCCCAGGGCCGTGCCGGCAGCGCGGCCGACGCCGGCACCGGCGTGAAGGTGTCCACCATCGTCGAAAGCACCGCCGAAGGCCGGCGCGTGCACGACCCCAAGCACCCGGCGGCCGACGCCGAGGGCTACGTCACCTACAGCAACGTCAACCCGGTGGAAGAGATGGTGAACATGATCTCCGCCTCGCGTTCGTACCAGAACAACGTCGAGGTCATGAACACCGCGCGCAGCCTGCTGCTGAAGACGCTGCAGATCGGCCAGGGCTGAACCGCATGACCACGATCAACGGTCTCGACCCCTACGCGGCGCTCAACGGCGGCGGCAGCACGGTCACGGCCAACGAGGCCGGCGCCGCCGACCGCTTCCTGAAGCTGCTGGTGGCGCAGATGCAGAACCAGGACCCGCTGAACCCCATGGACAACGCGCAGGTCACGAGCCAGATGGCGCAGATCAGCACCGTCAACGGCATCGAGACGCTGAACACCACGGTGCAGTCTCTCAACGGCCAGTTTGTTCAGCTGCAGGCCTTGCAGGGCGCTTCGCTGGTGGGCCGCGAGATCACGCTGTACGGCGACAACCTGCGCATGGCCGACGACGGCACCGCCACGGGCACCTTCGAGCTGGCCGGCAGCGCCGACCGCGTGAAGGTGGAGATCCTGGGCCCCGCCGGCCACGTGGTGGACACGCTGGAACTGGGCGCCCAAGGCAAGGGCCGCCACGACTTCGATTGGACGCCGCCTGCCGGCTTTGAAGGCAGCAGCTGGCGCTTCCGTGTTTCACCCACTGCCGGCACCGTGCAGGTGCCGGTCAACCACCTGACGCACGACGTGGTCAACGCGGTCAGCGTGGTGGGCGACCGCCTGGTGCTGGAAACCCAGCACAGCGGCGACATCTACTACCACGAAGTGCGTGCCGTCAACTGAACACGACCCGGCTGCCCGACTGACGGCAGCCATCGACTTCCCACCCGAGGATTCCTCCATGAGCTTCCAGCAAGGCCTGTCCGGACTCAACGCGACCAGCAAGAACCTGCAGGTGATAGGCAACAACATCGCCAACGCCAACACCTACGGCAGCAAGGTGTCGCGTGCGGAGTTTGCCGACGTGTACGCGGCCTCTCTGAACGGCGCCGGCGGCAGCAACATCGGCATCGGGGTGAACCTGGTGACGGTGGCCCAGCAGTTCACGCAGGGCAACATCAAAACCACGGAGAACGCGATGGACCTGGCGATCAACGGTGCAGGCTTCTTCCAGGTCAGCGATGGCAAGAGCCCGATCTCGTACACCCGTAACGGCCAGTTCAAGGTGGACCGCCACGGCTACATCGTCAACAACTCCGGCCTGCAGCTCATGGGCTACCAGGCCGACGGCCTGGGCCAGATCCAGCCCGGCCAGGCCGTGCCGCTGCGCCTGCCCACCGCCGGCGTGGCGCCGCAGCCCACCACCAGCATCGCGCTGGAAATGAACCTGGACGCGCGCCTGGGCAGCACGCTGCCCGCGGGCACCCCCATGGTGGATTTCCGCGACGCCGACACCTACAACAACGCCACCTCGATGACGGTGTACGACGCCAAGGGCCAGCCCGTGGCGATGACCTACTACTTCCAGAAGGCCGGCACCGACACCTGGAACGTCTACGCCACGGCCAACGGCACGCCGGTCAACGGCACCGCCGCCGCGCCGCTGCCGCTGACCAGCGTGACCTTCCCGCCCGACGGCAGTGCACCGACCGCGCCGGCCGGCGCGATCAGCATAGACATCCCGGCCAGCACCAACGCCCAGGGCGCCGAAACCCTGCCCATCAGCGGTGTGCAGTTCAACATGCGCGGCGCCACGCAGTTCGGCTCGGCCTTCGGCGTCACCAACGTGGACCAGGACGGCTATGCCGCCGGGGTGCTGTCGGCGCTGTCCATCGAATCCAACGGCATCGTCACCGCGCGCTACTCCAACGGCGAGACGCGCCCGGCGGGCCAGGTCGAGATCGTCAACTTCCGCAACCCGCAGGGCCTGCAGCCGCTGGGCGACAACCTGTGGGGCCGCACCTACGGCAGCGGCGAGCCGGTGGCCGGCGTGCCGGGCGACGGCACGCTGGGCGTGTTGCAGGCCGGTGCGCTGGAAGAATCCAACATCGACCTCACGGCCGAGCTGGTCAACATGATCACCGCGCAGCGCATCTACCAGGCCAACGCGCAGTCCATCAAGGCCACCGACCAGATCCTGCAGACGCTGGTCAATCTGCGCTGACCACAAGCTGAGCGGTTGTGGACAGGCTCATCTACCTCTCGATGGCCGGTGCCAAGGCCACCATGCAGCGCCAGGACGTGCTGGCGCACAACCTGGCCAACGCCTCGACCAACGGTTTTCGCGCCGAGCTGCAGGCCTTCCGCGCCGTGCCGGTGCGCGGCGAGGGGGCGACCACGCGCGTCTACGCGCTGGAGTCCACGGTGGGCTACGACCACCAGCCCGGCCCGGTGGCCAGCACCGGCCGCGCGCTGGACGTGGCGCCCATGGGCGGCGCCTGGCTCAGCGTGCAGTCGCTGGACGGCACCGAGGCTTACACCCGCGCCGGCTCGCTGCAGGTGGACGCCGAAGGCCAGTTGATGACACCCAACGGCTTGCCGGTGCTGGGCGACGGTGGCCCCATCACCTTGCCGGCCGACGCCGTGGTGGACATCGCCGCCGACGGCAGCATCACCGCCCGCGTGGGCAACGAGCGGCCGCAGCCCGTGGGCCGGCTCAAGCTGGTCACGCCCGACGCGCCGCTGACACGCGGCACCGACGGCCTGTTCCGCGCCGCTGACGGCGAGTTGCCGGCCGACCCCAACGCGCGGGTGCAGGGCGGGGCGCTGGAAGGCTCCAACGTCAGCCCGGTGCAGACCATGGTGGCCATGATCGCCGCGGCGCGCCAGTTCGAGCAGCAGATGAAGATGCTGCAGGGCGCCGAGCAGCGTGAGCAGGCGGCGCAGAAGCTGCTGTCGCCGCAGTAGCGAGACCCCGGTTTCAAGCATGCGAACAGGCGCCTTCGGGCGCCCTTTTTTCCGGCGCTGCCGCGGCTTCAGTACCGCGAAGATCGGTCCCAAGCAAGCTTGCCAAAGGACCGTAGCCATGATCCGCTCGCTGTGGATTGCCAAGACCGGCATGGAAGGCCAGCAGACCAAGCTGGACGCCATCTCCAACAACCTCGCCAACGTGGGCACCTCGGGCTTCAAGCGCGCCGGTGTGCAGTTCGAGGACTTGATGTACCAGAACCTGCGCCAGGTGGGCGCAGCGACTTCCGAACAAAGCCAGCTGCCCACCGGCCTGCAGGTGGGCCTGGGCGTGCGCGTGGCCGCCACCACGCGCCACTTCGGCCAGGGCAGCCTGCAGCAGACCGGCAACAATCTGGACGTGGCCATCAAGGGCCACGGCTTCTTCCAGATCCAGCTGCCCGACGGCGGCACCGGTTACACCCGCGACGGCAGCTTCCAGCTGGACGCCAACGGCCAGCTGGTCACCAACGCCGGCTACGCCGTGCAGCCGGGCATCACCGTGCCGCCGGATGCCACCAGCGTGACAGTGGCCGCCGATGGCACCGTCACCGTGACGATGCCGGGCCAGGCGGCGGCGCAGCCGCTGGGGCAGATACAGACCGCCTCCTTCGTCAACCCCGCCGGCCTGGAGCCGCTGGGTGGCAACCTGTTTGCCGAAACCGCCGCCTCGGGCACGCCCAACGCCGGCGCGCCGGGCAGCGGCGGGCTGGGCGCCTTGCAGCAGGGCATGCTGGAAGGCAGCAACGTCAACGTGGTCGAGGAGCTGGTGGCCATGATCGCCACGCAGCGCGCCTACGAACTGAATTCCAAGGCCATACAGACCTCGGACCAGATGCTGCAGCGTCTGAGCCAGCTATGAGCCCCCCCCGTAGCGCCTTCGGCGCCTCCCCCCAGGGGGCGCCGCCAGCGGCCCGGCAAAGCCGGTTCCGCGGCGGCCGCTGGGTTGCTTTGGTGGTGGCTGCGCTGTTCAGCGGCTGCGCCCTGTGGAACCCGCGTGTGGAGGTGGCCGAGACGGCCCCGGTGACGCCGGCGGCTATGCCGCAGGCCCAGCCGCAAAGCGGCGCCATCTTCCAATCGGTGAACTACCGGCCGCTGTTCGAAGACCACCGCGCGCGGCTGGTGGGCGACACGCTGGTGGTGCACATCGTGGAGCGGGTCAGCGCCAGCCAGTCGAGCACCAGCTCCATAGACAAGGGCGGCAGCGTGTCGGCCAACGTCAGCGCGGTGCCGGGCATACGGCCCAGCGCCTTTGCGCGCGCCGGCGCGGCCGGCAGCAGCAGCAACACCTTCAGCGGCAAGGGCGCCACCGAGAGCAGCAACGACTTCAGCGGCGTCATCACCGTCACCGTGCGCGAGGTGCTGCCCAACGGCCACCTGTTGATCACCGGCGAGAAGCAGATCGGCGTCAACCAGAACGTGGACGTGCTGCGCTTCTCGGGGCAGGTGGACCCGCGCGCCATACGCACCGGCAACTCGGTGCAGAGCGCGCAGATCGCCAACGTGCGCCTGGAGCACCGGGGCCGCGGTGCCCAGGCCGAGGCGCAGGCCATAGGCTGGCTGTCGCGCGTGTTCCTCAGCCTGCTGCCGATCTGAACACAGACCATGCACATCCAACCCGAACGTCTGATGCGCTGGGCCATCGCGCTGGCCTTTGCCGCCGCGAGCGCCGCGCTGTGGTGGCCGCTGCCGGCGTCCGCCGCCGCCAGCCCCGGCGCGACCACACGCATCAAGGAAGTGGCCGCCGTGCAGGGCGTGCGCAGCAACCAGCTGGTGGGCTATGGCCTGGTGGTGGGCCTGGACGGCACCGGCGACCAGACCACGCAGACCCCGTTCACCACCCAGAGCCTGGTGGCCATGCTGCAGCAGATGGGCGTGGCCATGCCGCCGGGCGTGAACATGCAGTTGCGCAACGTCGCAGCGGTGATGGTTACCGCGCAATTGCCGCCGTTTGCGCAGCCGGGGCAGACCATAGACATCAACGTCTCGTCGGTGGGCAATGCCAAGAGCCTGCGCGGCGGCACGCTGATCGCCACGCCGCTGAAGGGTGCCGACGGGCAGGTCTACGCGCTGGCGCAGGGCAACCTCATCGTGGGCGGCGCCGGCGCCGCGGCCGGCGGCTCCAAGGTGCAGATCAACCACCTCTCGGCCGGGCGTGTGCCCGAAGGCGCGACGGTGGAACGCGCCGTGCCCACGCCATTGATGGACGGCGACACGCTGACCCTGGGCCTGAACGCCGCCGACTTCAACACCGCGCGCGCGGTGGCCGAGGCCATCAACAGTGCCAAGGGCGCCGGCGTGGCCGCGGCCATGGACGGCCGCACGGTGCGTGTGCGTGCACCCATGGTGCCCGAGCAGCGGGTGGCCTTTCTGGCCGACATAGAAAACCTGACGCTGCGCCTGGCGCGGCCCGCGGCGCGCGTGGTGCTGAACGCCCGCACCGGCTCGGTGGTGATGAACGAAACCGTCACTCTGGGTGAGTGCGCCGTGGCGCATGGCAGCCTGGCCGTGACCATCAGCACCACGCCGCTGGTCAGCCAGCCGGCGCCCTTCGGCCAGGGGCAGACGGTCACTGCCGAACGAAGCGACATCACCATTGCGCAGCAGGGCGGCTCGCTGATCAGCATGCCGGCGGGCGCCAACCTGACCGACGTGGTCAAGGCCTTGAACGCGCTGGGTGCCACGCCCATGGACTTGCTGGCCATCCTGCAGGCCATGAAGGCCGCCGGCGCGCTGCGCGCCGAGCTGGAAGTGATCTGAATGGCCATCAGCGCCGCGCCTCAATCGCTGGCGGTGGATGCCCGCGCGCTGGAGTCGCTGCGCGGCCGCGCCACCAGCGACCCGCAGGGTGCGCTGCGCGAGGCCGCCCGCCAGTTCGAGGCCTTGTTCATGCAGGAGCTGGTCAAGAGCATGCGCTCGACCACGATGGCCAGCGGCTGGCTGGACAACGCCGGCTCGCAGATGGGCGAGCAGATGCTGGACACGCAGTTCGCCGGCGCGCTCAGCGGCCAGCCGGGCGGCTTGTCGGAAGCCATCTTGCGCCAGTTGGAACGCCAGATGGGATTGGCACCGGGGCCTATCCCCCAGGCGATGCTCCAGACGGTGTCGCAGGCCCTGACCCCGCCGGGCAGCGCCAGGCCGGTGCGCATCCCGCAGACCGCCGCGGCTGACTTTGTGCAGCAGCACGGCGACGCAGCGCGCAGCGCTGAGCGGGCCACCGGCATCCCGGCGGCCTTCATGCTGGCGCAGGCAGCGCACGAGACCGGCTGGGGCCAAAAGCCGATACGCCATGCCGACGGCTCGCCCTCGCACAACCTGTTCGGCATCAAGGCCGGGCCGGGCTGGAAGGGCCCGGTGGCCGAGATCACCACCACCGAGGTGGTGGACGGCCAGGCGCACAAGGTGAAGGCCAAGTTCCGCGCCTACGCCAGCCCGGCAGAGTCCTTCGCCGACTACGCACGCATGATGCGCAACAGCCCGCGCTACGCCGGCATGGTGGCCGACACCGCCGCGCTGGCCGCCAGCACCTCGCCCGGCGAGGCGGCGTCCACCTTCGCGCAAGGCCTGCAGCGGGCCGGTTACGCCACCGACCCGGCCTATGCCGACAAGCTGACCCGCGTCATCAACACCACGCTGCAGCTGCAGCGTTCGACGGGCTGAGACCATGACTTCTGCGCTGATGTCGCTGGGCATCAAGGCCATGCAGGCGAACTACGCCGCCTTGCAGGTCACCGGCCACAACATCGCCAACGCCAATGTGCAGGGCTTTTCGCGCCAGCACGTGGAGCTGGCGACCTCGCAGGGCATGTTCACCGGCGCAGGCTTCTTCGGCCGTGGCGTGGACGTGGCCAGCGTGGCGCGCACGCACGACGCCTTCCTGGTGCGCGAAAGCAATGCCTCGCGTTCCATGGCCGCCACCGACGCGGCGCGGCTTTCCATGCTGCGCCGCACGGAGCAGGTGTTCCGCACCGGCGAAATGGGCATGGGGCATGCCACCAACCAGTTCCTGAACGCCATGGCCGACCTGGCCAACCGGCCCGACGACCTGTCGGTGCGCCAGGTGGTGCTGGCGCGTGCCGGCGACCTGGCAGCGCGCTTCGACGAAGCCGGGCGCGAGCTGGACAACCTGCAAAGCGGCGTCACCGCCCAGCTGAACTCGTCGGTGGCCGAGATCAACACCCTGGCGCAGGCCATCGCGGCAGCCAACCAGCGCATCGCTTCGCTGCGCGGCCTGGGCCAGCCGGCCAACGACCTGCTGGACGAACGCGACCGCCTGGTGGCGCGGCTGTCGGAGCACGTCAGCGTCACGCGCATGGAAGAGGCCGACGGTACCGAGGCCATCTTCATCGCCGGCGGCCAGCGCCTGGTGCTGGGCAACGAGGCCGCCAAGCTGTACGTGGTGCAGGACGCCGCCGACCCCATGCGCAGCGCCGTGGCGCTGCAGGAGGGCACCGGCCTGCGCCGGCTGGACGAAGGCACGCTGGGCCAGGGCGGCCTGGCCGGGCTGCTGCGCTACCAGAACAACGACCTGGTGCACTCGCGCAACCTGATAGGCCAGATGGCTGCGGCCGTGGCCTATGCCGTCAACGAACAGCAGCAGCGCGGCCTGAACCTGCAGCCGCCACTGGGCCAGGCCACCTCGCACCCGCTGTTCGCCACCGGCCCGGCCCAGGTGCTGGCCCACCAGAACAACGTGCGCGACGGTGCCGGCAACCCGCTGGCCCAGCCGCAGATCAGCATCGTGGACGGCGCCGCGCTGCAGCCCAGCGAGTACGACTTGCGCGAAGACCCGGCCACCCCCGGCCAGTGGCTGCTGACACGCAAGCTGGACGGTGTGGCCGTGCCGGTGGCCGATGGCGACGTGGTCGACGGCATGCGCATCAGCTTCGGCACGCCGCCGCCGCAGGCCGGCGACCGCTTCCTGCTGCAGCCGGTGACACGCGCCGCCAACGGCATGAGCCGGCTGTTCGGCGACCCGCGCGACCTGGCGGCCGCCTCGCCGCTGACCGCCACCGCGGCGGCGGCCAACGTGGGCACCGCGCAGGTGGCCTCCATGGTGGTCAACGGCAACCCCGTGCCCGGCGCCACGGCGCAGGTCAACTTCACCAGCGACAGCGGCGACTACAGCTGGGAACTGCGCGACGCCGCCAACAACCTGCTGGCCAGCGGCAGCGGCACCTGGCAGCCGGGGCAGACCATTCCGGCGGCGCCGCAGCAGATCAACGGCTTCGAGCTGCAGCTCTCGGGCGTGCCGCGCGCCGGCGACTCCTTGAGCGTGGCGCCCACGCCGGCTTCGGCGCTCGGCACCAACAACGGCAACGCGCTGGCGTTGCTGCAACTGCGCGACGCCGGCATCGTGGGCGGCCGCAGCCCCAGCGACAGCTGGGCCCTGGCCATGGCCGACATCGGCGTGCGGGTGCAGAGCGCCAGCTCGGCCTCGGAGATTTCCGCCGCCGTGGCGACCCAGGCTTCGATGACGCTGACCTCCAAGGTGGGTGTCAACCTGGACGAAGAGGCGGCAAGGCTGATCCAGTACCAGCAAAGCTACCAGGCTGCGGCCAAGATGCTGCAGGTGGCGCAGTCGCTGTTCGACACCCTGCTGCAGGCCGCAGCACCCTGAGCCAAACCGGGCTTCCCATGCGCATCACCACCCTGACGGCCCACCAGAACGCGATCAACCAGATCCAGCGCCGCCAGACGGCGTTGGCCGACACCCAGGCGCAGCTCACCAGCGGCAAGCGTGTGCTGCGGCCCAGCGACGACCCCGCCGCCGCCGCCGCGGCCGAGCGCGCGCTGGCAACCACCACGCGCATAGAGGCCCAGCAACGCGCCATGGAAGTCAGCCGCCACGCCATGGCGATGACCGAGTCTGCGCTGGGCAGCGCCGGCGAGCTGATGCAACAGATACGCGAACACCTGGTCGCCGCCGGCAACGGCAGCTTCAGCGACGCCGACCGGGCAACGCTGGCGCGCAGCATCCAGGGCCTGCGCCAGGACCTGCTGACCCAGGCCAACCGCAGCGACGGCGCCGGGCGTTACCTGTTCGGCGGCCAGGGCAGCGACCAGCCGCCGCTGGCAGACGCGCCGGGTGGCGTGGCCTACGTAGGCACCGCCGGCGAGATGCAGACGGTGGCCGGCGAGTCCAGCCCGCTGGCCTTCGACGGCCGCAACGTCTGGCTGGCCGCGCCCGACCCGCGCAACCCGGGGCAGACGCTGTCCACCTTCGACACGCTGGACCGCCTGGTCGCCGAGCTGTCCACACCGGGCCGCACGTCGGCCGAGGTGGCGCAGACCGTGTCCGACGGTTTGGTGGAACTGGACGCTGTGGCCGGCAACCTGTCGGCCTGGCGCTCGCGCGCCGGCGAGGCCCTGAACCGCATCGAAGGCATGGAGCAGCGGCTGGCCCAGGGCAAGCTGGATGCCGAGACCGAGCGTTCGCAGGCCGAGGATCTGGACATGCTGCAGGCGATTTCCGACTTCCAGAACCGCCAGACCGGCTACGATGCGGTTCTGAAGACGTACTCGATGGTGCAGCGCCTGTCGCTGTTCGACTACCTGCGCTGACTTCCGCTGAGCCGCGGCCTTGTCGGTCGCCTGTCATCGCATGCAAGAACAATCCGTGCTCGCCCAGGTGGCCCTGGGCTACTGCCCGATGATCGACCGCCAGCGCTCGGTGGTCGCGACCCGGCTGACCGTGTTCCCGGCGCAACCCGACTCCCGGCCTGACCCTGCGGCGCTGCTGCGGGCGCTGGAGGAGGTCTGGCCGGCGCCCGAGGCGGGCGACGACCAGCCGCTGAAGCTGACGCTGCGCCAGCTGGACGTCACGCCCAAGGGCGCTGCCGCGGCCGCCGCCACGCCGGGCATGGCGCTGCGCACCCCGGTGTCGCTGAACCTGGCCGGCGAGGACCTGTTGCACGCCGTGCTGCAGGCCGCGCCTGGGCCGCAGCTGATGATCGAGGTGCCGGCCTTCATGGCCGGCGACCCGGCCAACACCGCGGCGCTGCGCGCCTTGCAGACGGCCGGCAACCTGCTGCTGATCAAGGGCCGCCCGGTGACGCCGCTGACGCCCGAGGTGCTGTCGTGTTTTGCGCACTGCATCGTCGATGTCGACGAGGACCGGCGCAGCGGCCCGCCGCCCAGCGGCACTGTGCGGCGCATCTCCACGGTGCAGTCGGGCTGCACCAGCGTGGCGGAAGTGGAAGCCGCGTTCGAGCGCGGCTCGGTCGCGGTGGTGGGCTGGCCCATGGACGAGCCACCCCGGCCCACCGGTCGGCAGAAGGTGGCCACCGACGTCACCACCGTGATGGAGCTGATGCAGGGCGTGGAGCGTGAAGACCCGGTGCCCAAGCTGGAGGCCGTGCTCAAGCGCGACCCCACGCTGGCCTTCCGGCTGATGCGCTACCTCAACTCGCCGGCCTTCGGGCTGTCGGTGGAGATCAACTCCTTCGCCCACGCGCTGATGCTGCTGGGCTACACGCGGCTGCGGCGCTGGCTGGCGCTGTTGCTGGCCTCGTCGGCCAAGTCGGCCTACGCGCAACCGCTGATCTACGCGGCAGTGCGGCGCGGTCTGCTGATGGAAGAGCTGGGCAAGCTGCAGGCCGACACCGAGATGCGCGGCGAGATGTTCATCTGCGGCGTGTTCTCGCTGCTGGACCGCTTGCTGGAGCAGCCGTTTGCCGAGCTGCTGGCTAGCGTGCCGGTGCCCGAGCGTGTGCAGCAGACGCTGCGCGGTGAAGGCGGGCCCTACCAGCCCTACCTGGAGCTGGTGCAGGCCATTGAACAGGCCGCGGTGTTCGACATCCGCGAATGCACCGAGCGCTTGCTGCTGGGGCCGGCGGAGGTCAACCGCGCGCTGCTGGCAGCGCTGGCATCGGCCCGGCAGCTGGACAGATGAACCGCGGCGCCGCCGCCGCGCGCATGGAGCCGGTGGCCACCGCCTTGCCGCCGCTGCTGTTGCGGCTGCCGCTGCCGGTGCTGCTGCAAGGCGGCGACTTCCGCATCATCGACTGCAACGATGCCTTCGCGGCGCTGGCCGGCCTGCCGCGGGCCCGCCTGGTGGGCCGCGACCCGGTGGACCTGCAGCCGGCCATCGATCGCGACGCCTACCGCGTGATGCGCGAGGACACCGCCGCCGCCCTGCGCCGCGACGAGCGTCCACCGCCGCTACAGGGCCGCCTGCTGGACGCCACCGGCCGCGAACGCTGGTTTGCCATCGACGCCATGCCGTCGGGCGCGCCCGGCGGGCCGCCGCGCTGGATCAGCATCTGGCACGAGCGCAGCGCCGAGGTGCAGGCCCGCGAGCAGGAGCGCCGCGCGCAGGACGAGCTGGCGCAGTGGTTCGAGCTCAGCGGCACCGGCATGCTGGTGTACGACGAGCAGGGCCTGATCCTGCGCTGCAACACCGCGTTTGAGGCCCTGGTCAGCCCGGTGCCGGAGTCGCTGCACGAAGCCGCGCCCGAGCTGCAGGCGCTGCTGGGCTGGGACGGTGGCACACCGGCGGCGGCGCTGGTGCCGGGCGCGCCGGCGCTGGAGCGACAGGCGCTGGTGGCGGCGCTGGACGGGCGGCGCCGCCGCCTGTCGGCCCGGCTGGCCAGCCACGCCGCCGACGAGACCGGCCTGCGCCGGGTGATGGCCGTGGTGCAGGACCGCAGCGCCGAAGACGAGCGCGACCTGGTGCAGCTCGAGATGGGCATGCTGATGGACACCGCCAGCGTGGGCGTGGCCACCTACGACCCGTCGCGCGGCTGGCTGGCGCCGTCGGGCGGCCAGGGGGAAGGCGGCGGCGGGCAGGGCGGCGCCGGCAGCCAGGTCGGCAAGCACGGCCAGGGGGCCAAGGGCAGCGCGCTGCAGGGCATCAGCCGCGAGCTGGTGGACCCGGCCTCGCTGCCGGAGTACGAACGCCTGCAGCGCGCCTTGCGCAGCGGCCAGCGCACGGAGGTGCGCTACGCGGTGCGCCACCCCGAGCTGGGCCTGCGCTGGCTGCAGACTCGGGTGGAACCCGGGGCCCTGGCCGGCGGGCGCACCACCACCTCGGTGCTGACGCTGGATGTCACCGAGCAGGAAAGCGCGCGCCGGCGCAACGAACAGCTGCTGCGCGAGCTGACCACCATCCTGGACAGCTCCACCGCCGGCATCGCCTACCTGCGCGGGCCGCTGCTGGTGCGCTGCAACCGGCGCTTCGAGCGCATGCTGGGCTTCGAGCCCGGCGCCGCGGCGGGTGCCTCGCTGCAGGAGATCTTCGGCCGCAGCTTCGGCCCGCTGGACGGTGTGCGCGACGCGCTGGAGGCGTTGGACCAGGGCCGCCCCTTCGAGGCCGAGCTGCCGCTGGACCGCGGCGTGGGCGCCGGGCAGTGGTACTCGCTGTCGGTGCGCAGCGCCCAGCCCGAGGGCGGCAGCGGCGAGGCGGTGGCGGTGCTGACCGACATCACCCGGCTGAAGGCCCAGCAGGAGGAACTGGAGCGCCTGCTGCGCGACCGCGAGCTGATGTTCAGCCTGTCGGAGGTGGGCATCGTCTACCAGCGCGGCGCGCGCATAGAACGCGCCAACCAGGCCATGGCCGACCTGACCGGCTGGGCACCGCCCGAGCTGGCCACGCTGGATGCCGCCGAGCTGTATGCCAGCGCGCGCGACTGCGTGGATTTCGAGGCGCGCGTGGGCCGCGCGCTGCGCGAACAAGGCCGCTTTGCCGGCGAGCGCCAGCTGCGCCGCCGCGACGGCAGCCTGCTGTGGGTGCAGGTGGCGGTGCGGCCGGTGGATGCCGACGACGCCGACGCCGGCGTGATCAGCAGCTTCGTGGACATCGACGAGCGCCGCCGCGCGCGCGAGACGCTGGCGCTGCAGGCCGAGCGCACACGCGCCATCCTGAACTCGGTGCTGGTGGGCATCGTCACCGTGTCCGAGCGCGGCATTGAATGGATGAACCGCTCGGCACGCCGCATGTTCGGCGGCGAGCTGGCCGACTTCGTAGGCGAGCCCATCAGCATCGTGGCCACGCCCGAGGCCGGCCACCCCTTGCGCCGCAGCGACTGGCTGCAGCGCCTGCAGCCCGGTCGCGCCGAGACCTTCGAGTGCCGGCTGACGGCGCGCGACGGGCGCGAGTTCTGGGTGGTGGGCAACGCGGTGCTGACCAGCCGCCCCGGCGGCGACGGCGGCCACGAGCTGACCTTTGCGCTGCTGGACATAGAACGCCGCCGCCAGGCCGAGGTGCACATCGCCCAGGCCCAGGCCTCGCTGCAGCGGGTGATAGAGACCGCGCCGCTGGCCATCGTGCTGCTGGAGGCGCGCAGCCTGCGCCTGCAGCAGTGCAACCAGGCAGCAGCGGCCTGGCTGGGCGCTGCGCCGCTGGCCGAAGGTGCGGCGCTGGACGCCGTGGCGTCGCCGGCCCTGGCCGCCGCGGTGCGCGGCTGGCTGGATGCCGCCGCCGGCGACGCGCAGCTGACCCAGCACGAATGGCATGCGCCGGAAGGCGAGGGCGGCCGCGTCTGGGACTGCCGCATTGCCCCGCTGGCCGACGGCGCCGGCGTGGTCACGCAGTGGCTGCTGGTGGCCAGCGACGTGACCGAGCAGCGCGCGGCGGAGCACGCGCGGCTGCAGGCCGCCATCGCGCAGCGCGAAGTGCTGGTGCGCGAGGTGCACCACCGCATCAAGAACAACCTGCAGGGCGTGGCCGGCCTGTTGCAGCAGAACGCGCGCCGCCAGCCCGAGCTGGCCGGCGCCATGGCCGAGGCCGTGGGCCAGGTGCAGGCCATCGCGCAGGTGTATGGGCTGCAGGTGGGCTCCGGCGGGCCGCTGGGCCTGGCCGAGCTGCTGCGGGCCATCGCCGGCTCGGTGCAGCGCACCTTCGGCCGCGACATCGAGGTGGCCGGCGAACTGCCGCACCTGCTGCCCGAGGCCGAGGCCATCCCGGTGGCGCTGACGGTGAACGAGCTGCTGACCAATGCCATCAAGCACGGCGACGGCAGCGCGGTGCGCTGTGCCCTGGCCGTGGCGCACGACGACCCGGCCACAGCGGTGCTGCGCATCGCCGGGCATGGCCGCCTGCCCGCGGGTTTTGACCTCGCGCGGCCCAAGAGCGGGGTGTCGGGGCTGGGCCTGGTGCGTGCGCTGCTGCCGCGGCGCAGCGCCACGCTGACGCTGGTGCAGGAAGGTGACGACGTGGTGGCCGAGGTGGTGCTGCGCCCGCCGGGCGTGCGCCTGCCTGCCCCGGCGCCGGCCGCGGAGCCGCCGGCGGCTGTTTGAGGCGCCGCGGCTGCGCGACAATGCCCGCATGAGCTCCAGCCCGCCCAGCACCGAGCGCCGCCGCATCCTGGTCGTCGACGACGACCGCCTGGTGCTGGCCACGGTGACCCACGGCCTGGCCGAAGCCGGCTTCGAGGTCATAGACGCCGACAACGGCGACGACGCCATCCTGCTGGCGCGGCAGCACCGCCCGGCGCTGGCGCTGCTGGACATACGCATGGAAGGCAAGAGCGGTTTCGACGTGGCCGAGGTGCTGCGTGTCTACCGCATCCCTTTCATGTTCCTCTCGGCGTTTGCCGATGCCGCCACCATCAGCAAGGTGCAGGAACTGGGGGCGCTGGATTACCTGGTGAAGCCGCTGGAAGTAGGGCGCATCGTGCCTGCGGTGCAGGCCGCCTTCGACCGCCTGCGCCAGGGCGAGGCCGCGCCCGCCGCACCGGTGCCGCTGCACACGCCGCTACCCACGCCGCCACTGAACCCGGTGCTGGCCGACCCACTGCCGCTGGCCGTGGGCGTGCTGATGCACCGCCACGGGCTGGGCCGGGCCGAGGCCCATGCCCGTCTGCTGCGCATGGCCGGTGAGGCCGGCCTGGCACCGGCGCAGCAGGCCGAGCGCCTGCTGGCGGCCGTGGAAGAACTGGCCCGCAGCGCCTGAGCCGCCGGCCCGGCCGGCTTCAGCGGCCGGCGCCTATGGTGAAGTGAAAGGCCGCGCCGCGGCCCGGTTCGGCCTCGGCCCAGATCTCGCCGCCATGGCGGCGCACGATGCGGCGCACCGAGGCCAGGCCCACGCCGTGGCCCGCAAACTCGCTGGCGCTGTGCAGGCGCTGGAACAGCCCGAACAGGCGGTCCGACGAGCGCATGTCGAAGCCGGCGCCGTTGTCGCGCACCACGAAGACGCGGCGCCCGCCGTCGTCCAGGCGGCGCAGCGAGATGTGCGGCCGCGCCGTGCGCGCGGTGTACTTCCAGGCGTTGCCCAGCAGGTTCTCCAGCACCAGGCGCAGCAGCGTGGGGTCGCCGCTGACGCTGAGGCCGGGCTCGATCTCCAGCTCCACGCTGCGTTCGGGCGTGCCGCGTCGCAGGTCGTCGCACACGTAGCCGGCCAGTTGCGACAGGTTCACCGGCTGGTGCGCCAGCGGCTGAGACGACAGGCGCGCCAGTGTCATCAGCGCGTCGATCATCAGGTTCATGCGCGCTGCGGCGCCCAGCACACGGTCCAGGTGGTCGTTGCCCACGCGGTCCAGCAGGTGGCCGTAGTCTTCCTTGACGATGCGCGTGAAGCCCTCGACCACACGCACCGGGGCGCGCAGGTCGTGCGAGACGGTGAAGCCGAAGGTTTCGCCTTCGCCGTCGTCGCCCGGGGCGGCGGTGGGGCGCGGGGCCTGCGTCAGCAGCCAGGCGCGGGCCGCGCCCTCGGGCATGGGCAGCGCTTGCAGGCGCCAGCCGTCGGCTTCCAGCACGCCGGGGGGCACCGCGCCTGGGGGCTGGTCCTGGGGGGGGTGGTCGTGGGCCTGGCCGTCCGCCAGCGCCTGCGCCAGCAGCGGCGGCAGCTTGTCCAGGCGGCGCAGCGGGTCGCCTTCGCGCAGGCCGCTCCAGCGGGCGGCTTCGTCGTTGAGCCGCGCCACGCGCCAGCCGCTGCCGTCGTCCAGCGCCATCAGGGCTGCGCCGCCGTGGGCTGCCAGCGCCGGCGGCAGCGCCAGCGCGGCGGCATCGCGCCGGTCGTCGTCGTCGGTGGGCCGGGCCAGGCCGCTGTGGCCGGCCAGGGCACCGCTGTCGTCGTAGTGCGGCGCGCCTTGCAGCACCCAGCCGCGGCTGCCGGCCCAGGCTTGGGGCAGGCGCAGTCGCAGGCCGTCAAAGGGTTGCTGCAGGCGCAGGCGTGCCGCCAGCGCGGCAGGCGCCTGCTGCTGCGGGAACAGCGGGCAGGGCGAGGGGTGCGGGTCGGCCGCGGGGGGGCCTTGCCAGTGCAGCAGGCGTCCGGTGGCGTCGGTCTGCCATGGCCAGCCGGTCTGCCAGCCTTCGGCACGGCGCAGGGCTTCGCGTGCCTGGCGCAAGGCGGTGCGTGCGTGCTGGCGCCCTACCAGGTAGGCGGCGCCGGCAACGAGCGCACACAGCAACAGCAAGGCCAGCATCGTCAGCGGCTGGGGCATGCGAGGCATTGTACGGAGCCCCCCTGGCCGGCCCTGCAGACTCAAGTTGCCGGCCTGCGCGCCGAAACTTCTGCTCATGGCAGGGTTGGTTTCCTGCCAGCGCCTTGTGCAAGGGGTCAGATGCCGTTGTTTTCTCGCTTGACGCCTTGGGGAGCGCCACGCATCCTGCCGAAGCCTTCCGCGCCCATGCGCGGCCGGTGCGGCGTTGCTGTTGTCCACGCCCTTTCTGCCCGCCTGCCATGAACGCGCCCGCCCCCCTGCCTGCCTTCACGATGCTGGACGAGTCCGCCCTGGACCGCCTGCGCGAGCTCGACCCGGGCGGCCACAACGGCCTGCTGCAGAAGGTGCTGCAGACCTTCGACAACTCGCTGCGCCGGTCGTTGGCGGAGCTGCGCGCCGTCACCGGCGGGCCGCAGGACGAGGAGCGGGTGCTGGGCGTGGCCCACCAGGTCAAGTCGTCTTCGGGCGCGGTGGGCGCGCTGGCCTTGTCGGCAGCCTGCGCCGACGTGGAAAAGCGTCTGCGAGCGCGCTCGCCCGGCGACCTGATGGCCGATGTGCGGCGCATCGTCCTGGAGGGTGAAGCCGCGCTGCTGGCCGTTCGGGCTATGCTGCGCCCTTGACTTGCGGACGAGCAGGCGCCAGCGTCCACCCACCTCTGCGCTATGACCCCCAGCCCCTCCTTCGCCGACGACGCCCTGCCCAGCCAGCCTGAGGTGCTGCTGGTCGACGACGACGAAGTCAACCTGATGCTGACGGCGCTCGCGCTGCGCGAGCGCGGGTTCCGCCTGGTTGAAGCCAGCAGCGGCGAGCGGGCGCTGCAGTTGTTGCGCGAACACACGCCCGACCTGATCGTGCTGGACGCGATGATGCCGGGGCTGGACGGCTTCGACACCTGCCGCGCCATACGCCGAACCAGCGGGCTGGAGCGCGTGCCGGTGCTGATGCTCACCGGGCTGGAGGACGACGCCTCCATCACCCGCGCCTACCAGGCCGGCGCCACCGACTTCTTTGTAAAGGCCACGCAGTGGAGCCTGCTGGCCGGGCGGCTGCGCTACATGCTGCGCGCCTCGCGCGACCGCATTGAACTGGAACGCAGCCGCGCTAAGCTGGCCCGCGCGCAAGACCTGGCGCGCATGGGCAGCTTCGACTGGCGCAGCAGCGAGCGCGCCGAACGCGAGGGCGGCGGCCTGCTGCTGCTGCCCGAGGCGCTGCGTGTGTTCGGCTTCGGCCCCAACGAGCGCGTGGGCCTGCGCACCCTGCTGCGCATGGTGCCGCAGGACGACCGGCGCGCCTTCCTGCGCCGGCTGCACGACGCGATGGGCAATGCCTCGGTGCTGGCCACCGACGTGCCGCTGGTGCTGCTGGACGGCCGCCAGCGCATCGTGCACGTGGAGGCCGAGCCCGAGTTCAACGAGCACGGCGACTGCATAGGCTACACCGGCATCGTGCAGGACGTGACGGACCGCCGCACCGCCGAAGACCAGATCAAGCAGCTGGCCAACTTCGACCCGCTGACCGGCCTGCCCAACCGCCGCCAGCTCATCTGGCGGGCTGAGCGGGCGCTGGAGCAGGCGCGCCGGCTGCAGCACCAGTTTGCGCTGCTGCTGATCGACCTGGACCGCTTCAAGATCATCAACGACACGCTGGGCCACGGCGCCGGCGACGAGCTGCTGGTGGAGGTGGCGCGCCGTCTGCGCGCCTGCGTGCGCCACAGCGACCAGGTGGTGGAAGGCGCGCTGGAAGCCGCCGGCGTGCGCTCGCACCGCACGCTGGAGGCCGTGGGCCGCCTGGGCGGCGACGAGTTCGTGGCGCTGCTGCCCGAGGTGGGCAGCGACGGCGATGCCGAGCGGGTGGCCAACCGCGTGCTGGAGGCGCTGCGCGAGCCCATCTTCGTCAGCGGCCAGGAGTGTTTCGTCACCGCCAGCGTGGGCGTGGCGCTGTACCCGCGCGACGGTGCCTCGGTGGTGGACCTGCTGCGCAGCTCCGACGTGGCGATGTACTCCGTGAAGGCCCAGGGCAAGAACTCCTCGGCCATCTACAGCCCGCAGCTGGCCGGGCGCGGCCGCGAGAAGCTGGAGCTGGAAACCGCGCTGCACAAGGCCATAGAGCGCGACGAGCTGGTGCTGCACTACCAGCCCAAGATCGATGTGCGCGCGGCGCGCATGGTGGGCGCCGAGGCGCTGATGCGCTGGCAGCGCGGCGGCACGCTGGTGCCGCCGGGCGACTTCATACCGCTGGCCGAGGACACCGGGCTGATCGTGCCGCTCTCGGAATGGGCGCTGCGCGAGGCCTCGCGCCAGGCGCGGCAGTGGCAGCAGGCCTTCGGCTTCACCGACGCCATTGCGGTGAACCTGCCCAGCCGCATGTTCGAGCGCAGCGACCTGGTGGAACACATCCACCAGTGCGTCACCGCCGCCGGCGTGCCGCACCGCGTGATCCAGCTCGAGATCACCGAGCACAACCTCATGAAGGAGCCGCAGAGCGTCATCCCTTCGCTGCTGCGCCTGAACGAGATCGGCGTCGAGATCGCGATCGACGATTTCGGCACCGGCTATTCCTCGCTGTCCTACCTGACCACGCTGCCCATTTCCGAGCTGAAGATAGACCGCCTGTTCGTGCGCGACCTGGGTGTCACGCCGCAGAGCAGCGCGGTGGTCACGGCCATCATCGCGCTGGCCCGCTCGCTGGGCCTGCGCGTGGTGGCCGAGGGCGTGGAGACGCTGCGCCAGATGGAGGTGCTGCACCGCCTGGGCTGCGGGCTGATGCAAGGCTTCCTGTTCAGCCGCGCGGTGCCGCCGCAGGAACTGCAGCGCTGGCTGGAGCAGACCGTGCTGCCGCGCAAGGCCCCGTGGATAGGCAGCGTGGGCGACGGCCTGGCGCCCGAGGACGACGCCTTGCTGCGCGCCGCCGGGGCGCGACTGTTGCGCTGAGGCCCGGTGACCTCGCTGACCGTTCCGGCCCAGCTGGCCAAGGGCGCGCTGCGCCGCCTGGCGTTGTCGCGTGCCGAACCCACGCCGGAGAACTTCGCGCGCGCCTATGCCGAGGAAGCCGGCCACGCGCCGGGCTTGCCCACCGCGCCCATGCCCTTGTCGGGCCGGCCCTCGGGTGCCGAGGCGCTGGAGTCGGCACGGGTCTGGGCTGACCTGGCGGAACGCCTGGTGCGCAACCTGGAACGCGGTGGCCGCCAATGGACGGCCGCCCGGCGCAAGGAAAGCCTGCGGCGCGTGTTCGACTCCAGCCGCAGCGACCCGCAGCGCCTGCTGCCCCGCCTGCAGGCGCTGCAGATCGCCTGGGAAGGGGACACCGACGCGCCGGCCTCGGACTTCGCCGAGCTGGATTCGCTGCTGTCGGTGACCGCAGCGCCCGCCGCGGCCGTGCCTGCCGCCGAGCAGGAGCACTGGTCGCTGCTGGTGACGGCCTTGAACACCACCCTGGCCGACGCGCTGCCCGGCGACGAGCCGCGGGCCGGGGAGGTGGCGCAGCGCCTGAGGGCTGCCGCCGAGCGCATCGCCACCGAGGGCGCCACCGCCCCCGTGGTGGCCGAAGTGGCCAAGCTGTGCGACGAAGCCCGGCGGCTGCTGGGCCACCGCCACCACCTGGTGGAGCAACTGGCGGCGCTGACCCGCGAGATGAGCGCCGGCCTGGCCGAACTGGCCGAAGACGACAGCTGGGTGCGCGGCCAGTGCGACGCGCTGCAAAGCCAGCTGGGTGGCATCCCCAGCGTGCGGGGCCTGCGGGCTGCGGCGGCGCTGCTGGCCGACACCCGTGCACGGCAGCAGACGGTGCGTGACGAGCGGCGTGCCGCGCGCGAAACGCTGAAGCGGCTGATCCAGGGCATGCTGCGCGAGGTGGGCGACCTGGACGAACAGACCGGCCGCTTCACCGAGGCCACCGCCGCCCATGTGCAGGCCATAGAAAAGGCCGACTCGGTCGAAGGCCTGGCCGGTGTGGTGCGTTCGCTGCTGGCCGACAGCCACGCCCTGCACGACGCCGTGGGCCGCTCGCGCGAGCGGCTGCAGACCGACCGCCGGCGCGCCGACGAGTTGCAGACGCGGGTGCAGGCGCTGGAAGACGAATTGCGCCGCCTGTCCGACGAGGTCTCCACCGACGCGCTGACGCAGGTGGCCAACCGGCGCGGCCTGGAGCAGGCCTTTGCGGCCGAAAAGGCACGGGCCGAGCGCGAAGACGGCGCACCGCTGGCCGTGGGCCTGATAGACATCGACAACTTCAAGAAGCTCAACGACAGCCTGGGCCATGCCGCCGGCGACCAGGCCTTGAAGGCCCTGGCCGCGGCCGTGCGCGAGCGCTTGCGGCCGGTGGACCACCTGGCGCGCTTCGGCGGCGAAGAGTTCGTGGTGCTGCTGCCCGGCAGCCCGCTGCCTGACGCCCAGCAGGCGCTGACCCGCCTGCAGCGGGGCCTGACCGAGGCCTTGTTCCTGCACGAGGGGCGGGAGGTCTTCGTCACCTTCTCCGGCGGGGTCACCGTCTGGCGGCCCGGCGAGTCGTTGCAGGCCTCGCTGGAGCGTGCCGACGAGGCCTTGTACGAAGCCAAGCGGGCCGGCAAGAACCGCACCTGCACGGCCTGAGCCGGCGCCCGAGCGGCGTTGATGACCGGCACAGCGGGGCCGGAGTGACGCTTTTCGTCACAACACCGGCTCAAGCGCTGCCTAGACTGGCCGAAACTCCGATCAGACGGGCCGGCCTTTGCCGCCCACAGCGCAGCCACCGAAGATGTCCGCCCTGCAAAAACTACTGCAACCGCTGCGACAGGTCGCCGCGGCGTTTTTCCGCCATGACCTGGCCTTGCGCCGTGACGAAGCCGGCATGCACGTGGTGCTGGAAGAGCGCCCCGCGCCTGGCGAGGGCCGCAAACCCACACGCGCCGAAGCCGCGGCGGCCAAGGACCAGGCCGAGGTGACGCTGATACGCGAGCAACTGCAGGCCTTGCTGGACGATCTGCCGGAGACCCGGCAGACCATGCGCCACCTGGCCTTTGTTGAACAGGCCCTGGCCAAGCGCGGCCTGAAGGCGCTGCGCAAGGTGCCGCTGGACGTGCTGCAGCGGGCGCTGGAGCAACTGGAGGGCCTGGTCACCAACTGGACGCCCGAAGGGCTGGCCAACCTGCGCTCCAAGATGGCGGTGACCATCATCGACCGCGAGCACCAAGGTGCCGAGGACGACAACGAGGCCTACCGCACCGCGGCGGTGATGGACCATGGCAAGCCGGCGGCCGCGCCGTTGGAGTCGTTGCCCGACCGCAGCGAGGACGAGGCCCTGGCTGCCGCCTATGCAGCGCTGGGCCAGGCGGCACCGGTGGATGTGGAAGTCGAGGTGCAGGGCGAACTGGGTTCGCGCCAGGCTCGCGGCGCCAAGCCGCTGGTTCGCGACGCGGACGGCGCCGGCGGCATACGCATCAAGGCGCTGGTGGACTGAGCACCGGGCCGCCCGGTGGCCGGGCGCGCTCTCATCTGGCGGAAGCGGTGAGATTCGAACTCACGAACGGTTGCCCGTTGCCGGTTTTCAAGACCGGTGCAATCGACCACTCTGCCACGCTTCCTGCTTGAGACGCCGCGGCGCATGACTGCGCCAGGGTGTGGCCCGATTGTGCCTTGCGGGCCGCTGCGCCCGTGGCGGCCTGTTCAGGCGCCGGGCCGCTGGGCCTGCTTGCAGGCCGCCTGGAACACCTCGCGGCGACCGCCGTCCACACGCACCGCGGTGAGTTGCCCGCCCCACACGCAGCCGGTGTCCAGCGCCAGCAGATCGGGGCTGACCACCAGCCCCAGGGTGCTCCAGTGGCCGAAGGCGATGGGCGTGCCGGCGCTGCGCCGGCCGGGCACCTTGAACCAGGGGAACAGGTTTGCGGGCGCCGCGTCGGCACCTTCCTTGAGCTGGAAGTCCAGCGTGCCATCGGCGGCACAAAAGCGCAGCCGCGTCAGCGCGTTGATGACGAAGCGCCAGCGGGGTGGGCCTTGCAGGGTGGCGTCCCAGCGCGCGGGTTCGTTGCCGTACATCAGCGGCAGAAACGCGGCCAGGTCGGGGCCGCGCAACAGGGCCTCGACTTCGGCGGCCAGCGCCAAGGTTTGTGCCGCGTCCCATTGCGGCGGGACACCGGCGTGCACGCACAGCCAGCCCGCCCTACTCCAGGCCAGGTGCTGCTGCCGCAGCCAGTGCAGCCAGTGTGCGCGGTCGGGGGCGTCCAGCACGTCGCCGAAGGTGTCGCCGCGGTGGGGGCGGCGCACGCCGTGGGCCACCGCCAGCAGGTGCAGGTCGTGGTTGCCCAGCAAACAGGTGGCCGCCGCACCGTAACCAGCCAGCCGGCGCAGCACGGCCAGCGAAGCCGGCCCGCGGTTGACCAGGTCGCCCAGCAGCACCAGGTGGTCGCGCGAAGGCGAAAAGCCGGCCTGGTCCAGCAGGCGGCCCAGCGCCGCGTCGCAGCCCTGCACATCGCCGATCAAGAGTTCCATGACGGTGATTGTGCAGGTCGTGCGTGGGGTCTCTGATAACCTCGCGCCCTGTTGCAACAGCACCCGGCCCTACAAGATGCCGCCGGGGCACCGATGGAAACAGCTTTATTGGTCTTTCTCATTCTCCTCAACGGCGCCTTTGCGATGGCGGAGATGGGACTGACGGCGGCGCGCAAGGCGCGCCTGCAAGTGATGGTGGAAACCGGCGACCGCGGCGCCATGGCCGCGATGGCCTTGCACGAGGACCCGACACGCTGGTTGTCCACGGTGCAGATCGGCATCACGTCGATAGGCCTGCTCAACGGCATCGTGGGTGAAGCGGCCTTCGCAGCGCCCCTGGCGCTGTGGCTGCAGGAGTCGTTCAACCTGTCGGCGCAGCCGGCGAACATCGGCGCGACCTTCGGCGTGGTCATCGTCATCACTTTCGTGACGATCATCTTCGGCGAGCTGGTGCCCAAGCGCATAGGCCAGATGTTTCCGGAGCCGGTGGCGCGCCTGGTGGCGCGGCCCATGCACTGGCTGTCGGTGGTGACCAAGCCGTTTGTGTGGGCCTTGTCTCGTTCCACCCAGGCGGTGCTCCGGCTGTTCGGCCTGGGCGGCGACAAGCCCGGTGCCAGCGTGACGGAAGAGGAGATCGCGGCACAGCTGGAAGAGGGCCTGGACGCCGGCGTCATCGAGGCGCAGGAGCACCAGATGGTGCGCAACGTGTTCCGCCTGGACGACCGCCAGATCGGCTCGATGATGATCCCGCGTGCCGAGATCGTGTGGCTGGACGTGGAGGACTCGCTGGAGGCGCTGCTGGACCGCATCGCGCAAAGCGGCCACTCGCGCTACCCGGTGTGCCGCGGTTCGCTGGACGACGTGCGCGGCGTGCTGGGGGCGGCCAGCCTGCTGCAGCCGCTGGCGCGCGGCGAGCGGCCCGACCTGGCCGAGCACATGCAGCCGCCGGTGTTCGTGCCCGAGACGCTGTCGGGCATGGAGCTGCTGGAGCACTTCAAGCAGTCGGGCACCGACCTGGTGTTTGTGGTGGACGAGTACGGCGCCGTGCAAGGCGTGATTGCCGAGCGCGACCTGCTGGAGGCCATCACCGGTGAGATAGGCGCCATGGGCGACGACGACGCATGGGCCGTGCGGCGCGAAGACGGCAGCTGGCTGATGGACGGCCTGATCCCGGTGCCGGAAATGAAGGACCGGCTGGACCTGAAGGACCTGCCCGACGAAGACCGCGGCCGCTACAACACGCTGGCTGGCATGATCATGCTTTTGCTCGGCCGGTTGCCGAAGACGGCGGACAACGTCGAATGGGCCGGCTGGCGCTTCGAGGTCGTCGATCTCGACGGCAAGCGTGTAGACAAGGTGCTGGTCACCGCCGTGCCCCCATCCGGAGAAGAGACTTGATCAATTCGAACCTGCATCGCCAGCCCGTGGCGCTGGACAGCGCCCAGCACCGCGACCTGAAGCTGCGCGTGCCCATCACCGACTGGACGCTGGCCAACCAGCTCAACGCGATCTTTCTTGCGGCCAGCGAGTTCGGCGAGGCCTGTCGCGAGTTCCCCATCGTCTTTGTGCGCGCGGGCAAGGACCCGGCCGGCCAGGATCAGATCGCGCCGGTGGCGGTGCTGAGCCTGACCCACAGCCAGAACCTGTTCGTCAGCAGCGGGCGCTGGCGCGCCAACTACATCCCGGTGTTGCTGCTGGCATACCCGTTCTGCATCGCCCGCGTGAACGAGCAGCGTTTTGCGGTGTGTGTGGACATGGCCTGGCCGGGTGTCAACCAGCAAGAAGGCCAGGCATTGTTTGATGCCAACGGCGAGTCCACCGAGATGCTGAAGACCATGTCCAAGAACCTGGAGGCCATGGAGTCGGATGCGCAGCGCACCCGGCTGTTCTGCCAGCGCCTGCTGGAGTTGGGCGTGTTGCGCGAGATGCGTTTCGACGCCACGCTGGTCGACGGCAAGAAGCACACCGTGGACGGCTTCCTGACCGTCGACGACAAGAAGATGACCGAGCTGTCCGACGCGGTGGTCGGCGAGCTGCACCGCAGCGGTGTGCTGGGGCTGGTGCACCTGCACTGGGCTTCGCTGGGCAACATGCGTCGCCTGGTGGATTGGCACGTGGAACGCGCCGCCGGCGAGGCCCAGCCGGTACCGGCGGCCTGAGCGCCAGCCGCCCAGGCCCCCGACTTACCCTGTACGCAGCACTCAGGCCGCGCCGTCTATCACCTGGGCGCGCTGCCTGGGCGAGCGCACCACCTCCAGCACCTGGGCGGCCTTGGGCTGCGTGCGGGCCACCCAGTCGTCGAACTGGCGGCGGGCGTCCTCGCCCCAGCGGCGCCACACCCAGCGGCCCACCAGCGCAATCAGGGCCAGCACGAACAGCGTGCGTGCCGCGCGGGCCCAGGCCACCAGCACCGCGATGCCCATGCCCAGCGCCACCCACTTCACCCACCAGGTGCCGCTGTAGGTCATGCTGTTGATGAACCAGCACAGGCCCACCACGAAGACCGCCTTGAACGGCATCAGGACGGCGTCGGTGAGGTCGCGAACCGGGCGCAGCAGGGTGCCGATCAGGCTCATCTGGTTCTCCTTGGGTGCTTGAAACCTTGCAGTGCCTGCACTGTGCGGCCAAGCGCCGCACGCGGCCAGCCCCATGCGACCAACGGTCGTGCGGCGGGGTGAACTGCCGCTGGGGCGTGTCAACGGTGGGCCGGCCGTCCCTTGTGCGCCGCCGCGCAGGCCGGGTCGTCATCGCAGGCGACAATCCAGGCCCGCGCCACCGCTGAGCGCACAGGACACCTTTCATGACCGTTGAACTCTCCCGCCCGGGCCGCGGCAGCGTGCCCATACACCTGACAGACCGTGCCGGCTTTGCCGCCGCCAGCCAGCGGCTGGACGCAGTGCAGCGCCGCTGGATGGCCGCCCAGGGCTTTGCCGGCGCGCCCGACAGCTTTGTGCTGCTGCCGGCCAAGGACGGCAGCGTGGCGGCCGTCTGGGCCGGCGTGGCGGCGGCCGACCACCCCTGGGCGCTGGCGGCCCTGCCCAAGGCCTTGCCGGCCGGCCGTTACCACCTGGGCGAGGGCGGGCTGACCTTGGAGCCGCAAGTCGCGGCGCTGTCCTGGGAGCTGGGGGGCTACCACTTCGATGCCTTCAAGAAGGCGCCGCGCGAAGCCGCGACGCTGCACCTGGCCAACAGCCCCGAAGCCCAGCGCGGCCTGCTGCTGGCGCACGTCATCGCGTCCACGCGCGACCTGGTCAACACGCCGGCCGAACAACTGGGCCCGGCCGAGCTGGCCGAGGCGGTCAAGCTGGTGGCCAAACAACACCGCGCGCGCTTTCGCCAGGTGGTGGGCGACAAGCTGCTGGCCGCCGGCTTCCCGGCCATCCATGCCGTGGGCCGGGCGGCGCAGCGTGAACCGCGCCTGATCGAGCTGAACTGGGGCTCGGCCCAGCACCCCAAGCTGGTCATCGTGGGCAAGGGCGTGTGTTTCGACAGCGGCGGCCTAGACATCAAGACCGCCGACGGCATGCGCTGGATGAAGAAGGACATGGGCGGTGCAGCACACGCCCTGGGCCTGGCCCAGCTGGTGATGGCGCTGGGCCTGCCGGTGCAGCTGCAACTGCTGATCCCGGCGGTGGAAAACGCCATCGCCGGCAATGCCTTCCGGCCCGGAGACGTGTTCAAGACGCGCAACGGCCTGCACATCGAAATCGGCAACACCGACGCCGAGGGCCGCGTCATCCTGTGCGACGCCCTGGCCTATGGTGCCGAAGGCAAGCCTGCGCTGATGATCGACCTGGCCACGCTCACCGGCGCGGCGCGCGTGGCCCTGGGGCCGCAGTTGCCGGCGCTGTTCTGCCGCGACACCGCCGTGGCGCGCGAACTGGTGGACCGCGGCATGGACCTGCTGGACCCGCTGTGGCACCTGCCGTTGTGGGCGCCGTACCACCGCAGCATAGAAAGCGACATCGCCGACATCGTCAACACCGGCCGCGGCGGCCTGGGCGGGGCCATCACCGCGGCGCTGTTCCTGGCCGACTTCGTGCCGGCCGAACTGCCTTGGCTGCACCTCGACCTGTTCGCCTGGAACGACGCAGCACGCCCCGGCCGCCCGGTGGGCGGCGAGGCGCAGACGCTGCGCACGCTGCTGGCCTGGCTGGAGGAGCGCTTCGCGGCAGGCTAGGCAGACGGCAGAAAAGCCCGGCAACCGCCGGGCTTTTCGTCGCACAGCCGTCATGCAAGCCTGTCACAGTACGGCCCTGACGACAGGCGAGAACCGACCGCAACACTGGGCGGAGCACCGGAACCCGTGACCGGCGCCTGTGGTTCCCTACACTCCCTCCCAACGCCCACCGGCACAATCCGGTGGGCGTTGTGCTTTGGAGGGGACATGAGCGAGTCACACACCGTTGGCGCGGTGCCGGCGCCAACGGCGGCCAGCACGCCGCAACAGGTGGCCCAGGCCGTGTGCGACGCCATCTGGCACAAGGACCGCGTCTCGCGCCTGCTGGGCATCCAGGTGCTGGCGGTGGGGCCCGGCAGCGCCACGCTGCAGATGGTGGTGCGCGAGGACATGCTCAACGGCCACGACTTGTGCCATGGCGGCCTGGTCACCACACTGGCCGACAGTGCCTTCGCGCTGGCCTGCAACGCCTACAACGAAGTCAGCGTGGCTTCGGGCTTCGACGTGAACCTGATGAAGCCGGCCCGCCTGTACGATGTGCTGACCGCCGCCGCCGTCGAGCTGAGCAAGGGCGGACGCAGCGGCGTCTACGACATCCTGGTCAGCAACCAGCACGGCGAGCGCGTGGCGCTGTTCCGTGGCCGCAGCCACACCCGCAAAGGGCAGGCCGTGGTACCGGGCCTGCCCATGGGCCCACAGACCTGAGCCCAGCCGACCCCGGCTTTCCTGGAGGAGATGGACCATGCCGGCGAAACGGCCGCAAGCGGGTGACCTGGACCCCATAGAAACCGCCAGCCGTGACGAGCTGCAGGCGCTGCAGCTGCAACGCCTGCAATGGACGCTGCGCCACGCCTACGAGCGCGTGCCGCACTACCGGCGCAGCTTCGACGACGCCGGCGTGCACCCCTCGGACTGCCGCTCGCTGGCCGACCTGGCGAAGTTCCCGTTCACCGGCAAGGCCGACCTGCGCAACCACTACCCTTTCGGCATGTTCGCCGTGCCGCGTGAACAGGTGCTGCGCGTGCACGCCAGCTCCGGCACCACCGGCCAGAGCACGGTGGTGGGCTACACACGCCGCGACCTGGACACCTGGGCCGACCTGATGGCCCGCAGCCTGCGCGCCAGCGGCGCTCGCACCGGCGACATCGTGCACGTGGCCTACGGCTACGGCCTGTTCACCGGCGGCTTGGGGGCGCACTATGGCGCCGAGCGCCTGGGCTGCACCGTGGTGCCCATGGGCGGCGGGCAGACCGAGCGCCAGGTGCAGCTGATCGAGGACTTCCGCCCCGACATCATCATGGTCACGCCCAGCTACATGCAGGTGATCATCGAAGAGTTCCACCGCCAGGGCAAAGACCCGCGCCGGATGTCGGTGGCCGTGGGCATCTTCGGTGCCGAACCCTGGACCGAGGCCATGCGCCAGGAGATAGAGCAGGGCGCCGGGCTGGACGCGGTGGACATCTACGGCCTGTCGGAGGTGATGGGCCCGGGCGTGGCCAGCGAATGCATAGAGAGCAAGGACGGGCCGGTGGTCTGGGAAGACCACTTCTACCCGGAGATCATCGACCCCGAAACCGGCGCCGTGCTGCCCGAAGGCAGCCCCGGCGAGCTGGTGTTCACCACGCTCACCAAGGAAGCGCTGCCGGTGGTGCGCTACCGCACCCGCGACCTGACGCGGCTGCTGCCGCCCACCGCGCGCAGCATGCGCCGCATGGGCCGCATCGTGGGCCGCAGTGACGACATGCTCATCATCCGCGGCGTGAACCTGTTTCCCACGCAGGTCGAGGAACTGCTGCTGCAGGACGGCCGGCTGGCCGGCCAGTACCAGTTGGTCGTCACGCGCGAACACCTGCTGGACGAACTGGCGGTGCGCTGCGAGCTGCTGCCGGCGCACGAAGGCGCCGACCGCCAGCAGGTGGCGGGCGAGCTGCGCCACCGCATCAAGACGCTGCTGGGCGTGAACGTGCGCGTGGAACTGGGGCCACCGGGTTCGGTGGAGCGCACCCTGGTGGGCAAGGCGCGGCGCGTGGTGGACCTGCGGGCAACCAAGTAGCAGGCGCCGCGCGGCCGGCCTTGCGGCGCCTGTTTTTTCAGGCGGCGCAGGGGCGGTCGCCCAGGCGCCGCTGCGGCGGCGGCAGCTGAGGCGCCGGCCGCGCCGCGCGCGGGCTGCGTGCAGGGGCTGCCAGCCGGCCGCTTTGCTCCAGCGCCCAGCCGTCTGTGGCGACGTCATGCCGGTGGTTCAGCACGCCGGGGGTGCGCTCGGCCAGGCGGTCCAGCAAGGTCGTGGTGGCGGCTTCGCCCAGGCTCAGCACCAGGTGCTGCCAGCGCCGCTGCACGCGCTCGCCCAGCCAGGCTTGTTCTATGGCCTGGCGGCGTGCCGCCGGTTGCTCGCCGGCTTCCACGACACGCGCGGCCAGCGCACCGACAAACAGGTTGAAGTCCTGGCGCAGCGTGTGCTCGGGCAGCAGGGCGGCCACCGCCCGCAGCCGCTCGCTGAAGCCGGGGCCTACGAACAGCAGCGACAACAGCGCCTGCAGCCCCTGCGCCGCATTCAGCAGCCGCACCCGCTGCGGCGGCAGCACGGCCAGCGGCAGCGAAGCCGCCTCGTGCAGGCGCAGCGGCGTGGCAAACCCTTGCAGCGCGGCCAGGCGCCACCAGGCGGCGGCGGGCAGGCCGTCCACTTCGTCGCCCTCGGCTTCGGCGCGGCGGGCGCGCCGCACCAGGGTCAGCAGATCGGCGCCCTGGCGGGCTTCGGCGGCGCGGCGGCTCATCACCGCCAGGTTGCCGGCGGCGTAGCCGGCCTGCGGGTTCAGGCGCTGCACCACCGCTGCGGTGGGTTCGTGCGCCGCACCGCCCAGCGTGCAGCGCAGCACCGGGCAGCGGGTCACCTGGATCTGGGCCAGGTACTGCGGGTTCACCTGTTCGGTGTCGAAGGCCACCCCTTCGCGCCAGGCCGTGATGCGCAGCGCCAGCCACCAGCGCACCGGGGCGCCGGCGCCCAGCGTGCGCTGCCCGAAGGTGGCGCGCGCCGCGCGCCAGCCCTGGCCCACTGGCGTGGCTTCGTGCAGCAGCGCGGGCGGCGGTACCAGACCGTGGCGGGCGTGGTCCCAGCCCAGGTCGAATCCGACGCGGTCTATGGGGTCGTCGGCAGGCAGGGCGAGGTCCAGGGAGGTTTGCGTCATGGTCGGCTCCTTCCAGCGCCGCCGCCCTCCATGGGCCGCGGTATGGAGCCAGTTTGCTGCGCCACTGGCTCACAGCGTGAGCCAGCCAAAGAGCTTCTGAACGAAGTCGGTGGACGCAGCGCTCAACGCCGCGGTGCGGCCGCCAGGCGCAGGCCGGCGGCCAAGGCCAGGCCCAGCACGGTGCCCAGCGCGTCGGCCAGCCAGTCGGCCCACTCGGCGCTGCGCCAGGGCAGTTGGGACTGCACCGCTTCGATCAGCCCGCCGTACAGCAGCAGGCCCGCTGCCGCCCAGCCGGCGTGACGCCAGCCCGGCGCGCCGGCCAAACTGGCCACCAGCGCCAGCACGGCAAAGCCCAGCACGTGGTGCAGCTTGTCGCCGCCCGGCACCGGTGCCGGGCCGGAGGCCACCGCCAGCCAGGACGTGGCCAGCAGCAGCGCTGCCAGCAGCCAGCACCAGCCACGGCGGGCGGCGGCGTCGTTCAGCAGGTGGTTCCAGGCCGCGGCAACACTTTTCATCGCAGGCATTGTGCCGGGCGTGCGTGGCGATGGGCCGGTGCGGGCCACCGCCGATGCTAGAATCCGCAGCTTCGGTCGTCGGTGGCATCTGCCCTGACGGCGACGCCGGTGTAGCTCAGTTGGTAGAGCAGCGCATTCGTAATGCGAAGGTCGGGAGTTCGACTCTTCTCACCGGCACCAAGGTCACCCTGGACACAGCCCGCCAGACACAGCCCGCCTTGTGCGGGCTGTGTCGTTGTGGGCCTACCTACAATGCGCCCATGCGCATCCTGATCGCCAACGACGACGGCTACCTGGCCCCCGGCATTGCTGCGCTGGTGCAGGCCATGCAGGGCCTGGGCACCATCGACGTGGTGGCGCCGGAGCAAAACGCCAGCGGCACGTCCAACGCGCTGACGCTGACGCGCCCGCTGACGGTGTTCCAGGCGCGCGGCGAAGCGACGCCGGGTTTTCGTGTCGTCAGCGGCACCCCCAGCGACAGCGTGCACCTGGCGCTGACCGGCCTGCTGGAGCACCGGCCCGACCTGGTGCTCTCGGGCATCAACAACGGCGCCAACATGGGCGACGACACGCTGTACTCCGGCACCGTGGCCGCGGCCATGGAGGGCTACCTGTTCGGCGTGCCGGCCATCGCGTTCTCGCTGGTCGACAAGGGCTGGAAACACCTGGACGCCGCCGCCGCCACGGCGCGTGCGGTGGTGGAACAGGTGCTGGCCGGCGGCCTGCCGCGCGCCGGTGAGACGCCGTTTCTGCTGAACGTCAACATCCCCAACCACCCGGAGGCGACCACGCTGCGCCGCGTGGTCACGCGCCTGGGGCGCCGGCATGCCAGCGAGCCGGTGATCTGCCAGACCAGCCCACGCGGCGACCCCATCTACTGGATAGGTGCCGCCGGCGACGCGCGCGAGGCCGGCGAGGGCACCGACTTCCACGCCACGGCCCAGGGCTGGGTGTCCATCACCCCGCTGCAGGTGGACCTGACCGACCACGCTTCCAGCAGCGCCTGGGCGGCGCGCCTGGGCGGCCGGGCATGACCACCGCCCGGCGGCCGCCGGCGCGTTTTCCTGCCAGCCTGCCGGCCGCCGCATCGCCTGTTTCGGCGCCTGCGCCGGCATCGGCGGCGGGTGCGTTGTTGCGCCCGCAGCGGCCGCTGCAGCAGGCTGCCGACCACGCGGCGCGCTCGCGTGCACCCAGCGGCCTGGGGCTGGACTCGGCCCAGGTGCGCCAGCGCATGGTGCAGCGCCTGCGCGAAGGCGGCGTGCGCTGCGAGCCGGTGCTGGCGGCCTTTGCCGCGGTGGAGCGCCACCGCTTCGTGGACACCGCGCTGGCCACCCAGGCCTACGAGGACACCGCGCTGCCCATAGGCCTGGGGCAGACCATCTCCAAGCCCTCGGTGGTGGCGCGCATGCTGGCGCTGCTGTTCGAAGGCCCTGGCACGGCAGCGCGCGGCCATCTGGGCCGTGTGCTGGAGGTGGGCACCGGCTGCGGCTACCAGGCGGCGCTGCTGGCGCACCTGGCGCGCACCGTCGTCAGCATCGAACGCCTGCGGCCCTTGCATGACAAGGCCCGCGCGCAGGTGTCGGCGCTGCGGCTGCCGGTGGCGCCGTGGCTGCTGTATGGCGACGGCCGCCTGGGCCACGGGCCTCGGGCACCGTATGACAACATCATCGCCGCGGCCGGTGGCGAGGAACTGCCGGCGGCCTGGTTGGATCAGTTGGCAGCCGGCGGCCGTTTGGTGGCGCCGGTGATCGACGCCGCGCGGGGCGGCCAGGGCCTGCTGGTCGTGGACCGCGACGCGAACGGCGGCCTGCAGCGGCGCTGGCTCGATGCGGTGCACTTCGTCCCTTTAAAATCAGGTACTGAATGAGTGCCTGCCCCGCCATGACCCTGATCCCCCGCGCGAGCCAGCCCGGTGCCCACTCTGCCGCCACCTCACTGGCGGCACTGGCTGTTGCGCTGCTGCTGTCCGCCTGCACGACGGTCACGCACCGCGCACCGGTGGAGCATCGCGAGCCGCCGCCGCCCAGCACGGTGGGTGTGCTCGGGCAGACGCCTTCCGAGCCTGCCGCATCGCCGGCAGGCGCGGCTTCGGCACCCGCCCCTGCCGCACCGGCGCCGGTGGTGACCGACGCCACCACGGCGCCCAAGCCCTTGCCCGGTGCCGAGAACGCCGGCCAGCCGGGCTACTACACGGTGCGCCAGGGCGATACCCTGATACGCATCGGCCTGGAGCAGGGCCAAAGCTGGCGCGACATCGCGCGCTGGAACGGCATAGAAAACCCCAACGTGCTGGAAGTGGGGCAGACGCTGCGTGTGGCGCCGCCTGCGGCCGAGCAAGTGGCCGTGCGGCCGCTGCCGCCGCTGGGCGGGCCGGCCACCAGCCCGCCAGGCGGGACGGCCGGCACCACGCCTCCCGGCCGGCCGGCGGACACGCCGGCATCGCCGCCGGCCACGCCGCCTGCTTCACCCCCCGCCGCGCTGCCGGCCCACAACCCCGAGGGTGATCTGGCCTGGAGCTGGCCGGCCGCCGGCCCGGTGGCGACGGCTTTCGACGAGGTGCGCAGCAAGGGCCTGGCCATCACCGGCAAGGCCGGCGACCCGGTGCTGGCCGCGGCCGATGGCCGCGTGGTCTACGCCGGTTCGGGCCTGCGCGGCTACGGCAACCTGGTGATCGTGAAGCACAACGCCACCTACCTGACGGCCTATGCGCACAACCAGGCGCTGCTGGTGCGCGAAGACCAGGTGGTGCGGCGCGGCCAGAAGATCGCCGAAATGGGGTCCAGCGACGCCGACCGGGTGCAACTGCACTTCGAGATCCGCCGCGAAGGCAAGCCGGTCGACCCGGCGCGGCTGCTGCCGCCGCGCTGACCCCACCTTGATGCCGTTCGCGACAGCACCCGCCAAGGCCGGGTGCCTACGGATGCGTCCTCACCGCAGCGCGCCATGACCACCACCCGCACGCAACCCTACCTCAGCGAAGAGTGGCTGGAGGTCGAGTCGCTGGACCTGGAAGCCCAGGGCGTGGCGCACCGGCGCGGCGGCGATGGCGAAGGCAAGGTCGTCTTCATAGAAGGCGCCTTGCCGGGCGAGCGCGTGCAGGTCAACGTCAGCCGGCGCAAGAACGCCTGGGAGCAGGGGCCGGTGAGCGCCATCGCGCGCGAAAGTGCGCAGCGCGTGCACCCGGGCTGCCCGCACTTCGGCCTGCACGCCGGCGCCTGCGGCGGCTGCAAGATGCAGCATCTGCACCCGACGGCGCAGGTGGCCGTCAAGCAGCGGGTGCTGGAAGACAACCTGTGGCATCTGGCCAAGGTGCGGCCGGCGCAGCTGCTGCGGCCCATAGAAGGCCCGGCCTGGGGCTACCGTTGGCGAGCGCGCCTGTCGGTGCGCTATGTGATCAAGAAGGGCACGGTGCTGGTCGGCTTCCACGAACGCAAGTCGCGCTACGTGGCCGACATGGCGGTGTGCCCGGTGCTGCCGCCGGCGGTGAGCGCGTTGCTGCTGCCGCTGCGCGAGCTGGTGGCCGGCATGGACCAGCGCGACCGCCTGCCGCAGATCGAACTGGCCGCTGGCGACGAGGTCACCGCGCTGGTGCTGCGCCACCTGGAGCCGGTGTCGGCCGCCGATGCACAGCGCCTGCGCGACTTCGGCGCGGCGCACGGTGTGCAATGGTGGTTGCAGCCCAAGGGCCCGGAGACGGTGCACCGGCTGGACGAAGGCGGGCCGGCGCTGGCCTACGCGCTGCCGGAGTTCGGCGTGCGCATGCCCTTCAAGCCCACCGACTTCACACAGGTCAACCCGCACATCAACCGGGTGCTGGTGGGGCGCGCGGTGCGGCTCCTGGACCCGCAGCCGGACGAGCGTGTCATCGACTGGTTCTGCGGCCTGGGCAACTTCACGCTGCCGCTGGCCACGCGTGCGCGCCAGGTGCTGGGCATAGAGGGCAGCGCGGTGCTGGTGCAGCGTGCGCGTGACAACGCGCAGGCCAACGGCCTGGCGCAGCGCACCGCCTTCGAGGCGCGCAACCTGTTCGAGATCACGCCCGACGAGCTGGTGGCCGCCGGCCAGGCCGGACGCTGGCTGGTGGACCCGCCGCGCGAGGGCGCGTTTGCGCTGGCCAAGGCCCTGGCCGACCTGCACCAGGCGGCGCTGTCGTCCCCGCGGCCCGACTGGCAACCGCCGCAACGCATCGTCTACGTCAGCTGCAACCCGGCCACGCTGGCGCGCGACGCCGGCCTGCTGGTACACCAGGCCGGTTACCGCTGCAGCGCCGCCGGGGTGGTGAACATGTTTCCTCACACGGCGCATGTGGAGAGCATGGCGGTGTTTGACTTGGCCGACCCTCAGGCCTGAAACGGCAGCCATGAAAAACGGGGCCCGAAGGCCCCGTCGTCTGGTCGGTTGCGGAACGCGTATCAGTCGTCCCCGCCGCCCATGCCCAGCAGGGCCAGCAGGAACTGGAACACGTTGAACACGCTCAGGTACACGCCCAGCGTGGCGGTGATGTAGTTGGTCTCGTAGCCGTCACGCACGCGCTTCAGGTCGTACAGGATGAAGGCGGTGAAGATGCCCATGCCCAGCACGGCCAGCGTGATCATCAGCGCGGCGGACTGCAGGAAGAAGTTCGCGATCAGCGCCACGAACAGCATGATGGCGCCGACGAACAGGAACTTGCCCATGCCGCTCACGTCGCGCTTGATCATGCTCGACAACGAGGCCATGCCGAAGAAGATGGCTGCGGTGCCGCCGAAGGCCAGCATCACCACACCGGGGCCGCTGTTTGCCAGCACCACGCTGACCAGGCGCGACAGCATCAGGCCCATGAAGAACGTGAACGCCAGCAGCAGCGGCACGCCGGCGGCGGAATTCTTGTTCTTCTCGATCACGAACATGAAGCCGAAGGCGCCGGCCAGGAACACGATGAGGCCGATGCCCGGCGTCAGAAACTGGTTGATGCCTATGGACACGCCTATCCAGGCGCCCAGCACCGTGGGCACCATCGACAAGGCCAGCAGCCAGTAGGTGTTGCGAAGAACGCGGTTGCGCTCGGCGACGACTGCACCGCCAGCAGCACCGACAGGCAGGGTTTGCACACGAGATTCCATGACACCTCCAAGGGACTTGTGGGATGTGACCCTCACCGCGGATTCTAGGTTCCCCGCGGAACTCTCTTTTGTCCTGGGCGATGGTACCGGCAAAACACCGCGTCGCGATATCGTCGGGCCATGCAGCACAAACCTTATCTCACGCAGGCCGATGCCCAGGCCCTGGGCGCCGCCAGCGCGGCCGAAGCCCAACGCCACGGCTGGGCGGTGACCATTGCCGTGGTGGACGACGGCGGCCACCTGTTGTGGCTGCAGCGCCTGGACGGCGCGGCGCCCGTCTCGGCGGAAATCGCACCGGCCAAGGCGCGCAGTGCCGCGCTGGGGCGCCGCGAGAGCCGCGACTACGAAGAAATGATCAACAAGGGCCGCACCGCCTTTCTGAGTGCGCCGGTCCTGACCGGCATGCTCGAAGGCGGCGTGCCGGTGCTGGTAGACGGGCACTGCCTAGGTGCGGTCGGTGTCAGCGGTGTCAAGGCCCCGGAGGACGCGCAGATCGCGCGTGCCGGCATCGCGGCCTTGGGCCAGGCCGGCGGCTGAGCAGCGGCGGCGGGTGCTTTGCACCGCCGCCGCCCCCGGCGCTCAGCGCCGTAGCAACAACAGGCAGCCCGCCACGATCAGCAGCGCCGAGCCGGCGGTCCACACCGTGGGCAACTCGCCGAACAGCAGGTAGCCCAGCAGCGCGGCCCAGACGAAGCTGGTGTACTCCATGGGCGCCGCGCGGCTGGCCTCCAGGTGCGAAAACGCCCAGGTCAGCGCCAGCAGGCCCACGGTGGCGAACAGGCCTATCAAGCCCACCGCGGGCCAATCACCGGGCGACAGCGGCACCCAGGCCAGGGTGGCCGGCAGGGCCAGCACCGTGAGCGGCAGCAGGTTCTGCAGCAGCACGATGGTCCACAGCGAGTCGCGCTGCGCCTGGTGGCGCGCCAGTACCAGCACGCCGGCAAAAGCCACCGCTGCCAGCGCCGCCGCGGCCAGGCCTTGCAGCCGCTCTGCGGAACCCGCCTCGCCGGCGCGCCGCAGCTCGGGCCACAAGGCCACCACCACGCCCGCGGCCCCTAGGGCCAAGGCGGCCCAGATCCAGCGCGAGGGCCGCTCGCGCAGGAACACCATGGCCAGCAAGGCTACCGCGATGGGGGCCAGGTAGCCCATGGCCACCGCCTGCGCCAGCGGCAGCAGCGTGAGCGCGTGGAAGTAGCACAGCAGCGACGTGAGCAACAGCGCGCAGCGCAGCGCATGCCCGGCCCAGTCGGCGCGGCGCGGCATGGGGCTGCGGTGCCAAGCCCACAGCAGCACGGCAAACACCGAGCCGCTGGCAAAGCGCAGAAAGGCCAGCTGCAAGGCGTTGCGTTCGGCGGCCATGGACTTCACGGTGGCGTCCATGGCCACGAAGGCGGCCGTGGCCAGCGCCGCCGCCAGCAACGGCCACATCGGATGCGGGCGCGGCGCCAAGGCCGCAGGCCCGGAGGCGGAAGCAGGGCGTTCAGGGGCGGTGGGCGCGGCGGGAGCAGGCATGGGGCCGGCAGTCTAAGCGGCCGGCTACAATTCACAGGTTTGCCCGCCCACAGCGCAGCGCCCACCGGACTTCAGCCCCGGCCCCGCCTCCTCAACCAGCCCGCTTGCCCAGCCACCCGGCACCTGCCCGGGGGAAGGGGTGCAGCCCGGCTGCGGTGGACGCGCGCTAGCCACGGAGTCCATTGCCCTTGCCGCCCGCCACGCTGCTGCCCAACCTGCCACCCGCCCTGCTTGCGCTGGCGGATGGCACCACCTTCTCCGGTATCTCCATAGGCGCCCCCGGGCGCACCGTGGGAGAGGTGGTGTTCAACACCTCGCTCACCGGCTACCAGGAGATCCTGACCGACCCCAGCTACTGCCGCCAGATCGTCACGCTGACCTACCCGCACATCGGCAACACCGGCGTCAACGCCGAAGACACCGAGTCGGCCAAGGTGCAGGCCGCCGGCCTGGTGATACGCGATCTGCCGCTGCGCGCGTCCAACTTCCGCGCCACCGCCACGCTGGGCGAGTACCTGGCGCGTGAGGGCACCGTGGCCATCGCCGGCCTGGACACCCGCGCACTGACACGCCGCCTGCGCAGCACCGGCGCGCAGAACGGCTGCATACAGACCTGGCCCGCCGGCACCGCCGTGACCGAGGCCCTGCGGCAGGCGGCGGTGGAAGCCGCGCGCGCCGCGCCCTCGATGGCCGGGCTGGACCTGGCCCGCGTGGTCAGCACCAGCGAGCCCTACACCTGGGCCGAAGGCGAGTGGCGCCTGGGCCAGGGCTTTGGCGCCCAGGCGGCGGCGCGTTTCCACGTCGTGGCCTACGACTTCGGCGTCAAGCGCAACATCCTGCGCATGCTGGCCGAACGCGGCTGCCGCATCACCGTGGTGCCGGCGCAGACCTCGGCCGACGAGGTGCTGGCGCTGCAGCCCGACGGGGTGTTCCTGAGCAACGGCCCTGGCGACCCCGAGCCCTGCGACTACGCCATCACCGCCACGCGCACGCTGCTGGATCGCGGCCTGCCCATCTTCGGCATCTGCCTGGGCCACCAGATCCTGGCGCTGGCTTCCGGCGCCCGCACCTTCAAGATGAAGTTCGGTCACCACGGCGCCAACCACCCGGTCAAGGACCTGGACACCGGGCGTGTGGCCATCACCAGCCAGAACCACGGTTTTGCGGTGGACGACCAAGCGCTGCCGGCCACGCTGCGTGCCACGCATGTGAGCCTGTTCGACGGTACCTTGCAGGGCCTGGCGCGCACCGACCGCCCGGCCTTCAGCTTCCAGGGCCACCCCGAGGCCAGCCCCGGCCCGCACGACATCGGCCACCTGTTCGACCGTTTCACCACGCTGATGGCGCAGGCCAAGGAAGGTGCCCATGCCTAAGCGCAACGACCTGCAGAGCGTCCTGATCATCGGCGCCGGCCCCATCGTCATCGGCCAGGCCTGCGAGTTCGACTACTCCGGCGCGCAGGCCTGCAAGGCGCTGCGCGAAGAGGGCTACCGCGTCATCCTGGTCAACAGCAACCCGGCGACCATCATGACCGACCCGGGCATGGCGGACGCGACCTACATCGAGCCCATCACCTGGCAGGTGGTGGAGCGCATCATCGCCAAGGAGCGCGCTGCGCATCAGGGCGAGAAGATGGCCGTGCTGCCCACCATGGGCGGGCAGACGGCGCTGAACTGCGCGCTGGACCTGCACCGCCACGGCGTGCTGGAGCGCCATGGTGTGGAGATGATCGGCGCCAACGAGCGTGCCATCGAAAAGGCCGAGGACCGCCTGAAGTTCAAGGAGGCCATGACCTCCATAGGGCTGGACTCGGCCAAGAGCGGCATCGCGCACTCCTGGGAAGAGGCGCAGCAGGTGCGCGAGCGCATCGCGGCAGAAACTGGCGGCAGCGGCTACCCCACGGTGATACGCCCCAGCTTCACGCTGGGCGGCACCGGCGGCGGCATCGCCTACAACCCGGAAGAGTTTGAAGAGATCTGCAAGCGCGGCCTGGACCTGAGCCCCACGCACGAGCTGCTGATCGAAGAAAGCCTGATCGGCTGGAAGGAGTACGAGATGGAGGTGGTCCGCGACAAGGCGGACAACTGCATCATCGTGTGCTCCATCGAGAACCTGGACCCGATGGGCATACACACCGGGGACTCGATAACGGTGGCGCCGGCGCAGACGCTGACCGACCGCGAGTACCAGCTGATGCGCAACGCCAGCATCGCCATCCTGCGCGAGATCGGCGTGGACACCGGCGGCTCCAACGTGCAGTTTGCGGTGAACCCGAACAACGGCCGGCTCATCGTCATCGAGATGAACCCGCGCGTGAGCCGCAGCTCGGCGCTGGCTTCCAAGGCCACGGGTTTCCCCATCGCCAAGGTGGCGGCCAAGCTGGCCGTGGGCTACACGCTGGACGAGCTGAAGAACGACATCACCGGCGGCGCCACGCCGGCCAGCTTCGAGCCCAGCATCGACTACGTGGTCACCAAGATCCCGCGTTTTGCCTTCGAGAAGTTCCCGGCCGCCGACCCGCACCTGACCACGCAGATGAAGAGCGTGGGCGAGGTCATGGCCATGGGCCGTTGCTTCCAGGAAAGTTTCCAGAAGGCCTTGCGCGGCCTGGAAACCGGCATCTCCGGCCTGGACCCCAAGAGCAGCGACCGCGACGAGATCCTCGACGAGATCGGCAACCCCGGCCCCGAGCGCATCCTGTTCCTGGCCGATGCCTTCCGCATCGGCCTGACGCTGGACGAGGTGTTTGAGGAAACCTTCGTCGACCCCTGGTTCCTGGCGCAGATCCAGGACCTGGTGGCCACCGAGCAGCAGGTGGCCCAGCGCACGCTGGACAGCCTGTCGGCGGCCGAGCTGCGCTGGCTCAAGGGCAAGGGCTTCTCCGACAAACGCCTGGCGGTGCTGCTCAAGACCCACCAGCATGCGGTGCGCGCGGCGCGCCACGCCGCCGGCGTGCGCCCGGTGTACAAGCGTGTGGACACCTGCGCCGCCGAATTCGCCACGCCCACGGCCTACCTGTACTCCAGCTACGAAGGCGGCAGCGAGCAGGCCGAGTGTGAAGCCGACCCCAGCGCCAGGCGCAAGATCATGGTGCTGGGCGGCGGGCCCAACCGCATAGGCCAGGGCATCGAATTCGACTACTGCTGCGTGCACGCCGCGCTGGCCATGCGCGAAGACGGATACGAGACCATCATGGTCAACTGCAACCCGGAAACCGTGTCCACCGACTACGACACCAGCGACCGCCTGTACTTCGAGCCGGTGACGCTGGAAGACGTGCTGGAGATCGTGGACAAGGAGAAGCCCGCCGGGGTCATCGTGCAGTACGGCGGCCAGACGCCGCTGAAGCTGGCGCTGGACCTGGAGCGTGCCGGCGTGCCCATCATCGGCACCTCGCCCGACAGCATAGACATCGCCGAAGACCGCGAGCGCTTCCAGCAACTGCTGCACCAGCTGGGCCTGAAGCAGCCGCCCAACCGCACCGCGCGCACCGAAGAACAGGCGCTGGCGCTGGCACAGGAAATCGGCTACCCGCTGGTGGTGCGCCCCAGCTACGTGCTGGGCGGCCGTGCCATGGAAATCGTGCACGGCGACAAGGACCTGGAGCGCTATATGCGCGAAGCGGTGCGCGTCAGCGACAAGAGCCCGGTGCTGCTGGACCGCTTCCTGGACGACGCCATCGAAGTGGACGTGGACTGCATCTGCGACGGCGAGCAGGTCATGATCGGCGGCATCATGGAACACGTGGAAGCCGCCGGCATCCACAGCGGCGATTCGGCCTGTGCGCTGCCGCCGTACTCCCTGTCGCCCGCCCTGCAGGACGAGTTGCGCCGCCAGGCCGCGGCCATGGCGCGGGCGCTGAAGGTGGTGGGGCTGATGAACACGCAGTTCGCCATCCAGGGGGAGGGCGACGACGCCACCGTGTACGTGCTGGAGGTCAACCCGCGCGCCAGCCGTACCGTGCCGTTTGTCAGCAAGGCCACGGCCCAGCCCCTGGCCAAGATCGCGGCGCGCTGCATGGCCGGCCAGAAGCTGGCCGACCAGCGCGGCCCCGACGGCCGCGTGCCGGCCGAGGTGGTGCCGCCGTACTTCAGCATCAAGGAAGCGGTGTTCCCCTTCAACAAGTTCCCGGGTGTGGACCCCATCCTGGGCCCGGAGATGCGCTCCACCGGCGAGGTCATGGGCGTGGGCAGCAGCTTCGGCGAGGCCATGCTCAAGAGCCAGCTGGGCGCCGGCTCGCGCCTGCCGGACAAGGGCACGGTGGTGCTGACGGTCAAGAACGGCGACAAGGAACGCGCCGTCAAGCTGGCCGGCGACCTGGTGGACCTGGGCTTTGCCGTGGTTGCCACCAAGGGCACGGCGGCGGCCATTGCCGAAGCCGGCGTGCCGGTGAAGGTGGTCAACAAGGTCAAGGACGGGCGCCCGCACATCGCCGACATGATCCGCGCCGGTGAGATCCAGCTGGTCTACACCACGGTGGACGAAACGCGCACCGCCATCGCCGACAGCCGCTACATACGCACCGCGGCGCTGGCCCACCGCATCACCTACTACACCACCATGGCCGGCGCCGAGGCGGCCACCGAGGCGCTCAAGCACGACGACGACCTGCAGGTGCGTCCTTTGCAGGAACTGCACCAGGAACTGGCCTAAAATCCCTCCGTCGAATCACCGCCGCCGAACCCCGCACCGCGGGCCCGGCGGCGGTTTCACTTTGACCCGCCGGAAGCCCCCGACATGAACACCACCATTCCGCTGACGCTGCGCGGCGCCGAGAAGCTCAAGACCGAGTTGCACCAGCTCAAGTCGGTGGAACGCCATGCGGTCATCCAGGCCATTGCCGAGGCGCGTGCGCAAGGCGACCTGTCGGAAAACGCCGAGTACGACGCGGCCAAGGACAAACAGGGTTTCATCGAAGGCCGCATCAAGGAGCTGGAAAGCAAGCTGGCGGCGGCGCAGGTCATAGACCCCTCGCAGGTGGACGCCGGCGGCAAGGTGGTGTTCGGCGCCACGGTGGACCTGGAAGACGAAGACAGTGGCCAGAAGGTCACCTACCAGATCGTGGGCGACGACGAGGCCGACCTGAAGCTGGGCCTGATCTCCATCAGCAGCCCCATCGCCCGCGCGCTCATAGGCAAGGAAGCCGGCGACGTGGCCGAGGTGCAGGCACCGGGCGGCCTGCGCCACTGGGAAGTGATGGCCGTTCGCTACGTCTGAACGCCATGCTGACGCTGCGTTTGCGCGTGTTGTTGCCGGCGCTGTGGCTGGGCTTGCTGATCGCGGTGGCGGCCGTGGCCACGCCGGCGCCGTTTGCCACCTTGTCGCCGGCCGATGCCGGCCGCGTGGTGGCGCGTGTGCTGCAGCAGGAGGCTTTCATCAGCCTGGCGGCCGGCATCCTGGTGCTGGTGATGGAGCGTGGCAACGCGCGCCGCGCGGCGCAGGCTGGCACCGGCAGCCAGTTCAGCCTGGGCATGCTGCTGGCGCTGGGCGCCTTGTTCTGCACCGTTGTAGGCTACTTTGCGCTGCAGCCCTTCATGGACCTGGCGCGGCGCGGTCAGGGGCCTCTGACCTTCGGCCAGCTGCACCTGCTCAGCGTGTTGTTCTACGGCCTGAAGGCGGTACTGGTGGCGGTGCTGGCCTGGCGCGGCCTGGGGGCCTTGCTGCGCGGCGCGGGCCGGGCAGCAGGCAGCGCCCCTAGCCGGCGGCCTTCTTCTTGATGCCGGCAGCCGGCTGGCGCTTCTTTTCCCGCTTCACCAAGCCCCCGGCGGTGACCCGTTGATTGCCCAGCACCTTGACCTTGCGGACGGTGGCGCGGTGGTTGCCGCTCTTGGAAAAGCTCACCAGCTTGACGGTGCGCGGCCCGGCGCCGCGTTCTTCGCGTACCGGCGTCTCCTTGGGTGGCAGCGGCCGCCAAAGCACCAGCAGCTTGCCAATGTGCTGCACCGGGGCGGCATCCAGCTTGTCGGCCAGGGCCAGCAGCATGTCGCCGCGCTGCGTGCGGTCGTCACTGAACACCCGCACCTTGATCAGGCCGTGGGCCTTGAGCGCGGCGTCCACCTCGCGCTCCACGGCCGGCGTCAGCCCGCCGGCGCCTACCAGCACCACGGGTTCCAGATGATGGGCGTCGGCGCGATGCTGCTTGCGCTGCGGGGGGGTCAGGGCCAGGGCGGTCATGCCCGCATTATCTGTCGCGCATGAAAGTTTCGCGCCAACACAACAAGGGCAGCGGCAAGGGCGGCAGCAAGGTCAACCGCGCCTGGCTGCAAGACCACCTGACCGACCCCTATGTGAAGCTGGCGCAGAAAGAGGGCTACCGCGCCCGCGCCGCCTACAAGCTCAAGGAAATCGACGAGGCGCTGCAGCTGGTGCGGCCCGGCCAGGTGGTGGTGGACCTGGGCGCCACGCCCGGCGCCTGGAGCCAGTACCTGCGCCGCCGATTTGCCCCAGAGGGGGCGGCCGTGGGCGAGCTGCAGGGCAGCATCATCGCGCTGGACCTGCTGGACTTCGAGCCCATAGAAGGCGTGCACTTCCTGCAGGGCGACTTCCGCGAGGACGCCGTGGTGGCCCAGCTGGAGGAATTGCTGGCCGGCCGGCCGGTGGATCTGGTGGTGTCGGACATGGCGCCCAACCTGTCGGGCGTTGCCGCCGCCGATGCCGCGCGCGTGTCGCACCTGGTGGAGCTGGCGGTGGAGTTTGCGCTGCGCCACCTGCGGCCCGAAGGCGCGCTGGTGTGCAAGACCTTTCACGGCAGCGGTTACAGCCAGCAGGTCACACTGTTCAAGCGCAGCTTCCGTGTCGTCAAGCCCATCAAGCCCAAGGCTTCGCGTGACAAGTCGGCCGAAACCTTCCTGGTGGGCCTGGGCCCGAAGCGGGCGGCGGGGCCGGTGGCAGGCCCGGACGCGGATGCGGTGGCCTGAAACTGTGTTGAAACCGTGCTGAAACCGTGCGTTAGCCGCAGCCGGGCCGCCCTGGGCCGGGGCGGTCATCGCCAGGGAGCAGAGCTTGACTCGAATAGAATCATCCCCATGTGCCGTGGAATCCGGCCGGTCGCTGCAACGCGCGGCCGCAACGCTGAACTGAAGTAAGGAGCCGCGGTGAACAACCCATGGTTTTCCAAGGTGGCTGTATGGCTGGTGATCGCCCTCGTGCTGTTCACCGTGTTCAAGCAGTTCGACCGCGGCGTCACAACGGGTAACCAGGTCGCCTATTCGGACTTCCTGGAAGAGGTGCGTGCCAAGCGCATCAAGTCGGTCACGCTGCAGGAAAGCCCGGGCGGCGGCACCGAGATCCAGGCCATCACCAACGACGACCGGCGCATCCGCAGCACCGCGACCTACCTGGACCGCGGCCTGGTCGGCGACCTCATCAGCAACAACGTGCGCTTCGACGTGAAGCCGCGCGAAGAGCCGTCCATCCTGACCAGCATCCTGATCAGCTGGGGCCCCATGCTGCTGCTGATCGGCGTGTGGATCTACTTCATGCGCCAGATGCAGGGCGGCGGCAAGGGCGGGGCCTTCAGCTTCGGCAAGAGCAAGGCCCGCATGCTGGACGAGAACAACAACACCACCACCTTTGCCGATGTCGCCGGCTGCGACGAAGCCAAGGAAGAGGTGAAGGAACTGGTCGACTTCCTGAAGGACCCGCAGAAGTTCCAGAAGCTGGGCGGGCGCATCCCGCGCGGCGTGCTGCTGGTTGGCCCGCCGGGCACCGGCAAGACGCTGCTGGCCAAGGCCATTGCGGGCGAGGCCAAGGTGCCGTTCTTCAGCATCTCGGGCTCGGACTTCGTCGAGATGTTCGTGGGCGTGGGCGCGGCGCGTGTGCGCGACATGTTCGAACAGGCCAAGAAGAGCGCACCCTGCATCATCTTCGTCGACGAGATCGACGCCGTGGGCCGCCACCGTGGTGCCGGCCTGGGCGGCGGCAACGACGAGCGCGAACAGACGCTGAACCAGATGCTGGTCGAGATGGACGGCTTCGAGACCAACCTCGGCGTCATCGTGATGGCGGCCACCAACCGGCCCGACATCCTGGACCCGGCGCTGCTGCGCCCGGGCCGTTTCGACCGCCAGGTCTACGTGACGCTGCCGGACGTACGGGGCCGTGAGCAGATCCTCAACGTGCACATGCGCAAGGTGCCGGTGGGGCAGGACATCCGCGCCGACATCCTGGCGCGGGGCACACCGGGCTTCAGCGGTGCCGATCTGGCCAACCTGGTCAACGAGGCGGCCCTCTTTGCCGCGCGGCGCAACGGCCGCGTGGTGGAGATGGTCGACTTCGAGAAGGCCAAGGACAAGATCATGATGGGCCCCGAGCGCAAGTCCATGGTCATGCCCGAGGAAGAGCGCCGCAACACTGCCTACCACGAGGCCGGCCATGCGCTGGTGGCGCGCCTGCTGCCCAAGACCGACCCGGTGCACAAGGTCACCGTGATCCCGCGCGGCCGCGCCTTGGGTGTGACCATGCAGTTGCCCGAGGGCGACCGCTACAGCATGGACAAGGAGCGCATGCTCAGCACCATCAGCGTGCTGTTCGGCGGCCGCATTGCCGAGGAGGTGTTCATGAACCAGATGACCACCGGCGCGTCCAACGACTTCGAGCGCGCCACCTCCATCGCGCGCGACATGGTCATGCGCTACGGCATGACCGATGAACTGGGCCCCATGGTCTACGCCGAGAACGAAGGCGAGGTCTTCCTGGGCCGCAGCGTGACCAAGACCACCAACATGTCCGAGGCGACCATGCAGAAGGTCGACCTGGAGGTGCGCCGCATCATCGACGAGCAGTACGCCGTGGCGCGCCAGCTCATCGAGGAGAACAAGGACAAGATGCACGCCATGGCGCACGCGCTGCTGGAGTGGGAAACCATAGACACCGAGCAGATCGACGACATCATGGGTGGCCGCCCGCCGCGCCCGCCCAAGGACTGGACGCCGTCTTCCGGCGGCGGCAAGTCCGGCGGCCCCACGCCGCCGGTGGGCACCGACGGCGCCCCGGCGGCTGCCTGAGCGGGTTCGGCCCGCAGGCTGCCAAGACAGACGGCGGGGCCACAGCCCCGCCGTCGTGTTTTTGAGCCTGGCTAACGGCCCTTCCGATTCGCCATGCACTGGCAGACCACCCGCTACCGCATAGATCTGTCGCGCCCGCGCGTGATGGGCATCGTCAACGTCACACCCGATTCGTTCTCCGACGGGGCCGGCACCGTGGACCACGCGGCAGCCATACGCCGCTGCGAACAGTTGGTGGCCGAAGGCGCCGACCTGCTGGACATAGGCGGCGAGTCCACCCGCCCCGGCGCGGCACCCACCACGGCGGACGAAGAGTCGCAGCGCGTGCTGCCGGTGCTGCGCGCCGCCCTGACGCTGGGCGTGCCGGTGTCGCTGGACAGCAGCGAGCCGGCGCTGATGCGCCAGGCGTTGGGGCTGGGCGTGGACATCGTCAACGACGTGCGGGCACTGCGCCGCCCCGGCGCGCTGGCGCTGCTGGCGGCCCACCCGGCCGCCGGCGTGGGCTTGATGCACATGCGCGGCGAGCCCGGCACCATGCTGCAAGAGGCCCGCTACGACGACGTGGTGGCCGAGGTGGCGGCGTTTCTGCGCCAGCGCCTGGACGAGGTGCTCGCCGCCGGCGTGGCGGCCGAGCGCATCGTGCTGGACCCGGGCATAGGCTTTGCCAAGAAGGCCGAGCACAACCTGGCCTTGTTGCGCCGCCAGCGTGAACTGCTGGCCCTGGGCCGGCCTTTGTTGGTGGGCTGGTCGCGCAAGGCCACGCTGGGCCGGCTGACGGGCCGGGCCGTGGGCGACCGCCTGGCCGGCAGCGTGGCCGCGGCGCTGGCCGCCGTGGCGCGCGGCGCCTCGGTGCTGCGCGTGCACGATGTGGCGGCCACGGTGGATGCACTCAAGGTGTGGCGTGCGGCCGAAGGCGACAATGCAGACTTGGGGGAAACGACAGCATGAGCAGAACCTACTTCGGCACCGACGGCATACGCGGCACGGTGGGCAAGCCGCCCATCACGCCGGACTTCATGCTGCGCCTGGGCCACGCGGTGGGCCAGGTGTTGCGGCGCAGCACCGCGCGGCCCACGGTGCTGATAGGCAAGGACACGCGCATCTCCGGTTACATGCTGGAGTCGTCGCTGGAGGCCGGCTTTGCCTCGGCCGGCGTGGACGTGCTGCTGTCCGGCCCGCTGCCCACGCCCGGCGTCGCCTACCTGACCCGCGCGCTGCGCCTGGAGCTGGGCGTGGTCATCAGCGCCTCGCACAACGCCTACCCGGACAACGGGGTGAAGTTCTTCTCCGCCCGCGGCGAGAAGCTGCCTGACGAATGGGAACAGCAGGTGGAGGCCGCGCTGGAACAGCCGCCCAGCTGGGTGGATTCGGCCGGCCTGGGCCGCGCGCGGCGGCTCACCGACGCCAGCGGCCGCTACATCGAGTTCTGCAAGAGCACCGTGCCGCACAGCCTGTCGCTGCGCGGCATGAAGCTGGTGGTGGACGCCGCCCACGGTGCGGCCTACCACGTGGCGCCGGACGTGTTCCACGAGCTGGGCGCGCACGTGGTGCGCATAGGCTGCAGCCCCGACGGCCTGAACATCAACCAGGGTGTGGGCGCCACGGCGCCGCAGGCGCTGGTCAAGGCGGTGGCCGAGCACCGCGCCGACTACGGCATTGCGCTGGACGGCGATGCCGACCGGCTGCAGATGGTGGACGCCCAGGGCCGGCTGTTCAACGGCGACGAACTGCTGTACGTGATGACGGCCGACCGCCAGGCCCGCGGCGAACGCGTGCCCGGCGTGGTGGGCACGCTGATGACCAACATGGCGGTGGAACAGGCGCTGGCGCGTGCCGGCATCCCGCTGGTGCGCGCCAAGGTGGGCGACCGCTACGTGCTGGAAGAACTGGCCGCGCGCGGCTGGCAACTGGGCGGCGAAAGCTCGGGCCACCTGCTGGCACTGGACCGGCACACCACCGGCGACGGCATCGTCAGCGCCTTGCAGGTGCTGCAGGCCGTGCGGCGCCACGGCCGCACGCTGGACGCGCTGCTGGAGGGCGTGACGCTGTTCCCGCAGACCATGATCAACGTGCGCTTGCCCGACGGCAGTGACTGGCGCCAGAACACGCGCCTGAGCAGTACCCAGCAGGACATAGAACAGTCTCTGGGCGATGGTGGGCGGGTGCTGATACGCGCCTCCGGCACCGAGCCGGTGCTGCGTGTCATGGTGGAGGCGCGCGAGGCCGAGCTGGCCCAGCGCTGCGCCCGGCAACTGGCCGACGCCGCCGCCGCTGGTTGACTGCGGCCGGCTGACGCCGCCGCCGGGTCCGGCGGTATGCCCCCCGACGGGGCACTCGCAGGGCCGCTGCCTGTTTCATCAGGCATCACAGTCCTGTCATATTCAAAGATGACACTGCCGGGCGTGGTCAGGCGCGGGTGTGCAAACACCTGAAGCCGGCTGCAGGGCCAAGCGGCCCGTATCTCAACAACCCGGAGCCCAGTCATCATGATGTTTCGCCTCCCGACCCTGGCCGCGCTGCTGATCGCCGCCGGCATCAGCGCCCCGGCGGCCGCGCGCGACACGATACAAATCGCCGGTTCGTCGACGGTGCTGCCCTTCGCCTCCATCGTCGCCGAGGAGTTCGGCAAGTCCTTCCGCCAGTTCAAGGTGCCGGTGGTCGGCTCCGGCGGCACCGGCGGCGGCCTGCGCCAGTTCTGCCAGGGCGTGGGCGCCAACACGATAGACATTGCCAATGCCTCGCGGCCCATACGCCCGGCCGAGATCGAAGCCTGCGCCAAGAACGGCGTGACCAAGATCATCGAGGTCAAGGTCGGCTTCGACGGCATCGTCTTCGCCTCGCGCCGCGACAGCGGCAAGTTCGCGCTGGAGCCGCGCCACGTGTTCCTGGCCGGTGCCAAGGAAGTGCCGCAGGGCGGCAAGATGGTGGCCAACCCCTACACCCGCTGGTCGCAGATAGACCGCGCGCTGCCTGATCAGGAGATCGTGCTGGTGATCCCGGCCTCCAACCACGGCACGCGCGAGGTCTACGAAGAGAAGACGGTGTTCCCGGGCTGCCATGGCCTGGACGAGGTCAAGGCGCTGGAAAAGACCGACAAGAAGGCCGCCGAGAACTTCTGCAAGGCCACGCGTACCGATGGCCGCGTGGTCGAAGTGGCCGGCGACTACACCGAAACCCTGGCCCGCCTGGACGCACAGCGCACCGCCGTGGGCGTGTTCGGCCTGAGCTTCTACGAGCAGAACCGCGACCGCCTGCAGGTGGCCACCATCAGCGGCGTGACGCCCAGCCTGGAGACCATCGAATCGGGCAAGTACCCGGTGTCGCGCCCGCTGTACTTCTACATCAAGGACGCGCATGTGGGCGTGATCCCGGGGCTGCTGGAGTTTGCCCAATACTTCATGTCGGCGCCGGTGTCCGGCACCGGCAGCCCGCTGGAAGGCGCCGGCCTGATCCCGCTGAACGCCAAGGACCGCGCCGAGGTCGTTGCCGGCGTGCGCGGCCGCAAGGGCGTGCAGGCAGGAAGCGTGCAGTAAGCTTTGTGCCGCGGGGCGGGGCCGCAGCCGGCCTTCGCTCCGCTGTCACGTCGATTTGCCTTCCCGACGAACATGAACAACCTGCTGGTAGCGGTGCTGCTGCTGGGTCTGGTGGCCCTGGCCTACCAGGTGGGCCTGGTGCGCAGCCGCAAGGCGGCGGTGCTGGCCACCGGTGGCGAGCGGCTGCATTCGCGGCCGGGGTACCACGGCCTGCTGGCCGTGCTGCGCGCCGCGGTGCCGGCGCTGCTGGTGTACGCGCTGTGGCGCTTTTTCGGCGACAGCTTCATCACCTCCACCGTGCTGGGTGGCGTGCCGGCGGAACACCTGCCGGCCGAGCCCCTGCAGCAGCGCGTGCTGATGCAGCGCCTGGCCAACCTGGCCAGCGGCTTCGGCGTGCTGGGCGATGCCCAGGGCTGGGAGCAAGCCGCTGCGGCACATCTGGCGCAGGTGCAGACCACGGCCCGCGCGCTGGTCTTCGCCTTGATGGCCACGGCCGCTGCCGCCGGCCTGTTCTGGTCGTGGCGCAGCACCACGGTGCACACGCGTGCCCGCAACGAGGTCGAGCGCGCCGTGCAACTGGCGCTGATCGCCTGCTCGGCGGTGGCCATCTTCACCACCGTGGGCATCGTGCTGTCCATGCTGGGCGAGGCCTGGCGCTTCTTCAGCTTCGTCAACCCGCTGGACTTCTTCTTCGGCACGGTGTGGAACCCGCGCTTCGCCGCCGTGGGCAGTGGCGACCAGAGCGGCTTCGGCATGCTGCCGCTGATGGCCGGCACCTTGATGATCGCCGCCATCGCCATGCTGGTGGCCGTGCCGCTGGGGCTGATGACCGCCATCTACATGGCCGAGTACGCCTCGTACCGCACCCGCAACCTGGCCAAGCCGGTGATCGAGGTGCTGGCCGGCATACCGACCATCGTCTACGGCTTCTTCGCGCTGGTCACCGTGGGGCCCTTCCTGTCCATGCTGGGCGCCGCGGTGGGGCTGGAGATACGCGCCACCTCGGCGCTGACGGCCGGCGTGGTGATGGGGATCATGATCATCCCCTTCGTCTCGTCGCTGTCCGACGACATCATCACCCAGGTGCCCAAGGCCATGCGCGACGGTTCGCTGGCGCTGGGCGCCACCAAGGCCGAGACCATCGTCAAGGTGGTGCTGCCGGCGGCGCTGCCGGGCATCGTGGGCGCCATCCTGCTGGCGGTGAGCCGCGCCATAGGCGAGACCATGATCGTGGTGCTGGCCGCCGGCAACGCGCCGGTGCTCACCGCCAACCCCTTCGAGGCGGTGTCCACCGTCACCGTGTCCATCGTCAACCAGCTCACGGGTGACCAGGACTTCGCCAGCCCGCAGTCGCTGGTGGCCTTTGCGCTGGGCCTGACGCTGTTTGCCATGACCCTGGTGCTCAACGTGATTGCGCTGGTGGTGGTGCGCAAGTACCGGGAGCAGTACGAATGAGCCAAGAAGACCTGGCGGGCGCCCAAGGCTACGCCGCCATACAGCGCAAGGTGGAAAAGTCGCTGGCGCGGCGCAAGAGCCGCGAGACGCGCTTTCGCCTGCTGGGCATGGGGGCGGTGGCCTGCTCGCTGGCGCTGGTGGCGATCCTGTTCGTCACCATCCTGTCCAAGGGCCTGCCGGCCTTCTGGCAGGCCACGCTGGTGCTGGACGTGAGCTTCCCGCCCGAGGTGGTGCAGATCGGCCCGAAGCCGGTGCGCGAGCCGGGCGAGACGCCGGCGGCACACCAGCAGCGCCTGCTGGACTGGCAGACGGAACTGGGCTTCGTGGACTTCAACGAAGTCATCCTGGGTGCGCTGACGAAGGTGTTGCCCGAGGCCGCCGAGTACCGGCGGGACGCACTGCGCCTGGTGACCTCCGGCGAACGTTTCGGCCTGCGCGACCTGGTGCTGGACGACCCCTCGGTGATAGGCAAGACGCTGCAGCTCAAGCTCCTAGCCGACGCCAACGTGGACGTCTGGCTCAAGGGCAACATAGACCGCAGCCTGCCCGACGAACGCCAGCAGCTCAGCGCCCGCACCCGCGCCTGGGCCGACCAGCTGCAGGCCCAGGGCGTGATACAGAACAGGTTCAGCACCGCGCTGTTCATGAACACCGACTCGCGCAGCTCGCTGGCTTCGGCCGGCCTGGCCGGCGCCTTCATGGGCTCGCTGATGATGATGATCATCGTCATCCTGCTGGCGGTGCCCATAGGCGTGGCCTCGGCCATCTACCTGGAAGAGTTCGCACCCAAGAACCGCTGGACCGACCTCATCGAGGTGAACATCAACAACCTGGCGGCGGTGCCTTCCATCGTGTTCGGCCTGCTGGGCGCGGCGGTGTTCATCCTGTGGTTCAAGCTGCCGCTGTCGGCGCCCATCGTGGGCGGCCTGGTGCTGACGCTGATGACGCTGCCCACGGTCATCATCGCCACCCGCGCCACGCTCAAGGCCATACCGCCTTCCATACGCGAAGCGGCGCTGGGCGTGGGGGCTTCCAAGGTGCAGGCCATCACCGACCACGTGCTGCCGCTGGCGCTGCCGGGCATACTGACCGCCACCATCCTGGGTGTGGCGCAGGCGCTGGGCGAAACCGCGCCGCTGCTGCTGATTGGCATGAGCGCCTTCGTCGCAAGCGTGCCGGGCACGCCTTTTGATCAGTCGTCCGCGCTGCCGGTGCAGATCTACCTGTGGCAGGGCAATGAGCTGCGTAACTTTTTTGAGAGCCGCACGTCGGCGGCCATCATCGTGCTGCTGGCGCTGATGCTGTTCCTGAACTCCGTGGCGATCTGGCTGCGCAAACGTTTCGAGACGAGGTGGTGATGGCAATCAACATGGCACAGGCGGCAACGGTGCTGCCCGGCGCAGTGGCCGCGGCCTCCGCCCGCAGCCAGGCGGCCGCCGGCGAGGTGAAGATCAGCGCCAGCGACGTCAAGGTGTTCTACGGCGACACCGAGGCACTGCACGGCGTGAGCATGGAGATCATGAAGAACGAGGTGGTGGCCTTCATAGGCCCCTCGGGTTGCGGCAAGTCCACCTTCCTGCGCTGCTTCAACCGCATGAACGACACCGTGGCCGGCGCGCGCGTGAGCGGCAAGATCCTGGTGGATGGCCGCGACATCTACGAGCCGCGCCTGGACGTGGTGCTGCTGCGCGCGCAGGTGGGCATGGTGTTCCAGAAGCCCAACCCCTTTCCGAAGAGCATCTTCGAGAACGTGGCCTACGGCCCGCGCCTGCACGGCCTGGCGGCCACCCGCGGCGAGCTGGAACACATCGTGGAAAGCAGCCTCAAGCGCGCCGGGCTGTGGAACGAGGTCAAGGACCGGCTGGACGCCCCGGGCACCGGCCTGTCCGGCGGCCAGCAGCAGCGCCTGTGCATTGCCCGCGCCATCGCCGTCAGCCCGGACATCATCCTGATGGACGAACCCTGCTCGGCGCTGGACCCCATTGCCACCGGCATCATCGAAGAGCTGATCACCGAGCTGAAGCGGGCCTACACCATCATCATCGTCACGCACAACATGCAGCAGGCCGGCCGCGTGGCCGACCGCACGGCGTTTTTCCACCTGGGCAACCTGATAGAGATGGGCGAAACCTCGCAGATCTTCATGAAGCCCAAGGAACGCCGGACCGAGGACTACGTGACCGGCCGCTACGGCTGAACCTGCGCCGGCCGCCGCCCCTCCCCACACGCAGAGTTTCAACGGGTACACCATGAACGAGAAGCACATTTCCAGCAAGTTCGACGCCGACTTGCGCGACATCTCCACCCGTGTGCTGGAGATGGGCGGCCTGGCCGAGTCGCAGGTGGCGCAGGCGGTTTACGCGCTGACCAACTTCAGCAGCGAGACCGCGGCCCAGGTGCTGGTGCAGGAAGAGCGCGTCAACCAGATGGAAGTCGAGATCGACGCCGACCTGCAGCGCATCATCGCGATGCGCCAGCCGGCGGCCATAGACCTGCGCCTGTTGATCGCGGTGTCCAAGGCCATCGCCAACCTCGAACGCGTGGGCGACGAGGCGGCGCGCATCGCACGCACGGTGCAGCGCCTGGTGAACGCCGGCGTCTCCAGCCGCATGCGCGTGCCGGTGTCGGACCTGGTGTTCGTGGCCGACATGGCCAATTCCCTGCTGCGCAAGTCGCTGGACGCCTTCGCGCGCATGGACGCCTCGTCGGCACTGGAGGTGCTGAAGCAGGACGATCAGATCGACGAAGAGTTCGACGGCCTGCTGCGCAAGCTCATCACCTACATGATGGAGGACCCGCGCATGATCTCCTCCAGCATCGACATGGTGTTTGTCGCCAAGGCCATAGAGCGCGTGGGCGACCACGCCAAGAACCTGGCCGAGGCCACCATCTACGTGGTCAAGGGCACCGACGTGCGGCACGCCTCCATGGAAGCGGTCGAGAACGTGGTGCGCTGAAGGAGCAAGGGCTGTGAGTTCGGTACTCGTGGTCGAAGACGAATCGGCAATCGCCGAGTTGATCGCCATCAACCTGCGGCACAACGGCTTCGAGGTCACGCTCGCGGCCGACGCCGACACGGCGCAGGCCGCGGTGGACGGCGTGCTGCCCGATCTGGTGCTGCTGGACTGGATGCTGCCCGGCACCTCGGGCGTGCAACTGGCCAAGCGCTGGCGCGCCGATGCGCGCACCAAGGCCTTGCCCATCATCATGCTGACCGCGCGCGCGGAAGAGGGCGACAAGATCGCCGGCCTGGACGCCGGTGCCGACGACTACCTCACCAAGCCGTTCTCTCCCAAGGAGCTGATGGCCCGCATACGGGCGCTGTTGCGGCGCAAGGCGCCGGAGGCGCTGGACGCGGCGGTGGAAGTCAGCGGCCTGCGCCTGGACCCGGCCACGCGGCGTGTCACGCGCCGCGTGGGCGACGAGCTGCGCGAGGTGAAGGTCGGCCCCACCGAGTTTCGCCTGCTGCACTTCTTCATGAGCCACCCGGAGCGGGTGCACAGCCGCGCCCAGTTGCTGGACCGTGTCTGGGGCGACCATGTGTTCATCGAAGAGCGCACGGTGGACGTGCACGTGAAGCGCCTGCGCGAAGCGCTGACGCCGGTGCAGTGTGCAGCGCTGATAGAAACCGTGCGCGGTGCCGGCTACCGGCTGACGCAGCAGGTGGCGCTGCCCACCGCCTGAGCACGGCCGCACCGCATGGCCTGGCTGCTGCCGCGTTTGTTGACGGCGCTGCTCGTCGTGGGTGGCGGGGCGGTCGTGGGTGCGGCCGCCGGCGAGCCTTTCGGCTGGATAGACGTAGGCACTGCCGTTGGAGCACTGGTCGCAGTGGGCTTCTGGGTAGGCTTTGAGGCCCGTCGCGCGCGGCGGGTGCTGCTGTGGCTGCGCGACCCGCAGGCCGGCCCCATGCCCGGCGAGGACGGTGTGTGGGGCGAGGTGGCCTACCGCGTGGACCGCCTGCTGGGCCTGCGCCGGCGCGAGCTGGAAGAAGAACGCGGCCGGCTGCAGCAGTTGCTGTCGGCCATAGAAGCCTCGCCCAACGGCGTGCTGCTGCTGGACGCCGGCGAGCAGATCGACTGGTGCAACTCGGTGGCGGCCATGCACTTCGGGCTGGACCCGCGGCGCGACCAGGGCCAGCGCATCACCAACCTGCTGCGCGCGCCCAGCTTTGTGCAGTACCTGCAGGCCGGCGCCTTCGGCGAGCCCATCGTGTTTGCCGCGCCCAACAGCCACGCCACGCTGCAGGTGCTGGTGCGCCACTTCGGCCAGGGCATGAAGCTGGTGCTGTCGCAGGACATCACCGAGCGCGAACGGGCCGACGCCATGCGGCGCGACTTCGTCGCCAACGTCTCGCACGAGATACGCACGCCGCTCACGGTGCTGGCGGGCTTTCTGGAAACCCTGGCCCAGCTGCCCTTGACCGAGGTGGAGCGGGCGCGTGTGCTCAACTTGATGGAGCAGCAGACCACGCGCATGCAGCATCTGGTGGCCGACCTGTTGACGCTGGCGCAGCTGGAAGGCAGCCCGCGCCCGTCGCCCGACCGCTGGGTGGACGTGGGCGAGGTGCTGCGCCGTGCACATGCCGACGCCCTGGCCTTGTCCGCCGGGCGGCACACCGTGCTGCTGGAAGCCACCGGCGACGCCGAGCTGGCCGGCACCGATGCCGAACTGCTCAGCGCGGTGGGCAACCTGCTGAGCAATGCCGTGCGCTACACGCCCGAAGGCGGGCGCGTGGAGCTGCGCTGGCGGCGGCGTGCCGACGGCGGCGGCGAGATCGAGGTGGCCGACAACGGCATAGGCATCGCACGCGAACACGTGCCGCGGCTGACCGAACGTTTCTACCGTGTGGACGGCAGCCGCTCGCGCGATACCGGCGGCACCGGCCTGGGCCTGTCCATCGTCAAGCACGTGGTGCAGCGGCACGCCGGCAGCATCGAGGTGGGCAGCGAGCCGGGCAAGGGCTCCAGCTTCCGCCTGGTGTTCCCGGCAGCGCGTGTGCGCCACCGCCAGGCTGCAACCCAGCCGACGGCCACTGCCGCCTGAGCCGCCGCGCTTGCGCGGTCAGCGAGCGCGGGTGTACAGCAGCGTCAGCTCGTTGCGCTCGGTGGGGCGTTGCACCTCGCCGGCCAGCGCCCAGCCGGGCGGCGGGGGCGGGGCCACCCGGCCGCGCACCACCAGCAGCAGGCGCTGGCAACCGGCCGGCAGCGCGTGCGAAGCCGCATCGGCCCGCGCGTCCACCGTGTAGCGGCCGAAGTACTCCAGCGCCGCCACCGCGGCCGGGGCCAGGCCCGGTGCCGCCACGCAACCGGCGTTCGGCGGGCCCAGCGTGGCTGTCACGCGCTCGGCCCAGGCACGCGGGCTGCGCGCGTAGTCCAGCAGCGGCAGCCACAGCGTCATCACCAGCAGCCACACCAGCGCCACGCCGCCGGCCGGCAGCACCAGGCTCTTCCACAGCGCTTCGCGGTGCCGCCCGGTGCGCCAGCGCAGCAGCCAGGCCCAGGCCAGCGTGCCGGCCGCGGCCAGCAGCAAGGCCAGCAGCGAGAACCTGGGCTCGAAGCCTTCGGCCAGCTTGGCGATGTTGGCCGCCGGGCGCGCCGGGGTGCCGGTGTGCATGGCGATGAACATCAGCCACACGAACAAGGCCGCGCCGGTGAAGAAGAACATCGAGAACCAGTCGATGGCGGCGCTGGCGCTGCGCTTGAGCGTGGGCAGCGCAAACGAGGCCAGCACCGCCGCCGCCGGCAGGCCCAGCAGCAGGGCGCGGTCCGAGCCGCCCATGGCCAGGTTGGCCAGCAGCGCTGCGGCCAGGGCCAGCAAGGGCACGCTGATGTGCCGGTGCGACAGCTGCCGGCGCCAGCGCCACAGCGTCCACAAGGCCAGCGGCCAGGTCGGCCACAGGAACCACAGCCACTGCCGTGCGATGCCCGGCGCATCCCACACCCCGGGTGGCTGCACCCGCCACTGCCACGTGCCCAGGTACCAGCCGGTCAGCACCCCGGCCAGCACCGCAGCGGCCACCCAGGGCACGAAGCGGCGCACCGTGGCGATGCGCGAAAAGCCGCAGGCCACCAGCCCGGCCAGGCCCACGAGCAGCGCCACCGTGGGCGCGCCGCTGCCGGCCAGCAGCGGCAATGAAGCCAGCACGGCCGCCCGGGCCTGCCAGCCGCGGAACGGTGCTGCCGCCAGCGCGTAGACGAACAAGGCGATGGCCGCCAACTGCGCCAACTCCGGCGTGGTCTCGTGGCCCAGTTGCAGCAGGCCCAGCGTGGCCAGCAAGGCCAGCAGGGCGCCGTCGGCAATGGCGCGGGCGTAGTCCACCGGCGCCGCCTCGCCGCCGAAGGCAAAGGCCACCGGCTGCGCGGCGTCGGTGCGTGCCAGGTGGAAGCTGGTGTACCAGACCAGCGCCATGGTCAGCGCCAGCAGGGCGGCAAACGGCAGCCGGGCCGCAAACTCGGGCGACAGCCAGGGCGAGGTGACGGCGATGAAGGCCGCACCCAGCCAGTGCGGCAGCCAGGCGGCATCGGCCGCCACGCCGCCCAGTTGCGGCGCCCACCAGGGGCTGCGGCCTTCGGCGATGGCCACCATCTGGCCGAAGGCGGCCAGGTCGGCGCTGCGCCAGGGGTCACGCCCGAACAGGCCGGGCAGCAGGTAGGCGGCGCACAACAGCAGCAAGGGCACGCGGGGCAGGCGGCGTGCGCCGCGCTGGGTGACCAGGGCCGGGCGGGGAGAATTCACGGGGATGGATGATGCCGCAGGCAGCAAAAAGGCAGCCGAAGCTGCCTTTGGGGCCAAGGCGTACAAGACGCCTTGCGGGTTACCAGCAGCGCTGGCACCAGGTGTGGCAGCCGAAGCTGCCGGCCTCACTTCTTGAGGTGGGCGAACTTGTTGCGGAACTTCTCGACGCGGCCGCCCAGGTTGTCCACGCTCTTTTGCGTGCCGGTGTAGAACGGGTGCGTCTCGCTGGTGGTTTCCAGCTTCACCAGCGGCAGTTCGCGGCCGTCGTCCAGCTTGATGCTTTCCTTGGTCTGCACCGTGGAGCGGGTGACAAACTTGAAGCCGTTGGACAAGTCCTGGAACACGACCTCGCGGTAGCCGGGGTGTATGCCTTCTTTCATGGGGAGCCTCGGGGTGTTGTCGGAAGCCACGCTGGCCCGGCCTGCCGTGTGGCGGCAGTGTGGCGCGGGCGGCGCACTTTCCTGTGGGGAGGAAAACCGCGAATTGTAGCCGAGCCTGCGCTCAGCCGCCGCGGCGCATCATGTCGAAGAAGTCCAGGTTGCCCTTGGTGGCCTTCATCTTCTCGAGCACGAACTCCATCGCCTCGATCTCGTCCATGGGGTACAGCAGTTTGCGCAGGATCCAGGTCTTCTGCAGGATCTCGGGCTTGAGCAGCAGCTCTTCGCGCCGGGTGCCGCTCTTGTTGATCAGCAGTGACGGGTAGACCCGCTTCTCGGCCATGCGGCGGTCCAGGTGGATCTCGCAGTTGCCGGTGCCCTTGAATTCTTCGTAGATCACCTCGTCCATCTTGGAGCCGGTGTCTATCAGCGCGGTACCGATGATCGTGAGCGTGCCGCCTTCTTCGGTGTTGCGTGCGGCGCCGAAGAAGCGCTTGGGCCGCTGCAGCGCGTTGGCGTCCACGCCGCCGGTCAGCACCTTGCCGCTGCTGGGCAGCACGTTGTTGTAGGCGCGCGCCAGGCGGGTGATGCTGTCCAGCAGGATCACCACGTCCTTCTTCAGCTCGACCAGGCGCTTGGCGCGCTCTATCACCATCTCGGCCACCTGCACGTGGCGGGCGGCGGGTTCGTCGAAGGTGGAGCTGATGACCTCGCCGCGCACGGTGCGGATCATCTCGGTCACTTCCTCGGGCCGCTCGTCGACCAGCAGCACGATGAGGTGGATCTCGGGGTGGTTGGCGACCAGAGCATGCGCGATGCTCTTCATGATCTCGGTCTTGCCGGTCTTGGGCTGGGCGACGATGAGTGCGCGCTGGCCTTTGCCTATGGGCGCCACCAGGTCGATGATGCGCCCGGTGATGTTTTCTTCGCCCTTGAAGTTGTCGCGCTCAAGCTTGAACGGCTCTTTCGGGAAGAGCGGCGTCAAGTTCTCGAACATGATCTTGTGCTTGCTCTCCTCGGGCGTCAGGCCGTTGACGCGGTCCACCTTGACCAGCGCGAAGTAGCGCTCGCCGTCCTTGGGCACCCGCACCTCGCCTTCGACCATGTCGCCGGTGTGCAGGTTGAAGCGCCGTATCTGGCTGGGGCTCAGGTAGATGTCGTCGGTAGACGCCATGTAACTGGTGTCTATCGAGCGCAGGAAGCCGAAGCCATCGGGCAGCACTTCCAGCACGCCGTCGCCGAAGACCTGTTCGCCGGCCTTGGCGCGCTTTTTCATGATCGCGAACATCAGCTCCTGCTTGCGCAGGCGGGCCACGTTCTCGATCTCCAGCGCCTCGCCCATCTTGATGAGCTCGGAGACGTGCTGGGCCTTCAGTTCTGAAAGATGCATCGTAGGCACCCTCGGTGCAACGCCGCATCGGCTTGCGCGTGTGCTGGCGCAGCCGGACGGGCAGGGGACGCAGGTGGATGGGCGCCGCGGTCACACACCGCGCCGTGTTTGTCGGCGGGTGCCGGCTCGTCGGAGGCCGGCGCTGCGGTGTGTTGCGGGCGGGTCTGGCGGCGGGCGCCGCGGCATCAGCCGCCGGCAGCGCACGCCGACAGGAAAAGATTATAGATGACCGTCGAGGAAAGCCGTGAGTTGCGCCTTGCTCAGCGCCCCCACCTTGGTGGCGGCCAGCTCGCCGCCCTTGAACAGCATCAGCGTCGGGATGCCGCGTATGCCGTGCTTGGCGGGCACAACGCGGTTCTCGTCCACGTTCATCTTGGCCACCTGCAGACGGCCATCGTACTCGCGCGACACATCGTCCAGGATGGGGGCGATCATCTTGCAGGGGCCGCACCACTCGGCCCAGTAGTCGACCAGCACGGGCTTGTCCGACTTCAGCACGTCCTCATCGAAGGACGTGTCGGTGACATGCTTGATCAGTTCGCTGCTCATGGGTTTTCTCTCTGGGCGTGCCGTGGCACGGCGAGGGGCGACAAGTCGGAAGAATTCTGACACAAGCCTTCGCGGCATGTGCTCAGCAGGGGCGGGCGGCGCCGCCGGGGCGACAACAAGGCCGCGATCCGGGCCCTGTTCCAGGGCTTGTATCGGCGCCGGCGCGGTTCAATTGAAACGCCATGTCAGCAAACGGCTCCGACACGTCCACCCCTGCGCGACCGGCCGCCGTGCGCCATTTCGGCCGGCTGCAGTTGCTTCGCCTGCTCGGCAAGAGCGAACACACCATGGCCTGGCGCGTGGCCGAACCGGCCGGCGGGCGCGAACTGGTGCTGGTGATGCCGCGTGCCCAGCCCGGCGACGCCCAGGCGCTGGAACGCTGGGACCAGGCGGTGCGCCAGGGCGCCCGGCTGGCCCACCCTCACCTGGCCGAGGCGGTGGAGATAGGCGTGCAGGACGGCTGGCCCTATGTGGCCTACGACCTGCGCGACGACGCCACGCTGACCGAATGGCTGCCGGCGCAAGGCCTGCCGGGCCTGGAGGCGGCGGCCCTGGCCACCCAGTTGCTGCAAGGCCTGGCCTTTGCCCACGAAGGCGGGGTGGCGCACCACGACATCCAGCCCTACCTGCTGCTGGTGGACGCCCATGGCCAGCTGCGCCTGGCCGGCCTGGCCGTGGCGGTGGAAATGGCCGCCCGTGCCGCCCGCGACGCGGCGCAGGCCTTGTCGGCCCAGCCCGCACCGGACCCGGCCTCGCTGCACGCCCGGCGCGTCGCCTCCGAGCGCGACGTGCTGGCCACCGGCATGCTGCTGCACTGGCTGCTGACCGGCGCACCGGCGCTGGACGAGCCCGATGTAGGGCGCCAGATACAACGCCTGCCGCCGCTGGGCCGCGAATTCGTGCGCCTGCCCTGGGCGCTGGCGCAACCGGTGGCCGACCCGCTGCGCGCCATCACCAACCGCGCCAGCGACCGCCAGGAGCGGCAGCGCTACCGCAGCGCCCGCACCCTGCTGCGTGCGCTGGAAGGCTGGCTGCAGACCGACGGCGCCGAAGACGGCGGGCCCATGGCGCTGCTGTCGGACCGGCTGCACCATGCCGGCGTGCTGCCGGGCAGCCCCTCCGCCACGGCGCGCGCGGCGCGGCTGGCCATGATGGAACGCGAACGCACCAGCGAGCTGGCCGAGGTGGTCCTGGAGGACCTGGCGCTGGCCTTCGAGCTGCTGCGCCTGGTCAACTCGGCCCAGGTGCGCGGCACGCTGGCCTCCGGCAGCGGCCCGGTGCTGACGGTGCGCCGCGCCGTGGCCATGCTGGGGCTGAACGGCGTGCGCCGCGCTGCGCTGGCGTTGCGCCCGTGGCCCGGCCCGCTGGACGAAGCCGGCGCCGCGGCCCTGCAGGCGTTGATAGAGCGCTGCAAGCGCGCCGGCCGCACCGCCTTGGCGCTGCGCCCCGCCGCCTACGACGGCGAGGTGGTGTACCTGATGACGCTGCTGCAGAACCTGGGCCGCCTGGTGGTGCAGTACCACTTTGCCGACGAGGCCCAGCAGATACGGCGCCTGATGCAGCCGCTGCCTTCCAGCCGCGAGGGCGAACCCGACGAACCGGGCATGAGCGAAGAGGCCGCGGCCTACGCCGTGCTGGGCGCGGACATCGCCGCCATAGGCGTGGCCGTGGCGCGGCATGCCGGCCTGGACGACAGCGTGGCGGCCATGATGCGCCGCCTGCCGCTGGCCACGCCGGTGCGCAGTGCCGACACCGACGACGAGATGCTGCGCGCCCTGGCCAGCTGCGCCAACGAGGCGGTGGACGCCCTGGCCCAGCCGGCGTCGGCGCTGCCCGCTGCGCTGCAGCGCTTGGCCCAGCGTTACGGGCGCGTGCTGGGCGTGGACATGGGTATGTTGAAGCAGGCCTTGCAGGGGCGTGAGGACATGGTCATCTCCGACACCGCGTTCAGTGCCTTTGTGCAGCTTGACGAGCCGCTGGCCGGTGCAGCCCGATGAGCAGCGTGCTCGAGATCGCCCCCGGCGCCCAGCGGCAGCTGGGCCGCTTCACGCTGCTGCGCGAACTGGGCCGCGGCGCGCAGGCCCGGGTGTGGCTGGCGCACGACCCGCGGCTGGAGCGCGAGGTGGCGCTGAAGCTGCTGGACCCCGGCGCCGACGCCGTCGCCGTCAGCCAGTGGCTGCACGAGGCGCGGGCCGTCAGCCGGCTGAACCACCCGCACATCGTGCCGGTGTTCGAAGCCGACGAACACGACGGCGAGCCTTGCCTGGTGTTCGAGTACGTGGAAGGCCCCACGCTGGCGGAGGCACGCCGCGGCAAGCCGGCCTGGCCGGCACGCGAGGCGGTGGCCATGATGCTGGGCGTGCTGGACGCGCTGGCAGCGGCGCACGAGCAAGGCATCGTGCACCGCGACCTGAAGCCCTCCAACGTGCTGCTGGGCCGCGACGGGCGCGCGCGGGTGATGGACTTCGGCATCGCGGCGCGGGTGGCGCAGGGCGATGGCCGCAAGGCTTTGCCGAACGATGCGACCGACGGCCGCAAGGGCCTGTCGATCGATGCGACCGACGGTCGCATCGTGGGAACACCCGGCTACATGTCGCCCGAAGCGGCGCGCGGCGAGCCGCCGGTGCCGGCCATGGACGTGTTCGCTGCCGGCGTGATGCTGGGCGAGCTGTTGGCCGGTGCACCGCTGCTGCGCGAGACCGACCCCTACCGCGCCATAGAGCGGGTGCAGCAGGAAGACCTGGAGCTGCCCGCCCAGGCCCGGGTGGACGCCACGCTGCGCGGCATCGTGCAGCGCGCCCTGGCGCGCGACCGCGGGCAGCGCTACGACGGGGCCCGCGCCATGCACCAGGCGCTGTCGGCCTGGCTGAACCCGGAAGAGGCCGCCGACGCCGGTGACGACGCCACGCTGCAGTTTCTGCTGCGCCGCATGCGGCACAAGACCGACTTCCCGGCCCTGTCCGACGCCGTGGTGCGCATACAGCGCCTGGCCACCTCGGAAACCGAAAGCCTGAAGAGCCTGAGCGACGAGATCCTCAAGGACGTGGCGCTCACCAACAAGCTGCTGCGCATGGTCAACACCGTGCACTTCACCGCGGTGGCCGGCGGCGGCATCAGCACGGTGTCGCGCGCGGTGGCGCTGGTGGGCTTTGCGGGCATTCGCAACATGGCCTTGTCGGTGCTGCTGCTGGAGCACATGGGCGACCGCCAGCACGCCGCGCAGATGAAGGAGGAGTTCCTGCGCTCGCTGATGGCCGGCACGCTGGCCGGTGAACTGACGCCCATCGCTCGCGAGGCCGAAGAAGCCTTCCTGACCGGCATGATGCAGAACCTGGGCCGGCTGCTGACCGAGTACTACTTTCCCGAAGAGGCCTTGCAGATACGCCAGCAGATCGCTGGCGGCGCCGACACCCAGGTGCGCCGCGAAGCGGCTGCGCGGCGGGTGCTGGGCATGGGCTTCACCGATCTGGGCTGCGGCATCGCCAAGGCCTGGGGCCTGCCGGACAACCTGCAACGCGCGCTGCGCATGCCCGACGGCGATGCCCCCGCGCGGCCGGCCGAGGCCGGCGTGGAACGCCTGCGCTGGCTGGGGCGCAGCGCCAATGCCTTGACCGAGGCCATGCTGCGCCACGACGGCGATGAACAGGCGCGTGCCCTGCAGCGGGTGGCCGACGAACACGCCATCGCGCTGGGGTTGCAGGCCAAGGACCTGGTGGGCGCGGCCGCCGAAGCGCGCACCCGCCTGTCGCACATGACGCAGGCGCTGGGCCTGCAGGTGGCGCGCGGCGCACCGGCGCGCCGGTTGCTGCAGTCCACCATCGCCACCCAGGCCGCGGCCTTGGCCGACGCCAAGACCGTGAGGCTGCCTGCCGGCGGCGATGCCCCGCAGGCACGCCTGACGCGCGGGCTGGAAGACCTGCGCGCCGCCATGGGCAGCGGTTCGCTGCGCCTGAACGAGGTGCTGCACCTGGTGCTGGACACCATGCACCGCGCACTGGACTTCCGGCGCGTGGTGTTCTGCCTGCGTGAACCCGCCAGCAACCATCTGGTGGGCCGTGTGGGCCTGGGCGAGGGTGCGCGCGAGGCCCAGAAGGCCTTTCGCATCGCGCCGGACGCACGCGGCGACCTGTTTGCCGTGCTGTGCGCCAAGGGGGCCGACCTGCTGATCGCCGACGCCGCCAAGGTGGCCGACCGCCTGCCGGTCTGGTACCGCCAGCAGGTCAGTGCCGCCACCTTCGTGGTGCTTCCGCTGCTGCTCAAGGGTTCGCCCATAGGCCTGATCTACGCCGACAAGGCACAGGCCGGCAGCATCGTGCTGGGGGAGCAGGAACTGGGCTTGCTGCGTGCCCTGCGCGACCAGGCGGTGGCGGCCTTCGCCAAAAGCTAGGGCACAGGCCCGTCGACCGGGGCGGTCAAGGGTGACGAGCCTTACCCCCGGCACTGGTTGCAACGCTTAGGGCTGCTTGGTTCCCCACCTGACCCGGTTGGGCGCGCTTCCATGCGGGGAGGCCCGTCACCGCCCATTCTACCGGGCGGCTGCCGGGCGGCCGGGCCTTCAGCCGTACATGTAGCCGCGCTCGAAGGGGTAGTCGCTCATGGCGCCGCGCAAGCGGGTGCCTTCCATGCGGCCGGTGGGCTTGGCTGCCAGCATCTGGTGCAGCGCCATCCAGCCGCGTTCAAAACCCATGGCGCTGCCGGCCAGGTACAGGCGGTAGGCGCGCAGCGTCTCGGGCCGCGTCACCTCGGCGGCGTGCGGCAGCTGGGCCTCCAGCGCGTCGGACCAGGCCCACAGCGTGCGCGCGTAATGCGGGCGCAGGTTTTCGGTGTCCAGGCCTTCCAGGCCGGCCTCGGCCATCACGCGCTGCACATGCGACACGTGCAGCAGCTCGCCGCCGGGGAAGATGTAGCGTTCCACGAACTCGCCAATGCCCGAGCCCAGCTGGGCATGCCGCGTGCCGCCGGCGGTGATGCCGTGGTTGAGCAGCAGGCCGCCGGGGCGCAGCAGGCGGTGGATCTTGGCGAAGTAGTCGGGCAGCTTGGCGCGGCCCACGTGTTCGAACATGCCCACCGAGGCGATCTTGTCCCAGGGCTGGTCCTCGGGCAGTTCGCGGTAGTCCAGCAGTTCCATGCGCACGCGCCCCTGCAGCCCGCGCTCTTGTATCAGCCGGTTGACGTGCGCGTGCTGGTTTCGGGACAGCGTGATGCCGGTGGCGTCCACACCGTAACGCTCGGCCGCCCACAGCAGCAGGCCGCCCCAGCCGGCGCCTATGTCCAGGAAACGTTCACCGGCCTGCAGCTTGAGCTTGCGGCAGACCAGGTCCAGCTTGGCTTCCTGGGCGTGGGCCAGCGTGTCCAAGCCTTCGCGCCACCAGGCGCAGGAGTACACGCGCCGCTCGTCCAGCCACAGCTTGTAGAAGTCGTCGGAGACGTCGTAGTGCTGCTGTATCTGCCGCGCGTCCGCCGCTGGCGTGTGGCGCAGGTGCGAAACGATGGTGCTGGCCAGCGCCGGGGGCGCCGGCGCCTGCGTGGGGTCGTCGTCCACCAGCGCCGCGGCCACGTCCATCACGTGGCGCATGGAGCCTTCGATGTCCAGCCGGCCTTCCACGTACTCGCTGGCCAGGCGGCCTATCTTGCCGCCGGCCAGGTGGCGCAGCGCCAGCAGGCTGTTCAGCCGCAAGGTGACTTCAGGCGCCGTGGCGCCCACCTGCTGCCCGCTGGGCAGCACCACGGCCAGCACCTGGGCCGCTTCCGGTGGAAGCTTCTCCAGGCGGTTGCGAACCAGGTTTTCCCACATCATGCGCCGACTGTACGCAAGCGATGTGCCCGCGGGCAAGCGGGCATGCCCCGGAAGCAGGCCGGGTTCAGCGCAGCTGCAAGGCGTCGTCGCCGAAACGCACGCCCAGCGGCTCTATCAGCAGCTCCTTGGGGCCGGCTTCCACCTGGCCGGCCACCCAGGCATCGATACCGCGGCCGCGCGCCACTTCCACGCAACGCTGGGCGGCGTCCCCAGGCACAAAAAGGGCAAAGCCGGCGCCCATGTTCAGCGTGCCGTAGGCCTCCTCGTCGTCGTGCCCGGCCTGCTGCTGCATGAAGCGCAGCACCGGCGGCACCGGCGGCACGGTGTGCACGCGGTAGCGCAGCCCCTTGGGGTGGCGCAGCAGCTTGCGCCAGCCGTGGCCGGTGATGTTGGCGGCGTAGTGCACCGGCACGCCGGCGGCCCACAAGGCCTCGGTCACCGGCGAGTACAGCAGCGTGGGCGCCAGCAGCGCCTCGCCGAAGCCCAGGCCCGGCGCCACCTCGGTGAGGTAGCCCTGGGGCAGGCGCTCGGCCAACTTGCGCGCCAGGCTCAGGCCGTTGGCGTGTATGCCGCTGGAAGCCAGCAGCACGATGGCGTCGCCCGGGCCCAGGGCCTCGCCCAGCGTCAGCCGTTGCTTGGGCTGCACGATGCCGGTGCAGGCCGCAGCCAGGTCTATGCGGTCGGCTTCCACGATGCCGCCCAGCGCCGGGGTTTCGCCGCCGCCCCAGGCCACGCCGCAGGTGTCGCAGGCGGCCTTCCAGCCCTGCACCAGCGCCTGGGCGCGCTCGGCGTCGGCAAACCATTCGCTGCCGCCGGCGGCCCAGTAGGCCTGCACCACCAGCGGCGTGGCGCCCACGGTGATGAGGTCGTTGATGGCCATGGCCAGGGTGTCCTGCGCGATGCCGGCATACCAGGAACGGCCGGTCAGGCGCTGCATCTCGTCGGCCACCAGGGCCTTGCTGCCCAGGCATTCCACGATGCTGGCCAGGTAGAACGGGCCCGCGTCCACCACGTAGGCCGACTCGCCGCGCGAGGCCGCCACCTCGGCCAGGCCATGGCGGGCCAGGTTGCCGGCGGTGGCGGCGGCGGCGCGCTGGGCGCTGACCTTCAGCGGGTCTATCAGCTCGTAGCGCACGCCGGCTTGTTCGTAGCTCAGCGGGGCGGTCGCCGCGGTGTTGGCGGAAGGCGCGGGGGACGGCGCAGGGGAGGGGGGCGTCATGGGCCGGCATTATCGGCCCGGCCCCTAGAATGCCCCGGTGAGCACCGTCGTCCTTGCACGCAAGTACCGTCCGCGCAGCTTTGCCGAGATGGTGGGCCAGCCCCATGTGGTGCAGGCCCTGAGCAACGCGCTCACGCAGGGCCGGCTGCACCACGCCTACCTGTTCACCGGCACGCGCGGCATAGGCAAGACCACGGTCAGCCGCATCCTGGCCAAGAGCCTGAACTGCACGGGTGCCGACGGCAGCGGTGGCGTCACCGCCCAGCCCTGCGGCCGCTGCCAGGCCTGCACCGAGATCGACGCCGACCGCTACATCGACTACATCGAGCTGGACGCCGCCAGCAACCGCAGCATCGACGAGGTGCGCGACCTGATAGAACGCGCCGCCTACAAGCCGGCGGTGGGGCGCTACAAGGTCTTCATGATCGACGAGGCGCACCAGCTCACCAAGGATGCCTTCAACGCGCTGCTCAAGACGCTGGAAGAGCCGCCCGAGTACCTGAAGTTCGTGCTGGCCACCACCGACCCCGAGAAGATGCTGCCCACGGTGCTGAGCCGCTGCCTGCAGTTCAACCTGCGGCCCATGGCGCCGGCCACGGTGCGCGAGCACCTGGCGCAGGTGCTGCAGGCCGAGGGCGTGGCCTTCGACGATGGTGCGCTGCGCCTGCTGGCGCGCGCGGCGCGTGGCTCCATGCGGGACGGCCTGTCGCTCACCGACCAGGCCATCGCCTACGGCGCCGGCCGGCTGGACGAAGGCGCCGTGCGCGCCATGCTGGGCAGCGTGGGCGGCGGCCACGCGCGTGCGCTGGTGCAGGCCCTGGCGGCGCATGACGGGCCGGCGCTGCTGGCCGCGGTGGACCAGTTGCGCGCCCAGGCGGCCAGCGCCGCCGGCACGCTGGAGGCGCTGGCACTGCTGCTGCAGCAGATGGCGGTGGAGCAGGCGGTGCCCGGCGCGTTGGACGCCGACGACGTGGACACCGAGGACGCACGCGCGCTGGCCGGCGCGCTGGCGCCGGACGAAACCCAGTTGCTGTACGCCATGGCCTTGCACGGCCGCGAAGAGCTGCCGCTGATGGGCGACGAGTACGCGGCGCTGACCATGGTGCTGCTGCGCTTTCTGGCTTTCCCGTCAGGCGGTGCGCAGCCTGCGCCGGCCGCGGCCCCGACCTCGGCTTCCGCACCGCGCACCCCGGCGGCGCCGTTGCGTGCGCCAGCGCCGCCGGCCCTGTCGCTGGCGCCCCCGCAACGGGCGCGGCCGCCGGCTTCCCAGCCGGCCGCCCCTGCGGTGGCCCCATCCGAGCCTGCGGTGCGCCCGGCTGCGCCGGCTGCCGCATCGACCCGGCCTGCGCGATCGGCCGCCGTGCCTGCCACCGGCGACGATCTGCCGCCCTGGGTGAGCGAACCCCTGCCGGACCCGGTGGCCGAGGGCAGGGCGGCGCCCGCCTCGCGCAGCTCGCCCGTGGCCGCCTCTTTGCCCCAGGCTCCGCCCCAACACGCGCCCCAGCCCGCCGCGCCAAGTCCCACACCCGAAGCCGAACGCTGGGACAGCCTGGTGCGCCAGTTGGCGGCCCAGGGCCAACTGGCAGCGCTGGTGCGTGAACTGGCCATGCAAGGCGGTCTGCGCGCGGTGGACGAGGCGGCGACGCCGCCGCGCTGGCACCTGGTGGTGGAGCGCGAAACCCTGCGCCAGCCGGCGCTGGCCGACAAGCTGCAGGCCTTGCTGGCCGGCCTGACCGGCGCGCCGCTGAGCCTGGTGCTGGAGCCCGGCACGCCCACCGACACCCCGGCGCGCCGCGATGCCGCCGAACGCCAGCGCCGCCAAGCCCAGGCCGAAGCAGCGATACAGGGCGATGCCGTGGTGCGCGACATGCTCGCGCAGTTTGCCGGGGCACGCATCGTGCCCGGCTCTATCAAACCCGTTTAAACCCGTTTGAACCTCTGCGTTCGAACCTCTTGGAGCACACACCATGATGAAGGGCCAACTCGCCGGCTTGATGAAGCAGGCCCAGGCGATGCAGGAAAACATGAAGCGCGCGCAGGATGAGCTCGCCTCCGTGGAGGTCGAGGGCCAGTCCGGCGCCGGCCTGGTGAAGGTGACCATGACCTGCAAACACGCCGTGCGCCGGGTGGCGATAGACCCCAGCCTGCTGGCCGACGACAAGGACATGCTGGAAGACCTGGTGGCCGCCGCCTTCAACGACGCGGTGCGCCGCGCCGAAGAGGTCAGCGCCGAGAAGATGGGCAAGCTCACCGCCGGCCTGCCCATGCCGCCGGGCATGAAGTTCCCGTTCTGAAGTGAGGCCCCCACGCTCCCTCCCGGTCGCTGCCCCCCGAGGGGGCTCATGCAGCGGACCGACGAAGCCGGTTCCGCGCATGCGGCTGGGTTGGCGCCTTTGCTTTATGCAACGCGGGTGCTGCGCGGCAGCAAGGACGACTGGCGAGCAACGCCTTCGCAAGAGGCTAGGCGATGGCTGAAGTTGCGCTCGATGGGCTGGTCGACGCGCTGCGCCGGCTGCCGGGCGTGGGGGCCAAGTCGGCCCAGCGCATGGCCTTGCACCTGCTGCAGCACGACCGCGACGGCGCACGCCGCCTGGCCGCGGCGCTGGAGGCCGCGGTGCAGCGCATGCGCCCCTGCACGCGCTGCCACACCTTCACCGAGGCCGAGGTCTGCGCCACCTGCCTGGACCCGCGGCGCGACCCGCGCCTGCTGTGTGTGGTGGAAAGCCCGGCCGACCAGGCGGCGCTGGAGCGAAGCGGCAGCTTCCAGGGCCTGTACTACGTGCTGATGGGGCGCCTGTCGCCGCTGGACGGCGTGGGCGTGGAAGACATAGGCGCCCGGGGCCTGCTGGCCCGCGCCACCGACGGTGTGGTGCAGGAGGTCATCCTGGCCACCGGCTTCAGCGCCGAGGGCGAGCTGACGGCCCACGCCCTGGCCGAGGCCTTGCGCACCGCGGGCCTGAAGGTCACCCGCCTGGCGCGCGGCGTGCCGGCCGGCAGCGAGCTGGAGTACGTGGACTTGTCCACCATCGCGCATGCGATGGGCGACCGCCGCTGAAGCGGCCGCGGCCAGTGCTTCAGTCCGCCACCGCTGCGCGGTAGGCGTGCCAGGAGGCATGGCCTATCACCGGCCCGGCCACCAGCAGCCCGGCAAACCAGGGCAGCAGCGCCAGGCCCACCAGCAGCGCGATCAGGAAGGCCCACCACAGCATCACGCCCGGCTGCGTGAACACCAGGCGCAGGCTGGTCAGCCCGGCGGTCACCGCGTCGGTCTGGCGGTGCAGGATCATGGGGATGGCCACCACGCTGACGGCGTAGATCAGGCCGGCAAACACGGCGCCTATGGCCGCCCAGGCGGCGATGAAGGGCAGGTGCTCGGGGTTCAGCAGCGCCAGCAGCGAACCCTTGAAGTCGGGCATGCCGTCGAAGCTGACGGCAAACACCACCAGCGTGGCGCGGCCCCACAGCATCTCCAGCACCAGCAGCACGAAGCCGAAGATGGCCAACTGGCCGGTGCGTGTGTCCCAGGCCATCAGGCTGTCGCCGAAGTCGGGCCGCTGGCCGCTTTCCAGGCGCTGGCTCACGCGGTACAGCCCCAGGCAGATGAACGGGCCCATCAGCAGGAAGCCGGCCGACAGCGCCAGCGTGTAGGCCGGCGCGTGTTCGAACACCTTCAGCAGCGCCCAGCCCATGACCATGAAGCAGCCGCCGTAGAACAGGCCGGTGCCGGGGGCCCGCACAAAGTCGCGCCAGCCGGCGGCCAGCCAGCGCAGCGGGTCGGCCCAGCCCAGGGGGCGCAGCGTGATGGGCGGCGTTGGCGCCGCGGGCACAACAGCCTGGGCGGCTTCTTCGTCGGAGGCGCGGCAGTTCATCAGCTGTCGTCGTCGGTGCCGCGCTTGCGCCGCATGGCCAGCAGCAGCCACACCGCACCGGCGCCGGCGCCCACAAAGCCCAGCAGCCCGAACATGGGCAGGCCCAGCAGTTGCGGGCCGCCGCCCACCGTCATCACGATGGACGAGCCGATGATGAGCGCGGCGATGACCAGCGCCACCGCCAGGCGGCTGGCGGCGCGGTCTATCACGTCGCCGGTGCGCTTGAGGTGGGCCACCTCCAGCGAGATGTTCAGCCGCCCCTGGCGCGCGCGGCGCAGCAGGCGCGACAAGTCGTGCGGCAACTGGCCGGCCACGGCCAGGGCGCGCGCGGCGGTCTGCCAGCCGCGCTGCGCCAGCGCCTGCGGCGTGTAGCGCGAGCGCACCAGCTGGCGCAGCAGCGGCTGGGCTTCGCTGACGGCGTGGAACTCCGGGTCCAGCGTGCGGCCCATGCCTTCCAGCGAGATCAAGGCCTTGATCAGCAGCGCCATGTCCGCCGGCAGCGCGAGCTTGTGTTCGCGCAGCACATTGGTCACGTCCGACAGCATGCGGCCTATGTCCAGCTGCGCCAGCGGCGTGCCGCGGTGCTCGTCGACAAAGGCCTCGATCTCGTCTTCCAGCGTGGCCAGGTGGGCGCCGTGCTGGTCGCCGGTCCATTCCAGCAGCACGTCGGCCACGGCTTGCGGGCGCTGTTCGACCAGGCCCATCAGCAACTGCAGCAGCTCTTCGCGCCGGCGCGGCGACAGCCGGCCCACCATGCCGAAGTCGATCAGCGCCAGCCGGTTGTCCGACAGGTAGTAGACGTTGCCCGGGTGCGGGTCGGCGTGGAAGAAGCCGTCCTGCACGATCATCTTCATCACCGCGCGGGCGCCGCGCCGCGCCAGCAGCCGGCGGTCCAGGCCTTCGGCGTCTATGCGGGCCAGGTCGCCGCCGGGGATGCCGTTGATGAAGTCCTGCACGTTGACGCGCTCGCCGGTGTGCTGCCAGTGCACACGCGGGATCACCACCTCGGGCAGCGTGGCCAGGTTGGCGGCGATGCGTTCGGCGTGGCGGCATTCGGCCGCCAGGTCCAGCTCGCGCCGCAGCGAGCGTGCGAACTCGCGCACCAGCAGGCGCGGGCGGTAGGGCTTGACCGCGGGCCAGTCGTCCTCGGCCGCGGCGGCGGCGCGTTCCAGCAGCCGCAGGTCGGCTTCTATGGTGGCGACGATGCCCGGCCGGCGCACCTTGACCACCACCTCGGTGCCGTCATGCAGTTGCGCGCGGTGCACCTGGGCGATGGAGGCCGCGGCCAGCGGCTGGGTGTCGAAGTGCGCGAACACGCTGTGCGGGTCGCCGCCCAGGTCTTCGGTGAGCTGGGCCTGTATGTCCTCGTAAGGCAGGGCCGGCACCCGGCTGTGCAGCTTGGCCAGCTCGGCGGTCCAGGCCGGGCCCAGCAGGTCGGCGCGGCCGGCGAGTATCTGCCCCAGCTTCACGAAGGTGGGGCCCAGCTCCTCCAGCGCATGGCGCAGCTGCACCTGCGGCTCCATCTGGGCCAGGTCGCCGGCGTGTTCGCGGTTCAGCGCGTGGCCGGCCCGCGCCAGCGCATCGGCCCAGCCCAGGCGGCGCACCACGCCGCCCAGGCCGTGGCGTATCAGCACGCCGGCGATCTCTTGCACCCGGCCCAGGTCGCGGGCGCTGCCCAGGGTTTCGATCAGCATGGCGCGAGTATCGCCGCCCGCCGCGCCGCCGTTGCAGCCGGCGCACCGGCGGGGTCGGGCCGCCTCAGGCGGCTTCGCGCGGGCGGCGCAGGCGCCGCAACTCGTCGATGATCAGCGCCGCCGCGCCGCAGCTGATGGCCACGTCGGCAAAGTTGAAGCTGGGGAAGTAGCCGCCGTAGAACAGCGGCTCCAGGAAGCCGAAGCGGAACTGCAGGTAGTCGATGACGTGGCCGTGCACCAGGCGGTCCACCACGTTGCCCACGGCGCCGCCCATGATCAGCGTCAGCGCCACGGCAAACAGGCGCTGGCCCGGGTAGGCGCGCAGCATCCACACCATGAAGCCGGTGGCGGCGATGCCCAGCACGGTGAAGAACCAGCGCTGCCAGCCCGAGGCCTCGGCCAGAAAGGAAAACGCCGCGCCGGGGTTGTGCACCCGCACCAGGTTGAAGAAGCTGGTGACGGGGCGCACCTCGCCCAGCGTGAAGCTGGCCACCACCCAGGCCTTGAGGCCCTGGTCCAGCAGCGCGATGGCGGCCGCCAGCACCAGCCACAGCGCCAGCGGCGGGTGCGTGCCGCGGGCCATCAGGCCACGCGGCGCTGTTCGCCGGCGCCGTAGAGGTTGCTGGTGCAGCGGCCGCAGAGGGTGGGGTGCGCCGGGTCCTGGCCCACGTCGCTGCGCCAGTGCCAGCAGCGTTCGCACTTGCGGGCCTGCGAGGTGGCCACCGTGACCTGCAGCGACTCGCCACGCTCCAGCGCGACGGCGGAGGTGATGAGCACGAACTTCAGGTCTTCACCCAGGCTGGCCAGCAGCGCGTGGTCGGCTTCGGGCGCGTTGATGACCACCTCGGCCTGCAGCGACGAGCCCAGGCCGCCGGCTTCGCGCACCGACTCGATCTGCTTGTTGACCAGGTTGCGTATCTCGCAGATGCGCGTCCAGCGGGCCAGCAGGGCCGGGTCGGCCTCGGGCAGCGTCCAGTAGGTTTCGGTGAAGATGGAGCGCGCGCCGCCTTCGTTGCCGGCCGAGACCAGGGCCCAGGCTTCCTCGGCGGTGAAGCTGAGGAAGGGCGCCATCCAGCGCAGCATGGCCTGCGTGACATGCCACAGCGCCGTTTGCGCGCTGCGGCGCGCCAGGCTGCCGGGCGCGGTGGTGTACAGGCGGTCCTTCAGCACGTCCAGCCAGAAGGCGCCCAGGTCTTCGCTGCAGAACACCTGCAGCTTGGCCACCACGGGGTGGAACTCGTAGACCTCGTAGTGCTTCAGCACGTCGGCCTGGAACTGCGCCGCGCGCGCCAGCGCCCAGCGGTCCACCTCCAGCAGCTCACCCAGCGGCACGGCGTCGCGCGCGGGGTCGAAGTCGCTGGTGTTGGCCATCAGGAAGCGCAGCGTGTTGCGTATGCGGCGGTAGGCGTCCACCACGCGGGCCAGGATCTTGTCGTCGCCGGCGATGTCGCCGCTGTAGTCGCTGGCCGCCACCCACAGGCGGATGATCTCGGCGCCCAGCGTGGAGCTCACTTTCTGCGGCTCTATGCCGTTGCCCAGGCTCTTGCTCATCTTGCGGCCCTGGCTGTCCACGGTGAAGCCGTGGGTGAGCAGGCCGCGGTAGGGCGCGCGGCCATACAGCGCGCAGCCCAGCAGCAGCGAGCTGTGGAACCAGCCGCGGTGCTGGTCATGGCCTTCCAGGTACAGGTCGGCCTCGGGGCCTTCGCGGTGGTAGCCTTCGGGGTGCTGGCCGCGCAGCACATGCCAGAAGGTGCTGCCGCTGTCGAACCACACTTCCAGGATGTCGTTGCTCTTGGTGTAGTGCGGCGCGTCGTCGGCGCCCAGGATGTCTTCGGTGGTGGCGCGGCTCCAGGCTTCCACGCCGCCGGCTTCGACGATCTCGGCGGCGCGGTCCAGGATGTCCATGGTGCGCGGGTGCAGCTCGCCGCTGTCCTTGTGCAGGAACAGCGGCAGCGGCACGCCCCAGCTGCGCTGGCGGCTGATGCACCAGTCGGGCCGGTTGGCGATCATGTCGCGCAGCCGGGCCTTGCCGCTCTCGGGGTAGAAGCGGGTTTGTTCGATGGCGGCCAGCGCCAGCTCGCGCAGTGTCTGCGCCGGGGGATCGACCGCGAACACGCCGGTGGTGGAAGCGTTGGGCGCGTCCATGCGCACGAACCACTGCGCCGCGGCGCGGTAGACCACCGGGGTCTTGTGGCGCCAGCAGTGCGGGTAGCTGTGCTGCAGCGGGCTGGTGGCCAGCAGGCGCCCGGCGTTGCGCAAGGCGTCGATGATGACCGGCACCGCCTTCCAGATGTGCAGGCCGCCGAACAGCGGGAAGTCGGCCGCGTAGGCGCCCTGGGCCTGCACCGGGTTCAGGATCTCGTCCAGCTGCATGCCGTGGGCACGGCAGGAGTTGAAGTCTTCCAGGCCGTAGGCCGGGCTGCTGTGCACGACGCCGGTGCCGTCCTCGGCGGTGGCGTAGTCGGCCAGGTAGATGGGGCTGGTGCGGTCGTAGCCGGCGTCCACCTCGGCCAGCGGGTGGCGAAAGCGTATGCCGGAGAGGTTTTCGCCGCGGGTGGTGGCCAGCACCTCGCCGGTCAAACCCCAGCGTTGCAGGCAGGCTTCGACCAGCGCCTCGGCCACCAGCATCAACCCGCGCTCGGTGCGCAGCAGCACGTAGTCCAGCGCGGGGTTCAGGTTCAGCGCCTGGTTGGCCGGGATGGTCCAGGCGGTGGTGGTCCAGATGACGGCGAAAGCCGGGGCGTCCAGCGCCGGCAGGCCGAAGGCGGCGGCCAGCTTGTCGGGCTGGGCGCAGGCAAAGGCCACGTCCAGGGTCTGGCTGGTGCGGTCGGCGTACTCGATCTCGAACTCGGCCAGCGAGCTGGCGCAGTCGAAGCACCAGTACACGGGCTTCAGGCCGCGGTAGACAAAACCGCGCTCCACGACGCGCTTGAAGGCGCGGATTTCGCCGGCCTCGTTGGCCGGGTCCATGGTGGCGTAGCGGTGCCCCCAGTCGCCCAGCACGCCCAGGCGCTGGAAGTCGGCCATCTGCTGCGCGATCTGCTCGGTGGCGTAGGCACGGCTCTTGGCCTGCATCTCGTCGCGGCTGAGGTTGCGGCCGTGCTTCTTCTCGATGGCGTTTTCTATGGGCAGGCCGTGGCAGTCCCAGCCGGGCACGTACTGGGCGTCAAAGCCGGCCAGCTGGCGCGCCTTGACGATCATGTCCTTGAGCACCTTGTTGACGGCGTGGCCCATGTGGATGGCGCCGTTGGCGTAGGGCGGGCCGTCGTGCAGCACAAACAGCGGTGCGCCGCGGCGGGCGTCGCGCAGGCGCTGGTACTGGCCTTGTTCGTTCCACTGCGCGATCCAGCCGGGCTCACGCTTGGCCAGGTCCCCGCGCATGGGGAACGGCGTGTCCGGCAGGTTCAGGGTGCTGCGGTAGTCGGTGGGAGGGGTGCTCATGCAAGACTCGTGGGGTGGGGCCGCTGTTGGTGAGGCGGCCGCGGTCGGTGCGGGGGCTTTCGTGCACACACCGGTGTGCGCGTCGCCAGGGGGCAGGGGGGGCCGGGCCAGGCGTGGCGCCGGCAGGCCGTCAAGCGGCCACGAGCCTAATTCGGTCGCGCGTGGCCTGGCGCCGCGTGGCGGCCTGCCAGCGGCGCAGGCGCTGGCCCGACAGCGCCGACAGCGCCGACAGGGTGCATGGGTCTCCGAGCATGCCCCGATTCTAGCGAGCGCGCCGATGTCGAAGGCAAACCGGCATCAGCTTCGTGCCGCCCACCAGGCGGTCGCCTGGGCGGTGTCGTGCGCAATGCCGTCGCGCAGCGCATGAAGCGAGTCGTAGCGCAGCTCGTCGTGCAGCTTGTGCAGCAGGTCCACGCGCAGGCAGCGGCCGTAGCCTGCGTCAGTGGGCAAGCCGCCGGGCCACTGCAGCACATGCACTTCCAGCAACACGCGCCCGGCGTCTTCCACCGTGGGGCGCACGCCCAGGCTGGCCACGCCGGGCAGGGGCTGGTCGGCCAGGCCGTGCACCTGCACGACGAAGATGCCGCTGGCGGCCGGCCGCGGGTGGCCGAAGCGCAGGTTCAGCGTGCGAAACCCCAGCTCGCGGCCCAGCTTGCGGCCGTGCACCACGTGGCCGCTGATGGCATACGGCCGGCCCAGCAGCATCTCGGCCTGCGCCATGTCGCCCGCCGCCAGCGCCTCGCGCACCGCCGAGCTGGAAACGCGCAGGCCGTGCACCTCGTAGCTCATCATGCGTGCCACGTCGAAGCCCTGGCGCCGGCCGGCTTCGTCCAGCATGGCGTAGTTGCCGGTACGCTTTTCGCCGAAGCGGAAGTCGTCGCCCACCAGCACGTAGCCGGCGCGCAGGCCCTGCAGCAGCACTTCATCGATGAAGTCTTGCGGCGACATGGCGGCCAGCCGCTGGTTGAAGCGCGCCACCACCACCTCGGCTATGCCGCAGCGCTGCAGCTCGGCCAGCTTGTCGCGCAGCGTGGCAATGCGCGGCGGCGCCATCTCCGGGCGGCCGGCCAGGCGGGCGAAGTGGTCGCGCGGGTGCGGCTCGAAGCTCATCACCACCGCCGGCAGGCCGCGGTGGCGTGCCTCGTTGATCAACAGCGCCAGCATGGCCTGGTGGCCGCGGTGCACGCCGTCGAAGTTGCCTATGGTCAGGGCGCAGGGGGCGCTGCCGCGCCGCGCCAGGCCGCGGTGTATGAGCATGGCGTCGGATTATCCCGGCTGGCCCGCCGTCGGCAGGCCCAGCAGCCGCGCGTACAAGGCCAGGTAGGCATCGGCGGCGCGGTCCCAGTCGAACACCGCGGCGTGGGCGCGCAGCGCTTCGGCGCGGCCGGGTTCGTGCTGCCAGCGGGCCAGGCCTTGTTCGACCACGGCGCGCATGGCCGGGCCTTCAAAGACGTCGAAGTAGTCGGCGGCATTGCCACCGATTTCCGGCAGGCAGGTCAGGCGCGACAGGAACACCGGCTTGCCAAAGTGCATGGCTTCTATGGGCGGCAGGCCGAAGCCTTCGGTGAGCGAAGGGAACAGGAAGCCGCTGCAGCGGGCGTAGGCCCAGGCCTTCTGCGCGTCGCTGATGCCCAGGTGGAACTGCACATTGGGTAGGCGGTTGGCGGCCTTCAGCGCCTTGGCGTCGTCGCTGGGCGGCCCGCACAGCACAAAACACATCTCCGGCCAGGCCGCCGCCAGGGCCAGCAGCGCCTGCGGGTTCTTGCTGGGCGACATGCGGCTGAGGTGGTACAGGAAGGGCCGCTCGTCGCCCTCGGCCCAGCCGGACAGCGGCTGGCGCGGGGTGTGCACAAAGCTGCGGGCGCCGTTGTAGATGACCTCCAGCGGCCCGGTCCAGCCCAGGTGGCGTTGTACGTCGCCGGCGGTGTGGCGGCTGATGGCCACCACCTGGTCGGTGCGCCGCATCAGCCCACGTGTGCGGCGGTGATGGCGCCAGGTGCTGAAGGCGTTGCGGCCGTACAGGTAGTTGAGGTCGTGCACCGTCACCAGCCGCGTGCCGGTGCCGGCGGGGGGCAGCGTCTTGTTGAGCTGGTGCAGCGAATGCCACAGTGCAAAGGGCTGCGGCTGCACATGGCGCACACGTTGCCAGCGCGTGACGGGCAGGTAGGCCACCTCGTGGCCGAAGCTGCCGGACAGGCGCTCGCGCAGGTGGAAGCTGAAGCTCACGCCATGCTGCTGCCGCCACGCCGGCGCGGCGCGCGCGATACGCTGGCCGATCTGCAGCGCAAACTCGCCCAGCCCGTCGTGGAAGGCGCCGATGTTGCCTAGGCTGAGGCCGACGTGGCGCGTGGCGGGTGGGGTCATCGGGCCGCAGTGTAGCCAGCGTCGGCGGCGCGGCGGCGCTGGCAGAATGCCCCGGTGCAAGTCAGCCCGCACCGCTTGGCACTTCCGCAGGTCACGCTGGTGGCAGTGGACACTCGGGCGCCGCAGTTGGCGGTGCAGGCCTTGCAACATTGCATGGCTGGTATCCACTTTGCGCAGGTGCTGCTGTTTACGCAGGGTCGGCTGGCGCTGCCGCCTGGCATGGAGCAGCGAGACAGCGGTCGCATCGCGTCCGGCGCCGACTATTCGCACTTTGTGCTGCGCCGCTTGCCGTACGAGGTGCAGACCAGCCACGTGCTGGTGGCGCAATGGGACGGTTTTGTTGCCGACGCTTCGGCCTGGCGCGACGAATTCCTGGACCACGACTACATCGGCGCGCCTTGGGCCGATCGCGCAGGGGACGCTGCCGTGGGCAACGGTGGTTTCTCCCTTCGGTCGCGCCGCCTGCTGCTGGCCGGGCTGGACCCACGCATAGAACATGAACATCCGGAAGACGTGATGCTGGCCCAGCGTTACCGCACCTTGCTGGAGCGTGAGCACGGCGTGCGCTTTGCCCCGCTGGCGGTGGCCCGCCGTTTTGCCTTCGAAAACCGAGCGCCCGATGGACCTTGTTTCGGTTTCCACGGCCCGAAGAACCTACCCCAGGTGCTCGACGAACCCACGCTGACGGCATGGGTGGAGCAGTTGCCCGACGAGTTCTTCCGCGGCCGCGACGCTCGCCGCCTGGCGCGGGCGCTGGTGATGCGCATGCCGCGTCTCGCGCAGCAGGTGGTGCGGCGGCGCGCCCAGGTGGGGCGAAGTGAGCCCAGCAGCCGCGTGCTGGCGGCGGCGGCCGGCCTGGTGAGCTTGCTGCGGCGTTGAATGCCCTGCGCTGCGGCCTGGCCGTCAGCGTGTGATGCGTATCAGCAGGTGGTCACGCGCCAGCCCGCTGCCGGGCACGCCCAGGTCGCGGCCCGTGCGTTCCAGGTAACGGCTGCGCTTGCGGGCATGGTGGGTGAGGCGCAGCAGGTACTTGATCCATCCCCACCAGCGCTTGGCGGCGCCGTGTGCGTCCATGATGTCAAAGCTCAGCGACGGCGGCTTTTCCTACAAAGCTGCGCTTCACCAGCGCATCGGCCTCTTGGGCCGCCACCGCGCCGGCCGCCGCCGACACCTCCACACCATGGCGTTGCAACTGGGCCGGCAGCCTGGCCAGGAACTCCCCCGTGTAGCAACCGAAATCCAGCACCGTGCGGGCTTGCGGCTGCGCCGCCACATGGGCCTGCACCAGCGCAATCACCAGCCGCTGGTCGGTGCGCAGCGGGCCCAGGCTCCAGGCATCCACCGACTCGTTGTCGTACAGCGCGGCGTAGTCGGCTTGCAGCATGCCGCGAAAGCGCAGGTCGCAGTCCAGGCAGTGCAGCAAGGTGCCACCAATCAACGGGGCTGACACAGGCCTGCCGGCGAAAAGGCCACGTCCGGCAAGGGGCCCAGCGGCTGCAGGTGGGTGCCGGCGCAGTCTGGGCAGTTCGGCGGCGCCGCTGCCGGACCAGCGACGTCTGTGAGCCTTCGCGGCCACATAATAAGGCCGTGCTTGCGACACCTGCGGCCACGACGGCCAACCTGCTGGACGCGCCTTACCCGGTCTACGACACCGACCTGCTGCGCCAACTCCTGGGCCGCCGGCTCAGCGCGCGGCTGCGTGTGCTGGCCGTCATAGGTGCGCATCGCTTCCAGGAGGCCAAGCTGATCAACCGGGTGTTTCCGGGGCTGGAACACATCTACCTGTTTGAACCGCTGGCCGAGCCGCTGGCCTCGTTGCAGGAAGCGGCGGCGCGCGACCGCCGCATCCGTGTCTTTCCGGTGGCCATCGCCCAGAACGACGGCACGGCCGACTTTCACGTCACCAGCAACGACGGCGAGTCCAGTTCCTTGTTGGCCTTCGGCTCGCACAACCAGATGTTTCCGCAGGTGCGGGTGCTGCAGACGATCAAGGTGCCCACACGCCGGCTGGATTCGCTGCTGGCCGAACACGGGCTGGCGGCGCCGGACGTTCTGTTGATCGACGTGCAAGGCGCCGAGTACCAGGTGCTCAGCGCCTTGTCGCCCGAGCTGCTGGCGGGTGTGCGGCTGGTGTACGCCGAAGCCAGCACCGAGCGGGTGTATGCCGGCGGCGGTCTGTTGCCCGACGTGGAGCGCTTGCTGGCGCCGCGCTTTGTCAACCTGGGCTTTGCGCCGCTAGGTCCCGATGTTCCCACGCACGGCAACGTGGTGTTTGGTGCGCGTGATGATGTGCACGACGCGCTGGCACTGTCCACCCTGGGGCGGCTGCAGACGGCATGGCGGCACTGGCGCCGCCGGCACAAGGCGCAGCCGGCCGCGCCGCGGGCCGACCGGTCATGAGCCAGGTGGCACCGCCGGCGGCAGCCGAGCCGCTGGTCAGCGTGGTGCTGCCCACCTTCAATTGCCGAGAGTTGCTGGGTGGTGCGCTGGATTCGCTCGCCACGCAGGTGGAGCGTGACTTTGAGGTGGTCGTCAGCGACGGCGCTTCCAGCGACGGCACGGTGGATCTGGCGCAGGCACATGCCGGCCACCTGCCGGCCTGCCGCGTCTTGTCGCGGCCCGACCGTGGTGTCTACGACGCCATCAACCAGGGTGTGTTGGCAGCGCGCGGGCACTGGGTGCTGGTGCTGGGCGCCGACGACCGCCTGCATGCCCCCGGCACGCTTCAGCAGGTTGGCCCCTGGCTGCGCTCGGCGCAAGCCGATGTGGTGTATGGCGACGTGCGCGTGGTCAACCACAGCGCGCTGGGTGTTCCGGTGGGTGGGCGCTATGCCGGTGCGATGCCGCTGAACAAGCTGCTGCGCGGCAACATCTGCCAGCAGGCCATGTTCTACCGCCGCAGCTTGTTCGACAGGCTGGGGCTGTTCGACCTGCGCTACCCCATCATGGCGGACTGGGATTTCAACCTGCGTGCCGCCTTTGCCGGCGACATGCAGTGGGTGGACCTGATCGTGGCCGACTACGCCGCCACCGGCTTGAGCGCGCAGCGCCGCGACACGGCGGCCATGCGCGGCATTCCCGAGATGGTGCGGCAGGAGCTGCTTCGCCGCAGCGAAGACCCTGCGCTGCAGCCGCTGCAGCGCATCCTGCTGCGCCAGGCCGATACGCTCAGGCGCCAGGGGCATTGGGGTGATGCCCTCAGGCAGCTGGGCAGCTACCTGCGTCTGCAATGGCGTGGGCGTACCGCCGCGGGTGCAACGCCGCCTCAGGCCTGATCGGCGGCGGCCTGCGGTGGCGCGGGCTCGACCGCCGCCCAGTGCCAGTGCCCGGCTGCCAGGTCTGCCGGCAAGATCCAAGGCCCGAAAGTGCTTCGATGCAAGGCTTCCACCCGGTTGCCGGCAGCGGCCACCATGCGCTTGACCTGGTGGTAGCGGCCTTCGGTCAGCGTCAACCGCAGGGTGTGCGAGCCGGTGCTCTCGGCAGCGGCGGCACGGGCGGGGTGGGGGTCGTCGCGCAGCAGCACCCCTTCACGCAGGCGCTGCAGCAAGGTCTCGTCTACTGCGTGCCGCACGCTGACCTCATAAACCTTGGCCACATGCCGCTTGGGGTGTGTGAGCCGGTGCAGCAGCGCACCGTCATCGGTGAGCAGCAACAAACCGGTGGTGTCGGCGTCCAGCCGGCCCACCGGCTGCAAGCCGCGCTGGCGCAGCGGCGCGGGCAGCAGGGTCATCACGCTGGGCCAGGCGCCGGGGCGCTGCGAACACTCGTAGCCGGCCGGCTTGTGCAGCATCACCAGGGCCCGTTCGCGAAAGGGCCAGTCCTGCCCATGCACTTGCAGCACCAGGCCGGCGGTGGGCAGATCCTCGTCCGGGTCGTTCAGCGTGGCGCCGTGCAGCGCCACCCCGCCGGCGGCCACCAGCGCGACGCACTCGCGGCGGCTGCCGAAGCCCTGGCTGAAAAGAATCTGCGCCAGGCGCATCGGGTCGCGTGGGGCTTGTGCTGCGGTGGTCAGTGCGCAGGCAGGTCGCGCAGCGTCGGCAGCCCGGGCGCGGCCGGCACGGCGGTGGCGGCGCGCACCGCGTTGCGTATGGCCCGCGCCACGACTTCGGCGCCCAGGGCGCCCAGCAGGGTCAGCGACGGCGTTGCCGCCTGGCGGCCGGTGGCCAGCGCAAACAAGGTGTCGCCGTCGGTGGCGGCAATGGGCGAGACGGCACGCGCCAGGCCGTGGAAGGACAACATCGCCAGCTTGCGCGCCTGCGCCTTGCTGAGCGTGGCGTCGGTGGCCACCACGCCTATGGTGGTGTTGGCGCCGGGCGGGTCGGCGGAGGCGAAAGCCGGCGTTTGGTGCGCCTGGCCGGCCAGCAAGGCGGCCAGGCTGCCGCGCGGCAGCCCGTCGGCGCCGCGGGCGCCGGCCAGCACGCGGCCATCGGCGTCCATGACATCGCCGAAGGCGTTGACGGCCATCAGCGCGGCCACGGTGACACCGCCCACGCGCAGCGAGGCGCTGCCTATGCCGCCCTTCATGGCCTGTGCCACGCCCAGCAGCTTGCCCACCGTGGCGCCGGCGCCGGCGCCCACGCTGCCCTGGGCCGGGGCTTCGGCCTGGGCGGCAGCCGCGGCCGCCACACAGGCCGCGTAGCCGTCATCGGCACCGGGCCGCGGTGCCGTGCCGCCCAGCCACAGGTCGAACAGCACCGCCGCCGGCACGATGGGCACCCGCGCCGCGCCCACGGCCAGGCCATGGCCTTGCTGCTCCAGCCAGCGCATGACGCCGCTGGCGGCGTCCAGGCCGTAGGCGCTGCCGCCGGTCAGCAGCACGGCGTGCACGCGGTCCACCAGGTTTTCCGGCGCCAGCAGATCGGTTTCGCGCGTGCCGGGGGCGGCGCCGCGAACGTCTACACCGCACACCGCGCCCTCGGGGCACAGCACCACGGTGCAGCCGGTGGGGCGTTCGGGCCGCGTGTGGTGGCCCACCCGCAGGCCGGCCACGTCGACCAGGCTGCCGGGGGCCAGCGCCGGGGCCGACACGGGCAGGGTCACGAGCGCGGGCTCAGGCAAAGACGCCCGCCGTGTCCTGCATGCGGTGGCTGACTTCGCCCAGGTGGTGCAGCGTGTCGCCGTAGGTCTGCTCCAGCATGGTCAGGCGCTTGAAGTAGTGGCTGGCCAGGTACTCGTCGGTGCAGGCGATGCCGCCATGCAGTTGCACACACTGCTGGCCCACGAAGCGCATGCTGTGGCCCAGTTGCACCCGCGCCTGGCTGATGGCGCGGCGGCGCTGCGCTGCCGGCTCGCCCAGCTTCAGGCTGGCGTAGTAGCTCATGGAGCGCGCCAGCTCCAGCTGCATCTTGGCGTCGGCCACGCGGTGGCGCAGGGCCTGGAAGCTGGCCAGCGGCACGCCGAACTGGCGGCGCGTGTTCATGTACTCGACGGTGATCTCCAGCAGGCGCTCCATCAGGCCCACGCCCTCGGCGCACTGCGCCGCCAGGGCATGGTCCACGGCTTCTTCCAGCGCGGCATGGCCGTCCCTGGCGATCAGCAGCGCCGGGGTTACGGCCAGCGTCAGCTCGGCGGCGCGGGCGCCGTCCTGCGTGGGGAAGCCGCGCACCTGCACCGCACCGCGGTCCACCAGGAACAGGCCTATGCCGGCGGGGTCGTCCTTGGCGCCTGAAAGACGGGCCGGCACGATGAAGGCATCGGCCTCGTCGCCGGCCGGCACCAGGGTCTTGGCACCGGTCAGCGTCCACAGGTCGCCGCGCGAGGCGGCGTTCACGCCCACGTGGTGCAGGCGGTAGCGCGCGCCGCGCTCGTGCAGCGCCGGCACCACCAGCACCTCACCGCCGGCGATGCGCGGCAGCCAGGCGCTGCGCAGGGGCGCCGGTGCGTGCGACAGCAGGCGCGGCACCATCAGCGCGGCTTCGGCAAAGGGCGCGTTGACCAGGCCGCGGCCCAGTTCTTCGCACACCACCATGGCGTCCACAGGCCCCAGGCCCAGGCCGCCGTCGGCCTCGGGCACCGCCAGCCCGGCCAGGCCCAGGCCGGCGAGCTCGTTCCAGACCTCGCGCGTGGCACCGCCGGCACGCGCGATGGCGTGGCGGCGCTCGAAGCCGAAGCCCTTGTCGGCCCAGCGGCGGACGGCATCGCGCAGGGACTGCTGGTCGTCGGTGAAGTCGAAGTTCATTGTTGTCTCCACGTGGAGGCGGACCCCCTCGTCGGTCTGACCAGAGCCCCTTCCTCCTTGGGGGGAAGGGGCTGGGGAAGGGAGCAGTCCTGCCTGCGCAGGGCGCAGACGGTGTTGGGGGCGTTCACGACCCCAGCACCGTCTGCGCGACGATGTTGCGCTGAACTTCGTTCGAGCCGCCGTAGATCGTCGTCTTGCGCAGGTTGAAGTAGGTGCCGGCCAGCGGCAGCAGCCGGGCGGGCAGGGCCACGTCGCCTTGCCAGCCGGCTTCCATGGCTTCAAAGATGTAGGCGCGCGCCAGCGGGCCGGCGGCCTGCATCATCAGTTCGCTGTAGCGCTGCTGGATTTCGCTGCCGCGAATCTTCAGCAGGCCGGCCACGTCCAGGCTTTGTTTGCCCGAGCTCTCGGCGCTGAGCACGCGCAGCACCATCATCTCCAGCGCCACGATGTCCACTTCCAGCAGCGCGATCTGGTCGCGGAAGCGCAGGTCGTCCCACAGGCCTTCTTCCTTGGCCAGGCGCTTGAGCCGATCCAGTTCGCGCTTTGCGCGGTTCACGTCGGCGATGTTGGTGCGCTCGTGGGCCAGCAGGTACTTGGCGTAGGTCCAGCCCTTGTTCTCTTCGCCAATCAGGTTCTCGGCCGGTACCTCGACGTTGTCGAACCAGACTTCGTTCACCTCGTGTTCGCCGTCCATCAGGATGATGGGGCGCACGGTGATGCCCGGGCTCTTCATGTCTATCAGCAGGAAGCTGATGCCGGTTTGCGGCTTGCCTTCGCTGCTGGTGCGCACCAGGCAGAAGATCCATTCGCCGTACTGGCCGAGCGTGGTCCAGGTTTTCTGGCCGTTGACGATGTACTTGTCGCCCCGGCGTTCGGCCCTTGTCTTCAGGCTGGCCAGGTCCGAGCCGGCGCCGGGCTCGCTGTAGCCCTGGCTCCACCAGACCTCGCCGCTGGCGATGCCGGGCAGGAAGCGCTTGTGCTGCTCGGGGCTGCCAAAGGCCATGATGACCGGCGCCACCATCACCGGCCCGAAGGGGATGACGCGCGGCGCGCCGGCCAGCGCACACTCTTCCTCGAACAGGTGGCGCTGTATGGCGTTCCAGCCCGGGCCGCCGAACTGCTTGGGCCAGCCCCAGCCCAGCCAGCCCTTGGCGCCGAGTATCCTGGCCCATCGCTGGTGGTCGTCGCGGCTCAGGCGCAGCGCGTTGTGCACCTTGTGGCTGATGTCGGCCGGCAGGTTGGCCGCCACCCATTGCCGCACTTCCTGGCGGAAGGCCAGTTGCTCGGTGGTGAAGTTCAGGTCCATGCTCTTGTCTCGCTCCATGCGGCCCGCGCGACGGCGCGCAGCCGGGGGGTCTATTCGCGGAAGTTGCCGAAGCCCAGCGGCAGCTCGCTGAACTCCTTGCGCAGCAGGGCGATGGCGGCCTGCAGATCGTCGCGCTTGGCACCGGTGACGCGCAGCGCATCGCCCTGGAAGGCGGCCTGCACCTTGAGCTTGCCGGCCTTCAACGTGGCCTGCATCTTCTTGGCCTGGTCGGCAGCCACGCCGTTGGCCACCGGGGCGGCCAGCTTGAGCTTGTCGCCGCCCAGCTTCTGCGGCTTGCCGGAGAAGTCGACAAAGCGCGCGTCCACGTTGCGCTTGGCCAGGCGGCCCACCAGCACGTCGCGCACCTGCTGCAGCTGGAAGTCGCTGTCGGCCAGCAACGCCAATTCGCGCTCCTTGGCGCTTTTTTCGGTGAGTTCGACCTGGGCGCTGGAGCCCTTGAAGTCGAAACGGTTGCCGATTTCCTTGTTGGCCTGCTCCACGGCGTTGCGCAGCTCGACCTGGTCGGCTTCTATGGTGACGTCGAAACTGGGCATGGTGATTCGTGTTGTTGGGCGTACAGGGGATGCGTTCTGCGGGAAAATTCTGCCATGGTCAACTCCAGCGCCACCCCCGCGGCCCCGCTTGCCTTGCAGGTTTCACAGCGTGCCAGCCTGCGCGAGCACAACAGCTTCGGCCTGCCGGCCGTGGCCGCGACGCTGGTGCGCATCACCGGCGACGCCGACGTGCGGCGTGTGCTGGACCACCCGGCGTACGGCCGCGAGCCCAAGTTTGTGCTGGGCGGCGGCAGCAACGTGGTGCTGACCCGCGACCTGCCCGGTGTGGTGCTGAAGGTGGAGGTGCCGGGGCGGCGCCTGGTGGTCGAGACGGCCGACGCCTGGGTGGTGGAGGCCGGCGCCGGCGAAAACTGGCACCAGCTGGTGGACTGGACGCTGCAACAGGGCTGGCCGGGGCTGGAGAACCTGGCCTTGATCCCGGGCTCGGTGGGTGCGGCTCCGGTGCAGAACATAGGCGCCTACGGCGTGGAGCTGAAGGACCGCTTCCACTCGCTGGACGCGGTGGACCTGGTCACCGGCCGCAGCGTGACGCTGGACGCCGCCGCCTGCCGCTTCGGCTACCGCGACAGCGTGTTCAAACAGGGCGGCTTCGCCGGCCTGGCCGGCAAGAGCGTCATCACGCGGGTGCGCCTTAGCCTGCCCAAGCCCTGGCAGCCGGTGCTGGGCTACCTGGACCTGGAGCGCAAGCGCGCCGAGACCGGCATCCTGGAGCCCGAAGCCCGCACCATCTTCGACTGGGTGTGCGCCGTGCGCCGCGCCAAGCTGCCCGACCCGGCGGTGATAGGCAATGCCGGCAGTTTCTTCAAGAACCCGGTGGTCACGCCCGAGCAGTGCCGCGACATCATCGGCCGCGACCCCGAGGTGGTGCACTACCCGCTGCCCGACGGCAGCTGCAAGCTGGCGGCCGGCTGGCTGATAGATGCCTGCGGCTGGAAGGGCAAGAGCGTGGGCCGCGCCGGCGTCTACGACAGGCAGGCGCTGGTGCTGGTCAACCGCGGCGGCGCCAGCGGTGCCGAAGTGGTCACGCTGGCGCGCGCCATCCAGGAATCGGTCTACGGGCGCTTCGGCATACGGCTGGAGCCGGAGCCGGTGATCGTTTAAGAGCCGCCGCCGGCGGCGGCCTTCACGGCGTGGCCGGGCTGCGCTGCGCGCTGCTCAGCAAGCCCATGCCGACCAAGGCCTGGCGGGTGGCCGGCAGCAGCTCTTCGTAGCGCTGCACCAGGCGCGCGATCTCGTGCGCCGGCAGGTGCGCGGCGCCTTCCTGCAAGGCCTCGGCGGTGGCGGCCAGCGCGGACATGCCCAGGTTCAGCGCCGCGCCCTTGGCGGCATGGGCGTTGACGCGCAGCTCCAGCGGCTGGGCGTCGCGCACCGCGGTGCGCAGCCGCTGCACGGTTTGTGGGCCCTGGTTCAGAAAATCGTCGATCAAGGCCGCCAGCCGGTCGCGCGGCATGGCCTGCAGGGCAATGCCCAGGGCCGACGGGTCTATCAGCGGCGTCGCGGCCGGCGGCGTGGGGGCGGCGGCCGGCGCGGTCTCGGGGGCGCGGGCCGGCGCGGCCTCGGGCTCGCCGGCTTCCAGGCCCGGCACCGCGCCGCCGGTGGCGCCGAACAGGCGGCGCAGCGTGGCCGCCAGCTTCTGCGGGCTGACCGGCTTGGTCAGGAAGTCGTTCATGCCGGCGACCAGGCAGCGTTCGCGGGTTTCGCTGAAGGCGTCGGCGGTGAGCGCCACGATGGGCACGGTGGAGCGCGCGCGGTCGGGCAGGGCGCGTATGGCGCGCGTGGCGGCCACGCCGTCCAGCACCGGCATGTGCAAGTCCATCAGCACCACGTCGAACAGCCGGTCGCGCGCGGCGCGCAGCGCCTCTTCGCCGTTGGCGGTGAAGTGCGCCTCGTGGCCCAGGTTTTCCAGCAGCGCCGCCAGGTACTGGCGGTTGACCGGGTGGTCTTCGGCCACCAGCACCTGCAGCGGCCTCGGGCTGTTGGCGGCCGGCCGCTGCGTGCCATCGGCCGCGGGTTCGGCGGGCAGGTTCAGCGGCATGTGCAGCACGAAGCTGCTGCCGTCGCCCGGCTTGCTGCGCGCGGTGATGTCGCCACCCATCAGCCGCGCCAGGTTGCGCGAGATCTCCAGCCCCAACCCGCTGCCGCCGTGGCGGCGCGAGCGCGAGTTGTCGCCTTGCACGAAGCGGTTGAACAGCCGCGCCAGCGTGGCTTCGTCCATGCCTATGCCGGTGTCGGTGACGGCAAACTCCAGCTGCGGCGGTGCGGTGTTGCCGTCGCGGCGCAGGCGCACGTCCAGCACCACCGCGCCGCGGTCCGAGAACTTGATGGCGTTGGACAGCAGGTTGAACAGGATCTGCTTGAGCCGGGTTGGGTCGGCGACCACGCGCTCGGGCACCGTCGGGTCGGCGTCCATGTGCAGCGCCAGCGACTTGGCGTGGGCCTGCGGGCGCATCAGCGCCTCGACATCGCGCAGCAGCGAGCGCAGCTCCACCGGCACCGGCGCCAGGGCCATGCGGCCGCTTTCCAGCTGCGACATGTCCAGGATGTCGTTGAGCAGCGCCAGCAGGTGGTCGGCACTTTCGGTGGCGGTGCGCAGGTAGTCGATCTGGCGCGGCGACAGCCCGGTTTCGCGCAGCAGCGACAGCATGCCCATCAGGCCGTGGAAGGGCGTGCGTATCTCGTGGCTCATGTTGGCCAGGAAGGCGCTCTTGGCCTCGCTGGCCGCCTCGGCGTCGCGCCGGGCCTGGCGCAGGCTTTCGGCCAGCTGCTCCAGCGCCAGCCGCCGCTGGCGCAGCGTGTGCACCTGGCGCAGCGCGATGAAGGCGAAGGCCAGCGTCAGCACCGAAAGGAACAGCGTCAGCGACAGGCCCAGCTGGTTCTGCTCGCGCACCGCCTGGGTGCGCGCTTCGGCATGTTCGGCGACGCGGTGCGCGGCGCTCAGCGACATGGCGTGCAGCGGCGGCCCCAACCCGTCCAGCGCCGGCATCAGGGCTTGCAGGAACACCGGGGTCAACGCCGTCTGCGCCTGCGCGCCGAAGGCGCGGTCGGCCGCGGCGATGAAACCGTCGATGTCGCGCAGGGTCTGCTGGTACTCGTCGTGCGCCTGGATCAGCCGCCGCGGCCGGTCGGCACGCAGCAGCTCGATGCGGCTGACCCAGATCTCGTAGCGCAGTCGCAGCGTGTCTTCGGACGAGGCCGGGTCGGCCAGTGCCGCCAGCCGCCACTGCTCGCGCATGCGCAGGTACTCGGTCTCGGCCTGGTAGATGGACAGCACGACGAAGTCGTCGCCGCTGGTCACGGCGTGGCGCAGCAGCGAAAACTGGCGCGTCTGCACCATGGCCACCGCCAGCAGCACCAAAGCCAGGCCCACACCGACCAGGCCCAGCCAGGAGAAGCGCAGTGGCGAAGCTGCGTTCAAAGCACCTCGATCGTCCTGAGCTGCCATGCCGAGCGGGCGTAGTAGGCCGCACTGCGCAGCTCGGGCCGCGCATCAAAGGGGTAGATGACGAACAGCGGGCCCTTGTCGCGCACGGCCATGGGCCGGTCGTCCAGCAGCCGGGCCAGCACCACGTCGTGGCGCTGCACGTCGTCCATGGGCATGTCCACGCGGTAGTCGTTCAGCGCGATCAGGCGCAGCGTCGTGCCCTGGGCCCCGACGGCGGCCATCACGTCGCGCACCAGCGGGCCGGTGAAGCGCCGGGCCTGCGGGTACCACGGGGTGCGCGTGGAGAAGCTGGTTTGCGGCAGGGCCTCCAGCATGGCCATGTCGAAGTCGGAGCGGTCGCCTTCGTTGGTCAGCCGCAACCGCCCGGCCACGGTGAGCACCACCGGGCCGGTGGGCCGTTCCAGCGCATAGGCCGGCGCCCACGGGCGGGCGCCCAGTGCCAGCAGGGCGGTGCCTGTGAGCCAGCGGCGCCGGCACCACCCGGCGGGTGAAGCCGGTACGGCTTGGTGGGGCTCGAGCGGCGGCATGGTACGTCGGGAAGCGGCGTCGGCTCGCGTTGAGAACTGCACGATTTTAGTCAGGTGCCTGCCAGCCCAGGTGTTGGAATTCCTACCCCGCAAGCCGGGGGGTGACGGCCGGCCGCGCCGGTGTCAGCCCCGCAGCATGTCGGCAAGGTCCAGGCCGGTGAGTGTCTTGGCGCCGCGCGCCAGCCACAGCAGCAGCGCCATCATCATCACCATGGACGGGATGGCAATGACCGGGTAGCTCAGCAGCGTCATGCGGCCCAGCTCTTCGTTGAAGGCCTCGGTGCCGGCCGGGCTGGTGACCACCCAGCGCGCCAGCACGTAGTTGGCCACCGCCGAGAAGGCGAAGGTAGCGGCCAGCAGCAGCGTGCCGGTGCGCAGCCGCGTCTCGAAAGCGGCCTGGTTGCCGCGCTCGGCCAGCGCCTTGTGCACACGGTCGGTGTCGAACAGCGTGGCGTTGAACACCAACAGGCGGATCAGCGGGTTGCGTGTCCAGGTGGAGCCCAGCACCACCAGGCCGATCAGGCCCGGCACCGCGGCTTCCTTCACCGCCAGCCACTTCGGGTCCAGCGCCAGGAGGCCTATGCCGCCGGTCAGCAGCGTGCTGATCACGCCCAGCACGGCAAACCAGTTGAGCTTGTGGCGCTTGAACGCGTCCCACACGCCCCAGCCCAGCGGAAAGGCCAGCGCGAGCAGCAGGGCGCGCGTAGGCCCCAGCCGCGCTTCGCCGCTGAGCTGCATCAGGATGAGGGCCGGCAGCAGGATCGTGATGCCGATCTCTAGCAGCGGATTGGGCTTTTTGGCTTCGGGTACGGTGCTCACGGGGGCGAAGCGTAGCGTGTCCGCAGGGCCGCCCGGTGACGCAGGGCCACAAAGCCGGCGCTTGTTCACGCCGCATTGCGGCGAGCTCACTGCAGGCGCAAGCCCGTTTCCGACCGCAGATGCTGCAGCTTGGCGGCGTAGCGGCCCCGGTGGGCCATGGTGGTGCTGTAGTCGCTGGCCAGGCCCAGGTGGCGTATGGCGCCGGTGGTGTCGCCCAGGCGCCACAGGGCCTGGGCCAGGGCGTGGTGCACCTCGTGCTGGAAGGGCTGCAGGCGAAGCTCTTGCAGGAACTCGCGCCGGGCATCGTCCCAACGGCCTTGCTCCAGCGCCGCCATGCCCAGTGCATGGTGGTGAAAAGGCGGCGTGGGCTGCAAGGCCGCCAGCTGCAGCGCCAGCGGGGCGGCTTCGTCGGTGCGGCCCTGGTGGCGCAGCAGTTCGACCAGGTTCACCAGCGCGGCGACGTAACGCGGATGCTCTCGCAGCAGGCCGCGCAGCGTGTTTTCCGCCAGCGCCTGGTGGCCAGCCCGCCGGTAGATGACCGCCAGCGTGTTCAACGACGGGTGGAACGCGGGGTCCTGCAGCACCGCTGCGCGGGCCCAGGCGTAGGCCTCGTCCAACTCGCCGGCCACGAGTGCTTCAGCGGCGCGGTTGTTCTGGAACATGGCCACGATGGTGCGCTCGGTGATGGCCTGCGTCGCGTTGCCGCGGCGCTCGGCCGGAGGCACAAAGTCCACGGTCAGCGAGGGCATCAAGTCCAGGCTGCCATAACTGCTGTTGCGGCTGAGCACCAGGTTCACATGGCCGTTCACCATGGTCAGCGCACCTTCGCGCGTGTACATCTCATCGGCCAGTACCCGCTGGAAGGTCAGCGGCAGGTTCAGGTGGCGGGCGAACGAGGCCGTCATGATGACCAGCGACAGGCAGTTGCCGGCACGCGCCTGGAAGGCTTCGGCGGCGTTGCGCGTGTGGCTGGCGTCGTAGCGCAGCGCACGCTCGCCGTACAGTGCCTCGATCAGCATCCGCCGCGGGTCGCTGTGGCGGGTGCGCGGCGTCAGTTGTTCGTCAGCCCAGAGCCGCATCTCGTCGCTCATGGCAAACACCTGCGTGGCGTCGGGCACGGCGAAGGCGCGCGTGTCGAACAGGTGATCAGCCAAGGCCGCGCCCGGATCGCGCAGCATGGGCAACTGGGCGCAGCCGGTCAGCAGCGACAACAGGCCCGCCAGCACCACGGCGGCGGCACGGGAAGAGGAAGTCGGCAGGCGCATGGCAAGCACCTCCTGGGCCAGCTTGAACGTGGCCGTGACGAACGCATCGCGGCCGCTGCCTGCATGCTACGCCGGTGTGGACAAGCTTGCCTCGGGGTCGGCCCGGGTCTGGCTCAAAATGGCAGCCGCCCGCTTGCCGCCCCGCCATGAGCACCTCACCGCCCCCGCCCCTGACCGCCTTGGTCGATCTTCCGGCGCAGCTGGCAGGCGCCGGCTGGGCGGTGCTGGAAGCGGCATCGCTGCTCCGCCTGGCCGGCCTGCAGCCGCCGCAGACGGCGGCCTGGACGGCGCTGTGGGACGATCTCCCGCCGGACGCCCACCTGCTGGACGGCGGCCGCTACCGCCGGCGCCGGCATGGCTGCTTCGTGGTGCAGGACGGCACGGTGCAGCCCGTGCCGCACCGCGCCCACTGGCAGCCGGTGGAGTACAACGCCTTGCACGGCGGCATCGAACGCTGGTTCGATCCGCTGCCGCCGGTGTTGTCGGCCGACCCGGCCTGGGCGGCGCTGCTGGCGGCCTTGGCCGGCGTGGCCACTGGCCTGCGCGGCGGCGAGGCGCGCTGGCATGTGGAAGCCCATGCCTTTCGCATAGACACCGAAGGCGGCATAGGCCGGCCCACGCCGGAGGGCGCCCACCGCGACGGCGTGGACCTGGTGGCGGTGGTGCTGGTGCAGCGCCAGGCGGTCAAGGGCGGCGAGACCCGCGTCTTCGACGCCCGTGGCCCGCAGGGCGTGCGCTTCCTGCTGCACGAACCCTGGTCGGTGCTGCTGCTGGACGACGAGCGCGTCATACACGAAACCACACCCATACAACCCTTGCAGCCCGGCGAACCCGCCTGGCGCGACACGCTGGTGCTGACTTTTCGTCGCGCGGGCTTTCAAGGCCCGCTGGCGGACCCGTCACCCGGCCTTCCTTCCGGAAACGAAGCATGAGCGAGCTTGCGATCACCGCCGCCGACATAGAAGCCGCTGCCCAGCGGCTGAACGGCGTGGCCCACTTGACGCCGGTGCTGCGCTCGCGCACGGCAGATGAGCGCTGCGGCGCGCAGCTGTTCTTCAAGTGCGAGCACCTGCAGCGCATGGGTGCCTTCAAGTTTCGCGGCGCCTACAACGCCCTGGCGCGTTTTTCGCCGGCGCAGCGGCGTGCCGGCGTGATCGCGTTTTCCTCCGGCAACCATGCGCAGGCCATTGCGCTGGCGGCGCGCCTGCTGGACATGCCCTCGGTCATCGTGATGCCGCACGACAGCCCACCGGCCAAGCTGGCCGGCACCCGCGGCTACCAGGCCGGGCGCGCCGACAGCGAGGTGGTGCTGTACGACCGCTACACCGAGGACCGCGAAGCCATAGGCCGCCGCCTGGCCGAGCAGCGCGGCATGACGCTGATCCCGCCCTACGACCACGCCGACGTGATGGCCGGGCAGGGCACCGCCGCGCGCGAGTTGCTGCAGCAGGCCGGCGAGCTGGACCTGCTGGTGGTGTGCGTGGGCGGTGGCGGCTTGATCTCCGGTTGTGCGGTCGCGGCCCAGCACGCGGCGCCGGGCATTCGCGTCATCGGTGTCGAGCCGGAGGCCGGCAACGACACCCAGCAAAGCCTGGCGCGCGGCGAGATCGTGCACATAGCAACCCCGCGCACCATTGCCGACGGTGCGCAGACCCAGCACAGCGGCCGGCTGACCTTCCCGGTCATACAGCGCCATGTGGAGCGCATCGTCACCGTCAGCGACGATCAGCTGGTGCGCACCATGCGGTTCTTTGCCGAGCGCTGCAAGCAGGTGCTGGAACCCACCGGCTGCCTGGCGGCCGCGGCGGTACTGGAAGGCGTGCTGGACGTGCGCGGCCTGCGCGTGGGCGTGGTGCTCAGCGGCGGCAACGTGGACCTGGCGCGTTACGCCGGCTGGTTGTCCGGCGGCGCCGCCGCAGGCTGATCCGCGGCCGTCGCCGGCGAGGCTTCGTCGGGTGCCGCCGGGGCCGGGGGCACCGGCGGCGCCAGCGGCAGGTGCTGCGGCGAGGTCACGCCCATGGACACGTACAGGCTGGTCAAGGCCTCCACGCCCAGCGGCGCCGGCGTGACCCAGTGTTCGGGCACGTACAGCAGGCCGCCGCCCACCGGCACCGGCGCGGTGGGCACCAGCACCGCCAGGCAGCGCTGGCCGGCCACGTCCACCGCCTGCGGGCTGGACAGCAGGCCCAGCACCGCGGCGCCGCCCGGGCCGCCGAAGTGGCACCACACCGGGCTCATGGCCCGCGTGCCTTCCTCGTCGCGCTGGCGGAACAGCGCCACCATGCGGTGCATCAGGTCGTACACCGTGCGCACCACCGGGATGCTGCGTACCGCGCTGTCCAGCAAACGCGCCAGGCCGCGCTGCAGCCCGGCTTCCACCAGCACGCCCAGGCCCACCAGCCCGGCCGCCAGCAGCAGCAGGCCCAGCAGGTAACCCACCACCCCCGAGCCGGTGACGCCCAGGCCTATGAAGCCCAGGACGGTGCCCACCGGGCTGGCGGGGCCCACCAACTGCAGCAGCAGGTGCAGGGCCCACCAGATGATGGTGATGGTGGCCGCCAGCGGCAGCGCGGCCAGCAGGCCGGTCACGAACAGTCGCAGCAGACGGGAGGCGCGGGGGTCCATGGCCGGCATTATCTGCAGCCGCCGCACCGGCGGCGGGGTCGTCGTGCGGCGGCTGTGGTGCGTTAACGTCGCGGGTTCGCGCGCCCGCCGGCCGGCCCGGTGGTCGTTCCCCGTCCATCAGCTTCTGCCTGCCCGCGCCCATGCCCGATACCACGCCCACCCCGCCCGCCGACGCCAACAAGCACCGCCGCGAGCGGGTGGAGAAGCTGCTGGCGCGCCCGGCCACTGAGCGCAGTGCCTCGGTAGGCAGCGGGGCGGCGCAGCTGGACTACCGGGTGACCGCGGCCTTCCAGCCGGTGGCCAGCACCGGCGGCGAGGCGCCGGACGCCATCCCCGCCGGCCAGCCCGCGGCGGCGGTGCTGACCATCGCCTACCAGCAGCAGGGCGCCGACCCGCGCACGCGCCCGGTGTGTTTCGCCTTCAACGGCGGGCCCGGCTCCACCTCGGTGTGGCTGCACCTGGGCGCGCTGGGCCCCAAGCGCGTGGTGGTGCCGGACGACGGCTCGGCCGGGGCACCGCCCTTTGCCGTGGAAGACAACCCGCAGCACTGGCTGCGCCATTTCGACCTGGTGTTCGTGGACCCGCCGCACACCGGCTGGTCCACCACCGCCAGCGAGGCCACGCGCAAGCGCATGCTGTCGGTGGACGGCGACGTGGCGGCGCTGACCGAGGTCATACGCAGCTGGCTCACCCGCCATGGCCGCTGGGGCGCGCCGGTGTACGTGGCCGGCGAAAGCTACGGCACCACACGCGGTGCCGCCATCGCCAACCAGCTGCAGGAGCTGGGCGTGCCGCTGGCCGGCGTCATCCTGGTGAGCTGTGCGATGGACTTGCAGAGCATCGTGTTCACGCCGGCCAACGACCTGCCGTACACGCTGTTCCTGCCGGGTTTTGCCAATGTGGCGCAGTACCACGGCCTGTTGAAGGGGCCGCTGGCGGCTTCGCCGGAAGCCGCGCGCAGCGCCGCCGAGGCCTTTGTGGCCGAAGACTACGCTGCGGCGCTGCTGGCCGGGGCCCGGCTGGACGGCCGGCGCCGCAGCCGCGTGGCCCGCCGCCTGGCCGAGCTGACCGGCCTGCCGCTGGCGCTGGTGGAAGAGAAGAACCTGCGCATCGCCGACCAGACCTACTTCTTCGAGGCCCTGCGCTCGCGCGGGCAGATCGTCGGCCGGCTGGACGCCCGCGCCACCGGCCCCATGGCCGCCAGCCGCTCGCGCGACTGGGAGTTCGACCCCGGCATGGACGCCATCGTCCCGGCCTACACCTCGGCCGCGCTGGCCTACTACGCCGAACTGGGCCTGGACCTGCAGGAGCGCTACGAGGTGTTCAACCCCGAGGTCAACCGCGGCTGGAACTGGATGCGCGGCGCCGCCGAACGTGAAGACCGCATGGGCTTCACCAGCACCAGCCCCGACCTGGCGCGTGTGCTGCGCCGCAACCCGCACCTGAAGGTGCTGGCCGCCAGCGGCCGCTACGACCTGGGCACGCCCTACAGCGCCAGCGACTGGTCGCTGGCCCAGCTGGACGCGCCGGCGGACGTGCTGGCGCGGGTGCAGCACCGCTACTACGACGCCGGGCACATGATGTACACCCGCCAGGCCGACCTGGCGCAACTGCAGGCCGACCTGGGCGCCTGGCTCAAGGGCTGAGCAAAGACAGGCAGAGTAAGAGAGGACAGCAGGTGCACGTAGGCATACTCACCGGCGGCGGCGACTGCCCGGGGCTGAACGCCGTCATACGCGCCGTCACGCTGGCGCTGCACCGCCAGTGCGGTGCCCGCGTCACCGGCATAGAACGCGGCTTCCACGGCCTGCTGGCCCGGCGTGTGCGCCCGTTGGCTGCGGCGGATGTGGACGGCATCCTGGCCGAAGGCGGCACCATCCTGGGCACGCACAACAGCTGCGACCCCTTCCGCTGGCAGGGCGCCGACCACAGCGCCGAGGCGCTGGCCTACGCCCGTGAACTGGGGCTGGATGCGCTGGTGGCCATAGGCGGCGACGGCACCATGGACATCGCCTACCGCTTCCACCGCCTGGGCCTGCCGGTGGTGGGCGTGCCCAAGACCATAGACAACGACCTGCCGCTGACCGACCGTACCTTCGGCTTCGACAGCGCGGTGGCGGTGGTGGCCGAGGCGCTGGACCGCCTGGCGACCACCGCGCGCAGCCACGGCCGCGCCATGATCATCGAGACCATGGGGCGCTACGCCGGCTGGATCGCGCTGGAAGGCGGCTTGGCCGGCGGCGCCGACGCCATCCTCATCCCCGAGCGCCCGTTCGGCATCGAAGGCCTGGCTGCGGTGGTGCGCGAGCGCGAGACAAAAGGCCCGGGCTGGACGCTGATCTGTGTGGCCGAAGGCGCGCAACTGGCCGGCCAGGGCCTCACGGTGCAGGCCACGGTGGCCGACAGCCCCGACCCGCTGCGCCTGGGCGGCGTGGGCCATGTCCTGCAGCGCGCGCTGCAGCCGCTGGTGCAAAGCGAAGTGCGCACCACGCAGCTGGGCCATGTGCAGCGCGGCGGCACGCCCACCGCCTACGACCGCGTGCTGGCCACCCGCTTCGGCCACGGCGCGGCGCAGCTGGTGCAGGCCGGCCGCACCGGGCGCATGGTGGCCTTGCGCGGCGAAGCCTGCATCGACGTGCCGCTGGACGAGGTGGCCGGCAAGAGCCGCCCCGTGCCGCCGGACCACGCCCTGGTGCAGACGGCGCTGGCCACCGGCGTGTGGATGGGCTGAGCGCCGCCCGGCGCACCAACAGGCAGTCTAGGAAGTGAAGATGGAACGCACCCTGAACGCGCTGCTGCAGCGCATTCCCGCCAACGCCCCGGCGCTCAGCGCCCCCGGGCGCCTGACGCTGAGCCATGGCGAGTTGCGCGCCTTGAGCGCACGCACGCTGGCCGACCTGGCGGCGCTGGGCGTGGGCCGCCACCAGCGGGTGGCCATCGTGCTGCCCAACGGGCCGGAGATGGCGGCGTGTTTCCTGGCCGCCGCCTGCGGCGTGGCCACCGCGCCGCTGAACCCGGCCTACCGTGCTGACGAGTTCGAGTTCTACCTGTCGGACCTGAACGCACGCGCGCTCATCGTGGAAGCCGGCAGCAGCTCGCCGGCGGTGGAGGTGGCGCAGCGCCTGGGGGTGCCCATCGTCGAGCTGTTGCCGCAATTGCAGGAAGGCGCCGGCAGCTTCACGCTGCGGCCCGCCGCCCCGTTCAACGGCGAGGCGGTGAAGCACGACGACGTCCGGCCCGGCGCGGCCCAGCCCGACGACGTGGCCATGGTGCTGCACACCTCGGGCACCACCTCGCGGCCCAAGATCGTGCCGCTGAGCCAGGCCAACCTGGCCGCCAGCGCCCAGCACATCGCGCGCACGCTGGCCTTCACGCCGGCCGACCGCGGGCTGAACATCATGCCGCTGTTCCACATCCACGGCCTGATCGCGGGCGTGCTGGCGCCGCTGGCGGCCGGCTCGCAGGTGTTCTGCACACCGGGCTTCAATGCACTGAAGTTCTTCGCCTGGATGGACGAGGCCGCGCCCAGTTGGTACACGGCGGTGCCCACCATGCACCAGGCCATCCTGACGCGGGCCGCCAAGAACGCCGAGGTGATCGCGCGCCACCCGCTGCGCTTCATACGTTCGTCGTCGTCGTCCATGCCGCCGCAGGTGATACGAGAGCTGGAAGCCGTGTTCGGCGCGCCGCTGATAGAAAGCTACGGCATGACCGAAGCCGCCCACCAGATGGCCAGCAACCCGCTGCCGCCGGCGGTGCGCAAGCCCGGCAGCGTGGGCCTGGCGGCGGGGCCCGAGGTGGCCATACTGGGGGAAGATGGCCAACTGCTGCCGCCAGGCGCCATAGGCGAAATCGTGATCCGTGGCCCCAACGTCACGCGCGGCTACGAAAACAACGACAAGGCCAACGCCGAGGCCTTCACCGCGGGCTGGTTCCGCACCGGCGACCAGGGCCAGATGGACGAAGAGGGCTACGTCAGCCTCACCGGGCGCCTGAAGGAAATCATCAACCGCGGCGGTGAAAAGGTCAGCCCGCGCGAGGTGGACGAGATTTTGATGGACCACCCGGCGGTGGCGCAGGTGGTGTGTTTCGGCATGCCGCACCCCAAGCTGGGCGAGGAGGTGGCCGCGGCCGTGGTGCTGCGCGAAGGCCACACTGCCGACGAGCGGGTGTTGCAGGCTTTCGTGGCCACGCGGGCCGCCGACTTCAAGGTGCCCAAGAAGATCCTCATCCTCACCGAGATCCCCAAGGGCGCCACCGGCAAGCTGCAACGCATCGGGCTGGCGGCCAAGCTGGGGCTGGTGTGAACACGGACCGCGGCAGCCCCGCCTTGATCGACCGCCTGCGCCGGCACCGACTGGCCACGCTGGAGCAGGTGTATGCCGTCAACGGCGAGCCCAGCGAGTTCATACGCACCAAGCACACCCCCCACCTCACGCCGCTGATGGCGCAGTTCATACGCCGCTCGCCGTTTTTCCTGATCGCCACCGCCAACGCCCAGGGCCATTGCGACGTTTCGCCCAAGGGCGACCCGGCGGGCAGCGTGCACATCCTGGACGACCGCACGCTGGCCATCGCCGACCGGCCAGGCAACCGCCGCGTAGACGGCCACCGCAACCTGCTGCAGAACCCGCACATAGGCCTGATCTTCCTGGTGCCGCCGGTGGATGAGGCGGTGCGCGTCAACGGCCGCGCCTTCCTGAGCACCGACCCCGAGCTGCTGGCAAGCATGCCGCTGCAGGGCAAGCTGCCCAAGCTGGCCACCATCGTGGAGATCGACGAGGTCTACGGCCACTGCGCCCGGCCCATACTGCGCGCCGGCCTGTGGCAGCCCGACACCTGGGCCGACCCCGACACCGTGCCGACATTGGCCGCCATGCTGGGCGAACAGAAGAAGCTGCCGCCGCCCGACCCGGCGCAGCCCAAGCGGGCCGAGGCCTACCGCCAGCAGCTGTACTGACCGCTGCCGGCCCTGGGGGCGCTCACAACAGGCGCAGCAGCTCGGGCCAGCGCGCTTGCAGGGCGGGCGCCACGGCGGCTTCGTCGCGGCCCAGCCTGAAGTCGTCGAACTCGAAGCCGGGGCCTACCGTGGCGCCCACGTAGGCGAAGGGGCCGGCGGGTTCGGCCGCCTGCCACCAGCCGGCCGGCACCACCTGGCGCGGCCGCGCGCCTTGTTCGTCCACCGGCGCCAGCTTGAGCGCCTGCACGCGGTCCAGCGCCGGCGACAGCACCCACAACATCAAGGGACCGCCCTCCAGCAGGTGCCAGACCTCGTCGGAGGCCACGCGGTGCCAGGCCGAGTGTTCGCCGTGCGCCAGCAGAAAGTCTATGGTGGTCAGCGCACTGCGCCCGCCGCGGCCGTCGTCGGTGGTGACGCGGGCCGACGAGCGAAAGATCTCGCGGAACTGGCCGCCTTCCGGGTGCGGGGTCAGCGCCAGCAGCCGGCGCAGCGCGGCGATGCGGGCGATGTGGCGCATCAGGCGTCTCGCACGTCGCCCACCGGCTGCTCGCCGAAGCCGGGTTTGGCCAGGTAGCGCAGCAGCTTGGCCGCCGCCTCGGCCGGGCTGTCCAACTGGCCGTTGGCCTGCAGCGCGACAAAACGCTCGCGGTCCGGGAACAGGGTCGGGTCGGCGCCGCGCAACTGCGCCTGCATGTCGGTGGCGATGACCCCCGGCGCCAGCGACACCACACGCGCGCCGTGGGGCTTGGCGGCTTCTTCCAGCGCCAGCGCGCGGGCCAGGTGGTCCATGCCGGCCTTGGCGGCGCAGTACGAGGCGCTGCCGGCCATGGCGCGGCGGCCCAGGCCGGAAGACACCAGCAGCAGCTTGCGCGGCACGGTCCAGTGCTCGGTGGCGCGCAGGAAGGCTGCGCTCAGCAGCGTGGGTGCTTCCAGCCCCACGCGCAAGGCGTTGACGAGGTCGCTGCCGGCCACCGCCGACAGCGGCGCCAGTTGCGACACGACGCCGGCGTTGTTGATGAGTGTGGCCGAGGCGTAGCGTTCGCCGGGCAGGGCGCCCAGCCACTGCTGCAAACGGTCGGCCAGCGCCAGGCTGTCGGCCAGGTCGGCGGGCCAGTGTTCCACCGTCGCGCCATCGGGCACCGCCAGCGTCGGCGCCTGGCGCGAGATCAACAGCAGGTGTTGTGCGGCAGGCGGCTGGGTCTGGAGCAGCGCCGTGGCGACGGCATGGCCCAGGCCGCGCGAGGCGCCGGTGATGATGTGCAGATGCTGTTTCATGGCAGCCAGCATACGCGCTGCGTGCGGCGCCGCATCGCGCGCCGGTGGCGGCAGCAATTCACGGGCTTGCACGCCGCCGCCGTGGCCGCTGCCGGCAGCCAGGCGTTATGGTGCGGCCGCCGCGCACGTTCAGGCGGTATCGACCTTGAACTTCAAAGGGAGCCTGACCATGCGCACACGATGGGCCGCCCGCCATCGACAACTGCTTGCGGGCCTTGCGGTGGCCGGCAGCGCCTTGCTGGGGGCTGCGGTCCACGCCCAGACCCAGACTCAGCCGCCTTCGGTGTGTGCCGCAAAGCCCGGCAGCCTGCCGGCCGGCACGCCGGCGCCGGTACCGGGCAGTGCCTACCACTACACCCAGCCGACACTGAACGTGGCTGCCAACCACCGCATGCTGTCGGTGGAGACCTGGACCTCGTCGCCGGATGACGTGTTCGGCAGCAGCCGCCGCGCCATCCTGTGGGACACCCAGAGCCTACAGCCCCTGCGCCTGTACTACGTGGCGCGGGCGCAGCGCACGCCCTATGCCCAGCGGGCCGTGGGCCGGCATGCCGTGGCCTTGCGTGGCGACTACAAGACCGTGTCGCTGTCTGCGGACGGCCGCCATGTGGCCTTTGGCTTCGAGGACCGCGGCGGAGCCACCTGCACCGACGTGTACGAGGACGGCGCTCTGGTTGCCCAGTTCCCAGGTCTGGGGCTGCTGGCCTTCTTCGGCAACGACCTGGTGCTGAGCAAGACCAGCGGCGGCCCCCTGGAAGAACTGCAGCTGCTGTCGCTGCAAGACCTCGGCAACCCCGTGCGCCAGTGGCAGCCACCCGCCGGTTTGCGCAAGCACGCGGGCGTGGTGCGGGGCACCGCCGGCCAGGGCCGCTTCGTGGTCTTTGACAGCGAGAACGTGTTCGACGTGCAGGGGTGGAAGCTGATCGCGGAACACCACTGCGGCTTCCGCTGTACCACCGTGAAACCCACGGGCGACGAGAAGCTGGCGCTGGAACGTGCCAGCGTCGGGCACCCCAGGCTGGACAATCCCCGTCTGGGCCGTGAAGAGCGGGACGGGCGTACCGGGTTTGGCAGGGGCGGCATCCACTTCGTTCACGACGGCCCCGCGTTGCCGGGCGCGGAGCTGTCCGCCCGGGTGATCAGCGAAGACCATCTGGCCGTGCAATGGAAGGAGTTGCCTGAAGGCTCCAAAGACCCTGCCGACGCCATCCACTACCTGCGGCTGTACGACATCGCCACCGGCCAGCCGCTGCACGCAGCGCCGCTGCAGACGCCTGGTTGGGGTTCGGGCTATGTGATGCATGCCAAGGGCGGCATCGCGCTGCTGGACGACAAGACCGTGCTGTTCGTGCCGGCGCACAACGCACACGAGAGTTCCGAACGCGTCAGCCTGGTGGATGGCGACAGGCACCTGGTCACCATCACGTCACCGCCGGCCGAGAGCCGGGCCATCGCCCAGCGCAGCTATGCGGAATGGCAGGCCCGCAAGCGCGCGGCCGAGGAGCGCCAGGCCAGCCTGGCCAACCAGCCCGAGGCCTCGCTGCAGGAGCAGTTCGTGCAGCACATAGAACGTTACGGCCCGGACACCACCGACAGCAGCACCTTCCACTACCAGGTGCAGCTGTACTGCAGCTATGGCGGCAAGCAGTGTCAGGCCATGCAGGCGCGTGCACGCAATTTCCAGGACCAGCGCAACCAGGCGGCGGAACAGGCCAACATGCGGCGAATCTGGCAGGCGCAGGGCCCGGGCGGCGGCCAGAGCCTGGAGGAGTTCGGCCGCAAGTCGCGCGAGCGCGTGCAGTGCCTGCAGCGAGCGACGGAATCCATTCGCCGCCAGGCTGCCGGCTTGCAGTCCTTGCGCGAAAACCCCCGCTGCTGAGGCCGGCCTGGGCCGGCGGCGCCTGCGTCGGTCAACCGAAGTCTGCGGGGCTGCTGAAGCGCATCGCGACACCCTGCAGCGGGTGCACAAAAGCCAGTTCGCCGGCGTGCAGCAACAAGCGCTCGGCACACCAGGGCGCTGGCGCGTACAGGCGGTCGCCGCGCACCGGGTGGCCGATATGCGCCAGGTGCACACGCAACTGGTGCGTGCGGCCGGTCACCGGTTCCAGCGCCAGCCGCGTGTGGTCGGCGTGGCGCGCCAGCACCCGCCAGCGTGTCAGCGCGGGTTTGCCATCGGCCTGCACCTGCTGGCGCGGCCGCTGCGGCCAGTCGGCGGTCAGCGGCGCGGTGATGTCGCCTTGGTCGGCGGCGAGCACGCCTTCGACGATGGCCACGTAGCGCTTGTGCACCTGCCGCGTCTCGAAGGCCCGGCTCAGGCTTCGCTGCATGGCCGCGCCGCGCGCCATCAGCATCAGGCCCGAGGTGGCCTGGTCCAGCCGGTGCACCACGCGCGCATCGGCGTACAGCGCCTGCACCCGCGCAGCCAGGCAGTCGGGCTCGGTGCGGCCCGGCACCGCCAGCAGGCCGGCCGGCTTCACCGCCACGATCAGCGATTCGTCAACGTGCAGCAGTTCCGGCGCCGGTGTGTTCACGGCGGGCATGGTGGCACAGCGGGCAAGGCGGTGGCGCGCGAGCAACGCACGGCGGTGCACACCGAAGGCGGGCTTGACGGCAGCGGTGGGCAGGCGCACAGTGCGCGCCTTCTTCGGGGCTTCTTGCGCCCCGCCCACCCACCCGCACCCCAAGGAGGCTGCCATGACGACGACTGTTGATCTTGCCCTCTGGTTGGCTGCCGGGTGCCGGTGCTGAGTTCGGCGTTTCCTCTTTCGCTGTAGCTCCGGCGCCGTGACCACCGGTCACTGCGCGCTGATGACCTTGCCGGCCCTTTCGACGCTATCGGGCCTCGCCGCCTGACGCAGACCACACACCGCGCCGCCGTGCGTGGGTGTTCTTCGTCTTGCGCTGAGCCGCACCGCCACGCGGCAGCCAACCGCCTCATCGCCTGACCCTGGCCGTCGGGCGCAGCGCCTGGGCGCGGCTTTGCTGCGCCCAGGGCTTGCGGCCGCGTCTTCATTCAAGTGGTGCCTCCGAAGAGGCGCCAACCGGAACCGAACCATGATCGATTTCAGTTCTCTGCAGCCGCTGCGCGCCGTGGGCCTGAACCCCGCGGTGATGCAGCAACTGGCTGCGCAGCCCGACACCCCGGGGCTGCAACTGCTGCGTGTCACCGAAGTGCAGCGTGAAGGCCTGACCTTGCACGATGGCCATCAAGCCCATGCCGCGCGCCAACTGCCCGCGCTGCGCCAGGCCCTGGCCGACGACGCCGACGCGCTGGCGGTGGGCGACTGGGTGCTGGCCCAGCGCAATGCCTTTGGCGAGTGGTGGGTGCAGCAGCGCCTGCCACCCATCAACCAGCTGGCGCGCCGGCTGCACGATGGCCGCGACAAGGTGGAGCGTGTGGTCATCGTCAGCAACGTGGACACCGCCTTGCTGGTGATGGGCCTCACCGAAGACTTCAACCTGCGCCGGCTGGAGCGCTACCTGGCGCTGGTGCGCCTGGCTGGTGTGACGCCGGTGGTGGTGCTCAGCAAGCGCGACCTGTGCGCGCCGGCGCTGGCACAGCAACGCCTGGCGCAGGTGCAGGGCCTGCTGCCGCCCGAGGCCAGCGCGGTGGCGCTGGACGGCACGCATGCCGACGACGTGCGTGCGGTCTTGCAGCCCTGGCTGGTGGCGGGCAACACGCTGGTGCTGCTGGGCTCCAGCGGCGCCGGCAAGAGCACGCTGACGAATGCGTTGACGGGTGCATTGACGGGTGCGCTGACCAGCGCTGACAGCGGTGGCGCTGCCGCCCAGCTCACCGGCGGCGTGCGCGGCGGCGATGGCCGCGGCCGCCACACCACCACGGCGCGCTCGCTGCATGCCACGCCCGAGGGCGCCTGCATCATCGACACCCCGGGCCTGCGCAGCTTGCGTCTGGACGGCGACGAGCAACGCCTGAACGAGGTGTTCGACGATGTGGCGCAGCTGGCGCAGCAATGCCGCTTCCGCGACTGCAGCCACCACGACGAGCCGGGCTGCGCGGTGCGGCCCGCGGTGGCCAGCGAGCGGCTGTCGAACTACCACAAGCTGCAGCGCGAGGCCCGGCGCGACCAGCTCACGGCGCTGGAACGCAAGGCCCAGGTGTCGGCCTGGAAGGCACGTGGCCGCGAGGCGCGGCTGCGCATACAGGCCAAGCGCAGCTAGGGCGCCGTCGACCCGCCGTACAGAGATATCGCACCCGTGGACCCGGGCCGTGGCCGGGGCAGCTCCAGCGCTGCCACCGCTCTGCCGCCCGGTCTGCCGGTGGGTGGTTTGCGCTGGCCGGGTGAACGCAGGCGTGGTCAGCGCGCCGACAAGGCCTGGCGTGCCATGTCGGGGTAGTCGGTGATCAGGCCGTCCACTCCCCAGGCCAGCAAGGTGTCCATGCGGGCGCGGTCGTTCACGGTCCAGGGGATGACGCGCAGCCCCAGCCGCCGTGCTTCGGCCAGCTGGGCCGGGTCCAGTTCGCCGTGAAAGGGCGACCAGATCTGCGCGCCGGAGGCCTTCACCAGCTGCGGCACCGAGCCGCCGTGCTCGGCCAGCCGCAGGCCGTCGGTCCAGCGGCCTTCGTCAGCGCCGCCCAGGTTGTCCAGCCAGGGCTGCCGCACCGTCAGTGCTGCGGTTTCTATCTCCGGCGCGATGCGGCGCAGGGCCGAGAGCGTTCGCCAGTCAAAGCTCTGCACCGTCACCCTTGCCGCCAGGCCGTGGCGCCTCACCTCGTGGGCCACCAGGCGCGCGAAGGCCTCGGGGTCGGGGGTCAGCGCGGGCGTGTCGGGGCGGCTCTTGGTTTCGATGTTGAAGCGCACCCGGGTGTCGCCGCGCTGGCGCACCCATTCAAACAGCGCCGCCAGCGTGGGGATGCGCTCGCCGTCCACCGCACGCTGCTGCGGCCATTGCGCGGCATAGCGGCTGCCGGGTTGCAGGCGGCCCACGTCGTAGGTTTGCAGCTCGGCCAGCGTCAGGCTGTTCAGGGCCGCGCCGGGCGCGGCAACCCACTGGCCCTGCGGGTTGCGTGCGATGGCCGGGTGCAGGCGCTGGTCGTGGTGCACCACCAGCACGCCGTCGCGCGTGACGCCCAGGTCCAGCTCCAGCGTGGTCACGCCGTGCGCCAGCGCTGCGGCAAAGCCGGCCAAGGTGTTCTCCGGCGCCAGGCCGCGCGCGCCGCGGTGGCCTTGCAGGTCGAAAGCGTGCGCCGGCGCCACAGCCAGGGCCGCCAGCAGCGGCCCGGTGGCGGCCAGTGTGTGGAGCAGCGCACACGCGGCGCGCCACCCGCATCGGAGCGATTTCACGGCGAGCAGTCCCTGATAAGCTGTCGTATTCTGATGTCGACTGATCACCCCCACCCGTCCCACGATGCGCCCAGCGCCTTGCCGGTGGGCACCCGCTTGGGCGAGTTTGAGCTGCTGCGCCTGCTGGGCGTGGGCGGTTTCGGCATCGTCTACCTGGCCTTCGACCACGCGCTGGAGCGCGAGGTGGCGGTCAAGGAGTACATGCCGGCCTCGCTGGCCGGGCGCACCGAGACCATGCATGTGTCGCTGCGTTCGCGCTCCGACGCCGAGACCTTCGCGCTGGGTCTGAAGTCCTTCGTCAACGAGGCGCGGCTGCTGGCGCGTTTCGACCATCCCTCGCTGCTGAAGGTGCACCGCTTCTGGGAAGCGAACGGCACCGCCTACATGGCGATGCCGGTGATGCGTGGCCGCACCGTCAAGGAAGTGCGCCAGGACATGGGCCAGCCGCCCGACGAAGCCTGGCTGCGCGCGCTGCTGGAGCCCTTGCTGGGCGCCATCGACAAGTTGCACTCCGAGGGCGTGTACCACCGCGACATCGCGCCGGACAACATACAGATCGAACCCGACGGCCACCCGGTGCTGCTGGACTTCGGCGCCGCGCGGCGTGTCATCAACGACAAGACGCAGACGCTCACCGCCATCCTGAAGCCGGCGTACGCACCCATAGAGCAGTACGCCGAGGTGGGCTCGGTCAAGCAGGGGCCCTGGACCGACTTGTACGCGCTGGGCGCCACGCTGCACTACCTGTTGTTGGGCCGCCCGCCGGCGCCGGCCACCGCGCGTGCGGTGCACGACGACGCGGTGCCGCTGGCGACCCTGGCGCTGCCCGGCTGCAGCCCCGGTTTCCTGCGGGCCATCGACTGGATGCTGGCCCCGCGCCCGGCAGACCGCCCGCAAAGCGTGGGCGAACTGCTGGACGTGCTGGAGGGCCGCGCCGCCTTGCCGCTGGCCCCGCCGGTGGCACCCGCGGTGTCCGATTCGCAGTGGGACCGCACCGTCATCGTGCCGCCGCCGCCCACCGGGCCGGCGCGTCACGCGGTGCCGGACGACGCCACCGTGGTGGTGCCGCCGCCGGCTGCCGCCTGGGCCAGTGCCGCGCCTGCTTCGCCGGCCCCGGCCTCCAGGTCGGCGCCGCCTGTGCAAAGCCCTGCAGCCACGCCCAGCCCGGCGCCGCCACCGGCGGCGCGCTCGTCGCGGGCCTTGCCCATAGGCCTGGGCCTGGGCGCCATCGCCTTGGCCGCGGCCGCGGTGGTGCTGTGGCCGCGTTCACCGTCCGACACCGTGGCCAGCAGCCCGGCACCCAGCCCGCCGGTGTATCAGAGCGCGCCCAGCCCGGCGCCGCTGCCGGCGGCGGCCGACCCGGCCAGCGCCGCGGCGGCCGACCTGCCGCCGGCCAACGACGTGGCGGCCCTGGCGCCCGAACCCGCGCCGGCGTTGGTGACACCCGCCCCTGCGCCTCCGCCGGCCGCACAACGCCCCGCGCCGGCACCGCCGCCGCGCTACAGCCCACCGGCACCGCGGCCGCAAGCCCCGGCGCCGCAACCGGCGCCGGCCCCCATGCCGGAAGCATCGCCCCCGCCCCCGGTGGTGGCCGCGCCCCCGCCGCCTGCACCGGCCCCGCCGGCTCCCGCACCAGCACCTGCGCCGACGCCCGCCCCGGCGCCGGAAGTGGCGCGCGGGCCGGAAGCCATCTGTGCCGGGCGCAACGCGCTCAGCCACTTCGTGTGCATGGAGCGCGAGTGCCTGCGCTCCCGCTTCGGCCAGCACGCCGATTGCCTGGCCTGGCGCCGCAGCGCCAAGCGGGACTGACCGCCGCGCCTGGCGACCGCGCCTGAGCGCCCGGCTTGCGGGTAAGCGGCGATGACGCCGCGGCGGCGCGGCGGTACACCTCCGTACCGCCGTGTCTTTCGCTGAACCCGCCGTGACTGTTGTTGACCCCCGCCCGCACGCCGCCGCCTGGCCGCCCCGTCTTCCTGCCGCCCTGGTGCTGCCCGAAACCACGCTGTGGTTCAACCTGGAGGTCAGCGCGCGGCGCTATCCCGACAAGGCTGCCTACGTCTTCTTCGGCCGTGCGCTGAGCTACGGTGAACTGCACCGCCAGGCCCAGGCGCTGGCCGGCTGGCTGCAGCAGCAGGGCGTGCAGCGTGGCGACCGCGTGCTGCTGTACATGCAGAACTGCCCGCAGTTCGTGGTGGCCTTCTACGCGGTGCAACGTGCCGACGCGGTGGTGGTGCCGGTGAACCCCATGAACCGGGCCGATGAACTGCGTCACTGCATCACCGACGCCGGTGCGCGGGTGGTGGTGTGCAGCGCCGACCTGGCCGCCATCGTGGAGCAGGCCAACGCGCCGCTGCCGCCGGCGCAACAGCTCAAGCAGGCGCTGGTCACGCGCTACGCCGACGCCCTGCCGGCCGAGTTGCCGCCCGAGGACCGGCCCGCCGAGCCGCTGCTGCAATGGCTGCTGGCCGACCCGCCGTTGCCGCAGGGTGTGGCCTGCACCCCCTGGGGCCAGGCCCTGGGTGCCCAGGCACCGGCCGCGCCGCCGCAAGCCGGCCCGGACGACCTGGCGCTGCTGCCCTACACCTCGGGCACCACCGGCCTGCCCAAGGGCTGCATGCACACCCACCGCACGCTGATGTCCAACACCGTGGGCGGGCCCATGTGGAACGGCATCAGCGCCGAGAGCGTGGCGCTGGGCGTGGTGCCCATGTTCCACATCACCGGCATGCTGTACGGCGTGTTGTCGCCGGTGTGGAGCGGCAACACGGTGGTGGTGATGCCGCGCTGGGACCGCGAGCTGGCCGGCCGGCTGATCAGCCGCCACCGCATCACGCACTGGATCTGCGTGCCGACGATGATCATCGACCTGTTCGGCAGCCCGAACTACGCCTCGTTCGACCTGAGCAGCCTGTGCAGCGTGGGCGGCGGCGGTGCGGCCATGCCGCAGGCGGTGGCCGAGCGCCTGCAGCGCGAATTCGGCATCACCTTCGCCGAGGGCTACGGCCTCACCGAGACCGCCGCGCCCAGCCACGCCAACCCGCTGCACCGTGCCAAGCTGCAATGCCTGGGCATCCCCATCTTCGGCGTGGACAGCCGCATCGTGGACCCGGAAACCCTGCGCGAGCTGCCGCCGGGCGAAACCGGCGAGATCGTCACGCGCGGGCCCATGGTCTTCCAGGGCTACTGGGGCCACCCGCAGGCCACCGAGGCCGCCTTTGTCGAAGTCGACGGCCAGCGCTTCTTTCGCACCGGCGACCTGGGCCGGCGCGACGAGGAAGGCTACTTCTTCATCACCGACCGCCTGAAGCGCATGATCAACGCCAGCGGCTACAAGGTGTGGCCCAGCGAGGTGGAGCTGCTGCTGTTCAAGTGCCCGCTGGTGCAGGAGGCCTGCGTGATCGCCGCGCAGGACGCCTACCGCGGCGAAACGGTCAAGGCCGTGGTGGTGTTGCGCGACCAGGCGCGCGGCAGTGCACAGCCGCAGGACGTGACCGACTGGGCGCGCGAGCACATGGCGGCCTACAAGGTGCCGCGCATCGTGGAGTTCGTGGACGCGCTGCCCAAGAGCGGTTCGGGCAAGGTGATGTGGCGGCTGCTGCAGGAGCGCGAGCGCGCCTGATGTTGCCGCACCGGCGCCTGTGCGTCAGTGCGCCGCCGCCACCTGCGCCAGCGCACGCTGCAGCGCGCGGGCGTCGTTGCTGGCACGGTGGCGGGTGAGACCCAGCTCGGCCAGGGCCTGGCGGCGGGCCTGGTCCAGCTGCGCCAGCGCGCCCTGCGGCAGCAGCGCATGCACCGACTCCAGCCGAAAGGCCGGCGCCGCACCGGCCTCGGCAAACAGCGCCGCCAGCCAGGTGTAGTCGTGCGCCCAGCCGTCGCAGTAGACGGTGTGGCCGGCCAGGTCGGCGTTGAGCCGGGCCGCCACGTCGGCCGGCGGCTGGCCGTGCGCCAGCAGCGTGGCGCGCGCGATGCCGTGCACCCGCTCGGCGCTGCCGTCCCAGTGAAGCCAGTGCGGCGGTGGGCGCACCAGCCGGCAGTGCGCACGCCCATCGGCCAGCACCCAGCCCACCTCTATGGGGTAGCTGGCGCCACCAAAGCCCGAGGCCTCGATGTCCAGAACGCAGGGCAGGGCGGCAGCTTGCATCTCGGGTGCACATTCTGAGGCCGGAGACAGCCGTTTTCTGCGCGACACTGGCGCATGGCCAGCCTTGAACCCCACGATCACTTCGACGTCGTCATCGTCGGCGGCGCCGCGGTGGGCAGTGCCACCGCCTGCTTCCTGGCCGGCGACCCGGGTTTCGGCGGCCGCGTGCTGGTACTGGAGCGCGACCCCAGCTACCGCGACAGCGCCACCGCGCGCTCGGCGGCCTCGGTGCGCCACCAGTTCAGCACGCCGCTGAACATACGGTTGTCGATGTTCGGCACGCAGTTCATGCGCGAGGCCGAGCAACGCCTGGCGGTGGACGGCGAGGCACCGGCCATTGCCTGGCACGAAGGCGGCTACCTGTTCCTGGCCAGCGCGGCCGGCCTGCCGGTGCTGCAGGCCAACCACCAGGTGCAGCGTGCCGAAGGGGCCGACGTGGCCTTGCTGCCCGCTGCCGAGTTGCAGGCCCGCTTCCCCTGGCTGGCGGTGGACGACCTGGCGGCGGGCTCGCTGGGCTTGTCCGGCGAAGGCTGGCTGGACGCCTATGCGCTGATGCGCGGCCTGCGCCGCAAGGCGCAGTCGCTGGGGGTGCAGTACCGGGCGGTGGCTGCCAGCGGCCTGCGGCGCGCCGGGCGGCGCATCACCGGCGTGGAGCTGGCCGACGGCAGCGTGGTGACGGCTGGCTGGGTGGTCAACGCCGCCGGCACCGGCGCCACGGCGCTGGCCGCCAGCGCCGGCATTGCCTTGCCGGTGCATGCCAGAAAGCGCAGCGTGTTCCACTTCCGCAGCCCGGCCAGGCTGCCCGGCTGCCCGCTGGTGATAGACCCCAGCGGCCTGTACTTCCGGCCCGAGGGCGACGGCTTCATCTGCGGCATCGCGCCCGGGCCTGACGAAGACCCGGACAGCAGCGACTTCGATGTGCCGCTGCATTGGTGGGAAGAACGCCTGTGGCCGGCGCTGGCGGCGCGCGTACCCGGCTTCGAGGCGGCGCGCCTGGCCAGCGCCTGGGCCGGGCACTACGACATGAACCTGCTGGACCACAACGTCATCGTGGGCCCGCACCCGGCGCTTGAGAACCTGCTGTTCGCCAACGGCTTCAGCGGCCACGGCCTGCAGCAGTCGCCGGCCGTGGGGCGGGCGCTGGCCGAATGGGTGGTGCACGGCGGCTGGCGCACGCTGGACCTGTCGCCGCTGGGCTGGCAGCGGGTGCTGGAAGGCCGGCCGCTGCGCGAGCTGAACGTGGTCTGAAAAGGGGCGGTGCTCAGGCCGCGGTGCCCAGCCGCGCCACCTTGCCCAGCAGCTCCAGCAGCATGGCTTGTTCGGCGCCCGACAGGCCGCGCAGCGCGTGGCGTTCGGCCTGCTGCAGGCGCTGGCCGGTTTCGCTGGCCAGCTGCTGGCCGGCGTCCGTGAGCTGCACCACCAGGCTGCGCCCGTCGTGCGGGCTGGGCTCGCGCTTCAGCAGCCCGGCGGCTTCCAGCCGGTCCAGGCACTGCGTGGTCTGCGGCCGGCTGATGGCCAGCGCCCGCGCCAGCGCCGCCGGCCCGGCACCGGCGTTGGCCTGGGCCAGCACCAGCAGTGAAAACTCCAGCGGCCGCAGGCCATGCGGTTGGCCCACCTGCTGCTCGAACACCGTGCTGGTGCTGACGGCGGCGCGCGCCAGCCGGTAGCCCAGCAGCGCGTTGAGCAGGCCCTCGGACAGCTCGGCGTCTGCCGGGCCGGCGCGCACCGCGTCCATGCTCACGTTGCAGCCGCGCCGCCCAGGCCCAGCAGCCGCACCGCGTTGTCCTTCAGGATCAGCGGCTTGACCTTGTCCTTGAAGCCGGCTTCGTCGAAGTCCTTCATCCAGCGCTCGGGTGTGATCAGCGGGTAGTCGCTGCCGAACAGCATGCGGTCCTTCAGCAGCGTGTTGGCGTACTGCACCAGCTGCGGCGGAAAGTACTTGGGGCTCCAGCCCGAGAGGTCTATCCACACATTGGGCTTGTGCAGCGCCAGGCTCAAGGCCTCGTCCTGCCAGGGCCAGCTGGGATGGGCGATGACGATCTGTATGTCGGGGAAGGCGATGGCCACGTCTTCCAGCAGCATGGGATTGCTGTTCTGCAGCCGCAGGCCGCCGCCGCAGCGCATGCCGCTGCCTATGCCGCTGTGGCCGCTGTGGAAGATGGCCGGCAGCTTGTGCTCGGCAATCACCTCGTACAGCGGCCAGGCCATGCGGTCGTAGGGCATGAAGCCCTGCACCGTGGGGTGGAACTTGAAGCCCTTCACCCCATGCTCGGCGATCAGGCGCCGCGCCTCGCGCGCACCCATCTTGCCTTTGTGCGGGTCTATGCTGGCGAAGCAGATCATCATGTCGCTGTTGGCCTGCGCGGCCTCGGCGATCTCTTCGTTGGGGATGCGGCGGCGGCCCAGCTGGCTTTCGCTGTCCACGGTGAACATCACCAGGCCGATCTTCTGCTCGCGGTAGTAGGCCACCGTCTCGGCGATGGTGGGCCGCCGGTTGCTGCCGAAGTACTTGTCCGCGGCGCGGTCGTACTCCTCGCCGTAGTTGTCGAACGGGTTCCAGCACGACACCTCGGCGTGCGTGTGCACGTCGATGGCGCGCAGTTCGGCGATGTTCATGCCAGGCCTGGGTAGTTAAAACTAAGAATCAGTATAGAGGTAGCCCAGACGGCGGACAAACAGAAAATCATGAAAGGTAATCTTGGGTAAACCCCAATGATGGGCCTGACAAATTGATTAAAAATAATAACTAACTGATGCAACCAACGCCCGCCATGCCTTTTCTGCCACCTTCCGGGCCCCTGTCCCAACACGAACTGCTGCGTGCCGAAGTTGATGGCCCGGTGCTGCACCTGCGGCTGATGCGCCCCGACAAGCGCAACGCCGTCAACGACCGCCTGATCGCCGAGATCCACGCCGCCTTCACCCAGGTGCCCAGCGAGGTGCGCGCGGTGCTGCTCAGCGGCGAAGGCCAGCACTTCTGTGCCGGCCTGGACCTGAGCGAGCTGTCCGAGCGCAGCGTGTTCGAAGGGGTGTTGCATTCACGCATGTGGCACGCGGCCATGGATGCGCTGCAGTACGGCCCGGTGCCTGTGGTGGCGGTGCTGCACGGCGCCGTGGTGGGCGGCGGGCTGGAACTGGCCAGCGCGGCGCACATACGCGTCGCCGAGGACAGCGCCTACTACGGGCTGCCCGAGGGCCAGCGCGGCATCTTCGTGGGCGGCGGGGCCTCGGCGCGCCTGCCGCGGCTGATGGGCGTGGCGCGCATGGCCGACATGATGCTCACCGGCCGTGTCTACGACGCCGACGAGGGCCAGGCCGCCGGCCTGTCGCAGTACCGCGTGCGCGACGGCGAAGGCCTGGCCAAGGGGTTGGCGCTGGCGCAGCGCATTGCCACCAACGCGCCGCTGTCCAACTACGCCGTCACGCAGGCGTTGCCGCGCATCGCCGACTTGTCGCAGTCCGACGGCCTGTTCGTCGAGTCGCTGATGGCCGCCATCGCCCAGGGCGACGACGCCGCCAAGCAGCGTGTGCGCGACTTCCTGGCCAAGCGGGCCGGCAAGGTGACCAAGTCATGAGCCGGTGGCCTTTGCCGGGCGCCTGCACCGGGGCTGGGGCGCTGCGATGACCCCGCGCTGGCGCGAAGCGCGCGTGGGCGGCTGCCTGGCGGCCGACCTGCAGACCACGCCGCAGGGCGTGAGCTACCTGCGCAGCACCGAGGCCCTGGGCGCCTACCCGCAGCGCATCACCGACGCGCTGGAACACTGGGCCCGCCAGGCGCCGGAGCGCACCCTGGTGGCGCGCCGCGCGCCCGGGGGTGGCGACTGGCTGCGCGTGAGCTTCTCTCAGATGCTGGACCGCGCCCAGCGTGTGGGTCAGGCCTTGCTGGACCGCGGCGTCACGCCCGAGAGGCCGCTGGCCATCCTGTCGGACAACGACATCGAACACCTCACGCTGGCTCTCGGCGCCATGTGGGCCGGTGTGCCGTATGTGCCCATCTCGCCGGCGTATTCACTGCTGTCGCAAGACCACGCCAAGCTGCGCCACATCTTCGGCCTGGCCACGCCGGGGCTGGTGTTTGCCAGCGGCCCAGCCTATGCCCGCGCCATCGCAGCCGTGGTGGCCGACGACGTGCCGGTGGTGCTGACCGAAGGCGGTCTTCCCGGTCGCCGCGTGACCCGTTTCGACGCCTTGCTGGACACCGAGCCCGGCGCCGGCCTGCGCGCGGCGCACGACGCAGTGACGGCCGACACGGTGGTGAAGCTGCTGTTCACCTCGGGCTCCACCAAGGCGCCCAAGGGGGTCATCAACACCCACCGCATGATCTGCGCCAACGGCCAGATGCTGCGCCAGTGCATGGCCTTCCTCACCGACGAGCCGCCGGTGCTGGTGGACTGGCTGCCGTGGAACCACACCTTCGGCGGCAACCACAACGTGGGCATCTGCCTGTTCAACGGCGGCACGCTGTACATCGACGAAGGCAAACCCACGCCCACGGGCATGGCGCAGACGCTGGCCAACCTGCGCGAGATCGCGCCCACCGTGTACTTCAACGTGCCGCGCGGTTTTGAAGAGCTGTCGCTGGCCATGGAGCACGACGACCTGCTGCGCCGCCAGGTCTTCAGCCGCGTCAAGGCCTTCATGTTCGCCGGTGCCGGGCTGGCACAGGCGGTGTGGGACCGGCTGGACCGCCTGGGCGAGGCCACGGTGGGCGAACGCATACGCATCATCACCGGCCTGGGCATGACGGAGACGGCGCCTTCGTGCCTGTTTGTCGTGCAGCCCGGTGCCGGCGCCGGGCACATCGGCCTGCCTTGCCCGGGCGTGGAAGTGAAGCTGGTGCCCAATGCCGAGGACAGCGGCAAGACCGAGGTGCGCTTCCGCGGCCCCAACGTGATGCCCGGCTACTGGCGCGCGCCTGAGCAGACCGCCGCGGCCTTCGACGAAGAAGGCTTCTACCGCACCGGCGACGCGGTGGTGTGGATAGACACCCAGGCGCCGCAGCGCGGGCTGCGCTTCGACGGCCGCATCGCCGAGGACTTCAAGCTCGCCACCGGCACCTTCGTCAGCGTGGGCCCGATGCGCGCGCGGGTCATTGCCGAGGGCGACCCCCTGGTGCAGGACGTGGTGGTGGCCGGCATAGACCGCGACGAAATCGGGCTGCTGGTGTTTCCGCGCCTGGACGACCTGCGGCAGCGCTTCGGGCTACCGGCGGACATGGGGGCGGCCGAGGTGTTGGCGCAGCCCGCGGTGCGCGATGCCTTCCAACAGCTGCTGGACAAGTTGTGGGCCGGCGGCACCGGCAGCGCCACGCGCCCGACGCGCCTCTTGCTGCTGGACCAGCCGCCGCAGATAGACCGCGGCGAGCTCACCGACAAAGGCTCGCTCAACCAGCGGGCGGTGCTCAGCCACCGCGCGGCACTGGTGCAGCGCCTGTACGCCCAGCCGCCAGACGCCCAGGTGCTGCGGGCACGCGGGGCCTGAGAGACCGAGCCCGCATACCCCCGCTTGTTCATGCGTGGCCGGTGGGTGGGCTCCTAGAATCGCGCCCCATGTCTGCATTCGACGCCAAGGCTGCCCGCGCGCTCGCCAACCGTGTGCACACGGTGGTGGAGATACTCGCCGACATGAAGGCCGCTGTGGTGGCGGCCTGCCAGCGCGGCCTGTTCGAGACCGTGGTGGCCTTGCCCGACCCGCAGCGGGTGCCGGCCGGCAGCTCGGCCAACAACGCCGGCTTTCTGCTGGACCACCTGGAAGCACGCCAGCTGCACGCCTGGGCCGAGGCCGTGCGCCATGCGGTGCAGGCCGGCTACACCGCAGGCCCCAACTGGCGGCCGCTGGACTACGGCGCCGCCTGCGACGGCGTGGCGCTGGCCTGGAGCGCCGCGATGCAGGCGCCGGATGGCACGCCGCGGCTGATGTCGGCCCACGCCGCCTGGGCCATGTCGCGCTCCACCCGCGCCCAGCACGCCTGGGTGGAGCAGGCGCAAGAGGTCATCAAGCGTGCCGCCGTGAAAGGCGCCACCCACTGCCTGGTGCCCGACGAAGGCCCGGCGGCCGACGAGGAAGCCTGGTCTATGCGGCGCGAGCTGCTGGGGCAGGCCGGCTTCAGCACCGAGGTGGTGGCGGTGGCCGGCGCGCCGGCCTTGCGCGTGAGCTGGTAGCCCGCCGGCTTCAACCCAGGCGCCGGCGCCGCAGCGCCACGCCCAGCAGCCCCAGGCCGCCTAGCCACATCGCCCAGGTGCCGGGCTCCGGCACCGCCGCGATGGGTGCGTTGGAGAACGACAGCGTGGCCCACAGGTCCACGCGGCCGGTGCCGGGGTAGCTGCCGAAGTCACGCGCGGTGGTGCTCAGCATGAACCAGGTGTTCAGCTGCGTGCCGGGGTAGGGGTAGTAGCCAGCGTCGAACACGCCGCTGAAACTGCCCTGGCCCGGCGTCAGGTCCAGCGTACCGATAGGGCCCGGCAGACTCGCCTGCGCCACGAAGACAGCGTCCCCGCTCGTGGCCATGCTCCAATCGATGCGCCAGTACACCGGCGCGTAGGGGCCGGTGCTGCTGTCGTGGTAGAAGTTGCCGTTGACGTAGGCTGAGGTGTGCGCCGCGTCGCCCGCCGGGTTGTCGTCCAGCACGCTGTACAGGTGGTACCGCGCACGTGTCACACCCGGGTAGGCGTTGGCCGCAGGCAGCGTGAAGCTGCCACCGGAGTGCGTGGTGCCGGCGAAGTTGTGCGCCTCGTCCGAACGGAAGCTCGCGCTCACCGGGCTGTCCACCCAGTGCGGTATCGCGCCGCTGCTGCTGTGGCTGCCCTGGCCCGACCAGGTGACCACGCCGCCGTCACCCCGCTCGCCGCGGTAGCTGTTGGCCAGCAGGTGGCCCCAGATGTTGCGCCACTGCGATTCGGCGGTGGCGCCACCGAAGTAGTAGCCGACGTAGCCGTTCTCGGCCTGGGCCGGGCCGGCCACGGCCAGCAGGGCCAGCACGGCGGCGGTGGTGGGAGCAAGGAGCAACGGGCGCATGGGAGGTCTCCGAAGGGTGTGATGCGGCGCCAGTCTCGCCACCCGGCATCAACGCCTCGTCAATGGCCCGCGGCCTCACCCCTTGGTCAAGGGATGGCCAGTGCGCTGTCCAGCTGGGCCTGCAGCGAAGGGTCCAGCGCCTGGCCCGGCCGCAGCCAGGCCTTCACCTGCTGGCGTTGTGCGGCGTTGCCGTGGTTTAGCACGGCCACCATCACCACCGCATGTGCCCGGTACATCTCGGTTTGTGCCAGCGTGTCCAGCGCGGCCTGCACCGCTTCACCGCACGCCGGCGCATCGCTGCGCCGCGCCGCCAGCGCCACCAGCTTGGCCCAGGCGAAGCAGCGCACCGTGGGGTCTTCCGCGGCGGTCAGGCGCCGGTACAGCGGTTCGGCTTGCTCGAACCGGCCGCGGTCCCAGTACAGGAAGGCCAGGTTGTTCATCAGTGCCGGCGTGCCGTCGAAGTCGCCCAGCCGCAGCGCGTGTTCGCCCAGCGTGATGGCCTCGTCGTGGCGGCCCAGGTCGGGCAGCGTCCACAGCAGGTTCAGCGTGGCATCGACCTCGGCATGGCGTGCGCCCAGCGCCCGCGCGGTGGCCAGCGCCTCTTCGTGGAACGGCAGGCCTTGTTCGGCCTGCGCCAGGGCGTCGTAGGCGGTGCCCAGGTTGCTGAGCACCTGCACCAGGGTCTCGCCCGGCGGCTCGCGCCGCAGCTCGGCCAGCAGTTCGCGCAGCAGGGCGATGTCGCCGGGGAAGTCGCCTTGCTCAAAGGCGAGACGGGCGCGCAGCTGGCGCAGGGGCCGGTCGGCGGCGTCTATCAGCGCCGCCTCCGCGGCCAGGCGGCCGGCTTCGTCCAGCCGGCCTTGTTGTATCGCCAGGTCGGCCTGCAAGGCCAGCGCCTGCAGCCGCGTCGGCGGCTCGGGCAGCGAGGCCAACGCTTCGCGCGCCGCGGCGGCGGCGGCCTGCAGGTCTTGCGCCTCCAGTGCGGTGCGGCCCAGGGCCACCCACAAGGCGGCGCGCTGCGGGGCGTGGTCGCACCGCGCCAGCGCCGCGCGCAGCGCCTCGGCCGCTGCTGCATGCAGGCCGCGCCGGCGGTCCAGCGCGGCGGCGGCCCGTTGGTGGCGCACCGCGGCGGCTTCGTCGCCGGCGGCCCAGGCGTGTGCCGCCAGCCGGTGCGGCGGCAGGCGGCCTTCGCCGTGCTGCAGCCAGCCGGCGTGCAGCGCCTGCAGCACCGGCTCGGGCAGGCGCTTGAGCAGCGACTCGCGCAGCAGCTCGTGGGCGAAGGCCGGGCCGTCCAGCACCGAAGCGGCCTGGGCCTGGGCCAGGGCCTGGCCCACGGCCAGCGGTGCTTGTCCGCTGATGGCGGCCAGCAGCGCCGGGTGGCGCGCATCGCCGCCCACCGCCGCCGCCGCCAGCAACTCGCGCGTGGCGGCTGGCAGCGCTGCCAGCCGGCGCTCGACCAGCACCCACACGCGCGCCGACACGGCCAGTGCCGCCTCGTCGCTGGCCAGGGCGTCCAGCTCGGCCGCCCAGGCGCCGGTGCCGCGGTTCACCAGCCGGCCGGACTCGAACAGCGCGCGCACGATCTCCAGCGCCAGGAAAGGGTGGCCGCCGCTGCGGCCATGCAGCCAGGCGGCAAAACGGTCGGCCCGGCCGCCGGCCAGTCGCCGCAGCAGATCGGCCAGCGCCGCGTGGTCCAGGGGCGGCAGGGTGATGCGCTGCGGCGCGGCGTCTTCGTCCAGCAGCGCCAGCCACTCGGCCACCGGCGGCGGCACCTCGCGTTCGCGCAAGGTGGCGCGCACCGGCACGCCGGCCTGCAGCAGCCGGTGCAGCAGCGTCAGCAGCGCCGGGTCGGCCCATTGCAGGTCGTCCACCACCACCGGGCGTGCCAGGCCCAGCAGCAGGCTCATGGCCGCCGCCATCAGGCGCGGCGGCTGCACGCCGCCGGGTGCCAGCGCCGGCGCCAGCAAGGCCCAGCCGGGCCGGTCGGCCAGCGATTCCTGCATGTCCTCCAGGTACTCCAGCAGCGCGGCCAGCGGCTGCTGGTGGCGGTCGGCGCGGCAGTGCAGCCACACCGCGTGCGGCCAGGCCTCGGCCAGCAGGCGGGTCTTGCCTATGCCCGGCGGGCCTTGCACCAGCACCAGCCCGGGCCCGGCGGCGGCCAGCGCCGCCAGGGCCTCGTCGCGGCCTGCCAGTGGCGGAGCCGCCAGCCTGGCCGGCGCACGGAGCGATGGTGCCGCCGCCGAAGCAGCGTCGGCCGCTGGGCCGCAGCACTCCAGCAGCCCCGCCAGCGCGGCTCGCTCCCCGCCCAGCCATTCCTGCAGGGCCGGAAAACCCGGCAGCGACATGCCGCTGAGCAAGGGCCGCTGGTGCAGCGCCTGCACACGCGCATGGTCCCCATCGGCCGCCGCCTGGCGCAACGCCTGCACGTCGCAGGGCACGGCCAGGCGCACGCGGCGCTGTTCCACTTGCAGCCGGTCGTCCAGGCCCCAGGCCTCCAACTGCTTCTTCATGCGGTGCAGGTTGACGCGCAGGTTGTGCTGGGCGTCGGGCTCGGGCCGGTCGGCCCAGAACAGCGCCGCCAGTGCCTCGCGCGTGACCCAGTCGCCCGCCAGGCCCAGGTAGGCCAGCAGGTGGCCCGGCACGTTGTTGGGCAGGTCCAGCCGCCTGCCCGCGTGCTGCAGATGCGGCACATCCAGCAGCACGAGGCGGGTTTCGCCGGTCACGCGGGCCGCCTGCGTGAGGAGGTCTCCTGCCGCAGCTGCGTGAACAGGGGCGGGGGCAGGATCATCGCCCGCATGTTACGGGAGCGGTGGCGGCGAGGTGCTGGCGCGGTGCGCGCCGCGGCTACCGCGTTGGCGAGCCGGCAAAAGAAAAAGCCCAGCCGGTGACGTCTGGGCTTTCTGCTTGCCATGGCTGGCTTTTTTGGCTCCCCGACCTGGGCTCGAACCAGGGACCTACGGATTAACAGTCCGGCGCTCTACCGACTGAGCTATCGGGGAATACAGCCTATGAGTATAGCCTGACTTTTCACGTGCATCCGTAGCCAGCGGCGGGTGCGCGCATCAGGTCACAGAGATGCCGTCAGCGCCAAGCGCCAGGTGCGCGGAGCCAGCGGGTACAGGTAGGCGTGGCCGAACTGGTAGGGGCTTTCCTTCCAGGCCCGCTCGTCGGTGACGTTGTCCACGCCGGCGCGCCACACCCAGCGGGTGCCGGCGCTGTTGTAGGCGTAGCGCAGGCCCAGGTCCAGGCGGGTCCAGCCGTCGGTGGCCACGCTGTTGTCGGGCAGCACCATGCGCTCACCCTCGTGGCTGGCAAAGGCCAGCAGGGCCAGGCCGGGCACGGCGGCCACGTTCCACGCCGCCTGCAACTTCAGGCTGCGTTCGGGCACGTTGGTGGGCTTCAGGCCGTTCAGTGTGCTGTCCAACGAGCCCTCGCGCCGAGCGCGCAGCAGCAAGGCGCTGCCGCGCAGGCTCAGGGCTCCGGCGCTCCATTCGGCTTCGGCTTCCAGGCCGCGGTGGCGGGCAGCGCCGTCGGCGCGGCGGGTGCAGGGATTGGCATCGCTGCAGCTGTCGCTGGGCAGGCCGCTGCTGGCGCGCAGGTCGCTCCAGGCCGGGCGCTGTATGTCGAACAGCGCCAGTTGCCAGCGCAGGCCGCGGCCGTCGGCCGTGCCGCGGTGCTTCAGGCCGGCCTCCACCTGCCGGCTCTTCAGGGCCGGCAGCGCCTCGCCCGCGTTGCTGTAACGCGGGCGGTTGGGGGCGACCTCGCTTTCCACGCCCTGGCCCCAGCTGGCATAGGCCAGCAGCGCCGGGCTGGCCTGCCAGGCCAGGGCCAGCCAGGGGGTGGTGAAGTCCTGCGTGTAGCTGGTGGCGCGGCTGCCGTCGGTGCGCACGCTGTCGCGGTCCAGGCGCGTGTGGCGCAGGCCCGCCCACAACTGCCATTGCGGGTTGAGGGTGATGGCGTCCTGCAGCCGCCACTCGGTGCTGCGTTCGTCGCGCAGGGTGTTTTCGTCGGTCAGTGCCGGGTCGGCGGGCACCACGGCGCTGCCGTCTATGTGGCCTATGCCCACCCAGTTGTAGGCCTGGCGCGGGGGCCGCGCTTCGTAGCGCGTGCTCAGCACGCCGGCGCTCCAGCGGTGCGTGAGGCCACCCAGGCTGTGGCGGCCGCTCAGGCTCAAGTCGGCGGCGGTGGTGTTGCGGCGCTCGCCTTCGCTGCGGTAGTCGTAGAAGTCGAAGCTGCCGTCGCTGCAGTACTGCGTGTAGTCGTCCTCGGCGCTGCAGCCGAAGGGGAAGGCGATGCGGTCGTCGGTGCGCAGGCGTTGCTGCATGGCGTGGGCCACCAGTTGCAGGTCGTCGCCGAACTGGTGGGTGTAGCGCAGCGAGCCGGTGTGGCCGGTGTATTCCATGGGCAAGGCCCAGGCCTGGTTGTTGAGGTTCAGGCGCGGGTTGATGCTGTCGGGCGAGGGCAGGGCACCGCCCAGCAGGCTGAAGCCGGGCGTGCTGGGTTGGCGCATGCGGTTGTGTTCCAGCTCCACTTCCAGCAGGCCGTGTTCGCCCAGGTCCCAGCCCAAGGCGCCGGCCAGCAACTGGCTGCGGCCGCGGCTGTGCTGTGTCTGCGGGTCCAGGTGGGTGGCGTTGGCGTTGAGGCGCCAGCCGAAGCTGCCTTCGCGGCGGCTGATGTCGGCGTCCAGGGCCACGGTGCCGGGCTGGGTCCATTCCAGGCTGCCGCTGGTCAGCGCTTGCGCGGTGGGGCGCTTGACGACCAGGTTCACCAACCCGCCGGGTGCGCTGGTGCCGGCCTGTATGCCGCTGGTGCCCTTGAACAGTTCCAGCGCGGCCTTGTTGCCCATGGGCAGCACGGTTTCGGCGTTCACCGGCAGGCCGTCGCGGCGGTAGTTGAAGCGGTTGTCCAGCGTGAAGCCGCGCACCGCCAGCTGGCCCCAGTAGCCGGGGGCGTTGTAGGCGTCGGTGATGCCGGCGTCCAGCTTGGTGATGTCGCCCAGGCCGCTGATGCCGGCGTCCAGCAGCTGCGGCGCGCCCAGCACGGTGGCAGAGAACGGCGAGCGGGCCAGCGGGATGTCACCAAAGCCGGCGACGCCCGGCGCCTGGTCTACCGTGCGGCCGGTGATGGTGACGGTTTCGGTGGGCTGGGCGTGAGCCGCCGCAGCGCTCAGCGCAGCCGCTGCCAGCGCCGTGCGGCGCCAAGGTGTGGATCGAATCAATGCCATCGTGTTTCCCATGCGATGGCAGGTGGGCAAACACGGGGCACGCGGGTGCGTGCGGTTCGAGCCTGCTTCCCTGCGCGAGGATTACCTCAATCAGGTTCAAAGGGACTTTCTCAGTCGGCTCGGGCCGCAAGCGGCCAGGGCCAACACCCCTAGCGGATGGCCGCATACGCTGCGGCCGGGCGGAAGTTTATGCCAACAGCAGGCTGCCGGCAGGCACCTTCAAGCCCTGGAGGGTGGCGGCAACGCCGCCGTCAATCAAAGACCGGCGACTCCACCCCCAGCACCTTGTGCAGCTTGGGGCTGGTGGTGGTGTACTGCAGCAGCACGCGCTTCTCAGGGAACACGATGGGGCTGGCGCCGAAGGCGGCCAGCGCGGCTTCGTGAAAGCCCGAGAGGATGAGCTTCTTCTTGCCCGGGTAGGTGTTGATGTCGCCCACGGCAAAGATGCCCGGCACGTTGGTCTGGAACTTCTCGGTGTCCACCAGCACCTGCTTGCGCTCTATGCCCAGGCCCCATTCGGCGATAGGGCCCAGCTTGGGGCTGAGGCCGAAGAACACCAGCAGCACGTCCAGCGGCACCCCGCGCGTGACACCGTCGCCACCGGTCACCTTCAGCTGTGCCAGGCGGCCGTCGCGGGCTTCGAAGCCGGTGACCTGGCCCACGATGAACTGCATCTCGTGCTCGTCGCACAGCTGCTTCATCTTGGCCACGTTGGCCGGTGCGGCGCGAAAGCCGTCGCGGCGGTGGATGAGGATCACGCTCTCGGCCTTGTGCGGGCCTTCCTGCGCAAAGTTCAGCGCCCAGTCCAGCGCCGAGTCACCACCGCCCACGATGACCAGGTTCTTGTCGGCGAACTCGGCCGGGTTCTTAACGCGGTAGTGCAGCTGCGTGCCGTCGAAGGCTTCCAGCCCTTCCACCTTCAGCGTGCGCGGCTGGAAGCTGCCCACGCCGCCGGCGATGAACACCGTCTTGGTCAGGAAGCGGGTGCCTTTGCTGGTGGCGACAAGAAAGCGGCCGTCGGCCTGCGGCTCCACCTGCGTCACCTCCTGGCCCAGGTGGAAGGTGGCGCCGAAGGGCTCGATCTGCTTGAGCAGCGCGTCGGTCAGTTCCTTGCCGGTGCACACCGGCACGGCCGGGATGTCGTAGATGGGCTTGTCGGGGTACAGCTCTATGCACTGGCCGCCGGGGTAGGCCAGGCTGTCGATGATGTGCGCCTTGATCTCCAGCAGCCCCAGCTCGAAGACCTGGAACAGGCCCACGGGGCCGGCGCCCACGATGACGGCATCGGTTTCTATGGGGCCGTCGTGCGTGCGCGCGGTGTCGGCGATGGCGGGGTTGTCCTGGGCTTGCATGGCGGCGGCGTCGTTCAGCGGATCAGGTGCTCCAGCTTGTCCGTCCGGTCCTTCCAGTCGTCGGCATCGGGCAGCGCGCCCTTGCGCTTGGTGATGCTGGGCCACTTGCGCGACAGGTCGGCATTGAGCTGTATGAACGGCAGCTGGTCGGTGGGCACGTCTTCCTCGGGCAGGATGGCGTTCACCGGGCACTCGGGGATGCACACCGCACAGTCGATGCACTCGTCCGGGTCTATGACCAGCATGTTGGGGCCCTCGCGAAAGCAGTCGACGGGGCAGACGTCAACACAATCGGTGTACTTGCAGCGTATGCAGGAATCGAGGACGACGTGGGTCATTGTGTATAGCGGCGGCTGTGGTCTGGTCGGGCCGGGCGGCTGCGCAGCACGGTTTGTGCCGCTGCCCAGTCCAACCCAGCATTTTATGCGGCCGTGTGCGGGGAAACCTGGATACCGGAGACGGCAACACGGTCAGGCGCCCCATGGGCGGGCGCCGACACGGCCCGCGGGGGCGCCACCGGGGCTGCGCCGCAGCCCACGGTAACCACCGTGGGGTGGCCGGCGTGCAGCAGCGCGGCCTCGGCCAGCCCGCTCAGCGGGTGGCTGCTGCACAGGGCGCGGGGCGTGCCGGCGCGCGACACCACGGCCACCGGGGTGTCGCCCGGCCAGCCGGCGGCACGCAGGGCGCGGCCCAGAGCGGCGAGCTGGCGGCCGGCCATGTAGAACACCTCGGTGTCGGCATGGCGGCCGCCGCGCAACTGGCCGTCGGCGGTGACGGCGGTGGTCAGGCTCACGCTGCGGCCGTGGCCGCGGCGCGTGAGCGGGCGTTGCAGCTCGGCCGCCGCGGCCAGTGCGGCGGTGACGCCGGGCACCACCTCGCTGGCGATGCCGGCGGCGGCCAGGGCCTGGAGCTCTTCTTCCAGCCGGCCGAACACGCTGGGGTCGCCGCCTTTCAGGCGCACCACCACGGCGTGGGCTTGGGCCTCCTTCACCAGCAAGGCGTTGATGCGGGCCTGCGCCGTTCCGTTGCCCCCGACGCACCCGCCGCGCTTGCCCACGTCCACCCAGCGGGCCTGCGGCGCCAGCGCGCGCAATGCGGGGTCGGTCAGCGCGTCGGCCAGCACCACGTCGGCACGCGCCAGCCAGGCGGCGCCGCGCAGCGTGATCAGGTCGGCGCTGCCGGGGCCGGCGCCCACAAAGGCGACGAAGCCGTGCGGGCTGCTGCCGTGGGCCTGGGTCACGCCGGCACCTGCTCCGCGGTGTGCTCCACCAGCAGCGCACCGCTGGTGCGCTGGCTGGCCGGGTCCACCACGATCAGCGCGCCGGCCTGCCGGTTGGCGGCGTAGGGGGCCAGCGGCAGCGGCTGCTGCAGCTCGATCACCACGCGGCCTATGTCGTTGACGGCCAGCGTGTCCGCCGGCAGGGCTTGAAGCGTGTGGATGTCCAGCCGGTGCTGCACCTGGGCGATGCGCGCCGGCAGCCAGCGGTGGCCGTGGCGCAGCTGGTAGCGGCGGCCGGGCTGGGCCGGTTCTTCGTCCAGCCAGGCCAGCGTGGCCTCGAAGCGCCGCACGGCGTTCAGTTGCCACGGTGTGGCCAGCCAGTCGCCGCGCGACACGTCCAGCGCGCGGTCCAGCACCACGCCGGCGGATTGCCCGGCTTGGGCCTGCGCCACGGCGCTGCCGGCGCGGCGCAGTGCCGCCACGCGTGCACGCTGGCCGCTGGGGAAGACCTGCACCTCGTCGCCCGTGGCCAGCGCGCCTTGGGCCACGCGGCCCCACAGCACCCGCGGCTGCTCGCCGGTGCCGTCGCCCGCCGGCTTGGCCACGTACTGCACCGGCAGGCTGAAGCTGCCCTGGGCCGGTTCGGTGGCGGCGGGCAGGCTCTCCAGCAGTTGCAGCAGCGTGGGGCCGCCGTACCAGCTGCCCCAGCCGTGGGCCGAGGCCTGCGCCACGTGGTCGCCGCGCAGGGCCGACACCGGCACGATGCCGGCCGGCGTGATGCCGGCCTGGGCGGCAAAGCCGGCCAGCGCCTCGCGCACCGCGGCAAAGGCCACGGCCGCATCGGACACCGCGTCCAGCTTGTTCACGGCGAACACGATGTGCGGAACGCGCAGCAACTGCGCCAGCAGCGCGTGGCGGCGGGTCTGCGGCAGCAGCTGCACGGGCTGCGTAGCCCAGTTGAGCTTGGTGATGTCCACCAGCACCACCGCGGCGTCGCTGCCGGCGGCGGCGGTGACCATGTTGCGCGTGTACTGCTCGTGGCCCGGTGCGTCGGCGATGATGAACTTGCGCTGGCGCGTGGCGAAGTAGCGGTAGGCCACGTCGATGGTGATGCCTTGTTCACGCTCGGCTTCCAGGCCGTCGGTCAGCAGCGAGAGGTCCATCGTCTCGCCGCGGGCCTTGAGCTGGTCCAGCTGGTCGGCCAGGATGGCGCGGCTGTCGTACAGCAGGCGGCCTATCAGCGTGCTCTTGCCGTCGTCCACGCTGCCGGCGGTGAGGAAACGCAGGGCGGCGCTCATCAGAAGTACCCTTCCTTCTTGCGCCGCTCCATGGCGGCGTCGGAGCTGCGGTCGTCCAGCCGGGTGGCGCCGCGTTCGCTGACGGTCACGCTCAGCGTCTCGGCCACCACCTGGTAGGCGTCGGCGGCCTCGCTTTCCACGGGGCAGGTGCAGGTCATGTCGCCCACGGTGCGAAAGCGCACCGGCAGCGTCTGCACCGTCTCGCCGGCGGCCGGCGGTGTGACCGGCGTCACCGGCACCAGCAGGCCGCGGCGCTGCACCACCTGGCGTGCATGGCTGTAGTACAGCGGCGGCAGCGGGATGCGTTCACGCGCGATGTACAGCCACACGTCCAGCTCGGTCCAGTTGCTGATGGGGAAGACGCGGAAGTGTTCGCCCGGGCGCCGCAGCGTGTTGAACAGGGTCCAGAGCTCGGGCCGCTGCGCCTTGGGCTGCCACTGGCCGAAGCTGTCGCGGTGGCTGAAGATGCGTTCCTTGGCGCGCGCCTTTTCTTCATCGCGGCGGGCGCCGCCTATCAGGGCGTCGAAACGGTGCTGCTCTATCGCTTCCAGCAGCGTCACGCTCTGGTGCACGTTGCGCGATTCCAGTGGCTGCGCCAGGCGCACGCTGCCGCGGGCGATGGAGTCGTCCAGGTGCGCGACGATGAGTTGTTCGCCGGTCTCGGCGGCGCGCTGGTCGCGGAAGCTGATGACCTCCGGGAAGTTGTGCCCGGTGTCCACGTGCAGCAGCGGGAAGGGCAGGCGGCCGCTGAAGCGGGCATCGGCCACTTGCGTCTTGAAGGCCTTCTCGGCCAGGTGCAGCACCACGCAGGAGTCCTTGCCGCCGGAGAACAGCAAGGCCGGGCGCTCGAATTCCGCCGCCACCTCGCGCAGGATGAAGAGGGCCTCTTCCTCCAGCCCGTCCAGGTGGGACTGCTGCTGGGCGCCTGTATCGGGCAAGAGTTGATCCAGGGTCGTCGGCGCGTTCATGCAGGTTCTTTCATGTGCAGCCCGCATTCCTCGGCTGGATCGTCTTGGCTGCGGCCGGACGCTGGCGCGTCCTTCACATCGGCCGTGCCGTTGTGAGCCTGCGCCGAGCCCAGGGGCGCCGCCGCGCGTTGCGCGTCGGTCGGCGCTGTCGCGCCGAAGGCCTGCGGGCTGACATGCAGCCCGCATTCCTTGGCGCCCTGGTCTTCCCACCACCAGCGCCCGGCGCGGAAGTCCTCGCCCACGGCGATGGCGCGGGTGCAGGGCGCGCAGCCTATGCTGGGGAAAAACTCGTCGTGCAGCGGGTTGGTGGGTACCTCGAAGCGCTGCACGTAGTGCCACACGTCGGCCCAGCGCCAGGCGGCCAGGGGGCTGAGCTTGAGGCGGCCCTGGTCGTCGGTTGTTTCCTCGGCCACCTCGCCGCGCCCGTCGCTTTGTTCGCGGCGCAGGCCGGTGACCCAGGCGCTGCGGCCGGCCAGCAGGCGCTCCAGCGGCTCCAGCTTGCGCAGGCGGCAGCAGGCCTTGCGCAAGGCCACGCTGTCGTACATGGCGCGCTCGCCGTGGCGCTGCACAAACTCCACCACCGCCTGGGCCGGCGGGGCGTGTCGTTCCACGGCCAGGCCGTAGTGCGCCTCCAGGCGCGGGACCAGCGCCAGCGTCTCGGCATGCAGCGCCCCGGTGTCCAGCGTGGCCAGCGCCACCGGCAGGGCGTGGCGGGCGATGAGGTCGGTGAGCACCATGTCCTCGGCGCCCAGGCTGGTGGCCAGCACGATGCGGCCGGCGTGCTGCTCGGCAGCGCGCTGCAGCAGCGCCAGCGTGTGGGCCAGCCGCTGCTCGAAGCCGGGCAGGGCACGGGCGTAGAGGTCTATGGCGCGGCCCATGGCGGGCGTCAGACCTGTTCCGCCTGCGGGCGGTAGGCCGCCGGCACGCCGGCCTGGTAGTGGCCGGCGAAGAAGCCCAGCGCCCGTTCGGCGGCCGCCAGGTTCTGGTCGGCCCGCAACTGCGCGGCGTCGAAGCCGCAGCGTTGCAGCAGCGGCAACATGTCCACCAGCACCTCGCCGGTGGCACGCAGTTCGCCGCGGTAGCCGCGGCGGCTGCGCAGCAACACGGCTTGTGAGTAGGCGCGGCCGTCGGTCCACTTGGGGAAGTGCAGCACCACCACCGGGGTGGCTTGCAGCGTCTCGTCGGGCAGCGCCAGCACGTCCTGGGTGTTGTCCAGCGGCAGCGCGCCTTCGGGCAGCGAGGTGTCTTGGGGGATGAAGCGCATGGTGCGTGGCGCCTTGTTCAGGCCAGCGCTTCGCTGTGCTCGGCACGCGCGGTGGCGCGGCGTACCGCATCGGCCGCAGCGCGAAACGGGGGCGTGCCCAGGCGGCGCACGGCGTTGATGAAGGCTTCGCCCGGCGCGCGCTCGCGCAGGTAGGTCTCGATCACGGCCTCCACCGCGTCGGGCAGCTCGTCGGCGGCAAACGAAGGGCCTATGACCTTGCCCGGCGTGGCCGGGCCGGGCAGGCTGCTGCCGTCGGCGCCGCCCAGCGTGAGCTGGTACCACTCGCTGCCGTCCTTGTCCACGCCCAGCACGCCTATGGCGCCGCTGTGGTGGTGGCCGCAGCTGTTGATGCAGCCGCTGATGTGCAGGTCGATGTCGCCTATGTCGTGCAGGCGGTCCAGGTCGTCGAAACGTTCGTTCAGCGCCGCGGCAATGGGCAGCGAGCGTGCATTGGCCAGCGCACACAGGTCGCCGCCGGGGCAGGCGATCATGTCGGTGAGCAGGCCGATGTTGGGCGTGGCAAAGCCACCTTCCTTGGCCGCCTGCCACAGCGCGCGCAGCTCGCTGGCGTGCACCCAGGGCAGCAGCAGGTTCTGGTCGTGCGTGACACGCAACTCGCCGGCGCTGAAACGTTCGGCCAGCGCGGCGGCGCCTTCCATTTGCTGGGCGCTCACGTCGCCCGGCGGCTGGCCGGCGCGCTTGAGCGACAGCGTCACCGCGCGGTAGCCGGGCACGCGGTGGGCGTGCACGTTGCGCTCCAGCCAGCGCGTGTACGCGCGGGGCGCGTCGGGCCAGGGTTCGGGCGCGCTTTCAGGGCGTGCCGGGGGCAGGGCGAAGCTGGCGGCTACGCGGTCCAGTTCGGCCTGCGGCAGCCAGGCGGTGGCCGGGTCGGCGCTCAGCGCGGCGTACTCGCGGTTGACCGCGTCCACGAAGCGCTGGCCTTCGGCGCGCACCAGGATCTTCAGCCGCGCCTTGTACAGATTGTCGCGCCGGCCGTAGAGGTTGTAGACGCGCACGATGGCCTCGATGTAGACGAGGATGTGCTGCCAGGGCACGAAGGCATTCAGCTCGGTGGCGATGACCGGCGTGCGCCCCATGCCGCCGCCGGCCGCCACGCGGAAGCCCACCGCGCCGCTGGCGTCGCGCTTGAGCAGCAGGCCGATGTCGTGCCAGTCGGTGGCCGCGCGGTCTTCCGCAGCGCCGCTGACCGCCACCTTGAACTTGCGCGGCAGGAAGGCGAACTCCGGGTGCAGCGTGCTCCACTGGCGCAGGATCTCGCAGTAGGGACGTGGGTCCACGGTCTCGTCGGGCGCGATGCCGGCCAGCGCGTCGGTGGTGATGTTGCGTATGCAGTTGCCGCTGGTCTGTATGCCGTGCATGTCCACGTCGGCCAGCCAGTCCATCACGTCGGCGCTTTGCGCCAGCGGTATCCAGTTGAACTGCAGGTTCTGGCGCGTGGTGAAGTGGCCGAAGCCGCCGCGCTGCGTGGGCAGACCTTCGTCTTGCAGGTCGTGCTCGCGTGCAATGCGGGCCAGCTGGCGCAGTTGTTTGGCCGAGAGCTCGCCGTAGGGCACGGCCACACGCAGCATGGGCGCGTGGCGTTGCACGTACCAGCCGTTTTGCAGGCGCAGCGCCCGGAACTCCTCGTCCGGCAGCGCGCCGGCCAGGTGGCGCGTGAGCTGGTCGCGGTACTGCGCGGCGCGGGCGCGCACGAAGTGGCGGTCGAAATCGGTATAGCGGTACATGCGCGGCGGCGCCAAGAGACGGCGCTAGGCACTCTAGGGACGGCTTTCGGATTCCGGAACTACAGAAAAGTCGTTTCCTCATGCCTCATGGGAATAAGGGCCGGTGACGGGGGCGCATTCCTAGAATGCGCGCATGCCCCCCGACTTCTCGCCAGCGCGCCGGCGCGCCGTTCTGGGCCTGCCTGGGCTGTTGGCCTTGGGCGCTTGCCAGACGGCGCCTTCACCGCCGCCGGTGCAGACGACGTCACCATCTGCCCCCGTCCACGCCCCCGCGCCGGCCCCCGCTGCCGCTGCACCCAACCCGCCGGTGCCGCCCCCGGCCCCGGCGCCACCACCGCGGCCGCCGCGCATAGGCCTGGCGCTGGGCGGCGGCGCGGCGCGGGGCTTTGCCCACATCGGCGCGATCCAGGTGCTGGAGGAAGCCGGCATACGGCCGGACCTGGTGGTGGGCACTTCCGCCGGCAGCCTGGTGGCGGCCTTGTATGCGTCGGGCCAGTCAGGCCAGGCGCTGGCGGCGACCGCGTTGACGCTGGACGAGGGCGCCATCACCGACTGGGCCTTCCCTTGGCGCGGCCTGATACGCGGCGAGGCCCTGGCGCGCTACGTGCGGCAGCAGACCGGCGGGCGGATGATCGAGGCCATGCCCATGCCGCTGGGCATCGTCGCCACCGACCTGGACAGCGGCGAGGCGGTGCTGTTCCGGCGCGGCGACCCCGGCACCGCGGTGCGTGCTTCCAGCGCGGTGCCGGCGGTATTCCGCCCGGTGCAGATCGGCGACCGCGAGTACGTGGACGGCGGCCTGGTGGCCCCGGTGCCGGTGCGGTTTGCGCGGGCCATGGGCGCCGAGTTGGTGATCGCCATAGACATCAGCACGCCACCCCAAGGCCATGCCACCAGCGACAGCCTGCGGCTGCTGCTGCAGACCTTCACCATCATGAGCCGCAACATGGCCCGGCTGGAGCTGGAGCAGGCCGATGTGGTGCTGCAGCCCTCGCTGGTGGGCGTGGCCAGCAGCGATTTCACCTCGCGGGTGCGCGCGTTGCGCGCCGGGCGCGAGGAGGCGCAGCGCCAGTTGCCGGCGCTGAAGGCGAAACTGGCGGCCTGGGCGCGTTGAGGGCGCGTTGAGGGCAAGAAAAAAGGCCTGGTCTTTAGACCAGGCCTTGCAATGGCACCGGAAAGGGGATTTCACGGGTGCCGAGGAGACAACCTTCCACACGAGAGGCCTCACGGTGGTGCCGCGAGGCCCTTGATAGATGGCGATGCCCCGAAAAAGTTCAAGAGGCCTTCAGGCCCCGGACCCTCAGGCGGCCTTGCGCGAACGCGTGGCGGTTTGCGTGGCCTTGACGGCGGTGTTGGTCACGGCCTGGAAGTTGGCTTCCGCCACTTCGGTGGCTTGCTTGGCGGCCTTTTGCACCGTTTCGAAGGCGTTGTTGGCGGCGGCCACGGCCGACTTCACCAGCGCCACGGCGCTTTCGGTGCCGGCGGGGGCGTTCTTGACGGCGTTGTCCACCAGGGCCAGGGCCTTCTTCTGCGTGTCGGCCAGCGTGGCTTCGGCCACCTTGCCCACTTCGGCGTTGGTGCCGGCCACGATGTCGTACAGGTGGCGGTTGTAGGCGGCGGCCTTCTCGGCGGCCGGCTGCAGCAGGCTGGCTTGCAGGGCCAGCAGTTCCTGGGCGTCCTTGACCGACAGCGCGGCCACGGCGGTTTCCTGCGCTTCGGTCAGCGAGGCGCGGGCCACTTGCAGGTTCAGCTCGATCAGCTTTTCCACGCCTTCGAAGGCCTTGGAGGTCAGGCCGAAGAGGGTTTCGACGTTGGCCTTCTGGGCGGCCACGAGTTGTTCAGCGGTGAAAGTCATGAGGTTCTCCTGGTCGTTACGGCGGGTTGCAGATAGGGGAGCAGGTGCCCCTGGTTGCGGGCGCCATTGTTTTGCTGCATTGCAGCATGAGCAGAAGTATAGGGTCTTCCCCAGGGGATGCAAGCCTTGTTTGCTGCATCGCAGCAATCTAGAGGGGGCTTTCTAGAATCCGCCGCCGTGCAGGCCTTTCACTCGGACCACTTCGTGCTGCCGCTGCCGGCAGGGCACCGCTTTCCCATGTCCAAGTACGGGCTGCTGCGCGAGGCGGTGCAGGCCAGCCTGCCGGCGATGCGGCTGCAGGAGGCGCCGCCGGCCAGCGACGGCGAGCTGGCGCTGGCCCACGACCCGGCGTGGATCACGGCCGTGGCCGAGGGCACGACCAGTGCAGCGCAGCAGCGCGAGATCGGCTTTCCGTGGAGCGAGCGCATGGTGGAACGCGCACGCCGCTCGGTGGGAGCCACCATCGCCGCCGCGCGCGCCGCCTTGCTGCAGGGTGAGGGGGTGGCGGCCAACTTGGCCGGCGGCACGCACCACGCCAGTGCGCACAAGGGCGCGGGCTTCTGTGTCTTCAACGACGTGGCCGTGGCTGCTCGCCTGATGCAGGCCGAATGGCATCGCCAGGGCAGCCGCGGTGGCGGCAGCGCAGCGCCCGCCCGCGGGCTGCAGGTGCTGGTCATAGACCTGGACGTGCACCAGGGCGACGGCACGGCGGCCATCTTCCGCGACGACCCCACGGTGTTCACGCTGTCGCTGCACGGCGAGAAGAACTACCCGGTGCGCAAGCAGGCCAGCGACCTGGACGTGGAGCTGCCCGACGGCTGCACCGACGAGCCCTACCTGGCGGCGCTGGACAGCGCGCTGCGGCAGGCCGAAGAGCGCCTGCAGACCCGGCCGCCGGGCCTGGCCTTCTACCTGGCCGGCGCCGACCCGCACGTGGACGACCGCCTGGGCCGCCTGGCGATCAGCAGCCAGGGCCTGGCCGAGCGCGACCGCCGTGTGCTGGCCTGGTTGCAGCAGCGCGGCGTGCCGGTGGCGCTGAGCATGGCCGGCGGCTACGGCCGCGACCTGGCCACCACGGTGGCCTTGCAGCGGCAGACGCTGGCCGAGGCGCTGGCCGCCTGGCAGCGCTGGCGGCGCGTGAGCGGGCCGCAGCCGGTGGAACAATGACCGGCATGGACGACCGACCGCAGCCGCTGCCGCGCGCGCACTTCCCGCGCTTCGTGCCCATCACCACGCGCTGGATGGACAACGACATCTACGGCCACGTCAACAACGTGGTGCATTACAGCTTCTTCGACACGGCGGTGAACCGCTGGCTCATAGAAGCCGGCGCGCTGGACATCCACGCCGGTACCGTCATCGGCCTGGTGGTGCAGTCGCAATGCCACTACTTCGCGCCGCTGGCCTTTCCGCAAACGGTGCACGCCGGGCTGCGCGTGGCGCAGCGCGGGCGTTCCAGCGTGCACTACGAGCTGGGCCTGTTTGCCGCCGACGGGCCGCTGGCCGCCGCCGTGGGCCGCTTCGTGCACGTGTATGTAGACCGCGCAGGGCGCCGCCCCGTGGCCTTGCCCCCAGCCCTGGTTGCGGCGCTGCTGCCGCTGGAGACCCCCGCCGCATGATGCCTGCCGAACCGCCGGTCACGCCCGAGACCACTGCCGCCGTGGACGCGGCCATCACCACGCGCCGCTCGCTGCGGGCCTTCCTGCCCACGCCGGTGCCGCGCCAGACCATAGAAGAGATCCTGGCCGTGGCCTCGCGCGCGCCTTCGGGCACCAACACCCAGCCCTGGCAGGTGCATGTGCTGACCGGCGAGAAGAAGGCCGCCCTGTCGCGCGAGTTGCGCGCCGCCTACGACGACCCGGCCCAGGCCGCCACCTACACTGAGGAGTACGCCTACTACCCCACCGAGTGGCGCAGCCCCTACATAGACCGCCGCCGCAAGGTGGGCTGGGACTTGTACGGCCTGCTGGGCATCGCCAAGGGCGACAAGGCCCGCATGCATGCGCAACACCGGCGCAACTACGACTTCTTCGACGCGCCCGTGGGCCTGGTGTTCGTCATAGACCGCGTGATGCAGCAGGGCAGTTGGCTGGACTACGGCATGTTCCTGCAGAACATCATGGTGGCGGCGCGTGCGCGCGGCCTGCATACCTGCCCGCAGGCGGCGTTCACGCCGTTTCACCGCCTCATCGCGCGCCATCTCGCCTTGAGCGACGAACAGATGGTGGTGTGCGGCATGGCGCTGGGCCATGCCGACCCGGCGGCGGTGGAAAACAGCCTGGTCACCGAGCGCGCGGCGGTGGCCGAGTTCACCACCTTCCACGAAGACTGAGCGGCAGCCTCGGCAGGCTCGGCGGCCTGGGCTTTCAGCGCGCCAGAAACCCGCCGTCCACCGGGTAGTAGGCGCCGGTCACGAACGAGGCGGCCGGCGAACTGAGCCACAGCACCAGCGCGGCCACTTCCTCCGGCCGGCCCAGGCGGCCTATGGGGTGCAGGGCCACCAGCGCGGCGTTGGTGGCCGGGTCGTCCTCCAGCCGCGCAATCATGGGCGTCTGAATGAAGGCCGGGCCCACGGCGTTGACACGCACGCCCTGCGCGCCGTACTCCACCGCCGAGGCCTTGGTCAGCCCCAGCACGCCGTGTTTGGCCGCGGTGTAGGCCGGCGCGTTGGCAAAGGCCACCGCGCCCAGTATGGAAGCCACGTTGACGATGGCGCCCCCGCCGGCCGCCAGCAGCGCCGGGATCTGAACCTTCATGCCGTAGAACACGCCCGACAGGTTCACGTTGATGACCTGTTGCCAAGCCTCTATCGGGTAGTCCGCGGTGGGCGCCATCTCGCCGCCTATGCCGGCGTTGTTGCAGGCGATGTGCAGCGCGCCGTACTCGGACAGCGCCCGTTGCACCAGCTTTTCGTGATCCTCGGGGCGCGACACGTCGGCGGCGACGAACACGCCGCTGCCGCCGGCCTGGCGCAGCAGCGCCACGGTCTCTTCACCGCCGGCGGGGTCAAGATCCGAAACCACGACGCGTGCACCGGCTTGCGCGTACGCCAGCGCAATGGCGCGGCCTATGCCGGAGGCGGCGCCGGTGACGAGAGCGGTCTTGTTCTTCAGCATGGTGTGCGCTCCTGTGTGCTTGCTGTTGCAGGAAGCTTCATTCTGGGCGGCGCACCAGCCCGGCAGCTTGATCAAGGTCAGGAACGCCCCCGCTGGCCGCCACGGTCGCTGCCGTGGTCGACGGCAGGCTGTCGCTACCATCGGCCCCAGACCTCCCTCACAACGAACGAGACACCATGCCCCAGCCCATATTGGTCGCCCGCGCGATCTTTCCCGAGACCCTGCAGCGCCTGCGCCAGCACTTCGAGGTGGACGACAACCAGGTCGACACCGTGTTCACCACCGAGCAGTTGCAACAGCGCCTGCAAGGCAAGGCCGGCGTGCTGGCCACCGGCAGCGAACGCTTCGACGCCGCCACGCTGGCCGCCTGCCCGGCGCTGCGCGTGGTGGCCAACATGGCGGTGGGCTACAACAACATCGATGTGCCGGCCTGCACCGCGCGCGGGGTGCTGGCCACCAACACGCCGGACGTGCTGACCGACACCACCGCCGACCTGGGCTTCGCGCTGATGATGGCCGCCGCGCGCCGCATGGCCGAGGGCGAGCGTTACCTGCGCGACGGCCAGTGGACCAAGTGGTCCTACGACATGCTGATAGGCCACGACGTGCACTCCAGCACCCTGGGCATCCTGGGCATGGGCCGCATAGGCCAGGCCATCGCCAAGCGCGGCGCGCTGGGCTTCGGCATGAAGGTGATCTACCACAACCGCAGCCGCCTGGCGCCCGAGCTGGAAGCCCCGCTGGGTGCGCAATGGGTGGACAAGGCCACGCTGCTGCGCGAGGCCGACCACCTGGTGCTGGTGCTGCCGTATTCCGCCAGCAGCCACCACGCCATAGGCGCGGCCGAGCTGGCGCTGATGAAGCCCACGGCCACGCTGACCAACGTGGCGCGCGGCGGCATCGTGGACGAAAACGCCCTGGCCGACGCGCTGCGCGAGCAGCGCATTGCCGCCGCCGGCCTGGATGTGTTCGAGGGCGAACCGGCCGTGAACCCGGCGCTGCTGAGCCTGCCCAACGTGGTGCTGACACCGCACGTGGGCAGTGCCACGCTGGCCACGCGCCGCGCCATGGCCGAGCTGGCGGCAGACAACCTGATCGCAGCCCTGGGCGGCGGCCAGGCGCCCACGCCCATCAACCCCGAGGTGCTGTCCGGCGCCTGAGCCACGCCTCACAGTCCCCCTGAGACGCGCGGCTGAGACAATCCAGCCCATGCCCGATTCGATACCCGCATGGATGCCCGTCCTCGCGCTGGCCTTGCTGGTCTTGAACGGCGTGCTGCTGCTGTGGCTGGTGTTCGGCCGGCGCGGAGATCCAGCCCAGCAGGCGCAGCAGGCACAAGAAGCGCAGCAGGCCCTGGAACGCCTGGAGCGTGAGCTGCGCGACGAACTGGGCCGCCACGCCCAGGCGGCGCGCGGCGACCTGGCCGGCTTCCAGCAAATGCTGCTCACCCAGAGCGGCGACGTGGCCCGCACCCAGAACGAGCAGATAGACAGCTTCCGCACCCAGCTGGGTGCCGTGCAGCAGCAGGTGGGGCAGTCGCTGACCCAGGCCACGCAGGCGCTGGCGGGCCAGTCGCAGGCGGCACGCGACGCCCAGGACGCGGCGCTGCGCCGCTTTGGCGAAGGCCTGGCCGAGCAACTGCGGCGCCTGTCGGAAGACCACGAACGCCGGCTGGCCGAGGTGCGCGCCACCGTGGAAGCCCGCCTGGCGGCGCTGCAGGAGGGCAACGAGAAGAAGCTGGAGCAGATGCGTGCCACCGTGGACGAAAAGCTGCACGCCACGCTGGAGCAGCGCCTGGGCGAAAGCTTCCGCCAGGTGGCTGAGCGCCTGGAGCAGGTGCACAAGGGCCTGGGCGAGATGCAGTCCCTGGCGCGCGACGTGGGCGCGCTCAACCGCGTGCTCACCAACGTCAAGACCCGCGGCATCGTGGGCGAGGTGCAACTAGCGGGGTTGCTGGAGCAGGTGTTTTCGCCCGAGCAGTACGCCGCCAACGTGGAGACAGTGCCGGGCAGCGGGGCGCGGGTGGAGTTTGCAATACGCCTGCCGGGCCGCGGCGGGCCGGGCGAGGCGCCGCTGTGGCTGCCCATAGACGCCAAGTTCCCGCGCGAAGACTACGAACGTCTGCTGGACGCCCAGGAGCGCGCCGATGCCGCGGCGGCGCAGGAGGCGGCACGCGCCATCGAGACCCGTCTGCGGCTGGAAGCGCGCAGCATCCGCGAGAAGTACGTGGCGGCACCGCACACCACCGACTTCGCCATCCTCTTCGTGCCCACCGAGGGCCTGTACGCCGAGGCCCTGCGCCGCCCGGGCCTGGTGGAAACGCTTCAGCGGGAGCACCGCGTCACGCTGGCCGGCCCCACCACGCTGCTGGCCACGCTGAACAGCCTGCAGATGGGGTTTCGCACGCTGGCGCTGGAGAAGCGCTCGTCCGAGGTGTGGGAGGTGCTGGGCGCGGTGAAGACCGAATTCGGCAAGTTCGGCGACGTGCTGGCCAAGACCAAGAAGAAGCTGGCCGAGGCCAGCGACACCATAGACGCGGCCGAGGTGCGCACCCGCGCCATGGCGCGGCGCCTGCGTGTGGTGGAGGCCTTGCCCGACGAGGAGGCGGCGGCCTTGCTGCCGGCGGCGGCCACGGCGGCGGATGCAACGGCGGACGAGGACGAGCCGCGTGCCTGAGCCCGCATCGCCCGAGCCCAGCCCGGACCCGGAGCCTGCCCCGCCGGGCGCCGGGCAGGCGCGGCGCGGCCGCGTGCTGGTGGCGCTGATCAGTGCCCAGCTGGGCGTGCACTCCACCATGGCCGGCGTGCGCCTGGCGGCGGCGCTGCAACTGCTGCGAGAAGGCTACAGCGCCTGGTCCGTGGGCCTGCTGCTGGCCTTGTTCGCGGCTGCGCCGGTGCTGTCGGCCATGGGCGCGGGGCGCATGGCCGACCGCCACGGCTACCACCGGCCGGTGCGCGTGGCGGCGGCATTCGGCATCGTGGGGGCGCTGCTGGCGGTGCTGTCCACCTGGGCGCATGGCGGCTGGCACTTCGGCCTGCTGGCGCTGGCGGCGGCGGCCACCGGCACCGCGGCCAACACCGGCATGCTGGCGGTGCAGCGCACGGCCGGCCTGGCGGCGCGCGACAACACCGAGCGTGTGCGCCTGTTCAGCTGGCTGGGCATCGCCCCTTCGCTGGCCAACGTGCTGGGGCCGGTGGCGGTGGGCTTTGTGATCGACGCCTACGGCTTTGCCGCGGCGTATGCGCTGATGGCGGCGCTGCCGCTGCTCACGCTGGTGTCGGCACGCCAGGTGCCGCACATTGCGCCGCAGCCCCGCCCGCGCGTGCCCGGCCAGCGCGCCTGGGACCTGCTGCGCGCGCCCGGCATGAAGCGGCTGATGGTGGTGAACTGGCTGCTGTCCATGTGCTGGGACGTGCACCTGTTCGCCGTGCCGCTGCTGGGCCACGACCGGGGCTTCTCGGCTTCCACCATAGGCCTGGTGCTGGGCACCTTCACGCTGTCGGTGACGCTGGTGCGGGTGGTCATCCCGTGGCTGGCCCACCGCCTGCAAGAGGTGACGGTGCTGCGTGGCGCCATGGTCGGCACGGCGCTGGTGTTTGCCGCCTACCCGCTGGCGCCCACGCCGCTGTTGATGGGCACCTGCGCCGCGCTGCTGGGCGTAACGCTGGGCAGCGTGCAGCCCATGGTGATGACCATGCTGCACCACCTGACGCCGGACAACCGCCACGGCGAGGCGCTGGCGCTGCGCTCCATGACGCTGAACACCAGCAGCACGCTGATGCCGCTGGTGTTCGGCGCCAGCGGCGCCGTGGTGGGGGCCGCGCTGCTGTTCTGGACCGTGGGCGTCGCGGTGGGCGCGGGGTCGTGGGTGGCCGGGCGTTTGAGCGGGCCGGTGCGCGCTGGCTGAGCGCCTGCAAGCCCGGCACCGTCGGCGGCGGGCCTGCTTGAGGTCAAATCTGCTGGCTCAGGCGCGCAGGATCTTCTCCAGGGCCTTGCCCTTGGCCAGCTCGTCCACCAGCTTGTCCAACTGGCGTATGCGCCGCATCAGCGGGTCTTCCACCGCCTCCACACGCACGCCGCAGACCACGCCGGTGATGCGCTCGCTGTGGGCATGCATCTGGGGCGCCTCGGCGAAGAAGGTGGTGAAGTCGGCGCCGCGGTCCAGCTGGGCCTGCAGGCCGGCCTGGTCGTAGCCGGTCAGCCAGCGTATGACCTGGTCGACCTCGCTCTGGCTGCGCCCCTTGCGGGCGACCTTCTGCACATACAGTGGGTAGACCCGGGCAAAGGGCATGGAGAAGATGCGGTGGGCGGGCATCTGCTGAGCTGCGTCGCGTAGCGCTGCCGGCCTGGCTTGCGGCGGCGCCTAAAAGCGCAGGGTGCCCGGCACCGGTGCCGGCGGCGCTTCCGGGGCGGCAGGTGCCGCGGGGGCGGCCGCAGCCGGTGGCGTGGCCGGGGCTGCGGGCGCGGCGCGCTGCACCAGCGGCGTGGCCGCGGGCGCCTGCCAGTTGGTGGGCAGGCGCGACTGGCGCGGGTAGCCGGCGGCGTCCAGGTAGCTGTTCCAGTCGGCCTCGGACAGGCCGCGCAAGGCCTGGCGGCCAATGGTCAGCGCCGGCACGGTGCGCCCGCCCACCAGGCGCTCCAGCGCCAGGGTGTCGTCGTCGCTGGCCACGCTGCGCTCGGTGTAGGGCACGCCGCGGGCCTGCAGCAGCCGGCGGCCGTTGTCGCAGGGCGCGCAGTCGGTCGAGCTGTACAGCGTGACCGGGAAGCGCTCCATGGTCTGGCGCAGCTCCAGCGGCAGCGCCGGTGCTGGCGGCGCGGGCTCGGCGTTGCGACCCAGCGGTGTGACGCGGGCGTTGCCGGTGGCCGGGGGGCGGTCGGTGTAGGTCACGCTGCCATCGGGGTGCACCACCTTGTACATCGCCTGCGCGGGCAAGGCGGCGGCCAGCAGCAGCAAGGCGGCGGCAAGGGCGTTCGGCGCAGAGGTGAGCTTCATGGTGCGGCGTGTGGGCCGCGCCGGCAGTGGCGTCGGCACGGCGTGGGTGTGGGCAAGGGGCGGCAGGCGGGGCGTCCGGCGGCCCGGCGTGACAAGCAGCGCCCGCAATCTACCGGTTGCGGCGCTGCGGCTCAAGCCGTGGCCGGTGGACGTGCCGCTGCGGCAACGCGCCATGCGGCAGCTGTCACGCCCGGCGGGGCTGCGTGGTCACCAAAGGTTTCCGCCGGCGGGCTGCCGGGGCGGCGGTGGCTCAGGCCGCGGTTTCGGCCGCCTGCACGGTGTTGGCCAGCAGCATCGTGATGGTCATAGGCCCCACGCCGCCGGGCACCGGGGTGATCCAGCCCTCAGAGCCCAGTGCCTCGCGCACGGGGTCGAAGTCCACGTCGCCGCACAGCTTGCCGGCGTCGTTGCGGTTGATGCCCACGTCGATGACCACCGCGCCGGGCTTCACCATGTCGGCGCGCAGCGTGTCGCGCCGGCCCACGGCGGCCACCACCACATCGGCCTGGCGGGTGTGCAAGCCCAGGTCGGGTGTGGCGCTGTGGCACACCGTGACGGTGGCGTGCGCCTGCAGCAGCAGCAGCGCCATGGGCTTGCCCACGGTGTTGCTGCGGCCTATGACCACCGCGTGTTTGCCCTTGAGCGGCACGCCGGTGCTTTCGATCAGCTTCATGCAGCCGAAGGGGGTGCAGGGGCGCAGGCCGGGCAGGCCGGTCATCAGCTCGCCGGCCGACAGCGTGGAATAGCCGTCCACGTCCTTGGCCGGGCTGATGGCCTCGATGACCTTGTGCGGGTCGATGTGCGCCGGCAGCGGCATCTGCACCAGGATGCCGTGGATGGCGGCGTCGGCGTTCAGCGCGGCGATGCGCGCCAGCAGTTCGGCCTGCGGCAGCGTGGCCGGGTGCCTTTCCAGCACCGAATGCAGGCCGTGGTCTTCGCAGGCCTTGACCTTGTTGCGCACGTACACCGCGCTGGCCGGGTCGTCGCCGACCAGGATGACAGCCAGCCCGGGCCGCCGGCCGCGCTGTGCCAGCGCGGCGGCGCGGCGGCCCACGTCGGCACGCAGCTGCTCGGCAAGCAGCTTGCCGTCTATCAGTCGGGCGCTCATCGCGGCGGCGTCAGGCCTTGGCCGCCGTGCTGCTGGTGCCGGTGGCGCCCAGCGCAATCTTCAGCAGGTCGGCCACCGTGTTGGCGTTGAGCTTTTCCATGATGTTGGCGCGGTGCGCTTCCACCGTCTTGATGCTGATGCCCAGGTCGTCGGCGATCTGCTTGTTCAGCCGGCCGGCGACGATGCGCTCCAGCACCTGGGCTTCTCTCGTCGTCAGACGAGAAAGCAGGGCATCCCTGCTGGCCTGCTCCTGGTGCTGGCTGAAGGCGGTGCGCGCCTGTTCCAGCATGCGCTCCACCAGGCTGAGCAGCTCTTCTTCCTTGAAGGGCTTCTCTATGAAGTCCATCGCGCCCTTCTTCATCGTGGTCACCGCCATGGGCACGTCGCCGTGGCCGGTGATGAAGACGATGGGCAGCGGGCTCTTGCGTTCCAGCAGGCGGTCTTGCAGCTCCAGGCCGCTCATGCCGTCCATGCGGATGTCGGCAATCAGGCAGGCCACCTCGCGCGGGTCGAAGCGCGAAAGGAAGGACTCCGACGAATCGAAGCACTTGACGCGGTAGTCCTTGCCCTCCAGCAGCCACTGCAGGGAGTCGCGCACGGCCTCGTCGTCGTCAACGACGTAGACGGTGCCTTTCTTCGGGATCAGGCTCATTCGGGGATGGTGGCTTGAGAGGAAGAAGGGTAGGGCGACGCTTCGGGTATGGCCGGCAAGGGGTCGGCCCGCGCCGCGTCGGCGGCGTCCGTCGTTTCGGCGCCGCTGGCGTCGCGCGCCGGCAACTCCACCGGCAGCGTGAACGAAAAGCGGCAACCCACGATCTGTTGCCCATTGTAGAGGTTCACCGCACGTATCCGGCCGCGGTGCGACTCCACGATGCTGCGGCACAGGCTCAGGCCGATGCCCAGGCCGTCGGCCTTGGTGGAAAAGAAGGCCTCGTACAGCCGGCCTATGACCTCGTCCTTGATGCCCGGGCCGTTGTCGGTGACGCTGAACTCGATGACACCGCCTTCGTCGGGCGTGTGGCGCGGCACCACGCGCAGCTCGATGTGCCGGCGCGGGCCGGGCAGCTTGGCGCCGTCTATGGCCTCGGCGGCGTTCTTCAGCAGGTTCAGCAGCACCTGCTCTATCAGGATGGGGTCGACCATGATGACCGGCAACCGCTGCGCCACGTAGGTGTGTATGGCCACGTTGCGCCGGCGCAGTTCTATGCCGGCCAGGTCCACCGCGTCCTCCACGATCTGCTTGGCCTGGGCGCGCTGGCGCTGCGGTTCGCTGCGGCGCACGAAGGCGCGTATGCGGTGGATGATCTGCCCGGCGCGCTCGGCCTGGTGGGCCGTTTTCTTGAGCGCCGCCACCAGGTCGGCCTGGGCGATGCTGTCGGCCTGCACGCGGCTGACCATGCCGTTGCAGTAGTTGACGATGGCCGTTAGCGGCTGGTTCAGCTCGTGCGCCACCGAGCTGGCCATCTCGCCCATGGTGACCAGGCGGCTGGTCATCTGCGCCTTGTCGGCCTGCGCCGCGGCCTGCTCCTCGGCACGCACGCGGGCGGTGATGTCGGTGGCGATCAGCATCTGCGCCAGGCGGCCGTCGGTCCACTGCAGGTAGCGCGCGCGCACATCGAACCACTTGCCCAGCGTGTCCACGAACACCTCGCGCGGGTTGGCGCCGGCCTCGGTGAGCTCTTGCGTGGGCAGGCCCGACAGGCCGTCGACCTCGTCGTCGCCGTCGGGCAGGTAGCTGGCGCCGGTGGCGCTGCCGGCCAGCAGCTGGTGGCCGGCCGCATCGGCGCCGAACCACAGCCGGTAGCTGCGGTTGACGAACAGCAGCTCGCCCTGCGCCACCGACAGCACCGACACCGCGGCGTCCAGGCCTTCCAGCACGGTGGTGAAACGCTCGTGGCTGGCGCTGAGCTGGTCGCGTATGCGCTTGGCCTCGGTGATGTTGGTCATCGAGGTCATCCAGCCCGTCTGCTGCTGGCGCTGGTCGATCAGCGGGCTCACGTACATGCGCGCGTCGAACACGCTGCCGTCCTTGCGCAGCACCCGCACCTCGATGCCGCCGGCCGGGCTGCGGCCTTGCAGCTCCTGCTGCAGCAGGCGGTGGTTCTCCTCCACGCGCTCCGGCGGCCAGTGCGGGTAGGGCGGCAGCTTGCCCACCAGCTCGGTGCTGGCAAAACCGGTCATCTGGCAGAAGGCCGCGTTGACGTAGGTGATGCGGCCTTCCAGGTCCATGGCGCGCATGCCGGTGGGCATGCTGTTTTCCATGGCGCGGCGGAAGTTGGTTTCACTGACCAGCTTGCCCTGGATCTGCGCACGCCGGCGCATGTGGCGCCAACTGCCCAGCAGCATCCACACCGTCAGCACCGACAACGCCACCACCATCCAGAACAGGGTGTTGCTGATCAGGCCTATGCCGGTGCGCCAGCCCTGGCCGCGCAGCAGCAGGCCGTTGAGCGCCGGTGTCAGCGGCATCTCGCTGACGATGGGGCCGCGGCGCGCTTCCTGGCCCGGCAGCGCGGTGACGGTGGCGGCCAGCACATGGGCGTTTTCGTCCACCACCGCGATGTTGTGGCGCTGCGCCGCGTCGGCCGGCACGAAGTGGCGCACCAGCGCCTCCACCGAGTACTCCACCAGCAGCGTGCCGGCGAAGGCGCCGGCCTCCACCAGCGGCACGTGCAGCTGGAACACCGGCGCGCCAGTGGCGTCGGCAAAAGCGCGCGAATAGGCCGGGAAGCGGGTGTCGCGTGCCGCCAGAAAGGTGGTTTCCGGCTCCTCGGTCGAGCCCTGCTGCGGCAGCTTGGCCGGCGGCGCACCGGCGGCGCCGTGCAGCTGGTACAGCATGGACCAGTGGCTGGCGCGCGGGCGCCGGCGCGCGTCCACCCAGGTCAGGTGCGTCACCTCGGGCCGTTCGCGCGTGAAGGCCTGGGCCTGGCCGAAGAACTGGTCGGCGTCGGTCTGGCGCGACGACAGCTCGCGCGCCATGCGTATCAGCGCTTCCTGGTTCTGTATCAGCCGCAGGCCGATCTGCTGCTGCGTCAGCTCGGTGTCGCGCTGCACCGACTCGGTTTCACGCTGGATTTCCTCATTGCGCAGGTACCAGAAGGCCGAAATGATGGCCGCCAGGAACAGCAAAACCGACAGCAGCGGCGCCAGCGTGGCAAAGCGGTCCTGGCGCGAAGGGGATTGCGAACGCCACCAGCGGCCCAGCCAACGCCGCAGCGCCGACCAGGCGGCCGGCGGGCTGGTGGCCACACGCGTTACGGACATGGGCCGGATTATCCGGTCTGGCCGTGGGTTGCCGGGCTTGCTGTCCTTGCGTGTTTCTTAATATGAAATCAATAGGCGCTATTTGAAATTTCCATGGCTTGTGACACACTGCGCCCGTTCACCAGCCACCGTAGCTCACAAGGAGACAAGCATGTCCGCTTTGCCGGATCGCGCCAGCGCGGCCAACGACGACATAGACGCCCAGGAAACCCGTGAGTGGCTGGACGCGCTGTCGGCGGTCATAGACGCCGAAGGCGGCGACCGTGCGCACTACCTGCTGGAGCAGTTGCTGGAGCACGCCCGCCAGAACAGCATCGACATGACGTTCTCGGCCAACACGGGCTACGTCAACACCATAGAGCCCGACCAGGAAGAGCGCAGCCCCGGCAACCTGGAGCTGGAAGGCCGGCTGCGCGCCTACATGCGCTGGAACGCCATGGCCATGGTGGTCAAGGCCAACCGCCTGAACCCGGCCGATGGCGGTGACCTGGGCGGCCACATCAGCAGCTTCGCCAGCGTGGCGCACATGTTCGCCGCGGGCTTCAACCACTTCTGGCATGCCGACGACACCGACAAGGGCGGCCAACACGGCGGCGACCTGCTGTACATCCAGGGCCACAGCGCGCCCGGCATCTACGCCCGCGCCTTCCTCGAAGGCCGGCTGAGCGAAGAGCAGCTGCTGAACTTCCGCCAGGAAGTGGGCGGCAAGGGCATCAGCAGCTACCCGCACCCCAAGCTGATGCCGGAGTTCTGGCAGTTCCCCACCGTCAGCATGGGCCTGGGCCCGCTGATGGCCATCTACCAGGCGCGTTTCCTGAAGTACTTGCACGCGCGCGGCATTGCCGACACGGCACAGCGCAAGGTGTGGGTGTTCTGCGGCGACGGCGAGATGGACGAGCCCGAGAGCCTGGGCGCCATTGGCCTCGCGGCGCGCGAGAAGCTGGACAACCTGGTCTTCGTCATCAACTGCAACCTGCAGCGCCTGGACGGCCCGGTGCGCGGCAACGGCAAGATCATCCAGGAGCTGGAAGGCGAGTTCCGCGGCTCGGGCTGGAACGTGCTCAAGCTGATCTGGGGCAGCAACTGGGACCCGCTGCTGGCGCGCGACAAGGACGGCGCGCTGCGCAAGATCATGCTGGACACGCTGGACGGCGACTACCAGGCCTTCAAGGCCAACGACGGCGCCTTCGTGCGCAAGAACTTCTTCGGCCGCGACCCGCGCACGCTGGAGCTGGTGGCCAAGATGTCCGACGCCGACGTCTGGAACCTGCGCCGCGGCGGTCACGACGCCGGCAAGGTCTACGCCGCCTTCCACCGCGCCCACCACGCCAAGGGCCAGCCCACGGTGCTGCTGGTCAAGACGGTCAAGGGCTGGGGCATGGGCAAGGCCGGCGAGGGCAAGAACACTGCCCACCAGGCCAAGAAGCTGACCGACGACGACATCAAGTACTTCCGCGACCGCTTCAACATCCCCATCCCGGATGCCGAGCTGCCCAAGCTGCCGTTCTACAAGCCGGCCGACGACACGCCGGAGATGAAGTACCTGCACGAGCGCCGTGCCGCGCTGGGCGGCTACCTGCCCAAGCGCCGCGCCAAGAGCACAGAAAGCTTCACGGTGCCGGCGCTGGACACCTTCAAGGCCGTGCTGGAGCCCACCGCCGAGGGCCGCGAGATCAGCACCACGCAGGCCTATGTGCGTTTCCTGACGCAACTGCTGCGCGACCAGGCCCTGGGCCCGCGCGTGGTGCCCATCCTGGTGGACGAGGCGCGCACCTTCGGCATGGAGGGCCTGTTCCGCCAGATCGGCATCTACAACCCCGAGGGCCAGAAGTACACGCCGGTCGACAAGGACCAGGTCATGTACTACCGCGAGGACAAGGCCGGGCAGATCCTGCAGGAAGGCATCAACGAAGCCGGCGGCATGAGCAGCTGGATCGCCGCGGCCACGTCGTACTCGACGAACAACCGCATCATGATGCCGTTCTACATCTACTACTCGATGTTCGGCTTCCAGCGCATAGGCGACCTGGCCTGGGCGGCCGGCGACATGCAGGCGCGCGGCTTCCTGCTGGGCGGCACCAGCGGGCGCACCACGCTCAACGGCGAAGGCCTGCAGCACGAGGACGGCCACAGCCACATCCTGGCCGGCACCATCCCCAACTGCATCAGCTACGACCCCACGTTTGCGCACGAGGTGGCGGTGATCATTCACCACGGCCTGAAGCGCATGGTGGAGCAGCAGCACAACGTCTTCTACTACCTGACGCTGCTCAACGAGAACTACCCCATGCCGGGCCTGAAGGCCGGCACGGAGGAGCAGATCATCAAGGGCATGTACCTGCTGGAGCCGGCCGGCAGCGGCAGCGCCAAGGTCAACCTGCTGGGCAGCGGCACCATCCTGCGCGAAAGCCAGGAAGCCAAGAAGCTGCTGGAGGCCGACTGGGGCGTGGCCGCCAGCGTGTGGAGCTGCCCCAGCTTCAACGAGCTGACGCGCGACGGCCAGGACTGCGAGCGCTGGAACCTGCTGCACCCGCAGCAGGAGCCGCGGGTGCCCTTCGTGACGCAGCAGCTGCAGCCGCACGGCGGGCCCATCATCGCCAGCACCGACTACATGAAGGCGTATGCCGAGCAGATACGCGCCTTCATTCCCTCGGGCCGGCCGTACAAGGTGCTGGGCACCGACGGCTTCGGGCGCAGCGACTTCCGCAGCCGCCTGCGTGAGCACTTCGAGGTGAACCGGCACTACATCGTGATCGCGGCGCTGAAGGCGCTGGCCGAGCAGGGCACGCTGCCGGCGACCAAGGTGGCCGAGGCCATCGTGCGCTACGGTGTGGACGCCGACAAGGTCAACCCCCTGTACGCCTGAGCAACCAGAGCGGAGACACAAGCATGGCGATGGTGGAAGTGAAGGTGCCGGACATCGGCGACTTCAAGGAAGTGGAAGTCATTGAGCTGCTGGTCAAGGCGGGCGACCGCGTGGCGGTGGACCAGTCGCTGGTGACGGTGGAAAGTGACAAGGCCTCGATGGAGATCCCTTCGTCGCAGGCCGGCGTGGTCAAGGAGCTGAAGGTCGCCCTGGGCGACAAGATCAGCGAAGGCACGCTGCTGCTGGTGCTGGAAGCCGAAGGTGGCGGCGCGGCGGCCCCTGCGCCTGCGCCTGCGCCTTCACCTGCGCCCGCCGCGGCGGCTGCGCCGGCGCCGCAGAGCGCGGCCCCGGCAGCGCCTGCTGCACCCGCCCCGGCCCCTGCAGAAGGCGGCGGCGCCGTGACGGTGGTGGTGCCCGACATCGGCGACTTCGACGAAGTCACGGTCATCGAGGTGTTCGTCAAGGCCGGCGACGCCGTGAAGGTGGAGCAGAGCCTGATCACCGTGGAGAGCGACAAGGCCTCCATGGAGATCCCTTCTTCGCACGCCGGCAGCGTGAGCGAGCTGCTGGTGAAGGTGGGCGACAAGGTCAGCAAGGGCAAGCCCATCGCCGTGCTGCAGGCAGCGGCGGGTGCGGCACCGGCTGCGCCGGCCCCCGCGCCTGCCGCGGCCCCCGTCACCGCCTCCGCCCCCGCTCCGGCCGCAGCGCCTGCCGCGCCGGCGGCTGCCGTGCCGGTGCACCAGCCTGGCGGCGCGCCTACAGGCAAGCTGCCGCATGCCTCGCCCACCATACGCCGCCTGGCGCGTGAGCTGGGCGTGCCGCTGGCGGAAGTGCAGGGCAGCGGCCCCAAGGGCCGCATCACCCAGGCCGACGTGCACGGCTTCGTCAAGGGCGTGATGGCCGGCGAGGTGCAGACCACGGCGCAGAAGACCAAGGCGCCGGCCGGCGGCGGTGCTGCCGCGGGCGGTGCCTTCCCAGGTCTGTTGCCCTGGCCGCAGGTGGACTTCACCAAGTTCGGCGAGGTCGAGCGCAAGGACTTGTCGCGCATCAAGAAGATCAGCGGCGCCAACCTGCACCGCAACTGGGTGGTGATCCCGCACGTCACCAACCACGACGACGCCGACATCACCGAGCTGGAGGCCTTCCGCGTGCAGCTCAACAAGGAAAACGAGAAGAGCGGCATCAAGGTCACCATGCTGGCCTTCCTGATCAAGGCCTGCGTGGCCGCGCTCAAGAAGTTTCCCGAGTTCAACGCCAGCCTGGACGGCGAGCAGATCGTCCTGAAGAAGTACTTCCACATCGGCTTTGCCGCCGACACGCCCAATGGCCTGGTGGTGCCGGTGATCAAGGACGCCGACAAGAAGGGCATCCTGCAGATCAGCCAGGAAATGAGCGAGCTGGCCAAGAAGGCGCGCGACGGCAAGCTGGGCCCGGCGGACATGTCCGGCGGCTGCTTCTCCATCAGCAGCCTGGGCGGCATAGGCGGCACCTACTTCACGCCCATCATCAATGCGCCCGAGGTGGCCATCCTGGGCGTGTGCCGCAGCGAGACGCAGCCCCGTTGGGACGGCAAGACCTTCCAGCCGCGGCTGATGCTGCCGCTGTCGCTGTCCTGGGACCACCGGGTCATAGACGGCGCCACGGCGGCGCGCTTCAACACCTACCTGGGCAGCGTGCTGGCGGACTTCCGCCGCATCCTGCTGTGAAGGGGGCGTGAGATGAACCTCGTGGAAGTCAAGGTACCGGACATCGGCGACTTCAAGGACGTTGCCGTCATCGAAGTGCTGGTCAAGGCCGGCGACACGGTGAAGGTGGAACAAAGCCTGGTCACCGTGGAAAGCGACAAGGCCTCGATGGAGATCCCGTCGTCGGCGGCCGGTGTGGTGAAGGAGTTGAAGCTGGCCGTGGGCGACACGGTGAACCAGGGCAGCCTGATCCTGGTGCTGGAGGCCGACCCGGCCGGTGCGGGCGCTGCACCTGCGCCTGCATCCGCGCCGACGCCGGCATCCGCTGCCAAGCCCGCACCGGCCCCCACGCCGGCGCCTGCAACGGCAGCCGCCGCATCGGCACCGGCACCGGCCGCCTCTGCCTACAGCGGCAACGTGGACCTGGAATGTGAGCTGCTGGTGCTGGGCGCCGGCCCCGGCGGTTACTCGGCGGCCTTCCGCGGTGCCGACCTGGGACTGAAGACGGTGCTGGTGGAGCGCTTCCCCACGCTGGGCGGCGTGTGCCTGAACGTGGGCTGCATCCCCAGCAAGGCGCTGCTGCACGTGGCCGCGGTGATGGACGAGGTCAAACACTTCGCCGACCTGGGCGTGGCCTTTGCCGAGCCCGAGGTGGACCTGGCCAAGCTGCTGGCGCACAAGAACAAGGTGGTGGGCAAGCTCACCGGCGGCCTGGCCGCCATGGCCAAGATGCGCAAGGTGACGGTGGTGCAGGGCACCGGCGCGTTTGCCGACCCGCATCACCTGACGGTCACGGGCGAGAGCGGCAAGACGCAGACCATCCAGTTCGCCAAGGCCATCATCGCCGCCGGCTCGGAGGCGGTGAAGCTGCCCTTCCTGCCGGCCGATGAGCGCATCGTCACCAGCACCGGCGCGCTGCAGCTGCGCCAGCGGCCCAAGAAGATGCTGGTGGTCGGCGGCGGCATCATCGGCCTGGAGATGGGCACGGTGTACTCCACGCTGGGCGCGCGCCTGGACGTGGTGGAGATGCTGGACGGCCTGATGCAGGGTGCCGACCGCGACCTGGTCAAGGTGTGGCAGAAGATGAACACCGGCCGCTTCGAAAACATCCTGCTCAAGACCAAGACCGTGGGCGCCAAGGCCACGGCGGACGGCGTCCAGGTGCAGTTCGAAGGCCTGGACGGCAAGAAGAGCGAAGGCCTCTACGACCTGGTGCTGCAGGCCGTGGGCCGCACGCCCAACGGCAAGAAGATCGCCGCCGACAAGGCCGGCGTGGTCGTCGGCGAGCGGGGCTTCATCCCGGTGGACGCGCAGATGCGCACCAACGTGCCGCACATCTTTGCCATAGGCGACATCGTGGGCCAGCCCATGCTGGCGCACAAGGCGGTGCACGAGGCCCATGTGGCGGCCGAGGTGGCCGCCGGTGACAGCAAGGCGCAGTTCGATGCGCGCGTCATCCCCAGCGTGGCCTACACCGACCCCGAGGTGGCCTGGGTGGGCCTCACCGAAGACCAGGCCAAGGCCGAAGGCCTGAAGGTCAAGAAGGGCCTGTTCCCCTGGTCGGCCAGCGGCCGCGCCATTGCCAACGGCCGCGACGAGGGTTTCACCAAGCTGCTGTTCGACGACAGCCCGGAAGCCCATGGCCACGGCCGCATCCTGGGCGGCGGCATCGTGGGCACCCACGCCGGCGACATGATCGGCGAGGTGGCGCTGGCCATAGAGATGGGCGCCGACGCCGTGGACATCGGCAAGACCATCCACCCCCACCCCACGCTTGGCGAAAGCATAGGCATGGCAGCCGAGGTGGCGCACGGCAGCTGCACCGACCTGCCGCCGCCGCGGCGCTGAGTCGTCAACCCGCGCCGGCCCGGGTGGCCCCCTGACGGCCCTCCCACCCTCCCCACACGCTGGGGGAGGGCGGGATTGCCCGCGCACCGCCGCGGTGCTACCTTGAGCGCACAGCCCGGCCCCAAGCCCGGGCCCCGGGGCTTTGGGCATGCTGGCAGGCACGGCTGGTCGTCCCTCTATCAACCTGGCTCACGAAACACCGTTTCGACTGGGCCTGCTGCACATCGAACCGGCCACGCGGCAGGTGCGCGCCGGCGACGAAGCCCGCACGCTGGAGCCGCGGGTCATGCAGGTGCTGGTGGCCCTGGGGCGCGAGCCGGGGCGCGTGGTGGGGCGGGACGAGCTGGTGGCGCGCTGCTGGGACGACCGCGTGGTGGGCGACAACGCCATCAACCGCGTCGTCTCGCGCCTGCGCCAGTTGGCGGAGTCCTTCGGCAGCGAAGGCTTTCAGGTCGAGACCATTGCCCGGGTCGGCTACCGGCTGACGCTGCACGGCGTGCACGAAGCAGCAGCAGCCGCAGCCGAACCGCGGCCGTCCACACCCCCGCCCGATGCCGCCAGCCGCAGCGAGGCCGGCACGCCGCCCGGGCTGTTGCGGCGCAGCCTGCTGCTGGCGGGCCTGGGCGCCTGTGCCGTGGTGGCCGGCGGCGTCGCGGCCTATGCCGTCGCGCGGCGGCCCTCGGCGGCGGACGCCAGCAGCGTGCGCGGCCTGCTGGCGCAGGCCCGCGAGATACGGCGGCTGGGCGTACCCGGGTTCCATGCGCAGGCGTCGGCCCTGCTGCGCGAAGCCACACGCATTGCGCCCGCGTCGGCTGAAAGCTGGGGTGCCCTGGCGCTGACCCATGCCCATGGCCGCAGCCGGACCGCGGGGCACCGCTTCGTGTCGCTGACGGTGGCCACCCGCGACGCGGCCGAACGCGCGCTGGCGCTGGATGCCGGGCAGGCCGATGCCGCCGTGGCGCTGACGCTGCTGAACCCCTTCTTCCCGGTCTGGGCGCCTTTGCAGACCGCCTGCAGCGACACCCTGCGGCGGCACCCCGGCCACCCTTCGCTGCACGACGCCCTGGGCCAGATCTACGCCAGCACCGGGCGCTGGAAGTTGGCGGTGACCGAGTTCGACAGCGCGCTGGAGGCCGACCCGCTGTGGCCCTGGGCCCACGCGCAGCGCGCCCGGGCCTTGTGGAGCGCCGGTCGGGTGGAAGAGGCCTTCCGGGGCGTGCAATCCGCTGCCGCCATGTGGCCGGTTCACCCGACGCTGCTGTGGGAGCAGATGCTGATGACGGCCTTCAGCGGCACCGGCACCGCGGCCAGCGTGTTGCTGGACGAGTTGCGGCAGGTGCTGCCCAGCGCTGCGATACCGTTTGATGTATTGGGCAGCGCCTTGGGCGGCTTGCATACGCGGCTTCCCGCCTATGTCGAGAAGGCCACGACGGACTTGCTGGCCGCTCGCGGCCAGCGGCAAAGCTACAGCGGCGACACCGCCTTGTTCCTGTCGGCGCTGGGCCGCCCGGACCTGTCACTGCAGGTACTGCGCACCATGTACTTCGGCGGGCAGTTGCCGGTGTCCGGTGCCTTGCAGGAGCCGCCGCTGGCGGGCGAGTGGATGCGCACCGATCTGCTGTTCCAGCCGCCGGCGGCGGCCTTGCGGGCGCATGTGGACTTTGCGTCGCTGACGGCCGAACTGGGCCTGGACAGCTACTGGCAGACGGCACAGGTGCTGCCGGACCACCTGGCGCAGCGCCGCTCCTGAGCGGCCCAAGGCCCGCCGGGTTTCGTCACCCATCCATCAGCAATCCATCATGTGCCGGGGCTGGCGGGGCGGGCGCCGGCCGGGCGAAGCTGTGGCGGTCCTCCGCTGCGGCGGGGGCTGTCATCCCTCAGGAGGAAACATGACCCTGTCCCGTCCCCATCCCGGCTTCAGGCCGACCCGGCTGGTCGGCCAGGCGGCCTTGGCCGCTGCATTCGCGCTCAGTTGCGTCTCGGCGCAGGCCCTGGAGTACGTCGCCAACGTGGTCGCCAGCGGCCTGAACAACCCCCGCGGCCTGGCGTTCGACAGCCAGGGCGCGCTGTGGATCACCGAAACCGGCCTGCCCATAGGCAGCGGGCCTTCCACCATCATCCGCGGCGAAACCGTCACCTATTCCGAAACCGGCTCCGTGACACGGGTCTTCGGCGGCCAGCAGTCGCGCATCTTCAGCGGCCTGCCCACGATGTTTGTCGAAGCTACCGGCCAGGTGGAAGGCGGCCCCGGCGGCATCGCCTTCAGCCCGAACGGGGCCTTGCACCTCATGATCGGCTACGTGGGCGTGCACCCGGACCTGCGCTTCACGGATCTGGACCCGGTGGGCTACCAGTTCGGCCGCCTCATCAGCCTGGGCGGGGCCGTGGACGTGGCGGCCCACGAGGCGCTGCACAACCCCGACGGCGCCGGCATAGAGAGCAACCCCTGGAACATGGCCTGGTCGGGCAACGGCTGGTACGTCACCGACGCCGCGGCCAACGCCTTGCTGCACGTGGGCCTGGACGACAGCATCTCCACGGTGGCGGTGTTCCCGGCGCGCAACCTGGGCGGGCCTTTCCCCACCCAGTCGGTGCCCACCGGCGTGGCGGTGGGGCCGGACGGCGCCGTCTACGTCAGCGAGATGACCGGCTTCCCGTTCCCCGGCGGCGGTTCGCGCGTGACCCGCGTGGACGCCGACGGCAGCCTGTCGGTGTTTGCCGACGGCTTCACGATGGCGCTGGACATCGCCTTCGACCCCGCCGGCAACCTGTACGTGCTGGAACACGACGCCAACGGCCTGCTGGCCCCCGGCTCCACCGGGCAGCTGTGGCGGGTCGGCACCGACGGCGCGCGCCAGATGATCTTCAGCGACGGGCTGGTCAACCCCATTGCGCTGGCGGTGGGGCCGGACGGGGCGCTGTACGTCTCCAACTTCGGCAACAACGGCGCCGGGATGGGCGAGGTCTGGCGCGTGAGCGTGGTGCCGGAGGCCGGTACCGCGGGCATGCTGGCCCTGGGCCTGGCGGCGATGGGCGTGCTGCTGCGCCGCCGGCGCCGCTGAGCAGGCCCTTTGCCGGCGGTGCACCGGCGCGCCGGCGCGCGGGTTGCCGCCTGTGCGCGCCGGCCCGTCGCCCGCCAGCGCAGCCTGTCGCGGCTGCGCGGCGCCTGGTCGCAGGCGGCTGGCCGGTGCCGGCCGCCTGCCGCAGCATGGCGGCATGAAGACCACCTCCTTGGCCCCGGCCGCATGGGTACTGGCCACACTGATGCTGACGCTGGGCGCTGCCGGCCCGGCGCAGGCGCAGACCGCCCCCCGCGACGACGACACCGGCTTTCGCATGCACCTGCACAAGTCCGCCAGCGACCGCGAGCTGGACATCCCGGTCTACCCCGGCGCCGAACGGCGGCGAGAGCGTGCCGGCGACGGCGACGGGGTCAGCATGGGCTTGCGCACCAGCACCGGCGGCTTCCAGCTGGCGGTGCTTCAGCTGCGCAGCACCGAAAGCCCCGAGCAGCTGCTGCAGTTCTACCGCCAGGCGCTGGCCGGCCACGGCACGGTGCTGGAATGCAGCGAGGCCACGGTGTCTGCCGACGCCGCGGTGCGCCGCGAGGCCCGCGCTGCCGAGCGCCGCGCCGACCCCGAGGCCTTGACCTGCAACGAAGACCGGCCCAAGCCCGGTGTGGTGGCCTTGAAGGTGGGGCAGCGCAAGAACTTCCGCACCGTGGTCGTCAAGCCGCAGGAAGGCGGCCTGGTGCACCTGGACCTGGTGCGTCTGCACACCGGCGGCTGACACAGGCGCCTGACCCAGCCGCCTGCGGCCCGCTTCAGCCGCTGCGGCCGTACAGCCGCACCAGCTCGGCCAGGCGCTGGGCGTGCCAGGGCTGCACCTGGCCCCAGTGAAAGCGCCATTGCCAGCAGCCACTGTCACGGCCCGGATGGTTCATGCGGCAGTCGCCGGGCAGGGCCAGCACGTCCTGCAGGGGCACGATGGCGGTGTCGGCCACGCTGGCCAGCGCGGTGCGTATCAGCGTCCAGGGCATGTCGTGCCCGTCGGTGCCCAGGTAGCCGCGTGCGAAGTGGCGCACCGGGTCGCTGGCCGTGGCCCACCAGCCGGCGGTGGTGTCGTTGTCGTGGGTGCCGGTGTAGACCACGTGGTCACGCTCGTGGTTGTGCGGCAGGTAGCGGTTGCGCGCGTCGTCGCCGAAGGCGAAGTGCAGTATGCACATGCCCGGCAGCGCAAACTGCTGGCGCAGCGCATCCACGTCGGGCGTGATGATGCCCAGGTCCTCGGCAATGATGGGCAAGGGCCCCAGCGCCTGGCCCAGGGCCTGGAACAGCGCCGCACCCGGCCCCGGGCGCCACTCGCCCCGGATGGCGGTGGGCTCGTCGGCGGCAATCTCCCAGTACGCGGCAAAGCCGCGGAAGTGGTCTATGCGCAGCAGGTCCAGCTGCGCCAGGTTGTGGCGCACACGGTCTATCCACCAAGCGTAGCCCTCTTGTGCGTGCGCAGCCCAGCGGTACAGCGGGTTGCCCCAGCGCTGGCCGGTTTCGCTGAAGTAGTCCGGCGGCACGCCGGCCACCACCGTGGGCCGGCCGCGCTCGTCCAGCTCGAACAGGTGCTGGTGGGCCCAGACCTCGGCGCTGCCGTAGGCGATGAAGATGGGCGCGTCACCGAACAGGCGCACGCCGCGCTGGTTGGCATAGGCCTTGAGCGCCGCCCATTGGCGGAAAAACCGCCATTGGCAGAACTGCCAGAACTGCAGGCGCTGGGCATGTTCGGTGTGCGCGGCGGCCAGGGCCTGCGGCTCGCGCTGCGCCAGCGCGGCGGGCCAGTCGCACCAGTCCACGCCGGGATGTGCCTCGCTCAGGCTCATGAACAGCGCGTAGTCGTGCAGCCAGGCGGCGTGTTCGGCGAGGAAGTTCTGGAAGTCTTGTTGCTGGGCCGCGCTGCCGTGTTCGGCAAAGCGCGCAGCGGCGCGCTGCAGCCGCGGCATGCGAAAGCGGCGCACCGCGTCGTAGTCCACCTGTGCGGTTTGCAGGTCCGGCGCCGGGGTCAGCTCGTCTTCGCTCAGCCAGCCTTGCTGCTGCAGGTCGGCCAGGTCTATGAGCAGCACGTTGCCGGCAAACGCCGAGCTGCTCATGTACGGCGAGTCGCCGGCGCCTATGCCGCCCAGCGGCAGCACCTGCCAGATCTGCTGTCCGGCGGCCACCAGCCAGTCCACAAAGTGGCGGGCCTCGCGGCCGAAGTCGCCGCTGCCGCAGGGGCCGGGCAGCGAGGTGGGGTGCAGCAGCACGCCGCTGGCACGGGGCAGGCGCATGGAGTCAGTCCTTGGTTTCCTGGGCTGGGGCGCTGTCGTCTCTCATCAACACCACGCTGCGCGACAACAGCGGGTAGGGCGCGAGAGGCGTGTTCGGGTCCTGCCGCCAGCCGCTGCGGCCGTCGGCCTGCGTGCTGTCCAGTTCGCACACCCAGCGGCCCGGCGGCAGCACGAAGTGGGCATCCATGTCGCGGCCGTTGATGAGCAGCAGCAGCGGCGGGCCGCCGCGGCCCGGTTGGTTGATCCAGGCGCCCAGGATGCGCGACATGCGGTTGTCCCAGTGGGCCGGCGCCATGGTCTCGCCCACGCGGCGCAGCCAGCTCAGGTCGGGCCGGCCGTGCGAGCCGGCCTGGCCGCTGTACCACTGCGCGCCCAGCGGCAGCCAGCACCGGCGCAGCGCCACCAGGTGGGCGGTGTAGGCGATCAGCGACTGGTCGGCGCCTTCCCAGGCTATCCAGGTGGTGGCGTTGTCCTGGCAGTAGGGGTTGTTGTTGCCGCCCTGGCTGTGGCCCAGTTCGTCGCCGGCGGCCAGCATGGGCGTGCCCTGGCTCAGCAGCAGCGTGGCCAGCAACGCGCGCTGGAGGCGGAAGCGCCGCGCCAGCACCTCGGGGTCGGTGGTGGGGCCTTCCCAGCCGCAGTTCCAGCTGAGGTTGTGGCCGTGGCCGTCGCGGTTGTCTTCGCCGTTGGCCTGGTTGTGCCGCAGGTCGTAGCTGACCAGGTCGTGCAGCGTGAAGCCGTCGTGGCTGACCACGTAGTTCACGCTGGCCTGCGGGGCACGCTGGCCGTGCTGGAACAGGTCGCTGCTGCCGGCCAGGCGGCGCGCCAGCTCGCCGCGGTTGCTGTCGCCGCCCAGCCAGAAGGCGCGCGTGGTGTCGCGGAAGCGGTCGTTCCACTCCAGCCAGCCCAGCGGGAAGCAGCCCAGCTGGTAACCGCCGGGGCCCAGGTCCCAGGGTTCGGCGATGAGGCGCACGCGCTGCAGCACCGGGTCTTGCTGCACCGCCTGGAAAAACGGCCCGTCGCGCCGGAAGCTGCTGTCGCCGCGGCCCAGGGCTGCCGCCAGGTCGAAGCGAAAACCGTCCACGCCCATGACCTGCACCCAGTAGCGCAGGCTGTCCAGCACCATCTGCAGCGCACGCGGGTGCTGCGTGTTCAGCGTGTTGCCGCAGCCGCTCCAGTTTTCGTACCGGGCCGGGTCGCCGGGCGGCAGCCGGTACCAGCTGGCGTTGTCCAGGCCGCGCCAGCTCAGTGTGGGGCCCAGCTCGTCGCTCTCGGCGGTGTGGTTGAACACCACGTCGATCAGCACCTCCAGCCCGGCGGCATGCAGGCGGCTCACCATGGCGCGGAACTCGGTGCGCGGGTCGGGGCCGGCGGCATAACGCGGCTCCACGCAGAAGTAGCCCAGCGTGTTGTAGCCCCAGTGGTTGACCAGGCCACGGCGTACCAGGTGCTGTTCGTCCAGCACCTGCTGCACCGGCAGCAGGCTGAGCGTGGTGATGCCCAGGCGCTTGAAGTGTGCGATGGCGGCGTCGCTGGCCAAGCCGGCATAGGTGCCGCGCAGCGCGGGCGGCACACCAGGCAGCAGGCGGGTGAAGCCGCGCACATGCAACTCGTACAGCACCACGTCCGGGTCGGCATGCACCACGGCGCAAGGCGGCACCGCCTCGATCGGGTCGGCAACGACACGGGCCTTGTGCGCCTGCGCGGCGTTGTCCACCGGGTCGGGCTGCGGCGGGTTCGTGCCCGGCGCGGCGCCGAAGTGCGGACCGTTCCAGTCGAAACCCCCGGCGGGCGGCACGATCTCGCGCGCCCAGGGGTCCAGCAGCAGCTTGTTCGGGTTGAAGCGCTGGCCTTGCGACGGTTGCCAGGGCCCGTGCGCGCGCAGGCCGTAGACCAGGCCTGCACCGGCGCCCGGCAGGCGGCCATGCCAGACCTCGCCGCTGCGCCCGGGCAGGGGCCAGCGCGCCAGCTCCTGCCGGCCCTGGGCGTCGAACACACACAGGTCCATGCCGGTGGCGTGGGCCGAAAACACCGCCACGTTGACACCGTCGCCATCCACGTGGGCCCCCAGCGGCCAGGGGCGGCCGGGCTGCAATGCCGTGACGGCGGCCACCGGTGGTGTGGCGGGGTCTAGGCGCCGGTCCATGTGTAGAAGACCGTGGCCAGCGGCGGCACGGTGAGCCCCAGCGACTGCGGCTGGCCGTGCTGGGCGATGGCCTCGGTATCGGCCGCGCCCAGTGCCAGGCCCACGTTGCTGCCGCCGTAGTGCGCCGAGTCGGTGTTCAGCAGCTCGCGCCAGCGGCCGGCGCGCGGCACGCCCAGGCGCAGGCCGTGGTGCACCACCGGGGCGAAGTTGCACAGCACCAGCACGCAGGAGCCGTCGCTGCCCCAGCGCACGAAGCTCAGCAGCGAACGCTGGGCGTCGCCGTGGTCCATCCACTGAAAGCCTGCCGGCGAAAAGTCCTGCGTGTGCAGTGCCGGCTGGCTGCGCAGCAGCCGGTTCAGGTCGGCCACCAGGCGCTGCACGCCGGCGTGGGCCGGGTCGTGCAGCAAGTGCCAGTCCAGGCTGCGGTCGTGGTTCCATTCGCGCTCTTGCGCAAACTCTCCGCCCATGAACAGCAGCTTCTTGCCCGGGTGGCCCCACATGAAGCCGTAATAGGCGCGCAGGTTGGCCAACTGCTGCCAGCGGTCGCCCGGCATCTTGCCCAGCAGCGAGCCCTTGCCGTGCACCACCTCGTCGTGCGACAGCGGCAGCACAAAGTGTTCGTTGAAGGCGTAGACCAGGCCGAAGCCCAGCTCGCCGTGGTGCCAGGGCCGGTGCACCGGGTCGCGCGCCAGGTGTTGCAGCGTGTCGTGCATCCAGCCCAGGTTCCACTTGTAGTGGAAGCCCAGGCCGCCGGCATAGGTGGGGCGGCTGACGCCGGGGAAGGCGGTGGACTCTTCCGCCAGCGTCACCGCCTGCGGGCGTTCGCTGCCTATCACCTCGTTGACGCGCTTGAGCAGGGCGATGGCTTCCAGGTTCTCGCGCCCGCCATGCACATTGGGCTGCCACTCGCCTTCGCGACGGCTGTAGTCGCGGTACAGCATGGAGGCCACGGCGTCCACGCGCAGCCCGTCCACGCCGAAACGCTCCAGCCAGTACAAGGCGTTGCCCACCAGGAAGTTCTTCACCTCGGTGCGGCCGAAGTTGTAGATCAGCGTGTCCCAGTCGGGGTGCAGGCCTTCGCGCGGGTCGGCGTACTCGTACAGCGCCGTGCCGTCGAACTGCGCCAGGCCGTGGGCATCGGCCGGGAAGTGCGCCGGCACCCAGTCCAGGATCACGCCCAGGCCGGCGGCATGTGCACGCTGCACAAAGCGTTGCAGGCCGGCGGGTTCGCCAAAGCGTGCCGTGGGCGCGTACAGCCCCAGCGTCTGGTAACCCCAGGAGCCATCGAAGGGGTGTTCGCTGATGGGCAGCAGCTCCAGGTGCGTGAAGCCCAGCCCGGCGGCATAGGGGATGAGGTGGTCGGCCAGCTCGTCCCAGTTCAGCCAGCGGTCGCCTTCTTCGGGCTTGCGGCGCCAGCTGCCCAGGTGCACCTCGTAGATGCTCAGGGGCGCGTCCAGCGCGTTGGCGCGCGCCCGTTCGGGCGAGGCCGGCTGCCGCGGCGGCAGTTCGGCCACGATGCTGGCGGTGGCCGGCCGCAGCTCGGCTTGCCGCGCCAGCGGGTCGGCCTTCAGCGGCAGCAGCCGGCCGGCGCTGTCCAGCAGCTCGTACTTGTAGCGGGCGCCGGGGCCCACGCCGGGCAGGAAGATTTCCCACACGCCGCATTCGCGGCGCAGGCGCATGGGGTGGCGGCGGCCGTCCCAGAAATTGAAGTCGCCCACGACGCTCACGCGCGAGGCATTGGGCGCCCACACGGCGAAGCTGGTGCCCGGCACGCCCTGCAGTGTGCGGGGCAGGGCGCCCAGCACTTCACAAGGCCGCAGGTGCGAACCTTCGGCCAGCAGCCAGGCGTCCAGCTCGCCCAGCACCGGGCCGAAGCGGTAGGGGTCTTCTTCCAGCGTGCGGTGGCCATCGGCCCACGACACCTGGAGCTTGTATTGCAGCAGCGCCGGCTGCGGCAAGGCCGGCAGCGGGCCTTCGAACAAGCCGGCCTCGTGCAGGCGGGCCAGTGGCCAGCGCTGCTTGCCGGCCACCGCCTGCACCTCGTGCGCACCGGGCAGAAAACAACGCAACACCTGCCCGCCGGCGCCACCCGGGTGCGGGCCCAGCAGGGCAAACGGATCGCCGTGCCGGCCCTCGCACAAGGCGGCGATCTGCGCGGCGATCTGCTCGGGCTTCGGGCGTGTCATCCTTGCCGTGCTTCCAGCCCCCAGACCTCGCGCGCGTACTCGGCGATGCTGCGGTCGGCCGAGAAGAAGCCCATGCCGGCCACGTTGGCGATGGCCTTCTTCGCCCAGGCGTCGCAGTCGCGGTACAGCGCATCCACACGCGCCTGCGCCGCGAGGTAGCTGTCGAAGTCCGCCAGCAGCAGGTAGTGGTCGCCGCCCCACAGCAGCGAGTCCATCAGGCCGCGGTAGCGGCCCGGCTCGTCGGGGCTGAACTGCCCGCTGCTGATGGCGTCCAGCACGGCCTTCAGGCGCGGGTTGTTTTCATACAGGCGCAGCGGCTGGTAGCCGGCGGCACGCTGCGCCGCCACCTCGGCGGTGCTGAGGCCGAAGATGAAGATGTTGTCGTCACCCACCTGCTGGCGGATCTCTATGTTGGCGCCGTCGTCGGTGCCGATGGTGAGCGCGCCGTTCAGCGCCAGCTTCATGTTGCCGGTGCCCGAAGCCTCGGTGCCGGCGGTGGAGATCTGCTCCGACAAGTCGGCCGCCGGCATGATGACCTCGGCCACCGAGACACCGTAGTTGGGCACGAACACCAGCTTCAGCCGCCCGGCGATGCGGCGGTCGTGGTTGATGACCTGGCCCACGTCGTGTATGAGCCGTATCACGTTCTTGGCCGCCACGTAGCTGGACGCGGCCTTGCCGGCGAAGACCACGGTGCGCGGCACCCAGCCCTGGCCGTCCGGTCCGTCGGGCTGGGCCAGCATGGCCTGGTAGCGCGCCACCACCTGCAGCAGGTTCAGCAGTTGGCGCTTGTACTCGTGTATGCGCTTGACCTGCACGTCGAACAGGCTGGCGGGGTCGGCGTTGATGCCGGTGGCCGCGGCGATGTGCGCCGCCAGCCGCGCCTTGTTGGCGTGCTTGATGGCCAGGAATTCACTGCGAAAGCCCGCGTCCTCGGCCAGCGGCGCCAGTTGCGCCAGGCGCGACAAGTCCAGCCGCCAGGCGGGGCCGATGTGGCGGTCCACCAGCGCCGCCAGGCCGGGGTTGGCCTGGGCCAGCCAGCGCCGCGGCGTGACGCCGTTGGTGACGTTGATGAAGCGCTCCGGCCACAGGCTGGCGAAGTCCGAGAAGATGGTCTGCACCAGCAGATCGGAGTGCAGCGCTGAGACGCCGTTGACCTTGTGGCTGCCGACGATGGACAGGTGCGCCATGCGCACACGCCGCTCGCCGCCTTCGTCTATCAGCGAGAGGCGGCGCAGGAAGTCGTGGTCGCCCGGCCGCTGCGCCGCGGCCAGGGCCAGGAACTCGGCGTTGATGCGGAAGATGATCTCCAGGTGCCGCGGCAGCACATGCTGCATCAGGCCCACGGGCCAGGTCTCCAGCGCCTCGGGCATCAGCGTGTGGTTGGTGTAGCTGAAGATCTGCTGCGTCATGGCCCAGGCGGCGGCCCAGGCGAAGCCGTGCTCGTCCACCAGCAGACGCATCATCTCGGCCACGCCAATGGCCGGGTGGGTGTCGTTCAGGTGTATCGCCACCTGGTCCGGCAGATTCTCCAGCCGGCCGTGTTCCGCCAGGTGCCGGGCCAGGATGTCCTGCAGGCTGGCGCTGGTGAAGAAGTATTCCTGGCGCAGCCGCAGCTCGCGGCCGGCCGGCGTGCTGTCGTTGGGGTACAGCACCCAGGAGATGTTCTCGTACTGGTTCTTGAACTCGGCGGCGCGTGCGTAGTCGCCGCTGTTGAAGGCCTGCAGGTCGATGACGCTGGGCGCCACCGCCTTCCACAGCCGCAGCGTGCTCACGCGTTCGGTACCGTGGCCCGGCACCACCATGTCGTAGGCCTTGGCGTTGACCTCGCCGGCATGGCGCCACACCGGCGGCGAGCCAGGCCCTTCGCTGTGTTCCACCCAGCCGCCGAAGCGCACCGGGAAGTGCAGGTCGTGGCGCGGAAACTCCCAGGGCGTGCCGTCTTCCAGCCAGGCGTCGGGGTACTCCACCTGGCGGCCGCCCTGTATGGCCTGCTTGAACATGCCGAACTCGTAGCGTATGCCGTAGCCGAAGGAGGGCAGCTCCAGCGTGGCCATGCTGTCCAGGAAGCACGCGGCCAGGCGCCCCAGGCCGCCGTTGCCCAGGGCCGCGTCGGGTTCCTCGGCGGCCAGGTCTTCCAGCGTGCGGGCGTGGGCTTGCGCGGCCGTGGCCAGCGGCGCCTGCAGGTCCAGCGCGGCCAGGGCATTGCCCAGTGTGCGGCCCATCAGGAACTCCATGGACAGGTAGTGCACACGGCGTGCCTTGCGCTGGCGGTCGGCGCTGTCGGTGGCCACCCAGCGGCGTGCCAGCTGCTCACGCGCCACGCAGGCGGCGGCCTGCGTCAGCTGGTGAGGCGTGGCCGTGGCCGGCTGGGCCGCCACCGAGGCCAGCAGGTGGTGTTCAACCGCTTGCGCCACGTCGGCGGCAGTGGCCGCCGCGTGTTCGGGGGCCGGGGAGTCGGGGTGCTGGATCGGGTCTTGCATGGGCTGGGTGGGCACGGCTTGCGAGGCAGATGAAAAACGCTGCCGCAGGGCGCCCGAGTGTGTGCGAACGAAAGCGGCAGCGTCAAACCGGTTGTGGTGCTTTTTCATGTAGGCTGGTTGCAAGTTCGGCGCCGTCCCTTTTGTGTGCGGACCAGCGGCTTTGATAGGCCGGGCCGCGCCGGTGGTGGGCGCCGCAGAGCCATGTTGGGGCATCGCGTCGTCAGCTGGTGCGCAGCAGAAGAAACGAGCAAGGAGACAGCATGAGACCCGAGGATGTGGCCCAGGGCCTGGACTTGCCGCGGCGCGCCGTGGCCCTGGTGCTGGCCGGAGGCCGCGGCAGCCGGCTCAAGGACCTGACCGCCAGCCGCGCCAAGCCGGCGGTGTACTTCGGCGGCAAGTTCCGCATCGTCGACTTTGCGCTGTCCAACTGCCTGAACTCCGGCATACGCCGCATAGGCGTCATCACCCAGTACAAGAGCCACAGCCTGCTGCGCCACCTGCAACGCGGCTGGGCGTTTCTCAAGAGCGAGATGAACGAGTTCGTGGACCTGCTGCCGGCGCAGCAGCGGGTGGACGAGGAGCACTGGTACCGCGGCACGGCGGATGCCGTATACCAGAACCAGGACATCCTGGCCGCCTACCGGGCCGACTACGTGGTGGTGCTGGCCGGCGACCATGTCTACAAGATGAACTACGCGCTGATGCTGGCCGACCACGTGGCCCTGGGCCGCGAATGCACGGTGGGCTGCATCGAAGTGCCGCGCAGCGAGGCCAGCGCCTTCGGCGTGATGGCCATTGACGAACAGCGCCGCATCGTGGACTTTGTGGAGAAGCCGGCCGACCCGCCGGCCGTGCCCGGCCGGCCCGACCATGCGCTGGTCAGCATGGGCATCTACGTGTTCAACGCGCGCTACCTGTTCCGCGAGCTGGAGCGCGACATGGCCGACCCCAACTCCAGCCACGACTTCGGCAAGGACATCATCCCCAAGCTGGTCAAGGCCGGCGCTGCGGCGGCCCACCCCTTCGACCTGAGCTGTGTGGGCGCCAAGACCGGGCTGCCGCCGTACTGGCGCGACGTGGGCACCATAGACGCCTACTGGGACGCCAACATGGACCTCACGGCCACCGACCCGCAGCTGAACCTGTACGACACCAGCTGGCCCATCTGGACCTACCAGCCGCAGCTGCCGCCGGCCAAGTTTGTGCACAACGAGGCCGACCGCCGCGGCATGGCGATAGAGAGCCTGGTCTCCGGCGGCTGCATCGTCAGCGGCCAGGTGTTTCGCACGGTGCTGTTCTCCAACGTGCGCGTGCACTCCTACGCCCAGGCGCACTGGAGCGTGCTGCTGCCGGGGGCCCAGATAGGCCGCGGCGCGCGCGTGACCCGCGCCGTGATAGACCGCGACTGCGTGGTGCCCGACGGCCTGGTGATTGGCGAGGACGCCGCGCTGGACGCGGCACGCTTCTACCGCACCGACAGCGGCATCACGCTGGTCACGCGCGACATGCTGCGCAAGCTGTGAGCGTGGCCTCCCCAAGCGGTGCACCCAGGAGGGTGCTGCACGTCGCGGCCGAGGTGTTCCCGCTGGTCAAGACCGGCGGCCTGGCCGATGTGGTGGCCGCGCTGCCGGTGGCGCAGGCCCAGCGCGGCGCGGACGTGCGGCTGCTGCTGCCCGGCTACCCCGCGGTGCTGGACGCGGTGGACGGCGTGCGGCCGGTCATCGACATAGGCGCGGCCTTCGGCGCCTTGCGTGTGCGGCTGCTCCTGGGCCGCATGCCGCGCAGCCGGCTGCCGGTGTACGTGGTGGAGGCGCCCTACCTGTACCGCCGCGACGGCGGGCCCTACCAGGGTGCGGACGGCGAAGAGTGGCCCGACAACCTGCAGCGTTTTGCGCTGCTGGGCTGGGTGGCCGCCCACCTGGCGGCCGGTGACGCGGACCTCGCCTGGGCGCCGCAGGTGGTGCACGCCCACGACTGGCATGCCGCCATGGCCTGCGCCTACGTGGCCGAACACCCGCCTACGCAGGCGCTGACGGTGTACACCGTGCACAACCTGGCCTACCAGGGCCTGTTCCCCATGCACGACTGGCCGCTGCTGGGCCTGGCCAGCCGCCTGCTGTCGCCCGCCGGCCTGGAGTACCACGGCCAGCTCAGCTTCATGAAGGCCGGCCTGAAGTTCGCCGACCGCGTGACCACCGTCAGCCCCAACTACGCGCGCGAGATCGCCACGCCCGAGTTCGGCCACGGCCTGGACGGCGTGGTGCGCAGCCGCGGCACCGACGTGAGCGGCATCCTCAACGGCATAGACGACGAGGTCTGGAACCCGGCCACCGATGCCGCGCTGGCCGAGCGTTACGACGCCCAGCGGCTGAAGGGCAAGCGCAGCTGCCGCCGCGCGCTCCAACGCGAACTGGGCCTGGACGTGGACGAGCAGGCGCTGCTGCTCACGGTGGTCAGCCGCCTGACGGCGCAAAAGGGGCTGGACCTGGTGCTGGGCGCCTTGCCCGAGCTGCTGGCCCAGGGCGTGCAACTGGCGGTGCAGGGCACCGGCGACCCGTCGCTGGAGGCGGCCTTCACCATCGCCCAGCAGTCGCACCCCGGACGGGTGCAGGTGAGGGTGGCTTACGACGAGGCTCGGGCGCACCGGCTCATCGCCGGCGCCGACGCCATCCTGCTGCCTTCGCGCTTTGAGCCCTGCGGCCTGACGCAGATGTACGGCCTGCGCTACGGCACCGTGCCCATCGTCCGCGGCGTGGGCGGCCTGGCCGACACGGTGAACGACGCCGACGCCTCGTCCTCCGGCACCGGCTGGGTGTTTGACGAGGCCACGCCGGCGGCGCTGGCCCAGGCGGTGCACCGCGCGGTCAACCACCACCGCCAAACCGCTGCTTGGCGGGCCCTGATGCGCCGGGGCATGGCGCAGCAGTTGTCCTGGGCCGGCCCGGCGGGCCAGTACCTGGCCTTGTACGAAGGCGCGGTGCCGCCGCGCTGAACTCGCGTTGAGTCGGCGCTGAGCACGTGCTGGGGCCACATCCTGCCCCGTCCATCCCGCGCCGGCGGCGGTTCGTCGCAAACCGTGGTGCTGGAGCGGGCGGCCGCCCTAGCATCGCGGCTTCGCCGCGTCGCGGCCTTGCCCGGCTTCAGCTCATGCTCCTCATCCCCTCCTTGCGCGCCTTGTGGCGCCCGGCCCTGGCCGCCTGCGCCCTGGCCGCCACCACGCTGACCGCACCGGTCGCGGCCTGGGCGCAGGCTTCCGCGCTGCCGGTGGCGCCGGTGAAAGACGTGCCCGAAACCTTCTTCGGCACCACCGTGCACGACCCCTACCGCGACTTCGAGGACACCAAGAAGCCCGAGGTGGCGGCCTGGATGAAGGCGCACAGCGAACACGCCTTCGCGACGCTGAAGGCGCTGCCGGGCCGCGACGGCCTGCGCCAGCGCATGGAGCAGCTGGACGCCAGCGCCCCGGCACGGGTGACCGACATCGTGCGCACCGTCTCCGGCGCCTGGTTCTACCAGCGGCGCGGCGTCAACGAAGACCAGTTCAAGTTGTACGTGCGCCCAGGCGCCCAGGGCGCCGAGCGGCTGCTGTTCGACCCCGAGACGCTGCGCCAGGCCACCGGCAAGCCGCACGCCATCAACTACTTCAGCCCCTCGCCCGACGGGCGCTGGGTGGCGGTGGGGGTGTCGGCCGCCGGTTCGGAAGACGCCTCGCTGCGCGTGTTGCAAGTCGCCGACGGGCGCCAGATAGGCCCGGACATCACGCGTGCGCAGTTCGGCGCCGTGTACTGGACGCCGGACAGCCGCGAGTTCTTCTTCCACCGCATGCAGGAGCTCAAGCCCGGCATGCCACCCACCGACAAGTACCAGCGCAGCAGTGCCGTGGTGATGCGCCCAGGCGACACCGAAGCGCAAGTGCGCACCGTGTTCACCGCCGGCGAACACCTGGGTGTGGCGGCCACCGAGTTCGGCTTCGTCGCCGTGCAGCCCGATGGCCGCGCCCTGCTGGTGGCGATGGACGGCGTGTCGCCCGACTTCGCCGCCTGGCACACCACGCTGCCCGCGCTGCGTGCCGGCAAGCCCGATTGGCAGCCGCTGGTCTCGCGGGCCGACCGCGTCACCAGCCTGGTGGTGCAGGGCGAGCGCGTATGGGCGCTGAGCTTCAAGGGCGCCTCGCGCTACAAGCTGGTCAGCGGGCCCCTGCAGGGCTTTCAGCTTGACCGTGCGCAGGCGGTGGTGCCTGAGGGCGAACGGGTGCTGACCAGCCTGGAAGGCGCCGCCGACGCCATATACCTCAGCGCACGCGAAGGCAACGTCAAGCGCCTGTACCGCCTGGCCTACGCTGCCGACGCCCGCCCGCAGGCCGTGGCGCTGCCGGTGGACGGCAGCTTCGGCACCAGCGTCAGCGCCGGCGTGCCCGGCGCGGTGCTGGAGTTGCAGGGCTGGACACGTGCGCGCCAAATCTACGAGGTGGCGGCCGACGGCAGCGTGCGCAACACCGGCCTGCAGCCGGCCGGCCCGTTCGACGCCCCCAGCGACGTGGTGGCCACCGAGGTGATGGTCAAGAGCCACGACGGCGCGATGGTGCCGCTGTCACTCATACACAAGCGCAACGTCCAGCTGGACGGCAGCAACCCTGTGCTGCTGTACGGCTACGCCAGCTACGGCATGACCGAGGAGCCCTGGTTCAGCTACAGCCGCCTGGCCTGGATGGACGCCGGCGGTGTGTTCGCCGTGGCCAACCCGCGCGGCAGCGGCGTGTTCGGGCGCGACTGGCACGAAGGCGGCAAGCAGACCACCAAGCCCAACACCTGGAAGGACTTCATCGCCGTGGCCGAGTGGCTGGTGGCCAACCGCTGGACCCAGCCGGCCAAGCTGGCCATCTGGGGCGGCAGCGCCGGCGGCATCCTGGTGGGCCGCGCCATGACCGAACGCCCCGACCTGTTCGCCGCGGTGATCCCGCAAGTGGGGGCGCTGGACATGGTGCGCGCGGAAACCACGCCCAACGGCGTGCCCAACATCCCCGAGTTCGGCAGCCGCGCCACCGAGGCCGGCTTTCGCGCGCTGCTGGCCATGAGCACTTATCACCAGCTGCGCGACGGCGTGAACTACCCCGCGGTGCTGCTGACGCACGGCGTGAACGACCCGCGCGTGGAGGTGTGGATGAGCACCAAGACCGGCGCTCGCCTGCTGGCGGCCAGCCGCTCGGGCAAGCCGGTGCTGCTGCGCCTGGAGTACGACAGCGGCCACGGCATAGGCAACACCAAGAGCCAGGTGTTCGACGAAGTGGCCGACGTGTACGCCTTTGCCTTGTGGCAGCTGGGCGTGGCGGGTTTCCAGCCGGCGCGTTGAGCGGCGGGCCTAGGCCCGGCGGCTTGTTTCAGCGGGGCAGGGCCGGGTGGGCTGGCGGACGGGGCGGGATTCGAACCCGCGGGGGGCTATGAACCCCCACACGCTTTCCAGGCGTGCGACTTAAACCGCTCATCCACCCGTCCGAAGCCGCGCATTCTAGAGGCACGCGCCGGCCCCCGGGCGGCGGCGCGCGGAAGGCGCTTCAGCCCGCGCGTGCGCTGCTGCCGGTTCCCTTGATCAAGCCCATGGCCGTGCCTATCAGGCCCGCCACCTCGGTCATGTTGCCGGGCACGATCATGGTGTTGTTCTTCTGCGCCAGCTGGGCGTAGGCCTCGACGGCCTTTTCGGCCACCTTCAACTGCACCGCCTGGTCACCGCCGGGCTGTTGTATGGCGTCGGCCACCATGCGTATGGCTTCGGCGGTGGCTTCGGCCACGGCCTTGATGGCCTCGGCCTCGCCCTGGGCCTTGTTGATCTCGGCCTGCTTTTCGCCTTCGGAGCGGGCGATGAAGGCTTCGCGCTCACCGGTGGCGATGTTGATCTGCTCCTGGCGCCGGCCTTCGGAAGCGGCGATCAGCGCGCGCTTCTCGCGTTCGGCGGTGATCTGCGCCTGCATGGCGCGCAGGATCTCGTTGGGCGGCGTCAAGTCCTTGATCTCGTAGCGCAGCACCTTCACGCCCCAGGTCAGCGCGGCTTCGTCCAGCGCACTGACGACGGCGGCGTTGATCATGTCGCGTTCCTCGAAGGTCTTGTCCAGCTCCATGCGGCCGATCACGCTGCGCAGCGTGGTCTGCGCCAGCTGCGTCACGGCCACCAGGTAGTTGCTGCTGCCGTAGCTGGCCAGCTTGGGGTCGGTGACCTGGAAGTACAGGATGCCGTCCACCTGCAGCTGCGTGTTGTCCTTGGTGATGCACACCTGGCTGGGCACGTCCAGCGGCACCTCCTTCAGCGAGTGTTTGTAGGCCACCCGTTCGATGAAGGGGATGACGAACTTCAGGCCCGGCGTCAGCGTACGGTCGTAGCGGCCCAGGCGTTCCACCACCCAGGCGTTCTGCTGCGGCACGATCTTGACGGTGCGGCTGATGAAGATGACGGCGATGACGACCAGCAGGATGGCAATTTCCATGGTTCTTTCCTGGTTGTTTGTTGTGGGAGAAGGGCGGGCAGGGCGTCAGCGCGCGGCAGGGGCCACCCGCAACTGGTTGCCCTGCACCGCCACGATCAGGTGCGGCCCGGGTTGCGGCGATGCCGCCGGGTCCGCGTCTAGGCCGTCGCCCAGGCGGGCGGTCCAGGTGGCGCCGCGGTGCTGCACCAGCGCGCTGCCGTCGGCCCGCCATTGCGTGACCTGCACGGTCTGGCCTATGTCCAGGTTCACGTCCTGGTTGCGGTCTGACGGCGCCGAGCGCGGCCGGCGTGCGCGCTTGAAGTGCCAGGCCGCCGTGGCGCCGCCGCCCATCAAGGCGGCCAGCGCCACCTGCCAGGTCGGGCTCACGCCCAGGTGGGCCAGCAGCGCGCCGGCCACGCAGCCCAGCGCCAGCATCAGCAGGTAGAAGGTGCCGGTGGTCAGCTCGGCGGCCACCAGCACGCCCGCGGCTATCCACCACCAGGTGGCTGCTGTGAAGTCCACGCGTGTCCCCTCGTGCGCGGCCGGGCCGCAGGTGGCCTGAGTGTAGCCAGCAGCGCTTGTACACATGGCCCAGGCCGCAGCCGCCCTACACTTGCCGGTTTACCGCTTGCCGCCAAGAAGGCGAGGGCCTGCGCATGATCCGTTTTCGCTTTCCCATCGTCATCATCGACGAGGACTACCGTTCGGAAAACACCTCCGGCTTCGGCATACGCGCGCTCGCCGCGGCCATAGAGAAAGAGGGCTTCGAGGTGGTGGGGGCCACCAGCTACGGCGACCTGGCGCAGTTTGCCCAGCAGCAAAGCCGGGCCAGCGCCTTCATCCTGAGCATTGACGACGAGGAAATCATCGCCGGCGACGAAGAGTCACCGGCGGTGGGCAACCTGCGCAAGTTCATACAGGAAATCCGCTTCCGCAACGCCGAGATCCCCATCTACATCTACGGCGAGACACGCACCAGCCAGCACATCCCCAACGACGTGCTGCGTGAGCTGCATGGCTTCATACACATGTTCGAGGACACGCCGGAGTTCGTGGCCCGGCACATCATCCGCGAAGCCCGCAGCTACCTGGACAGCCTGGCGCCGCCTTTCTTCAAGGCGTTGATGGACTACGCGCAGGACGGCAGCTACTCATGGCACTGCCCGGGCCACAGCGGCGGTGTGGCCTTCCTGAAGAGCCCGGTGGGGCAGATGTTCCACCAGTTCTTCGGCGAGAACATGCTGCGCGCCGACGTGTGCAACGCGGTGGAAGAGCTGGGCCAGCTGCTGGACCACACCGGCCCGGTGGCGGCCTCCGAGCGCAACGCGGCGCGCATCTTCAATGCCGACCACTGCTTCTTCGTCACCAACGGCACCAGCACCAGCAACAAGATGGTGTGGCACCACACGGTGGCGCCGGGCGACGTGGTGGTGGTGGACCGCAACTGCCACAAGAGCATCCTGCACAGCATCATCATGACCGGTGCGGTGCCGGTGTTCCTGACGCCCACGCGCAACCACCACGGCATCATCGGCCCCATCCCGCAGGCGCAGTTCAGCCGCGAGGCCATACAGAAGAAGATCAAGGCGCACCCGCTGCTGGCCGGCGTGGACGCCAAGAAGGTCAAGCCGCGCATCCTGACGCTGACACAGAGCACCTACGACGGCGTGCTCTACAACACCGAGACCATCAAGCACGGGCTGGACGGCTACATCGACAACCTGCACTTCGACGAAGCCTGGTTGCCGCACGCCGCCTTCCACGACTTCTACGGCCAGTTCCACGCCATGGGCAAGAAACGCCCGCGGCCCAAGAACCAGGTGGTGTGGGCCACGCAGAGCACGCACAAGCTGCTGGCCGGCATCAGCCAGGCCAGCCAGGTGCTTGTGCAGGACGCGGTGAACGTGAAGCTGGACAGGCACCTCTTCAACGAGGCCTACCTGATGCACACCAGCACCAGCCCGCAGTACAGCATCATCGCCAGCTGCGACGTGGCCGCGGCCATGATGGAAGCGCCCGGCGGCACGGCGCTGGTGGAAGAAAGCATCCTGGAGAGCCTGGACTTCCGCCGCGCCATGCGCAAGGTCGAAAAGGACTACGGCCGCGACTGGTGGTTCAAGGTCTGGGGTCCGGACAAGCTGGCCGCCGAAGGCATTGGCCGCGCCAGCGACTGGATGCTGGGCGAGGGCGCCAAGTGGCACGGCTTCGGCGCGCTGGCCGAAGGCTTCAACCTGCTGGACCCCATCAAGTGCACCATCGTCACGCCGGGGCTGGACTTGTCGGGCAAGTTCGCCAAGACCGGCATCCCGGCCAGCGTGGTGACCAAGTTCCTGGCCGAGCACGGCGTGGTGGTGGAGAAGACGGGGCTGTACTCGTTCTTCATCATGTTCACCATAGGCATCACCAAGGGCCGCTGGAACACGCTGTTGACGGCGCTGCAGCAGTTCAAGGACGACTACGACAAGAACGCGCCCATGTGGCGCATCCTGCCGGAGTTCTGCGCCGCCTACCCGCGCTACGAGCGCATGGGCCTGCGCGACCTGAGCCAGGCCATACACGAGCAGTACGCCAAGAGCGACATCGCGCGGTTGACCACCGAGATGTACCTGTCCGACCTGCAGCCGGCCATGAAGCCCAGCGATGCGTACTCGCACATCGCTCACCGCAAGACCCAGCGGGTGCCCATCGACGAGCTCGAAGGGCGCATCACCACCAGCCTGCTCACGCCTTACCCGCCGGGCATCCCGCTGCTGATCCCGGGCGAGCGCTTCAACAAGCGCATCGTCGACTACCTGAAGTTCGCCCGGGTGTTCAATGCCGCCTTCCCGGGGTTTGACACCGACGTGCACGGCCTGGTGGAAGACGAGGTGGCGGGGGAGCGGCGGTACTTTGTGGACTGCGTGCGGGACGGCTGAACGGGGCCGACACAGTCCAGCGGGTCGTCCTGTCTGCGCGCGGCGGTCATCGGGCAGGCCCGGCTGCGCGCCGCCCGATATCGGTGCTCGCCGGGCCTGCCCGATACCCGCCTGTCACCGACGGTGGCGTCCGGGGCAGAAAGACCGCGCTCGTGTTCTTCTCAAGCCGCACACGCCGGTTCAAGGCGAGGCTGGGGTAGGCCGGTCGAGCACCGATATCGGGCGGCGCGCAGGCCGGCCTACCCCAGCCTCGCCGCGCGCCGCGGTTGCTGCATTCGCGGCGCGTTGCATTCGCGGCGCGTTAAGCACAACGATCACCCCGCAGCCTTACTCGCTCTCGGCAAGCGCCCCCATCACCCGGCTGAACCCGCCGTCCACATAGGTGATCTCGCCGGTCACCCCGGCCGCCAGGTCCGACAGCAGAAACGCCGCCACGTTGCCCACGTCGTCGATGGTGATGTTGCGGCGCAAGGGGGCGTTGGTCGACACCACGTCCAGGATCTTGCCGAAGCCCTTGATGCCGGCTGCCGCCAGCGTCTTGATGGGCCCGGCGCTGATGCCGTTGGCGCGTATGCCCTTGGGCCCCAGGCTGGCCGCGGTGTAGCGCACGCTGGCTTCCAGCGAAGCCTTGGCCAGGCCCATGGTGTTGTAGCCGGGTACCACGCGGTCGGCGCCCAGGTAGCTCAGCGTCAGCAGCGAGGCGCGCTCGCGCAGCGTGGGCGCGGCGGCCTTGGCCATGGCCGGGAAGCTGTAGGCCGAGATGTCGTGCGCAATGCGAAAGGCCTCGCGCGACAGGCCGTCGAGAAAGTCGCCGGCAATGGCTTCGCGCGGCGCAAAGCCTATGGCGTGCACAAAACCGTCGTGGCCCTCGGGCCACACTTCCTTCAGCCAGCCGAACAGGCGTTCTATCTGCGCGTCGTCGCCCACGTCGCATTCCTGCACCAGGCTGGAGCCGAACTCGGCCGCATACTCGGTGATGCGGTCCTTGAAGCGCTCGCCCACGTAGCTGAAGGCCAGCTCGGCCCCCTCGCGCCGGCAGGCGCGGGCGATGCCGTAGGCGATGGAACGGTTGGACAGCACCCCGGTGATCAAGAGGCGCTTGCCGGCGAGAAATCCCATATCAACTCCATAGCCGCGGCGGCCACCGCCGCGAAGGGCGCCGATTCTGGCATGCAGGCCTCGGGCGGCAGCCCGGTATTGCCCAGAATGTCACGGTAGGCTACAATGCCCGCTTTTCCGGGTAAAAGGCGTGGGCGGAACCTTCCAGCCCATTTTTTTTGCTCTAACCACTTCCTTTTTGCAGCGGTGACCACCGGGCCTTGTTCTCAAGGGGCCACCGGTGCAGCGGCGGGGGGAACGGTGGAGTAGGGATGCGGCGGCAAGCCGCCAGGCCTTGCACCCGGGGTGTAACGGGGGCTTAAGAAGGCGTGGTGGGCGAGCGGTTCGGCAGCGACAAGCTGCGCAAGACGCGTGGCGGGCGCAAGGCGGCGGGCGGTGGCACGAAGCCACGGCCGGCCGGCGCACGCCCGTCCGGCGCTGCGGGTGCCGCACCGGCTGCGCCGGTGGCGCGCGGCGCCAGCGACGTCTCCTGGCACGGCGTGGTGCAGGCCACGGTGGCCGGCCTGGGCTACGAGCTGGTGGACGCCGAACGTGCGCCGCGCGGCCTGCTGCAGGTGTTCATAGACCGCGTGCCGGGCCACCCTTACCCCACCGGCGAAAGCGAGTCGGTGACGGTGGACGACTGCGAGGTCGTGACACGCCAGCTGCAGTACGCGCTGGAGGTGGACGGTGTGGACTACGCGCGGCTGGAAGTTTCGTCGCCCGGTCTGGACCGCCCGCTGAAGACCGAAGCCGACTACGAACGCTTCACCGGGCACACGGTGCAGCTGGCGTTGAAGCAGCCCTTCATGGGGCGCAAGAACTGGCAGGGCGTGCTGGCGCGTGCCGAGGGTGCCGAGCCGGGCCACTGGAGCCTGCTGCTGGCGCCGCAGGGGAGCAAGGACCAGGCACAAGGTCAGGTACTGGGCTTTGAACTCGCGGAAGTGCGCGAGGCCAAGCTGGTGCCGGTACTGGATTTCAAGGGGCGTCGCCCCGGTGTGCGGCCGTCCGAGGGCGCCGCGCCGGAGACCGCCCCAGCGGCTGGAGAAACGGACAGATGAACCGGGAAATGCTGATGCTGGTGGACGCCATCTCGCGCGAGAAGAGCGTCGAGCGGGATGTGGTGTTCGGTGCCGTGGAAGCCGCCTTGGCTTCCGCGACCAAGAAGCTGCACGGCGGCGAGGTGGACATCCGCGTCGCGGTGGACCGCGAGACTGGCGACTACGAGTCCTTCCGCCGCTGGCTGGTGGTGCCTGACGCTGCCGGGCTGCAGAACCCCGATGCCGAGGAAATGCTGTCCGACGCGCTGGACCGCATCCCCGACATCGAGGAGGGCGACTACATCGAGGAAGCCATCGACTCGGTGCCCATAGGGCGCATAGGCGCGATGGCGGCCAAGCAGGTCATCCTGCAGAAGATTCGCGACGCCGAGCGCGAGCAGCTGCTCAACGACTTCCTCTCGCGCGGCGAGAAGATCTTCGTCGGCACCGTCAAGCGCCTGGACAAGGGCGACCTGGTGGTCGAGAGCGGTCGTGTCGAAGGGCGCCTGAAGCGCAGCGAGATGATCCCGAAGGAAAACCTGCGCAGCGGCGACCGCGTGCGTGCCTTCATCCAGGGCGTGGACCCCACGCAGCGCGGCCCGCAGATCATGCTGTCGCGCAGTGCGCCGGGCTTCATGATCGAGCTGTTCGCCCAGGAAGTGCCCGAGATCGAGCAAGGCCTGCTGGAGATCAAGAGCTGCGCCCGCGACCCGGGCAGCCGCGCCAAGATCGCCGTGGTCTCGCACGACCGCCGCGTGGACCCGATCGGCACCTGCGTGGGTGTGCGCGGCTCGCGCGTGAACGGCGTGACCAACGAGCTGGCCGGCGAGCGCGTGGACATCGTGCTGTGGAGCGAAGACCCGGCTCAGTTTGTCATCGGTGCCCTGGCGCCGGCCAACGTGGTGTCCATCGTCGTCGACGAAGAGCGCCACGCCATGGACGTGGTGGTGGACGAGGAAAACCTCGCCATCGCCATAGGCCGCGGCGGCCAGAACGTGCGCCTGGCCAGCGACCTGACCGGCTGGCGCATCAACATCATGACCGCCGAGGAATCCGAAGCCAAGCAGGCCGAGGAAAGCGACTCGGTGCGCAAGATCTTCGTCGAGAAGCTCGACGTGGACGAAGAGGTGGCCGACATCCTCATCGCCGAAGGCTTCACCAGCCTGGAAGAGGTGGCCTACGTGCCGCTGCAGGAGATGCTGGAGATCGAGTCCTTCGACGAAGACACGGTGCAGGAGCTGCGCACGCGCGCCAAGGACGCTCTGCTGACCATGGAAATCGAGAAGGAAGAGAAGGTCGAAGAGGTGTCGCAGGACCTGCGCGACCTCGAGTTCGAGGGCCGCAGCCTGACACCCGACCTGATCGCCAAGCTGGCCGGTGGCGGCATCAACACGCGTGACGACCTGGCCGACCTGGCCGTCGACGAGTTGACCGAGATCACCGGCATAGACGAAGAAAGCGCCAAGGCGCTGATCATGAAGGCGCGCGAGCACTGGTTCACTGCCTGATACCGGCAAGACCCACACAACGCCCGCGCAGCCCATACCCGAGGAAGACCCACTCATGGCCGTCACCACCGTCGCCCAGCTCGCCGCGCAGCTCGGCCGCCCCACGACCGCGCTGCTGGAGCAGCTGCAGTCGGCCGGCGTTGCCAAGGGCTCGCCGGACGACGCGCTGACCGAGGCGGACAAGGAGCGCCTGCTGGAGTACCTGCGCAACTCGCACGGCACCGCAGCCGGCGCCGAACGCAAGAAGATCACGCTGGTCAAGAAGAGCACCACCGAGATCAAACAAGCCGATGCCAGCGGCCGCGCACGCACCATCCAGGTGGAGGTGCGCAAGAAGCGTGTCTTCGTCAAGCGCGACGACAGCGCACCGGCCGTCGAGGAGCCCGCCGGCCCCAGCGCCGAAGAGCTGGAACTGCAGCGCCGCGAAGAAGAAGCACGGGCGCAGGCCGAAGAAATACGCCGCCAGGAAGAAGAGCTGGCGGCGCAGCGCAAGGCGCGCGAAGAGCAGGAGCGCCTGGCCCGCGAAGCCGCCGAGGCGGCGGCTGCGGCTGCAGCCGCCAAGGCCGCGGCCGAAGCCGAAGCGGCAGCCAAGGCGGCTGCCGAGGCCGCGGCCGCCGGCAAGTCGGTGCAGGCCGAAGCGCCGGCACCTGCCCCTGCGCCCGCCCCGGCGCCTGCCGAAGCCAAGCCCGCGCTGCGCGTGGTGAAGGCCGCCGACAAGGCGGCCGAGGAAGCCGCGCGCCAGGTGGACCTGGAGCGGCGCCGCAAGGCCGCCGAGGCCGAAGCCGCGGCCATTCGCGCCATGATGGCCGCGCCGCGCAAGACGCTGGTCGCCAAGAAGCCCGAAGAGCCCAAGCCGGCCGAGGGCAAGGAAGCCATCAAGGGCACCATACACAAGCCCAAGACGGCGCCCGGTGCCGCCGCCACCACGGCGCCCAAGCCGGGCGAGAAGAAGCAGGTCAAGAGCGAGAAGCTGTCTTCCAGCTGGGCCGACGACGCCGCCAAGCGCCGCGCCGGGCTGAAGACGCGTGGCGACTCCGGTGGCGCCAACCGCCCGGGCTGGCGCGCTCCGCGCGGCGGCTCGCGGCGTGGTGACCGCGGCGACGGCGGCGGCGGTTACGCGCCCACCACCGAAGTGCAGGTGCAGGAAGTGCATGTGCCCGAAACCATCTCGGTGGCCGACCTGGCACACAAGATGAGCGTGAAGGCCTCCGAGCTGATCAAGCAGTTGATGAAGCTGGGCCAGATGGTCACCATCAACCAGCAGCTGGACCAGGAAACGGCCATGATCCTCGTCGAGGAAATGGGCCACAAGGCGCTGGCCGCCAAGCTGGACGACCCGGAAGCCTTCACCGAGGAAGAAACCGCGGCGCACGACGCCGAGCAACTGCCGCGTGCACCGGTGGTCACCGTCATGGGCCACGTGGACCACGGCAAGACCTCGCTGCTGGACAAGATACGCGCCAGCCGCGTGGCGGCGGGCGAAGCCGGCGGCATCACGCAGCACATAGGCGCCTACCACGTGGAAACGCCGCGCGGCATGGTCACCTTCCTGGACACGCCGGGCCACGAGGCCTTCACGGCCATGCGGGCGCGCGGCGCCAAGGCCACCGACATCGTGATCCTGGTGGTGGCCGCCGACGACGGCGTGATGCCGCAGACCAAGGAAGCCATTCACCACGCCAAGGCGGCCGAGGTGCCCATCGTGGTGGCGATCAACAAGATCGACAAGCCCGAAGCCAACCTCGAGCGTGTGAAGAGCGAGCTGGTGGCCGAAGGCGTGGTGCCCGAGGACTTCGGCGGCGATTCGCCGTTCGTGTCGGTGTCGGCCAAGACCGGCCAGGGCATAGACGACTTGCTGGAGCAGCTGCTGCTGCAGGCCGAGGTGCTGGAGCTGACCGCGCCCACCGAAGCCGCCGCCAAGGGCCTGGTGATCGAAGCCCGTCTGGACAAGGGCCGCGGCCCGGTGGCTTCGGTGCTGGTGCAAAGCGGCACGCTGAAGAAGGGCGACATCGTGCTGGCCGGCAGCAGCTACGGCCGTGTGCGCGCCATGCTGGACGAGGACGGCCGGCCCACCGAGTCCGCCGGCCCTTCGCTGCCGGTGGAGATCCAGGGCCTGACCGAGGTGCCGCAGGCCGGCGACGACTTCATGGTGCTGGCCGACGAGCGCCGTGCGCGCGAGATCGCCACCTTCCGCCAGGGCAAGTACCGCGACGTGAAGCTGGCCCGCCAGCAGGCCGCCAAGCTGGAGAACATGTTCGACCAGCTGGGCGAGGGTGCACAGACCCTGTCGCTCATCGTCAAGGCCGACGTGCAGGGCTCGCAGGAAGCGCTGGCGCAAAGCCTGCTCAAGCTGTCCACCCCCGAGGTCAAGGTGCAGATCGTGCACGCGGCCGTGGGCGGCATCAGCGAAAGCGACATCAACCTGGCCATCGCCTCCAAGGCCGTGGTGATCGGCTTCAACACGCGTGCCGATGCCGGTGCGCGCAAGCTGGCCGAGCACAACGGCGTGGACATCCGCTACTACAACATCATCTACGACGCGGTCGACGAGGTGAAGGCGGCGATGAGCGGCATGCTGGCGCCGGAGCAGAAGGAAGAAGTCATAGGCATGGCCGAGATCCGCACCGTGTTCGTGGCCAGCAAGATCGGCACCGTGGCCGGCTGCATGGTCACCGCCGGCGAGGTGCGCCGCAATGCGCGCTTCCGCCTGCTGCGCGAAAACGTGGTGGTCTACACCGGCGAGATCGAAAGCCTGAAGCGCATGAAGGACGACGTGCGCGAGGTCAAGGAAGGCTTCGAGTGCGGTATCAAGCTCAAGAACGTCACCGACATTCGCGAAGGCGACCAGATCGAGGTCTTCGAGATCAAGGAAGTGGCAAGGACACTTTAGCCCCCACGCTCCCTCCCGGTCGCTGCCCCCCGAGGGGGCTCATGCAGCGGCCCGGCAAAGCCGAATCCGCGCATGCGGCTTGGCTGGCCTGGAGCCCCGCCTCGGCGGGGCTCTTCGTTTGAACCGCCTCTGAAGGATGCCGTCATGAGACACAAAAAGGCCATCCCCAACCGCAGCTTCCGCGTCGCCGACCAGATACAGCGCGACGTCTCCGAGCTGATCCGTGAGCTGAAGGACCCGCGCGTGGGCATGGTCACCGTCAACGCGGTGGAAGTGTCGCCCGACTACGCGCACGCCAAGGTGTTCTTCTCGGTGCTGGTGGGCGACCCGGCCGAATGCGAGACGGCGCTGAACGAGGCCGCCGGCTTCCTGCGCAACGGGCTGTTCAAGCGCCTGGCCATACACACCGTGCCCACGCTGCACTTCCAGTTCGACCGCACCACCGAACGCGCCGCCGACCTCTCGGCGCTGATCACCAAGGCCAACGCCACGCGGGCGCGCGAAGACTGATGTCTGCGCCGCCCCCAGCGCCGGCCGCCCCCAGCGGCCGCCAGCGCACGCCCCGCCGCGCGCTGCACGGCGTGCTGCTGCTGGACAAGCCCCTGGGCTGGACCAGCAACGACGCCCTGGTCAAGTCACGCGGCATCATGGGGGCCCTGAAGGCCGGCCACACCGGCACGCTGGACCCCTTGGCCACCGGCCTGCTGCCGCTGTGCTTCGGTGCCGCCACCAAGTTTGCGCAGGCGGCGCTGGACGCCGACAAACACTACCGCGCCACGCTGGCCCTGGGCCGCACCACCACCACCGGCGACCTGGAAGGCGAGGTGCTGCAACAGCGCGCTGTGCAACTGTCCCAGGAGCAAGTCGAGGCTGCCTGCGCGGCGCTGCTGGGCCCGCAAGACCAGGTGCCGCCCATGCACTCCGCGCTCAAGCACGAAGGCCGCGCGCTGTACGAGTACGCGCGCGCCGGCGTAGAGGTACCGCGCCCGCCACGCCGCATCCACATCCACGCCTTGCAACTGGTGCACTGGCAGGGCGACGAGCTGGTGGTGGACGTGCACTGCAGCAAGGGCACCTATGTGCGCACCCTGGCCGAAGACCTGGGCGAGCGCCTGGGCTGCGGTGCGCACCTGCGCGCCTTGCAGCGCACCGGCAGCGGCGGGCTGCAGCTGGCTGGCGCGATCGGCATCGACCCGCTGCAGGCCCTGACGCTGGAGCAGCGCGACGCCCGGCTGCTGCGGCCCGATGTGCTGCTGTCGCACTGGCCGTCGGTGACGCTGGGCGCTGACGACGCGGCGCGTTTTCTGTGCGGGCTGCGGCGTCGCCTCACCAGCCCGGACCTGCCGGCGGTGCGGGTGTACGGGCCGCCGCCCGGTGAACCCACCACCACCGGCGCGGCGGCCTTCTTAGGCAGCGGCCGCGTGCTGGCCGGCGAGCTGATTGCCGAGCGGCTGCTGAGCCCGCCGGAGGTGGCCACCATGTACCGGCTGCCCGGCGTCGACGCGCTCTGAAGCCGTCGCCCCCTGGGCCACGGCCCAGGCCAGGGCTTCGTCAGCAATCTGCTCCCAGCCGTCCTGGCTGACCAGGCGGTGCGTGCGGCCCGGGTACTCGCGGTAGTCCACCACCGCCGGCCCGCCGGCGGCGCGGTATCGGGCCACGATGGCCTGGCCTATGGCCGGCGGCACCACGTGGTCCTGGTCGCCGGTGATCACCAGCAGCGGTGCACGGTCGGGCTTGGCAAAGTCCACACGGGCCACGCCGCGGCCGGTGACCGCGCCGGCCACGCCTTCGAAGAACACGGTGTTGAAGGACGGGATGGCCTGTTCTTCCCAGAGGTGGTCAGACGCTTCGCGGCCGAGGTCGTTGCCGAAGGTGTAGTGGAAGTGCGCCTTGGAGATGGGGGTTGTACCGCCCTTGCGCCAGGGCCGCGACAGCACCGGGAAGCCCGAGCGCTGCGTGCTGAAGGGCAGGGTGCGTATGCCCGCCGGCTGCCCCGGCGCCACGCCCACGTAGGCACTCCCCAGGCCGCGCTGGGCCAGGATCTGCGTGATCACGCCGCCGAAGGAGTGGCCCATGATGATGGGCTTGACCGGCAGCGCGCGGATGATGCGCTCGTAATGGTCGGCGATCTGCGCCAGCCCGATGCCGGCCAGCGCCGAGGGGTCGTCGCGCAGTTGTTGCGGGATGCGCTCGCCGATGCCGGGCCAGGCCGGCGCGATGACTTCGTGCCCTTGGGCACGGAAGCGCCGGGCCCAGGTTTCCCAGCTCTTGGGCGTCATCCACAGGCCGTGGATCAGCACGATGGGCGGCTTGGCGGCCGCCTGGGTGGGCGATGACGAAGCGATGGTGGTGGCGGTGGCGGAGGGGGCGCGGTTGGCTTGGCTCATGGTGGGCTCCGGTGGAAAAGAAAGAACGGTCGTTCTTCTGAAGTGAGAATGTACGCCGAACCAAAGACCTTGACGATCAAATGGAGAAAGATCGTTCTATCCTCTTGGCCATGAACACCGTCACCGCCTCCATTGCGGCAAGCGCCGCGGCAAACACTGCGGCATCCAGCCCGCGCGACCGCCTGCTGAACACCGCCGCCGACCTGTTCTATGCCCACGGCATACACGCCGTGGGCGTGGACCGCATCGTGAGCGAGGCCGGCATCACGCGCGCCACCTTCTACCGCCACTTCCCCAGCAAGGAACACCTGGTGGTGGCCTACCTGGAACTGGCCGACGCCTACATACGCCACGCCATTGCCCAGGCACAAGGGCAGGGGCTGCCGCCCCAGGCGCTGCTGGCGGCGGTGATGGAAGGACTGAAGCAGGACGTCTCACGCCGGCTCACGCGCGGCTGCCCCTTCATCAACGCGGCGGCCGAGTACCCCGCACCCGAACACCCGGTGCGCCAGGCCATCACGGCCCACCGCCACTGGCTGCGGTCCACGCTGCAAGCCTTGCTCTCGGATGCCGGCCACCCCGAGCCGGTGCTCGCGGCAGGCCAGTTGATGCTGCTGCGCGATGCGGCGCTGGTGGGCGGCTACCTGGACGGTTGGCCCCAGGTGGAAACCGCCTTCGCGGCTGCGGCCGGCCAGGCCGTGGCGCCGGCGCTGCAACCGGCGCCTTCTTCAGCGAAAGCGCGGGCGCGAACGGCGGCACGCAAGCCCGCCACCGACTAAACTACTCGTTTACCCGCGCCGGCTGCCTCGGCGCGGCGGATCACTGCCCTGCAACCCCCGCGCAAGGTTTCGGTGTGTCCCACGCACGCCGGCCCATGTCGCCTGCGCGCGTCGGCGCCCGAAGCCCGGACGCCGCGGGATAGAAGGCCGCCACGGCCCAGCCAGCTGTCATGACGCACCCCATACGCAACATCGCGATCATCGCCCACGTCGACCACGGCAAGACCACGCTCGTGGACCAGCTGCTGCGCCAAAGCGGCACCTTCCGCGAAAACGAGAAGGTGGCCGAGCGCGTGATGGACAGCAACGACATCGAGCGTGAGCGCGGCATCACCATCCTGGCCAAGAACTGCGCCGTGACCTGGGGCGGCACGCACATCAACATCGTGGACACCCCGGGCCACGCCGACTTTGGCGGCGAGGTCGAGCGCGCGCTGTCCATGGTGGACGGCGTGGTGCTGCTGATCGACGCGCAGGAAGGCCCCATGCCGCAGACGCGCTTCGTCACCAAGAAGGCGCTGGCCCTGGGCCTGAAGCCCATCGTGGTGGTCAACAAGGTGGACAAGCCCGGCGCGCGGCCCGACTACGTCATCAACGCCGCCTTCGACCTGTTCGACAAGCTGGGCGCCACCGAGGAGCAACTGGACTTTCCGGTGGTCTACGCCTCGGGCCTGAACGGCTGGGCCAGCCTGGCCGAAGGCGCGGCCGGCGAGGCCTGGGGCGGCGACATGACGCCGCTGTTCGAGACCGTGCTCAAGCACGTGCCGGCGCACCAGGGCGACCCGGCGGCACCGCTGCAGCTGCAGATCTCGTCGCTGGACTACAGCACCTACGTGGGCCGCATAGGCGTGGGGCGCGTGAATGCCGGCACCGTCAAGCCGGGCATGGACGTGCTGGTCTGCGAAGGCGCGGACGGCCGCCAGGTCAAGGGCCGCGTCAACCAGGTGCTCACCTTCGAAGGCCTGGAGCGCCGCCAGGCGGAATCCGCCGGCCCGGGCGACATCGTGCTGATCAACGGCATCGAGGACATAGGCATAGGCGTCACCGTCACCAGCGTGGACGAGCCGCAGCCGCTGCCCATGCTGAAGGTGGACGAGCCCACGCTGACCATGAACTTCTGCGTCAACACCAGCCCGCTGGCCGGCCGCGAAGGCAAGTTCGTCACCAGCCGCCAGATCTGGGACCGGCTGCAGAAGGAGCTGCAAAGCAACGTGGCGCTGCGCGTGAAGGAGTCGGGCGAGGACGGCATCTTCGAGGTGGCCGGCCGCGGCGAACTGCACCTGACCATCCTGCTGGAGAACATGCGCCGCGAAGGCTACGAGCTGGCGGTGAGCAAGCCGCGCGTGGTGTTCCGCGACATCGACGGCGTGCGCCACGAGCCCATAGAGATGCTCACCGTGGACGTGGAAGACCAGCACCAGGGCGGCGTGATGCAGGCCCTGGGCGAGCGCAAGGGCGAACTGGCCAACATGGAAACCGACGGCCGCGGCCGTGTGCGGCTGGAGTACCGCATCCCGGCGCGCGGGCTGATCGGGTTTTCCAACGAGTTCCTGAACCTCACGCGCGGCACCGGGCTCATCAGCAACATCTTCGACGGCTGGGAGCCGCACAAGGGCGAGATCACCGGGCGCAAGAACGGCGTGCTGATCAGCATGGACGACGGCGAGATCATCACCTACGCGCTGGGCAAGCTGGACGACCGCGGCCGCATGTTCGTCAAGCCCGGCGACCCGGTGTACGAAGGCATGATCGTGGGCATACACAGCCGCGACAACGACCTGGTGGTCAACGCCACGCGCACCAAGCAGCTGACCAACTTCCGCGTCAGCGGCAAGGAAGACGCGATCAAGATCACGCCGCCGATCGACCTGACGCTGGAGTACGGCGTGGAGTTCGTCGAGGACGACGAGCTGGTCGAGATCACGCCCAAGAGCGTGCGCCTGCGCAAGCGGTTCCTGAAGGAGCACGAGCGCAAGCGGGCCAGCCGCGAGGCAGCCTGAGCGGCGGCACGTGCTCCAGCCCGCTTCGGCGGGCTTTTCTTCAACGCTTGATGCTTGATCAGCGGCGATGACACATCGGCAAGCGGTTTGGATGATGGTCGCGGCGGCGCTGATGTGGAGCATCGCCGGCGTGGTGACGCGCCACCTGGAGGCGGCGCGCAGCTTCGAGATCACCTTCTGGCGCAGCGCCTTCAATGCGCTGGCGCTGGTGCTGCTGCTGGGCTGGATGCGCGGGCCGCTGCCGCTGTGGCGCGCGCTGCGCAGCGGCGGCCCGGCGCTGTGGCTGTCGGGCCTGTGCTGGGCCGTGATGTACACCGCCTTCATGGTGGCGCTCACGCTCACCACGGTGGCCAATGTGCTGGTCACCATGGCGGTGGGCCCGCTGTTCACGGCCTTGCTGGCGCGCGCCGTGCTGGGCCACCGCCTGCAGCCGCGCACCTGGGGCGCCATCGCGCTGGCCGGCGCCGGCATCGCCTGGATGTACGGCCGCGAGGTGGTGGGCGGCGACCCGCGTCACCTGCTGGGCGTGGGGGTGGCGCTGGCGGTACCGGTCGCCGCGGCGGTGAACTGGACGCTGCTGCAGCACCTGCGCAGCCGCGAAGCCGGCGGCTCGACGGCGGCTGCCGACATGCTGCCGGCCGTGCTGCTGGGCGCCTTGCTGTCGGCGGCGGTGACGCTGCCGCTGGCCTGGCCGCTGCAGGCCTCGCACCACGACATGAGCCTGCTGGCCTTGCTGGGCCTGGTGCAGCTGGCCATCCCTTGCCTGATGGCGGTGGCGGCGGCGCGGGTGCTCAGTGCACCGGAGATCGCCTTGCTGGCCTTGCTGGAAGTGGTGTTCGGCGTGGCCTGGGCCTGGCTGGGCGCCGGGGAAGCGCCGGCGCCCGCGGTGCTGAGCGGCGGCCTGCTGGTGCTGGCCGCGCTGGCCGGCCACGAGCTGCTGGCCTTGCGCCAGCGCGCGGGCGTCGCGCGCTGACCAGCCAATGAAAAGCCGGCCCGCAGGCCGGCTTGTTGATGCGGCGCTGCTCAGCCGCGCCGCGGCTTCAAGCCTGCTTGCGGCGGCGGCGCACCACCGCACCCACACCGGCCAGGCCCAGCAACATCAGGGCGTAGGCCTGGGGCTCGGGGATCATGGCGCTGTAGATGAAGTCGGCGTGTATGTAGGTCGGCACGTAGCCGCTGAACTCGCCGAAGGTGCTGTTGACGCCGGCCACCGCGTCGCCGAAGTCCACCCCGAAGGTCAGCCCGTAGGAGTTGACGCTGGAGACCCGGCCGCCCATGAAGGCCGGCCCGCCGGAGTCGCCGCCGCCCAGGCCCACTTCGCGCAGGCCCAGGCCGGTGTTGCAGTACTTGGCGCCGCCCAGGCCTTCGGAAGCCGCCAGCAGGCAGGAGGCATCGTTGGCCGCGTTGCCGCTGTCGAAGTCCGAAACGTAGGAGAACTCGATCTGCGCGGAGGGCAGGTCGGGGTTGTCGAAAGCACCTTGCCACATGCCGCCCCAGTCGGCGTCGCCCCAGCGGAAGTCGTAGCGGTTGTCGCCCTGGCGCAGCCGGCCGGTCAGCGTGAGCAGCGCGTTGATGCCGCTGGTGCCGGAGGCGCCGGCGCCGGTCTGGCCGTAGCCGGCCACGTTGAAGCCGGCACCGGTCAGGTCGGGCGTGGTGACGATGTCGTGCGACATGGCCCAGTCCGGCGCGGCACTGGCCAGGCGCACCACGGCGATGTCGTTGTGGTCTATCACCTGGCCGGTGTAGCCGGGGTTGACGTAGTAGTCGGTGACCGCGATGGCGGTGGCCGAGGCGTGGTTGTAGATGGACTGCCCCACCGGCAGGCCGGCGGCCGGCTGGAAGAACACGGTGGTGGAGTTCGGGCTGGCGCTGCCGTAGCCTTCGCTGACGCAGTGGGCGGCGGTGAGTATGGACTGGCGGTCCGGCAGCAGCGTGCCGGTACAGATGAAGCTGCCCGCGTCGTAGTTCATCAGCAGGCCCACGACGCCGCTGTAGGCCGGGTAGCTGGGGTGGTAGGCCGCGTTGCCGGAGGTGCTCAGCAGCGTGCCGGTGGTCTGCGTGCCGATCAAGAGGCTGTGCGCCTCCCACTGCATGCCGTTGAAGCTGCCGCTGGCCGTGCGGTGGCCTTGCGCCTGGGCTGCGGTACAGGCCAGCGCGGCCAGTGCCAGCACGCTCAGCGACGAAATGGTCTTGTTCATGGGGTGGTCCCTCCTGCGTTGAAGTGGGTGATTGTCATTTGTAACTTGTGCAACAGCGCGGGCCGACCCCGCATTCCAGGGGCAGTGCCAGCCCCAGTGGCGGCCGGTGCGGCGCCGGGGCTGGCCCCGTGAAGACCTGGCCCCTGGGCCGCGCGGGCACGCTCTAACATCCGACGCATGCAGCAGCTCTCGGGCCTGGATGCCACCTTCCTGTACCTGGAAACCGCGCAGACGCCCATGCACGTGGGCGCCTTGCAGGTGCTGGCGCTGCCGGCCGGGTTCCGCGGCCGCTTTGCAGCGGCGCTGCGCAAGCACATCGCGTCGCGCCTGGGCCTGACGCCGGTGCTGCGCCGGCGCCTGTGGTGGATGCCGCTGAACATGGCCAACCCGGCCTGGGTGGACGCCGAGCCCGACCTGCGCGAGCACATCGTCGAGTTGCGCCTGCCACGGGTGGGCGGCGCGGGCGCCGGCCTGCCGGAGCTGCAGGCCGAGGTGGCCCGCCTGCACGCCCAGCTGCTGGACCGCCAGCGCCCGCTGTGGAAGATGCACGTGCTGGAGGGCCTGGCACCCGGGCCCGGCGGCGAGCGCCTGGTGGGCTTGTACACCCAGCTGCACCATGCCGCGGTGGACGGGCAGGCCGCGGTGGCGCTGGCCAATGCGCTGCTGGACCCCACGCCGCTGGCCCGTCCGCCGGCCGCCGGCGCACGCCGCAGCCGCCGGCCGGCCGTGGTGCAGCCCGAGATGACCGAGATGCTGCGCGGCGCGCTGGGCCACCAAGCCCGCAAGGTGGCCGACATCGTGCGCCATCTGCCGGCCACCGTGGGCACGCTGAAGAACGCGGCCACCCAGGCGGTGGCCTCCACCGCGCTGTTCGGCGGTGGCAAGGGGCCGGCCCGCCCCGCCAACCTGACGCTGGCGCCGCGCATGCCGCTGAACTGCTCGGTGGGTTCGGCGCGTGCCTTTGCCACCGCCAGCCTGCCGCTGGCCGAGCTGCGCGCCATGGCCCGCGCCTGGGACGCCACGCTCAACGACCTGGTGCTGATGCTGTGCAGCACCGCGCTGCGCCGCTTCTACGCACGCCGCCACGCGCTGCCGCGCAAGAGCCTGGTGGCGGCGGTGCCGGTGTCGCTGCGTGCCCCGGGCGACGCCACGGCGGACAACCAGGCGTCCATCAGCCTGGTCAACCTGGGCACCCAGCTGGCCGACCCGCGCAAGCGCCTGGCCCACGTGGCGGCGGCCAACCAGTCCATGAAGTCCACCATGGGCCGCCTCAAGCGCATATTGCCCACGGACTTTCCTTCGCTGGGCGTGCCCTGGCTGATGGAAGCCGCCACCGCCTTGTACGGCAAGGCCAAGGTGGCCGAGCGGGTGCCGCAGCTGGCCAACCTGGTCATCTCCAACGTGCCGGGCCCGCCGGTGCCGCTGTACCTGGCCGGCGCACGGCTGCTGCACAACTACCCGGCTTCCATCGTGGTGCACGGCCTGGGGCTGAACATCACGGTGCAAAGCTACGACCAGTGGCTGGATTTCGGCCTGATGGCCGACGCCCAGGCGCTGCCCGAGGTGCGCGAACTGGCCGACGACCTGCTGGTGGCTTTCGACGACCTGCGCCTGCTGCTGGGCGGCGCGGAAGACGAGCCCGGCAGCGCCAGCCTGCTGGGCCTGGCCGGGCGCGCCACCCGCGGTTTCACCAGCGCCGTCACCGGTGCGGTTTCCAGCGTGGTGGCCGGCACGGTGGACAAGGTCACACGTGCTGCGGTGGGCGCGGCGGTGGACAGTGCCTTGTCGCGGTCGCGGCCCAAGCCGCGACCGCAGCCGGCGGGTGATCGTGCAGGGCAGGGGGCCGCCACCCCCGCGCCCGCCACCCCCGCGCCTTCCAAGGGTCGGCGACGCTGAGCTGGCGGCTTGCACAATCCCCGCATGACCACCTCCCAGCGCCGGCGCGACCGGCCGCCGCGCCTGGCGCCCGACCCCTTCGCCGCCCCCGACGCCACCGAGCTGCTGCAGGCGCCGGGCCCGCTGCGCCTGTTGATGGAAGCGCGCGCGCCCTGGGAATGGGCGGCGCTGTGGGCGTCCACGCCCTGGCTGGCGCAGTTGCCCGTGGGCGACGGCCACCCGGTGCTGGTGTTCCCGGGGCTGGGCGCCTCGGACCTGACCACCGCGCCCTTGCGGCGCTTCCTGCGCAGCCGCGGCTACACCCCCTATGCCTGGGAGCAAGGGCTGAACTTCGGCCCGCGCCACGGCGTGCTGGACCGCTGCCGTGCGCTGCTGCAGACCACCGTGCGCCGCCACCGCGAGCCCGTCAGCCTGCTGGGCTGGAGCCTGGGCGGCCTGTACGCCCGCGAACTGGCCAAGGAACAGGCCGAGCACACCCGCTGCGTCATCACGCTGGGCACCCCGTTTGCGGGCCACCCGCGTGCCACCAACGCCTGGCGGCTGTACGAACTGGTCAGCGGCCAGGCCACGCACGACGAGGCCTTGCTGGCCCAGTTGCGCGAGGCGCCGCCTTGCCCCACCACCTCCATCTACAGCCGCAGCGACGGCATCGTGGCCTGGCAGTGCAGCGTGCAGGACGGCCACGCGCAGGTGGAAAACATCGAGGTGCCGGCCAGCCACATCGGCATGGGCGTCAACCCGCTGGTGCTGGCCGCGGTGGCCGACCGGCTGGCGCAGCACCCGGCCCGCTGGCAGCCCTTCGAGCCGCAGGGCGCGCAACGCTGGTTCTACAAGGTCTTGCCGCAGGCCCCGCGCGCTTGAAGCTCACTGCCAACGGCCTGCGCCTGGAGGTGGACGTGCAAGGTCCGCCCGATGGGCCACCCTTGCTGCTGATCATGGGCCTGGGCATGCAACTCATCGCCTGGCCCGAAGAACTGGTGCAGCAACTGGTGGCGCGCGGCTTTCGCGTGCTGCGTTTCGACAACCGCGACGCCGGGCTCAGCGATGGATTCGACCACCTGGGCACGCCCAACCTGGTCTGGGCCGCAGCGCGCTACGGGCTGCGGCTGCCGCTGAGCGCGCCCTACGGCATCGCCGACCTGGCCGCCGATGCGCTGGGCGTGCTGGACGTCCTGGGCATCGCCCAGGCCCATGTCTGCGGCGCTTCCATGGGCGGCATGGTGGCGCAGCACCTGGCGGCGCGGCACCCGGCCCGCGTGCGCAGCCTGACGCTGATGATGACCACCAGCGGCCACCGTGCGCTCCCGCAGCCGCACTGGCGCGTGCAGCGCCTGCTGCTGACGCGGCCGATGCCGGGTGGTGAGGCCGCGGTGGTGCGCCACCTGCAGCGGCTGATGCAGACCATAGGCAGCCCCGGCTACCCGGAAGATCCGGCGCAACTGCAGGCCCGCCTGCAAACTGCCGTGCGCCGCGCCTGGCGGCCGGCCGGCACGGCGCGGCAACTGCTGGCCGTGGCCGCCGACGGCGACCGCCGCGCGCTGCTGCCGTTGATACAGGCGCCCACCGCCATCATCCACGGCCAGGCCGACCCGCTCATCCCCGTGCAGGCCGGCCTGCAACTGCAGGCCCTGATTCGCTGCGCCCAGGCCGACTTCATCCCCGGCATGGGCCACGACCTGCCGCAGGCGCTGCTGCCGCGGTTTGTGCAGACCCTGGCCGACAACGCCGCCAGGCCCCTAACGGCGCACTAACGACGCCTTTCCTAGCATGCCCTGCGGGTGTACCGGCTGCCGCCGGTGCCTGGACCACAGCAGGAGCCTGCAATGAACCTTCCCACCGTCTTCAGCGGCGCCCAGCCCAGCGGCCCGCTCCGGCCTGCGGCTGGCTGGGCGCGTGCGCTGGCCGCCATCGCCATGGCTGCCGGCGCCACGCTGGCCCAGGCCCAGACGCTCAGCGGCGTGGCGGCCACCGTGGGCACCCAGCGCCCGCCCAACATCGCGTACTACGAGGTGACTTCCGACGGCCGCCACGGCGCCACCTACGCCGAGGCCAGCTACAGCTGGCAGCGCAACAACCCCTGCCCGAGCTGCCCCATCAGCCCCGACCCCGACGACCCGCCGCATCGCTGGTACCGCGGCGAGGCCTGGGTATCGGCGGCCCTGTCGGGGCCGACCGGCCTGCCGGTGCTCAAGGGCTATGCGCAGGGCTACCTGGACAGCGGCTACGGCAACGACATGTTCGGCGTGTGGACCCAGGCCGATGCGCTGCAGCTGTACACCTACCAGGGCCCGGCCACGACCCTGCAGCTGCAACTGGACCTGAACGCCCTCTTTGCGGGCCAGGATGCCGGCTGGGCCGGCGCCTACCTGGACGTGATGATCTTCGCCCTGGACCAGACCTGGTGGGACGCCGGTGGGCCTGCCGACGGCAACATCGACTGGCTGCGCCACACCAGCCTGGGCACCCTGGGTGAAGTGGGCTGGATAGGCGGTGGTTCGCTGTATGCCGGCTACGACCAGGCGGCCGACAGCACGCTGGTGAGCTTCGACGTGGACCATGGCGACCAGGTGGTGGTGTACGCCCGCCTGAGCGTGGGTGGTGACGCCATGGACGGCAACAGCGGCTTCACGGTGGACAGCCGCCACACCGCGCGCATGAACTTCCTGGACGCCACCGGCTTGACGCCGCAGTTGATGGCACCCATCCCCGAACCCGGCAGCGCGGCGCTGTGGCTGGCCGGCCTGGCGATGATGGGCGGCTGGGTGGCCCGCCGCAGAAGCGGCGCCACCAGGGCCTGATCGGGCGGGCGGTCCGGCGGCCCAGCACCCAGCCGCCCGTTCAGCGGCCGCCCGCCACGCTGCGAGACAATCGCGGCCTGGCGGGCGGTTCTGTGGTGCCCGCCGCTGAACCCGACTGGTGGCTGCCTCCTTGACCCTTCCCACACCGCCGGCGAACCCCTGGCGCCTGTCGGTGGCGCCCATGATGGACTGGACAGACCGCCATTGCCGCGTGCTGCACCGTCTCATCACCCGCCACACGCGCCTGTACACCGAGATGGTGACCACCGGCGCGCTGCTGCATGGCGACGTGCCGCGCCACTTGGACTACCACGCGGTGGAGCACCCGCTGGCGCTGCAACTGGGCGGCAGCGAACCCGAGGACCTGGCCGCCTGCGCCCGCCTGGCCGAGCGCTGGGGCTACGACGAGGTCAACCTCAACTGCGGCTGCCCCAGCGAGCGCGTGCAGCGCGGTGCCTTCGGTGCCTGCCTGATGAACGAGCCGGCGCTGGTGGCCGACAGCGTGGCCGCCATGCGCGACGCCTGTTCGCTGCCGGTGACGGTGAAGCACCGCATAGGCCTGGGGCGCGACGAGAGCTACGGCTTTGTGCGCGACTTCGTGGGCACCGTGGCCCAGCGCGGCGGCTGCCAGGTGTTCATCGTGCATGCGCGCAATGCCTGGCTGGAAGGCCTGTCGCCCAAGGAAAACCGCGAGGTGCCGCCGCTGCGCCACGAGCTGGCCTGGCGGCTGAAGCAGGACTTTGCGCAACTCACCTTCGTGGTCAACGGCGGCTTGAGCAGCGACGAGCAGATCGCCCAGCAGTTGCAGCATCTGGACGGCGTGATGGTGGGCCGCCACGCCTACCACGAGCCCCTGGCCATGGCCGGCTGGGACCAGCGCTTTTTCGGCAGCACGGCGCCGGCACCGCAAGCCGACGCGGTGGAGGAGGGCTTTGTCGCCCACCTCTCGCAACTGCACCAGCGGGGCGAGCCCTGGGCGCTGGCGGCGCGCCACATGCTGGGCTTGCGCAATGGCCAGCCCGGCGCACGCCGCTGGCGACAGGTGTGGAGCGACCACCGGCGCAAGACGCAGCCGCCGCGCGTGGTGCAGGCCGCGGCCACCGCGGCGCGCCTGGCCACCGCCAGCGCTGCGGCCCTGGCATAGCGGCCCCGCTTCAGTGCACCGGGGGTTCGCCGGCCGCCGGCAGCCCCGCAGCGCGGCGCGCCACCGCCAGCCGGCTGCGCAACGCCACCTCGGCCAGGTCCAGCTCGGCCACCAACGTGCGCAGCGAGGCGTCGTTGATGCGGTGGGCCTGGCGCTCGGCATACAGCGCCTGGCGCTCGACCTGCATCATCTGCAGCCGCAGCTCCATTTCCACCAGGTAGCGCAGCCGGCGTTCGTGCACGGCCTCGGGCGCTTCGGCCTGCAGCTCGGGCGTGCCGGGTGATGCGGGTTCCTCCAGCAGGTCCAAACGCTTGCGGTAGTCCTGGCTCAGCCGGCCGGCGGCTTCCTGGCGGCGGGCCAGGGCTTCGGTGTCCATGTTGGTGTCGACGTTGGCGCCGATGTGGGGCTGTGCCGGCAGCGGCTCGGCCATCGCGGCGATGGCGGCGCGGCAGGCGGCCAGCCGGGCTTGCCGCTCTTCGCGCACCGAGCGCGGCTCCCCCGCCGGGGGCAGGCGGCGCAACACCAGCGGCAGGCCCAGGCTGCCCAGGGCCAGCGTGCAAAGGATGACGCCGGTGGCCAGAAACACCAGTTGGTCGCGCCCGGGGAAGGGCGTGCCGTCCGGCAAGGCGATGGGCACGGCCAGCGCGCCGGCCAGCGTCACCGCGCCGCGTATGCCGGCCAGCGTGGTGGCCAGGGCCAGCAGCGGCGAGGGGCGCTCGGCCATGCGCCCGCGCACATGCGCCCGCCACAGGCTGCCGCGCACGCCCAGCACCAGCCACAGCCAGCGCAAGCCCAGCAGCGCGAGGCTGATGGCCAGGGCCTGCAGCGCCGGGTGCCACCAGGTGCTGCCGGCGGCCTCCAGCGTGGTCAGCACGATGGAGGGCAGCTGCAGGCCCAGCAGCAGGAACACGGCGCCGTTGAACGACGACTCCACCATGGTCCAGGCGCTTTCGGTCTGCAGGCGCTCCTGCACGAAGTCGCTGCGGCGCAGGTCGGCAAAGTTGGTGGTGACGCCGGCGGCCACGGCGGCCAGAAAACCCGACACGCCCACATGCTCGCCCAGCAGGTAGGCGGCAAACGGCAGCAGCACGAACAACAGCACCATCTGCGTGGCCGCCACATCGCCCACGCGCCGGGTGACGGCCTCGCGCGCCACCGCAAACCCCCAGCCCAGCAGCGCGCCCACGCCCAGGCCGCCGGCGGCCATCCAGGCGAACTCCAGCGCCGCCGTGCCCCATGAGAAGCTGCCGGTGACCACCGCCGCCACCGCGAACTTCAAGGCCACCAGGCCGGAAGCGTCGTTGAGCAGCGACTCGCCTTCCAGCACGTGCATGGTCTTGGCCGGCATGCCCAGGTTGCGCGTGATGGCCGACACCGCCACCGCATCGGTGGGCGACACCACCGCGGCCAGCGCAAAGGCCACCGGCAGCGGCAGGGCCGGGATCAGCCAGTGGATGACGTAGCCCAGGCCCACCACCGTGAACAGCACCAGGCCGAAGGCCAGCAGCAGGATGGGCCGCGCCAGCGCAAAGAACTCGCGCTTGGGAATGCGCCAGCCGTCGGCAAACAGCAGCGGCGGTATGAACAGCGCCAGGAACAGCTCCGGCTCCAGCCGTATGTGCAGGCCCGCCTGCGGCCACGACAGCAAGGCCCCCAGCGCAATCTGTATCAACGGCAGCGGCACCGCGCGCACGTAGCGCGCGGCAATGCCGGTCAGCGCCCCCAGCAGGATGACGAGGAGCACGATTTCGACGGTGTGCATGCGGTGCGGGCCGGGCGGGGCAGAGCCCGCAGCATGCCATCAACCTGAGGCCGTCGCCGGCCGGCGCTACCGCCTCAGACGCCGCCTCGCCCGCCTCAGCAGCGAAAGCTCAACTCGCGCCGCGACTTCAGGTCCACGTAGCGAATGGTGGACTTCTTGAAGTTCAGGTCCACAAACAGCTGGGCCCAGTACTCGCCCTGGCGCCAGGTGATGCTGACGCTGCTGTTGTTGCTGTAGTTCAGCTCGAAGCGGCCCTGGAAGGCCGGGTAGGTGCTGCGGAACTCCATCAGCCGCATCAGCCGCTTGACCATGGGCTGGCGCATGGCCTCGTCCACCTCGTCCAGCGTGTAGTGGTGGCGGTTGATGTCGCGCAGCTCGCCGGTGCGTTCCATCAGCTCGATGTTGTTGGTGCCGCCCAGCAGGCCCACGTAGTAGACCTGCGGAATGCCCGGCGCAAAGAACTGTATGGCGCGCGCGGCGATGTAGGCGTCGTCGTTCTGCTTGAGCGCGTCGTAGTAGGTGCAGGTGAGCTGGTAGATGGCGCCCACGCTGTGCACGTTGGCGGCCGAGCGGCGCAGTATGGGGTCGGCACTGCGCTGCGAGACGTTTTCAATGACGGCCTGTATGCGGTCGGTGGGCAGCACGCCTTCCACGTCCGGGATGCAGATGCCGTCGTGCGTGTCCAGCACCGTGATCTGGTTGCGCGGGCACATGCGCAGCCAGGCCTTGAGGTAGGTGCTGTTGGCGTCCAGCAGCGAATACAGCAGCAGCGGCGGCAGCGCAAAGCCATAGGGCCGCATGCCGTGCAGGCTGATGGCGTACTGGTAGCTGGAATGGTCGTGCACCTCGGGCAGGGTGTCGGCACCGTTCTGCACCGCCACGCCGTGCACCCATTCCAGGATCTGGTAGACGTCGGGCTCCACCAGGAAGCAGCTGGTGCCAATCTTCTTGGTGGTGTAGCCGAAGGCGTCCAGCCGAAACAGCTTGGTGCCGCGCTGCGCGAGGAACTGTATGTAGTCCTCCATCAGCGCGTAGGTCAGCTGCGAGTTGTAGTTCAGGTCGATCTGCTTGTCGGTGAAGGTGCTCCACACGCGGCCCTTCTCGCCATTGGCGAATGTGACCTCGCGGAACGGCTCCTTCTCCTTGCGTATGTGTATCTTGGCCAGGTCGTCGGGCGTGATCTCGCCCATCTGGTCCACGTGCACGAACAGGTCGGCGTACTCCGAGGCGTAGCCGTGCTTGAGGAAGTCCTGGAACTGCGGGCTTTCGTCGGAGATGTGGTTGATGGTCAGGTCCAGGCACAGGTCCCAGGTCCCGGAGATGCGCTCCACGTCTTCCCAGCTGCCGTAGGCCGGGTCCACCTCCTTGTGCGTCAGCGGCGAGAAGCCGGCGTCGGCGTTGGAAGGAAACAGCGGCAGGATATGCACGCCGCCCACGGCACGCGAGAGGTGCTTGCTCATCACCTGGTGCAGGTCGCGCAGGTTGGTGCCTATGCGGTCGGGGTAGCAGATCAACTGGACGGCGTTGCGCAAGGCCATGGTGCGGCGGGCAGGTTGCAGTGAAGAGTCGCCCAGCCTAGCGGCGCGGCCACGGGCAGGCAAACGCCGGCGGGAAGCCCGCTCGTGGCGCGCGGTTGCCTTGCAGAGGTGGTTGCCGGCCCGGCGTGTTCCAAAAACGCTGCGGTATAAAAGTCGCGGGGCACCCCGCCCAGCCGCCTACAGAACCCGAGACCCGCCGTGAAAGCACCTCCCGAGCCCAAGGACCAGACACGCCTGGCTGCCATCGAAGCCGTGTTCACACCGGACGAGTGTGCGCGCCTGGTGGCGGAGTTCTCGCCGCAGCTGCAGCCGGCCCTGGTGGAGAGCCTGGACCTGGCGCAGTCCAAGCACATACGCAAGTCTTCTGCGGTGTTCATCTTTCCCAGCGAGTCCACCCACTGGGTGTTCAAGCGCCTGAGCGAAGCCATCTGCGAGATCAACGACGCCGTCTACGGCTTCGAGATCAGCCAGTTCCGCGAGGGCTTCCAGTTCACCCGCTACGAGGTGGGCGAGTACTACGGGCCGCACTTCGACATCGGCCCGGGCCGGCTGGCGGAGCGCAAGCTGAGCGCGACGGTTCAGCTGTCGCCGCCCGAGGACTACACCGGCGGCGAGCTGGTCATCTACCCGGAGTTCGTGGCCGCCAGGAGCCAGGGCTCGATGACGGTGTTCCCCTCGTTCATGTGCCACGACGTGCGCCCGGTACAGACCGGCGTGCGCTACTCGATGGTGACCTGGCTGGCGGGGCCGCAGTTCAGGTGATGCCGCGCGGCGGCGGTGGCAAGCCCGCCGTGGTTCAGCGCCGCTGCGGCCAGGTGGCCAGCAGCAGGCCGGTCAGCGCCAGCGCCAGCGCCGCCACATGCGCGCCACCGAAGTGTTCGCCCAGCACCAGGATGCCCACCGCCGCCGCGGCCACCGGCAGCATCACGGTGAACACCCCGGCCTGCGGCGCCGGCACATGGCGCAGGCCCTGCATCCACAGCCACACGGTCACCATGCTGGCGGCCAGCGCGTAGAACACCAGCAAGGCCCAGGTGGGCGCCGCCACGGCGCCGAAGTCGAAGCCGCGCGCCTGCCACAGCGCCAGCGGTGCCACCAGCGCCAGGCCCCACAGGTTGATCAAGGCGCTGATGCGCCGTGGGGAGACCCGCGCCGTCAGGCGTTTGCCTATGACCACGTACGAGGCCTCGCAGAACACGGCGGCCAGCAGCAGCGCATAACCCAGGGCCGAGCCCGGTGCCTCGGTGACACCGCCTTCGCTGCGGGCCAGGGCCAGCAGGGCGATGCCGGCGGCGGCGCAGGCGATGGCTGCGGCCACGCGCGGGCGTATGGCCTCGCCCAGGAACCAGCGCGACAGCAGCGCCACCGCCGCCGGGATGGCGGCCATGGTCACGCCGGCGGCCAGCGCCGAGGTCAGCATCACGCCGTACAGCATGCAGATGCTGAACAGGAAGTTGCCCAGGAAACTTTCCCAGAACAGCAGCCAGCGGTCGTGGCGGTTCAGCGGCGGCTCGGCCGGCCCGCGCTTGAGCCAATGCAGCATGGCGACGGCGGCGATGGCAAAACGCAAGCCGGCCAGCAGCATCACCGGAAACACCGCCAGCAGCAGCTTGGATAGGCCCACGTAGCTGCCCACCAGCGCCATGCTGGCGGCCAGGCTGAGCCAGGCCCACCAGGGCGGCGCGGGGCTCACGGCGTCACAACCTGGTCACTGTCGTTTGGCCGCGGCGCGGTCCAGCTGGCGTTGCCGCTCGGCGCGCGCGATCAGCCAGCTGGCCAGCGCTACGCCCATGCCCACGATGACGATGACCACCGTGGCCACGGCGTTGATGGTGGGGTCCAGCCCCAGCCGTGCGCGCGAGAAGATGACCAGCGGCATGGTGGTGGAGCCGGGGCCGGAGAGAAAGGCCGCCAGCACCACGTCGTCCAGCGAGATGGTGAAGGTCAGCAGCCAGGCCGAGACCAGGCTCTGCGCGATCATGGGCAGCGTCACCAGCCAGAACACCTGGTGAGGCCGCGCGCCCAGGTCCATGGCGGCTTCTTCCAGCTGCGGGTTCAGGTCTTGCAGCCGCGCCTGTATCACCACCGTGGCATAGGCGGTGCCCACCAGCAGGTGGCCCAGCCAGATGGTGGCCATGCCGCGCTCCGGGAAGCCCAGCGCACGCTGCACCGCCACCAGCATCAACAGCAGGCTCAGGCCCACCACCACGTCGGGCATCACCAGCGGCGCGGTGACCATGCCCGAAAACGCCGTGCGGCCGCGGAAGCGCCGGTACTTCACCAGCGCAAAGGCCGCCAGCGTGCCCAGCACCACGGCGCCGCAGGCGGTGAGAAACGCAATCTGCAGGCTCAGCCACAGGCCGGACAGCAGTTCGCTGTCGCCGGCCAGCTGTTGGTACCACTTCAGCGTGAAGCCGCGCCAGGCGTTGGGCACCGGCGAGTCGTTGAACGAAAAGACGATCAGCGCCAGGATGGGAAAAAACAGGAACAGGTAGCCCAGCACCAGCCAACCGCGGCCGAACCAGCGGTTGAAGCGGGGCGAGGTGGCCAGCCGCATGCCCTTCATGCGCGCTTCTCCTGGGCCTCGGCCTGGTATTTCGAGAACAGCGCCACCGGCACGATGATCAAGAGAATGATGATCACCGCCAGGCTGGAGGCCATGGGCCAGTCGTTGTTGGAGAAGAACTCGTCCCACAGCACGCGGCCGATCATCATGGTCTCGGGCCCGCCCAGCAGCTCGGGGATCACGAACTCGCCCACGCAGGGGATGAACACCAGCATGCTGCCGGCAATGATGCCGGCCTTGGACAGCGGCACCGTGATCTTCCAGAACGCTTCCCAGGGCGTGGCGCCCAGGTCGGCGGCGGCCTCCAGCAGGCGCAGGTCCATCTTGGCCAGCGTGCCGTACAGCGGCAGCACCATGAAGGGCAGGTAGGTGTAGACCATGCCCAGCACCAGCGAAAACGGCGTGTGCATCAGCTTGCCGGGCGTGCTGATCAGGCCCATGGCGTACAGCAGCTGGTCCAGCCCGGTGGCGACAAAAAACTCCGCCACCCAGCCGCCGTCGCTGAGCAGGCCGCGCCAGGCGTACACGCGCAGCAGGAACGAGGTCCAGAACGGCAGCATCACCAGCATCAGCAGCGCCGGCTGCCAGCGCGCCGGCGAGCGCGCCATGAAGTAGGCGAAGGGGTAGCCTATGGCCAGGCACACCACCGTGCTGACCGCCGCGTACTGCAGGCTGGCCAGGTAGGTGCGCAGGTACAGCGAGTCTTCAACGATGGCGGCGTAGTTGGACAGGCGCAGCGTGAGCTGCACCACGCCGTCGCTGAAGCTCAGCACGTCCTCCGGGCCTATGGCGCCCATCTCCGACAGGCTGATCTTGCCTATCAGGATGAAAGGCGCCAGGAAGAACAGCAGCAGGAAGGCGTAGGGCAGCGCAATGACCAGCGTGCGGCCCGAGATCCACGACGGCCGTGAACGGCCCGAAGCCAGCGGTTTCATCGCGATGCTGCGGCGGCCACCGTCATTGCGTCAGCACCACCTGGGCCGAGCGCGACCAGTGCGCCCAGACCTCGTCGCCCCAGGTGAACTCGTCCTCGCGCTGGCGTCGCACATTGGCCACGCTCACCTTCAGCGGCGCGCCGCTGGCCAGCACCAGGTGGTAGACGGTGAAGCCGCCGAAGTAGGCGATCTCCTTGATGCGGCCGGCGGCGGCGTTGTGTTCGGCGTGTTCGCCGGCGGGCCGCTGGCGCGACAAGTGCACCTTCTCGGGCCGCAGGGCCACCGTCACCGCCATGCCCTGCGTGCCGGTGATGCCGTGGCCCACCCAGTGGCTGCAGTCGGCGCATTCGATGATGCAGTGGTCGGGTGCGTCCACGGCCAGCGTGCCGTCCATCAGGTTGACGTTGCCTATGAAGTCGGCCACGAAGCGCGTGGCCGGTGTTTCGTAGATGTCGGCCGGCGCGCCCACCTGCAGGAAGCGGCCTTCGCTCATCACCGCGATGCGCGAGGCCATGGTCATGGCCTCTTCCTGGTCGTGCGTGACCATCACGCAGGTCACGCCCACGCTCTCGATGATGTTGACCAGCTCGATCTGCGTGCGTTCGCGCAGCTTCTTGTCCAGCGCGCCCAGCGGCTCGTCCAGCAGCAGCAGCTGCGGCTGCTTGGCCAGGCTGCGCGCCAGCGCCACGCGCTGCTGCTGGCCGCCCGAGAGTTGATGCGGCTTGCGCTGGGCGAAGGGCGCCAGTTGCACCAGCTCCAGCATGCGCTGCACCCGGTCGGCCAGCCCTTCACCCGCCAGGCCATCGCGCTTCAGGCCGAAGGCGACGTTGTCCCACACCGAGAGGTGCGGAAACAGCGCGTAGCTCTGGAACATCATGTTGATGGGCCGCTCGTAGGGCGGCAGCCCGGCCAGGTCGCGCCCGGCCAGCACGATGCGCCCGGCGCTGGGCTGCTCAAAGCCCGCCAGCATGCGCAGCAGCGTGCTCTTGCCGCAGCCCGAGCTGCCCAGCAGCGCAAAGATCTCGCCCTTGGCGATGTCCAGGCTGACGTGGTTGACGGCGCGGAAGCTGCCGAAGTCCTTGACGACGTCCTGTATCTGCAGGAAGGGGGCCGGTGCCGGGGCCTGGGCGGCGGGCGAAGAACTCATGAGGCGGCAGCGGCGGCGCTGGGGCCGGGTGGAGTGGGCGGTGGGAAGGCGAGGCGGCACCGCGTGGCGTCGCGGGGCCGGATCGTACAGGCAACACGCCAGCGACGGCGCGCTGTGGGTGCGCCTTGAATGGTGGGTTGACGCAGGCGCGCAGCAGGCACCGGTCACCGGGCAGGCCCGGCTGCGCGCCGCCCGATATCGGTGCTCGCCGGGCCTGCCCGGCACCCGATGCCTGCTGAGGCCGCTAGGTGGCGCGTTCGCCGTTGAATGCGACGCGCCGCGATCTTCAAGCCACGCGCCGAATCGCTCCGCGCACCGCCTCTATCAACTGGTCGATCTGCGACTTCTCGATGATCAGCGGCGGCGACAGTGCGATGGTGTCGCCGGTGGTGCGAATCAGCACGCCCTGCTGCCAGCAGTCCAGAAAACACTCGAAGGCCCGCTTGGTGGGCTCGCCCGGCCGCGGCGCGAGCTCTATGCCCGCCACCAGGCCGATGTTGCGCAGGTCTATGACGTTCGGTTCGCCCTTGAGCGATTGCAGCCCGTCGGCCAGGTAGCTTTCCAGCTCGCCGGCGCGTGTCAGCAGGCCTTCCTCGGCATAGGTGTCCAGCGTGGCCAGGCCGGCGGCGCAGGCCAGAGGGTGGGCGCTGTAGGTGTAGCCGTGGAAAAACTCGATCAGGTGCTCGGGCCCGGCCATGAAGGCCTCGTACAGGCCGTCCTTGGCAATCACCGCGCCGGCCGGCACGCAGCCGTTGGTCAGCCCCTTGGCGCAGGTGATGAGGTCCGGCGTCACGCCGAAGGTCTGGGCGGCAAAGGGTTGGCCGGTGCGGCCGAAGCCGGTGATGACCTCGTCGAAGATCAGCAGGATGCCATGGCGGTCGCAGATCTCGCGCAGGCGCTGCAGGTAGCCCTGGGGCGGCAGCAGCACGCCGGTGGAACCGGCCACCGGCTCCACGATGACGGCGGCGATGGTGCTGGCGTCGTGCAGCGCCACCAGGCGCTCCAGGTCATCGGCGAACTCGGCGCCGTGTGCCGGCAGGCCGGTGCTGAAGCTGTTGCGCGCCGGGTCGTGGGTGTGGCGTATGTGGTCCACGCCAGCCAGCAGCGTGCCGAAGTGCTTGCGGTTGGCCACGATGCCGCCCACCGAGATGCCACCGAAGTTGACGCCGTGGTAGCCGCGCTCGCGGCCTATCAGCCGGGTGCGCTGGCCTTCGCCGCGCACACGGTGGTAGGCGATGGCCATCTTCAGCGCCGTTTCCACGGCCTCGCTGCCCGAGTTGGTGAAGAACACCTTGCCCATGCCTGCCGGCGCGATGGCGGCCACCCGCTGCGCCAGCTCGAAGGCCTTGGGGTGCGCCATCTGGAAGGGCGGGGCGAAGTCCAGCTCGGCCGCCTGCTGCTGTATGGCCTGCACGATGCGCGGCCGGTTGTGGCCGGCGTTCACGCACCACAGGCCGGCGGCGCCGTCCAGCACCTGGCGGCCGTCGGCGTCCCAGTAGTGCATGCCGTCGGCGCGCGTCAGCAGCCGGGGCGCCTTCTTGAACTGGCGGTTCGCGGTGAACGGCATCCAGTAGGCGTCCAGGTTACCGGCGGCGGCCGGTTTCAAAGCGGGGTCGGGGTGGTTCATGGCGTGGGGGCGGCTGAAGGCGCAACCCATGATACGGCGCCACCGCAGCGGCCCAGGCGCGGTTTTGTCTGGCGCTGACCCCGTTTCATATCGCGGAAAACAAGGATGACGCAGCGCCGCAAAATCCGTCATACGGGAAAATAATCAACCACAATACGAAAATCGCAGATAACTTGTTGAATATTAATGATTAAATCTTTTGTCTTATATAAGACATGAGTCTTGGCTGAACCGGAGAGCGCGGCTACGCTGCAAGCCAGTTGTTCCCGTTCCCTGCAACGCTCTCCAGGAGTTCACCATGAGCCGTCCCACCCGCGCCCAGCAAGCCGCCGACCTGGCGCAAGAATGGGCCCAGAACCCCCGCTGGCAAGGCATACAGCGCAGCTACTCCGCTGACGACGTGGTGCGCCTGCGCGGCTCCGTCCAGGTGGAGCACACGCTGGCCCGCCGCGGTGCCGACAAGCTGTGGCGCCTGCTGCACAGCGAGCCCTTCGTCAACAGCCTGGGCGCGCTGACCGGCAACCAGGCCATGCAGCAGGTGAAGGCCGGGCTGAAGGCCATCTACCTGAGCGGCTGGCAGGTGGCGGCCGACGCCAACGACGGCGGCGAGATGTACCCCGACCAGAGCCTGTACTCGGTGGACTCGGTGCCCAAGGTCGTGCGCCGCATCAACAACACCTTCACCCGCGCCGACCAGGTGCAGTGGAGCGAAGGCAAGGACGACATCGACTTCTTCGCCCCCATCGTGGCCGATGCCGAGGCCGGCTTCGGCGGCGTGCTCAACGCCTTCGAGCTGATGAAGGCCATGATCGACGCCGGCGCCGCCGGTGTGCACTTCGAGGACCAGCTGGCCAGCGTCAAGAAGTGCGGCCACATGGGCGGCAAGGTGCTGGTGCCCACCCGCGAAGCGGTGGCCAAGCTCACGGCCGCACGCCTGGCCGCCGACGTGATGGGCGTGCCCACGGTGCTGCTGGCGCGCACCGACGCCGAGGCGGCCGACCTGGTGACCAGCGACGTGGACGACAATGACAAGCCCTTCCTCACCGGCGAGCGCACGGTGGAAGGCTTCTTCCGCACCAAGAACGGCCTGGAACAAAGCATCAGCCGCGGCCTGGCCTACGCGCCGTATGCCGACCTGATCTGGTGCGAAACCGGCAAGCCCGACCTGGCCTTCGCCAAGGCCTTCGCCGACGCCATTCACGCCAAGTTCCCGGGCAAGCTGCTGGCCTACAACTGCAGCCCCAGCTTCAACTGGAAGAAGAACCTGGACGACGCCACCATCGCCAAGTTCCAGCGTGAACTGGGCGCCATGGGCTACAAGTTCCAGTTCATCACGCTGGCCGGCTTCCACGCGCTGAACTACGGCATGTTCGACCTGGCCTACGGCTACGCGCGCCAGAACATGAGCGCCTTCGTGGAACTGCAGCAAAAGGAGTTTGCCGCCGCCGACCGCGGCTTCACCGCGGTGAAGCACCAGCGCGAGGTGGGTACCGGCTACTTCGACGCGGTGACCACCACGATAGAGCGCCAGGCCTCCACCGCGGCGCTGAAGGGCTCCACCGAGGACGAGCAGTTCCTGGACGGCACCCACCACTGAGCTTCTAAGACCGCTCAAGACAAAGGGCCCGCGCGGGCCCTTTGTTGTTTGCTGCGCGCTGTGTGCTGCTTCAGCGCCCCAGGCAAGGCCGTTTCAGCGCACCAGGCAAGGCCGTTTCGGGTCGAAGCGCCAGCCGGGCAGCAGGCACTGCATGGCCACCGCGTCGTCGCGTGCCCCCAGGCCGTGTTGTTGGTACAGCTGGTGGGCCTTGGCCACCTCGACCATGTCCAGCTCCACGCCCAGGCCCGGGCGCTGGGGCACCTCGACAAAGCCGCCGCGTATCTGCAAGGGCTGCTTGGTCAGGCGCTGGCCGTCCTGCCAGATCCAGTGCGTGTCCATGGCCGTCACACGCCCCGGCGCCGCGGCACCCACGTGGGTGAACATGGCCAGCGAGACATCGAAGTGGTTGTTGGAGTGCGAGCCCCAGGTCAGCCCCCAGTCGCGGCAGGTCTGGGCCACGCGCACCGAGCCGGAGAGTGTCCAGAAGTGCGGGTCGGCCAGGGGGATGTCCACGGACTGCAGCGACAGCGCATGCGTGAGCTGCCGCCAGTCGGTGGCGACCATGTTGGTGGCCGTGGGCAGCCCGGTGGCGCGGCGGAACTCGGCCATCACCTCGCGGCCGGAGTAGCCGTTCTCGGCGCCGCAGGGGTCTTCGGCGTAGGCGATCACGCCGTGCAGGTCGCGCATCAGACGCACCGCGTCGGCCAGCAGCCAGCCGCCGTTGGGGTCCAGCGTCACGCGCGCCTGCGGAAAACGTTCGTGCAGCGCACGCACTGCCTCGACTTCTTGCTCGCCGCGCAGCACGCCGCCCTTGAGCTTGAAGTCGTTGAAGCCGTAGCGCGCATAGGCCGCTTCGGCCTGGGCCACGATGGCCTCGGGTGTCAGCGCGGGGGCATGGCGCACGCGGCACCAGTCATCGGCGCCGGTCTCGCCGGCCGGGTCGGCGTAGGGCAGGTCGCTGCGCGTGTGGTCGCCCACGAAGAACAGGTAGCCCAGCATCTCCACACGCTCACGCTGCTGGCCTTCGCCCAGCAGCGCCGCCACCGGCACGCCCAGGTGCTGGCCCAGCAAGTCCAGCAGCGCCGATTCCAGCGCCGCCACGGCGTGGATGGTGGTGCGCAGGTCGAAGGTCTGCTGCCCGCGGCCGCTGCCGTCGCGGTCGGCAAAACGCTGCTGTACCTCGTTCAGCACGGCGCGGAACTCGCCCAGCGTGCGGCCCACCACCAGCGCTGCGGCATCCTCCAGCGTCTGGCGAATCTTCTCGCCGCCGGGCACTTCGCCCAAGCCGGTGCGGCCGGCGCTGTCCGTCAGCACCAGCAGGTTGCGCGTGAAGAAGGGGCCGTGCGCGCCGCTCAGGTTGAGCAGCATGCTGTCGCGCCCGGCCACCGGAATGGCCCGCAGCGCGGTGATGCGCGGGCTGTCGCGGCGCGGGCTGTGGTGGGTGTTCATGGGGTGGATAGGCGGCGCTGGAAGTCTACCAGTCACTTATCAGTCATCGTACAACTAACGGGTTCCAGCCAACCAGGCCGCTCCAACGAAGCACCGGGGTTGAGCGCTTGGGCGCCCCAACCCCGGCGGACTGCACACGACCGGCTCGTTCACACCGTCGCGCTGGCCCCTTGCCGGCGCCACTGCACCAGGGCGGCAAAACAGCCGGCGGCGAACAGCAGTGCGCCTATGAACAGCGGCGACACCGCGGCCTTCAAGGCGGCCCACAGATCGGCCACCACCCAGGCCGGCAGCTGGCGCAGCAGCACCACGGTGTCGTCTTCGGGGCTGATGCGCAGGCCGCCCTGACCGGCGCCGAACAGCGCCTGCCCGGCATGGGCCACCAGGTCCAGCAGCAGGTTGATGACCAGCGGCTGGCCGAACAGGCGGTCCAGCACCCAGCCGCCCAGGCCCAGGCCCAGCACGAACACCGCCAGGCCCCAGCGCCGGAACCAGGCCGTGGCCAGCATCAACAGCAGGATCAGCGGCGACAGCCACAGCGTGGCCAGCACCAGGCCGCTGAGCAGCCGGCCGACGATGGCCAGCGCTGCCGGCAGCACCGAGCCCCAGGGGATGGACCACCAGTCGCTCAGGCTGAGCGTGCGCCCCACCACCAGCGCCGACACCAGCCAGCCCAGGCCCAGGCCTATCAACAGCGCCGCGGCCGGCACCAGCAGCAGGTGCACCAGCATGGGCACGGCCAGGCTGGTGCTGTGGCTCACCGGCAGCGAGAGCCAGAACTCCACCGAGCGGTCGCCGTGGTCACGCCGTGCCAGCCCGCTGATGATGATCAGCGACGACACCCACATCACCGCAAACTGCATCCCCACGCCGGAAGCCATGCTGGCCAGCGCCATCACGGTGGCCAGGCGGTCGTGCGGCAGCGGCATTTCCATCTGCAGCTCGGCACTGTTCATGTCCAGGCGGCTGACCGTCAGCGACAGCACCGCCAGCGCCAGCGGCACCAGCACCATCAGGGCCCAGGCAAAACGGTGCTGCAGCCATTCCCGCTGCATCAAAGGCAGGACAGGGTTCATCTCGAAGGTCCTCTCGGTTCTAGCAAGGGGTCAGAACTGCGTGCGGTCGAGTTCGGGCTTGCGCGTCAGCGCCACGAACAAGTCCACCAGGCTGGGGCGCACGCGCCGGCCCAGGGCCTGCACTTGCTCGGGCGGCGGCCCGTCGAACAGCGAAGCGGTGCCGTCGGCGGTGCGGTAGCGCAGCAGCGGGTGAGCGGCGGCCATCTGCTCGGCCACCGTGGCGTCGTGGCTGAGCGCGACGAAGCGGCGGTCTATGTCTTCCAGGCTGAGCGACAGCACCAGCTTGCCTTCGTTGAGCATCAGCACGTCCGACAGCAGCGCCTCGATCTCCTCCACCTGGTGGGTGCTGATCAGCACGCTGCGCTCGCCGTCGCACCACTCGTCGATCAGCATCTCGTAGAAGGCCTTGCGCGACAGCACGTCCAGGCCCAGCGTGGGCTCGTCCAGGATCATCAGCCGCGCGTCTATGGCGGCGATCAGCGCCAGGTGGGCCTGCACCATCATGCCCTTGGAGAGCTTGCCCACCTTGTCGGAGAGGCCCACGCTGGTACGGCGCAGCAGCTCGCGGGCACGGTCGGCCGAGAAGCGCGGGTGCAGGCCGCTCATCAGCGTGATCAGGTCGGCCACGCGCGCCCAGCGCGGCAGTATGGCCACGTCCGGGATGTAGCAGGCCTGCTGCAGCAGCGCCACGCGCTCGTTGTGCGGGTTCAGGCCCAGCACGTCCAGCCGGCCTTCGCCCTTCAGCAGGCCCACCATGGCCTTCATCAGCGTGGTCTTGCCGGCGCCGTTGTGGCCCAGCAGGCCCACCACGCGGCCCTTGGGGATGCTGAAGCTGATGTCGTCCACCGCGCGGCGGCGGCCGTAGCTGACGCTCAGGCCGTGGGCCTGCACCAGCGGGGTGTCGGGTTTCATCAAATGCCCTCCCAATCGAGTTGATCGGCCTGTATGTCCAGGCGGCGCAGCCTTTCGCGCAGGCGAGGCCACTCTTGTTGCAAGAAGCGTTCGCGTTCGGCGGCCTTCAGGCGCCCGCGCGCACCGCCGGCCACGAACAGGCCTATGCCGCGCCGCTGCTCCAGCAGGCCTTCGTCACCCAGCGCCTGCAAGGCGCGGTTCACGGTCAGCGGGTTGAGCAGGTAGCGGCCGGCCAGGGCGCGCACCGAAGGCATGGCTTCGCCTTCGCGGGGGTCACCGTCCAGCAGCTGCGCGGCCAGAAGGTCGGCCAGCTGCTGGTAGATGGGTTGTCGGTCGTCCCAGGTGGGCATCATGGGCAGGCGCGGCGGTGTGTTGCTGATGTAGCACACCATAACGCCCCGGCCAGCGCCGTGCAGCCGGCCTGCGACAGGCTGCAGCGCGGCGCGACGAACTGCAGCGCCGCCGCTGGCCCGGGCCTACATCGCTTCGGCCAGCATGCGGCGGTAGTCGTCGGCGCTAGCCAGGCGCGGGTTGGTCTTGTGGCAGTGGTCGGCCAGGGCCCCGGCGATGACACGATCGAACAGGCTCTCGTCCACGCCCATGGCGCGCAGGCCGCTGGGCAGGCCCAGGCGGGCGTTGAGCGCGGTGACGGCGTCGGCCAGTTCGGTGCCGGCGCCGCTGCAACCGGGCAGGCCCACGGCCTGGGCCATGCGTTGCAGGCGGCGCTCGCTGCGCACGCTGTCGGCGCCGGCGTTGAAGCGGATGACCGCCGGCAGGAACATCGCGTTCAGCGTGCCGTGGTGCAGACGTGGGTTCACGCCGCCCAGGCTGTGGCTGAGCGAATGCACGCAGCCCAGGCCTTTCTGGAAGGCCATGGCACCTTGCATGCTGGCGCTCAGCATCTGCCAGCGGGCCTCGCGGTCCTGGCCGTCGCGCGTGGCGCGTTCTATGTGCGCCCAGCCGCGCGCCAGGCCGTCCAGCGCAATGCCGTCGGCCGGCGGGTTGACCGCCGGCGCCATGAAGGTTTCCATGCAGTGGGCGATGGCGTCCATGCCGGTGGCGGCGGTCAGGCCCGGCGGCAGGCCCAGGGTCAGCGCCGGGTCCAGCAAGGCAGCCCTGGGCATCAGGTGCCAGCTGTGGAAACCCAGCTTGCGGCCGTCGTCCACGATGAGGATGGCGCCGCGCGCCACCTCGCTGCCGGTGCCGGCGGTGGTGGGCACGGCGATCAGCGGCGCCGCGCGCTCGGTGATCCGGGGGCTGCCGCCTTCTATGGTGGCGTAGGTCTTGAGCGGGCCTTCGTGCGTGGCCGCGATGGCGACACCCTTGGCCAGGTCTATGCTGGAGCCGCCACCCACCGCCACCAGGCCGTCGCAGCCTTCGCTGCGGTACACCGCCACGGCAGCGCGCACAGCGGCTTCCGTCGGGTTGGAAGGGGTGCCGTCGAACACCGCATGCGGCACCTCCGCCAGCGCCTCCAGCACCTGGCCCAGCACCCCGGCGGCGCGCACCCCGGCGTCGGTGACCACCAGCGGCTTGTGCATGCCGACGCGGCGGCACTCTTCCGGCAGCAGGTGGCGGGCGCCGTCGTCTATGTCGATCTGCGTCAGGTACAGGATGCGGGCCATGGGCAGCAGGGCGGGCGAGGAGGTGCGGCCAGTATGCTTGCCCGGCCCCGGCCTTGCAGTCCCGATGAACACCGAGTTGCCCACCCCTCCTTTGACACCGCGCATGGCCGCGCTGCTGGAGCGCATACAGCGCGCCAAGCGCCTGCCCATGCACCGGCAGACGGCGCAGCAGGCGCGCCAGGGCTACGAAGCCGCCGCCGAAGTGCTGGACCTACCGCGCGCGCCGCTGGCCCGGGTTCAGAACTTCAGCCTGCCGGCCACCGACGGCACGCCGCTGCCGGCATGCCTGTACGCGGTGGATGAGCAGCCGCGTGCCGGCCTGCTGTACCTGCATGGCGGCGGCTTTGTGGTGGGCAGCCTGGAAACCCACGACAGCCTGTGCCGTCAACTGGCCTTGCGCAGCGGCCGTGCGGTGGTGGCGCTGGCTTACCGGCTGGCGCCGGAGCACCGCTTCCCGACGGCGGTCGATGACGCCTGGGCCGCCTTGCGCACCCTCGCGGCCCACCCGGCCACGCACGGCCTGGCGCCGCTGCCGCTGGCCGTGGGCGGCGACAGCGCCGGCGGCACGCTGGCGGCGGTGTGTGCGCTGCTGGCGCGCGATGCCGGCCTGCCGCTGGCGGCGCAACTGCTCATCACCCCCGGCACGGCGCCGGCCATGGACACCGCCTCCTACCGCCGGTTCGGCAGCGGCTACCTGCTGGACAGCGACACCGTGCGCTGGATGTTCGACCACTGCTGCCCACCCGAACAACGCCACGACTGGCGCTTTGCACCGTTGCTGGCCGACGACCTGGAAGGTGTCGCGCCGGCGGCGCTGGTGCTGGCCGAGTGCGACCCGGTGGTGGACGAAGGCCTGGCCTACGCCGACCGCCTGCGCGCCGCCGGCGTGGCGGTGCAGCTGGAGCTGGCGCGCGGCGTCACGCACGACTTCATCAAGATGGGCCGTTTTCTGCCCGAGGCCGAGGCCGCGCTGGACTTTGCCGGCGCGGCGCTGCGTGCCGGCCCGCCACCGGAGACCTGAACCCATGCAACGCCAAGACTTCCGCTACCTGGACCGCCAGCGCGTGCGCTGGGCCGAGGTGGACATGCAGCACATCGTGTTCAACGGCCACTACCTGATGTATTTCGACACCGCGGTGGCCGGCTGGTGGCGTGCCATGGCCTTGCCCTATGCCGAGACCATGCACCAGCTGGGCGGCGACCTGTTCGTGCGCAAGGCCACGCTGGAGTACGAGGCCTCGGCGCGTTACGACGAGCTGCTGCACACCGGCGTGCGCTGCGGGCGCATCGGCAACTCGTCCATGGTGGTGCAGGCCGCCGTGTTCCGCGGTGAACAGCGACTGGTGCACGGCGAGCTGGTGTACGTGTACGCCGACCCCAAGACCCAGACCTCGCAACCCGTGCCGCAGGTGCTGCGCGACTGGTTCCAGGCCTTCGAGGCCGGTGAAGACATGCTGACGCTGCACCAGGGCGACTGGGCCACGCTGGGGGCACAGACACGCCCCTTGCGCGAAGCGGTGTTCGTGACCGAACAGCGGGGCCCGGCGACGCGGGTGCAAGACGAGGCCGATGCTGGCGCGCTGCATGTGCTGGCCTGCAACCGGCTGGGCTTGGCGGTGGGTGGCGGCCGGCTGCTGGCAGCCGAAGCGGGTGTGGCCCGCATAGGCCGGCTGGTGAGCCGAACCAGCCTGCGAGGCGCCGGCATAGGGCGCCGCGTTCTGCAGGCGCTGATGGCGGCGGCGCGCGCCCGTGGCGACCACGAACTGGTGCTGAACGCCGGCGCAGACAGCCTGGCGTTCTACGAGGCGCAGGGTTTTGTGCGCGACGGGGGTGTCTTCGAAGAAGCGGGCCGGCCCCACCTGGTGTTGCGCTGCCGCCTGCCTTAGGCAAGCCGCTGCCGGCCGCTGCGCTGGCGGTTCACACCGGGCGGAAACACTCCACATGGCGCGGGCCCAGCGCCCAGCCTGCCAACGCAGCCTGGGTTTCGGCCTGCACGGCCCGCAGCAAGTCAAGGGCCGGGCCGGCGGCGTAGGTTTCCATCAGCGTGACGGCGCCTGCCGCGTCATCGTCGGCCCGCCGGTGCAGGCCGGCCTGCAGCGCCGGGTGGCGCGCGCGCAGATCCCGCTGCAAGGCCTGCACGGCCGCCACGGCCTGCGCCACGCGCGCCGCTTCGCAGCGCCAGTAGATGTACAGCGTGTCGCTCAATCGCAGGCCGCTTGGTGCGCCGGGCAGGTTCAGGCCGCCTCGGCCGCCGGCAAGGCGTAGGGCAGGGCGCCCGGCAACAGCAGCGGCCCGTCGGCCGCACCCGCATGCAGGCTGCCGCCTTCTTGTCTTTCTGCCAGCGCCGTCTTCAGCTCCACCAGCGCCGCGTGGGCCTGGCCTGCCGGGGCGCCGGGCCAGTGGCCGGCGTTGACCACCAGGCCGCCGGGCTGGACCGGGTCGCTGCTGTGGAACAGCTCCTGGCCGGGCGTCAGCGGGCCTTCGGCAAACACCAGGTGGCCGCGGCGCTTGATGCTGCCGCGGTATTGGCTGCGCGCCACCACTTCCTGGCCGGGGTAGCAGCCCTTCTTGAAGTTCACGCCGTCCACCAGCTCCAGGTTCACCATCTGCGGCACAAACTGCTCCACGGTGGCGGCGGTGATGCGGGGCACGCCGCTGGCGGCTTCCAGCCAGCGCCACGTGGCCTCGTCCAGCCCGGGCAGGCCAACCACGCCCGGGGGCGGCTCGCCGGCCCACAGCCAGCGCGGCACCGCCTGGCCGGCCACCAGGGCATCGGGCAGGCGCAGCACATCGGCTTCGCCCACGCGGGCCTGCGCCCAGACCGGCGCCGCCGCCTGCTCGCCCAGGGCCTGCGCACCGGCGCTGCCTGCCAGGCCCCACAGCGGGCGTTCGCCACTGACGTCGCGCAGCTTGCACTGGGCGCGCATGACAAACATGGACAGGCGCTTGAGCGTGGGCGCCAGCAGGTCGGCGCTGCAGGCCAGCCACAAGTCCTGCTCGCCGTCACCCCAGGTGACAAAACTGGCCAGCAGCCGCCCCTTGGGCGAACAGTAGCCGGCCAGCCGGGCCTGGCCCGGCGGCAGGTTCATGTCCTGCGTCAGCTGGCCTTGCAGAAAGCTGCGGGTGTCGCGGCCGCCGGCATGCAGCAGGCCCCAGTCAGCCAAGCGTACCAGGCCGGCAGGAGGAGGACTTGTGGAGAGCGCTTCGGAAGACAGGGCCATGCGGTCATTATCATCAGCAGCCATGGTCAGGCGGGCGTCGTGGATTCGCGTGCTGGGGCTCGCGGTCGCGGCATTGCTGTTGGCCGCCGCAGCCCTGGCCGCCGGCGTGGCCTGGTGGCTGCAAAGGCCATTGCCGCTGGCCACCGGCGTGGTGGAGCTCAGCATAGAGCCCGGCAGCAACCCGCGCGACGTGGCCCAGGCCTGGGTCAGCGCCGGCGTGCAGGTGCCGCCGCGCTGGCTGTACGAATGGTTCCGCTGGTCCGGCGACGCGCGCCGCATACGCGCCGGCAGCTACGAGATCCACACCGGCGACACCGCCCGCACGCTGCTGGCCAAGATGGTGCAGGGCCGCGAGACCATGGACCAGGTGCGCTTCACCGAAGGCTGGACGCTGCGCCAGCTGCGCGCCGAGCTGGCCCAGGCCCCGAACCTGCGCCCGCTGACCGCCGCGATGAGCGACGACGAGCTGATGGCCGCGCTGGGCGCGCCCGGCGTGCCGGCCGAGGGCCGCTTCTTCCCCGACACCTACACCTACAGCCGCGGTGTCAGCGACCTCACCGTGCTCAAGCGCGCCCACGCGCTGATGAACCGCCGCCTGGCCGAAGCCTGGGACCAGCGGGCGCCCAACCTGCCGCTGAAGACCCCGGACGAGGCCCTGATCCTGGCGTCCATCGTGGAGAAGGAAACCGGCCGCGCCGACGAGCGCACCCGGGTGGCTGGCGTGTTCATCAACCGCCTGCGTATAGGCATGCTGCTGCAGACCGACCCCACGGTGATCTACGGCCTGGGCGAGGCCTTCGACGGCAACCTGCGCCGGCGCGACCTGCAAGCCGACGGGCCTTTCAACACCTACACCCGCGGCGGCCTGCCGCCCACGCCCATTGCGCTGCCGGGCCTGGCCTCGCTGCGTGCGGCGGTGCAGCCCGAACCCACCAAGGCCTTGTACTTCGTGGCCCGCGGCGACGGCAGCAGCCACTTCAGCGAAACACTGGCGGAACACAACCGCGCCGTGAACCGGTACCAGCGGGGCGGGCGATGAGCGACGCCCGGCCGCTCCGAAGACGCTGGCTCCCCCTCGGGGGGACAGCGCGCAGCGCCGAGGGGGCTCCATGAGCGGGCGTTTTGTCACCATCGAAGGCATAGACGGCGCCGGCAAGAGCTCGCACCTGCAGGCGCTGGCCGAACGCTGGCGCACCCAGGGGCACGAGGTCGTGATCACACGCGAACCCGGCGGTACACCGCTGGCCGAGCGCCTGCGCGACGTGCTGCTGCACGCGCCCATGGACGCGCTCACCGAGGCGCTGCTGGTGTTTGCCGCCCGCCGCGACCACCTGGCGCAAGTCATCAACCCGGCGTTGGCGCGCGGCGCGCTGGTGCTGTGCGACCGTTTCACCGACGCCACCTTCGCCTACCAGGGGGGCGGCCGCGGGTTCGACACCGACGTGCTGGGCCAGCTGGAGGCCTGGGTACAGCAAGGTCGCCAACCCGACTTGACGCTGTGGTTCGACGTCGCCCCGGCCCTGGCCGCCCAGCGCCGCAGCGCCGCGCGTACCCCCGACCGCTTCGAGGCCGAGGACACCGCGTTTTTCGAGCGCGTGCATGCCGCCTACGCCGCCCGTGCCCAGGCCGCGCCGCAGCGTTTTGTGCGCATCAACGGCGAAGGCAGCGTCGACCAGGTCGGGCAGCGGCTGGCCCAGGCGCTGGACCAGCGCGGCTGGTAGCGTGGCAGCAAGCGGCGGCGCTCTGGTGCACCCGTTGGCGGGGGCTGACGACCAAGGCCGTGCGCCGCTGCCCTGGCTGGACGAGGCCTTGACCCAGGTGCTGGCCCGCCAGCGCGGCCACGCCTTGCTGCTGCAGATGGCACCGGGCGACGGCGCGCTGGCCCTGGGCTTTCTGGTTGCGCAGTCGCTGCTGTGCGAAACGCCGCGCCCGGGCGGCGGCGCCTGCGGCCGTTGCACCGCCTGCCACCTGGTGGCCAAACGCGCCCACCCGGACCTGTTTGTGCTGCTGCCCGAGGCCACGCGCCGCGAACTGGGCTGGCTGCTGGCCACCGACAAGGAAGCCGAGGACAAGAACCGCAAGCCCAGCCGCCAGATACGCATAGACGAGGTGCGCTCGCTGCTGGCCTGGGCCGGCAACACCAGCGCGCGCGGGCGCGGCAAGGTGGCGCTGCTGCATCCGGCCGAGGCCATGAACGAAGCTGCCGCCAGCGCCTTGCTCAAGACGCTGGAGGAGCCGCCGGAAGGCACGCGCATCGTGCTCACGGCCGCCGACCCGGCACGCCTGCTGCCCACGGTGCTGAGCCGTTGCCAGCGCCAGCAGCCGCCACGTCCCTCGGTCGAGCAGGCGCTGGCTTGGCTGGCCGCCCAGGGCCTGGCCCAGGCAGAGACCTTGCTGGCCGGCTGCGGCGGCCGCCCGCTGGACGCCTGGGCCTTGGCGCAAGCAGGTGTCGACGCCCGGGCCTGGGCCGCCTTGCCGCAGGCGGTGGCGCAAGGGCAGGGCGGGGCGCTGGCCGGCTGGCCGGTGCCGCAGTTGGTGGACGCGCTGCTCAAGCTGTGCCACGATGGCATGGCGGTGGCCGCCGGCGGCGCGGCGCGCTTCTTCCCTTCGGTGCCGGCCGGCAGCGACCCGGCGGCCCTGGCCCAGTGGCTGGCAGCCCTGCAACGGGTGGCGCGGCACGCCGGCCACCCCTGGAACGAACCCCTGCTGGCCGACGCACTCGTGACACAAGGCCGGTCTGCGCTGGCGCCGGCGCGCGCAGCGAAACGACGCTTGGATACACTTTGAGGGATGAACGAGTCGCTCCCCACCCGCTCCGGAGGCCTAGGCCCCGCGCTGTCGCCGGGCGGCGGTGCCAGCCGGCCCAGCGTGATCCAGCTGGTGTTCCGCGAGAAGGGCGCCTTGTACGCGGCCTACATGCCGCTGCTGGGCGAAGGCGGGCTGTTCGTGCCCACCACGCGCGAGTACCGGCTGGGTGACGACATCTACCTGCTGCTGACCCTGCCCGACGACCCGCAGCGGTTTCCGGTGGCCGGCAAGGTGGCCTGGATCACCCCCGCCAATGCCTCCGGCGGCCGCACCCAGGGCGTGGGCGTGCGTTTCCCCAACGACGAAAAGTCGCGCCAGCTCAAGGTCAAGATCGAGGAACTGCTGGGCACCAGCATTCAGTCGGCGCGGCCCACGCAGACGATCTGAGCAGCCCCGCGCCGGGCGGGCCGCCAACTTGCGGCACCATGGCGGCATGTACGTCGATTCGCACTGCCACCTGAGCTTTCCCGAACTGCACGCCCGCCTGCCTGAGCTTCGGCAGGCCATGGCCGATGCCGCGGTGACGCGCGCCCTGTGCATCTGCACCACGCTGGAAGAGTTCGGCCTGGTGCACGCGCTGGCCACGGGGCACGACAACCTGTGGTGCACGGTGGGTGTGCACCCCGACAACGAGGGCGTGCAAGAGCCCACGCTGCAAGACCTGCTGCAGCGCGCCGGGCTGCCGCGCGTGGTGGGCCTGGGCGAAACCGGGCTGGACTACTACCGCCTGAACGGCCGCAGCGTGGCCGACATGCAGTGGCAGCGCGAACGTTTTGCCGTGCACATACGCGCCGCGCGCGCCACCGGGCTGCCGCTGGTCATACACACGCGCAGTGCCAGCGCGGACACGCTGGCCATCCTGCGCGACGAAGGGCAGGGCGCGGTACGCGGCGTCTTCCACTGTTTCACCGAAACCCAGGCCGTGGCCGATGCGGCGCTGGAGATGGGCTTCTTCATCTCGTTTTCCGGCATCCTGACCTTTCGCAACGCGCGCGAGCTGCAAGAGGTGGCCCGCCGCGTGCCGCTGGATCGCTGCCTGATAGAAACCGACAGCCCCTACCTGGCCCCGGTGCCCTTCCGTGGCAAGACCAACCACCCGGCCCTGGTGCCTTACGTGGCGCGGCAGCTGGCAGCGCTCAAGGGCCTGTCGGAAGACGAGGTGGCGCAGGCCACCACCGCCAACTTCGAGCGCCTGTTCGGCCTGCCGGCGCTTACCAGCCCCTCGGTGTAATCATGAAGTTTTGGTTTAGGTTACCAATCTATCTAGCTGTCGCTGTTTGTTTTTCATCAGCAATCGCCGACTCGTACGTGAGCTTCTTCCGGGCCCTGGGGCTGGACGACGTGCGCACCGTGCAACGCCTGCTGGACGCCGGCTTCGACCCCAACGCGGCCGACGAAAAAGGGCAGCTGGCGCTGCTGGTGGCGCTGCGCGACGACTCGCCGCGGGTGGCCGAGGCGCTGCTGGCGCACCCCGGGCTGAAGGTGGACGCCACCAACGCCGCCGGTGAAACGGCGCTGATGATGGCCGCACTGCACGGCCGCCTGGAGGCGGCCCGCTACCTGCTGGAGCGCGGCGCCGCCGTGAACCGCCCGGGCTGGACGCCCTTGCACTACGCCGCCAGCGGCACCGAGCTGCGCATGCTGACGCTGCTGCTGGAGCGCGGCGCGCAGATCGACGCCCCCTCGGAAAACGGCAGCACGCCGCTGATGATGGCCGCCCGCTACGGCGCCATAGACGGTGCCGAACTGCTGCTGCAGCGCGGCGCCGACCCCAAGCTGCTGAACCACAACGGCTTGAGCGCCGCCGACTTTGCACGCGGCGCCGGCCGCGACCGCCTGGCCGACCGCCTGGAACAGCGCGCACGCTGAACCCATCACCCAGGGCGGCAGTGTTGTAGGCGTACGCGCATTCAGGGGGGAGGTGGCGGCGTGTTCGTGTCAGAAGTCATCCGACAACGGGTTTGGGCCGCAGACGACTGAGCAGAGCCGAAAGCGGCACGTAGAGTTGCCGACATCGATGCTGTTCACAGCTTGGATCGGAGTACCCGGATGTCCCAGACCTCTTCGCAGCACAACCCGTTCATGCTGATGATCGCGCCGGAAGTCATTCTGGCGGCGATCGAAAAGTCCGAACGCCTTGGCAAGCTCAACCGGCACCTGTGCCGTCCGCTGGACCGCCCGATGCCGACCCCGGCCGGCGCGCGCACGGCCACGTCACCGGCCGTGGACGCGGAAGACGACGACGAGTCGCATAGCGCCTGAACTCGGGGGCCCGAGGGCCAGGCGCAGACCGCCTGCGCCTTCACGACGCCGGGCGCCTAGCCCCGGCGCAACATCGGGCTGGTCTCAGCGCTGCCGACGTCGCCGGTGCGAGCGCACCACGGAGCCGCCCCAGATCAGCGCCAGCGCCAGCACCGAAACGATGACCACCGTTTCCCGGTTCTCGCGCAGGTAGCGCAACCAACGCGGCGGCAACCACCACAGCATGCCGGTGGTGCCGCCTGAAGCGGCCGGCGCAGGCCGTTGCGTCGTGGCGCTGAAGTCCACCGGACGCACGGCGGCAGGTGCCGCGCCCCGCGCTGCGGCCGGGTCGGCACCCGCACCAAACAAGCCCGCCGGTTGAGGCGCTTGTGATGAGCCTGAAGAAGACAGGCTGGAAGCCGGCGGCACGCTGGGCCTGGCGCCTGCATCCAAGGGCCTCGTCGCGGCGCCGGTGCCCCGGTCCAGATCCAGCCCGGCGGCGCGCGGCTGCATCTGGATCAGCAGGTCCACGTTCCGGTCGCCGCCGGTGCCGGACGCGGATGGAGACACCTCCAACACACCCGCCGCCAGCCCAGGCAACGATGAGGAAGAGGCACTGGAGGCATCGCTACCCATCGGTGCTGCATGAGCCGCCAGGACCGGGGCCAACAACAACCAGGCAGCCGGACGAAGCGACAAGTCAGACATGATCTTGACTTTGTAAGCAAGCAGCGGTCCGGGAGAAAAAACTCAATATATTTCAATTCCTTGGAGGCGATACCTCAGATCCGATCTAGGCATGTGTAAGTTTGTTCGACGCTGGGGTGGATTGGTTTTGGGTGCTTGAGAGGCCGCAATCTTGTGGAGACAGTTATCGATATTATTTCGCACAATGTATATTATGTCAACTACGACAGATGCGGCGCTGGGTATCGCGGCTTCTCGCACGCCTACGCCTGGCAACCATGTCGCCGCTGGCCAGCGCAACACGTTAGGACAAGCATGCTGTCCTTACTGCCGTCGCCCGCTGGCCTGCCGCCCCTTTCCTTGATCCTGGCCGACCTGGGCCAGCCGACGCCCCAAGCAATTGCCACCGCCCTGGGCGTGAGCGTGGCGGCCGCCAGGCGCTGGGTGCGCGATGACTGTGCGCCTAGGACCGTGCTGCTGTCGCTGTTTTGGCTGACCAGGTGGGGACGGTCCGATGTTCACTGTCGCGCAGAGAACGATGCGAGGATGCAGGCAGGGCTTGCCCGGTGCCTAGCCGAGCAAGTCAAGGCGCATGAGGATCGGCTAGGCCGGCTGCTGCGAATCGCAGATTTCGGGTGCGCCAATGACGCATACCTGGGCGTTTCGGCTGCAAGCAGCCGACCGGGCTCTATGGCTTCGCCACCAAGCCAACCGGCGGTTGTCTCGGCCCATCGGGTAACGATCCCTAACGCGAACAGCCATAGCTAGCCGGCTTTGCCGGTGAGGGACGGTCTACGCCCGTCCGATGGTGCAGTCCGCCACCGCCGCGCGCCGTCACCCTGAGTTCATCGCTAGTCCTTCGGCATGGTGCCCCTGTCGTGTCGCATGCGAAAGGGGGCATCCATAACCCCTGGCCCCTTCGGGTGCCGTCCTTCGGCGGCATCGCATGTCCTGCGGCATGCGATCCAGGCGTTACGGACACCCTCCCCCTTTCGCATGCGCCCCGCCTGGTGCCCCAAGCCTACGGGCGATGAACTCAGGGGAACGGTGCAAACCGCTCCGAAGGTTTGCGCACCGCACCGGCACCCGATGGGGCTCTGAATCTAGGGGCCCGGTGCATCTTCAAACCGCAATGAAAGGGACCACACCATGATTCAGACCGTACCGCCGTCAGGCACTCACGCCAGCGTGGCGCTGACTGCCATCGAAATCCTGCCGCAGATTCGCAACCGCAAGGGGCTGGACAAGGAAAGCCTGTCCGAGCTGGCCGAGAGCATCCGCACGCACGGCTTGATAGAGCCGATCATTGTTGCGCCGGCAGCCGAAGCGGGCATGTATCGGCTGATCGCGGGCGAACGTCGCGTGCTGGCAGCATCGATGGCGGGCCTGCATGAACTGCCGGCCATGGTGCGGCAAGGGACCAATGCGGACCTGGCAACGCTGCAAGCGGTTGAGAACCTGCAGCGCGAGGACCTGGCCGTTCTGGACATTGCCGAAGGCCTGAAAGCCCTGCTGTCGGTCTACAAGAAGCCGGGCGCGCTGGCCAAGGCCCTGGGCAAGTCCCCGTCGTGGGTGTCCAAGCATCTGCGGCTGACGAGCCTCAAGCCGGCCATACACGCCGCGGTGTCGGAAGGCATGGGCGACGTGGAGACGATTACGACGCTAGACCAATTGGCGCGCGTGAAGGGACCAGAAGCGCACGCCCTGCTCTGCCGGTGCCTGACTGCGCATGCCAATGGGAAGCTGACCCGGGCCATGGCGAGGGATTCGCTTGCGAAAGCGAAGGCGCCAGCTGTGATCGGCGGCGAGAACGATGGCGAGACGACGGAAGATGGCGATGGGGATGGCGACGGAGAAGGAAGCGGCGGGCGGAAGAACGGGGCGCCGGCACCGCTGAATCTGACTCGCGGCGAACTGGTATGGCTGCAGTTCCATTTGAATCATCTAATCAAACAGGCACGCGTCGTGACTGGCGGCGAAACGGCAATCCTAGAAAAGGTTAACGCGCTGCTCAATGCAGCCGAGTAAAGGAAAGGCCCGCGGAAGCGGGCCTTTTCACTTACGCACGGCGACAACCGAGTCAGCGGGAGATGACGAGATAGGCAACGATGCCCAAGGCTATCAAGGACGCCGCAAACAGCACGATAGCGCCAACGTTGCTCCGACTGCCTGGCGCGGACTGCCTACCAAAGAGCCGACGCGGCAGCTTAATCGGCGGCGCTGACTTATGCGCCTGGCGCGGAGAGCCCCGCCGCCTGGATAACTCATCCTGATACCAGTCCCTATCCTGCAAGCCCATGCGTCACCCCCTTGCAGCAATGGTAACCGCAGCCGCTTATGCGGCGAATCGGCGCAACGCTGTAATGCGCTGGTCGGCCGGGAGCACCTCAAGCCGCGCGATGTGCGGCAGCTTGGGCTTGAGCGCTGGACGCTCCATGGGGCGCGGCTTGATCCTGGCCAGGATCGCCTGCAATCGCTCGCGGGCCAACTCTGCCGGCAGTTTGCGCGGGGCGTAGTCCCACGGCGGCAGCACGGTGTGCGGGCCGTGGGGATAGTCGGTGCGGAAAACCTGGCGGGTGTCATATGCAGCGTGCAGGCCGTCACCGCGGTAAGTCCAGCGCTCAGCGACAACGGCATTGGCACCGTAGCCAACGCGCGCCGTAGCGACGTGCATGCGTGGCAGGTAGCCCCAACGGCCGCCGACGATGCCCAGCAGCCCGCCGATGATCGGGATGCGGATTTTGGCGAGCAACAGGCAGCGGACCTGGTGCTCAATCAGGGCTTCGCGTACCTGACGGTCGATCATGTCTGCGCTTTGGACGATGAGGTACACGTCCCAGCCGTGTTTGCGGGCGTGGATGAGCCAGTCAATCAGCCCTGCCCTGCTCTTGTCCTGAAAGCTGCGGCTGTTGAGCCAGGTGCCGAGCTCGTCCAGCAGCATGACGCCGTTGCGGTCTTCGTCATAGCTTTCCGGGTTGCCGTGGCCGAGCGCTTCGAGGTCTACGTGGGTGGGCTTGTCGGGGATGCGCATGTAGGTGGGCCTGCGCGCGTAAGGGGCGAGCAGCCAGGGCTTTAGGTCCACATTGCTGGCAACGCGGCGGCCTTGCTGAAGGGCTTCCTGGGCCCGCCAGACCGCGAACTTGGTCTTGCCGGTGCCTAGCTTGCCTTCGACGCTGTAGACGGCCATCAGAAAGCTTTCATCAGGCGCACGGTTAGGCGCTTGGCAAGGACGCATGCCCAAAACATGCCCAGACTTGCGACGACGGTGCCGGATGCCGGCGGGAACAGCAGGCCCAAGAGCATGCCGAAGCCGGTTTCGAGGATGGCGCCGAACCAGGGAATGATCATGGCCGTGAAGGTGGCCACGCACGCGACGTAGAGGGTCGCGAGCGCGGCCACGATGGCGATGCGCATTGCCCAGTTCTGGGCCTGCAGGCCGAGATAGAGCTTGTAAATGCCGCGCAGGAGCGGGCCGAGGAAGGCTGCGAGTAATGGCATGAGTTACTCCCACCCAAGAGCGAAGATGACGAACGCGATGCAGGCGAGCCAATCGCCCAGCGCCTGGGCCTCGCCCGCCGCGACCACCGCCAACATGAACAGGTAGGCCGTCATCACGTGCCTGCAAGCTGATCGCGCCAGAACAGGCCGATGGAGCCGAACAGGCCGCCAAGAATCCAGACCACGGACATGATTGCGTGGAACGTGGGCTGAAAGGGGCATATGTCTATGCCCTCGCCGAACCAATCACCGAAGCCTGGGACGGGGATGGGGCCGCAGCCGGTGGGCAGCGCGAAGGTCCACGCTATGTCCGGAAAGACGTAATCGCCAATGTCGGCGATGGCGTCCAGGATGGGGCGGGCAGCTTCCTCAACGTCGTCTTGTTCGTTGATCTGATCGGGCTCCGGAGTGCCGGTTTCGTCGATCTTGCACGGTGGCCTTCCCGGTAGGCCGCAAGTAATAACTTCCCCCTGTCCACCCGGCCTAATGATACTGCCCGTTGGTGGAGACTCGCTGGGATCACCTCTCGGAGGAATGCTTTCAACGTCGGGATACTCACGTGTAGTGACTACCTCGCGCCAACGAAACCCATCCGGCGTGTACTCAATCTCGTAATCGGTGTCCCGAACGGTGACGCCATCAGGGTGCGTTTCGATTTCTCGCTCACCCGGCGACGTCTCCGGACCGTCATACGTCGGAGCATCATGCTCAACCTCAATGCCACGACTGAGTAGCTCGGGCCAAATCAAAGGCGCCTTGCCACGATCACCAAAGCTATCTACACGATTTTCAACCACTTGATCGGGAACACTCGGCCAACTCGCCTGCGGCGTCGGACATGGAGCTTCGGGCGGCAACACCGGCAAGGGCGAACCCGGCACCCCGTCAAGATCGGGGCAAAACTCATCCGTAGTCGCTCGCGTTTGAACGTTCCGCCAAGTAGACCACCCCGAACAGTTCTGCGGCCCTGGGTTTGGGTGGCCGGCACAATATGCCGTGAAACCAACCCTCACCTGGGCACCACTTTCGCCACCTACCTCACAACTCAAAAACGAACCACCATGTTGCGAAGCAATCTGTGGCCCAACCGCATTGCATGCCTCCAACCTAGTAAAGCGCCACGTGTTCCAGCCACTGACACTGTATTCCGTCACCGTTCGCTCTGTCTCAGGAGCTCCCATATCACAGGCAGCAGCACCGCCGAACCCTTCCGTACAGCGTAAATCCTCAAGAAGTTCCTGAATGGCAAGCGCGGTTGAAAGGAGTGGAAGGCTTTTGGCAATAGCCTTAGCGCCTGCACGCCAAGGTAGCTCACGCTTTTGGGTGAACTCCAGATCGCTAGGGCCCTTGGACATATGAGGGCCCTTAAGAAGCTGGTCGAGCAACAAACCGCCCTCACCGCGTGGATGCTGCATGCGCGGCTGAGCTAGAACATCAGCCAACGGACCTGGGGGCAGCCTGGGCGTGACCCGAACCTGAGAACCGCTAACCTGAGAAATGACACTAAGGTTGTTGGTAGTCCACTGCTGAGGCTGCGGCTGCGCCCAACCGGGACCAACACACAACGCTAGCAGCATCAGCGCTGCCAGCCGAAGTAGACGTACATGGAGACGTAGCACAGCGGACTCACTGGGGCGAGGCAGATGCGCCCGGTTGGGTAGGTGATCGTCAAGACGACGGCGATGGAGGCGACCGCGCCGATGAGCGCGGCCACGAGGTCGCGGATCAGCCGGCGCACCAACGCCCTGCCCTGCCGATGGCTGGGCTTGGTGTGGGTGGCCGACTGATGGGTCATCACGACGCGCGCGGGATCTTCTTCACGTACTTGATCGCGATCATGAAGACCACGGCCACGGCCGCCAGGCCGACCAGCGCGGCGCCGTAGGTGCCCAGGTTGGTGGTGGCGCTGGCGATGGCGTCCATGAACGGATCACTCGGATCGTCCTGGGCGATGACGGCCAGCGGCGACAGCAGGACAGCGCCTGCGACGGCGCGCGCGCGGACGTTGGTCAGGGCTTCGCGGGCTGCGAGCCAGCGGGGTTTGCGGTTCAGCATTTCAGTTTCTCCAGCAGAGGGGCGTCTGCAAGCGCCACAGACAACACGCCTGCGCACATGGGAAGGCACTTCGCGTCCACCCATGTGCCCAGCCGCGCCATCTCATGCGGCGTTAGACAGTCGCTGGAGCCATCGGACGGTGACGCCGGCCGCTATGCCCGCTGCGAGGCAGCCGGCCAAGACCGGCCAAAGGTCCAAGAACGCCTGCGTCACAGCGACCTCCCGACGCCGTAGCCAAGGACGAAGGTCAGGAGCGATGCGAGGGCACCCATGAGGCCGGCCGCGCGGCCTACGTCTACGGCAACCTGATTGATGAGCGCCCAGGTTTGCGGGTCATGGACGTGCTGAACGCCGCCACCTTCCGGCGCGGGCAGCGGAAGGTCCGACTCGTCGAGCGTGTAGTAGCAGCGCATCCATGCTGCTTCGCCGCAGAACATGGTGTACGTCGGCATGGATTCCGGAAGCCGGCCGTCGTCGGAACACTGGTGAGCGTTCGGAAGCGGGTCTGCGTAGGTGCCCGTCCCATCTGAGTGACACCAAGACGTCCAGGCACCGCCGGGCACTTCGAAGAAGCCTTCCTCTGCGCCGCCGTACTCGACCCACTCAGCGCGGGCGACCTGCACCAGGCCGAGCAGAACGATGCCGAGCCAGGCGCCGAGGGCGACTCGTCGCCAGTCGATGCGGGTCATGGTCGATCTCCGAACAGCGAAATGGCCACCATGAGCAACCCGCAAACGACCAGACCGACGCCAAAGCCGATAAAAAACGTCGAGGCATCGATCATGGCTTCCTACCGTCCGCGTAGGGCATGAGCACCATGCGCGCCGAGTCACGTTGCGCAGCCGCTGAAGTAGCCGAGCCAGGTGGCGGCGGCACGGATGAAGGGTCCGCAGGACCCATGGCATGGCGCATGTAGCGCGGCATACCAAGGTCCGCTAGCGACCGATACGGCTGGAGCGGCTCGGTGTGGGAGGGCACGGCTTCCTGCGGGCGGTGGTCCACGGCGTGACGCTCGCGGGCAAGCTGCACATCTGTGCGGCGGTCGCAGTCGTGAATGACACGCGCCATGCGGGGATGGCACTCTTGGGCGGTATCGGACGCGACTGCGCCGAACCAGCCGAATGCGGCGATGAGGATCAGAAAGCCCATGGTTTCATCCAATGCGTTTCGCATGCGAACGCTTACGCGCCCGCGTCGATATCAACTACGACGACAGACGATCGGTCGGCGTGGTCTTCGATTAGTTGCGCTACCTGTTCCAGATCGGACACGACGCCATGACGCACTGCGGTCAACAGCGAAGGCGTCCATGTCACGTCGCCATTGCGTGGCGACGAGTGCAGAAACAGGAATGTTTCTGCCGACTGAATCAGGTAGCGCGGCACGAGAGCACCGTTACGCGGCCTTAGCCGGCTTCGCGTTCACCGGGACGAGCGCGCTGATGATGGTGCGCTGCGTGCTGCCGGTGGAAACAATCTCGAATTCGGCTTCCGCGTCAAACGGGAACGGCAAATGCTTGTACTTCTCTGCTTCCTCAGCCTTGCCGATGGTGTATTCGACGGCCGCCCTGCCCCACATGTTGCCGTTCCGGTCATCCATGTCCGCGAGCGCGTAAATCTTGGTGCTGTCGAAGGACTGGCCGTTGTCCAAGGTGCCCTTGGACGCTTTCATGCCGTGCACCGTAATGGTTGCCTTGAATTTCATGTTTGCCTCTTTGCCCCGTGTTTCATGGAGACGGCGCGGGGGCTAACGCGCCGAATTCGGATCGAAATGCAGCGGCCAATTCGGCCGTATTCCAGCCACGAAGGCGAACCGCGGTGCGATGCGCTTCGCTATCGACGATGTTTTCCAGCAAGTCACCACCGTACTGGAGCAAGGCGCAGACGGAAGGCGCCGCCACTCGCTTGATCCAGGCGGCAACGCGGTGGGCGGCCGCTTTGGCCGTGGCGTCCTTTACCCGTTGACCGGCTGGGATGCGTTGCGCATGCGAATCGACGCCTATGCGGTCCAGCAGGTCGGCGCAGAACTGATAGGCCCCCGCAAAGAAGTCTGCGGGCCTTTCCAGAATGGCTACGTCGATAACACGCAGGTTGTTCCTGAATTCGACCTCGTATCGAATCCAGGCATCGTCAAGTTCCGGGCCGAACAGTTCGTCGCCCTTTTCGTAAGCGCGCAGTTCTTTGCCGGTTTCGCGCCGGCCAACGTAAAAGGTGCGAGAGAAGCCAGACGTCCACGAACCGGCCTCGCGCTGCTTAGGACGCTGGCCGCGCAGATCGAATGCGCCAGAAAGATAGGCGCGTGGCATATCGGTTATGTCGTCGCCGTCGAATACGTCCACCGCCAGGTCACAGCGCGTGATCCACCCGGACGACTGCCTTATCCAAGCGGCTATGCGGCAATGGTCTTGCGAAGTGATACGCAGGCATGCCGCGCCGTGCAGGTTGAAATGCACGGTGGCTGCCTGAGTGCTGGACGAACCGCCGGCAAGCACGTGGCCGACTGTGACCCCCTCAAACAGCACCGGGACACGGGCGAGATAGAAATCCATGCCCTTGTCTTCCACGGCCCCGACTTCGAAGCCTGGCAACCTGGCTCGCAGCATGTTTGCCGCCTTGCGAGCGACGTACATTGCACCCACCGGCTCATCGGTGCCTGTTGACAGGCGGGCGGCAAGGGATAGCTCCCTGCCCCGCCAGTCCAAAGCACCAAGCTGGGTTGCATCGACTGCGCCGCGATCATCGGCCGGGATCAAGGCATCAAGCGGGACAGTGAACCGCAGCCAATCGATGCGAACTCGATCCGTAGGGGACTGAGCAAGCTGCTCCAACGTCCACCGAATGCGGCGACCGTCCGAAACCTGGTGCGCTGCTACCGCGGTGCCCTCTTTCACGCTGCTACCCCCGTGTTACCAAGGGGGGAGGGAAACCTCCGGCGCTGCGCCTGCGCGGCGGCCGCTGGCGCGTCCGTCGCGCAGGCGCAGCGCCCATCGGCAACTTTCGAGCAGGGCCGCACGTTGAATGCTGTCGGCCAGAAGTCTCCGATGGTTGCGGCGACTGCTATGCGGACCTGGCCCCCATCGTCCGGGCGCTTCAGCTCGCCGAGGACCCGACCACACAAGACCTCCCGCCGAACCCTGAACTGCACCCAGTCGCCGCGAGCATGTGTCACCCCATCGCGGATGACGCCATCGCGCCTCAGTCGGTCATACAGGCGCGTGACGCCTGCCAGGGTTTGCGGTAGATTCGCGGCCATGCTGGTCCCGTGACTAGCTGGTCAATTGACCAGCAACGGGACGAGAGCCTACTGGTCAGGTGAACAGTATGTCATCCGTAGAAACCCTAATCTCCCGCGCAACGGCCGCATGCGGCAGCCGCTACAAGCTAGCGCAGGAGATTGACGAGTCAGAGAGCAACTTGAGCAAGATGGCCCGCGGGCAGCGTCAAGTGACGCCGCGCGTTGCCGCTCGCCTAGCCGCGATTGCCGGCGATGACCCACGCGAGGCAGCGCTGTCATCCATCGTTGCGCATGAGCAAAACCCGACGAAACGCGAACAACTGGCTCGCCTACTTCGCGTGCCTGCAGCGGCATGTATCGCGGTTGCGCTTATCGGCTTCGCCCCTGTTGATTCGTATGCAAATCAACAACTTAGCGCGGAACGCAGCTCGGTCTGTATATTATGTTAACTATTGTCGACGACAAGCCAGCAGGTCCACCAGTTGAGCCAAAAGATCCAGCACCAGGTCCGCCACCATGCACCCCCGCTTGCCATGCAGCCTGGTGGCGGCCGCGTACCGACTTGTAGGCTACGCCCCCCCCTAGCCAGAACTATTGACGTCGCAAGGCGGTGGAACTTCACTGCCGGCAGCCTCTTCAGGGAGATGGCATGCCGCAACTCAAGGTCTGCACCTACAACGTCGAATGGATGAAGGCGTTCTTCGGCGCCAGCGCCGATGCCACCTGGCTGGCTGCACCCGTCATCCCAGCTTCGTTTCCCGGCAAGAAGACCGGCAGCATCCGCCTGGCACCTGTTGCCGACGTGCATAGCTTGTGCCGCCGTGTGGCGGACGGCATCCGGGCCGTGGACCCAGACGTGTTGTTCGTGCAGGAAGGCCCGCCGCTGGAAGCGCAGATGGCCCTGTTCGTCAAGCAGTTCCTGGGCAACGCCTACGCCGTGCACCGTTCCAACCGCAGCGACCAGGCCATTTACGCGCTGATTCGCAAGCGCCTGGCCTCGAAGATCAAGCCTTGGGCCCCGCCAGGCAGCACGCCTCAGGCTTTGTGGCGCAAGGTGCCCTACTACCCCTGGGGCAAGGTCGCGGCCGCGGACCGCCGCCAGCACAGCCTGGCGCGACAGCCTCTGCTGATGCGCGCCAAGCTGGCCAGCGGGCAAGACCTGATGCTTTGCGGCGTGCACACCAAGTCGAAGTTCTCCCTGCTCAAGACCAAGAAGCAGTGGATGGACCGCGGCAGCAACCCCGGGCCGGTGCTGGACGCCCTGAGCAGCCGGCAGAAGCTGTCTGCAGAGGTGGCGCGGGTGCGGGAGGTGCTGCAGTCCATCGTCGCGCTCGGGCCGCAACAGGCCAGCGCGGTGGTTGTGGGCGACTTCAACGACGGGCCCTTCAAGGACTTGATGGAGACCGAGTTCCTCACCAAGAGCATCCTGGACGAACTGGTGGGCTCGTTTCTCGACCCCAACACCTACTTCAAACACGCCATGGACCCGGCCGTGCTCTCCTCGGCCAGCACCACCCGCTTCTCAGACCCTCTTCAAGACGGCGCCATCGTCGCCGAACTGATAGACCACATCCTGGTCTCGCCCGCCATTTGGAGCGGCTTGGGCGCCTACCGCATCAAGCCCGGCAGTTGCCAGGTTGAGGAATCGGCGTGGCAGATGGGCGTTGTCGGCAACCCGGACGCCGGCAGAGACAACCGGCCCAGCGACCACAAGCCCGTTTCGGTGGTGCTGGAGTGGTAGCGGAGGCTCAGGTTCTTGCCGGAACGCTGGCCTCGCCCCGCGCATACCGCCCCGGCGGCACCCCCACACGCCGGCTGAAGGCCGTGGTGAAGGTGCTGGCCGAGCTGTAGCCCACACGTTCGGCCACCTCCGCCACGCCTTGCTGTTGTTCGCGCAGCAGCCGCTTGGCCTGGGCCATGCGCCAGGACAGCAGGTACTCCATGGGCGGCACACCCACCGCACGCGAAAAGCGCTCGAAGAACGCCGAGCGTGACAGCGCGGCTTCGCGCGCGAGTTGTTCAACGGTCCACGGTTGTTCCGGCCGCGCGTGCATCTGGCGTATCGCCGCTGCCAGGCGCACATCCGCCAAGCCCCGCAGCAGGCCCGGCGAGGTGCCGGCGCCAGCGCCCGAGCGCAGGCCTTCGATCAGCAGCACCTCCACCAGGCGCGCCAACACCAGATCGCGGCCGGCACGCTGCTCGCGCGACTCCTGGCCCACCAGTTGCACCAGCGTGGCCAGCCGCGGCTCGCTGCGTACGTGAACCAACTGCGGCAGCAACGACACCAGCAGTGCTGCGTCCGGCGAGGCAAACACAAAGTAGCCGCCCAGCAGGCGCACGTCCGGCGGGCCGTCTTGCCGGCCGTGCCGCACTTCCTTGGTGTTCAAAGCCTCCACCTGCGGGTCCAGGGGTTGGGGCCTGGGCGGTTCGTCGTCGTTTGTGGGGCCGTGCATCGTGAAGCCCGGCGTGGCCGGCAGCAGCACGAAGTCGCCAGCCTGGAGCGTGAGGGCTTGTTCGCCTTCCACCGCCAGCACGCAGCCCCCTTCCAGCACCGCGCAGAAGCTGGGCTGGCCAAAACGCGCGTAGCGCACAGCCCATCTGCCGGCGCCGCTGATGCCTTTGGACAGCACGGTGCTGGGCTGCAGCAGCGCAATCACCTCGGACAGCGGGTCGCTCAAGGCAGGATGAATGAAGAAGTTTTAAGGACTTCTGATTGTAGATGATCCTGTTTCGGCGCCCTATCGTCACGTCCATCGCAACACCACAGACGACCCCAGGAACCCCATGAAAACTGTTCTGATCACCGGCTGCTCTTCCGGCTACGGGCTGCAAACGGCACGCCACTTTCTGGCCCGCGGCTGGCAGGTGGTGGCCACCATGCGCACGCCGCGTGAAGACCTGCTGCCCGCTTCCGGCTCACTGCGGCTGCTGGCGCTGGACGTGACCCAGCCGCACAGCATCGCCGCCGCCGTGCAGGCCGCGGGCCTCATAGATGTGCTGGTCAACAACGCCGGCATAGGTGCGCTGGGCGCCTTCGAAGCCACGCCGCTGGCCACCGTGCGCGAACTGTTTGAGACCAACACCTTCGGCTGCATGGCCATGACGCAGGCGGTGCTGCCGCAGTTTCGCCAGCGCCGCAGCGGCCTGGTGATCAACGTCACTTCCAGCACCACGCTGGCGCCCTTCCCGCTGGTCGCGGCATACACCGCCAGCAAGACGGCGGTCAGCGGTTTTACGGCTTCGCTGGCGCACGAGCTGCGGCCCTTCAGCATAGGCGTCAAGCTGGTGGAGCCCGGCTACGGGCCCGACACGCGTTTTGCCGAAAACGGCGGTGCGCGCATGCAGGGGCTGGCGAGCGAGCCGTATGCCGACTACGTGCAGTCGGTGCTGCAGGGCTTCGGTCAACCTTCGCTGTTCACGCGGCCCGAGGACGTGGCCGAAGCGGTGTGGCAGGCGGCCACGGACGGCTCCGGCCGCCTGCACTACCCTGCCGGCCCCGATGCGGTAGCCCTGGCGCCGGCGCACTGAACCAGCGCTGGCAGCGCACGCCGCGGCGTGCGCTGCCATGTGCTCACGCGCCGGTGGCGCCGCGCCGCCGCCCGTGGTCTGCCAGCGTGCTGCCGTCGGCTTTGACGAACCCCGTCACCGGCCCCACCGGCAACAGTTCCAGCACCGCCTCCGCCGGGCGGCACAGCGCGGTGCCCAGCGCGGTACTGACGATGGGCCGGTTCATCAGGATGGGGTGCTGCACCACGAAGTCCAACAGCTGCTCGTCGCTCCAGTGCGCGTCGCCCAGGCCCAGCTCGGCATAGGGCGTGCCCTTCTCGCGCAGCAGGCTGCGCAGCGGCTGGCCGGTGGCAGCAAACAGCGTGCGCAACTGGTCCTTGTCCAGCGGGGTCTTCAGGTACTCCACCACCGCAGGTTCCAGGCCGGCATGGCGCAGCAGCGCCAGCACGGTGCGCGAGGTACCGCAGGCGGGGTTGTGGTAGATCGTGACAGGGGTCTTGGTCATGGGGTGGTTCCGGTTCACTCGGCGTAACGCTGCGCGGCGGCCAGCAGTCGGTCTTTCACGGCTCGCGCCAGCGCCGGCGGCGCGGTCACCTGCACCTGCTCGCCGTGACGCAGGATGTCCATGACGATCTCGGTTTCGTCCACGTAGGGCACGCTCAGTTCGTAGCGGCCGTTGTCCAGCCAGCGCGCCTTCTGCTCGGCATGCCACTGCTCCTTGCTCACCCAGGCGGCGGCCTGGGCGTCGAACAGCAGCGTGGCCCAGCGGCGCCGTCCACCGGCGTAGATGCCGTAGCCGGCGTCCATCTCGGCTTCCACCGCTTCCAGCGGCATGTCCTTGGAAGGCGCTTCCAGCGCCTGCGCGCTTTGCACCGCGTCCAGCGCAAAGCGCAGCAGTTTCTCGCGGCCATGGCACCAGGCGTCCAGGTACCAGGTGTTGCGGTGGTGCACCAGGCGCTGCGGCGAAACCTCGCGTTCGCTGACCGCATTGCGCCCGCGTGTCAGGTAGCGCATGTGTACACGCCGCCGCTGGCTCAGGGCCTCGCCTATCAGCTCGAAGTGCTGGCTGGGCACCGGGCGTTTGGCAGGGCTGATGATGCGCACGCGCCGCAGCAGCGTCTGCGCCTCCACTTCGCCGGCCGGGCCGCTGCCCAGCATCTGCATCACGCGCTCGCGCAGCGGTTGCAGGTGGCGGCTGATGACGCCGTCGCTGTCCAGCTCGCCCAGCAGCTGGTGGGCCATCAGCAGCGCGTACAGCTCGCGCTCGCTGAACCACAGGCCCGGCAGCTCGTGCTTTTCGCCGCGCCAGCCGGCGCCGAAGCGGTAGCCGTTGCTCTCGCGCTCGTACTCTATGGGCGCGCCCAGGCGGTCGCGCAGGTAGGCCAGGTCGCGCTTGAGCGTGGCGGGCGACACCTCCAGCTCGTCCAGCAGCTGCTGAAAGCTCACCTGCCCACGGTTGCGTATCAGCAGCTCTATCTTGTAGACACGTTCGGTCTGGCTCATGGGCGCGCGCCGCCGTTCAGCTCAGGCCCACCACGCGCCCGGCGTCGTCTATGTCTATGCGTTCGGCCGCCGGCAGCTTGGGCAGGCCGGGCATGGTCATCAACTCGCCGCAGATGGCCACCACAAAACCCGCGCCGGCCGACAGGCGCACCTCGCGTATGTCCAGCACATGCCCGCTGACGGCGCCGCGCTGCTTGGGGTCGCTGCCGAAGCTGTAAGGCGTCTTGGCCAGGCACACCGGCAGCGTGCCGTAGCCCTGCTCTTGCAGGCGGCGAATCTTGTCGCGCGCTGCCGGCGTGGCCCGCACCTCGGCGGCGCGGTGTATGCGGCGTGCCAGGGTGTCGATCTTGTCCCACAGGGGTTGTTCGGTGTCGTAGGCGAAGCGCAGCGCAGCGGGTTCTTCGCCCGCGACGCGCACCACCTCGCGGGCCAGGTCGGCGGCACCGCGCCCGCCTTCGGCCCAATGCCGGCACAAGACGGCGGGCACGCCCTGCTCGCCCAGGCGCTGGCGCACCAGCGCCAGTTCGGCGCCGGTGTCGGCGGCGAAGTGGTTGATGGCCACCACGCAGGGCAGGCCGAACACGCCGCGCAGGTTGTCCAGGTGCCGTTGCAGGTTGGCAAAGCCGCGCTCCACCGCAGCCAGGTCTTCGCGTTGCAGGTCGGGCACTTCCACGCCGCCGTGGTACTTCAGCGCGCGCACCGTGGCCACCACCACGGCCGCCGCTGGCCGCAGGCCGCTGGCGCGGCACTTGATGTCCACGAACTTCTCGGCGCCCAGGTCGGCACCGAAGCCGGCCTCGGTGACCACCCAGTCGGCCAGCTTCAAGGCCGTGCGCGTGGCGATCACGCTGTTGCAGCCGTGGGCGATGTTGGCAAACGGCCCGCCATGCAGCAGCGCCGGCGTGTGCTCCAGCGTCTGCACCAGGTTGGGCGCCAGGGCGTCCTTCAAGAGCACGGTCATGGCGCCGTGCACCTGGAGGTCGGCCGCCGTCACCGGGCGGCGGTCGGTGGTCTCGGCCACCACGATGCGGCCCAGGCGGGCCTTCAGGTCGGCCAGCGACTCGGCCAGGCACAGCACCGCCATCACCTCGGAAGCGACGACGATGTCGAAGCCGTCCTGCCGCGGGTAGCCGTTGGCCGGCCCGCCCAGGCCCACGGTGATGTCGCGCAGCGCGCGGTCGTTCATGTCCATCACCCGCCGCCAGCTCACGCGGCGGGCGTCTATGCCCAGCGCATTGCCGTGGTGGAGGTGGTTGTCCAGTGCCGCGGACAGCAGGTTGTGCGCCAGCGCAATGGCGCTGAAGTCGCCGGTGAAGTGCAGGTTGATGTCTTCCATGGGCACCACCTGCGCCCGCCCGCCGCCGGCCGCCCCGCCCTTGAGGCCGAACACCGGGCCCATGGAGGGTTCGCGCAGCGCGATCATGGCGCGCTGGCCGATGTGGTTGAGCGCATCGCCCAGGCCCACGGTGGTGGTGGTCTTGCCCTCGCCCGCCGGCGTGGGGCTGATGGCGGTCATCAGCACCAGGCGGCCGTCGGGCCGGCTGCGCAGGCTGTCTATGAAGGGCAGCGCCAGCTTGGCCTTGTGGTGGCCGTAAGGCACCAGGTGCTGGTCGGCTATGCCCAGGCGCTGCTGCGCCAGCTCGGTGATGCGCTGCAGCTGGGCGGCCTGGGCAATCTCTATGTCGCTGCCCGGGTGTTGCAGCGGTGGCAGAAGGCTCAAGACAGGACTCCGCGGAAAGACAGCCCCCATTGTCGGGGCTGCTTCCGCCTTGTCTTGCCCGGGTTGACGGCAGGTGGGCGGCGGATCAGGGCGCGCTGGTGCGCGCCTGGGCGTCGTCCAGCAGTGCCGGCCCGGCCGCGCCGCCCAGCACGCGGTACATCAGCACCGCGTTCAGGCGTTCGGCCAGTTTCAGCTGCACCACCGCCTGGCGCGCCACCAGCAAGGCGCGCTCGGCGTCCAGCCTGTCCAGCTGGCTGGCCACGCCACCGGCCAGCAGGCGCTCGGCCAGGCTCAGGCGCTGGGCCTCGGCCTGGGCCTGGGCCTGTTGCGCCGCCAGTTGTTCGCCCAGCGTGGCGCGCGCGGCCAAGGCATCGGCCACCTCGCGGAAGGCGGCTTGCAGCGTGCGCTCGTACTGCGCGACGGCGATGTCGCGTGCCGCCTGCGTGGCCTGCAGGTTGGCCTGGTTGCGGCCGGCGTCGAACAGGGGCTGCAGCAGCTGGCCCGTGAAGCTCCAGGCGGTGTTGGAGAACAAGTCCGACAACTCGGTGCTGGCGGTGCCCAGGCTGCCGGTGAGCGAGATGCGCGGGAAGAACGCCGCGCGCGCGACGCCTATGTTGGCACTCGCCGCCACCAGGGTCTGTTCGGCCTGGCGCACGTCGGGCCGCGCCAGCAGCACTTCGGAAGGCACGCCGGCCGGCACCGCGCGGTAGCCCAGATCGGTCAGCGGGCGCGCAGCGGGCAGATCGCTGGGCATGGCAGCGCCCAGCAGCAGCACCAGCGCGTTGAGGTCTTGCGCCCGTTGACGCTCCAGCGCCGCCAGCGTGGCGCGCGCACTGGCGGCCAGCGACTCCACGCCGCGCAGCTCGGGCTCGGCGGTGGCACCGGCGTCCAGGCGCACCCGCACCAGGCGCAGTTGTTCGTCGCGCGAGTTCAGCGTTTCGCGCGTCAGCGCCAGCAACTCGTCGTCGGCGCGCAGCGCCAGGTCGGCCGAGGCCACGGCGGCCACCAGAGCGCCTTGGGCGGCACGCCGCCCTTCGTCGCTGGCGAAGTAGCGCGCCTGCGCGGCTTCCGACAGGTTCTTGACACGCCCGAAAAGGTCCAGCTCGAAGTTGGGCACGGTCACGCCCACCGAGTACAGGCTGCCGGTGCTGCCGCGGTCCACCGTGACGCCCGCGGCCAGGCCGGGCAGGCGGTCGGCGCGCTGCACGCCGGCCAGGGCACGCGCCTGCTCGACGTTGAGCGCGGCGATGCGCAGGTCGCGGTTGTTCTGCAGCGCCAGGCGGATGAGCGCGCGCTGGCGCTCGTCGGCAAAAAACTGCTCCCAAGGCAAGGCGGCGGCGGCCGGGCCGTCCATGCCTGCAGCCGTGCCGCTGGCCACGGCTGCAGGCCAGTCGGCCGCTACCGGCGCCACGGGGCGCTCGTGCACCGGGGCCAGCGAGCAGCCGGCCAGCAGCAGCACCGCGGCCAGGGCCCAGGGCAAGGGGCGGGTCAGGGCGTGGGCAGCCATGTCAACGGTCCTCTCGCGGGGCGTGTTCATTCACAGCCTCGTCCTCGTGGGCGTAAAGGCGGCGCTGCCTTTCACTGCCCTTGAAGATCGTGCGCACCAGCACGAAGAACAAGGGCACGAACAGCACCGACAAGAGCAGGGCCGACACCATGCCGCCGACCACGCCGGTGCCGATGGCGCGCTGGCTTGCCGAGCCGGCACCGCTGGCAATGAACAGCGGCACCACGCCCAGCGTGAAGGCCAACGAGGTCATCACGATGGGCCGGAAGCGCAGCCGTGCCGCCTGCATGGCCGCGTCGAAGGCGCTCTTGCCCTGGGCCTGCAAGTCCTTGGCGAACTCGATGATCAGGATGGCGTTCTTCGCACTCAGGCCGATGATGGTGATCAGCCCCACCTGGAAGTACACGTCGTTGGCGTAGCCGCGGCCCAGCGTGGCCAGCACCACGCCCAGCACGCCCAGCGGCACCACCAGGATGACTGCAAACGGGATGCTCCAGCTTTCGTACAAGGCCGCCAGGCACAGGAAGACGGCCAGGATGGCAAAGCCGTACAGCATCAGCGCCTGGTTGCCGGCGAGTTTTTCCTCGCGGCTGATGCCGGTCCATTCGTAGCCGAAGCCGGCCGGCAACTGCCCCACCAGGCGTTCCATCTCGTTCATGGCGTCGCCGGTGCTGTAGCCCGGGGCGGCCTCGCCGCCTATGCGCATGGCCGGGTAGCCGTTGTAGCGAATGGTCTGCATGGCCCCCACCACCCAGCGCGTGCTGGCGAAGGCCGACATGGGCACCGCCTGGCCGCGGTTGTTGACCACGGTCATGGTGAGCAGGTCTTCGGGCTGCATGCGCGCCGGGGCGTCGGCCTGCACCATCACCCGCTGCAGGCGACCGGCAGTGGGGAAGTCGTTCACGTAGGCCGAGCCCAGCGTGGTGCCTATGGTGGCGGAGATGGCCTCGAAGCTCACGCCCAGGGCCAGCGCCTTGTCGCGGTCGATGTCGATCTGCAGCTGCGGCGCGTCTTCCAGGCCATCGGGCCGCACCTGCGCCAGCACCGGGCTTTGTGAAGCCATGCCCAGCAGCTGGTTGCGCGCCGCCGTCAGCGCCTCGTGGCCGTGGCCGCCGCGGTCCTGCAGACGCAGGCTGAAGCCCGAGGCGGTGCCCAGCTCGGGAATGGGCGGCGGGCTGAGCGGGAAGATGAATGCATCGCGCACGCCCATCAGCGCCCCAAAGGCACGGCCGGCCAGCGCCTGGGCGCTGCTGCCGGGGCCGGTGCGCTGGTCCCAGTCCTTCAGCGTCACGAAGGCCAGGCCGGCGTTCTGCCCCTGGCCGCTGAAGCTGAAGCCCAGCACACCGACGATGCTTTCCACCTCGGGCTGCTGCAGCATGAACTGCTCCACCTGGGCCATGGCGGCGCTGGTGCGCTCCTGCGTGGCGCCCGGCGGCAGCTGCACGTTGACGATGAGGTTGCCCTGGTCCTCGGCCGGCAGGAAGGACGTGGGCAGGCGCGTGTACACCCAGCCCACCGAGGCGATGATGACCAGGTAGATGACCGCAAAGCGCCCGCTGCGCGCGAGCACCTTGCCCACCGCACTTTGGTAGGTGTCGGTGGTGCGGCGGAAGGCGCGGTTGAACCAGCCGAAGAAGCCGCGCCGCTCGACATGGTGCCCGGCCTTCACCGGCTTGAGCAGCGTGGCGCACAGCGCCGGCGTCAGGCTCAGCGCCAGGAAGGCGGAAAACGCGATGGAGGTGGCCATCACGGTGGCGAACTGGCGGTAGATGTTGCCGGTGGAGCCGGCAAAAAACGCCAGCGGCACGAACACCGAGATCAGCACCACCGTCACGCCCACGATGGCGCCCTGGATCTGCCCCATCGCCTTGCGTGTGGCCTGCAAGGGCGGCAGCCCCTCCTCGGCCATGATGCGCTCGACGTTTTCCACCACCACGATGGCGTCGTCCACCACGATGCCTATGACCAGCACCATGCCGAACATGGTCAGCACGTTGATCGAGAAGCCCAGCGCAAGCAGCACCGCAAACGTGCCCAGCAGCGCCACTGGCACCACGATGGTGGGGATGACGGTGTAGCGGAAGCTCTGCAGGAACAGGAACATCACCAGGAACACCAGCCCCACCGCCTCGGCCAGCGTCACCGCCACCTGGGTGATGGAGATGCGCACGAAGCGTGAGCTGTCGTACGGGATCTGGTAGCTCATGCCCGCTGGGAAGTAGCGCTGCAGCTCGTCCATGCGCAGGCGCACGGCTTCGGCGGTGGCCAGCGCGTTGCCGGTGGGCGCCAGCTGCACGCCTATGCCGGTGGAGGGCTGGCCGTTCAGCCGCGCGGTCGTGGAGTAGGCCTGGGCGCCCAGCTCGACGCGGGCCACGTCCTTCAGCCGCACCGTGGAGCCGTCGGCGCCGGCACGCAGCACCACGTCGCCGAAGGCTTCGGGCGTGGTCAGCTGGCCGTCCACCACCACGGTGGCCGAGATGCCCTGCCCCGCCACGTTGGGCAGCTCGCCTATGGTGCCGGCCGCCACCTGCGCGTTCTGACCGCGCACCGCCGCCACCACCTCGGCAGCGGACATGCCGAAGCCCTGCAGCTTGGCCGGGTCCAGCCAGATGCGCATGGCACGCTCGGTGCCGAACAACTGGGCCTGGCCCACGCCGGGCACGCGCTGCAGCTCGGGCAGGACGTTGCGCGAGGCGTAGTCGCCCAGGGCCACCGGGTCCCAGGCCGGGTCGCTGGACGTGAGGATGGTGAACAGCAGGAAGTTGGAGCGCGACTTCTCCACGCGCACGCCCTGCTGGTTGACCACCGACGGCAGGCGCGGCGTGGCCCGCGCCAGGCGGTTCTGCACCTCCACCTGCGCCAGGTCGGCATTGGTGCCGGGCTCGAAGCTCAGCGTGATGGACCCGGTGCCGTTGGCCTGCGACACCGACTCCATGTAGGCCAGGCCCGGCGCGCCGTTCATCTCGCGTTCTATGACCGAAAGCACGCTGTCTTCCAGCGTCTGCGCCGAAGCGCCAGGGTAGACGGCGCTGACGACGATGGCCGGCGGCGCCACCGGCGGGTACTGCGCGATGGGCAGCTGCGTGATGGCCACGCCGCCGGCCACCATGATGAACAAGGCGATGACCCACGCGAAGATGGGCCGGTCTATGAAAAAGCGCGACATGGTGGGCGGCGCCTTGTCAGCGGCTGGCGGCGGTAGCCGGGGCGGAGGCGGCCTGCGGCGCCGAGGCCCCACCCGGGGACGCCGCCTGCGGCGCCGTCCAGGGCACCGGGTTCACCGGTGCGCCGGGCACGAACATCTTCTGGAAGCCGTCCACGATGACCCGCTCGCCCGGTTGCAGGCCGGCGGTGACTATCCACTGCCCGCCCTGCGCACCGGTGATGGTGACCGGGCGCTGCGCCGGGCGGTTGCCCTCGCCCACCACCAGCACCGTGTCACCCTGCGGCGTGCGCGTGGCGGCCTGCTGCGGCAGCAGCATGGCCTGCGGCAGCTCGGCCTGCGCCAGGCGGCCGCGCACATACTGGCCGGGCAGCAGCAGGCCGTCGGCGTTGGCCACCTCGCCACGCAGCGTCACCTGGCCGGAACTGGCGTCCACGCTCAGGTCGCTGAACAGCAGGCGGCCGGGCTGCTTGAGCTCGCTGCCGTCGTCCAGCACGATGTGCACCGGCACCGCATCGCCGCCGGCGCGGCGCAGCTGGCCGGCGGCCAGCGCCTGGCGCAGGCGCAGCAGGTCGGCGCTGGACTGCGTGAAGTTGACGTACACGCGGCTGGTCTGCTGCACCAGCGCCATGGGCGTGGCCTCGGTGGCCGTCACCAAGGCCCCTTCGGTGACCAGCGCACGGCCTATGCGCCCGGCAATGGGCGCGCGCACCTGCGTGTAGCCCAGGTTGATCTGCGCCGACTGCACCGCGGCGCGGGCGGCGGCCACGTCGGCCTCGGCCGTTTGCTGCATGGCCCGCGCGTTGGCGTAGTCCTGCTCACTGATGGCGCGTGCGGCGGCCAGCGGCTGGTAGCGGTCGGCCGTGAGCTTGGCCTGGGCCGCAGCGGCCTCGGCACGCTGCAGCTGCGCACGCGCGCTGTCCAGCGTGGCCTGGTAGGGCGCCGGGTCTATGACAAACAGCGCGTCGCCGGCCCGCACCTCGCTGCCTTCGGTGAACTGGCGGCGCTGCACGATGCCCGTCACGCGAGCCCGCACCTGGGCACTGCGCAGGGGCTCCACGCGGCCCGGCAGCTCCTGCGACAAGGCCACCGGCTGCAAGGCCACCGTGACCACGCCTACCTGCGGCGGGGGTGGTGCGCCGCCGGCCGCGGCGGCCGGCGCCTGCTTGCCGTCGCCGCAAGCCGCCAGCACCGCGGCAGCCGCCAGCAGCACCGCCGCAGCACCTGCGGCCCGCCGCCGGGTGCCGGGCGCCGGGTTTTCTGATTCAGGAACGGGAGCGGCGACGCTTGCAGGCACGGTGGCTTTCCTTGGCTGGCGGCAAGGCCGGCTGGCCTTTGCAAGGCGCGCAGTATACATACAGGTTAGAATGTATATAGTCACCCTGTTGCCATCATGCCGCGCCGCACCAAGGAAGAAGCCCTCGCCACCCGCTCCAGCATCCTGGACGCGGCGGAGAGCCTGTTCCACGACCGCGGCGTCACCTCCACCTCGCTGAACGACATCGCCAAGGCGGCGGGCGTCACGCGCGGCGCCATCTACTGGCACTTCCAGGACAAGGTCGACCTGTTCGACGCCATGATGCAGCGGGTGATGCTGCCGCTGGACGACATGCACGCGGCCCTGGCCGGCGACGCACCGGTGCTGCCCACGCTGCGCCGCCATCTGCGGCTGGTGTTTCGCCGCCTGGCGCAGGACGAGCAGGTGCGGCGGGTGTTCGAGATCGCCACGCTGAAGGTGGAGTACACCGAAGTGGCCGGCGCGCTGTGCGGCCACCGCAACAAGATGCGCAGCGGCTACCAGCACCTGCTGGAGCAGACGCTGCGCCGCGGCCAGCGCACCGGCGAGCTGAGCACGCGCTACAGCGCGCGCACGCTGGCCATAGGCCTGCACGCGCTGGTGTCGGGCCTGATACAGCACTGGCTGATAGACCCCAGCGCCTTCGACCTGCAGCGTGTGGGCAACGAAGTGCTGGACCAGCACCTGGCCACGGTGTCGCTGCACCACGGCGACACCGCGCAGGCGGCGGACTGACAGGCCGTACGCCGCCGCTTCCCCCGCCCGTTGCAGGCCTTGACAGTTGCGGCCTGGGCGGCGCCCGCGCCAGGGCCTAGCATCGCGCCATGAACCCAAGCCCTCTTCCCGAAACGCCGGCCTGCGACGCCGCAGACCGCCTGGACACATCGCGCCGGCGCTGGGTGCAGACCGCCCTGCTAGGCACCGCGGGCGTGCTGGCCGGCTGCGCCGCGCCCAGCGGGACGGGCACGCCGACACCGGCGCCCGAGTCGCCGCCGCAAGACACCGCACCGGCCCCGGCACCCGGCACGCCACCGCCGCTGGTGGCCGAGCGGCAGTGGCTTCAATCCTGGTTCACTGGCACGCCGGTGCGCATCAGCCAAGCCGGTGAAGGGCCGGTGGAGCTGGCAGTGCCGCTGGAGTTCAGCTTCGACCCGGGGCGCCGTACGGTGAAGCCGCCGCTGGCCGCCGTGCTGGACAAGGTGGCGGAAAGCCTGCGCCGGCGCACCCAGCTGCGCCTGAGCGTGATCGCCGCCCCGCCGGATGCCAGTGGCCCCGGCGCCACCCCGGCGCTGGCCTTGCAGCGCGCACAGCAGCTGCGCGCGCACCTGCGCTCACGCGGCGCACGCGAGGTGCAGCTGGGCACCGCATCGGCAGCCACCGACGCCCTGGTGCGGCTGCAGCTGAGCGCGTCCGAGGCGGCCGGCTGAAGCCTGCCGCCAGGACCCGGCGCGCCAAGGTTACGTGGACGATGTAGGCGGTGTCCGACGGCCTCCCGCGGCCTGGGCCGATGCCAGGACCTGGCTGGGCGCGCAAGACTGGCGCATGGGCTGAACCCAGCCCTTGCCGACCAGCGCCGGCCGCTGCGTTAGCTTGCAAGCAGCGGCAGCCGGCAGAAAGGAAACACCATGCTCCGGCTTTCCCACGCCGCGGTCCTGACCGGCGCGGCCTTCATGTTCTCCAGCAGCCTGGCGGCGGACTCGTCGACGGCGTCATCAGCCACCGAGCGCTACCAGCAGGAGCGCGCAGCCTGCCACACGGGGCAGACCTCGCAGGAGCTGGCCAGCTGCCTGCGCGAAGCCGGCGCCGTGCTGCAGCAGGCCAGACGCGGTGATCCCCAGGCGCCAACCCAACGCGCCGGAGCCAACGGCCCCGACTACGCCGCCAATGCGCTGAAGCGCTGCGATGTGCTGCCGGCCGACGACCGGCGTGCCTGCATCGCACGCATTCAAGGCGACGGCACGCAGCGCGGCAGCGTGGCCAGCGGCGGCATCTACCGCGAGCTGGTGGTCATAGAACCCGCGGCCGACGAGCAGGACGACGAAGACACACCGCAGCCGCCCGCCAAGCCCTGACGGCGGTTTGCACGTGTAAGGCCCTGAAGGCTGACCGCAGGGGAAGCCGCCGGGGCAGCAGTGCGCCGCGGCTTGGGCCTCCAGCCAACCCTTCCAGTGAAGAAGGGCAAAAGGCTGGTGGCGGAGTCGGAGGTCTTCAAAAGATGCGTGGATCGCAAGCAATAGCGTGATTCCTGCCGCGCCTCAAGTCCAAAGAACCCCCGGATATACCCCCAAGCTATCAGCGTTGGCCAGCGGTACGAGGTATGGAGACTCGTCACTCACTAGCTTGCACTGCAAGCGTCGAAACAGGTGGGTTGAGCGTGGTGTATAGCCAACGGACTCTACGACGCCGCCTCATAGCGCGATGAATGTTCTCTCGCTCCGTGGCGGAGCTAGGCATTGCGCTTACTGGACTCCGGTGCCCAGCCATCGTGTCTGCCCCATGGCATAGACCTAGTATCTGCCCGTGGCGAAAACAGGATGAGCCAGCTGGTGAGGGCGCGTCGGACATGCCGCTGTCAAGAACAGCGGCGCGGGCATGGATCAAGGGCTTGTGGGTGACCGCGTGTACTGCCTCTACAGCTGTCCGTGAGGCACCTCGGGGCCTGAACCGATCTCATCGTGGTTCGCGCCACGGCGGAGAAAACCCGGCTCGGCGTACATACGCGCGACACCGGCCACACCATCGTGCTGGTGGCCACGCGCAGCGAGCAGACGATAAAACGAAGTGATCAGCCCGACGACCGGCATAGCACTGTTGGTGCGCCGGCCGAGATCCTCGACGATGCCCAGGTCCTTGAGCGTCACGGCACTGTTGCCGGCAAAGCTCCCATCGGCCATCTTGGGGCCAAAGTGGCGCAACATGCCCGAATCGGCAAAGCCACCGGCAAGAGCTGCTGGCAGCCGCCGATGATCGACGCCGAAGCGCGAAGCAAGGTTCATCGCTTCGGCGATAGCCGCAGCATTGGCGACATTGATCATTTGGTTGCAGGCCTTGGTGAGCTGCCCGCACCCCACCCCGCCCATGTGGGTGACCTGCCGTGCGAAGCAGCCCAGCACCGCCCGCGCACGCTCCACGTCCTCGTCTGCGCCACCGGCCATGACTGCCAACGTGCCGGCTGCAGCGCCGACCGGGCCACCCGACACGGGCGCATCGACCCAATGCAGTCCGTGAAGCTCCAGTACCTTCCGTGCGATGGCCTGTGTCGCCAGGGGGTGTACGGTGGACAGGTCCACCACCAGCTGCCCTGGTCGCGAGCCCTCGGCCAGACCGCCTGGCCCGAACACCACGGACTCGACAGCATCGCCGTCGGTCACGCACAGCAGCATCATGTCCACTGCCTGCGCCAGCTGACGAAGTGAATCGGCCTTGGTCGCACCTTGGCCGATCAACCGAGCGGTCTTGCCGGGCGTTCGGTTGTGAACCACCAGCGGGTACCCTGCCTCCAGTACGCGGCGGGCCATGGGCTCGCCGATCGCACCCAGTCCCACAAATCCTATGCGCGTTGCAGGCATACCGGCCTCCTCTTTTGGTCTTACCATTATCGGGTCAGTAACCCCCACTCTGGAAGACGATGCCCCTGTTGCGAGACCTCCTGAATCCAGGTGCTGGCCTGCTGCTTCCGGGCGCGGGCAACGCCCTGACTGCGCGCTTGGTGGAAGCCGCCGGCTTTCCGGCTGTCTACCTCACGGGCGCCGGCGTGGCCAACTGGTGGCTGGGCGCCCCCGACATGGGCCTGACCACGTCCACCGAGCTCGCCGCCCACATCGCGGTTTGCCGCGAAGCCGTTGAGATTCCCATCGTCGCCGACGGCGACACGGGCTTCGGAAACGCGCTGAACCTGGTGCGCACGGTACGCCTCTACGAAACTGCCGGCGCCCAAGCGATTCAACTCGAAGACCAGGTCTTCCCCAAACGCTGCGGCCACTTCGACGGCAAGGCGGTGGTGCCGATGTCCGAGATGGTCGGCAAGATCAAGGCCGCGGTGGACACGCGGCGAAGCAGCGAGTTCCTGGTGATCGCGCGCACCGACGCCCGCGCCGTCGAAGGCTTCGATGCCGCGATTGAGCGAGCTGCGGCCTACCAGGCCGCGGGCGCCGACCTGCTGTTCGTCGAGGCGCCAGCCTCGGTGGAGGAACTGCGGGCCATCCCGCAGCGCCTGCCTGGCCGCCACCTGTCCAACATCGTGCATGGCGGCCGCACACCGATGCTGCCGCGTGAAACGCTGGCCGAGATGGGCTACGCCGGCATCCTGTATGCCAACGCCCCGTTGCAGGCCGCACTGCTGGCCATGCAGCGCACACTGGCGCACCTGCGGACGCAGGGCTCGCTGGCCGGGGCGGAGGAGCAGTTGATCGGCTTCGCCGAGCGGCAGGCGGCCGTGGACTTCGCCCGCTGGTCGACGCTCGACGAGCGCTACGGCGAACCGCCACCGCGTGCCTGAGCGACGCTCAGTTGGGCGTGAGCACCGTGCCACCGCACACCGACAGGCATTGACCGCTCACGTAGGCCGCAGCATCCGAAGCCAGAAAGAGCACCGCGTTGGCAATGTCGCCCGCAGTTCCCAGACGCCGCAGCGGCACGGCTGCTATCTCGGCCTCGGTGCCGATGTTGCGCGCTGCCGCGGTGGCCTGCAGGCGCGCGGTGGTGATCGCACCGGGCGCCACCGCATTGACGCGCACACCCCAGGGACCGACCTCGGCGGCCAGGTAGCGTGTGTACTGCAGCAGGGCACCCTTGGCCATGCCGTAGGGCGCCAGCCTCCCCTGCCGCCGCGAGGGGTCCAGCGCGGCCCGTGACGAGATGTTGACGATGCTGCCCTTGCCGCCCTGGCGCAACGCCGGCAGCGCCGCCTGGCTGCAATGCACCGCCGTCATCAGGTTCAGCTGCCACATCGCCTCCAGATCCTCCGGCGGCACCTGTGAACCCGTGCTGCGCTCCACCGGGCTCAAGGCGCCGCCGGCGTTGTTGACCAGGATGTCGATGCGGCCCAAGACGTCCAGCGTGCGCTCCACCAGGTCGGTGGCGGCACGCCGGTCGCAGAGATCGCCCTGCACACCCAGGCTGCGCACGCCCAGCGCGCGGATTTCGTCGGGCACGGTGGCCGCAGCCAGTTCCTCACCAAACTCTTGCGCGGCATCCAGCCTGAGGTCGCTCACCACCACGTCAGCCCCCTGCCGCGCCAGCAGAAGCGCCGTTGCCCGGCCTATGCCACGCGCGGCGCCGGTCACGATGGCCACGCGCCCGCGCAGGTCCATGCTCTCGCTCATCGTTTCTCCTCGTCGGTGGCGGCCCGCACTCGCTGGCGCTTGACCGTGATTTGTCAGCATCTAAAATGGTTGTACCATTTATTGATCGCCTTGCGCAATGAACCCGACCCTGACCGCACAAACCCGCCGCCGGGTCATCGTCACCGGCGCCGCCAGTGGCATCGGCCTGGCCATCGCGAGCCGATTTGCCGCCCAGGGGCATGCTGTGCTACTGGCCGACCGCGACCCGCAGGTGCACACCGTCGCCCGCCAGCTTGAGGTGCAGGGCTTGCACTGCCAGGCGGCCCAGGTCGACCTGGCCGACCCGGCCCAGGTGCAGACACTCGCGCAAGAGGCCGCAACGCGCCTGGGCGGCTGCGACGTGCTGGTGAACAACGCCGGCATCTCGCCCAAGCGCCAGGGTGTGCCAGTGACGCCGCTGGACCTCACGTTGGCCGACTGGGACTTTGTCATGCGCGTGAACCTGGGCGCCCCGTTCCAACTCTGCCAGGCGTTGCTGCCGGGTATGCTGGAACGCGGCTTTGGCCGTATCGTCAACATCGCGTCGCGCGCCGGCCGCACCTACGTTGGCCCAGCGGCCACGCACTACGCCGCCTCCAAGGCCGGCCTGATCGGGCTGACGCGTCACCTGGCCGGCATCTACGCGGCGCAGGGTGTCACGGTCAACGCGATCGCACCCGGCCGCATCGAAACCCCGCTGTCGAACACCTCATCGGCGGCGGTGCTGAGTGCCGCAGTGGCCGCCATCCCGGTGGGCCGCCTGGGCACGCCCGACGAAGTAGCCGCCGCCGCGCTGTTCCTCGCGGCCGACGACTCCGGGTACATCACCGGCGTGTGCCTGGACGTCAACGGCGGCGTTTTCATGGGCTGAGACCGGTCGCGGCGGGCAGCACGAGCACCGCCTTGCCGGTGGCACGCCGCTCTTCCAGTGCTGCATGCGCCGCCTCGACGTCGTCGAGCGTGTAGCGGTGGCTCACGGCCAGGCCGAGCCGGCCGGCCAGCAGGGCCTCGAAAACGGCGGCGGCGCGCCGACGCAAGCTGCTGCCATCGGCCACGTGGTCGGCCAAGCGCGGCCGCGTGAGGAACAGCGATCCGGCTTCGCCCAGTTCCAGGGGGTCGAGATCCGTCAACGGGCCGGAAACGGCGCCGTAGTTCACCACCAGCGCACGCGTGCGCGCCGCGCGCAGGCTCTCGCGCAAGGTGTCGCGCCCTATGGCGTCGAAGACCACGTCGGCACCCTGCCCGTCGGTGGCCTGCCGCACAGCCAGCGCAAAGCCCTGATAAGGCAACACGTGGGCCGCGCCCAAGGCCCGCAGCATCTCAGCCTGCGCAGGGCGGCCGGTGGTCGCCAGCACGGTTGCACCCCGCTGCGCACCCCATTGCACCAGCAGGCGGCCGATGGAGCCCGTGGCCGCGTGCACCAGCCACACCCGCCCGGGGGCCGGCTGGCCCAGGTCGTGCACCAGGTAGTGCGCTGTGACACCGGGGAAGACCGCCGCGGCGGCCAGGTCCAGCGGCAAAGCGTTGGGCACCGACACCAGCCGCGCCTGGGGAACCACCGCGTACTCCGCATAGCTGCCCCAAGCCAGACACCAGGCCACGCGAGCGCCGGGCGCAAAGTCTTGGGCACCAGGCCCGCAGGCCACCACCTCGCCAGCGCCTTCCATGCCCAAGGTGCAGGGCAGGCGCACCGGATAGGTCGTCGAGCGCTGGTACTTGCCCTGGCGCGTGTGCACATCCATGAAGTTGATGCCCGCGTAGTGCACGCGCACCAGCGTCTCGCCAGGGCCAGGATCGGGCACCGGCAGCGGGCTGCGCAATAGCACCTCGGGGCCGCCGTGGTGCCGGATGTGGATGGCCTTCATCGTCGAAGCCAGCATCTTGTTCCGCACTCCAATATGGTCCGACCATTTCACCGCAAGCCGAGCGGGACGGCAAGCCCGTGCTAGCCTGCCTGCCATGCAACTGTTCGACAAGGTTCGTCCGCGCCGCACCTACGAGGAGGTCGCTGCCCGCATACGCCGGGCCTTTGCCGACGGCTCCCTGAAAACCGGCGACCGCCTGCCCCCCGAGGCCGAGCTGGCCGAGCATCTGGGCGTCAGCCGGGGCGCGGTACGCGAGGCGCTGCGTTCACTGCAGGCTTCGGGCGTGGTGGAGCTGCGCAAGGGCGGCGCCACGGTATCGGTCGGCCAGCCGCGTGTGCTGGTCGACAACCTGGCCGACCTGCTGCACCTGCAAGGGGTAACGATCGAGCAGCTCACCGAGGTGCGGCTGTGGATAGAGGAAATCGTCGTTCGCGCCGCCTGCCGCCGGGCCACCGAGGCCGACCTGAAGACACTGCAGGCCAACGTGGACCAGGCCCAGGCCTTGTTCAACCAGGGCCGCATGCTCGAAAAGGCGGTGGTCAACATCCGTTTCCACGACCTCCTGGCCCAGGCCACACAGAACCCGTTGCTGGTGATCGTGGTCAACACGCTGACCGAGGTGATGACGGCCTTCGTGCAGCAAAACGGTGTGGACCGCTCCCGCAGCACCTTCACTTCGCGTCGCCGCTTCATGGCGGCGATGTGTGCGCGCGACGAGGAGGCTGCCGTCGACGAGATGCGAGGCAGCCTGCGGCGTGTGCACCGCCTCTACTTGCGGCTGGCGCGCGAAGCCGCGGCGCGCTGAGCCTGCGGCCCTGCGGCAGCCGGTTTGCGCTGTGCCGAAGCTGCGAACAAGTGGCCGTGCAGCTCCTCGAAGTGGCGGGCCATGCGCGCACACGCCCGGTCGGCGTCGCGCTGACGCAGAAACTGCACGATCTCCCGGTGGGCCTTCATGGTCTCCGGGCGCGGCAAGGTGCCGTCCCGCTGCAGCACGCGCAGCAGGATGTCGGTGACCGCGTCGACAACGATCTCCATCACCTCGTTGCGCGTGGCCCGCCCCAGCAGACGGTAGAAGTTCAGCAGCTGCAGGCGGCGCTCGTCGTAGCGGCGCAGGCGTGTCAGCTCCTCGGTGCGCTCGATGCTGGCCTCCATGGCCTGCAGATCGGCCTCGGTGGCACGCTCGCAGGCCAGGCGCAGCACCGCGTCCAGCAGGATCACGCGGCTCTCGGTCAGGCTGGGCAGCGAAATGCGCCCCAGGTGCACCATGTCGCCGAACGACCGCGTGACCACCGCCGGGTCGCCCTCGCGGATGAAAGCGCCGCCCTTCACGCCCTTGTGCAACTCGATGACGCCGGCCATCTCCAGGCTGCGCAGCGCCTCGCGCACCGCCGTGCGCGAGCTGCCGCACTGCAGTGCCAACTCGCGCTCTGCAGGCAGCTTGTCGCCGGGCCGCAGCGCGCCGGTGGCCAGCTGCTGGCGGATCTGGTCGCAGATGGCTTCGAACACCCGCGGCGTTCGAATCTTCTCCTGCGGGCCCAGCAGGACTGCGGCTTGCGCGGCGGATGACGCCGTAGACGATGTGGGCTCTGGCATGCGGTCCCTCCCCAGGCCTCGCCCGGGTTGTGGGGCGCATTATCGGCAGCGCGTCTTTCGGGCCGCAGGCCCGCCAGATCAGGCGTGCACAAACCCCTCGAACAAGCGGCGTGTGGTGCGGTAGAACGAGCCGCGCCCGGCGTACCAGGCGCCATCGCGACGGCTCACCGCGGCGTCGACGGTCAGCACCCCCGAGGGCATGGCGATGCGCAGCGGACCGTGGCGGCCTGGGCGCACCAGGCGCTGCACCAGGCTGCCCTGGATGCCTGCGGCCACCGCCGTACACAGTGCGCCGGTGAGCGGCAGCGCCCGGTGCGGCTGGCCGTTGGAGATCATGCGCACCAGCAGGTCGGCGGCGTCGGCGGGCACGGCCTCGCCTGAAAGGGTGCGGCTTTCTCGGGGTGCGGCGACACAGCCTATCAGCGGAACGAGCCGGATCTCGCGCGCGGCTTGCAGGTCGGGCGCGATGCCCATCGCCACCGACGCCTGCAGGCGTATGGTCGCCAGGCGCTGCAGCAGCGCGGCATCGGCCTCCATCTGATCGGGCAGCTCGTTGCCGCTCAAGCCCACGGCCGCGGCGTCTATGAACACGCAGGCGTTGGCCGCATCCACCAACGAAGCCTCGAACTCACCCAGGCCCGGTACGGCCAGGCGGTCCAGCACGCGGCCACTGGGCAGCAAGCTGCCGGTGCTGGCACCGCCCGGGTCGAGGAAGTCCAGCCGCACAGGTGCGCCGCTGCCCGCCACGCCCGGAATCCGCTGCTGACCGCGCTCTACGCTGCGGCCGTGTCGCACTTCGAAGTGCGCCTCGATGATCTTGCGTGTGTTGGTGTTATGGATGCGCACGCGTGCCATCCCGTCGGCCGGCGGCGAGACCAGCCCTTCGTCCACGGCGAAAGGCCCGATGGCCGAGGACATGTTGCCGCAGTTGCCGCTCCAGTCGCAGCGCGCTTCCTTGATCTGCACCTGCACGAAGCTGTAGTCGACATCGGCGCCCGGCACCGAAGGCGGCGCGACGATGCAGACCTTGGACAGCGACGACACGCCGCCGCCCATGCCATCGAGCTGGCGGCCGTGCGGGTCGGGCGAGCCCATGCAGGCCAAGAACAGCGCTTCTTGTTCGGCGCGGCTGGCCGGCAGGTCGCTTGCGTGAAACACCAGCGCCTTGCTGGTGCCGCCGCGAATGAACGCTGCACGAAGGCGCTGCCCCACGGTCGCGCCTCAGTAGGGCCGTGGCGACGCCAGCGCTCGCTCGTGCACCGAAAGCTGCATCACCCCCACATGCTCGATCTCTATGCGCAACCGGTCCCCCGGCGCAAACGGGCCCACCCCCTCGGGCGTGCCGGTGGCGATCACGTCGCCGGCCTGCAGCGGCAGTACCGAGGAGATGAGCTCGATCAGCTCGGCGATGCCCACGATCATCTCGGCGGTGTTGGCCTGCTGGCGCAGCTCGTCGTTCACCCACAGGCGGTTGGCCAGGGCTTGCGGATCGGGCACCTCGTCGGCCGTGACCAGCCAGGGGCCTAGCGGTGTGAAGCCTTCGAAGGACTTGCGCATGGAGCGTTCTTCCTCGGCCACACCGGGCTCTATGCGCATGGTGGCGTCGATCAGGCAGGCGTAGCCGAAGACGTGCTGCATGGCCTGGGCGCGTGCGATGTCGCGCCCCGGCCGGCCGATGATCACGGCCAGTTCCGACTCGTGATCAAAACGGCGCGTGGAGCCGTGCGGCAGCAGCACCCGGCCACCGGCACCCACCAGTGAGCCGGGTGCCTTCAGGAAGAAGCCCTGCTCGCGCGCGCTGCGGCCCTTCTTGGTGACCACCCGCGTGCCCAGTTCGCCGATGTGCTTCTGGTAGTTGGCCGGCGCGGCAAACACGTGCGGCGGGCACGGGTTGGCCGGCAGCAGTTGCACGCCGGCCAGCGGCAACGCGCTCGCCGCCGCGCGGGCCTGCTGCAGCGCCGGCTGCAACTGCGCCCAGTGGCCCACCAGCCAGTTCACACGCTGCTGCGGCAACAAGTCCAGCGCAGCCGGCAGGGCCGCGGTCACGTCGTAGACCTCATCGCCTTCCACAAGGCCGATGCGGTGCTGGTCAAAGCTGGCGATCTTCATGCACGTTCTTCGCGGTCATAGCCCAGCGCCTTCATGGTGGGCAGGTCATTCACTTCAAACAGCAGCGCGTCTTCGCTGCCGGTGTTGTCGTGGGCATGCCAGGCCCACGGCGCCACGGCGATGAAGTCGCCGCGCTGCCAGGTGTACACCGACTCGCCCACGCGGGTGCTGCCCTGGCCACGCAGCACCACATAGACCTTGCTGCCGGTGTGCCGGCGCGCCTGGCCGCGAAAGCCGGCGCGCAGCCGCAGCAGTTGCTGGCCCAGCGTGCGCATGGGCGGGCCGCCGTCTACCGGGTTGCGGTAGGCCAGCACCACGTCGTCGCAGGGGTCGGCCGGCAGCCCGGCCGCCTGCTCCAGCGCGGCCTGCGCCATGTCGGCAGGGTAGACCAGCAGCGGGTTCAGCCCCGGTGCGGCCACGGCACCGGGCGGCGCCATCAGCCCGCTGCCGAACTGGCGCCAGCTGCGGTCTGGCACGGCGGCCACCGGCTGCTCGGCCTGGTGGTACGGGTCGAAGAAGGTGGCGCGCAACATGCGCATCAGCGAGATGTCCAGCACGTCCAGCCAGACCATGGGTTTGCTGCCGCGGTGCACGTGGTCGTGCCAGGTCCAGGGCGGGGTGAGCACGAGGTCGCCCTCGTTCATCGCGTACTGCTCCCCCTCCACCGTGGTCCAGGCGCCCTGACCCTGAAGGATGAAACGCAGTGCACTGGCGCTGTGGCGATGGCAGCTGGCCACCTCGCCGGGCAGGATCACCTGGATGGAGCACCAGAAGGTGTGCGTGGTGCCGGACGCCAGCCCCGGGTTGTGCAGGCGCAGCGTGCGCCGCGGGCCGCCGCTGCCCAGGTCCACCTCGCGCCCCAGGCGCTCCAGCAGCGGTTGCAGGTCTTGCCAGCGCCAGTGCACCGATTGCATGTCGGGCTGCGGCTGGCGTGTGAACAGCGGCGGGTCGTCGGGCTGGTGCACGCGGCAGTTGAAGCGTGCCAGGTCGTGCTTCAAGGCCCGTCGGGCTTCGGCGTCGTCGGTGACGATCTCCATCGGGGCTCCTGTTCAGACCTCGGCCAGCTGGTAGGCCGGGCGCGGTTCAGGTTGCGCGGCCGGCGCACCGGCGCCGCGCACGGTGTCCACCAGCGTGGCCACGTCGGCGGGCAGGCCGTCGGCGCGCCAGGCCACGCTGCCGTCGGGCCGCACCAGCACCAGGCGGCGCTGGTACAGCGCCTGGGCTTCGTCGTGCACCACATCCACCACACGCAGTGGCAGGCCCACCTGGGCCGCGGCCTCCACCAGCGCCTGCACCGCCGGCGGCTGGGCACCCAGGCGCAGCAGCACAAACCCGCGGCCGAACAGGTCCAGCGTGGACTGCCCCGGCGCCAGCCAGGCGTGCGGCGCGCGTGAACCCGGGCGCGCTGTGGGCGTGTAGCGCGCCACTTCGTTGGGCGGCGGCGGCGTGCCGTCGGGCAACACGATGGGCGAGTCTTCGTAGACATAGCCCAGGTGGATGCCCACCGAGAACCACTCGCGCCGCATCATCTCTGTGTAACGCGCGCCGTACTCGCGCCGCGCTGCCTCGATGTTGGGGTCGTCCTGGTCAAACACCGCCGGGTCGGGTCTCAGGATGCGCGGCGACAGCATGCGGCGCAGGTTTTCGCCGGCCTCGGTGACGTTGCGCACCGCCACAGGGTGCTGCTCGCTCTCGTAACTTTCCAGCAGCTGCGGGCCGCCCCAGCCCTGCAGCGTGCCGGCCAGCTTCCAGCTCAGGTTCACCGCGTCCAGGATGCCGGTGTTCATGCCGAAGCCCCCCGTGGGCGACGTGAGGTGGGCGGCGTCGCCGGCAATGAAGACGCGGCCCTGGCGGTAGCGGTCGGCCACCAGCTGGCGCCGCACCCAGGGCAGCATGGACAGGATCTCGAAATCAAACTCGCGCCCCACGGCGCGCACGATGGCGCTGCGCATCTCCGCTTCGCCGACCTCGCGGCGCGTGGCGTCGCCGACCAGCGAGAACCGCCACTGGTCGCGCCCGTTGATGGCCACCAGCGTGGCCCAGGTGCCCTCGGGCCCTATGAAGATGTAGCGGTAGGCGGGCGCCTTGGTGTGCAGCTTCTCCAGGCCTTCGCAGCGGAACACCACGTTGGTGGTGTAGGACAGCACCGGCTCGCCGGTCATCGGGATGCCCAGGGCCTGGCGCACGCTGCTGGCGCCGCCGTCACAGCCCACCAGGTAGTCCGCCTCCAGCGTGAACCGTTCGCCGCTCTTCAGGTCGTGCAGCTGGGCCAGCGCATGGTCGCCGCGGTCCTCGAAGGCGGTCAGCTCGGTCTGGTGGTGCAGGTTCACCAGGCCGGTGCTGCGCACAAAACGCAGCAGCACCGGGTCGAAGAAGTTCTGCGGGCAGCGCTCCCGCTTCTGCGGGCTGAAGGGTGGGCACTTCTCCGCCGCCGGCGAAGGGAAGGGTTCACGCCCGAACTCGTGGCCGTTGAGGTCGGTGACCCAGGCACAGTCCTGCGGGTAGTCACGGTTGTAGCCGGCACTCTCTACCCAGGACGTGATGCCCCAGCGGCGGCAGAACTCCATGCTGCGTATGCCCACCATGTCCATGCGCGGCTGGCCGATGACACCGTCGCCACGCTCCACCAGCGTGCAGGGCACCCCACGCCAGGCCAGGTCGCCGGCCAGGGCCAGGCCTACGGGGCCGCCACCCACCACCAGCACCGGGGTTCTTTGCTGCTTGCTCAAGTGCCGCTCCTCAACGCACCAGGTTGCGGCCGATCACCATGCGGTGGATCTCGTTGGTGCCTTCGATGATCTGCAGCACCTTGGCGTCGCGCATCATGCGCTCCAGCGGAAACTCCTTGGAGTAGCCGTTGCCGCCAAAGATCTGCACCGCCTCGGTGGTCACTTCCATCGCCACGTCGGTGACGTAGCACTTGCTCATCGAGGCGATGCTCTGCAGGCGGCTGTAGTCGCCGCTGTCGATCTCTTCGCAGATGCCGTAGAGCATCTGGCGCGCCGCTTCCAGCTTCATGGCCATGTCGGCCAGCTTGAACTGCATGCCCTGGAACTGGCCGATGGCCTTTCCGAAGGCGCGGCGCTCCTTGCAGTAGGCCACCGACAGCTCAAAGGCCTCCTGCGCCAGGCCCAGGGCCGAGGCAGCGATGGTGGGCCGGTTCAGGTCCAGGATGCGCATGCAGGCCGTGAAGCCCTTGCCCACCTCGCCTACCAGCGTGTCCGCCGGCAACACCATGTCATCGAAGAACAGCTCGTTGTTGGGCGCGCCGTTGCGGCCCATCTTGCGTTCACGCCGTCCCAGGCGGAAGCCCGGTGTCTTGGTGTCCACGATGAAGGCGCTGATGTTCTCGTGCGCGGGTCCGTCGCCGGTCTTGGCGAACAGCAGCACATAGTCCGCCACCTCGCCCCAGGTGATCCAGTTCTTCTGGCCGTTGACCACCCAGCGGCCGTCGGCCTGCTGCACGGCCCGGGTCTTCATGCCGGCGACATCGGAGCCGGCCTGCGGCTCGGTCATGGCCACCGCGGCAATCACCTGTCCGCTGGCCGACAGGCGCAGGTACTTCTCCTTCTGCGCCTCGGTGCCGAAGTGCATGATGGGCAGGATCAGGCCTATGGAGTTGTTGCACACCAGCGTGGACGCGGCCAGTGAGCCGCGCGCCGTCTCCTCCTTGGCGATGCACACCGAGACCAGGTCGCCGCCGGGGCCGCCATAGGATTCGGGCACCCACATCTGCAGCAGCCCCATCTCGCCCATCAGCTGCTTCCATTCGGTGGGGAAGCGGTCGCTGTCGTCCACCTCGCCGGCGATGGGCTTGATCTTCTCATCGGTCACGCGGCGCAGCGTGTCGCGCAGCGCACGCTGCTCTTCGTTCAGTCGCATCGGGTGCTCCGGGTTGGTACGGCGGCAGGGCAGGCGCCGCCGGTTCGTTCGGTTCGTTCGTTTTGGTCTTTGTCGGTGCTGGGGTCAGACTCTAATGGTCTGTCCATTTATCGTCAATGCAAGCGCAGCGGCGTCGCAGATCGGCGGGCCACCCGGCTCAGGCGCCGGCCTGGGCGGCTGCCGCCCGCTGCACTGCATGCGCCGCGGCAATGCGGCCAAACACGCAGGCCTTGCCCAGCGACGAGCCGCTCATGTAGGTCTCGCCGTGGAAGCCCCCCACCAGTTCGCCCACCGCGTACAAGCCCACGATGGCGTCGCCGTACACGTCCAGCACGCGGGCCAGCGTGTCGGTGCGCAAGCCGCAGTAGGTGGAGGTCAGCCCGGTGGTGCAGGCGATGCCGTAGAACGGCGCCTGCTCCAGCGGCGTGGGCTGGCCGAAGCCGGTGCTGAGCGAACGCCGCCCAAAGCCGTCCTCCACCTCGCCGCGGCAGGCGCGGTTGTAGTGCTGCACCGTGACAGCCAACATGTCGGCCTGGATGCCCAGCTCGGCCGCCAGGGCCTGCAACGTGGGAGCGCAGCGCACCAGCCCGGCCGCCAGCGCGCTGCGGTAGTCGGCCACGCTGGGTAGCGGTGAGGATTGGTCCATGGTGCGCTGGTCGAACACCTGAAAGGCCAGCGCCCCTTCCTGCTGCAGGCAGCGCTCGCCTATCACCTTGTACGAGACCGACTCGTCCACAAAACGCTCGCCGGCGCGGTTGACCACGATGGCACCCCGGTACATGGCCGACACCAAGCGAGGCGCACGCTGCTCGTGCCCGGGCGCCGGCTCGGCCAGCGGCGCGCCGAACGTGCCCTTGGCATGCCCCATGTCCAGCAGGTCCGCCCCCAGCGCCCAGGCCATGCGCAGACCGTCGCCGGTGTTGCCCTCGCCCCCCATGGGACGCGCCGCGCGCAACGCAGGCACAAAACGCTCCACCAGGTCGGGCGCTCGCGAGAAGCCGCCGCTGGCCAGCACCACACCGCCGCGTGCCTGCAGGTGCGTGCCATCGGCCAGCACCACGCCGCACACGCGCCGCTGCGCACCCTCGCCCGCCGCCAGCAGGCGCTGCACCGCAGCCCCGGTGCGGAACCGCACCCGCCCACTGGCCACCGCCTGCTGGTGCAGGAGGTCCAGCACCGCACGCGGATCGGTGCTGTGGTTGCGCGGCACGGACTGGCTGCCGCTGAGCGAGACGGTGTCAAAGGGCACCCCCAAAGCCTTCAGCCAGCGGTAGGCGTCCAGCTGCTGCGTGGCGTAGGTGTGCACCAGCGCGCGGTCGTTGCGGTGGCGGCCGGCCTTCATCAGGTCGTTCTCCAGCAGCTCGGGGCTGTCGGCAATGCCGTGCGCCTGCTGCAGGTCGGTGCCTGCAAAGGCAAAGGCACCACCGCACATGGCCGTGCTGCCGCCGTAGTGCGCCATCTTCTCCAGCAACAGCACCTGCGCACCGGCCTGGGCCGCGGCCAGCGCCGTGCAGTGGCCGGCCATGCCGGCGCCAACGACGATCACGTCGGCTTCTTGGTCCAGGGGCGTGGCCATGTGGTCTGTTTCCATGCTGCCGGTCTCGGTGCTGCGCGGCGCGGCGGGCGTCGCGCCAGCTTCACTCGGCCTTGATGCCAACCTTGCGCACCACGGCAGCAAAGGCCGCCGACTCACGCTCCAGGTGGGCGGCGACGCTGGCCGGTGTGTTGGGTTCGGCCGGCACCATGCCGCCAAACTCCTGCAGGCGGCGGCCGTACTCCGGTTCGGCCAGCAGCTTGCGCAGGGTGCTGCTGAGCAGCTCCACGGTCTGCGGCGGTGTGCGTGCCGGCGCAAAGAGACCAAACCACACGTCCAGCTCCAGATCCTTCAGCCCCACTTCGGCCAGCGAAGGCACCTGCGGGAACAGCGGGTGGCGTTCCTGGCTCAGCACTGCCAGCGGGCGCAGACGCCCCGCCTCCAGTGGGCCCTTGCCGTCGTTGCCCGTGACCAGCGCCCATTGCACGTCGCCGGCCAGCAAGGCCTGCAGCGTGCCCGGCGTGCCCTTGTACGGCACATGCAAGAAGGCGGTGCCCGCCGCGGCGTTGAGCATCTCCGACCCCAGGTGCGACAAGGCACCCACCCCTGACGAGCCGTAGGCCGCAGGTGCCCCATTGGCCGGCTTGCCCTGCGCCAGCAGCTGCGCCAGTGTGCGGTTGGGAGAGTCGGCGGAAACCACCAGCAGGAAGGGGCTGCGGAACACCATGCCCAGCGGCACCAGGTCGCGCAGCCCATAGCCTATGCCGGGGTTGACATGCGGTATCACGGTGATGGGGCCGGCAGGCACCATCACCAGCGTGTGCCCATCGGGCTCGGCACGCACCACGTGCTGGGTGCCCAGGCCGCCACCTGCGCCGGCCCGGTTGTCCACGATGACCTGCTGGCCAAACTCCTCGGCCATGCGGCGAGCCAGCAGCCGGCCCACGATGTCGGTCGAACCGCCAGGCGGAAAGGGAATGACCAACCTGATCGGCTTGTTCGGAAACGCGGCGGGCTGTGCCCAGGCCGTGGTGGCGGGCCACAGCAGCGCCAGCAAGGCGGCGGCCAAGGCGCCGACAACGCCTGCAGCCGGCGCGCGCAAACGCACCGGGCGCACAGGCGCCATGGGCACCAGGCGCACAGGCGCCAGGGTCACGAAGAGATGCTTGAACACGGAAGGCAGGTGCATGGCGTGTCTCCGGTTTTTGCCACCCCCAACGGGAGCGGTCTTGTCATCTGGTCAGCCTCGCGTTATGGTCTGACCATTAGACGGTAATGACTTTTTTGCAAGCTGGCAAGCCGTGCCGGCCCGGACACACCGGGTCTCCCGCGGCGCCAGGCCCCACTGCCCTACCGCCCCACCGAGACCGGAGACAACGATGCCGCTGCCCACCTTCCGCACTCCCAACCGCCTGCGCCGCCTCTGCCTGGCCGCCGCCGCCGCGCCGCTGCTGCTGGCCGCCACCGGCGCATCTGCCCAGGGTTACCCGACCAAGCCGGTGCGCCTGGTCGTGAATTTCGCCGCCGGCGGCACCACCGACGTGGTGGCGCGGGCGCTGGCCCAGCCGCTGGCCGCGCTGCTGGGCCAGCCGGTGGTGGTGGAGAACCGCACCGGGGCGCTGGGCGCGATAGGCGCCAACGAGGTGGCCCGTGCAGCGCCCGACGGCTATACGCTGCTGCTCAGCACCCAGGGTTCGCTGACCGAGATCCCGGTGCTGTCGCCCAAGACTCCCTACGACCCGGTGGCCACCTTTGCCCCGGTGACGCTGATCGGCGAATCCCCGCTGCTGCTGTTTGCCCACCCCAGCTTCCCGGCCAACGATGTGAAGGGCCTGATCGACTACGCCCGCTCACGCCCTCAAGGCGTGGATCTGGCGGTCTCGGGTTCCAGCGTGAAGCTGGGCGCCTATGCACTGGCCGGGGCAGGCCAGTTCCAGATCACGCAGATCCCGTATGCCGGCCAGGGGCCGGTGCTCAACGCCGTGCTGGGCGGCCATACCGCGCTGGCCCTGAACGCCAGCACCACGGCGCTGGTGCAGCATGTGCAGGCGGGCCGCCTGAAGTTCATCGCCGTGGGCAGCGAACAGCCTTACCCGCTGCTGCCGGGCGTGCCTCCGGTGGCCGAGACCCTCCCCGGCTACACGGCCAAGGCCTGGTGGGGCATCTTTGCGCCGGCCGGCACGCCGCCGGAGATCGTCGCGCGCCTGAACCAGGCGTTCCGGCAGGCCCTGGCCAGCGCGGGCATGGAGGCGCTGTTCGCGGAGAACGCCATGCTGCCCCAGGCCAGTACGCCGGCCGAGCTGGCGACGCTGGTGCAACGCGGCCTGGAAACCACCCGGCGGCTGGTGGCCCAGCACAACATCAAGGAGGAGTGAAGCAGCCGGCCCGCAACCAGGCCTCAACGCCCTGTGAACCGCGGCGCGCGCTTCTCCAGGAAGGCGCGAATGCCTTCCTGCTTGTCCTGGCTGGCGCACAGCAGCTGCAAGGCCTTGTGCTCCAGGCGCAAGGCGGCTTCCAGCGGGCAGTCGGCGCCGGCGGCCACCACCTCGCGGATCTGCCGCACCGCCAGCGGCGGCATGGCCGCCACCCGCTGGGCCAGCGCCACGGCCTCGGGTTCCACCTGATCGTCTGGCACGACCTCGTTGACGATGCCCAAGGCCTGGGCCTGCGATGCCGACAAGGTGTCGCCGGTGAGCAGCAGGCGCAGCGTGCGCTGGCGGCCCAGCAGACGCAGCAGGCGTTGCGTGCCGCCGGCACCGGGCATCAGCCCAACCTTGATCTCCGGCAGGCCGAAACGGGCGTTGTCGCCTGCCACGATGAGGTCGGCGTGCAGCGCCAGCTCAAACCCGCCCCCCAGGGCCATGCCGCGCACCGCCGCCACCATGGGCGTGTCCAGGCGTGCGATGGCACTCCACAGCCGCAGCGTGTCACGCAGCATCATGTCGATGGCGCCGGCGTCGGCGATCTCCGCGAGATCGGCACCCGCGGCAAACACCCGCGGCGAGCCGGCCAGCACAATGGCGCGCACCCCGGCATCGCTGTCCAGCTGCTGCAGCACCGCCACCAGCTTGCGACGCAGCCCCACGCTCAGCGCGTTGCGCTTGTCAGGCCGGTGCAGGCGCACCAGCGCCACCATGGGCGACGGCCGCTCCAGCCACACCTCGGCCGGCGCGTCAGCGCCTGCAGGCTCCGCAGCCGCTGCGGCGGCCTCAGCGGCCGCCGATGGCCCCGGACCGGGCTGCGCCGCCATCGTCACCCGATGCGGGCCGCCGAACGCGCCGGCCGCTTGGCAGCCGGGCGCTTGGCCACGCCCGCTTCCCAGGGCTTGTTCTCCAGGTACTCGTTGAGCGAGCGGAAGTGGGCCGTCATGGCCGCGCAGGCCTTGTCGGCGTCGCGCGCACGCAAGTGGCGCAGCACCTTGCGCCGCACCTGAATGATCTCGGGGAAGGGTTGCGGGTCTATGCGCGCCAGCAAGGTGCGCACGATCTCGGACAAGGCGTCCACCAGCATCACGATGACTTCGTTGTGCGTGGCCTGTGCCAGCAGCCGGTAGAACTCTGTCAGCGCCCGTGTGTTGCGCGAGGCACGGCCTCTCTTGAACAGTTCTGCGTGCATTTCCACGTCGGCCGCGATCGCATCCAGCTCATCCTCGGTGGCCCGGGTACAGGCCATGCGTATGGCCACGCAGGTGAGCTCTATCCGGGCCTCGGTGACGCTGCCGGTAGGCACCTGCCCCAGGGACACCATGTCCCGCACGGCCTGGGTGATGCCGTCGCTGCCGGAGGCGCGTATGAAGAATCCGCCGCTGACGCCCGTGCGCGCCTCGACCAGCCCGGCCAGTTCCAGGCTGCGCAGAGCTTCGCGCACCCCGCTGCGGCTGATGCCGAACTGTTCTGCCAGCTCCCGTTCGCCCGGGAGGCGTTGGCCTGGTTGGAGTGTGCCGTCGGCCACCTGGCGCCGCACCTGGTCACAAACCGCCTCGAAGGCCCGCCGCGTACGTACGGGCTGGAACTGCGGCGGCTCGACCAGCGGCGAGACAGCCGCAGAGACCGGCTTGCGCGCAACGGTGCGCGACGCGGCGGTTGAGACAGCGCGGGGTGCAGCACTGGACGGCATGGGGATCCTCCTTGACGTGGAACCACCGCAGCTTGTAGCGGCCAGTTCTTGTATGGCAAGCATGCTACCTGAGCCACTTGCCGTCCTCAGGGGAACCACGATTGGTTGAACCGTTGACAACCGCTACACTCCCCGTTCCGCCGACCCAGAGCCGTCGTCCATGGACTTGAATCTCAGCCCCGAACAGCGCGCCTTCCGTGACGAGGTGCGCGCCTTCATCCAAGAGCGGCTGCCGGCCGACATACGCGAGCGCCTGCGTCTGGGGCACCCGCCTCGCAAGCAAGACACGGTCACTTGGCAGCGCATCCTGCATGAGCGCGGCTGGGCGGCCCCGCACTGGCCGCGGCACTACGGTGGTTCCGACATGGGCACCGCCGAGCGCCTGATCCTGCTGGACGAGATCTACCGTGCGCCGGCGCCGCTGCCGCAGGTCTTCAACATCGGCATGCTGGGCCCGGTGCTGCTGAAGTACGGCACCGATGCGCAACGCGAACACTGGCTGCCCCGCCTGGCACGGCTGGACACCTGGTTCTGCCAGGGCTTCTCCGAGCCGGGTTCGGGATCGGACCTGGCCTCGCTGCGCACACGCGCCGTGCGCGATGGCGACCACTACGTGGTCAACGGCCAAAAGATCTGGACCACCACGGCCCACGTGGCCGATTGGACCTTTGCGCTGGTGCGCACCGACACCGAGGCGCGCAAGCAAGAGGGCATCTCCTTCCTGCTGATCGACTTGAAGACCCCCGGCATCACGATCCGACCCATCCATTCGATAGACGGCGAACACCACCTCAACGAGGTGTTCTACGACGACGTGCGGGTGCCGGTGGCCAACCTGGTGGGCGAGGAAAACCGCGGCTGGGACTGCGCCAAGTACCTGCTGCAAAGTGAACGCACCGGCATCGCCAACGTGGGCCTGTGCCGCGAGCGCCTGGACTACGCACGTCACCTGGCCGGCCGCATCACCGAAGGCGGCCGCCCGCTGGCCGACGACCCGGCGCTGCAGGCGGAGCTGGCCGTGCTGGACGCCGAGGTGCGCACCCTGGAGGTGATGAACTGGCGCTTCCTGCTCACCGACTCGGCCCAGAAGGCACTGCCGGGCTTCGCCTCGGTGCTCAAGCTCAAGGGCTCCGAGATTCAGCAGCAGCTGTGGGCCTTGCTGGCGCGCCTGGACGGCCCGCAAGGCCTGGAGCGCCGCGGCGTCAACGACGTGCCCGAGCGCCATGGCCCGCTTACACCCCGCTACTTCTACTCGCGCGCCGCCACCATCTACGGCGGCACGACCGAGGTGCAGAAGGACATCCTCGCCAAGGCCATCGTCGGCTGACACGCCACGCCGCGCCAACTCGGTAGCTCTCAGCGCATGAACTTCGAACTCAACGACGAGCAGTCTCAACTGCATGACAGCGTGCGCCGCATGCTGGCCGACCACTTCAGCTTCGAAAAGCGGCGCGCCATCGTGGCCGGCGAAGGCCGCAGCGCCACCTTGTGGAACTACCTGGCCGAACTGGGCGTCAGCGCGCTGCTGGTGCCGGAGGCGCAGGGCGGCCTGGGCGGGCGCGCCGAAGACCTGCTGCCCGTGATGCAGGCCTGCGGCGAGGCCCTGAGCACCGAACCGGTGCTGGCCAGTGCCGTGCTGTGCACCACCGCACTGGCCGGCCATGCGAACAGCGCCGCGGCACAGGCGTGGCTGCCCTTGCTGGCCAGCGGCGAGGCGGCGCTGGCCTGGGCCCACGACGAGCCCGGCACCCACCATGCCGACCACTGGGTGGAAACACGCGCCAAGGCGCAAGCCGACGGCAGCTGGTCGCTCAGCGGTCGCAAGATCCCGGTGCTGGGCGGGCCGCAGGCCACCGCCTTCGTGGTCAGCGCGCGCGTCAGCGGACAGCCTGGTGAAGCGGTCGGCACGGCGCTGTTTGTCATCCAGGCCCAGGCCGCGGGGCTGACGCGGCGCGACTTCCGGCTCGTGGACGACAGCCCGGCCAGCGAGCTGACCCTGGCGCAGGTGGCGGCGCAGCCGCTGGGCGACCCGCAGGACCACACCGCCCAGCGGACCGTGCTGCAGCGGGTGTCGGCGCTGGGCATCGCGGCCCTGTGTGCCGACATGCTGGGCGCGGCCGAGGCCGCCTACCGGCTGGCACTGGAATACCTGAACGTGCGCAAGCAGTTCGGCCGCCTGATCGGCGAGAACCAGGCGCTGCGCCACCGCGCCGTGGACATGCTGGTGAGCCTGGAGTCGGTGCGCGCCATGGCCCTGGCCGCGGCGGCCGCGGCAGACCGCCCGGAGCAGGAAGACTCGGCCGCCGAGTTGCTGCGCGCCAAGCTGGTGGTGGGCAAACACGCTCGCCTGGTGTGCCAGCACGCGGTGCAGTGCCATGGCGGCATAGGCATGACCGAGGAGTACAAGGTCGGCCACTGTCTGCGCCGTGTGCACGTGGCCGACCACCTGCTGGGCGATGTCGACACGCAGGCGCGTCGGCTGGCGGCCCTGGGCGGCGGCGCATGAACACCCCCGGCGCCACGCCGCAAACGGCAGCCGTCTATGAGACGCTGCTGTGGGAGCGTGACGGGCCGGTGCTGACGCTCACGCTCAACCGCCCTCAGGCCTTGAACGCGATGACGGCGCAGATGCGGCGTGAGCTGTGCCACGCACTGGACCGCGCCGACGCCGACGACGAGGTGCGCGCCATCGTCTTCACCGGCGCCGGGCGCGGCTACTGCGCGGGGTTCGACCTGTCCGGCGGTGCGGCGGCCTTTGACACCCGGCAGCAGGCGCTGCCGCCGGAAGAGCTTGGGCGCGATGGCGGCGGCGTGCTCGCGCTGCGCCTGTTTGCCTGCCACAAGCCGCTGATCGGCGCCGTCAACGGCGCGGCGGTGGGCATAGGCTCCTCCATGCTGCTGCCCATGGACCTGCGCCTGGCCAGCAGCGCCGCCCGTTTCGGCTTTGTGTTCACCCGCCGCGGCATCGTGCCCGACGCCTGTGCCAGCTGGTTCCTGCCGCGCGTGGTGGGCATTGCCCAGGCCCTGGACTGGACTTTCTCAGGGCGCCTGTTCAGCGCCGAAGAAGCGCTTGCCGGCGGCCTGGTGCGCGAGGTGTGCGAGCCGCAGGACCTGCTGCCCCGGGCGCGCGCGCTGGCCCTGGAGATCGCCGAGAACGCAGCGCCGGTGTCGGTGGCCACCACGCGCCAGCTGATGTGGCGCATGCTGGGCGCCGCCCACCCCATGGAGGCGCACCGCGTGGAAAGCCAGGCCATCGCCCAGCGTGGCGCCTCGGCCGACGCGCACGAGGGCGTGGCCGCCTTCCTCGCCAAGCGCCCCCCCAGCTTTCCAGGCCGCGTCAGCACCGACCTGCCGCCGGTGCTGCCCTGGTGGGAAGAACCGCCGTTTGACGTGAGGCTGCCGGGCAAGCGGGTCTAGGCAGCACGGCCCCGGCTAGATATCATTTGTTCAACCATTAACATTAGTGTCGGTGCCGGCGCTCCAGGCACCGGCGGCGCAGGAGACGGCGTCCATGCCCACCCCACCCCGCATCATCCTCGACGACCGGGCCGTCGACCGCGACACCGTGCTGCAGCAAGCCCGGCGCGCGGCCAGTGGGCTGCACACGCTGGGCGTGCGCGAAGGCGACACCGTGGCGCTGCTGCTGCGCAACGACTTTGCCTTCTTCGAGGCCCAGCAGGCCGCAGCGGCGCTGGGCGCCTACTGCGTGCCCATCAACTGGCACGGGAAGGCCGACGAGGTGCGCTACATCCTGGACGACGCACAGCCGCGTGTGCTGGTGGCGCACGCCGACCTGCTGGCGCCGCTGCGCGATGTGTTGCCCGCCGGCCTTCAGGTGCTGGTGGTGCCCACACCGCCGGAGATTGCCCAGCGCTACCAGCTGGCGCAGCAGCAAACACAGCCGCTCGCCCAGGACACGGTGTGGCCGGCATTTGTGGCTGGCTTTGAACCCTGGTCGGGCCCGCCGCTGCGCAGCCGCGCCACCATGATCTACACCTCCGGCACCACCGGCCACCCCAAGGGTGTGCGCCGTGAGCCGGCCACGCCGGAGCAGGCCGCGGCCTATGTGCAGATGCTGGCGCGTGTCTACGGCCTGGTGCCTGGCGTGCATGCGCTGGTGGCCGGCCCGCTGTACCACGCGTCGCCCAACGCCTATGGGCGCCAGGCCCTGCCCAACGCCGACGTGTTGGTGCTGCAGTCCAAGTTCGACCCCGAAGAAACGCTGGCTGCGATACAGCGCCACCGCATCACGCATGCGGTCATGGTGCCCACGATGTTCGTGCGCCTGCTCAAGCTGCCCCAGGCCGTGCGCGAGCGTTACGACGTGAGCTCCATACGCTGGGTCACCCACACCGGCGCCCCCTGCCCGGCCGAGGTCAAGCGCCAGCTCATGGACTGGTGGGGCCCGGTGGTCTACGAAACCTACGGCGGCAGCGAGGTGGGCACCGCCACGCTGGCCACACCGGAGGACGCGCTGGCCTTCCCGGGCAGCGTGGGCGTGCCCACGCCGGGCACGCAGATCGGCTTCTACGGCGAGGACGGACGACGCGTGCCGGAAGGCGAGATCGGCGAGATCTACATGCGCGTGCCCTGCTACGCCGACTTCACCTACCTGAACCACCCGGAAAAACGTGCCGGCGTGGAGCGTGACGGCCTGATCAGCGTGGGCGACGTGGGCTACATGCGCGACGGCCACCTGTACCTGTGCGACCGCCGCTCCGACATGGTCATCTCGGGCGGCACCAACATCTACCCGGCCGAGATCGAGATGACGCTGCTGCAGTGCCCCGGCGTGCAGGACTGCGCCGTTTTCGGCATACCGGACGACGACTTCGGCGAATCGCTGGCCGCGGCGGTGGAACTGGTGCCCGGTGCGACGCTGGGCGCTCGCGAGATACAGGACTACCTGGCCAGCCGATTGGCCAAGTACAAGGTGCCGCGGCGCGTGGACTTCCACGCCGCGCTGCCACGCCAGGACAGCGGCAAGATCTTCAAGCGCCAGCTGCGCGACCCGTTCTGGCAGGCCGCCGGGCGCAGCATCTGAACATGGGCCTGCACGCCATGCCCACCGCGGCGGCGCACCGCCATGGCTGAGTTGCACACGGCCGACGCCGAGCAGGCCGCCGCCCGGCGGGCGCAGCCCGGTGCGGCGCTGCAGGCCGCGCTGGCCCGCCACCTGCAGGCACCGGGCGAGGTGCAGGCGCTGCGGCGCCTGACCGGCGGGGCCACCAAGCAGACCTGGGCTTTCGACTGGCACGGCGCGCAGGGGCGCGAAGCGCTCGTGCTGCAGTTGATGGCCGAGCCCACCGCGCCCGGCAGCGGCGGCAGCCTGCCCAAGCTCAGCGCGGCACAGGACGCCGCGCTGATGCGCGTGGCGCGTGCCGGCGGCGTGCCCGCGCCCGAGGTGCTGATGGTGCTGCAGCCGCAGGACGGCCTGGGCGCCGGTTACGTGACCCGCCATGTGGACGGCGAGACCCTGGGCCGGCGCATCGTGCGCGACGAAGACTTTGCCGATGCACGCGGCGTGCTGGCGCGCGAGTGCGGCACCGCGCTGGCCCGCATCCACCAGCTGCCGCGTCAGGACCTGGGCTTCCTGCAAACCCTGTCGCCGGCCGACGAGCTGTACCTGTATGCCTCGCGCCTGGATGGCCTGGAGCGCCAGCACCCGGCCCTGGCCTACGGGCTGTGCTGGGTGCGCAAGCATCTGCCAGAGCGCTGGAACTGGGCCGTGGTGCACGCCGACTTCCGCACCGGCAACCTGATCGTGGGCCCGCAAGGCCTGCGCTGCATCCTGGACTGGGAAATCGCACGCGTGGGCGACCCCCTGCAGGACCTGGCCGTGTTGTGCCTGCGCAGTTGGCGCTTCGGCGGCACTGCGCCGGTGGGCGGCTTCGGCACGCGCGAAGACCTGTACGCCGCCTACGAAGCCGCCGGCGGTCAGCCGGTGGACCCGGACCGGGTGCGTTTCTGGGAGGTGTTCAACAACCTGAAGTGGGCCATCTCCTGCGTGCGGCGCGGGCGGTCCACACGCGCCGACGGGCGCCCCGCCGGCGTGGAGTTGGCCGCCATTGGCCGCCGTCTGGAAGAACCGCTGTGGGACCTGATCAACCTGACGGCGGCTTGACATGAGTGCCAGCGTCCCCGACTCGCCCACGCTGCTGCAGGCCGCGGCCGACTACCTGGAGAGTGAACTGCTACCCACGCTGCAGGGCTACCACCGCTTCCAGACCCGCGTCACCGCCAACGTGCTGCGCCTGCTGGCGCGTGAACAGGCCCTGGCGCCTGCGCAGCGCCAGGCCGAACTGCAGCGTCTGCAGCAGCTCACGGGGCGCGAAGGCTCCCACGACGAGCTCAACCGCCTGCTGGCCAACGCCATCCTGGTGGGCGACGTCACGCTCACCGATCCGCAACTGCTGCAACACCTGCGCCAGACGCTGCGCGAGGCCTTGCACATCCACAACCCCGGCTGGGCCCAGGACGACCCAGCAGGCACCGTCCCACACCTCAGGAGCCCCTCATGAACTTCACCGAAGAACAGATCGCCTTTCGCGACAGCGTGCGGCGCATGGCCGAAAAGCATGTGGCCCCCATCGCCGCGGAGATCGACGAGAACGACCGCTTCCCGACCGAGCTGGTCAAGCTGTTCGGCGAACTGGGCCTGATGCAGCTGTGGGTGCCCGAGAAGTACGGCGGCCCCGAAGGCAACCTGACCATGGTGTGCATCGCGCGCGAGGAGATCAGCCGCTTCTCCCCCGCCTGCGGCTCCATCGCCGGCCTGAACACCATGTTCACGATGCCGCTGCTGCACTTCGGCAGCGAAGAGCAGCGCCAACGCTTCCTGCCCGTGCTGGCCCAGGGCGGTGTGGTGACGGCGATCGCGATCAGCGAACCGCAGGCCGGCAGCGACGTGAGCGCGATGACCACGCGTGCGGTGAAGGACGGCGACAGCTACGTCATCAACGGCCGCAAGCAGTGGTGCAGCTACGGCGTGGAGGCCGACTACATCATGCTGATGGCACGCACCCACGGCGATACCGGCGCCGACGGCATCAGCGCGTTCGTCATCGAGCCCAAGAAGATGAAGGGCGTCACCTTCGGCCGGCATGAACGCAAGATGGGCTGGCGCGGTGCGCCCAACACGCCGATCTTCCTGGACAACGTGCGTGTGCCGATAGAGAACCTGGTGGGCGAGGAAGGCAAGGGCTTCCGCGCCAGCCTGCGCGCGCTGGACACCAACCGCCCGACCATCGGCGCGCAGTGTGTGGGCCTGGCCCAGGGGGCGCTGGAAGCCAGCGTGGCCTATGCCAAGGAACGCAAGCAGTTCAAGCGCAGCATCGCCGAGTTCCAGGGTGTGCAGTTCATGCTGGCCGACATGGCCATGAACATCGAGGCGGCCCGCGCACTGGTGTACGAATGCGCCAGGGCCGGCGATGCCGGCGACTGGGCGCGCCTGAACACGCTGGCCAGCATGGCCAAGTGTTTCAGCAGCGATATGGCCATGCGCGTCACCACCGACGCGGTGCAGGTCTTCGGCGGCTACGGCTACACCATGGACTACCCGGTGGAACGCATGATGCGCGACGCCAAGCTGGCCCAGATCTTCGAGGGCACCAACCAGATCCAGCGCGTCGTGATTGCACGCGACCTGCTGAAGTAAGCGCGGCCGCCAAGCGGCCGACGAAACACCACCAGGAGACAAAGTCCATGAATACCATCCGTCGCCGACAAATCTTGCAGGGTGCAGGCGGTCTGGCCGCAGCGCTCGCCGTGCCGGCGCTGCGCGCGCAACCAGGCTATCCGAATGCGCCGATACGCATCATCATCACCGTGCCTGCCGGTGGGGGGCACGACAACATGATGCGGCTGGTGGGCACCAAGCTCACAGAGGCCTGGGGCCAGCCCTGCATCGTCGAGTCCAAACCCGGCGCCAGCGGCGCCATCGCCGCGGTCCACGTGGCACGCTCGGCGCCGGACGGCCACACCATGCTGTTGACCAACAGCAACTTCCTCAGCACCACCATCCTGCAGCCCAGCGCCGGCTACAAGACGGCCGACTTCGTGCCGGTGAGCATGCAGGTGCTCACGCCTATCGCGATAGGCGTGCGCAGTTCGCTGGGCGTGAACACCATCCAGGAATGGGTGGCGCTGGCCAAGCGGCAGCCCGGCAAACTGAGCTATGGGTCTTACGGCCAGGGTTCGGGCGGCCACTTTGTGGGCGAACAGCTCAATGCCGCAGCCGGCATAGACACCATCCACGTGCCCTACCGCGGCGAGGCGCCGGCCATCCAGGACGTGCTGGGCGAGCAGGTCGACGCGGTGATCGCATCGTTGGGCGGTGCGTCGCGCCACCCCGGCCGCATAAAGGCGCTGGCCATCGCCAGCCCGACGCGCTTCCCCGTCTACAACGACGTGCCCACCTTCGCAGAGAGCGGCTTGCCCGATGTCAACATGCCGGGCTGGGGCGGCGTGTTCCTGCCTGCCGCCACGCCCAAGCCCATCGTGGACAGGCTGGCCAACGAGCTGAACCGCGTGATCATGCTGCCCGATGTGCAGGCACGCATGCTGGACCTGGGCTTCGAATCGGTGGGCTGGGGCCCGGCCAAGCTGCAGTCCTTCCTGGACGAACAGCTCAAGAAGACCCAGCAGCTGGTGGATTCGGGGCGCGTGAAGCTCTGAGCACGGCGCTGCCGGCGCCGGTGCTCACCCCACCACGCCGGCAGCACGCAGCGCCGCGATCTCCTCGTCACTGAAGCCGCCGTCGCGCAGCACGGCGTCGCTGTGCTGGCCGGCGCGCAGGATGGTGGGGCCTTGCACGGCCGAGGGGGTGCGGTCAAAGCGCGGCGCTGGTGCCGGCTGGCGCACACCGTCGTTGTCCACAAAGGCACCTCGCGCCACATGGTGCGGGTGTTGGGGCACTTCCGACAGGTGCAGCACCGGGGCAAAACACACGTCGCTGCCTTCCAGCAGGCGGCACCAGTCGTCGCGGCTGCGGCCGGCAAACACGGCCTGCAGGCGGGTGCGCAGGGCCGGCCAGTGCGCGCGGTCCATGCGGTCGGGCACGCTGGCGGGGTCGATGGCCAGGCGTCGCAGCAGCTCTGCGAAGAAACGCTGCTCGATGGCGCAGATGCTGATGTAGCCGCCGTCGGCCGTGCGGTACACGGTGTTCCAGGGCGCCGCGCCGCCCACGATGTGCTCTCCGCGCTGCGGATGCCAGGTGCCGCCGGCCCACTGGCCGTGTATGCCGGCCATCAAGGCGCCCACGCCGTCGACGATGGCGGCATCTACCACCTGCCCGCGTTCGGAACGGCCACGCTCCAGCAGCGCGGCCAGGACGCCCATGACCAGGAAGGTGGAGCCGCCACCGAAGTCACCCACCAGGTTCAGCGGCGGCACCGGTGGGCCATCGGACGCGCCCATGGCTTCCAGCGCCCCGGTGAGTGCGATGTAGTTCATGTCATGGCCCGCCGCCTGGGCCAGGGGGCCTTGCTGGCCCCAGCCCGTCATGCGGCCGAACACCAGGCCCGGGTTCACGGCGTGGCAGTCGGCCGGGCCCAGGCCCAGGCGTTCCATCACACCAGGGCGGAAACCTTCGATCAAGGCGTCGGCGCCTTGCACCAGGCGCAGCACGGCGGCGCGCCCGGCGGGCGCCTTGATGTCCAGGGCCAATGAACGTTTGCCGCGTGCGGCCACGTCAAAGCGTGGGTCGCGCTTGATGCCCAGGTCGGCGTCGCCCAGGCGGTCTATGCGCAGCACCTCGGCGCCCATGTCGGCCAGCAGCATGCCGGCCAGCGGCGCAGGGCCCAGGGCCGCCATCTCGATGATCCTGAAGCCGTGCAGCGGTCCCATGGTGGTCCTCGGCAGTTGGCGCCCGTCAGGCCAGCAGTTGCTGGCGCAACGCAGCCCGGGCCGTGCCGTCCAGGCCCAGCGCCCGTTCCAGGTAGGCCTGGGGCGAGCCCCAGCCCTCGTGCATGGCCTGCAGCGCGGTGTGCAGGTAGTCGGCACGCACCCGGGCCAGCGCCACCCAGCCGGCGGACAAGGTCCCGCCCGGCATGTCGCCGGGGCGCCAGTGCAGGTTGCTCAGCAGGTAGTCCTGCTCTATGTCGGCCGCGGGCACGTCCAGCGCCAGCAGCACCAGTGCGGCGGCCACGCCGGTGCGGTCCTTGCCCGCGGTGCAATGAAACAGCAGCGGGTAGGCCGCAGGCTGCTGCAGTTCACGCAGCAGCGCGGCGTACACCGGCGCGCGCTCACGCACCAGGCGGCGGTACACACCGTGCATGATCTCCACCACCGTGGATTCGTCGGTGGCCAGGCCGGTGTCGCGCAAGGCCTTCAGGCGCGCCACCGCGCTGGGCTCTATGGCCAGGTGCAGCTGCCGCACCTGGCTGCCCAGGTTGGCCGGCGGCAGCGCCGCGCGCTCCTGCACACCGCGCAGGTCCACCACGGTGCGCAGGCCCAGGGCTTCGGCCTGGCGCAGCCCCAGGCGCGCCAGGTGGCTGGACCGGTACAGGCGCCGGCCGGCCAGCTGGCGGCCGTCGGCCGTGTGCAGGCCCCCCAGATCGCGCAGGTTGGCCACATCCGTATCGGCCGCAGGTGCGCTGGTCATCGGCGTGTCGAGGCTGGCCGTGGCGGCGTCCGGGCTGTCGTTGTCAGGGTGCATGGAGGCCCATGGAAGGTGATAGGCAAAGGGGCGATGGGGCCGCCGGCGCTCAGGCCAGCAGCGCCTGCAGGCTGGCCACCTGGCGGCGGCCACCCTGCTGCGTGGCTTCGGCCTGCACGTACACGGCCCGGGCGCCGGCCTTCAGCACACGTGCGGCAAACCGGGTTTCCTCAGCAGCAGCGGCGCGCAGAAACTGCAGCGTCACGGCCGACAAGGGCAAGCGGGTGCCGGCCACCTGCTGTGCCGCCGCCTGCACCGCGCTGATGAGTCCGGCCGCGACCACGCCACCGTGCAGCGCTGGCAGGGCTACCGCACCCACCAGCCAGGGCTGGAAGGCCAGCGTGAAGGCCTGCTCACCCGAAGGCCGCAGACCCAGCAGCTCGTCCAGGCAGGTCACCGGCGGCGCCAGGTCCAGGGCGTGACGGGCCGCCCGTTCGGCGCGGTCGGCCGCGGTTTCGCGGCTGTCGTTGGCGCGGCCCGGCCCCAGGCCGACCACATACCGCGCCTGCATGCGGGCCAGCAGCGTACGGCCCTGGGCCAACTGCGGCTGCGACTGCGCCTGGGCCTGCACCAGCGCGCTGTTGTCGCTGTGGTGCACACAGCGCGCCTGCACCAACACGTCCTGCCCCGGCGGCGGCGCGTCGGCAAAGTCGATGCGCAACTCCAGCGTGGCCGTGGCCCCCTGGGCCACCGCGGCGGCATAACAGGCTGGTGCACCGGCGTGGTCCAGCAGGGCGGCCACGGCCCGCAGGTCCACGCTTCCCTGGGGCGTGCTGGCTGCCGGCCGGCAGGGCAGGCGCAGCCACGCTGCCGGGTTGGCCGGCACCGACTCGGCCTGCGGAGCGGCCGACACAGCACCCTGCCCCGGCGCCTCCGGCACGTCCAGGCCCAGCCACTTAAAACCCAGGGCCCGCGCCAGCGGCACCGACTGCGTGTGGCGCTGGCCGCTGCCCAGCGGAAAGCCCGACTCGTTGGGCGCCAAGACCGGCATCATGGCCGGCTCTTCCGGCGGCGCGCTCAACACGGCTGCATCACGCCGCGCGGCAACGCGGTGCAGGCCATAGGGTGGCTCAGCACCACGCGGTGGCCGCGGCCAGGCGTTCGCGACATTCCTGCTGCATGCGCTGCAGCAGATCGGCACAGCGCGGCACGTCGTCGACCAGGCCCACCACCTGGCCGGCCCAGACCACCCCGCCTTGCACGTCTCCGGACTCCAGCGTGGCGCGCCCACGGGCGCCGGCCACCAGCGGCCGCAGTTCTTCAAAGCTGCAGCCGCCCTCACGCCGCTCCAGCTGCAGCACCTCTTCGGACACCGCGTTGGCCAGCACACGCGCGGTGTTGCGCAGCGTGCGGAACATCAGCCGTGTATCCGTCTCGCGCGCCTGCACCAAGGCCTGCTTGATGTGCTCGTGCACCGGCGCTTCCTGCGTGGCGACAAACCGCGTGCCCATGTTGATGCCCTCGGCCCCCAGCGCCAGCGCGGCGGCCATGCCGCGCCCGCAGGCGATGCCGCCGGAGGCGATCACCGGCACCTGCAGCGCCCGCACCGCCGCCGGGATCAGCACCAGCCCCGGCACATCGTCTTCGCCTGGGTGGCCGGCGCACTCAAAACCGTCGATGCTGATCAGGTGCACACCACGCTTTTGCGCCGCCAGCGCGTGACGCACGGAGGTGCACTTGTGGATGATGGTGATGCCGGCGTCACGCAGGCGGGTGAACACCGCCTCGGGCACATTGCCCGCCGTTTCCACGACCTTCACGCCCCCGGCGATGATGACGTCGAAGATCTCGTCATAGGGCGGCGCCTGCACGGTGCGCAGCATGGTGACGTTGACGCCGAAGGGCTGGTCGGTCAGGCGTCGGCAGCGGTCGATCTCCAACGCCAGGTCCTGCGGCGTGGGCTGGGTCAGCGCGCTCAGCGTGCCCAGACCGCCGGCGTTGCTGACCGCCGCGGCCATCTCGGCGCGGCCCACCCACTGCATGCCGCCTTGCACGATGGGCAGGCGGGTGCCCAAAAGTTCGCTGACACGTGTCTTCAAAAAAGCACCCAGGCTGAAATGTCAAACGTTATGCCTCGGAAGCGCAAGCCACCGGCGCACCGCTGTAGGCACGCCCGTACCAAGCAGCCGGCGCGGCAGGCAACCACGCCGGCAGGCGGCTCACTCCAACTTGATGTTGTTGGCGCGTATCACCGCGCCCCACTTCGCGATCTCGTCCTTCAGGTCCTGGGCAAACTCGCTGCCGCTGTTGCCCACCGGAATGAAGCCCATGTCCAGGATGCGCTTCTGCACATCGGGCATGGCCGCGATGCGGCGCACTTCCTGCACCCACTTGTCCACCACGGGCTGCGGCGTGCCTGCGGGCAGGAACATGCCACCCCAACCGGCCAGGTTGACGCCTTCGTAGCCCGCTTCGGCAAAGGTGGGCACGTCCGGGAAGTCCTTCAGGCGCTGCGGGCTGGCCACTGCAATCAGCTTGACCTTGCCGGTGGGAATCTGCCGCGCATAGAAGCCCACCGAGCCATAGGCCAGCTGAATCTGGTTGCTGACCAGGTCGGGGAACGAGGCAGCCTCGCCGCGGTAGGGCACGTGTGTGGTCTTGATGCCGGCCAGGTTGGCCAGGCCTTCGCCGATGATGTGGCCGCTGGAACCGACGCCGTAGCTGCCATAGGTCAGCGTGTTGGGCTTGGCCTTGGCCAGCGCCACCATCTCGGTCAGGTTGTTGGCCGGCAGCTCGGTGCTGGCCGCAAGGGCAATGGGAAACGACGCCACCATGGACACCGGCGCGAAGTCGCTCATCTGGTACGGCGGGCTGGCCTGCAGCACCAGGTTCTGAATGAACCCGCTGATGGTGAACAGCGCGGTGTAGCCGTCCGGCGCCGACCGCGCGACCGCTGTGCTGGCCAACATGGTGTTGGCGCCGGCGCGAGACTCCACGATGACCTGCTGTCCCCAGGCGGTGGTCAGCTTTTCAGCCACCACACGCGCCAGCAGGTCCATGTTGCCGCCGGGCGCGGTGGGTATGACGATGCGCACGGGCCGGTTCGGGAAGTTGGAGTCCTGCGCCAGCGCGGCCATGGGTGCCAGGGCGACCAGCCCGCCCAGGGCCAGGGCAAACGTCGCCAGTGCGGATCGTCGACGCGCCGGTGGGGTGACGCGATTCAGGGTGGTGGAAGCTAGGGAACGGGTCATGGATGTCTCCTGGATGGCTCTTTTGCGTTGCACCAGAGGCGCTGTCGGCCGGCACCGGCTCATTCAGAAGCCTGTGCCGGCAAGCAGCGCCGAATTTATAGTGGTTCTACCATTAGACACATGGTAGAACCCGCGGCGGCGTCGCGTCAAGGCGGGACAGCCCGGCCCGCACCCACCGAACGGCCAGGTCAGCCGCGGGAGGACCCCGCGAAGCGGTCTGCGGCGGCGTCCGTTGCTGCCTCCGAACGCCTTCAAACGTGTCGGGATGCCCCTGCGGGCTGCATTGCACAGAGACCGTCAAAGGTCCAGCAACAGGTGCGAGCTTCTGGCGCCTGAACAACATACGGCCATCACCCCCTGGGCACGTTCGTCGTCGCTCAGACAGTCGTCGCGATGCTCCGGTTCCCCCGCATTGACCCTGACGCGGCAGCTGCCGCAGATGCCCTGCATGCACGAGTAAGGCACGTCCACACCGGCGTCCAGCAGCACGTCCAGCACCGACTTGCCGGCGGGCACCTGCAGCACACGCCCGTCGCGCGCCAGTTCCACCGTGAAGCCGCCGGCGGTGTCGGGCACCTGCGCTGCGGCAAAACGCTCCACATGGCAGCGCGCCGGGTCCACACCCTGGTGCAGCGCTGCTGCCAGCAGGTCGTCCAACAGAGCGTTGGGCCCGCAGGCGTACAGATGAGCCCCGGCAGGCAGCCCCGCTACGATGGCCGCCAGGTCCAGCCGCGCACCCACCGGCCCGCTGTAGTGCAGACGCAAGTCCCCGCCGCTGGCCGCCGCCAGGGCCTGCAGGCGTTCGCGAAAGGCCATCTGCTCCGGCGTGCGTGCGCTGTAGTGCAGTTGCCAGTGCCGGCCCAGCGCCGCCAGGCGCTCCACCATGGCCAGCACCGGCGTGATGCCTATGCCGCCGGCCACCAGCACCTGCGACGTGGCCGACTCGTCCAGTGCGAAGTGGTTCACCGGCGGTGTGGCCTGCAGCACCTGGCCCACACGCGCGCTGTCGTGCAGCCAGGCCGAACCGCCCCGGCCGGCGGCCTCTCGCTTGACGGCAATGTGCCAGCTGCCGCCCGCCTGCGCCGCCGCTTCGCGGCCGAACAGCGAGTAGCTGCGACGCAGCCGGCCCGGCAGGTCCAGGTCCACATGGGCACCGGCGCTGAAGGCCGGCAGCGGCGCGCCGTCGGGCGCCGCCAGCTCAAAGGCATGCACGTCCTGCGCTTCCAGCCGTATCTGCCGGATCATCACGGGAAGGGTGGTGGAAACACTCATGGACCAGGGCCTCGATGCAGACAAAACACGCCCGTGCGGCTGCCGGGCCGCACCCGGCCGGGCGCCTTGGCAGCCGGCCGACACCGGCGCGGGCTTGACGCCACCATGGTAGCCGATAAAATGTCCTAAGGTTCAACCAATCAAGGTCCAGCCATGCTGTCGCGCGAGGACAATGAAACCCTGGTCCGGGTCGGCCCGGGCACGCCCATGGGGCAGCTGATGCGGCTGCACTGGATTCCCTTCCTGCGTGCCGGCGACGTACTGGCCGACGGCCAGCCGCACCGGGTGCGCCTGCTGGGGGAAGACCTGGTGGCCTTCCGCGACAGCAGCGGCCGTGTCGGCCTGGTGGACCACGCCTGCCCGCACCGCGGCGCGCCCATGGTGTTTGCCCGCAACGAGGACGACGGCCTGCGCTGCATCTACCACGGCTGGAAGTTCGGCGTGGACGGGCGCTGCAAGGAGATGCCGGCGGAACCGGCCAACAGCCCCATGTGTGCACGCATGCGCATCACCGCTTACCCGGTGCAAGAGCGCAACGGCATGCTGTGGGCCTACATGGGCCCCAATGGCGAGCAGCCGCCGCCCCTGCCCGATCTGGAGTGGAACCTGGTGCCCGAAACGCAGGTGGCCATCTCCATACGGGTTCAGGAGTGCAACTGGCTGCAGGCGCTGGAAGGCGAGATCGACTCCGCGCACGCGGCCATCCTGCACGGGCGCGTGGAGCAGGACGGCGCCATCGGCCAGTGGAAGCAAGCGCAGGACCTGGCCCCCAGCTTCGAGATCGCGCAGCACGAAGCCGGCGTCAGCATCGCGTCGCGCCGCCGCCTGGATGACGAGCGCCAGTACATACGCGTCAACCAGTTCCTGATGCCCTTCTACACGCTGGTGCCGCCGTTCAGCCAGTATCCGGAGCTCAGCGGCCACGCCTGGGTGCCGATAGACGACGAGCACACGCTGTGCATCATGTTTTCCTACCACCCATCGCAGCCGTTCTACGAAAAGACGCGCAAGCTCTTCAAGACCGGCCACAACGGACGCGAGACCGGCCATGCCTCCGAGGGCTCGTTCGAAACCCGCCCCATCACCGACCCGTTTCCCAGGTACTGGAGCAAGTTCAACCGCGGCAACGCCTACCAGTTCCAGCCCGAGCTGCTGAACACCTACAACGCCGGCCTGCCCGGGCTGTGGGTGCAAGACGCCGCCTGCCAGTCGGGCGTGGCCCCCATCTACGACCGCAGCAAGGAACACCTGGGCACCAGCGACACCGGCATCGCCCGCACACGGCGCGCCCTGCTGGACGCGGTGCGCCGCCTGGCCAAGGACGGGCAGCGCCCGGCCTCGGCCGACAAGCCCGCTTCGTTGATGCTGCGCGCCGTCTCGTTGACCATCCCTGCCGGCGGCGACTGGGTGCAGCTGGGCAGCGAGTTCATGCAGGCACGCCTGGGTGCCGACTTCGGTTACACCCCCTGATCCCTGGACCCCCCTGAAAGGCCTGCCATGAGCACCGAGGCGCTGCAGCGCTTGCGCGATGAGTTCCCGCCGCACCGCCCCCGGCCCGCCGATGCGCCCACGGCGCTGGGCGGGCTGCGGGTGGTGGACTTCACGCACTTCATCGCCGGCCCGCTGGCCACCACCTTCCTGGCCGACCTGGGTGCCGACGTGATCAAGGTGGAGCCGCCGGCGCGCGGCGACGAGCTGCGCTACTACCCGCCCATGATCCCGCAGGTGCCGGCGGGGGCACCCTTTTTCTGGGCCAACCGCAACAAGCGCAGCCTGGCACTGGACCTCAAGCACCCCGAGGGCCTGGCGCTGGCGCTGGAACTGGTGCGTGGTGCCGACGTGGTGATCGAGAACTTCTCCACCGGTGTGATGGACCGCCTGGGCCTGGGCTACGAAGCCTGCCGCGCGCTCAACCCGCAGCTCATCTACTGCGCCATCTCGGCCTACGGCCGCGAGGGCCCTTACGCCGACCGCCTGGGGTTCGACCCCATCGCGCAGGCCGAGAGCGGCTTTGTCGCGATGAACGGCTACCCCGACCGCCAGGGTGTGCGCGCCTCATCGGCGGTGATGGACATCAGCACCGCGATGATGGTGGGCAATGCCGTGCTGGGCGCGCTGGTGGCTCGCCACCGGTTGGGTGAAGGCCAGTACGTCGAGGTGGGCCTGTTCGACACCGCGCTGATGATGACCGGCTGGGCCTCCATGCAGCACCTGATGACCGGCTTTGAACACCGGCGCCATGGCAACACCAGCACCGAGACCTGCCCGTCGGGGGTCTTCCAGTCGGCCGACCAGGCCTTCTACATCAACTGCGGCAACGACAAGATCTTCAACCGCCTGGCCCTGCAGGTGCTGGAGCGCCCCGACCTGGCCAACGACGCCGTGCTGGCCGACCGCAATGGGCGCCTGGCCCGCCAGGCCGAGCTGTTTGCCACGCTGGACGAGATCTTTGTGCAACAGCCCTGGGCCTATTGGCAGGACCGCATGCGCCGCGCCAAGATTCCCTGCGGCGAGGTGCGCAGCGTGGGCGACGCGCTGCGCGCCCCGGAAGCCCGCGCGCGGGATGCGGTGAGCTGGGTGCCCCACCCCACGCTGGGCCAGGTGCCGCACGTGGCTTCGCCGCTGCGCTTTCGCCACACCCCGGTGGTGGACCCGAAGCCCGCGCCCACCATAGGCGAACACAGCCAGGAGATCCTGCGCGACGTGCTGGGGCTGGACGAACAGCGCATCACCGCGCTGGCCCAGGCCGGTGTGTTCGGCGAGCGCCTGGCCGGCGCCGGCCCGGCCTGAAGCGACAGGCGCCGCCATGCCGGTCACCACCGCCTGCGGCGACATCACACGCACGCTGCGCGGTCGTGTGGCCGTGGTGGGCATAGGCGAGACGACCTACTACAAACACGGGCAGGCGCCTGAACCGGAGTTCAAGCTGGCGCTGCGGGCCATCCTGGCCGCCTGCGCCGACGCCGGCATAGACCCGCGCGAGGTCGACGGCTTTGCCTCCTACGCCAACGAGCGCAACGACGCCGTGCGCCTGGCCACGGCGCTGGGCGTCCACGAACTGCGCTGGGCCACGATGCAGTGGGGCGGCGGTGGCGGCGGCGGCGCCGCCGCCGTGGCCAGCGGCGCCGCCGCCATCAACGCCGGGCTGGCCGACTGCGTGGTGGTGCACCGCGCCCTGGCGCAGGGAGAGTTTGGCCGTTTTGGCCAGTCCGTGGGCCAGAACGCCCTGGGCGGCGAGATGGCCTGGCAGACGCCCTACGGCGTGATCGCTCCGCCGCAGAAGTTTGCGCTGCGGGTGCAGCGTTTCCTGCAGGAACACGGCATACGGCCCGAGGCGCAACGCGCCATCGCCCTCGCCTGTTACCACCATGCCCAGGCCAACCCGCGTGCGGTCATGCACGGCAAGCCGCTGGACGAAGCCCGCTACGACAGCGCACGCTGGATCGTCGAGCCCTTCAGGCTCTTTGACTGCTGCATGGAAAACGACGGTGCCGCAGCCCTGGTGCTGATGAGCGCAGACCGCGCACGCCATGCACGCCGGCCGGTGTGGCTGCTGGGTGCGGCGGCCGGCGGCGCCTACCGCGCCGGCGCGCAGCCGCACAACGCCCCCGACTACGCCAGCGCCAACCAGCGCGGTACGGCGCAGGCGCTGTACCGCATGGCCGGCGTGGGCCCGGCCGACGTGGGCAGCGTGCAGTGTTATGAGAACTTCACCGGCGCCGTGGCCATGGCGCTGGTCGAGCACGGTTTCTTTTCACCGGCCGAAGCCAACGACTTCCTGCAGCTGCCCCACCTGATCGCCCCCGACGGCCGCCTGCCGCTGAACACCAGCGGCGGCCACCTGGCCGAGTGTTACATGCATGGCCTGGGGCTGATGCTGGAAGCGGTGCGCCAGGTGCGCGGCGAATCCACCAGCCCGGCGCGCCGGCGCGACGTGGCCCTGGTCATCAGCGCGCCGCTGGTCACCCCCACCAGCAGCCTGCTGCTGGGTTCGGAGAACGTGTTGTGAATGACACGGCCCCCACCGCCCTCACCCCGGGCCCGTCCAGCAGCTACCTGCCGCCGGGCCTGCCGGCGCCGGCCCCGGACGCGTTGACGGCGCCCTTCTGGCAAGGCCTGCGCGAAGGCCGGCTGCTGGTGCAGCGTTGCAGCGCCTGCGGCACCTGGCAGCTGGGGCCGGAGTACCTTTGCCACCGCTGCCATGCCTTTGACCCCGGCTGGCAGGCCGTGGCGCCGCGCGGCCGCATCTACAGCTGGGAGCGTGTGTGGCACCCCTCGCACCCGGCGCTGAAGGCACACGGCCCCTACCTGGTCGTGCTGGTGGAACTGCCGCAGGCCGGCGGCGTGCGCCTGCTGGGCAACCTGCTGGGCGACCCGCTGCAGACCGTGGCCCTGGGGGCCGAGGTGCAGGGGGTGTTCGAGGCCCATGAGCAGGCCACGCCCCCGTACACGCTGCTGCAGTGGACGCTGGTGGCGCCGGTGCGCTGAAGCCCCGTGCGCGTTCAGGCAAGCCGGGCCTTCAGCCGCCCTGGCGGGCCTGCCACAGCGCCAGGTAGTCCTCGCGCATGCGCTCCAGAAACCGCGCCATCTCGGCCACCGCAGCGTCCGCGTTGCGGTCTCGCAGGTGGCGCAGCAGTCGCCGGCGTGATGGCAGCGTGAAGGGGTTGGCGCTGGGCCCGATCTGGCTGATGAAGTGGCCCAGCACTTCCATCACGCCTTCCATGGTGATGGCGACGATGGGGTTGCGCGTGGCGCGCGCCAGGATGAGATGAAACTCGCGGTGCAGGCGCTGGCGCTCGTCGAAGTCACCCGCTTCGTCGGCCACCCGCGCCGCGTCCACATTGGCCTGCAGCGCAGCCAGATCGTCTTCGGTGGCGCGCTCGCACACCACGCGAACCACCAGTTCGCTGAGCCAGATGCGCGCTTCGGTCAGGTGGTCCGGCGTGATGGCACCCAGGTGGTACAGGTCGCGCATGCCGCCCACCACCACCTTGGCATTGCCGGGCCGCACAAAGGCGCCGCCGCTCGCGCCCTTGCGCGACTCGATCATGCCGGCCAGTTCCAGCGCTCTCAGCGCCTCGCGCAGCGTGTTGCGACTGACCCGAAACATGGCGGCCAGCTCGCGCTCCGGCGGCAACCGGTCTCCAGGCTTCAGCCGCCCTTGCGCCACGAGGCCGCGGATCTGCGCCGCGATGTCTTCAAAGGCACGCTGCGGCGTGATGGCGCTGAACGCGGGCAGAACCGATGCAGGGGTATCCACTGAGATATTCATTGGTTGAGCCTTTATACCATAGCAGTCTGCGCATCGATACCTGCGCTCCCAGGTGGCGCGGACACCCTGCCCCGGCCCTTCCCCGGCCTTCCCCCCGACGCGGCCATGCCGCCCCAGGAGACATATTCATGAGCTTCCCCAACCGCCGTCACCTGCTCGCCCTGACCGCCGCCGCCCTGCTCGCGCCCCTGAGCGCCGTGGCCCAGGACGCCTGGCCGTCCAAGCCGCTGCGCATCATCGTGCCGTATCCGGCCGGCGGCAGCACCGACCAGCTGGCACGCGCCATACAGGCCCCGTTGTCGGAGACACTGGGCCAGACCATCATCATCGAAAACCGCGCCGGCGCCGGCGGCTCCGTGGGCACCGATGCGGTGGCCAAGGCACCGGCCGACGGCTACACGCTGGTGTTCGGCAACAGCGGCCCCAATGCCCTGGCCGGCCTGATACGCAAGCTGCCCTACGACACGCTGCGCGACCTGCGCCCGCTGTCCACCGTGGCCATCGTACCCATGATCCTGGCCGTGCCGGCCGAGAGCCCGCACCGCACGCTGGACGACTTCATTCGCTTCGCCAAGGAGCAGGGCAACGCGATCAACTTCGGTTCTGTGGGCAGCGGCTCCATCTCCCACCTCACCGGCGAGCTGCTCAACGAACTGGCCGGGCTGAAGATGCAACACATTCCCTATGCCGGCGGCGCCCCCATGGTGACGGCCTTCGCCGGCGGCCAGTTGCATGCCGCCTTCACCACCGGGCTGGACGGCGCCAGCATGGTGGCGGCGGGCCGCATTCGCTACCTGGCAGTGGGCACGCCCACGCGCACCGACATCCTGCCCGGTGTGCCGGCCGTGGCCGACAGCGTGCCGGGCTTCCGCAGCCAGGCCTGGTTCGGCCTGCTGGCCCCCAAGGGCGTGCCGGACGACATCGCGAACAAGCTGCATGCCGCCATCGTGCAAGCCGTGGCACGGCCCGAGGTGCGCAAGCTGTTCTCCGACCGCAATGTGGCGGCACGCAGCAGCACACCGGCCGAGTTTGAACAGATGATCCGCGACGAGATCCAGCAATGGACGCCGGTGGTGGCACGCACCGACATCAAGCCTTCCTGAGCCCCTGGCGGCGCGCCGGCGCTGGGACGGCGCCGGCGCGCCGCCCCACCCCATCACGCGCCGCGCCGGCCCCTGGCCAGCACCGCCTGCAGGGTTTCGCCCTGCAGGCCCGCCCACTCGGCCAGGATCTCTTCGGAGTGTTCGCCCAGCGCCGGCACTTGTGCGCCGACCCGGATGTGCGCGGCCGACAGGCTGAAGGGCAGCTGGGGCACACGGTACTCGCCAGCGGCATCTTGCACGGTGGCCAGCGAGTCGCGGTGCTGCAGCTGCGCGCCGGCCAGCGCTTCACGCACGCTGGCATAGGCGGTGATGGGCACACCAGCCCCGCCTATCACCCGTTCACACTCGGCGCGGCTGCGCTGTGAAGTCCAGGCTTCCACCCGCGCCATCACCGCGTCCCAGTGCTGCTGGCGGCCCCGTTCGGTGGCGAGTGTGGGGTCCTCGCGCCAGCCGGGCACGGCGATGGCATCCAGCAGCGCCTCGAAGTTGCGCGGGTTGACCGCGGCAATCATCAGCCAGCCGTCTGCCGCCTTGAACGGCGGGTACACCGGGCGGCGCTTGTCGGCCGGAAACTGCGCTTCCTGCACTTCGTAGGGCATGAGGTTGAGCATGCCCTCCAGCAAGGTGGTGTCCACGTGCTGGCCCAGGCCCGTGGCATGGCGGTGCTGCAGCGCGGCCAGGATGCCGTTGCAGGCGTACAAGGCACCCAGCACGTCGGCGATGAAGATGGCGGTATTGGCCGGCCGGTCGCCGTGGTCCTGGTAGCCCGCCAAGGCCGCTTCGTAGCCCGAGGCGGCCTGCAGGATCTGGGCGTAGGCCGGGCGCCCGGCATCGGGGCCGGTTTGCCCGAAGCCCGAGATGGAGCAATACACCAGCCGCGGGTTGATCTCCCGCAGCGCCTCGTAGCCCAGTCCCAGACGGGCCATGGCGCCAGGCCGGAAGTTTTCTACCAGCACGTCGGCCTGTGCCACCATGGTCTTCACCGCCGCCACCGAGGCGGCGTCCTTCAAGTCCAGGCACAGGCTGCGCTTGCCGGCATTGAGGTGGCCGAAGTAGGCGCTGCAGCCCTCGCGCAGGGGCTCGCGCTGGCGTATGTAGTCGCCTTCCGGCGCTTCGATCTTGATGACATCGGCACCCATGTCGGCCAGGTAGCGCGTGGCATAGGGCCCGGCCATCATGATGGTGAAGTCCAGAACACGCAGGCCGCTCAGCGGCGAAGAGGAAGTGGAAGTCATGGCAGCTGGAGGGTCAGAGGGGTTCGGTCAAGAGGGCCGCGGGCGTCGCGCGGTGGATGTGTTCAGCCCACGATCAGGCTGAGCATGTCGGCCACCATGGCGGGCTTGGCGGCGCCTTCACGTTCCATGGTGTAGCGGCGCTTGAGCAGCGTGCCGCCGGGCACGGCGTCGGCGGCCAGCACGTGCATGTGCAGGCGGACACGGTCGCCGGCGCTTACCGGCTCGGGGTAGCGCACGCGGTCAAAGCCGTAGTTGAAGGCGCGACCATGGCGGCGCACCTGCACGATCTGCCCGGCCAGGCCCGGCACCAGCGAGAGCGTCAGCAGCCCGTGCGCCAGCGTGCGGCCGCCGGGCAGTTCACGCGCTGCACGCGCCACGTCCACGTGGTACCAGTTGTGGTCGCCTGTGAGCTCGGCAAAACGGTCGATCAGCGCTTGATCGATCGTCAGCCAGTCGCTGTGCCCGATGTCAAGGCCGACGTGCGCGCCAAGCTCGGCCAGCGTCTCTACGGTCAACATGCCGTGCGCTTCGCGATGATCATCGCGCGGCGGCTCGGCGGGCCGACCTGGCCGCGCCGCGGTCACGGACGATGGTGTCGCGCTCGATCACGCAGGGACGCAAGTGCGCGCCTTCAGTCGGCGGTGCTGTCGGCGCAGCATGCGGCGACGAGACGGGGCCCCTGATCGCGTCCGGCATGCCCGCCAGCACCGTAGGCAACGCGATTGGCAACGCCATGATGTTGCCACCTGCTGCGTCTTGGCCGAGCGGGAGGCTGCCCGAGATGAGTTCACTGGCGCCCGAGCCCAAGCCCGCTGTGAACGGCCCTCGCAGCGGGATCAGCGCGCTCCGGAACGCCGCCTGCGCATGTGCCGCCTGCGGGCTCGGTGCGCTGAGGCGCTGCGTGAACGCGTGCGCGACGGTGATCGTCGACAGGGTAGGCCTCCTCCGGCATTGAGCACCTGGAAGACCCGATTATTAAATGGTTCTACCGATTGTCGCAAGCGAGCATAGCCCGCAAGCCGCACGCGCGGCCTTCCTCCCTCCCCCGCGTGCTGGCCGGCCAGGCCGTCAGTCGCGCAGCAACTGCCGCGCAATCATGTTGCGGTGGATCTCTGAGGCGCCTTCGTAGATGCGCAGTACTCGCAGATCGCGGTACACACGTTCGACGACCATGCCGTGCACGTAGCCCGCGCCGCCGAAAATCTGCAGCGCCTTGTCGGCAGTGCGATTGGCGGCTTCGGTGCAGAAAACCTTGACATATGAGGACTTCAGCCGCACGTCGCCGCCGTGGTCGATGCCCCAGGCGGCCTCCAGCAGCAGCAACCGAGCCGTGTGCTGTTCGATCGCCATGTCGGCCAACATGTGCTGCACCGCCTGGTGGCTGGCCAGCGGCACGCCGAAGGTTACGCGGTCCTTCGCATACTGCAGCGCGTGCTGCAGCGCGATGTCCCCGCCGCCCAAGGCCTGGCAGCCGACGTTCACGCGGGCCTCACTCAGCCCCTCCAGCGCGTAGTAGAAGCCGCGCCCTTCCTGGCCCAGCAGGTTCTCCGCCGGAATCTCGCAGTTCTCGAAGGAAAGTTCGAACAGGCCGTCGACCATCCAGCCCATGGTCTTCATCGGCGGGCTGATGCGCAGGCCTGGTGCAGACGGCTCCACCAGAAAGGCGGAAACGCCGTCGCGCCCCTTTGCAGTGTCGGTCTTGGCCATGACCATGATCACGTCGGCCTTGTTCGCGTTGGAGATCAGCGTCTTGGTGCCGTTGATCACCCACCGGTCGCCGCGGCGCACCGCAGTCGACTTCATCGCCGCCACGTCCGAGCCGCCGCCGGGCTCGGTGAGGGCGATGCACACCCGCTTCTCGCCGGACGCGACGGCCGGCAGCCAGCGGTCCTTCTGCGCTTGCGTGCCGTGCCGCACGATGGCGTGCGGCGTCGGGCCCAGCGCCGAGCGAACGAGCGGCCAGAACTGCGGCGGCAGGCGGGCCAGCTCCAGTTGCACGAGCGCACCGGTCACCTTGTCGATGTCGGTACCGCCGTAGGCCTCGGGAATGGCCATGCCGTACAGGCCCATCTTCTGCAACGTGGGGTCCACCACCGCCGGCACTTCGCCGGTGGTGTGGAACTCGGGCTCCAGCTTCAGCAGGTCGTCAACCATCTCGCGGGTCGAAGCCTGCATCGCCAGCGTGTCGTCGGAGTAGCGGAAGTCCATGGGCGTCTCGTGAAGTCCTGGGTTGGAAACGAAGGGTGGGTAGGCGAACGAGGTCGGCGCTCAGCCCTGCGGGCACCAGCGCTGCAGGGCCTGCTCCAGCGGCCAGGCGGCAGGCCCCGCAGGCCCCTGCACGGCCGACGGGGTGCGCGAAAAACGGGGTGCGGGTGCGGGCTGCGCCACGCCGGCCACCTGCACGAAGGCCTGCCGCGCCACGTTGTGCGGATGGCGCGGCACTTCGCTCAGCGGCAGCACGGGCGCAAAGCAGCAGTCGCTGCCCTCGAGCAGCTCCACCCACTCGGCCTGCGTGCGCTGCCGAACGCGGGCCGCAATCGCCTCGCGCAGCTGCGGCCACCGCGCAGGATCAACCTGAGCGTCCCACAAGGCGGGAGGTAACGGCAGGCGCCGGCACAACTCGGCGAAGAACTGCGGTTCTATGGCGCCGATGGCCACATGCCGGCCGTCGGCGGTTTCGTAGCTGGCGTAGTAGGGGTGTCCACCGTCCAGCAGGTTGGCGCCGCGCCGCTCGGCGTAAGCGCCGCGCAGCTGCCGGCCGACCAGGTTGCTCATCAGATGGATCACGCCGTCGCTGATGCCTGCGTCGACGACCTGTCCGCGCCCGGAACGCTGTGCTTCCAGCAGGGCCGCGAGCAGCCCTACCACCAGGTAGAGGCTGCCGCCGCCGTAGTCGCCGACCAGGTTCAACGGCGGCAGCGGCCCGCCGTCGGCCGTGCCGATCGCGTACAGCGCACCGGTGATCGCGATGTAGTTGATGTCGTGCCCGGCCGCTGCCGCCAGCGGCCCCTGTTGCCCCCAGCCGGTCATGCGCCCGTAAACCAGCCGCGGATTGCGCCGCGCAACGATCTCGGGCCCCAGGCCCAGGCGTTCCATGACACCCGGACGAAAGCCCTCGACCAGCGCGTCGGCCCGCTCCAGCACCGCCAGCACGGCGTCGCGCTGCAGCGGATCCTTCAAATCGGCCACCGTGACCGTGCGGCCGCGCCGCACCACATCCGTGGCCACCGCCGGGGCTCGGTCCGGCCGGTCCACGGTCAGCACGTCGGCTCCCATGTCCGAGAGCATCATGCAGGCGAAGGGGCCGGGCCCGATGCCGGCGAACTCCACGACGCGCAGGCCGCTCAGCGGGCCGGCGGCCGGATGCAGGGATTCGGGCGCTGCGGGGTCCATTGACCCGCAATCTAGCCAGCGTCGCACGCCGCGGCCTGCCCGACCCCCAGGTTTTCCGCACAATGGAAGGACCGATAAGTTGGCTAGGCTGCGCCATGGCGCCGGCCCCAAGGCCCGCGTGCAGGAGACAACATGCACAAAGAAGACCCCGACTTTGTCACCGCGCTCGCCCGAGGCATGCGCATCCTGACCTGCTTCCAGGCCAACGACGTCGAGCTGGGCAACGGCGAGATCGCGCACCGGGCCGGGCTGCCGCCGGCCACCGTCGCGCGGCTGACGTACACGCTGACGCAGCTCGGGTACCTGCGCAACATCCCGCTGCGGCGCAAGTACGCGCTCAGCGCCAACGTGCTGTCCATCGGACACCCCGTTCTGGCCTCGCTGCCCGAGCGCGACCTTGCGCGCATGCACCTCAAGCAGCTGGCCAACGACAGCCATGGCAGCGTATGCCTGGCCATCGCCGAAGGCTTGCACGCGGTCTACATCGAGGCCTCGCACGGCACCGAAGGCAGCCCGCTGTCGGACATCGGCACCCACCGTGCGCTGCTGGACAGTTCAGTGGGCCGCGCCCTGTACGTTGCGATGGAGTCAGCCCAGCAGACTGCGGTGCTCAACCAGCTGTGCCTCATCAGCCCACAGCGCGAAACCGATCTGCGCCGCATCGCCCAGCAGGCGCAGGCAGACTTCGGCCGCTACGGCATGTGCCGCAGCGAGGGTGTCGTGCGCCCGGGCTGGACCGGCGTGGCCATGCCGCTGCGGGGCCTGGCCGGCCGGCACCTCGCGATCAGCCTGGGCATCCGCACCGAATCGCTGCAAGGCGATGCCGACCTGCGACGCCCGAGCCTGGCGCTGGCCGCCGCGGCATCGCGTATCGCCGCCGCCTTCCAGGCGGCCGACCGCAGCGCCACCCGGCCAGCCGCGCACCAGCCCACCACCCTGCCCTGAGACGCCGACCCTTCCGCGCAGCGGAAGAGTGCGGGTGCGGCGTCGACGACCGCGGCGGCGCGCACTAGCTTTGCGGCATGAACGCCCAAGTCCGCACCTGGCCGGGCCACTTTCCCGCAGCGGCCGACCCGGCCACCCACTTGGCCGCCGTGCCCTACGCCCGCACCCTGGGTTTCGTGTGGGAAGGCGCCGACGCCGAGGGCGCCCGCATCCGCATGCCGCTGAACGCGGCCAATGCCACAGCCCAGGGCCGGGTCGACCCGCTGGCGGTGCTGGGACTGCTCGACCACAGCTGCAGCGCCTCGGTTTACCTGGCTCTGGAGCGGCCTTGCCTGATCGCCACCATCGATTTGCGCTGCGAGTTCGCTGCCGACGCCGACGAGGGTGGCGCGGTGTTCGTGCAGGCCCGGACGCTGCACCTCTCCGGCGGTTTCGCGCTCGTCCGTGCACAGGCGTGCTGTGCAAACTCAGGGCGCGCCGTGGCCTATGCCAGTTCCACCTACGCCATCGGCTCGCACCCAGGCATGCAGGACAAGCCCGCCGACACGCCACCCTTGCCAACCGCATGCGAGCCTGACGCGCCCGACGGCACCGAACACGGCCTGGCCCGCGTGCTGGGCCTGCAGGCCCAAGCCGGTGCGTGGTCGATGCCTTTTCGCCGCCGGCTGGTGGGTGCACTGTCCTTGCCCGCGGTGCATGGCGGCGCGACCGCTGCCGCGCTGCTGAGCGTCGCCACCCGGCTCGCCCACGAACAGCTCGACCCGGCGACGACCTGGCGCCCGCTGAGCGTCGACGTGCACTACCTGCGCGCCGTCGAGTCGGTGCACACCCTGCTCAGCCCGAGGCTGCGCAAGCGAGGCCGCCGCAGTTGCGTCATCAGCGCCAGCGCGACGCAGGGCACGCCGCCACGCGAGGCGGCGTACGCCGAGTGCCTGCTGGCCCGCACGTGAAGGACACCAAAGCCACCGATGCCGCGCCCGCCCGGGGCGGCCCCAGCGGGCCGCTGCAGGGCCTGCGCGTGCTGGAACTCGGGCACTATGTCTCGGCCCCGCTGTGCACGCGCATGCTGGCCGACCTGGGCGCGGAGGTCATCAAGGTGGAAACACCGCAAGGCGGCGACCCGATGCGCAGCAACGGGCGCCAGTCGGGTGGACGCTCGCTGTGGTGGTCGTCCCTGGCGCGGAACAAGAAGTTGGTGACACTGGACCTGCGGCAGCCCGAGGGCCAGGCGTTGGCGTTGAAGCTGGCCGAGCGCTGCGACGTGGTGGTGGAAAACTTCCGCGCCGGCCAGCTGGAGAAGTGGAACCTGGGCTGGGATGCGCTGCAGCGGGTCAACCCACGCTGCATCCTGGCCCGCATCTCGGGCTTCGGCCAAAGCGGCCCCTACAGCCAGCGCGTCGCCTTCGCGCCCATCGCCGAAGCCGTGGGCGGGCTGACCTTCATCACCGGAGGCGGTGCCGGCCAACCGCCGTCGCGGCCCAATGTCAGCCTGGGCGACAGCATCACAGGGCTCAACGCCTTCGGCATGTTGCTGGCCGCAATCTACGAACGCGATGTCGGCGGCAGCGGGCGCGGCCGCTGCATCGACATCGCGATGTATGAAAGCGTGTTCGCGATGATGGACGCCGCCATCACCGAGTACTCGGCGCTGGGCGTGGTGCGCGCGCCGAGCGCCTCGACCGTGGTGTTCAGCCCCTCCGGCTCGTTCCGCAGCCGCGACGGCCACTGGGTGTTCATCACCGCCTCTGGCAACACCGTCTTCGGGCGGCTGGCTGCGGCGATGGGCCGCCCGGCGCTGGCCACCGATCCGAGGTTCGCGGACAACGCCGACCGGGTCACCCACCGCGCGGCGCTGCACGCGCTGATCGGCGCCTGGGTGGCCGAGCACGACAGCGCCAGCGTGCAGGCGGTGCTGCATGCCGCGTCGGTGCCGGCCAGCAAGGTCTACTCGGTCGCCGACTGTGCCGACGACGCGCACTACCGCGAGCGTGGCAGCGTGATCCCCGTGCACGATCCGCAGGCCGGTACGCTGCTGCACCCGCCCATCGCCGCGCGCTTCGATGGCGGCGGCAGCCAGCCGGGCGTGGCTTGGCCCGGGGCGGCGCTCGGTGCCCACAACCGGCAGGTGTATGCCGGGCTGCTGGGCCTGGCCGACAGCGAGATCGAGGCGCTGCAGCGCGCGGCGGTGATATGAGCCCGGAGCCGCGCTTCGTGAACGAGGCGCCGCGCCTGTCGGCATCGATCATGCTGCTGCGCGACGCACCAGGCGCGCCCGAGGTGCTGCTGCTCAAGCGGCATCAGCGCTCCGACGTGCACGGCGGCGTGCACGTGTTCCCGGGCGGCAAGGTGGACCCACGCGACGCACCGGGCAGCCCGCTCATCGACACCGTGCGCGCGGCGGCGCTGCGCGAGCTCGCCGAAGAGTGCGGCGTCCGCGGTCTGGATGCCGGGCAGCTGCAAGCGCATTCGCGCTGGATCACGCCGCAGCCCTCGACTTCGCCGAAGCGCTTCGACACCTGGTTCTTCGTGGCCCGCCTGCCGGCCGGCGAGCGGCCCCACCACGACGGGCACGAGACGGTCGAGAGCCTGTGGCTGCGTCCGCGCGACGCGTTGCAACGCTACTGGCTGGGGCACCTGCTGCTGGCACCGCCGCAGCTCGTGAACCTGGCCACGCTGGCACGGCACGCCGACGTCGCCCAGGCCCTGGCCAGCGCTGCCGCTCGGCCGGCACCCCTGGTGCAGCCCGAGCACGCGCTCGACGGCGGCACCCGCGTGCTCGCCTTTCCGGGCGACCCGGCGCACTCGGTAACCGAGCAGGCGCTGGCCGGCCCCACGCGCCTGGTCTGGCGCGGCGGCCGCTACGAGCCGGCAGCCGGACTCGACGGCTTCTTCACCTGACAGGGCCCAAGGCCCATCACCCGAGAGGAGACCCCGCCATGCCGTCATCGAACCCGCACTTTCACCCGCGCCGCCGCACGCTGCTGCTGGCCGCCGCTGCCGCGTGCTGCGGCCCTGCGCGGGCGCAGACGAGCTACCCGACGCGGCCCGTCACCATCGTCGTGCCCCAGCAGCCCGGCTCGTTCAGCGACAACGTCATCCGCCCGCTGCTGCCGGCGCTGCAGGAAGCGCTGGGCCAGCCCGTGCTCATCGACAACAAGGCCGGTGCCAACGGCATCATCGGCGCCGAAGCGGTGGCCCGCGCCCGGCCTGACGGCTACACGCTGCTGCTCGCCGCCAGTTCGGTGTTCGTCACCAACTACCACCTGCACAAGCGCCTGAGCTACGACCCGGTCAACGACTTCCGCGGCATCGCCAGCCTCGGCCGCGTTTCGATGATGTACGTGGCGCGGGCCGACTTCCCGGCCGGTACGGTCGAGGAGCTGGTAGCGCTGGCCCGGTCGCAGAACCGCGCGATTGACGTGGCCCACGGTTCCTCCACGGCCCAGCTGGCGATCTCGCTGCTGGCCACGGCCACCGGCACGCAGTTCAACCCGATCCCGTACAAGGGCTCGCCGCAGGTGCTGACCGACCTGCAGGGCGGCACGGTCAGCGTGGCCGTGGTCGACGCCGCCAGCGGCGCGGCCCATGTCAAGGCCGGCCGCCTGCGCGCGCTGGCCACCACCGACAGCCAGCGCAGCCCCTTCCTGCCCGACGTGCCTGGGCTGGCCGAACGCTACCCGGGCGCCACGCTGGTGTCCTGGAACGGGCTGGTGGCGCCTGCTGGTACGCCCGACGCCGTGGTGCAGCGCCTGTACGAGGCGGTGCGCAAGGCCATGGACCGCCCCGAGGTCGCAACGCGCTACGCGGCGGCCGCCGTGACGCCGTCCCTGTCGACGCCGGCCCAACTGGACCAGACCGTGCGCGACGACCTCGTGCAATGGGGTCGGCTGATGCAGGCGGCGGGCATCGAGAAGCAGTAGCGGCAACCGGCGCGGGTGCGGATGCCCGCCCGCTGTTTCAGACCGTGCCGTCCACCTGAAGGCGTGCCAACTCGGCGCTGCTCAGGCCCAGCAGGCCGCCGAAGACCTCTTCGTTGTGTTGCCCCAGCGCGCCGCCTGCCCAGCGCACAACAGGCTGCTCGCCGTCATCGGCGAAACGCGCGGCAATGGGCGGGTGCAGCAGGGGGCCGAAGAAGCCGTCCTGCACCTGCAGCACCGTACCGCGAGCGGCGAAGTGCGCGTCGCCGGCGCAATCCGCCATCGAGTAGACCGTCGTGACGGGCACCGAGGCCGCGCTGAACAAGGCCTCGATCTGGGCAGCATCGTGCTGGGCCATCCAGCCGGAGATCAATGCGGCCAGCGGTTGCGCGTGCCGTACCCGATCAGCGTTGTGCACGAAGCGCGGGTCGTCGGCCAGCCCGGGCATGCCCATCGCGGTGACAAGGCGCCGGAACACGGCGTCGCCGCTGGCCGTCAGCATCATCCAGCGCCCGTCGCGGGCGGCGAAAGCCCCGCTGGGGCTGAACACGGCCGTGGCCGCTGCCGGCCGACGCACCTCGCCCAGCGCGCCGTACTCGGTGATCGCCCCGTCCATCATCGCGAACACGCTCTCATACATCGCGATGTCGATGCAGCGCCCGCGCCCTGTACCCACGCTGTCGCGCTCGTAGAGCGCCGCCAACAGCATGCCGAAGGCGTTGAGCCCGGTGATGCTGTCTCCCAGGCTGAGGCTGGGCCTCGTCGGCGGCGACTGTGCGTCGGCGCCCGTCACATAGGTCAGGCCGCCCGTGCCTTCGGCGATGGCAGCGAAGGCCACGCGGTCGCGATAAGGCCCGTGCTGGCCGAAGCCCGAAACCCGCACGAGACTGGCCCGCGGGTTGACCTGCTGCAACGCATCCCAGCCCAGGTTCCACTTCTCCAGCTGGCCAGCGCGGAAGTTCTCCACCACCACGTCGCAGCGCGCGGCCAGCTTCAGCGCCAGCGCCTGGCCCTCGGGCCGCCGCAGGTCCAAGGTCACCAGCTTCTTGTTGCGCGCCAGTGACGACCACCACAACGCACGCCCCTGCACCAAGCGGCCGCTGCTGCGCATCGGATCGCCGACGCCAGGCGCTTCGACCTTGATGACCTCCGCACCCAGGTCGGCCAGCAGGCGTGTGCAGTACGGGGCCGACACGAAATGGCCCAGTTCGAGCACGCGCAGGCCGCGCAGCGGGCCCGTCGCCGCACCGCTTGCCTCGTTCATCTGCGGCGCGGGCCCCTCGCCGTTCAGTACAGCTTGATGCCGGAGTCCTTGGCCAGTTGCGTCCACTTCGGAATCTCGGAAAGGATGAACTGCTGGAACTCGGCGGGCGTGCCGACGGCCACGAAGCCGCCCATCGACGCGATCTTGGCCTGCATCTCGGCGCTGTTCATGATGCGCACCGTGGCCTCGTTCAGCCGCTGCGTCACGGCAGGCGGCAGCCCCGCCGGGGCGATGAGGCCGTACCAGGCCGTGATCTCATAGCCCGGCAACCCGGCCTCCTGCATCGTGGGCACCTCGGGAAACAGCGGTACACGCTGCGCAGAGGTCACGGCCAAGGCCCGCAGGCGGCCGCTCTTGATGTGCTCGGCCGTCGTACCCAGACTCAGGAAGGCCATGGGCAGCGTGCCGCCCAGCACGTCGATAAGCGCCGGCCCGTCGCCCTTGTAGGGCACAGCCGTGATCTTCACGCCGGCCAGCGTGTTCAGCAGTTCGCCAGAGAAGTTCGAACTGCTGCCCGGCCCGCCCGTGCCATAGGCCAAGGCGCCGGTCTGAACACGGGCCATCTTCAGCAGGTCGTTCAGGTCCTTGGCCGGCGAATCAGCCCGCACCACCAGTGCGTTGGGCGCCTTGAACAGCAGCGCCAGCGGTGTCAGGTCCTTCACCGGGTCGTAGGGCAGGCGGCCCATCAGCTGCTGGTTCGCCGCCAGCGGGCCGTTGACTCCGATGCCGACGGTGTAGCCATCCGGTGGCGACTTTGCCACGGCGTCGGTGCCGATGTTGCCGCCGGCACCGGCACGGTTGTCGATCACCACGGCCTGCCCCAGCACCGCAGCCAGCTCCTGGCCGAAGCTGCGCGCAAAGGCGTCCGTTGGTCCGCCGGGCACGAAGGGCACGACGAGCTTGATCGGCTTGTTGGGGTAGCTTTGCGCAAACGCCGGGGCCAGCGTCGTGCTCACACCCAGGGCGGCCAGTGCATGCAGAACGCTGCGGCGGTGAAACGGGGTCTTCATGGGCTTGTCTCCTGTTGTCGGGGTTGTTGTCCACTCTGCGCCGCGCCGGCCAGCAGCCTGGCCAGTTCGGCATCGTGTTCGCCCAGGTCCGGCGCACGCAGGTCCTGGGGCAGGTGGCTGGCCGAGAGCCCGAATGGCAGGCCCGACACGAGCAAGGGGCCTGCGCCGTCGCGGACCTCGCGGATGCCGCCGCGCCGCCGCAACTGCGGGTCGTGCAGCATCTCCTCGAGCCGCGCGTAGCGCGAGGCCGGCACGCCGGCCGCCAGCAACCGCGCTTCGCAATCGGCCGCCGCGTACTGCGCGGTCCAGTCGGCCATCGCGTCCAGCAGGGGCTGCCAATGCTCGGCCCGCGCCACCGGATCGCCGAAGCGCGGGTCGTCTATCCACTCCGGGTGGTCCATTGCACGCGCCATCGCCACAAAGTTGGCCTGGCTCAGGGGTGCCACGACGACGAACCCGTCGACGGCCGGCAACGGCTTGTACAGTGCCCGCGCGTGCGCGCCGGGAAACTGCAGGCATTGCATCTCGAAGGGCATCAGGCTCATCAGGCCGTCGATCAACGAGAGGTCGATGTGCTGTCCCACGCCCGTGCGCCAGCGGTGCAGCAGTGCAGTCTGGATGGCGAAGCCGGCAAAGACCGCCGCCAGCACGTCGGCAATCTGGATACCGCAGTTGGCGGGGCGCTCCTGCTCGTCCTGCAGGGCCAACATCGCTAGGTCCAGTCCGCTGGCTGCGTGCACGATGGGTGCATAGGCGGCCCGCTCTGCCGCTTCGCCCTGCTGCCCATAGCCTGAGATGGAGCAATAGACCAAGCCGGGCTGGGGCCCGCTCAGCGACGACCAGTCGAGCCCGAAGCGCTGCATCACACCCGGGCGGAAGTTCTCCAGCACCACGTCGGAGCAGGCGATCAGTGCGCGGGCTTTGTCGCAGTCTCCCGCCTGCTTCAGGTCCAGCACCACGCTGCGCTTGCCGGCGTTGAGGTGCGCAAAGTAGGCGCTGCGCCCGGCGCGCAGCGGCGCCCGGGAGCGCATGAAGTCGCCCCCGGGCGGCTCGACCTTCCACACCTCGGCACCCAGGTCGGCCAGCCAGCGCCCGCAGTAGGGGCCGGCCATCATGGCACTGAAGTCCGCCACGCGTACACCTGCCAGCGGCGCTGCAGAGGGCGGCAGGGTCTCGTCCCGCTTCATGCTGCATGCCCTGGTTTCTCGGCGCGCGCAACGGCGCGGCGCTGCAGCCACCAGGCGTACTCCTGGGGCAGCTGTTCAAATCCGGTACCGGCGCCCAGTTCGCACGCTGCATGGGCAGCCCAAGAGGGGTTGTGCAGCATCTCACGGCCCAAAGCCACCAGATCAGCCTGTCCCTCGGCGATCACGTCTTGTGCGTGGCGGGCCTGCGTGATCAGACCCACCGCCATGGTGGGCACGCCGCTCACGCGGCGCACATGCGCAGCAAACGGCACTTGGTAGCCGGCCGGGCGCGCAGCGCCGCCGGCGGTGGCCGTGCGGCCGCTGATGCCGCCGGAGGAGCAGTCGATCAAGTCCACGCCATGGCTTTGCAGTCGGCGCGCCAAGTCGGCCGAGTCGTCCAGCGTCCAGCCCGACTCGTCCTCGGAAGCCATACGCCAGAACAAGGCCTTGTCCTGCGGCCAATGGCGGCGCACCTCATCCACCACGGCCAGGCCAAAACGTTGGCGCCTTTCTGGAGTGCCGCCCCAAGCGTCGTTTCGCTGATTGGCAGCGGGCGACAGAAACTGATGCAACAGGTAGCCATGCGCTCCGTGAAGCTCCAGCACCTGGAAACCCGCTTCATGCGCGCGCCGTGCCGCCTGACCAAAGGCCAGGATGGCCTGCTGGACCTGAACCTCGGACATGGGTTCCGGTACGGGCCAGCCCTCCATGAAGGCCAAGGCGCTGGGCCCCCGCACGGGCCAGTGTGAACGGCCTTCCACGGGCTGACTGCGGTCCAGCGGACCGAACCCTTCCCAGGGGCGCAGCGTGCCGGCCTTGCGACCGGCATGGTTCAGTTGAATGCCGGCCACGGCCCCCTGCGCCTTGATGAAGGATGCAATGCGGGCCAGCGCAGGCAATTGGTGGTCGCTCCACAGGCCCATGTCGCCGACCGTGCCCAGGCCACAAGGCTCGACCTTCACCGCCTCGGTGAACACCAGGCCGGCGCCCCCCAGCGCAAACTTCCCAAAGTGCGCGAGATGCCAGTCGTTCGCCACGCCATCGATGGCACGGTAAGTCGCCATGGGCGACACAACCACCCGGTTGCGCAGGCGCACGCCACGCAAGGTCAGAGGCGAAAGTAGCGCAGGGACTGGTTTTGGTAGATTCACCCAGCCATGCTAGGAGTCGCGCGCACTTCCTTGCTGGCGGGGCGCTGCTTGTTCCGCTTGGCGGAACTGCCCGCGCGGGCACGGCGCCTACAGGCGCTCGGCGTCCGTCTCCAGCCTGCCGCAGGCACGCCAGCGCGGCACAAACAGCAGCAGCAGGCTGGCCAGCAGGGCCAGCCCCATGAGCTGGAAGCTGCGCAGCACGCCCAGGTGCTGGGCCAGCAGGCCGGCCAACAGCTGTGCCACCGGCAGCACGCCGTTGAAGGCCACCAGCACCAGCGCGATCAGGCCGTTGCGTGCCTCCGGCGGCACACGCCGGTGCAGCGTGGCGGTGGTGCCGGTGGACACCAGCGTCATGCCGAAGCCCACGACGCCGAAACACAGCAGAGCGGGCAGCGGCCCGCCACCGGCGCCCAGGCCCACCAGGGCCAGCGCCACCAGCCAGGGCAGCAGCACCGGCAGGCGGCGCAGCGCGCGCTCTGCCAGGCCGGTGGCCAGCACGAGCGCGGCGCTCAGCGCACCGGCGCCGGCGGCGCCGAAGCACCAGCTGGTCCAGCGGGTGGTGTCACCCAACACCTCGTCGGCCAGCACCGGCACCAGGGTCTGGTAGCCGCCCACAAAGGCTGCCATGCAGGCCACCAGTGGCAGGAAGAGGCGGCCGTAGCGGTCGCTGCGCACAAAGTCCAGCGCGCCGCGCAGGCCTTGGCGGCCGGCCGGCTCGGGCGCCGGCGGCACCGTGCTGGCGTCCACGCGCAGCACGCAGGCGGCCATGACCACGATGGCCAGGCCGCTGAAGACAAACCCCCAGGCCGCGCCGATGGTGGCGAACATCAGCGCCGCCAGCGCCGGGCCTGTCATGCGCGCCACCTGGAAGACCATGGTGTTCAGCGCCACCGCGCCGCCTATGCGCGAGGGGTGCGACACCGACGTGGCCAGCAGCATCTGCCGTGCAGGCTGCTCCATGCCCACCAGCACGCCGCGCGCCAGCGCCAGCGCCAGCAGCAGCGAGGTGGCCGGCGTGCCCGGCCACACCAGCCAGGCCAGCAGCAGCGCCACCACCAGGCCGCCGGCCAGCACGGCCAGCGTGCGCGCGCGGGCATTGGCCGCCGTCAGGGTGGAAGAAAACCAGGGCGTGATGACCAGGCCCGGGATGTACAGCAGGAAGTTCAGCAGCCCCAGCAGCGCCGGCGAGCGTGTGGCCTCCCACAGCACCAGGTTGAGCAGGATGTCCAGCACCCAGGTGCCCATGATGGACACCGACTGGCCCAGCATGTAGATGCGCACGTTGCGCTCCACCAGGGCCGGGAACCAGGTGCTCCATGGGATTCGCAACACGGTCAGGCGCAGTCCTTCGGAGGGTCGCTCATCGGCAACTGCTTGCCGCCCCGGGTCAGCAGCGAACTTGGCAGCAAGGTTTCAGTGTCGCAGCGCCAGCCCGGGCCGCGCCCAGGGCATCGCCACCAGGCGCCCGCTGCGCGACAAGGTGACGTAGGCCGTCTGGCGCTGCGGCCCGCCGAAGGCGATGTTGGTGGTGGAGCGGTCGGGCAGCGCCACCTGCGCTACCCGCTGGCCGTTGGGAGCCACCACGGTGATGCCGGCCAGCCCGGGCATGGCGCAGGTGGCCAGGCAGACATGGCCGCCGGCCTCCACCGCCAACGAGTCGTACAGGCCGTAGTGCGGCGCCGCGTACACCAGCCGGCCGGGGGTGTTGTGCGGCCAGGCCTGCAGGCGCAACTCGCCCGGCGCCGCCACGTCAAAGGCCCACAGGCGGGCGGTGACCGTTTCCGCCACGTACAGCGTGCGGCCGTCGGGCGACAAGCCCACGCCGTTGGGCGTGAGCAGCGGGTACACCACGCGGCGCAGCGCCGAACCATCGGCACGCGCGTAGTACAGCGCCCCGCGCTGCACATGGGTCTCCCCCATCTCACCCAGGTCGGTGAACCAGAAGCCGCCGTGGCCGTCGAAGACCAGGTCGTTGGGGCCCGACAGCGGGCCGTGTTCGCTGCGTTCGTACAGGCGTTCCACCCGGCCGGTGGCCAGGTCGACACGTTCGATGCGGCCACCGCTGTAGTCTGCAGGCCGGCCGTGCGGGAACCGGCCGCCGTCGGCGTCCTGGTGCCACTTCAGCCCGCCGTTGTTGCACACGAACAGCGCGCCGTCGGGCCCCAGGGCCGCGCCGTTAGGCCCGCCGCCCGGGCTGGCCACGGTGTCCACCTGCCCGCCGGGCCGCCAGCGGCTGATGCGACCGCGCGCAATCTCCACCACCACCACCGAGCCGTCTTCCAGCACCACCGGGCCTTCGGGAAAGGCCAGGCCTTCGGCCAGCACGCTCAAGCCGGGCGGGTTGTTCATGGGGGTGTCCTGGGCTGGGGTGGCGGGTGGTGGCGGCAGCGGTCAACGGCCCTGCCAGCGGGCGGCGCGTTTTTCGGCAAAGGCGCGCGGGCCTTCCTGCGCGTCCGCGGTCTGCAGGATGCGCGCGACCACCTCGCGGGCATGGCGGCGCAGTTCGTCTTCGCCCACGTCGTGCGCGCGGCGCGCCACTTCCAGGCTCCATTGCACCGCCAGCGGGGCATTGGCCGCCACCCGCTGGGCCAGCGCCACCGCCTCCGGCAGCAGCGCATCGGCCGGCACCACCTGGTTGACCAGGCCCAGGCGCTGTGCATGTGCCGCCGTGATGGGGTCGCCGGTGGCGATCAGCTCCAGCGCCAGGCCGCGCGGCAGCACACGCGGCAGGCGGAAGATGCCGCCGGCCGCGGCCGACAGGCCACGCTTGACCTCCGGCAGGCCGAACACCGCATCACTGCAGGCAAGGGCCAGGTCGCAGGCCAGCACCAGCTCAAAGCCGCCGGCCACCGCCGGGCCGTTGACGGCCGCGATCCACAGCTTGCGCTTGGGCGCAAAGACAAACCCGGCAAAGCCGCCGTCGGGCGTGGTGCGGGCATGCGGGTCGCTGCCGGCGGCCATCTCCTTCAGGTCGGCGCCGGCGCAGAAGGCGGCGCCGGCGCCGGTGAGGATGGCCACCCGCACACTGTCGTCGCCCTCCACCTGCTTGACGGCTGCGTCCAGCGCCTGGGCCAGTGCCGCACTGACGGCGTTGCGCGCCGCAGGCCGGTTCAGCGTGACGACGGCAACGTGCTCGTGCACACGCCGCAGCTGCACAACGGCATGGGCATCGGTGGTCTCGGTGAAACGGGTCACGGGTGGGTCTCCAGAAAGTGCATCAGGCCACCACGCCGCGGCTGCGCAGGGCCGCCACCTCGTCGACGCTGTAGCCGGCTTCGGCCAGCAGCTGCGCGCTGTGCTGGCCCACCGCCGGCGCAGCGCGCGGCGGGGTGAGGGTCTCGCCGCCGATCTGCAGCGGGCTGGCCACGGTGAGGCCGCTGCCGGGCAGGCCTTCACCCGGCACCAGCGCGCCACAGGCGCGCATCTGGGCGTCGTGCGGCACATCGCCGGTGCGCGCTATCACGCCCACGGTCTGGCCTTCGGCTTCAAACAGGGCCTGCCACTCGGCGCTGTCGCGTTGTGCAAAGGCGTCATCCAGCACCTGTGTCAGCGCCTGGGCGTGCTGACGCCGCTCAGCCGCGGTGGCAAAGCGGGGGTCCTGCGGCGCCCAGTCTATGCCCACCAGGCGCGCCAGGCCGGGCCAGAGTTTGTCCTCCGCGATCAGGCTGAGCAGGAACCAGCGCCCGTCGCGGCAGCGGTAGTGGTTGGTCAGCGCATTGCGCGGCGTGTGGCGCGGCTGGCGGTAGATGAGCTCGCCCCCGGCCAGCATGGCCTGTATGGCCATGGCGTTGGCCCAGGCGCCGTTGGCCAGCAGCGAGGTGCCCACCCAGCCGCCGCGGCCGGTGCGTTCACGCCGGTACAAGGCGGTGACGATGGCACCGAACAGGGCCACGCCGCTGGGCTGGTCACCCTGGCCGTTGGCGGCATTGGCCGGCGGGCCGTCGGAGTCGGGCCGCACCAGGTCGGCCAGGCCGCTGCGCGCCCAGTAGGTGGTGGCGTCGTAGCCGGGTTTGTGCGCCTCGGCGCCGGTTTCGCCGTAGCCGGTGAGCGAGGCATACACCAGGCGCGGGTTCAGCGGCTCGATCTGCGACCAGTCCAGGCCCAGGCGCGGGCGCAGCGCCAGCGGGTGGTTGGTGATGAGCACGTCGGCCTCGCGCACCAGGCGGTGCAGCACGGCCTGGCCTTCGGGCTGCTTCAGGTCCAGCGCCAGCGCACGCCGGTTGCGCGCCACCTGCATCCACAGGTAGTTGTGCTCGGAGTAGGCCAGGTTGGGGTTGCGGTAGACCTTGCGGAAGCTGTCGCCTTCGGGCGGCTCTATCTTCACCACGTCGGCGCCGTAGTCCGACAACATGGTGGCCGCCGCCGGGGCCGCGATGTAGCCCGCCACGTCCAGCACCTTCAAGCCGGCAAAGACGCTCATCCACAGCCTCCCGATGTCGTCAGCGCGCCGCGTCGGCGCCCGGCATGGTGATCCAGACCTTGCCCACGGTCTGGCGCTGGCGCAGGGCCAGCAGGGCCTGCGGCGCCTCGTCAAAGGCATAGGCGCGGCCCGGCGGCAGCTTCAGGCCGCCGGCGCGCCAGCGGTCATAGACCTCCTGCGTCAGCGCGGCCGACAAGGCCGGGTCGCGGCGCCGCACCTCGCCCCACAACACCCCAACGGCGCTGGCGTTGTGCAGCAGCAGCCGGTTGGCCGGCAGCTGCGTGAGCGCGCCGCCGGCAAAGCCGATGACCAGGTAGCGCGCTCCAAAGGCCAGGCAACGCAGGCTTTGCACGCCCGTCTCGCCCCCCACCGGGTCGTAGACCACATCCACGCCCTGCGGCGCGAGGGCACGCAGCGTGGGCACCCAGTCCCCGGCCTGCACGTCGACGACGGCGTCGGCGCCCAGCTCCCGGCACAGCCCCGCCTTGGCGGCGCCGCCGGCACAGGCGATGACCCGCGCACCCATCTGCTTGCCCAGCAGCAGGGCCGCGCTGCCCACGCCGCCGGCGGCGGCGTGCACCAGCAGGGTCTCACCCGGCTGCAGGCGCGCGGCATGGCGCAGCGCGTACAGGGAAGTGGGGAAGTTGCTGCGCAAGGCCAGCGCCACGCCGGCCGGCATGTCCTGCGCGATGGGCACCACTTCCGACCTGGGCACCAGCACGTACTCGGCGAACCCGCCCTGGCGGCTGGTGGAGCTGGCCACGCGCGTGCCGGCCAGCGTGTCGTCACCCACGATGTGGCCCACCACGTCGGAGCCCGGCGTGAAGGGCAGCGGCGGCTTCACCTGATACTGGCCACGCACGATGAGCGTGTCGCCAAAAGCGACGCCGGCCGCCTGCACACGCAGCAGGTGCTCGTCAGGCCCGGGCTGTGGCAGCGGTACCTCGCGCGCCTGCATCAGGCCCTCGTCGCTGAGTGCCTCCACGCGCCAGGCGCGCATGGCCGGCGGCAGAGGCGTCAAAGCTGTGCCCGCCCGTTGGCCAGCACCACCACGTCACGCTCGGGCACGCGGCAACGGAAGGCCACCTCGCCGTCGGCCAGTTGCCAAGCCTGAAGCTGCAGCAGCTCACCCGGGTACACGGGCGACGTCAGGCGCGCGCGGAAGCCGCGCAACCGCGCCGGGTCGCCGCCGCCAAAGCGGCTCACCACCGCGTGGCAGGCCATGCCCCAGGTGGCCAGGCCATGCAGGATGGGCTTGGCAAACCCGGCCTTGGCAGCCACCGCCGGGTCCACGTGCAGGGGGTTGATGTCGCCCGACAGGCGGTAGATCAGCGCTGCCTCGGGCCGCGAAGGCAGGTCCAGCGTCAGGTCGGGCGGGGTCTCGGGCGTGGCCGGCGGCGGTGGCGCGGCTTCGTCGCCGGCACCAGGCTGCTGCGCAGAAAACCCACCGTCACCGCGCAGGAACAGCACCTGCTCCACCGTGGCCAGCAGGCGACCGCCATCTTCTTCGGTGATGAGCTTTTCCACGTGCATCACCGCGCCCTTGCCTTCGCCCTTGTCCACGATGCGGGTGACACGGCTGGTGCCCACAATGCTGCCGGCCACCGGCAGCGGCGCGTGCACGGTCACCGCCTGCTCACCATGCACCAGGCGCAGAAAGTCGATGCCCAGCTCGCGCTGCTCACGCATCCAGAAGCCCGGCGAGGCCAGCACCGCGGCCATGGAGGGCAGCGCGACCAGGTCCTTCTCGTAGGTGAAGCGCAGTTGTTGCGCGTCCAGCGGGTCCTGGCCTATGCCCAGGCCCAGCGCATACAGGATGGTGTCCTTGGCGGTGTAGCTCTGGCGCACGCCGGCGCTGCGCCAGGCCTTGGTCTTGTGGAAGTCGATCATGGTGTTCAGTCCGTTTTCGGGGCGGCAGGCCAGCGGAAGGCGGCCGGCTCGCGAGCGGCGAAGCGGCGCACCGCCTCGCGGGTGAAGGCGCTGCTGCCGGCCACGGACTGGGCCGCAGCTTCCATGTCCAGCATGGTGTTCAGGTCGCTGTTCAACGAGGCGTTGAGTGCACGCTTGGACAAGGCAAACGCCAGCGAAGGCCCATCAACCAGGCTGGCCGCAAGTTCGGCGGCTCGCGGCAGCAGGTCTTCGGGCGCCAGCACCTCCAGCGCCAGGCCCATGCGCTGCGCCTCGGCGCCGTCGAACTCTCGTGCGGAGTACACCAGCTCCTTGGCACGCTGCAGGCCCACCACCCGCGGCAGCGTGTACCAGGCGCCCACGTCAGGCACCAGGCCGATGCGGTGGAAGACCAGCGCGCAGCGCACGCGCGTGCTGACCAGCACGATGTCCGCCGCCAGCGCCATGCTCATGCCGGCGCCGTAGGCCACGCCGTCCAGCGCGGCGATCAAGGGCTTGTCCAGGTTCAGCAGCGCCAGCGTGAGTGCACGGTAACGCGCCATCGCGGCATGGCGCTGTTCGGCACTGCGTTCGGCGCCGGCGCCCATGCCCTTGACGTCGCCGCCGGCGCAGAAGTCGCCGCCGGCGCCGGTGAGCACCAGCGCACGCACGCTCTCGTCGGCGCCCAGGGCCTGCAGCGCCGCGATCAGCTCGTCGGTCATCTGCACCGACAAGGCGTTCTTGGCGGTCGGGCGGTTCAGCGTGAGGGTGGCCACGGCCCCTTCACGCTGCAGCAGCAGCGTCTCGAAGTTCATGCCGCGGCCTTGTCTTCGCGCACCGACAGCGGAACGCCGTTTTCCATCACGTCGCAGTACTCGGTCATGCCCAGCGCGCGGTACTGGCCGCACTGGTACTCGCTGATGCTCTCGGTGATGCGCGTGTAGCGGCTGAGGTCGCTGCCCTTGATCTTGTGGCGCAGCGGCACCGTGGTGCGCACACGCCCGGTGATGTTGTACTCACCTTCGGCGGTGCGCACCCAGGCCTTCAGGCTGCGCGGCACCCAGGCTTCGTCGTAGTCGGTGTCTATGCGGCCTTCCAGCACCGGCTCGTAGCGGCCGTTGCGCAGCACGTTGCCGCTGACCGGCAGTGCGTGTTTGCCGCCGCGCGGCTTGATGGACAGCAGCACCCCGAAGTCCCGGCTGAAGGTGACCGGCAGCCACTTGTACCAGCTGAAGCTGTGCCAGTGGCGCGGGCCCCAGCTCTTGTCGCGGTAGCCGGTGCCGTTGTTCACCGCATGACGCACGCCGTCCACGGTGATGTGGCCCTGCACGGCCATGTTCTGCTCGGTGTGGCCGCGGTAGACCGATTGCTCCGGGTCCAGCTTCCAGGGGCTGCCATCCAGGTTGACGATCTCGCCGCCGTGCATGGGGGAGATCCCTTCAAACTCCAGCTCGATCAACGCCGGCCGCTTGGGGAAGCGCTTGAACGCGGCGCTGGGGTCGGCCATGGCCATGGGGTCGTCCATGACCAGCAGTTCCCCTTCATAGCGCACACGCAGGCGCTTGAAGGGCTCGAGCACGTCGAAGCGCATGCCGGCGGCGGCCATCTCGCGGTTGTGTTCTATCTTCGGCCGGCCGAACATGAAGCCCACGCCCCCGTCGGGCAGGTACACGCAGCAGCTCATCTCCGCATGGCCTTCGTTGGCACGGTTGCCTATGCGCACCCACAGGCCTATGCCAGCGGCGCTGTCGAAGGCATTGAAGTACATGCTTTCGTTGTAGTTGCCCGCAGCCTCGGGCTCGTGGGTGTATTCGTCCTTCGGGTCCAGCCGCAGCGTGGTGCCGGGGGGCATGTACATGGGGGTTTCCTGAACGGGTGAAGGCTCGCCTCAGGCGGCGGCCGGGGTGGGGGGCAGCCAGCGCTGGATCTCCAGGCGGCCGATCTGGTTGCGGTGCACCTCGTCGGGCCCGTCGGCGATGCGCAGGCCGCGCGCCTGCGCATAGGAGCGGGCCAGCACAAAATCTTCGCTGACGCCGGCGGCGCCATGCACCTGTATGGCCCAGTCGATGACCCGGCAGGCCATCTGCGGTGCCGCCACCTTGATCATCGCGATGTCCTTGCGTGCGCCCTTGATGCCCACGGTGTCCATCTTCCAGGCCGCGTGCAGCGTCAGCAGCCGCGTCTGGTCGATGAGCACACGCGCCTCGGCGATGCGCTCCAGCGTGACGGTCTGGCGCGACAAGGCACGGCCGAAGGCCACCCGTTCGGCGGCGCGTTTGCACATCAGCTCCAGGCAGCGCTCGGCACGGCCTATCAGCCGCATGCAATGGTGGATGCGGCCGGGGCCCAGGCGGCCCTGGGCGATCTCGAAGCCGCGGCCTTCACCCAGCAGGATGGCCGACTTTGGCACGCGCACGTTGTCGTAGATCACTTCGGCATGGCCGTGCGGGGCGTCGTCGTAGCCGAACACGTGCAGCATCTTGACGATCTTGATGCCCTTGGCGTCGCGCGGCACGACGATCATCGACTGCTGGCGGTAGGCCGGCGCGTTGGGGTCGCTCTTGCCCATCAGAATGATGACCTTGCAGCGCGGATCGCCCATGCCCGACGACCACCACTTGCGGCCGTTGATGACATAGTCGTTGCCGTCGCTCTCGATGCGGCACTCGACGTTGCGGGCGTCGGACGAGGCCACCGCCGGTTCGGTCATGGCGAAGCAGGAGCGGATCTCGCCGTTCAGCAGCGGCTTCAGCCACTTCTCCTTGTGCTCCTTCGAGCCGTAACGGGCGAACACTTCCATGTTGCCGGTGTCGGGCGCGGAGCAGTTGGTCGATTCCGACGCGATCGAGGAGCGGCCCAGGACTTCGCAGATCGGTGCGTATTCCAGGTTGGAAAGGCCCATCGTGCCGTGGGTATCGCCGGAATCGCGGTCGGCCGGCAGGAACATGTTCCACAGGCCGCGCTTCTTCGCCTCGGCCTTGCATTCCTCGATGATCGGCGGGAGCTGCCAGCGATCCTTGGCCTTCTCCATCTGCTCTTCGTAGACGGGCTCGGCCGGATAGATGACCTCGTCCATGAACTTGTTGAGCTTCTCCAGAAGCGCCTTGGTGCGATCCGAATATTCGAAATCCATCGCTCTTTCTCCCTTTGTGCTGCGGCGCACTCTGGCCGAAAACGCCGCCAATGTGAACGGGCATTCAGGTCGGAGACCCCGCCCACGACGCCGCAGTTGTCGCGGTTTCGGATTGCGGACGACGCCGATTCTCACCGCGAGTGCATGACGTCTCAGACCGGCTAATATCCGCCCCTGAGGGAGAATGCCGGTGAACCTTGTCGGAATGAACGAGGGCTTGGTGCTGGTCGCCAAGCGCGACTGCCAGACCTGCGAGCTTGTGCAGCCGGTGGTGCGCGAACTGGCCGCCGGGGCGCGGCCGCTTGCAGTCTACAGCCAGGACGATCCGACCTTCCCCGAAGGCGTGGCCGGCGTGCGCGACGACCGGGCGCTGGAAGTCTCCTTCCGGCTGGGCATCGAAACCGTGCCGACCCTGATCCGCATCGAAGCGGGCCGCGAGGTCGAGCGTGTGGTCGGCTGGCAGCGCGACGAGTGGCGGGCTCTCACCGGCGTCAATTCGCTGGGTGAGGGGTTGCCGGCGTGGCGGCCGGGCTGCGGCTCCAAATCGGTCGAACCCGGCATCGTCGACGAACTCGAGATCAAGTATGGCGACGTGCCGTTCCAGGCGAGGCGCGTGGAGGTCGGCGAGCACGAGGACGAATTCGAGGCCATGTACTCGCGCGGCTGGTCGGACGGATTGCCGACGGTGCCGCCGACGCGGCTGCGCGTGCATCGCATGCTGAAGGGCACCAGCCGCGATCCCAAGGAAGTACTGGGCCTGCTGCCGCCCGACCTGCAGCCGATCACGGTCGAGAAGGTTGCCATCAATGCTGTCATGGCAGGCTGCGCGCCGGAGTACATGCCGGTGGTGATCGGCGCGGTCGAAGCCGCCCTGTCCGAGCCCTTCAACATGCATGGCGTGCTGGCGACCACCATGTTCTGCGGGCCCATCGTGATCGTGAACGGGCCGATCGCCCGGGCCATCGGCATGAACGGCCGCGGCAACGCGCTGGGCCAGGGCAACCGGGCCAATGCCACTATCGGCCGCGCGTTGCAGCTCTGCGTGCGCAATGTCGGCGGTGGCCGACCGCAGGGTGTGGACCGCTCGACCCTGGGAACGCCGGGCAAGTACACCTTCTGTTTCGCCGAGGACGAGGCGGGTTCGTACTGGGAGCCGCTGTCGGTCGAACGCGGCTTCGCCAGGGGCAGCAATACCGTGACCCTGTTCGCGGGCGACGGGGTGCATGGCGTCGTCGATCAGCAATCGCGCACGCCGGAGTCGCTGGCGCGCACCTTTGCCCTTAGCCTGCGCGGCGTCAATCATTGGAAGCTGGCCCAGGGCGCCGATGCCATCCTGGTGGTGAGCCCCGAACACGAGCGCACCTTCAAGGCCGCGGGCTGGGACAAGGCGCGACTGCGCCAGGAACTCGACTCGCTGCTCGAACTGCCGGCGGAAGAGATTGTCCGCGGTGCAGGCGGTATCGCCGAAGGTATACCGGCCGCGGCGCTGGGCGAGCGCAAGACCATTCCGAAGTTCCGCAAGGGCGGACTGCTGATCGTGCGCGCCGGTGGCGATGCCGGCATGTTCTCGGCCGTGATTGCCGGCTGGGGCGCCTCGGGGCCGGTCGGCAGCACGCCGGTCACCGTTGCCATCAAGGATTGAGGAGGAAACAGGATGGAACTGCTCGACCCGACATCGGAAATTTCGCCCATACGGCGTGCACGCAAGGCGCCGCCCGACAAGATCTCCGGCTTGACCGTGGGCCTTCTCGATATCTCCAAGCCGCGCGGCAACATCTTCCTCGACCGCATCGAACAGCGGCTGACGGAAAAAGGCGTGGCGGTGAAACGCTACAAGAAGCCCACCTTTACGCGGCCTGCGCCCAACGACCTCTCGCAGAAGATCGCCAGCGAGGTCGATCTGGTGATCGAAGGCCTCGCTGATTGAGGGTCCTGCACATCGTGCAGTCTGCACGACATCAAGACCCTCGACGACAAAGGCATTCCCGGCGGCTACGTCGCCTCATCGGTGTTCGTGGAAGCAAGTGAGGCGCAGGCCCAGTCGCTCGGCTTCGAGCCCGGCGTCGTCTACGTCCCGCATCCCATCCAGGACCGCACCGACGACGAGATGCGGGCCCTGGCCGACCAGGCGTTCGAGCAGGTGCTGGCGCTGATCCAGCGCGAATAGTGAGCAGCGCGCGCGTCCGGGCGACGATGCCTCTTGCTGATGGCGCCATCGCATCCCTAAATCGTCTTTAATGACGATTTAGGGAGAAGCGTGTTGGACAGCATTATGCAAGCACCGTTCAAGCCCATCGACTTTCTCAGCCGCGACGTGAAGGTGGAGCGACGGGCCGACGGCACGATCGTGCTGCAGTCGAACCACAAGCTTAAACCCTACGAAAAGCATGTGCCCGCCTTCCTTGCCCGCTGGGCAGCCGAGGCGCCGGACCGGGTTTGGCTGGCGCAGCGCCGCGGTCCCGACCGGGAGTGGCTGAAGGTTACTTACGCCGAGGCCAAGAAGCAGGTCGATGCGGTGACGCAGGCGCTGCTCGATCGCGGGTTCGGGCCGGACAAGCCGGTGATGATCCTGTCGTCGAACTCCATCGAGTTTGCGTTGCTCACCATGGCGGCCATGCAGGCGCGTGCGCCGGTGGCGCCGGTGTCGCCGGCCTACTCTGTAATGAGCCAGGACCACGCCAAGCTCCGTTACGTCTTCGATCTGATCAAGCCGGGCCTGATCTTCGTGCAGAACGGAGAAATCTATGCCCGCGCGCTGGCCGCCCTCGATCTCGAGGGCGTGCTGCTGGTTCATGTCGACAAGGCGCCGCCCAAGATGCAGTCGCTGCCGTGGAGCGAACTGGTCGCCACCCGGCCAACCGCGGCCGTGGCGGCGTCGATCGAGCGGATCGAGCCAAAGACGACAGGCAAGTTCCTATTTACGTCGGGCAGCACCGGCATGCCCAAGGCCGTCATCAACACCCAGGAGATGATGTGCGCCAATCTGGCGATGGGCCAGATGTCGCGCACCCGAAAGGCCAGCGATCCGCCGGCCGTGATGCTCGACTGGCTGCCGTGGAACCACACGATGGGCGGCAACGCGACCTTCCAGGGCAATCTGGCCGACGGCGGCACGACCTATATCGACGACGGCAAGCCGTTGCCCGGCCTGTTCGAGGAGACGTTACGCAATCTCCGCGAGGTTTCGCCGACGTATTTCGCCAACGTGCCGGCCGGCTACGCGATGCTGGCGACGGCGCTGGAGAACGACGACGCATTGGCCAAACGCTTCTTCAAGAACCTGAACTCTCTCGCCTATGGCGGCGCCACCCTGCCGGACGACCTCTATCAGCGCATGGAAGCGCTGGCCGTAAAATATACTGGCTATCGGCTGCCCTTCGTCACCGGCTGGGGGTCGACCGAGACGTCGCCGACCGCAACCACGGTGCATTGGGCCTCGGAACGCGTCGGCCTGGTCGGGCTGCCGTTTCCCGGTGTGCAGCTCAAGATGGTGCCGACCGGCGAGGAGGGCCGCTACGAACTGCGCCTCAAGAGCGTGATCGTGACGCCGGGCTACCACAAGCAGCCCAACCTCACTGCCCAGATGCTCGACGAAGAGGGCTTCTACAAGATCGGCGATGCAGGCCGCTTCGTCGATGCCGGCGATCCGAGCCTCGGCCTGATCTTCGACGGCCGCGTGGTCGAGGACTTCAAGCTGATGAGCGGCACCTTCGTTCTGGTCGGAACCCTGCGCACGGCAGCGATCGCTGCGGCCTCGCCGGTGCTGCAGGATGCCGTGGTCTGCGGTCAGGACCGCGAGTATGTCGGCCTGCTGGGTTTCCCCAACGTCGCCGCCTGCCGTCAACTCGCAGGCGATCAGGAGGCTCGGCTTACCACGGCCGAGCTGCTGGCACATCCTGCCGTGGTCGACACCCTGAAGGCGGGGCTTGCGAAGATGAACGCTGAAGCCGGCGGCTCCTCGATGCAGGCCAAGCGCGTCCTGCTGATGGCCGAGCCGCCCTCGGTCGACGGCAACGAGATGACCGACAAGGGCTATATCAACCAGCGGGCGACGCTGGAACGTCGCAAGGCGCTGGTCGAAAAGCTCTATGCCGGCGGCGAAGGCGTGATCGTGATCTAAAGCCGACTACTCGTCGGCCCGCGATTCCCGGATGCGGCGCGTGCCCTGAAACACCGGCTTCAGCGGATCCATGACGAAGCGGATCCGCGGCAGGTCGGTGTCGACGGTGCAGCAGGTGCCGATGATCGGGTTGGCCAGCCGCACGCTCGGTGCGTGCCACGCTGCGGCATCGAAGGCGGAGACCTGCGGCTTGCCGCGTTCGGCCTTGTAGAAGGTGTACTTGGGGTCGACCTGGATCAGCATCGGCTGGGTTTGGCCGTCGAGCGGCGCGTTCGCCGCCGTCACCCAGTTGATGTACTGCACGTCGCTGCCGGCCACCGGCTGCGGATCGACCAGGGCGCAGTCGAGGACCGTCCGGCCGTCCTTCTTCGCCGTGCCGATGATGCGGTCGTGGCGGCGCAGGAATTTAACTTCGCCGACCTCGACCGGGAAACCCCAGCGCGTGCGCAGCGCCTCTGCCGCGGCCGGGCTGCTCGCAATCGCCCCCAGCAGGAAGCCGCGGGGATGGGCGCCAGCCCGGCTGCCGAGACGCAGCACCGCGAGATTGAACGGGCCGACCGGGCTCTCCGGATATTTCGTGACGGCGAGAGCCACGTAGGAGGGCAACGCGGGGTGCATCGCCTTCGGCAGCAGACTTTCTGTCGTCGTGCGCGGCACCTCGATCAGGAGCTGTATCATCTCGGCCTTGGGCAAGGTCCAGGCCTCAGTGTCGAGATTGGCGAGCGTCGGCAGGCGGGCGGGCGACTGCGTGATGTCGAGCGATCCGTAGAGGGGCATGATTACTCTCCCGCCGCGGCGGCCACATGGCCGGGTTTCTTGGCGAAGTGCGGCATCACTTCCTTGGCGAACAGACGCAGGCTCGCCATCACCTGATCCTGCGGCACGACTTCGTTGGCGTTCAGGATGAAGTTGATGCAGTCGACGCCGAGCGATTCCCATTTCTTGACGGCGCGGATGATGCGGGCCGGATCGCCATAGGCCATGCCTTCGGTCTGCTGTTCGCTGGCATCGGGGCCGGTGGCGGCGCGTCGCAGCGCCGGCAGCAGGCCGAGCGACTGGTACGACGGCGAGGAGTAGACCTCGCGCGTCGAGATGAGCTGCGTGGCGAGATAGTTGAAGGTATTGCCGAGCTTCTTGCCCATCTCGACGCCGGTCTTCTCGTCCTCGTGACAGAACAGAAAGTTGGTGGTGGCGACCTGCTCGTTCACGAAGGCGCCGACCGGCTCGCAGCTCTGGATGCGGCGGCGGTACTCCTTGATCTTCTTTTCCTGCTCCTCGAAGCCTGCGAAGGAGAGGCCCAGGCTGCCCAATCCGCGGTCGGCGGCGTCGATCTCGGTGCCGGGACTGGTCACGGCGACCCACATCGGCGGATGCGGCTTCTGGTAGGGCTTGGGCAGAATGGTGCGCTCCGGCATCGACCAGAACTCGCCCTGATACGAGAAGGTTTCCTGCATCCACATCTTGGGCAGGCAGCGTACGAACTCGTCCCAGCTCTTCTTGGTCGTGTCGGGGTTGGCGCCAAAGCCGCCAAGCTCGGTCCAGGTCGCGGACCGTCCGGTGCCGACATGCAGGCGGCCACCCGACAGCAGGTCGAGCGTGGCCGTGCGCTCGGCGATCTTGATGGGATGGTTGAACTCCGGCACGCAGACCACGATGCCGTGTCCGACCTGGATGCGTTTGGTCAGCACGGCGCAGGCGGTCAGGAACAGCTCCGGCGCGGAGCAGTGCGAATACTCTTCGAGAAAATGGTGCTCGACCGCCCACACATGGTCGAAGCCCAGCTCGTCGGCCAGCTTCACCTGTTCAAGGCAGTTGTTGTAGACGGTGCGCTCTTTCTCCGGCGTCCAGGGACGCGGAATCGAGATCTCGTAGAACAGGCCGAACTTCATCGTGTCCTCCCGCGCATTTGCGAAACGCTAGGCTTGCCCGGCGACGTGTGCAACACCACCATGGCATCGGAGGGCGAAACGGGAATGAAACGACTGGCAGGCAAGGTTGCGATCGTCACCGGCGGCGCGAGCGGCATGGGCCGCGCGACCGTGATGCGTTTTCTGGGCGAAGGCGCGAAGGTGGTCGTCGCCGATCTCAACGAAGCCAACGGCCAGGAGACTCTCGCTGTCGCAAGGGCGCAGGGCCACGGCGATACGATTGCCTTCGTGCGCTGCGACGTCGCCAAGGAAGCCGACGTGGCGGCAACGGTGGCCGAGGCGGAAAAGCGTTTCGGCCGGCTTGATATTGCCTATCTCAATGCCGGTGTCGGTGGCGCGTTCGGGCCGATTGCCGAAACCAGCGTCGAGGACTGGGACTACACGTTCGCCGTCCTGGCGCGATCCGTGTTCCTCGGCATGAAGCATGCGTCGCTGGCGATGAAGAAGCATGGGGATGGCGGCGTAATCCTGGTGACGGCGTCGATTGCCGGCATGATTGGCGGTGGCGGCAGCCATGCCTATTCGGCGGCCAAGGCGGCCTGCATCAGCCTGATCGACAATGTGGCGGCGGAACTCGGCCCGGACCGCATCCGGGTGGTCGGCATTGCGCCGGGTGTGATATCCACGCCGCTTGTTCATCGCGGGCGCCCGGAGAAGTACGAGAAGCAGTTCGGCCAGCAGCCCTGGCCGGACCGGGGCGAACCCGAGCATATCGCCGATGTCGCAACCTTCCTGTGTTCCGACGAGGCGCGTTTCATCACCGGCGAGACCATCAAGGTGGATGGCGGTCTGCTGGCCCAGGGCATCGCGCTCTGGGGCACCGGCAAGGACGCCACCTTCATGAAAAGCGCCGGCGTCAATCGCGGCACGACCGGCGAAGCCATGGTCGTCCGCACTCTTCAGCCTGGAGACAATCGGAAATGAGCGAAGCGCAACGACTGCACGGACACCTGATCGGCCAGCAGGGCTCGCGACGCTCGCTGAATACGCCCGCGCTAGTGCTCGACCTCGAAATGCTCGACCGCAACATTGCGGAGATGGCGTCCTTCGCCAACGCGCACAATGTGAAGTTGCGTCCGCATTCCAAGACCCACAAGTCGGCCGACATCGCTCGCCGCCAGATCGCGGCCGGCGCGCTGGGCGTTTGCTGCGCCAAGCTGGGCGAGGCCGAGGCGCTGGGCGAGGCGGGCATCCAGAGCCTGCACATCACGTCGCCCGTGGTGACGCCGCAGGCGATCGACCGGCTGATGAAGCTGAACGGCGAAGTATCCGACCTCATGGTGGTGGTCGATCACCCCGCCAATGTCGAGGCACTTGCAAACGCCGCGGCCAAAGCCGGCAAGCCGCTGGCAGTCATCGTCGATATCGATCCCGGCATTCATCGCACCGGCGTGGCCAGCCCCGACGCCGCCGTCGAACTCGTGCAGCAGATCGCAAAGCACAAGTCGCTGAAGTATGCCGGCGTGCAGTTCTATTGCGGCCGCCATCAGCACATCGTCGACTTCGCCCAGCGCAAGGCCGAAATCGAGGAGCGCACGGAATACCTGAAGGGCATCCTCGCCAAGCTGGAGGCGGCGAAGCTCAAGCCGGCGATCATCACGGGGTCGGGCACCGGCACGCATTACATCGATGCCAAGCTCGGCGTCTTTACGGAGCTGCAGGTCGGTTCCTACGTCTTTATGGATCACGACTACAACGTCTGCGACCTGCGCGGCCTCGACAGGCCGACCTTCGAACAGGCGCTGCAGATCGACGCCCGCGTGGTCAGCGCCAACAAGCCGGGCATGGCCACGGTCGATGCCGGCTTGAAGGCCATGGCGACCGAGAAGGGCCCGCCGGTGATCCTGAAGGGCGCCGTCGATGGCGCCACGACCCGCTTCATGGGTGACGAGCATCTCGCGGTGATCGCGCCCGAAGGCCAGGCCGCGCCGGCGCTGGCCGAGCAGGTCATCCTGACTCCGCCGCACTGCGACCCGACGGTCAATCTCTACGAGAGCTACCACGTCGTGAAGGGCGACACGCTCGTCGATATCTGGCCGGTGACGGGGCGCGGCCGCTCGCGCTGATCTGTCGGGCGTGCGTTAGGTCTGACCCACGAGCATCTGGCCCTTCCAGGTGCGGGCTAGCAGCAGCAGCGCCCCCATGCCGAGGGCGCTGACGGCTGTCATGCCGAGGAAGGCGTGCTGGCCGTATTCCGAATAGAGCAGGCCGGAGAACTGGAACACCAGTGCCTGCGTCGCGCCGGTCCCCAGCGCGTAATAGAGGCTCTGGCCGATGGCGGCGCCGTGCGGCGGCAGGGCGCGCTGCAGGAAGGCCATGGCGCCGAGATGACAGGCGGCGAAGGTGCAGGAGTGCAGAGCCTGCAGCAGGACGAGCGCCCATAGCTCGGTCGTGAAGGCCATGGCGGTCCAGCGCACCATGCCGGCGCCGAGCCCGAGCGCGATCAGGCCGCAGACGCCGAGCCGCTGCAGCAGCCAGCCGCCGAACAGCATCAGCACGATTTCGATGGCCACGCTCTCGGCCCAGAGGAGGCTGATGGTGACGTCGTCGATGCCGGCGCCGCGCCAGGTCAGCGTGCCGAAGCTGTAGAGCACGGAGTGGCTGGCCTGGCAGAGACCGCAGGCCATCAGGAAGAGAAGGAACGGTCGCTGGCGCAACAGCTCGCCGACGCGAACCGGGGCGTGGCCACGAGCCGCCACGGCCGCCTTCGGCTCGGCCGCGGGCAGCAGCAAAGCAAAGGGCGCCAGGAAGACGATGCTGGCCAGGCCGACATAGAGCACCCAGGGCGGTCCGTAGCGGTCGACGGCAATGCCGCACATGAACGTGCCGGCGATGAAGGCCACCGAACTCCACATGCGCACGCGCGCATAGTCGAGCCCATGTTTACGGGTCTCGGTAACCAGCACGCCGTCGTAGAGCGGCATGGGCGGCGACCACAGGAAGCCCCAGATCATGGTGACGACGAAGATCGCCAGGAACGAGGTGGAGAGTTCGTAGACGCCGACCATGACGACGGTGACAAGGCCCAGGGTCACCATCACGCCGCGGGTGCCGCCCAGCCTGTGGGCGATCCAGCCGACGGAGAGCGTGGCGATGACGGCTACGATCTGGCGCGACATGAACAGCGTGCCGATCTCGGTGTCGGTGACGCCGCGGTCGCGCAGCCACACCGGCCAGTAGCTCATGAAGGCGCCGGCGGCGAAGAAGTAGGCGCCGCCATAGGCCGCGAGCCTGAGGCCCGTCAGCCATTTGGACATCAGATGGCGAACTCGCGCCGGATCGCGTCGCTGTGCTGGCCGAGCGTCGGTACCTCGCCCAGCCGGTCGGGTTCGCCGGTGTAGGAAGCGGCAAGGGCGGGAATCGAGACGTCGCCGCCGCTGGACGAGAACCCCGTGCGGCGAAGCTGCGGATGCTTGGAGAGGTCCGAGATGGTGCTGACCCTCGCCCAGGCGATCTGTGCCGCATCGAGCCGGGCGGCCAGGCTCGCGAAATCCTGCGTGCCGAAGCTCTGCTGCACGATGGCGTTGGTGTCGTCGCGCCGGGCGTTGCGCGTCTTGTTGGTGGCGTAGTCGGGATCTTTCTCGAGGCCGGGCCGGTCGAGCACGCCATGGCAGAGCCGCTCGAACTCGCGGTCGTTCTGGATCGAGATCAGCACCGGCACCTTGTCGGCCGTCTGGTAGACACCGTAGGGCGCGATGAAGGGATGCGTGAGCCCGAGCCGCGGCCATTCGTAGGCCGAATAGTCCATGGCGAGCAGCGGCACGGTCATCCACTCCGCCATCGACGAGAAGAGCGATACCGAGATGGCGCGGCCCTCGCCGGTCTTGTGGCGCGCCAGGAGCGCTTCAAGGACGGCAGCGTGCGCATACATGCCGGTGCCGATGTCGGTCGCCGAAATGCCGACCCGGCCCGGTCCCTCTTCGGTCCCTGTAATCGAGGCGAGCCCGCTCTCGGCCTGGACCAGCAGGTCATAGGCGCGGCGGTCCTTGTAGGGACCGTGATCGCCATAGCCCGAGACGTCGACGGTGATCAGCTTCTTGTGCGCCGTTCGCATCGCGGCAGAACCAAAGCCCGCGCGTTCGGCCGCACCGGGCGCCAGGTTCTGGATCAGTACGTCGGCCTTGGCGATCAGCCGGTGCAGCAAGGCAAGGTCGTCCTTCTGCTTGAAGTCGAGGGTGAGAGACTGCTTGCCGCGGTTCAGCCAGACGAAGTAGCTCGACAGCCCGTGCACATAGCCGTCGTAGGCGCGCGCGAAATCGCCCTCGGGCCGTTCTATCTTGATCACCCGCGCGCCGGCATCCGCCAGGCGAGCCGAGCAATAGGGGGCAGCGACCGCCTGCTCCACGCTCACAACAAGCAGACCGTCCAGCGCTCCAGGCATTGCTCACCTTCTCTTTGTTCAGGGCCGGCAACATGCCTCAGCCGGCTCGGGTATGCCATAGTGCGTCGTTCATGGAACGAGGAGTGAGGACGAGGAAATGCCGGGACCGTTGCAGGGCGTGCGTGTGATCGATCTGACGGCCGTGTTGTTGGGGCCGTTCGCCACGCAACACCTGGCCGACATGGGCGCCGACGTGATCAAGGTCGAACCGCCGGAAGGCGACCTGCTGCGCGCCTCGGGCGGCAGCCTCGGGCGCGACAAGGGCATGGGCCCGATCTACATGGCGGCCAACCGCAACAAGCGGTCGATCTGCCTCGACCTCAAGAAGCCGGCCGCCTGCGCGGTTCTGAAGGACATGGTCAAGACGGCCGACCTCTTCATTCACAACAGCCGGCCGCAGGCGATCGAGCGTCTGGGGCTGGGCTACGAGGATCTGAAGAAGATCAATCCGTCGATCATCTACGCCTACTCACTCGGCTATGCCCGCAAGGGGCCTTACGGGCACAAGCCCGCCTTCGACGATCTGGTGCAGGGCGTGAGTGGCGCGGCTTCGCTGCAAAGCAGGGTCGACGGCCTGCCCCCGCGCTTCATGCCGAGCCTGATCGCCGACAAGACGACGGGGCTTCATCTCTGCATCGCCGTGCTAGGCGCGCTCTACCATCGCAAGGCGACGGGTGAGGGGCAGATGATCGAAGTGCCCATGCTCGAAACCCTGGCGTCGTTCTGGTTGACCGAGCATCTGTTCGGCGCGACCTGGAAGCCCGAACGCGGCGGCATGGGCTACGACCGCATCATCAACAAGTTCCGCCATCCGTTCCCGACCAAGAACGGCTACATCTGCGCGCTGCCGTATACCGACCAGCACTGGGTTACCTTCTTCGAGCTGGCCGGGCGGCCCGATCTCGCCAAGGAAAAGCGCTTCATCGACCGCATGGAACGCGCCAAGCACTTCAGCGAACTTTACCAGATACTCGACTCCCTCCTGAAGGATCGCACGACCGAGGAGTGGCTGGAGATGTTCGACAAGGCCGACATTCCCGCCATGCCGGTGCGCACGCTGGAGGAGCTGCTGGAAGACCCGCATCTGAAGGCGACGGGCTTCTTCACGGAACGTGAACATCCGACGGAAGGCCCGATCACCACCTTTGCGAGCCCGCTCGACTTCGAGAAGACCAAGGTCGAGTTCCGTCGCCATGCGCCTCGGATCGGTGGCGATGGCGTCGAGGTGTTGCGCGAGGCCGGCCTGAGCGATGCCGACATCGAGAAGCTCAAGGCCGACAAGGCGTTGATCGTCCCGTAGCGCCGGCAGCTGGCGTCAGGTCGAGATGATCACTTCCCTTGTAAAGCGGCTGATGGCGCTGACGCCCTATCGGATATCGCGTCGGCGCGAGAACCGCTTCGACGCGACCCATAGCTGTCTCCCGCATCTGCGCGAGTTGGGCTTTGTGCCGCGTCTGATCATCGACGGCGGTGCCCACCTCGGCGCCTTCGCCGAGGCGGCGCATGCCGCCTTTCCCGACGCCGAAATCCACCTCATCGAGCCGCAGCCGGCCTGTCGCGCGCCGCTCGAAGCGTTGGCACGCCAGCGCGGTTGGTTTCTGCATGCCTGCGCGCTGAGCGATCACACGGGCACGGTTCGCATGGCCTGCGACGTGAAGCCAAATACGGGGGCTTATGTCACGACGGCGGGGGAAGCGACGGTAGACGTCCCCGCCGCTACGATCGATTCGCTGCTCGGCGCACGTCTTAGTCCCGAACATCACGCCCTGCTCAAGCTCGACCTGCAGGGGCATGAGTTGCGGGCATTGCGCGGTGCAGAGACGTCGCTGTCCAAGATCGACGTCGCGTTGATAGAGGTCTCGTTCTTCCAACCGGGAGCGCCGACCATTCCGGAGATCGTCGGTTTCTTCGACGAGAAGGGCTTTGACCTTTTCGATATCGTCGGGTTGGCAGGGCGCACGCGCGATGGCCGTTTGCGGCAGGGCGATTTCGTCTTCGTGCGGCGCGGCAGCTTGCTGTCGGCCGACAATTCTTGGGTCTAGGAGCAGCCTTTGTGGCAGGCACAGCGCAGGAAATGGGGCGGGCAGGTGTTGAGCGTTGAGATTTGCCCGTGCTGTTGACGCTCGGAAAATCCACGTAAAGATGTTCCGCTTCGCGGCGGAATCAGCCGCTATCCGGTTGCGTTTTGCTTGTCCGGACGGGGCTCGCCGCTAAACTCCGGCCAAATCAAATTCCGCCCCGGGAGGGCCAGATGGACCTCGCTTTCACGCCTGAAGAACAGAAATTTGCCGACGAAGTTCGTGCCTTTGTCCGAGCCAATCTGCCGGCCGACGTGCGCGACAAGGTGAAGAACGGCAAGCACCTGATCCGCGACGACTACATGCGCTGGCAACAGGCGCTCGGGAAGAAGGGCTGGCTGGTCTATACGTGGCCGAAAAAGCATGGCGGGCCCGGCTTCACGCCGGCCCAGCGCTACATCTTCGAGAACATTTGCGCCGAGGAGTATGCGCCGGGCATCATCCCGTTCGGCACCAAGATGGTCGGGCCGGTGATCTACACCTTCGGCAGCGAAGAGCAGAAGGCGAAGTACCTGCCGGCGATCCGCGAAAGCACCGTGTGGTGGTGTCAGGGTTACTCCGAGCCCGGCTCGGGCTCCGACCTCGCGAGCCTGCGCACCAAGGCGGAGAAGAACGGCGACCATTACATCGTGAACGGGTCGAAGACCTGGAACACGATGGGCCACTGGGCCGACTGGATCTTCTGTCTCGTCCGTACCGATCCCAAGTCCAAGCCGCAGGAAGGTATCTCCTTCCTGCTGATCGACATGAAGACGCCGGGCATCACCGTGAAGCCCATCATCATGGCCGACGGCGGTCACGAGGTGAACGAAGTCTTCTTCGACAATGTGAAGGTTCCGGTCGAGAACCTGGTGGGCAAGGAGAACGAGGGCTGGACCTGCGCCAAGTTCCTGTTGGCTAACGAGCGGCTGGGCATTGCCGCCGTGCCGCAGTCCAAGCGCGGCGTCGAGGCGCTGAAGGACATTGCCCGCGCCGAACAGGAAGACGGCAAGCCGCTGATCGAGAATCAGAGCTTTGCCGAGAAGATCGCCGATCTCGAGATCCAGGTGACGGCGCTGGAGTTCACCGAGCTGCGCGTGCTGTCGCAGATGGCGCAGGGCGGCCAGCCCGGTCCCGAGGTTTCGGGTCTCAAGATCCGCGGTTCGGAGATCCAGCAGCGCATCACGGAACTCACCATGGAAGCGGTCGGTGAGTATGCCGCGCCGTATCTTCCGGGCCTGCTGTGGCAGGGCACGAACGAGGAGCCGGTCGGGCCGAGCTATGCCCATCTCGCGGCGCCGCGTTACTTCAACACCCGCAAGACCACGATCTACGGCGGCAGTAACGAGATTCAGAAAGGGATCATCAGCAAAATGGTATTGGGGCTGTAATGGATCTGGCACTCAAGCCCGAGCACAAGGCGTTCGCCGACGAAGTCCGCGCTTTTGCGCGCGCGAACCTTTCCCCGGCGACGCGCGAGAAGACCTTCTCCGGCAAGCACTACAGCCGCGACGACCATATGGTCTGGCAGCAGGCGCTGGGGAAGAAGGGCTGGCTCGCCTACACGTGGCCGAAGAAGTATGGCGGCCCGGGCTGGGACGTGACGCAGCGCTTCCTGTTTGAGAACGTGCTGGCCGAGGAAGGGGCGCCGCGCATCCTGCCGTTCGGGCCCAAGATGGTCGGTCCGGTGATCTATACCTTCGGCACGGACGAGCAGAAGGAACGCTTTTTGCCCGGTATCCGTTCTTCCGAGGTCTCGTGGTGCCAGGGCTACTCCGAGCCGGGCGCCGGTTCCGACCTCGCCAACCTGCGCACGCGCGCGGTGCGCGAGGGCGACCATTACATCGTGAATGGCCAGAAGACCTGGACGTCGTTCGCCCATTGGGGCGACTGGATCTTCTGCCTGGTGCGCACCAATCCGGATGCCAAGCCGCAGGAGGGCATCTCCTTCCTGCTGATCGACATGAAGACGCCGGGCGTCACGGTGCGGCCGATCATCATGACCGACGGCGCCCACCACGTGAACGACGTGTTCCTCGACAACGTGAAGGTTCCCGTCGAGAACTTGATCGGCAAGGAGAACGAGGGCTGGACCTGCGCCAAGTTCCTGCTGGCGAACGAGCGGCTCGGCATCGCCGAAGTGCCGGCTTCCAAGCGCGGTGTCTCGGTGCTGCGTCAGATTGCGCGGAGCGAGCCGCAGGACGGCGGCACGCTGGCCGACGATCCGGCGTTCACGGCGCAGATCGCCGATATCGACCTGCAGGTGCAGGCGCTGGAAATGAGCGAGCTGCGCGTGCTCTCGACGATGGCCCAGGGTGGCGCGCCCGGCCCTGAAGTTTCGACGCTGAAGGTTCGCGGTTCGGAAATCCAGCAGCGCATCGCCGAGCTCACGATGGAAGCGGTGGGCGAGTATGCCCAGCCGTACCAGCCCGGCATGCTGTTTCAGGACACGAACGAAACGCCGATCGGGCCCGATCACGCGCCGCCCGCGGCCCCGCGCTATTTCAACATGCGCAAGACCAGCATCTACGGCGGCAGTACCGAGATTCAGAAGAACATCGTGTCGAAGATGGTCCTCGGGCTATAAGTCCGAGGAAGAATTCCGGAGGAGCTAAAATGGACCTGTCCCTTTCCGACGAACAGAAGCAGTTGAAGGATGCCGCGGAGCGCTTCGTTCGCGACAAGTACACGTTCGAGAATCGGCGCAAGATCGCGGCGACCGAACGTGGCTGGCTGCCGGAAAACTGGGCGCAGTTTGCCGAGCTGGGCTGGCTCGGCATGTCGTTCTCGGAAGAGGATGGCGGATACGGCGGCGGCCCGATCGAGACCATGATCGTCATGGAGGAGTTCGGTAAGGGCCTGGTGCTCGAACCGTTCCTGCCGACGGTGGTCCTGGGCGGCGGCATGATCGCCAGCGCCGGATCGAAGGCCCAGAAGGAAGCGCTGCTGGCGCCGATGATCGAGGGCAAGAAACAGTTCGCCTTCGCCTGGCTGGAGCGCCAGTCGCGCTACAACCTGGCCGACGTGTCGTTGAAGGCGACCAAGGAAGGTTCCGGCTGGTCTCTCTCGGGCCACAAGGGCGTCGTCTATAATGCGCCGTCGGCCGACCATATCATCGTGCTCGCCCGTACCGCGGGTTCGGCGCGCGAGCCGAAGGGCCTGACGCTCTTCATCGTCGACGCCAAGGCCAAGGGCATCAGCCGCCGCGACTATCCCACCCAGGATGCGCTGCGTGCCTCCGAACTCACCTTCGACAAGGTCTCGGTCGGCGCCGACGCCGTGCTGGGCAAGGTCGACGAGGCGTTCCCGGTCGTCGAAGGGGCGGTCGATCGCGCCATCGTCGCGCTCTGCGCCGAGGCGACGGGCTGCATGGACGCCATCAACGCGGCCACGCTGGAATACATCAAGACCCGCAAGCAGTTCGGCGTGCCGATCGGCAAGTTCCAGGTGCTGCAGCATCGCATGGTCGATTGCTTCACCAATGCCCAGGAAGCGCGTTCGATGACGCTGATGGCGTCGCTCAAGATCGACGACAAGGATCCGACGGTCCGTGCCAAGGCGGCATCTGGCGCCAAGGTGCAGATCGGCAAGTCGGGCAAGTTCTGCGGCCAGAGCGCAGTGCAGATGCACGGCGGCATGGGCGTCACCGACGAGCTCTCGGTCAGCCACTATTTCAAGCGCCTGACCATGATCGACCTGATGTTCGGCAACCAGCAGCATCACCTGACCCGCTACAGCAACCTCGCCATGGCGGCGTGATCAAAGACTGCGCCGGAGGCGCGCCAGAAGGCTGGCGCGCCTCCAGCAATCCATGAGTGCCATCGTTGACATCATCGTGCCGGTCTTCGGCATGGTGCTGGTCGGCTGGTTGATCGGCCGCAGCAGCCTCCTCAGTCCCGAGGGCTTGCGCGGGTTCACCGCCGTCACGTTCTACGCCCTGTTTCCGGCGTTGCTTTTCCGATCCATGGCGAAGGTGCGGATCGAGACGCTCGAGCCCGCGATCCTGGCTGCCTTCTTCGGCGGTGTGTTGCTGCTTTATGCGGCGATGCTGCTGCTCGGCCGGCTGCAGGGACTGAGCCTCGGCGACCGTGCCATGTTCGCGCTGTCGGGCACTTTCTCGAACGGCGTCGGTATCGGCATCCCCTTCATCACCTACGCCTTCGGCGAGAAGGGGCTTGTGCCTCTGCTGATGATCATCAGCGTGCACTCGCTGATCCTGCTCACTTTCTCCTGTTTCCTCATGGAAATGGATGGGCGCCCGGGCGAGTCGCGAGGACACCTGGCCGCGCGCCTCGGCAGGGCGGCCTTTTCCATGGTCAAGCACCCGGTCATCCCGGTGATCTTCGCCGGCCTGATCTGGGGCGAGATCACGACCCATACGGGCCTTGCCACGCCGGCCGTCGTCGACCGCATCCTGGCCGCGCTTGCGGCGGCGGCGCCGCCTTGCGGCCTCATCATGGTCGGCGCGTCGCTCGCGCATGTCGGGCTGAAAGGCCATTGGCAGCCGGCCGCCGTCGCGGCGGCGCTCAAGCTCGCCGTCCTGCCGCTGCTGGTCTGGTTGATCGGGCGCTATGTCTTTCCGCTCGATCCGCTCTGGTTGATGGTGGCGACGTTGAATGCCGCTCTGCCGGCCGGAGCCAACGTCTATCTGATCGCCCAGATGTACAATGTCGGCGTTGGCCGGGCGACCAACGCCGTCGTTATTTCCACGGCAGCCAGCGTGTTCACGCTGTCGATCGCGTTGCTGCTGCTCGGGGTGCAGACGCGCTAGGGGAACTCCCTGCTCTTGCCTACTTGAGCTTGAGCGACATTTCGGCGATGCCGGTCGCGAGGTTGTAGCCCGCATCCTTCACGATGCCCGAGGCGACCATGCCGATCTCGGCGTTGGGGCCGCCATAGATCCAGTTGCCACCGGCCTGGCTGCTTGCTGCGACGGTGCCCTGCTCGCCGACATAGGTGCCGCTCAGCTGGTTCGCCTTCCGGTCGGATCCCAGCGAGTAGACACGCCACACGGTGTGCACGGCCTTGGTGTAGCCGATGTCGATGCCGACCTTGTTGATCGTGCCGCTGTATTCGGCCGACTGGCCGTTCCTGTCGAGGAAGACGCATTCCATGGTCTTGCTCGAGGCCAGGACGTAGCCCGTGCCGCCGGCCACGTTGCAGCTGAGCGCGCCGATGTAGATCCGGGAGTTGGCGTTGGTTGTGTTGAGTTGCTGGGGGGACGACTGCTGCATGCAGGCGCCGGCGGTCAATGCGAGAGTCACCGCCGTGGCGGCTGTTACGAATCTGTTCATGAGGTCTCCTTACGGCCGGGACTATGGCACAGAACCCCGCTGCAATGCTGCTCGCATCGGCGCTAGTCGATGGGGATATACAACCGTGCTCCCGGAATTGGCCGAAAAGCCCCGGACGTCGCAGGGGCGACCTCTCCGTACCTAACGAAATGCCGATGCCAGGAGCACCAGCCCGGCCACGGCCATGACGATATCGAGCAGGCGCTGGAAGACCCTGGTGCTTAGTCGTTCGACGATCATGCGTGCGATGTAGGTGCCGGCCATCACGGACGATCCCGAGATTAGGCCCTTGATCAGGATGTCCGTGGGCAGTGCGCCGAAGTGCTGGAAGGTGGCGGCCTTGCTGATGTAGAGCGCCAGCGATCCCGCGGCTTCCGTCGCGATGAACGCGCCCTTCACCAGCCCGTGCGCGGCGAAGGCCGGAACGCTAAGTGGTCCGGTCGAGACGACGATGCCGGTGAGGAAGCCGATGACGGCGCCCGCCAGGGCCATGCCTCCATATCCCAGGATCATGTTGCGGGCGGCGAGCCAGTGGCGGCCCGGAACCATCGCAAGGAAGAAGAAGCCCAGGGCCAGGTCGACGGTCTGTTCCGGCAGCACCAGCAGAGTGCGGGCGCCAAGTGCGGCGGCCGGAATGCCGCCCAGCGCATAGGCGGCGCAGGCGCGCCAATCGATCTCGCGCCACCAGGCGGTGATCTTGGCGAAGTTCGACATCAACGCCACGACCGTCATGATCGGCACGGCCTCGCGCGGCCCGAAGGCGAACACCAGAACCGGCAGCAGGATGACCGTCGCGCCAGTGCCGACGATACCGCTGACGATCCCGGCAATCAGTCCGACCGCAAGGACGAGGGCATAGGTCAGCATGCCGGCGGCATGCTCCCGGCCGCGATCAGTACCCGATGTTCGGCCTCAGCCATTTCTGCGCCTGTTCGATCGTGACACCGCGGCGCTTGGCATAGTCCTCGACCTGATCGGCGCCGATACGGGCGACGCCGAAATACTGCGCCTCGGGATGGGCGAAGTAATAGCCGGACACCGCCGAGATCGGGATCATGGCGAAGCTCTCGGTCAGGGTCATACCGGCATTCTGACCCGCATTCAGTAGACGGAAGAGCTCGGGCTTCTGGCTGTGGTCGGGGCAGGCGGGATAGCCTGGCGCCGGCCGGATGCCGCGGTACTTCTCGCGTACCAGGTCGTCGTTGCTGAGGGCTTCGTCGGGCGCGTAGCCCCACAGCGTCTTGCGCACGCGCTCGTGCAGACGCTCCGCGAAGGCTTCGGCGAGACGATCGGCCAGCGCCTTCAGCAGGATGTCCGAATAGTCGTCGTGGTCGGCCCGGAAGCGGGCGAGGTGTTCTTCGATCCCATGGCCCGCCGTGACGGCAAAGCCACCGATCCAGTCGGCTTCAGGCGAGATGAAATCGGCAAGGCACATGTTGGCGCGGCCCGACCGCTTCTCGATCTGCTGACGCAGGAAGTAGAGACGCGACAGCTCCTTGGTCCGGCTTTCGTCGGTGTAGAGCACGACATCGTCGCCGTCCCGGCGGCACGGCCAGAAGGTGACGACACCCTTGGCGGTCAGCCATTTCTCGCGAACGATGCGGTCCAGCATCTTGCGGGCGTCGGCATAGAGCTTCTTGGCGCTTTCGCCCACCACCTTGTCTTCGAGGATCGACGGATAGGTGCCGGCCAGCTCCCAGGCGCGGAAGAACGGTGTCCAGTCGATGCGTTCGATCAGCTCGTGCAATGGGTACTCGGCGAAGACACGCGTGCCGGTGATCGCAGGCTTGGGCGGCGTGTAGGCCGACCAGTCGATCTGGTAGCTGTTGGCGCGCGCCGCTTCGAGCGTCGCCACCTTGTCCTTCTGCTTGTCGCCGCGTTCCACGCGAATCGCTTCGTATTCGGCGGCGACCTTCTGGGCGAACTCATTTGCCTGGTCGCCCGATTCGGAAACCAGCGCCTGGCAGACGCCGACTGCACGCGAGGCGTCGAGCACATGCACCGTCGTGCCCTCGTAACGCGGCGCGATACGCAGTGCCGTATGGACCTTCGACGTCGTGGCGCCACCGATCAGCAGCGGCACCTTGAAGCCTTGACGGGTCATTTCCTCGGCCACGGTCACCATCTCGTCGAGCGACGGCGTGATCAGGCCGGAGAGTCCGATCATGTCGGCCTTGTTGTCGTTGGCCGACTTCAGGATTTCCTGGAACGGCACCATGACGCCGAGGTCGATGACCTCGAAGTTGTTGCACTGGAGGACCACGCCCACGATGTTCTTGCCGATGTCGTGGACGTCGCCCTTGACCGTCGCCATGACGATCTTGCCCTTGGAGCGAGCGCCCTCGGACTTCTCCGCCTCGATATAGGGCAGGAGATGCGCCACGGCCTTCTTCATCACGCGGGCGCTCTTCACGACCTGCGGCAGGAACATCTTGCCGGCCCCGAAGAGGTCGCCGACGACATTCATGCCGGCCATCAGCGGGCCTTCGATTACCTCGATCGGCCGCGCGATCTGCAGACGCGCCTCCTCCGTGTCCGCGACGACGAACTGGTCCATGCCCTTGACCAGTGCATGCTCCAGTCGCTTCTCGACCGGCCAGCTACGCCATTCCGCGTCCTGCGTCTCGACGACCTCGCCGGTGCCCTTGTACTTGGGCGCCAGCTCGAGAAGCCGCTCGGTCGCATTGGGATTGCGGTTGAGAATCACGTCCTCACAAGCATCGCGCAGTTCCTGTGGGATCTGGTCGTAGACCTCCAACTGGCCGGCGTTGACGATACCCATGTCCATGCCTGCCTGGATGGCATAGTAGAGGAACACGGAGTGCATCGCCTTGCGCACCGGCTCGTTGCCGCGGAAGGCGAAGGAGAGGTTGGAGACGCCGCCGGAGATCTTGGCGGCCGGGCAGCGCTTCTTGATCTCGCGCGTGGCCTCGATGAAGTCGACGCCGTAATTGTTGTGTTCCTCGATGCCGGTGGCGACCGCGAAGATATTGGGGTCGAAGATGATGTCCTCGGCCGGGAAGCCGACCTGGTTCACCAGGATGTCGTAGGCGCGGGCGCAGATCTCGACCTTGCGCTCCTTGGTGTCGGCCTGGCCCTTCTCGTCGAACGCCATGACGACGACCGCGGCGCCGTAGCGGCGCACCTTGCGGGCCTGGGCGATGAAGGGTTCGATGCCTTCCTTCATGGAGATCGAGTTCACGATCGGCTTGCCGGCGACGCACTTCAGGCCGGCCTCGATCACGCTCCACTTGGAGCTGTCGATCATGATCGGCACCTTGGCGATATCGGGCTCCGAAGCGATCAGCTTCAGGTAGGTGTCCATCGCCTTCTCGGCATCGAGCAGGCCTTCGTCCATGTTGACGTCGATAATCTGCGCGCCGCTTTCGACCTGCTGGCGGGCGACCTCGACGGCCGCGTTGTAGTCGCCTTCCAGGATCAGCTTCTTGAACTTGGCCGATCCGGTGACGTTGGTGCGCTCACCAATGTTGATGAAGGTCGCGCGCGGCCCAACCGGGGCCTCGATATCGTTGTCTCGGGTGTTATCTTGGGACATCAGAAGAAACTCGCTGCTTCCATTCCGGAGAGACGTAGCGCCGGCGGCAACACTTGCCATGTGCGCGGCTTCACGCCTTTGACCGCCTCGGCGATCGCCTTGATGTGACCGGGCGTCGTGCCGCAGCAGCCGCCGACCACGTTCAGCCAGCCGTTCTCGGCCCAGCCGCGAACCAGCTTGCCGGTCATCTCCGGCGGTTCGTCGTAGGCACCCAGCTCGTTGGGCAGGCCGGCATTGGGGTAGACGCAGAGCATGCTGTCGACCTGCGGGTTCAGCGCCTGCACATAGGGGTGGAGTTCGGTGGCGCCGAAGCTGCAGTTCAGGCCCATGGTGATCGGCTTGGCATGCCGCACCGAGTGCCAGAAGGCCTCGACCGTCTGGCCCGAGAGGTTGCGGCCCGCAAGGTCGGTCAGGGTCATGGAGACCATGACCGGCAGCACTTCGCCACGCGCTTCGCCGGCTTCGTCGGCCGCCACGAGGGCCGCCTTGGCGTTCAGCGTGTCGAATACGGTCTCGACCAGGATGAAATCGACGCCGCCGTCGAGCAGGCCGTCGATCTGCTCGCGGTACATGTTCTTCACCTCGTCGAAGGTCACGGCGCGATAGCCGGGGTCGTTGACGTTGGGCGAGACGGAGAGAGTCTTGTTGGTCGGGCCGAGGGCGCCCGCGACGAAGCGCGGCTTTGCCGGATCGCGAGCGGTCGCGGCATCGGCGCAGGCGCGCGTCAGCCTGGCGGCTGCAAGATTGATCTCGCGCGCCATGCCGCTGATGCCGTAGTCCGACAGGCTGATCGAATTGGCATTGAAGGTGTTGGTCGCCACGATATCGGCGCCGGCATCGAGATAGGCGTTGCAGATCTCGGAGATGACGTCCGGACGCGTCAGGTTCAGAAGGTCGTTGTTGCCCTTCTGGTCGTGGTTGCCGAGCTTATCCTTGAACTGGGGGCCGCCGCGATAGCCTGCCTCGTCCAGACGATAGCTCTGGATCATCGAGCCATAGGGCCCATCCTTGATCAGGATGCGTTCGCTGCCGATCTCGCGCAGCTGTTCGGCTTTCTCTGCCCGTGTCATCGCGGACGTACTCCCAGCAGATGGCAGATCGCAAAGGTGAGATCCGCACGGTTCAACGTGTAGAAATGGAACTGCTCGACGCCTTCGCCCTGCAAGCGGCGGCAGAGATCGCCCGCCACCGTGGCGGCGATCATGCGGCGCGTCTCGAGATCGTCTTCGAGCCCATCGAACAGGTTGGCGAGCCAGGCCGGCACCTTCGAGCCGCAGAGGCCCGCCATCTTGGTGATGCCCTGAAAGTTCGTGACCGGCATGATGCCCGGCACGATCGGCACATGGATGCCGGCCGCCGCGGCGTTGTCGCGGAAGCGCAGGAAGTCGTCGGCCTCGAAGAAGAACTGAGTGATGCACCGATCGGCGCCGGCATCGACCTTGCGCTTCAGGTTCTCAAGGTCGGCCTTGGCGTCGGCCGAATCCGGATGCTTTTCGGGATAGCCCGCGACGCTGATCTGGAACGGTCCGATCTTCTTCAGGCCCGTGACCAGAGCGGCGGCGTTTTCATAGCCGCCCGGATGGACGCTGTACTTGCCGCCCATGCCGCCCGGCGGATCGCCGCGCAGCGCCACGATGTGGCGGATGCCGGCATCCCAATAGGCACGGGCGACATCGTCGATCTCGCCCTGGGTCGCGGCGACGCAAGTGAGATGGGCGGCGGCATCGATGCCGGTTTCGGACTTCAGGCGGGCAACGGTTTCATGCGTGCGCTGACGCGTCGATCCGCCCGCACCGTAGGTTACCGAGAAGAAGGCGGGGTGAAGCGGCGTCAGCCGGCTCACCGTCTCCCAGAGCGTGCGCTCCGCCGCCTCGGTCCGGGGCGGAGAGAATTCGAAGGAGACTGCCAGACGCTGCGGTGCCCGCGCAGGAAATTCGGCAACATTGGCGCTCGTGCTGAGCGGACCCGTGTCGGGGCTCATCGGGAAACTCCATGGGCAGGAAGAATGGCGGGCTGTGCGGCGGTGCGGGCCGGCAACTCGCGCTCGCCGCGCCAGATGCCGGTCATCAAGCGCCGGCCGGGGAAGTGGATCGGCTCCAGCGGGTTGAGGCCGGCGCTGCGCAGCCAGCCCTGTACCTGGTTGTCGGCAAAGCCGAGATGGACATGGGCATGCTCGCGCTTCAACTCGACGAGGTCGTGCGGCGAGAAATCGACCACCAGCACCGTCCCGCCCGGACGCACGACGCGCGCGGCCTCGGAAAGGGCAGCGGCAGGATCGTCGGCATAGTGCAGCACGTGGTGAATGGTCACGACATCGAAGCTGTCGGCCTCGAAGGGCAGGGCATACATGTCGCCCTGGCGGATGTCGGCATTGTCGATGCCGGCGCGCGCGAGGTTGGCGCGGGCCAGCGCCAGCATTTCGCGCGACTGGTCGACGCCAACGGCCTGTTCGACCTTGGGCGCCAGCACTTCGAGCAACCGGCCGGTGCCGGTGCCGATATCGAGGAGGCGGCGGGCGCTGAGCGGCAGGTGATGGGCGAGGGCGCGCTCGATCTCCCGGTCCGCGACATGCAGGGCACGCAGCTCGTCCCAGCGCTGGGCGTTATCGCGGAAGAAGCGCACGGCAGCGGTCTGGCGGCGCTGCTGCAGCGCATCGAGACGGGCGCGGTCGGCGGCAATTCGGGGGTGCTTCGGATCGAGGCGGCGGACGAACTCATGGACCAGGGCGGCGTCCTCGCCACTCGGCGCCAGCCGGAAGCGCGTGAACTGGGCTTCCCGGAAACGCTCCAGCAGGCCGGCTTCGACCAGGAGCTTCAGGTGGCGAGAGACACGCGGCTGGCTCTGCCCCAACACATGCACATAGTCGCTGACCGTCAGATCCTCGCGGGCCGCCAACGCCAGAATGCGCAGCCGCGTGTCCTCGGCGGCTGCACGCAGCAGGGCAAGCAAATGGTCCATAGAATGAAGAATATAAGCATATCTTTATGTGTGCAACATCAAAAAGCATTGATTGTATCGGGGTGGAAACTGTGGCGCGGGCGTCACGATACAACTGTGTCTTTTGGGGGGCCTTCAAAGCGTAGCGAGCGTGTGCAACACTGTTTAACAGTGCGCTCCCTGGGCCGCCCGCTTCCGAGGGCCGGTGCCTCGGGGCTAACGGAATGAATTCTGGGTTGTGTGTATGATCGACGGTGTGAGGAGAGCCATGGCCGCAAGCATCCGCCGATCGGTTGTTGCGTTTGCGCTGTGCGGCGGTCTCGTCGGGGGCTGTGCGAGCGGCGATACTGGCGCAACCGAGGTCTGGGACCCGATAGAAACACCCAATCGCTTCATCTTCTCCATCAATCGCGCCGTCGACATCATTGCGTTGCGGCCGCTTGCAGTGATGTATCGCGATCTCGTGCCAGAGCGGGCGCAGACGTCGGTCCGCAATGCACTCGACAATCTCGGCGAGCCGGTTACCGCCATCAACGAGGTTTTCCAGGGCGATCCGAGCCGTGCTGCGACCACCGTGGCGCGCTTCCTGGTGAACTCGACGATCGGTCTGGCCGGTCTCTTCGATGTCGCCAGCAGCTTCGGCCTGGAGCGTACCAAGGAAGATGCCGGCAAGACGATCGGCATGTGGGCCGGCGTGGAACCCGAGAATGGCGGCTTCTATCTCGTGCTGCCGGTCGTTGGCCCGTCCAACGCACGTGACGGAACCGGCATGATGATGGACTACCTCGTCGATCCGTTCCGTATCCTCACGTTCAATCTTGCTGGCAACAACTGGGATGCCTGGCAGGCGGCGCGCTATGGCGCCAACGTCGTCGACTATCGCTCGCGCACGATCTTTGCGCTGGATGATCTTGAAAGGAACAGTCTCGATTACTACGCGGCCCTTCGTTCGGCCTACACTCAGAATCGCGCAGATGCGATCCGCCAGAAGCGCGAGAAGACCGATACCAAGAGCGAATTGGAGCGCCGCGAAAATCTGTCGCTGGTCAAATAACGGGCCGGTCGGACGCTGGTGCGCTGAAGCCGCGCCTGGGCTAAGACTTCTTCCCCCCTCATTCCTTCCATGGAGCGAACGGTGCCACTGCTCGCCTGTCGTCGTGACGTCCTTCGCCTTGCCGCCGCTGCCGTCGTTGCCGGCGTGGCTTGGCCTGCCCTCGCAGCCGACCCCGTGCAGCTCGTGCAGGGCACGGCCCAGCAAGTGATCGACATTGTGAAGACCAAGACTGGCGCCGCTCGGCAAGCGGCGATCCTGCAAGTGCTGCAGACCAAGTTCGATCTGCCGGCCATGGGCCGTTTTGCACTCGGCACGCACTGGAACCAGGCCACCGAGGATCAGCGCGCGCGCTTCCTCAAGGCTGTCGCCACCGCCGAAGCCCGTGCCTACAGCGAGCGCTTTGGCCAGTATGGCGGGCAGACCTTGACGATCGGCAAGGTGACGCCGCGCGCCAATGGCGTGTCGATCGTTGACAGCCGGCTGAGCCAGACCAGTGGCCAGCCGATCAAGCTCGAATGGGAAGTCCGCAACGACCGGATCACCGACGTGAAGGTCGAGGGCGTCAGCATGGTCATGACTAGACGTTCGGATTTCAATTCCTACATCCAGAACCACGGCGGCAAGGTGGATGCCCTGGTTCAGGAGCTGGAAGCCCGGGCCGCCCGCTGATCCCCGGAGAGGTGGGGTCGAATTTGCGTCTGTAGTGTGTTCGACGTAGTCTTTCCGCAGGGGGGGCGTAATCGATCGCTTTGCAGACCATCGGGACGGTCGCGAAGCGAAGGAGAGCGCCATGGACAGCGCAGTTGCTAAGAATGCGGCCGTCAATCCGACGGAGCTGAGGACGGTCGATCCGGTCTGGGGACGGATCCGCGAGGCCGCCGCGGCGGTTGCCGCCGCAGAGCCGGTTCTGGCCGGCACGCTCCACGCCACGATTTTGAGCCAGCCCAAGTTCGAGAATGCGCTGAGCTATCATCTGGCCCGGCTCACGGGCACGACCGAGGTGCCGGCAGCGCTGATCCGCCAGACTTTCGACGAGGCGTTGACGGCCGATCAGGGCATCGGGCTCGCCGCGCGCGCCGACATCATGGCCGTCGCCGAGCGTGACCCCGCCTGCACGTCCCATCTCGATCCGCTGCTCTGGTTCAAGGGTTACCATGCCCTGCAGACCTATCGGGTAGCGCATTGGCTCTGGGGGCAGGGCCGCCAGGCGCTTGCGCACTATCTTCAGAGTCGCGCCAGTGCGCTCTTCGCACTCGACATCCATCCCGGCGCCGTGATCGGCAAGGGCATTTTCATCGATCACGGTACCGGCGTGGTGATCGGCGAGACCGCCGTCGTGGAGGATGGCGTCTCCATGCTGCATGGCGTGACTTTGGGCGGTACGGGCAAGGAGCGCGGCGACCGCCACCCCAAGGTCCGCCGCGGCGTGTTGCTGGGCGCCGGTGCCAAGGTGCTGGGTAATATCGAGATCGGCGCCTGCGCCAAGATCGCGGCAGGCAGCGTCGTGCTCGATCCCGTGCCGGCCGGCTGCACGGCGGCCGGCGTGCCCGCGCGCATCATCGGTTGCGTCGACGTGCCGGAGCCGGCGCTGGAGATGGACCAGCGGATCTGATCCGACTTGGGGAGCAAGGTGGCGCATAGCTTCGCGGGCCTCGCGCTCCATCTCTGGACAATCGATACCACGCCGCTCGAAGCGGCTCTCCGGGCCGCCAAGGCCGCGGGCTTCGATGCCGTCGAGCTGCGCCGGGTCGACTTCAAGCGCTGCCACGATCGCGGCCTGCCGACTGACGCCGTCCTCGCGCTGGTGCGGGACAGCGGCCTGAAGGTCAGTGCCGTCGGCGCGGAGTATGGCTGGACCTTCGCCGCAACGGACGAGCGCGAGCGTCTGTTCGCGTCCCTGGAGGAAGCCTGCGAAAACGCGGTCGCCCTTGGTTGTGCGACCGTGATGAGCGGCATTGGCCCTGGGACTGCGCCGTTCGACGAAGGCGTGGCGAATGTCCGACGCGCCGGCGAGATCGCGGCGCGCCACGGCCTTCGGCTGGCGCTCGAATATCAGTTCCAGCACCCGATCGTGCGCAACCTCGACATCCTGCGGGATTTCATCGCACGCGCCGGCCAGTCGAGCGTGGGATTGCTGCTCGATGCCTATCATCTGCAACGTGGCGGTCGGCCTGGACGGGGCTTCGACGAGGTGCCGGGTTCGGAGATCTTCTACGTGCAGTTCAGCGACGTTCCCGATGCGCCGCCCAATGGCGTGCCGCCGACTGATCGATTGCCGCCCGGTAAAGGTATCGTGCGCTGGAGTGACCTCTTCCAGTCACTCGCAGCCAAGGGTTACGGCGGCTATCTGAGCTACGAAGCGCCCAATCCTGCACATTGGGCGCGCGATGCAGCCGACGTCGCGGGCGAAGGCGTCGAGGCCACTCGCCATGCTCTTGGGAGAGCCTTCGTCTAGCTGCGCACCAGCGGCTTGTACTTGATGCGGTGCGGCTGATCGGCATCCGTGCCGAAGCGGCGGTGCCTGTCGGCCTCGTAGTCCTGGTAGTTGCCCTCGAACCACTCGACATGGCTGTCGCCTTCGAAGGCCAGCATGTGGGTGGCGATACGATCCAGGAACCAGCGATCATGGGAGATGATGACGGCGCAGCCGGCATAGTCGACCAGCGCCTCTTCGAGCGCGCGCAGGGTATCGACGTCGAGATCGTTGGTCGGTTCGTCGAGCAGCAGCACGTTGGCGCCTGACTTCAGCATCTTGGCGAGGTTGACGCGGTTGCGTTCGCCGCCCGAGAGCTGGCCCACCTTCTTCTGCTGGTCCGCGCCCTTGAAGTTGAACGAGCCGCAATAGGCGCGGCTGGAAATCTCGCGGTTGCCCAGCTTGATGATGTCGAGGCCGCCCGAGAGTTCCTCCCACACCGTCTTGTTGGGATCGAGCGTCTCGCGGCTCTGGTCGACATAGCCCAGCTTCACCGTCGGGCCGACCGAGAAGGTGCCGCTGTCGGGCTTGTCCTGGCCGGTGATCATCTTGAACAACGTGGTCTTGCCCGCGCCGTTGGGGCCGATCACGCCCACGATGCCACCCGGCGGCAGGTTGAAGGAGAGGTTGTCGATCAGCAGCCGGTCGCCGAAGCCCTTGGAGATGCCTTCGGCCGTGATGATGTGATCGCCGAGCCGCGGGCCAGCCGGAATGACGATCTGCGCCGTGTCGAGCGTCGCCTTCTGCTCCTCCTCGACCATCTGGTTATAGGCCGCGATACGCGCCTTGCTCTTGGAGCGCCGCGCCGACGGGCTGGTGCCCATCCATTCCAGCTCGCGCTGCATGGTGCGGCGGCGGGCGTCGGCGGTCTTTTCTTCCAGCTCGAGGCGCTTGTCCTTCTGCTTCAGCCAGGAGGAGTAGTTGCCTTCCCAGGGAATGCCACTGCCGCGGTCCAGTTCGAGGATCCAGCCGGCGACATTGTCGAGGAAGTAGCGGTCGTGGGTTACGGCCACGACGGTGCCGGGGAACTCCGCAAGATGGCGCTCCAGCCAGGCCACCGACTCGGCGTCGAGATGGTTGGTCGGCTCGTCGAGCAGCAGCATGTCGGGCTTGGAGAGCAGCAGGCGGCAGAGGGCGACGCGGCGGCGCTCGCCACCCGACAGCTTGTCGACGGCGGCGTCCGACGGCGGGCAGCGCAGCGCGTCCATGGCGATCTCGACGGTGCGGCCGAGGTCCCAGCCATTGCCGGCGTCGATCTTCTCCTGCAGGTCGGCCTGCTCGGCGATCAGCTTGTCCATGTCGGCGTCGGGGTCGGAGAAGGCGTTCGACACCTCCTCGAAGCGCGCCAGCATCCTAGCCATGTCGCCGGCGCCGTCCATGACGTTGCCCAGCACGTCCTTGTTGGGGTCGAGCTGCGGCTCCTGCTCGAGGAAGCCGATCTTGACGCCTTCGGCAGCCCAGGCCTCGCCGGTGAAATTGTCGTCCTGGCCGGCCATGATCCGCAGCAGGCTCGACTTGCCCGAGCCGTTAAGACCCAGCACGCCGATCTTGGCGCCGGGCAGGAACGACAGCCAGATATCCTTCAACACCTGCTTGCCGCCCGGATAGGTCTTGTTCAGACCCTTCATGACGTAGATGTACTGATACGCAGCCATTGGAGCGCTCCTGACGGACAAACGGGACGGACAGGGAAGGCGAGCCTTGTAGCGGCCCGGCAGTTTCTGTTCAATGATACCGGGGGAAACGCGCACGCATGCTGGCAGAACCGACCGTTCTGGCCCTGTCCTTGGCCTATCTCGGCCTGCTGTTCGCCGTGGCCTATTTCGGCGATCGGTATGCGCGCGACTGGTCGGCAAGCTCGGTCGCCCCCGCCGTCTACGGGCTATCGCTGGCGATCTACTGCACTTCTTGGACTTTCTACGGCGCGGTCGGTCGGGCGGCGACCTCGGGTATCGACTTCATCCTGATCTATACCGGCCCGGCCTTGGTTGTGACCCTGGGCTATCCGCTGCTGCGCAAGATGGTGCGCCTGGCCAAGCAGCACAATGTGACCTCTATTGCCGACTTTCTGGCCTCGCGCTACGGCAAGAGCCGGGCCGTCGGCGTCACCGCCACGCTGTTCGCCACGATCGGCGTGCTGCCCTACATCGCGCTGCAGCTCCAGGCGGTCTCCTCTTCGTTCCGCACGATTGCGGCGTCTGAATCCTGGGTCGACGGGCAACCCGGCGGCGTGGTCCATACCGATACGTCATTGATCGTGGCGGCGTTGATGGCGCTGTTCACCATCCTGTTCGGCGTCCGCAACGTGCAGGCCTCCGAGCAGCACCGCGGCATGATGGTGGCCATCGCGTTCGAATCGGTGGTGAAGCTGCTGGCGTTGCTGACGGTCGGGCCGTTCGTGCTGTGGTTCCTGTTCGACGGTGCAGCCGATATGATGAGCCGGCTTGCCGAGCAGCCGGCGCTGGCGGATCAGGTCACGCGCGAAGGCTCGCCGCTCACCTGGATCGTGACCTCGATCCTCTCTGCCATGGCCTTCCTCTGCCTGCCGCGGCAGTTCCATGTCGCCGTCGTCGAGCACGGGCATCCGGCGAGCCTGCGTACGGCCCGCTGGCTGTTCCCGGTCTATCTCGTCCTGATCAATCTCTTCGTCGTGCCGATTGCGGCGGGCGGCCTGCTGCTGCTCGGGCCGCAGATCAGTCCCGACCTCTATGTGCTGAAGCTTCCGCTCGTTCATGGCGAAAGCTGGCTTTCGGCGTTCGTCTTTATCGGCGGCCTGTCGGCGGCGACCTCGATGGTCATCGTGGCCTGCATGGCGCTCTCGGGCATGATCGGCAACGAACTGGTCATGCCTTACCTGCTGAGGCGGCGGGCCGGCGAGGCGCGGGAGATGGGGCCGCTTGTCGTCTTCGTGCGGCGTGCGGCGGTCGTGCTGATCCTGATGGCGGGCTACGCCTACGAGCGCATCATCTCAGGCTACCTGCCGCTCGCCTCGATCGGACTGATTTCCTTCTGCGCCGTCGCCAACTTTGCACCCGGCCTGATCCTCGGCCTCTACTGGCGGCGGGCACATCGCTTCGGCGTGGTTGCAGGCCTGGCCGGAGGCTTCGTCGTCTGGCTCTACGCGCTTCTGCTGCCAACGCTCAAGCAGGAGACGGGCCGTGGTCTCGAAGTGCCGCTCAAGACCTATCTGCCGCCCTTCCTCGCCGACCTCGATCCGGTGAGTCAGGGCTTCATCGTCGGCATCCTGGTCAATACGGCCTTGCTGGTCGTGGTATCGCTGCTGGCCCGTCCGATTGCCCGCGACCGCGTCCAGGCGGATGCCTTCGTCCTGGGCGCGGATATCGTGGGCGAGCCCGAAGCGCCGGCGCTGCGGACGCCGGCCGATGCGGCGCGCATCGAAGAGCTGCGCCAGCTTCTAGCGAGGTTCGTCGGTGTCGAGCGTGCGGCCCGCGCGCTCGCCGGCGAACAACTGTCGATCGAGGCGGCACTGACCCGTACGGAGCGCGTGTTGTCGGGAACGTTGGGTGCCGCATCGGCGCGCGTCATCGTTGCGGCGTTCAGCCGACGCGGCCGGCTGTTGCCGCGCAGCGCCCGCGCCATCATCGACGAGGCGTCAGAGGCGATCCGGTACAACTACGAAATCCTGCGCAACACGCTCGACCATGTCGGCATGGGCATCGCCGCCTTCGATCGCGAGGGCCGCCTCGAAATCTATAACGACCGCTTCACTACGCTCCTGTCGCTCGACGACGATGCGGTCGCTGTCGGCGCCGCCCCGCGGGAGTTTGGCGCGACCGCCGAGGTCGTAGCGCTGCTCAGTCGCCCGGAGACGCCGCAGACGCATGAGATCGTCACGCGCGAGGGCCGCGTGATCGAGCTTCGGCTCGATCCGCTCCCCGGCGATGGCTTCGTCGCCACCTGCAACGACGTGACGGCGCGTGTGCGTACCGCCGAGGCCCTGCGCGACAGCGACCGGCAACTTCGTCAATCCAAGGAGACGCTCGAACAGCGCGTCATCGAACGCACCGCCGAACTGGAGGCCAGCCGCGCCGAAGCCGAGGCCGCCAACCTCGGCAAGACGCGCTTCATCGCCGCCGCCAGCCACGACCTGTTGCAACCCCTGCACGCCGCACGCCTGTTCACGGCGGCGCTGATCGATCGCGCGCCGGAGAACGACCTCAGCGGCAAGATCGATGCGAGCCTGGGCGCCGTCGAATCGCTGCTCGATGCGCTTCTCGACATCTCCAAGCTCGATGCCGGTGCCTTCAAGCCGGAAAGACGCGCCTTCGCTTTGCAGCCGCTGTTTGAATCGCTCGCAACTGCCTTTGCGCCGTTGGCTGCCCGTCACGGTGTCGAATTGGTGGTGGTGCCAACTCGTGCCTTCGTCGATACCGATCCGGCTTTTCTGCGCCGTATCTTGCAGAACTTCCTGTCCAATGCGCTGCGCTACGGTCAGGTCGAAGGCCGGCCGGCACGCGTGTTGTTGGGCTGCCGCCGCGTTGGCGAGGAGCTACGCATCGAAGTGCGCGACAACGGGCCGGGTATCGATCCCGACAAGCAGACGATCATCTTCGACGAGTTTGTGCGCCTTCATCCCGAAGACGAGGAGCCGCGCGAGGAGCGGGGGCTGGGTTTGGGCCTTGCCATCGTCGACCGTATTGCCCGCATGCTCGACCTGCCGGTCAGGCTGGCATCGGCGCCGGGCGAGGGCTCGACTTTCTCCATCACCGTGCCGCGCGTCGCCGCCGTCGTGGCTGCACCGTTGCCGCCGCCGGTACCGCAACCGGCCCTCTCGATCGAACGCGAGAGCTTCGTCCTCTGCCTCGACAACGAGGCGAGCGTGCGCGAGGCCATGGCCATGCTTCTCGGCGGCTGGGGCTGTCGCGTCGTGACGGCGGCGACGCAGGCCGAAGCGCTGGCGGCGGTGGCGAAAGCCGGGCGGTTGCCGGATCTGGTGCTGGCCGATCTTCATCTCGACGAGGGACCGGATGGGCTTGAGGTCGTCGAAGCGATGCGGGCCGCCTGGGGCCGGATGGTACCGGCGGCACTGGTGACGGCCGACCGCGAACCCACCCTGCGTCTGCGCGCGCGGCTGCGACAGGTTGAGCTGCTGCACAAGCCGGTGAAGCCGGCATCGCTCCGGGCGCTGCTGCGGCTGCGCAGATCGGCTGCCGGTCGTCTTACGGCTTGAGCGTCTCGGCGGCGGTTGGAAGGGCGAGGCCTCTCGCCTCGATGACCGCCTGGGTGCGCGAACGCACCCCCAGTTTGCGCAGGATCACCGTCACATGCGCCTTCACCGTGGCCTCGCCAACGCTCAGCTTGTAGGCGATCACCTTGTTCTGGTCGCCCTGGACCATAAGTGCCAGCACGCGCCATTGCTGGGGGGTGAGCTGCGCGGCGCGCTGGGCAAAGGTATCGCCCGCCACGGCCTCGGGTGGCGTGAAGATCTCGCCATCGAGGACAGCGCGCACGATGCCGGCGATCTCCTCGAGCGAGGCTGATTTGTCGATGTACGCCGAAGCGCCGAGTTCATAGGCACGCCGCACCACCGCTGCCTCGCGCTGTGCTGATACCACGACGATCGGCACGGTCGGATGTTCCGAGCGCAAGCGGGCAAGGCCGGTAAGGCCGTCCATTCCGGGCATGTCGAGGTCGAGCAGCACGGCGTCGGTGTCCGGTTCCTTGTTCAGGGCAACCTGCACCTGGCCGAGCGTGCCTGCCCTGCTGAAATGCGCACCGGTAAAGGACTGAGTAAGGGCAGAAACCAGCGCATCGCGGACCATTGGATGGTCATCGGCGATCAGGAAGGACAGCGTTTCCTCAACCATCGGTTTCTGCTTTGTGCGCTGCCGCATTCATGCTGCGTCGCACTATTTTGGCGGGCCTTGGACCTTGGTCGAATTGCAGCACACAACCACTGCGAATTACACCGGAATCAAGATGGGGTCCGTGTACGGATACCTATCGCACATTGGGGAGTAACGCACATGGCCGTAGCAGCACTGGCCGACGATCGCCGTCGACCCATGACGCGCGAGGAGAGGAAGGTCATCGTCGCCTCCTCCGTCGGTACTGTCTTCGAGTGGTATGATTTCTATCTCGCGGGCGCGTTGGCCGCGAACATCAGTGCCGCCTTCTTCTCGGGCGTCAACCCGACCGCGGCCTTCATCTTCACTCTGCTGGGCTTCGCTGCCGGCTTCGCGGTCCGCCCCTTCGGCGCGCTGTTCTTCGGCAGCCTGGGCGACCTGATCGGCCGCAAATACACCTTCCTCGTCACGATGACCTTGATGGGCATTGCGACTTTCGTGGTCGGTATTCTGCCGACCTATGCCTCGATCGGCATTGCAGCGCCCGTACTGTTCATCGCCTGCCGCCTGCTTCAGGGCTTGGCGCTGGGCGGTGAGTACGGTGGCGCCGCGACCTACGTCGCCGAGCACGCACCGCAGGATCGTCGCGGCTTCTACACATCGTGGATTCAGACCACTGCCACGGTCGGTCTGTTTCTGTCGCTGCTCGTGATCCTGGGGCTGCGCCTGTCGATGTCGCCTCAGGCATTTGCGGAGTGGGGCTGGCGTATCCCGTTCCTGCTGTCGATCATCCTGCTGGGCGTTTCGATCTGGATCCGCCTGCAGCTGCAGGAGTCGCCTGCCTTCACGCGCATCAAGAGCGAGGGCAAGGGCTCCAAGACGCCGCTGCGCGAAGCCTTCGGCACCTGGAAGAACGCCAAGATCGCGATTTTCGCCCTGCTCGGCGGTACCGCCGGCCAGGCGGTGGTTTGGTATACGGGCCAGTTCTACGCCCTGTTCTTCCTCACCCAGACGCTGAAGCTCGACGCGACGACGTCCAACATCGTCATCGCCGCCTCGCTGGCGATCGGCACGCCGTTCTTCATCTTCTTCGGTTGGCTGTCGGACAAGATCGGGCGCAAGCCGATCATCCTCGCGGGATGCCTGCTTGCGGTCGTCACCTACTTCCCGTTGTTCGGCGCCCTCACCAAGGCAGTGAACCCGCAACTCGAGCAGGCACTGCAGAAGTCGCCGGTGACGGTCGTCGCCGATCCGAACGAGTGCTCGTTCCAGTTCAACCCGACCGGAACGGCGAGCTTCACGACGTCGTGCGACATCGCCAAGTCGTTCCTGGCGCGCAACGCGGTGAACTACCACAACGAGAAAGCCGCTCCCGGCACGCCGGCGCAAATCAAGATCGGCGACAAGGTCATCACCTCCTTCGACAAGAAGGCGGCGGGAGCCGAGGGCGCTGCCAAGGAGAAGGCCTTCAACGAGCAGGCGACCGCGGCCATCCGCGCCGCCGGCTATCCGGCCACGGCGGACAAGGCCAAGATCAACATGGTGGCTGTCATCGCCATCCTGACGGTCCTGGTGATCTATGTGACGATGGTCTACGGCCCGATCGCGGCCATGCTGGTCGAGCTCTTCCCGACCCGCATCCGCTACTCCGGCATGTCGCTGCCGTACCATATCGGCAACGGCTGGTTCGGCGGCTTCCTGCCTCCGACGGCCTTCGCCATCGTGGCGGCCACCGGCGATATCTATTCCGGCCTCTGGTATCCGATCATCGTGGCCGGGATGACCTTCGTCATCGGCCTGTTGTTCGTGCCTGAGACCAAGGATCGCAACATCTACGCGGACGATTGATCGTCCGAGGACAACATGAAAGAACCGGCGGCTTCTCAGAAGCCGCCGGTTTCTTTTTGTGCTTTTGGCGGCCAACGTTCAGGATTGCTGCATGAATCTCGACGCCATCGCGATCGGCCAGAACCCGCCGGAAGACGTCAACACCATCGTCGAAGTGCCGATTGGTGGGGAGCCCATCAAGTACGAGATGGACAAGGAAGCGGGCACCCTGGTCGTTGATCGCTTCCTCTACACCCCCATGCGCTATCCGGGGAATTACGGCTTCGTGCCGCACACGCTGTCCGATGACGGCGACCCGATCGACGTGCTGGTGGCCAATACGCGGCCGATCATTCCCGGCGCTGTGATCAATGTGCGACCGATTGGTGTGCTGCGCATGGAGGATGACGGCGGCGGAGACGAGAAGATCATCGCCGTGCCGGCGCCCAAGCTCACGAAGCGCTACGTCCACATCAAGACCTATACCGACCTGCCCGAGATCACCCGCCAGCAGATCGAGCATTTCTTCATCCACTACAAGGATCTCGAACCCGGCAAATGGGTGAAGCTGCTGGGGTGGGGCGACGTCCATGAAGCCCGCCAGCTCATCACCGAGGCGATCGAGCGCGCGAAGAAAGCGAAGAAGAAATAGCCTGATCCTCCCTGAACGGAACGGACAGGGAGGTCATGGTCCTTGGCGCCGGCCGAGCTGACGTTCTTCCAGCCTGAAATGGTCGATCTAGCCGAGCACTGCGATCTCTACGGGAGGCCGCAGGGCCAGGCAGACCGACAGGGCCTGATGCAGGTCGCTGTCGAGAAAGTCACGAAAGAGAGCGGGGGCAGGGCCGGAGCTGGCGCCATGATCCATGGTCGGCAGCACGGTTTGCGTGACGGCGTAGTCGAAGCGCGGCGCCCATTTGCGGGCGCCAAGCCGTGCCGTGGTGGAGCAGTTGTCGACCATGTAGGCGACGTCGCGATAGTCCATGTACGGGTTGAGCGAATCCACCGCCTCGATGATCGATTCGTTCACGATCTCCGAATAGGGGTGTCCCTTCTCACGCAGCAGATCGGCCTGCGCCATCATGGTCGCAACGTAGATGCCGGCAGTCACCGGATTCACGCCGGCTTCGCGGTTGGTCTTGGGGTGGCGCGCCACTTGCCACATCTCGGTATCGGCAATCTCGTGCATGGGAAAGCGTTCAAGGCGGCGCGCGGCGCTGACGACACTGCGGACCTCGTTGCCGCTTTCGACCTCGTCGTAGATCTCATGCAGCAGGTCGGCCGCGGGGCCGTAGCTGGCGATGTAGGCTTTCTCGAAGAGCTTCTGGTCCTGCGGGCTCAGCGACTGGTAGACGCCCAGGAGACCGCCCTGGGAGATCTTCTTGCTGATGGCAGCCGTCACGCTGCGGGCGGACTCTAGGAACGCATCGTCCGCTTCCATTCCCTGCGAGCGGAACCAGCGGTAGAGGCTTTCGGAGATGCCGTGCACGGCCCCAAGCAGGATGCCGCGCTCCCCCATGATGTCGGATTTATACTCCTGGGTGAGCGTCGTTTCGAAGGTGCAGGGGGAGCCGATGGCGACCGCCCAGGCCAAGGCCTGGTCGGTGGCGCGACCGTCGATGTCCTGATGAACGGCGAAGCTGCAGTTGATGCCGGCGCCGTTCACGTCACGGCCCTGCTCATAGAGGCGGCGGACTGATCGTCCCATGCCCTTGGGGCAGACGCCGATCACGTTGATGTTTGGCGGGAAGGATTTTCCGGCGCTGTCGAGATGGGCCAAGAGGAAGCCATGCGAGAGGCCGAGTGTCGCCCCCGGCCGCAGGGCGGCGATGATCTTGTCGTAGTTCTCTACTTGGGCTGCGTCGGAGATCAGCAGCAGCACCAGATCCGACTGGGCGATGACGTCGTACATCTCTCCCAAGGTTCCGTTCGCTGTGGTGAAGCCCACAGCCTCCGCCGCCGACCACGAGGGCGAGCCGGCCCGCAGGCCGACCTTCACCCTGATGGCGCTGCCTTCGAGGGATTCGCGGAAGTTCTGTGCCTGGGCGGGAGCCTGTGAAGACCATCCGATCACTCCGATCTGCCCGACGCCTTTCAGCGCCTCCGGCAAGCGTGCGAACAGATGGCGGCCGCCACGCACGATCCATTCCTCCGTATCGCCGAGCTTGATCTGTTCCTTCTCGAACACCGCTGATCTGAAAGACATGCCTTGCCTCAATGCCGTTGAGTAATGGAGAAGTGGTCCATATAATGGACCATAAATTCGTAACTTTTTGATGTTTGACTCAGAATATCAAATTAGTGAAAAAAATAGTTGCATACGACGTTCCATATAGTGGACCAATGAAACATGAAGCGCGTGAGATCGATCAAGACGGGGACGGCGGAAACGTCGGGTGGCGGAACGCAAAGCATCGAGCGTGCAGTTGGACTGCTGCTCGAGGTTGGACGCGCCGATCAGCACGGCGCGCGGTTGACCGATCTCGTGACGAGTTCCGGACTCGCCAAGCCGACGGCGCGTAGAGTCTTGGGGGCGCTCGTTCGAGCCGGGCTGCTCGATCAGGACGAGGCAAGCCGACGCTACCACCTCGGCGCCGAGAGCTACGTGCTCGGCATGCTCGCGGCCCGGCGGTTCGGCATCCACGCCCGGGCGATCGACGGGCTCACCCGCCTCAGCCAGACCACAGGGGACACCGCCTTCCTTTCCGTGCGGCGCGACCTGCACATCGTCTGCCTTCACCGGGAGGAGGGGCCGTTCCCAATCCGCAGCCACGTCCTGCAGGCGGGTGATCGGCATCCGCTGGGTATTGGTGCGGGCAGTCTCGCTGTCCTGGCGGCCTTGCCGGACGACGAGGTCGAGCGCGCGATCGCTGCCAACACGGCGATCATCCTGGAAAAGTATCCGGCCTATTCAGCCGGGCTTCTTCAAAGTGCCGTGACACGGACCCGAAAGGACGGATATGCCCTCAATCCGGGCCTGCTGATGAAGGGTTCCTGGGGCATCGGTGTTGCCGTGCGCGACCCGCAGGGGCGGCCGGTCTATGCCATATCGCTTGCTGCAATCGAGGACCGCCTTGATGAGGGGCGCCGCCGAGAACTGATACCGATGCTGAAACGTGAGGCCGAAAAGCTGGAGCGTTTGCTGCGCGACGCTCCGGCCTGAGAAAGCGACGGGCGGCGGTTGATGTTGGAGCCGTGCACCGTCGAGGTTCACTGGGAAGGGAACGCCGACCACTCGACGAGTTCGATGGCTCCGACGCCCAGCAGGATCAGGCCGCCGCCGACAGCCAGCAGGAGGCCGATCCATCGCCAGTCCGGCGTCAGCTCGGTGATATTGTCCCGCCAGGCTTCTGCTTTGGTGCGACGAACGAGAAGAATGGCGCCCGCTGAACTCATTGCGAGACCGCCAGCGAAAGCAAGAAGCAGCATCTTTCGACGCTATCGGATCAAGCTTACGAGCGGCTTGATTCAGACGGGTCCGTTTGCGTTTGGGAGGTTTATCCCTGAGGTCGGGGAGGGGCTCGATAGCCCCCCGCAGGGGCGGTCGGATCGCTCAAAGGTCGGAATCGTCGAAACCGTGTGGAGTGCGATGCTGTCAGTTTCCGCTCGGAGAGCGATTCTCTGCAATTCTCGACGCATCGTTGGCGGGGACATTGACCGGCTTTCTCACGAGCAGAGCCGCCTCGAGCCTGTTGCGGACGTGGAGCTTCTGGAAGACGCTCGTCATGTAATGTTTGACCGTCTTGTCGCTTAGATTGAGCCTGATCCCAATCTCCTTGTTGCTGAGGCCCTGGGTTACCAGGGCGAGAACTTCGCCCTCCCGGTGGCTCAGATCGTCGATGGCTTTGCCTCTCGTTGCCGTCTTGGTGTGATCGAAGTCGGACAGAAGCATCGCGCCGAGAGAGGGCGAGATGTAACGATCGCCCTGGGCAACGATCAGAAGGGCCTGGACGAGATCGGTCCCGCTTACGCCTTTGACGACATAGCCGCGAGCCCCCAGTCGAAGCGCCTTGAGGACATCCGGCTTGTCGACCGACACCGTCAGCATGATGACCTTGGTCTTGGGACATTCCGCCACGATCGATTCCAGGGCGTCCAATCCGCCTCCCGGGATGCTCACGTCGAGTATCAGGAGATCGGGGCTTTCGTTGCGAGCGACCGAAATCGCGTCCGATGCGGACGCCCCCTGGCCGACAACGTCAAGATCGGGTCGTGCGCTGAGAATATGGATAACGCCGGCTCGGAACAGCGGATGATCGTCGATGATGGCGATGCGAATTCCAGTATCCATGGTGCTGTTCCTCACGCCCCAATCGGCAGATAGGCTGTCAGACGCGTGCCTGCCCCGGGCGCGCTGCTGACCGTCAGATGGCCGCCAAAGCTCTCCAGGCGATTGCGAAGGCCGATGAGGCCGAGGGCGGGGCGTTTCCTTTCGCTGGCGCCTTTCTCGATGCCCGGTCCGCGATCGGCCACCTCGACGACGATGAAATTCTCGGACCAGCTGAGGGTGACGGCCTGGCCCTGGCCGCCGGCATGCCGGTAGGCGTTGCTGAGGCCTTCCTGGATGAACCTGCACAGACACAGTTTCGTCGGGTGAGAGAGGTCGATCGGCCTGCTTGCGAACTCGCAGGCGACAGTTGTCGAGGTACGGCGCTCATGTTCCGAAGCAACGACCATCAGTGCCTGCGTGAGACTGAGTTTCTCAATCTCAGGAAGCGCCAGACCGCTGGAGATATTGCGGATTTCAGCCATGGCGTCTTCCAGAACACCCCGCAAGATCTGCCGCTCGCTCGCTTGTCCACCACCGTCCATTGCACTCGGAAACTTCAGCAACGCCAGTGCGAGCAACTGGGCCGGGCCGTCGTGCAGGTCCGCGCCTAAACGGCGAAGTTGTAGTTCTGTGGCTTCCGCGGCGCGCCGCGACGCCCCCTGTACCCGTTTCCCCAACTCTTCGTTCTGCTGCAGAAGTGCCGAAAGTTCGCTGATTCTGTTTGCCAGCGCCGTACGCTGGGTTTCTATAGTTTTGCTTCCATTCGCTACGATCGTGTAGAGCCCGGCTATGATCGTGAAGCTGACTATTGCCGTGACGAGCCAACTGTTTATCTGGCTTCTGACAAGCTCGCGATTGAGCTCCGACGTAAGTTCGTAGAATTCCGCGACAGCTATGATTTCATTGGTCGCACTGTGGCGAATCGGGACGTAAATCTCAAGCAAGGGCTCCTTCCCGGCCATGCTGGTCCCGTGATCGTCGCCGTAATGACGGGCGTCAAACTGGGCTTCGACATAGCCCTCCCAGGCGCGTGTAAGCAGGGGGGTCAGGGGGAACTTTTGGCCAATGAGTACCTTGTCCGTGGCGTAGAGGATGACGCCGGTACGCGTCCAGACCTTGGCGGCGACCACGCGAAGGCGGGCCGCATCCTTACCGATCACGGTATCGAGGGCGGCCTTGTTTTCGGCTGAAAGGTCCGGCCGCGACCCCAGCTCTTGCAGGTAAGGCGCGACGACGCTTTCCATATAGAGCGCGGTCCGTGCTGCCGTGTGAGCCTTGACCCCCGATTCGATCTTCTGGGCGACCCAAAATCCCAACACACCCAGGCCGGCCAGGACGAGGGCTGAACTGGCCAGCGTAAATTGCCGAGCCAGGCTGAGCGCAGGCCACCACGAGCGGAAACCGGCCATCCGCGTCTCCAGAAGAGAAATTGACAGAATGCTCAATTCTTTCAGCCATTCGTGATGCGACGGCGTTGCGCCGGAGAACTGCATTCTCTCGCATAACGCGTGCTTCGACTGCTGACTTTGGTCGACCCAACTCCGGAGGACTCCAACCTAGCGGATGGCTCCCGCGAGGTACTCAGACCAAGGTCCTAAGACCTTGGTCCATTCGACCACGGCCCTCGGTCCTGCAGATCCTGAGACCTTGTCCCCTACAAGGCCCACTGCCCCACACGTAGCCTTCGCACATCCATCAAAGGGCATACCGCGCGAAATGGGCGGGATGTCGCCAGAACACGGGGCGAGGCACGTCATGGTCACATATATCAAGAGCGATCTGGACTTCATCCTGGCCCAGATCAAGATCGCCGAATTGCATGCGGCAGGTCAGCCGTTGTTCGGGCCGGGCGGCCTCATCCCCACCTACAATCTCTCGTGGGGCCTGCGCACGGTCGACGGCAGCTACAACAACCTGTTGCACCCGACATGGGGGGCGGCCGATCACCCGTTCCCGTCGATCCTGGCTCCGGAATATCGCCCGGCGCAGGGCGGCCTGCTGGATCCGGATGGCCCGGGCCCGGCGCCGGCGTTCCCGACGCAGCCGAACTACAATCCGTCGAACAACCCGAACTCCGTCGTCGTCGATTCGAGCCTGCGTACGATCTCGAACCTCATCGTCGATCAGACGCTGGACAATACCGCGGCGATCATGGTCGCACTGTCGCGTGCCGGTGTCGAAACCGCCACGGAGCAGTTGACGATCGCGCAGACGATCAAGACTGAATACCAGGTCGTGAAGCCCTACCTCCAAGATGCCGAGGAGGCGCACCTGGCGAACACGGCCGCGCAGCGGACCCTGGTCGCGGCTCAGCAAGCATTCGATACAGATCCGACGCCTGAAAATCAGACTGCCTTGGATGCGGCGACTGCAGCAGCAGCCACGACCCAGGCGGCCTCCGATGCCGCGGATGTCGCGCTGGCCGCCAACCGCGTGACTTTGGACGGGATGCTCGCCGCCAACGGGATCGAGATGGACGGCGACAATATCAAGCTGACGAACGTCGCGCCGGACGAAGGCCTCTCGGCGTCGTTCAACTCCTGGTTCACGCTGTTTGGACAGTTCTTCGATCACGGCCTCGATCTCGTTGGCAAGGGCGGCAGCGGCACCGTGTTCATTCCGCTGCAGGCGGATGATCCGCTTTACGATCCGACCAGCCCCACGAACTTCATGGTGCTGACGCGCGCTACGACCGGTCCGGGCGCGGACAATGTGTGGGGCACGTCGGATGACGTGAAGCCCATCAACTCGACGACGTCGTTCGTCGACCAGAACCAGACCTATACTTCACATCCCTCGCACCAGGTCTTCCTGCGCGAGTACACGCTCGTTGACGGAAGGCCGGAATCGACCGGCAAGCTGCTCGACGGCGCCAATGGGGGATTGCCGACCTGGGGCGAAGTGAAGGCCCAAGCCCGCGAGATGCTGGGCATCGACCTGACCGACTACCATGTCGGCAACCTGCCGCTGCTGGCGACCGACGCCTACGGTAACTTCATTCCCAATCCGACGACCGGATTCCCGCAGGTCGTCATGGTCGGGCCGCCGCAGACCCTCGCGTCGGGCACGCCTGGCAGCCCGTTGAGCCTGGTCAGCATTGCGCCGGATGGCCCGGATGCGGACAGCCTCCCCGAGGTGACGCATCTCGCCGTACGCACGGGGCATGCCTTCCTCGACGACATCGCGCACACGGCAGCGCCGACCGGCAAGCTGGCCGACGGCGACATCGAAATCGGCCTGGGCAATCTCAATCCCAATCAGTTCTACGACCAGGCGCTGCTCGATGCCCACTTCATCACCGGCGACGGCCGCGGCAACGAGAACATTGGTCTCACGGCGGTCCATCACGTCTTCCACTCGGAACACAACCGGCTGATGGACCACACGATGCTCGTCACGCTACAGACGCGCGACGTCGCATTCATCAACGAATGGCTCGACACCGATCTGACGGCCGCACAAGTAAATGCCATGCCGACCGACGATGCGGGTTTGATGGCACTCGCGGCGACATTGAACTGGGACGGCGAGCGGCTCTTCCAGGCCGCGAAATTCGGCACCGAGATGCAGTACCAGCATCTCGTGTTCGAGGAGTTCGCGCGCAAGATCCAGCCGAACATCAACGTGTTCCTGGTCCCCGACGGATTCGACGTGACCCTCGACCCGACCATCGTGGCGGAGTTCGCGCACGTCGTGTATCGGTTCGGCCACTCGATGCTGACCGAGACGATCGATCGCTTCGATCCGGCGTTCGTCGACGGCAGCATCGGTCTCATCGAGGGCTTCCTCAACCCGATCGAGTTCGCCTCGCTCGGCGCCGAAGAGATGGCGGGCTCGATCGTCCGCGGCATGACCCGCCAGGTCGGCAACGAGATCGACGAATTCGTCACCAGCGCACTCCGCAACAATCTGTTGGGCCTGCCCCTCGACCTCGCGACCATCAACCTGGCGCGCGGCCGCGATACCGGCGTGCCTGGATTGAATGCCGCGCGTCGCGAATTCTATGAACTCTCCAACGAGAACGCCTTCCTCAAGCCCTATGAGAGCTGGATCGATTTTGCGGGCCACCTGAAGAACGAAGCCTCGATCATCAACTTCATCGCTGCTTACGGGACGCACTCGCTGATCACCTCGCAGACGACGGTGGAAGGCAAGCGTGACGCCGCGTTGACCATCATCCTCGGCCAATCTGTCGGTGGCTTCGAGGTGCCGGCCGACGCGGAAGCGTTCCTGAATGGCCAAGGCGCCTATGCCTCCAATCTTGGCGGCCTCGAGCTCGTCGATCTGTGGATCGGCGGCCTTGCCGAGCAGATCATGCCGTTCGGCGGCATGCTGGGGTCGACCTTCAACTTCGTTTTCGAAGGCATGATGGAGAACCTGCAGAGCGGCGACCGCTTCTACTACCTGCAGCGGCTCGACGGTCTGCACCTCTTCGGCGAAATGGAGAATAACTCCTTCGCCGCGATGATCATGCGCAACACGGACGCCAAGCACCTGCCGTCGGACGTGTTCTCGACCCCGGGCCTCATCCTCGAAGTCGATCAGACCAAGCAGTTCAACGACCTCGACGGCAACGGCACGCTGGAAAGCGACGACCCGACCGGCGGCGGCTTGCTGACGCGCATCGTCGTTCGCGACAATCCGGCGACCGTTGGAGCCGATACCAACTACCTGCGCTACACGGGCGGCGACCACGTTCTGCTCGGCGGTACCGAGGAGGACGATACGCTCATCGCCGGCATCGGCGACGACACGCTCTACGGCGACGGCGGCAACGACCGTCTCGAAGGCGGCCTGGGCAACGACATCTTCAACGCCGGTGCCGGTGACGACATCATCACCGACATGGGCGGCGACGACAACGTGAAGGCCGGCGACGGCAACGACGTTGTTCACGCCGGTGGCGGCCTCGACCTCGTCATGGGCGGTCGTGGCCAGGACTTCATCTTCCTCGGCACCGACATGGGGTCGGAGGTGTTCGCCGGCGAAGGGAACGACTTCATCTATGGCAACAAGAACGCCGAACGCATCCTCGGTAACGAAGGCGACGACTGGATCGAAACCGGCACCTTCGACGGCGCGCCGGGCGACAACTTCGACGAAATCTTCGCACACGACAATATCGACGGTCACGACGTCTTCCGCGGCGACGGTGGCTTCGACGAGTTCATCGGCGAAGGCGGCGATGACATCATGGTCGGCAGCCCCGGCCGTGGAAAGATGGCTGGTATGTCGGGGTTCGACTGGGCGACCTACTTCGACAGCACCACCGCCGTGAATGCGGACCTCTCGCGTCCGATCATCTTCGACGAGGCGCCGACGCTCCCGGCGAACGCCGCGCTCGACGAATACCAGTCGATGGAAGGGCTTTCGGGCTCGAGGTTCAACGACATCCTGGGCGGCTCCAATGTAGTGGCGGCGGACCGCTTGCCGGTCGGGCAAGGCGGCGACGGTGCCGAGGGCTATCGCGGCAGCCAGCTCACCAAGGAGAGCCTCGCGCTCATCGCCGGCCTCCAGCAGGTGCTCGGCCTGACCAATGCGCAGGTTGCGGCTCTTGTCGCTGGCGCCGTGGTCTACAATGCCGGCGACATCATCCTCGGCGGTGACGGTAGCGACAGGATTCAAGGCAACGCCGGCGACGACATCATCGACGGCGACAAGTATCTCGAGGTGTCGATCGGTGTGTACGAAAACACGCCGGCTGGTCTTGGGACAGGTCCGCTGATCGCGACCTATCAGAGCATGACCGAGCTCTCGTCGCTGATGTTCAATGGCACCTACAATCCGGGTCAACTGAAGATCATCCGGGAGATCCTGACCGATACGACGGCCGGTGATACCGACGTAGCTGTGTTCCAAGGCAGCCGCGGCGAATACACGTTCTCCGCGACAGCCGACGGGCAGCTGATCGTCACGCATGCCGTGGAAGACTCGCTCGACGGGTCGGATCGCCTGCGTGGCATCGAGCAGGTGGAGTTCCTCGGCGGTGGGGCGCTCAATATCCGCGTCGGCACTGCCGGCAACGACGTGATCACCGGCACGGCGCAGGACGATCTCATTCTGGGTCTGGGTGGTAACGACATCCTCAACGGCGGCGACGGCAACGACATCCTTGTCGGCGGGCCCAATGGGCCGGCAACGAGCGGGCAGTATGCCGACAACTTCAACAGCCAGAGCCTCGGCAACACGAACGGGACCACGAACTGGGGGCCGGACTGGGTCGAGGCGGACGACATCGCCGGTGCAAACGGCGGTGTTGCGAATGGTCAGATTCGCATCGACGACGCCAACAACAATACCCTTCGCGTCATCGGTGGTGCCACAAGTGACGGTGCGCAGATCACGCGAGTGGTGGACCTGTCCGCCGCCAACACGGCAACCATCACCTTCACTTCGAACGCCGATGGTCTCGACGGTACGTACAACACGGCGACGCAGACCGGCACGGACGAATATGTCCAGGTGCAGTTCGCTGCCGACGGCGTGAACTTTGTCGCCCTGGATGGTTACACCGGCGATGGCGGCAGCGTCGACCGCTCCTACACCGTCAACGGGCCGTTTTCGGCGACGGCCGCGATCCGCTTCGTCGGCTCCGCGATCAACCAGACGACCGAGGGCCTGTCGATCGACAACCTGGCGATCTCGTTCTCTGCGGTCGAGACGCTCAACGGTGGCAACGGCGACGACACCTATTCGTTCACCTTCGGCGATGGCAACGACATCATCAACGAAGGGGCGAATGGTGGTGCAGCCGATCGCATCTCGATCCTCTCGAACGTGATCGATCCAGTGTCCGGCCTGCCGGTGATCAGCAGCCTGAATGCAGCCGACACGAACACGGGTACCCAGAACGGCAACCTGGCGATCAGCTATGAAGGTCAGCAGGTCACCGTGAACGGGCACTTCAGCGGGACGAACGCCCAGACGGGCGTAGAGCTGATCAACTTCAACGGCGCCACGTTCAACGGCTACCTGCTCGAAGGCGACTACTTCATCAACCGCGCCGATCCGGCAAATCGCGACGACGGTGGCGTCAATCTGGCGACCAACGCCACCACGAACGCGCGCAACAATTTCGTAGCGGGCGAAGACGGTACGAATGACGAGATCATCGGCGGCGCGCTGAACGATCTCATCTTCGGCGGTACGGGTGACAACAACCTGTCCGGCGGTGACGGCGACGACCTGCTCGTCGGCGGCTCCGGCAACGGCGACAACGACCTGCTCGACGGCGGTGCCGGCGTCGATACCATGGTCGGTCTCAACGGTAACGATACCTACGTTGTCGACGATGCGGCCGACGTGATCGTCGAAGCGGCCGGCGCGAATACCGGCACGGACACGGTCAATACCGAACTGGTGGCGCTCTCGCTCGCGACGTACGCGAATGTTGAGAACCTGACCTACACCGGTGTCGACGCCGATCAGTTCGTCGGCACGGGCAATGCGTTGAACAACACGATCACCGGCGGCGACCTCAACGACACGTTGAGCGGTCTCGGCGGCAATGACACCCTGGTCGGCGGGCTGGGCGCGGATGCGATGACCGGTGGCGACGGCGACGACGTCTACTTCGTCGACGACGCCGGCGACAGCGCGACGGAGGCCGCTCTCGCGACCAGCGGTACGGATAGGGTCGAAGCCTCGATCTCTTATGTCCTGGGGGCCAATGTCGAGAACCTCGACCTTAACGACGGCGCGGTCGACGGCACAGGCAACGCGCTCGCCAACGTGATCAACGGCAACGGCGCGGCCAACCTGCTCCTCGGTGGCGGCGGCGCCGACACCATCAATGGCGGCGACGGCGCTGACATCATCGACGGCGGCGAAGGCGACGATACGCTGAATGGCGGGACGGGCGGCGACGCCGACACCATCATCGGCGGTGCCGGCAACGACACGATCGATGTCGGCAATGGCAACGACGTGCTGGTCTACAATGCCAGCGGGTTCGGCGCGGACATCGTCACCAACTTCGACGCCACGGGCGGCACGGCCGCCACGCAGGACCTCATCAACATCAGCGCGTTGGGGGTCACGGCCGCCAACTTCGCCACTCGAGTCATCATTCAAGACATCGAGGATGGAGCCACGGACGACACGTTGATCACGGTCAACGATGCCGGTGGGAACGCGCTGGGCACGATCCGGGTCGAGGAGTTGGAGTTCACCAACATCACCGCCACGGACTTCATCCTGTCCACGGCCGGCAACGTGATCACCGGCAACGGCATCGGTCTGACGCACAACGGCTCGGCAGGCGACGACACGATCAACGCGCTGGGCGGTAACGACACCGTCAATGCCGGCGACGGCAACGATACGATCGTGGGTGGAACGGGCAACGATACGGTCAACGGCGATGCCGGCGACGACACCTTCGTGTGGAGCGCCAACAATGCCACGGCCACGTCGCTGACGAACTCCGACGGTCGCGACATCGTCAATGGCGGCACGGAAGGGGCTGCGGGCGACACCTTCGTGATCAACGGCAACGGGGCGATCGCCGAGACCTACCGCATCTATACGCGGGCAGCCTGGGACGCACTTGCCGGCAACAACGGCAATAGCCTCAATGCGGCCACGGAGATCGTCATCACGCGCGGGCCGAACACCGACTTCGCGAACTCGGTGATCGCCGAGCTGCGCGAAGTCGAGGAGATCCGCATCAACAGCGTCGACCCCAACGCACCTGGGGGCACGGCCGGAGGCGATACCTTCCAGGTCATCGGCGACTTCTCCGGAACCAGCCTGCGGCTCAACACGATCACCATCGACGGCAATGCCGGTGACGACACGATCGACATCTCATCGCTCGGTTCAGCGCACCGCATCGTCTTCAAGTCCAATGGCGGCAACGACATCATCATCGGTGCGCTGCGCGCAGAGGACGTGATCGAGCTGACCGACGGCGCGGATCTGTCGACCTATGTCCTGACGGACAACGGGAACGGCACCAAGACCTTCTCGAACGGGACCCATTCGGTCACCTTCACGGGCGTGGTGCCGCCGCAGTTCATCTCGGACGGGCCCGACGAAGAGCCGGTGGACGAGGAGCCGACCGACGGTGAAACGCCTTCGGGTGCGGTTAAGAACGGTACTGCCGGGGACGACGTCCTCGTCGGGACGGACGGCGCCGACGACATCGTCGGCAAGGCCGGAGATGACGTTGCCATCGGCGGTGCGGGTGCCGACGTCATCGTGGCTGGCGAAGGTGCGGATCTCATCCGCGGCGGCGAGGGCCGGGACATGATCTTCGCCGGTGCCGGCGACGACCAGGCCTTCGGCGGCCAGCATGCGGATGTGATCTACGGCGATGCCGGAGCCGACCGTCTGTTCGGCGACGGCGGCGCAGACATGATCGTGGGCGGTGCCGGCGACGACACGGTGTTCGGCGGGGCGGGCGACGACCTGATCGTGGCCGAGATCGGCGACGGCAACGACGTTTACTTCGGCGACGACAGCGACGGCGGCACGGGAGGCGACACGCTCGACGTCTCCGCGGCAACCGTGGCCGTCACCGTCAACCTCGGAACCGGCGCCGGAAGCAAGGGCAGCGCCTCGAGCAGCCAGACCGGCAACGACACGATCTGGAGCATCGAGAACGTCAACACCGGCTCGGGCAACGACACCATCATCGCAAGCAACTCCGCCAACATCATGAACGGCGGAGCGGGGAACGATACGTTCAAGTTCCAGTCGGTGACGGCGGCCGACGGCGACACCATCCTGTTCTTCGAGCCCGGCGACCGGGTCGATCTGTCCGGCATCGATGCCAACATCGGGGCCGGGGGCGATCAGGCATTCACCCTGGTTAGCAACGGACAGTTGACCGCGGCGGGCCAGCTGGCGGTGACCTACGAAACGCGGGCCGATGGGGAGTTCACAATCCTCCAGGGCAATGTCGACGGCGACACAGCCGCCGACTTCAAGATCCAGATCGAAGGTCACCACACCATGAACAACTCGAATGTGACCGGCTAAGGGGGCGAGGGGACGGGGAGCGGAGTGGGCGGATGCCCACTCCCAACTCGTCCAAGCCGCCAAGACAACCGACGGGGCAGGGCGCGTATGGCTAAATCCAAAGAGTTAACTCCGGCAAAGCGAAAGAACCTCGCGGAACTCACGCGAGGATTTCGTGCCATTGTCCTGTTTCTGTTTCTGATATCGGGTCTCATCAACCTGCTCGCGTTGACCGGCTCGCTGTACATGATGCAGATCTACGATCGGGCCTTGACCAGTGGAAGCATTCCCACGCTTCTCGTCCTGTCGGCCCTCGCCATTGGCCTCTACATGTTCCAGGGCGGCTTCGACGTCGTCCGCTCGCAGATCCTCGTCCGCGTCGGTGCGCGCCTCGACAAGAAGATCGCACCACTGGCGCATCGCGTCGCTATCGACATGCCGCGCTTCGGCTTCTCGACGTCGGAAGCGCTGGAGCGTGGAAGGGATGTCGATACGGTCCGCGGGTTTCTTGGCAGCCAGGGGCCGGCAGCACTGTTCGATCTGCCGTGGATGCCGATCTATCTGGCGTTCATCTACTTCCTCCACCCCTTGCTGGGCGCGCTGACTTTCGCCGGCGCCTTCGTGCTGACGGTTCTCACCATCGTCAGCGAGATCATGACCAAACGGCTGCATGGCTCCACGCGTAAGGCGGCCGTGGCCCGCAACACCATCGCGGATTCCAATGCGCGCAACGCCGAGGTCATAAGAGCCATGGGCTTCGCTGGCCGGGCGGTCGACCGATTCAACGATGCCAATGGCGAACACCTGGAACTGCAGACAAAGGCCAACGACATCGGCGGTACGTTCGCGGCCATATCTCGGGTTCTGCGGATGCTGCTGCAGTCCGCGCTTCTGGGGCTGGGCGCCTACCTCACGATCAAGGGCGAGCTGACCGCCGGCGCGATCATCGCCTGTTCGGTGGCGGCAGCGCGGGCATTGGCGCCGGTGGATCAGGCGATCGGCAACTGGAAGGGCTTTGTCGCAGCGCGGACCGCATATGAGCGGCTGCGCGAGACGGTGATCGCCCTGGCAGCGGTGGATCCGCCGATGCAATTGCCGGCGCCGAAGCAAAGCCTTGTCGTCGACAAGATCACGGTCGCGGCTCCAGGTACGGGACAGGTCGTCCTGAGCGAGATCAAGTTCGAGCTCCTCGCTGGCCAGGCGGTGGGGATCATCGGACCCAGTGCCGGCGGCAAGACGACGATGGCGCGCGCTTTGACCGGCATTTGGCCGGTCCTGCGCGGCAATGTGCGTCTGGATGGAGCCGATCTCTCGCAGTGGCGCGAGGACGAGATCGGCAAGCATATCGGCTATCTGCCACAGGACGTCGGCCTGATGGACGCGACGATCGAGGAGAATATCTGTCGCTTCGAGCCCGAGCCCGACTACAGGAAGGTCATCACCGCGGCGCAGGCGGCCGGCGTGCATGACATGATCGTGAAGATGCCCGAGGGCTACCGGACCCAGCTTGGCCCGCAGGGTATGGCCTTGTCGGCGGGGCAGAGGCAACGCGTCGCTCTGGCGCGTGCGCTGTACGACAATCCCTTTGTGGTCGTCATGGACGAACCCAACTCGAACCTCGATGGCGAAGGCGAGGAAGCGCTGACGCAGGCGATTCGCGGCATCAAGGAGCGGGGCGGCATCGCAATTGTCATCGCTCACAGGCCCAGCGCTCTCGTTGCCGTCGATCTTGTCGCCATCGTGCAGGCAGGTCGCCTGACGGCATTTGGCAAGAAGGAGGAGATCATGACTCCGACCGGTCAGCCCAATACGAGGCCCGCGGTGGCAATGGTTCAACCCCCGTTGAGGCGGCCGGCATGATCAAGGTCCAGGCCACGAGGGAGGTTCAGCAGCCGACCCAGCCTTCGCGCGAGACCTATGTTCTCGCCGAGAACACCAAGCCCAGTCTGCTTCCTCACGCCTTCTTCGTCTTCCTGGCGGGCGTGGCGGTCTATCTGAAAAGCTTCCTGCCCACCGAACTTGCCGCGGCGCCGCAGCCCAAGCGGCGGCCGACCGAAGAGACCGACAAGTCAGGTAGTACGGGCGGGGACTCAGAAGAGCTGGGTGCGAGTGCGGCTAACGAAGGGAAGCAGGAGCCCGAAAGCGACTCCGAGAAGGTCGTGCCGCTGACACCCAAGAAGCTGTTGCCACAGGAAGCGGTCAACAATTTCCTGGCCAACGACTCGCGTCCCATCGATTTCTCCCGAGCGGGATCGCTCGGGCGGCCGGATCAGGGAAGCGCCAGCAACGACAACCAGCGCGGAGGGCCGCCGTCGGTTGCCAAGGCGCCAGTCGATGAAGTCGCGCGTCGCGGCGGCGGAGGTGGTGGTGGCGACGGTAACGACGAGGGCGGGCGACGGCACGATGACCCTCGGTTCAACCCTCCAAACCGCAGCAATCCCGACCCGGTGGCCAACCGGGCGCCGAAACTCGCCGGTCCTGTCCGGTTGCAGGACCTCGTTGGCTGCAGTGCCTACTTAATTCCGCTGCTTGCCTTGCTCGCAGGTGCTACCGACGCAGATGGCGACACCCTGAAGCCAATCCAGCTCGAAGCATCGACGGGCACTCTCACGCCCGTGGAAGGCGGCGGCTGGATGTTCACGCCGGAGCGGGGCTGGCTTGGCGAGGTCGCGCTGAAATACCAGATCAGCGATGGTACGACGTCGATCGAGCAGGAGGCCTTCTTCAACGTCGTGGAGGCGCCGCCGATCTTTGGGACCGAGGGCGACGACAATCTACTCGGGACGCGCTGCGGCGAGCTGATCGATGGCCGCGGCGGCGATGACAACATCGACGCCCGCGAAGGCAATGACGCGATCCTGGCGGGCGACGGCCACGATCACGTCGTCGCAGGGGCTGGCGATGACGTCATCTATGGCGGCGCGGGCGATGACGTCGTCCTGGCCGGCTCCGGAAACGATGTCGTCTTCGGCGGTTCCGGTAACGACCGTCTCTTTGGCGAGGATGGTGACGATACGATACATGGCGAGCAAGGCGACGACCGCATTTCCGGTGGCGCCGGCGGCGACATCCTGATCGGGGGTGACGGCGACGATAAGATCCACGGAGGTGCCGGCGACGACACTCTCGATGGCGGCGAGGGGAACGACGAACTGCACGGCGGCGAGGAGCAGGACGTCCTGATCGGCGGGCCCGGCGATGACACGATGCACGGTGATGCGGGCAACGACACTCTGTACGGCAGCGATGGCAACGACGAACTGCATGGCGGCGGAGATCAAGACACTTTGCTGGCAGGCGACGGAAGCGATCAGCTCTTCGGCGGCGATGGCGACGATTTCCTTTCCGATGGAGCTGGGGTCGACGAGGTTCGGGGCGGCGATGGCGACGATCACGTCGTGGCGGCAGCCGATGGCAACGCGGATTCCTTTTCCGGCGATGCCGGCGAAGATACGATCGACTACTCGTCCGCCTTCCTGGACATCGTCGTCGACGTCGGAGCGGGCACAGCCGAAGGAACCGATATCGGGCGCGACCTGATCGAGGGGTTCGAGAGGATCATCGGGGGGCAGGGCGACGATCATCTGACCGCCGCAAATATGTCGGCCATTATGACCGGAGGGGAGGGCGACGACACGTTCGAATTCCAACGGTCGGACGATGACGATCACCAGCCTGATCTGGTCCGAAAGATCACCGACTTCACAGTCGGCGATCGCATCATCGCCGCGCGTTACGAGATTCGCTATCGCGACGGCGAGGATATGGCCGACGAGGTAGAAGACCTCTTCGACGACATCTATCTCTCGGAGAATACCGATCAGTATCCGATTCGCTTCCGGTTCGAGCAACTCGACGACAAGGAGCGCACGTTTGTCGATGTGCACGACAGGGAAGACTCGGAGGATTTCTACTCAATCGAACTTGATGGCCGCCACGAACTGCAGTTCACGGTCGCCGTCTCCATACCAGAGCATGTGTCATGAAGGCTGCCCAGAAGCACGAAACCAGAGAGGCCAGCGCCTCGTTCCCGATTTGGTCGCGAGTCGCTTTTGGCTTTGCCCTTGCCGCCACGCTGGTCCTGGGTTGCGGGGGGTGGGCCGCGGTGGCCCGCCTCGAAGGGGCTGTGGTGACGACAGGTACGGTCAAGGTCGACCAGAACCTCAAGGAAGTGCAGCACAGGGATGGCGGAATCGTAAAGGGCTTGGCCGTGCGCCAGGGCGATCTCGTCGAGGAAGGCCAGATCCTGGCGACGCTCGACGATGTGCAGATCAAGGCCGAGCTGCTGATCGTCAAGTCGCAGCTCGCCGAATCGCTCGGCCGCAGGGCACGTCTCATTGCAGAACGGGACAATCTCGAGTCGATTGCGTTTCCGGAGGAGCTGGGCTCCCTCTCGAGCGCCGCGGATCTGATCGTCCACGGTGAGACACGCCTTTTCACCGGCAACAAGGTCGGTCGTGACAGCCAGAAAGAGCAGCTCGAGTTGAGCATCAGCCAGACCGGCGAGGAGATCAACGGGATGGAGTCCAGGCTCGCGGCCAAGGTCGAGGAGATCAGGCTCGTGAAGGCCGAACGGGAAAAGCTCCTCGAGCTGTTCGAGAAGAAACTCGTCGACTACACGCGCCTGTATTCGGCACACAAGGACTGGGCCAGGATCCCGGGAGAGAAGGGCGAAATCGAAGCGAGCATCGCCCGCGCCAAGGTGCGCGCCAGCGAGATCAGGGTCCAGATCATCGCCATCGACCAGAACGCCACGACGGAAGCGCAGCGCGAGCTGCGCACCGTCGACGCCAGGATCGGCGAGCTGACCGAACGCAAACTAGCGATCGAGGATCGTCTTCTGCGCACAGCGATCCGCGCACCCATCGGCGGCTACGTCAACGAGCTGTTCATCCACACGATCGGCGGCGTGATCACGCCGGCCGCGAAGATCGCGACCATCGTTCCGAAGAATGCCGAACTGCTCTTTGAGGTCAGAATCCTGCCGGCGGACATCGATCAGGTGAGAGAGGGCCAACAGGCGCGCCTCCGGTTGACTGCGTTCAACCGCAATACGACGCCGGAAATGAAGGGAAGGGTGTCCATGGTCTCGCCGGCCTCGGCGCGCGATCCGTCGACCGGCCAGGAGTACTACGTTGCCAATGTGCAGCTTGCCGAGGACGCCGTGGCTCAACTGAACGGAATGAGATTGGTACCAGGTATGCCGGCCGAGGTGTTCGTTTCAACCGATGAGCGGACAGCCGCTTCCTACCTCGTCAAACCCTTCACCGATCAGATGAGCCGGGCGTTCCGCGAGCGTTGATTGCGCGGCGCGGCTGTCATGCCGCCCTGTTTCAATGCGTCGGAAGTGAGCCTGCAGGCACCGAACGGCGCCGGCCTGCCAAAGCTCTGAAGTCGCCACTGGGTTGTACTGTCCGTGCGGCCCAAAAGTCGGCGCGCAGCTGCGTGACGCAATGTTCAGCGATGCTTTCTTCTAGTGCAGCGCACGCGGAGGCGTCTCACTGGGACGCGGGATTTCTGTCGATGAGGGGCAGCGGGCATAGTCCTTCTCTTTGATCGAGCGTTCGATATCTTTGTAGATTCGCTGGATCAACTCACCATCGGAAGTGAGCGGCGTCGTGCTTGGGCCTTTGGGGAATGCGACGCGCACTGTCGTCAAGAGGTTGAAGAATTCGTTCCCTACGTAAGCTGCATGCTTTGCAGAAGCGGCCATAACAGGAGTCCCTCCCTTTGTCTTTTTCAACCTGGACGCGCTGTCTTCTCAGCTAAGCGGAACTTATGAAATCGGAAAGGGATGCGCTTTAGGTTTTGATCGACCAGCTGTGACCATTCAGTGGTAGGAGTGCCATATCGTTCTCGCCGCATGAGCTTGGATGCATTGCCACTTGGTTAGATGAGTCGTGGCGTTCAATCGCCGTCGATTACAGCGGCTATCGCGAGCGTGCGTCGAGTGGAAGTTCGCGAACGTCTGGGATCTCGAGGCTGTCCTTGCCGCACCGCCATTCATCAGGAATGTCAGGGCGAGGAATCGAAAGCGGCGTCCCCTTCGGGCGGTGGCGTTGTGGAGCGCGACCTGAATCTCACTCCATGACAAAGAAATGCGCGAGGAGCAGGAGAAGAAGACAGAGTCGCGAGCCTCCGAGGGCTGCGGGGACGAGTTCTCACCGTGACGGGAGAGGGGCGCTCGTCTTGCAGTCGCCGCCTCCCGACCGGCGATGCGGCCGCATCGAGCCAAAAGGCGTTGCGTGGTTGCGGTCTGCCTGTTCCTGCAGGCACCATACGGGCGAGCTACAGCGGGGGGGAATGAGCGATGGACGACTATTTCGATCTCGGCGCCTATGGGCGCGTCATTACGACTTCCTCGCCGCACGCACAGCGCTGGTTCGATCGCGGCCTGAACTGGCTTTACGGCTTCAACCATGCCGAGGCCATCGCGTGCTTCGGCAAGGCGCTGGAGAGCGATCCGGATTGCGCTATGGCGCATTGGGGCGTCTCTTACGCGGCCGGGCCGAACTACAATCTCCCCTGGGTCCTCTACGACCCGGCGGGCAAGGCACAGGCTCTGCGCGAGTCTTACGATGCCTTGCAGCGCGCGCTTGTCGCTGCGGCAAACGCGACTCCGGTCGAGCAGGCGCTGATCCGCGCCCTCCAGGCGCGCTATCCGCACCGCGACGCGATCGAGGATCAGGCGCCTTGGGACAAGGCCTTCACCGTCGAGATGCGCAAGCTGTTCCGGGCCTGGCCCGACGACCTCGAGGTGCGCTCGGTCTTCGCCGAGGCGATCATGAACGAGATGCCGTGGCAGATGTGGGATCTCCGGACCGGCCGTGCAACGGAAGGTGCCGGGACGGACGAGGCAGTGGAGGTGCTGGAGAGCGCTTTGCGCGACCTCCCGGCGAGCTGGGACCATCCGGGCTTGTTGCACCTCTATATCCACCTGATGGAGATGTCGCCCTTTCCGCAGCGGGCGTTGCGTGCCGCCGACCGCCTGCGCGACCTGGTGCCCGATTCCGGCCACCTGATCCATATGCCGACGCACATCGACGTATTGTGCGGCAACTACCGCGACGTCGTCGTGTACAACCAGAAGGCCGTTGTGGCCGATGCGAAGTTCCTGGCGCGCGAAGGCGCCATGAACTTCTACACGCTCTACCGCTGCCATGATCATCACTTCGTGGTCTACGGCGCCATGTTCCTCGGCCAGTACACGCCCGCGCTCAAGGCCGCGCAGGAGCTGATCGACACCATGCCCGAAGAGGTGCTGCACATGCCCTCGCCGCCGATGGCTGACTTCGTTGAGAGCTATCTCTCGGTGAAGCAGCATGTGCTGGTGCGCTTCGGCAAGTGGCGCGAGATCATCGCGCAAGAGTTGCCGAAGGATCCGGACCTCTACTGCTCGACCACAGCGATGATGCTCTACGCCAAAGGGGTGGCGCATTCGGTGCTGGGCGAGATCGATGCGGCCGAACGGGCCCGCGCTGCCTTCCGTGCCGCGCGGGCGCGCGTGCCGGAGTCGCGGCGGCTGAACAACAACACGATGATCGACCTGCTGGCGATCGCCGACGAGATGCTGTCCGGCGAACTCGAATACCGCCGCGGCAACTTCGATCTCGCCTTTGCTCACCTGCGCCGCGCTGTCGTGCTCGACGACTCGCTGCCCTACGACGAACCGTGGGGCTGGATGCAGCCGACACGTCACGCGCTCGGGGCGCTGCTGCTGGAGCAAGGCCATCTCGCCGAGGCGGAGGCGGTCTATCGCGCCGATCTCGGCTTCGACGGCAAGACCAACCGCGCCTGCTGGCATCCCGAGAATGTCTGGAGCCTGCACGGACTGCACGAATGTCTGACCCGGCGCGGCGAAACAGTGGAAGCGCCGCTCATCAAGTCCCGCCTCGACCTGGCGCTCGCCCGCGCTGAAGTGCCCGTACGAGCCTCGTGTCTTTGCAGAAGGGTCGCGGCATAACTGCCATCTAGCGGAACGCGCGGAGACGCCGGAGTTTCGCAATTGCCTCGATGCGCCACGCTGCCGCTTGCTTGTGTCAGAGGCTCTGAACTAGGGTCCCGCCGGATTTTGGGGCCCCACGAGGTCTCGCGGACAAAAGGAGACGATATTGAATCCGACGCGGCGCCGCATCATCGCGGCCGGCGCGGGCGTCCTTGCGACACCCGCCTTGTTCACCACTTCATCGGCGCAGGGCACTTTTCCGTCGAAGCAGATCCGCATTGTCGTGCCCTATCCGGCCGGCGGTCAGACTGACGGTATCGCGCGCTCCTTTGGCGAATATCTTTCGCGCAAGCTCGGCCAGACGGTCATCGTCGACAACAAGGGCGGCGCCAGCGGCGCCATCGGTGCGGCAGAGGTCAAGCGCGCGGCGCCCGACGGTCACACGATCCTCTGCACGATCTCCTCGTCGCTGATCCAGAACCGCGTCACCATGAAGGACCTGCCTTACGACCCGGAGAAGGACTTCACCTACCTGACGATGACGACCAGCCTCGGCGGGCCGGTGGTGGCGGCCGAGAAGACCGGCGCGACCAACCTCAAGCAGTTCGTCGAATATGCAAAGAAGGTCGACAAGCTGAACTGGGGCTCCTATGGCCCCGGCTCGACCCCGCATGTGCTGATCGAGACGATGGCCCGGCAGTACGGGCTGAAGTTCGAGGTGGTGCAGTATCGCGGCGAAGCCGCGATGTGGGCCGACGTGGCCTCTCAAGCGCTCGATGGCGCGTCGGGAAGCCCCGCCGCGGCGGCGCCGGTGATCACGTCCGGGAAGGGCAAGATCATCGCCGTCGTGGGCGACCGCCTGCCGGCCTATCCCGATGTGCCGAGCATGATCGAGCAGGGCGCCGTCGGTAAGTCCTACGAGACGCGCGCATTTGCCGCCTTCGCCGTCCCGTCGGCGACGCCGAAGGACATCGTCAAGAAGCTCTCCGACACGCTGATCGAGGCGGGCACCGACGAGAAGGTGAAGCAGCTTCTCGCCAACTACATGATCGTCGGGCCGCTCAGCTTCGAGGCCACCAACGCCCGCTTCAAGCGCGACACCGAGATCATGCTGGCGGTGCTGAAGGAAATCGGCCTCAAGCCCGAATAGCCGGACGGGTTTGCTCTGACGCACGGTTCCCAGGGCGGCACGGACCGCCCTGGGAATTCGTGCAGGATCAAACACAGAAATTCCGAACAGTCGGCAGGAAAATTCCGCCAGCAGGCGGAAGCAGCATTTCTAGTCCTGCAGGGATCATTGTGCGTTTCCGGGCGTTGGGTGGGAATGAACTCGCCCGTCCTCCAGCCGGGCTGCACGGTATGGCGGATAGAGCATGCCCGGAGGGCTGCCGTCCTGGTCGATGGCGCCGCCTTCTTTGCGGCCGTACGCGGGGCCTTTCTCAAGGCCCGCCGCAGCATCCTGATCGTCGGGTGGGATATCGACAGCCGGACCGAGCTTCAGGGAGACGCGCCGCCGTCCGACGGTCATCCTGTCAATCTGGCGGCCTTTTTGACCGATCTGGTGACGGAGCGGCCGGAGTTGCAGGTGCATCTGCTGCTCTGGGATTATTCTCTGCTCTACGCCCACGAGCGCGAGCTGCTGCCGCGGCTTTCCCTGCAATGGCAGATGCCGCCGCAAGTCACTTTCTGCCTGGACTCAACCGTTCCCTTCGGCTCATCGCAGCACCAGAAGCTCGTCATCGTCGACGATGCGCTCGCTTTCTCGGGCGGGCTCGATCTCACCATCCGTCGTTGGGATACGCAGGATCACGACCTCGACAATTCTCTGCGGGCCGATCCCGCCGGCGAGCCCTATCGGCCGTTCCACGATGTCCAGATGATGGTGGATGGCGAGGCGGCGCGCGCACTTGCGTTGCTGGCCTGGCAGCGCTGGTGTCATGCCAAAGGGGGCGATGCGGTTATCGAACCGATGGGAGATCCCTGGCCGGATGGCTTTCCACCGGAGTTCACCGACGTCCAGGTCGGCATCGCCCGCACTCAGCCGCGCTATAATGGCGAGGCGGGCGTGCACGAGATCGAGGCATTGTTCCTCCACTCGATCGGCCAGGCCGAGCGTTCGATCTACATCGAGAACCAGTTCACGACATCGCCCCGTATCGCGCTCCGCATCGCGCGGCAGCTCGAGCGCCATCCGCAGCTTGAGGTCGTGATCGTGGCGCCTCGCAGTCACGATTCAATCGTCGAACGGCGCACCATGCGCAATGGCCGCATACGGTTTTGGCGCATCGTGAAGCGGGCGGGCGGTGACCGCGTGCGCCTCGTCTATCCGTCGGTCGAGTGCGATGGCCGCGCCACCCACACCATGATCCACTCCAAGATCATGGTGATCGACGACGTCTTCCTGCGCGTCGGGTCGGCCAACATGAGCAACCGATCGATGGGGGCCGACACCGAGTGCGATCTTGCGATCGAAGCAGAGACAGCGGCGCAGCGCGCTGCCATTACGCGTGTCCGAGACCGTCTGCTGGGCGAGCATTGTGGCGTGTCCGCCGAACAGGTCGCCGCGGCCCTGACCGAGCATGGCTCACTCGTGCGTGCGGTCGATACGTTGTCCGCCGGCGGCCATCGCCTCCGGCCGATCGACGATGGCGTGCCGGACCGCAGCCCGCTGGCTGTACTTGCCGAGCGTGTCGCCGATCCCCCTCGGCCATTGCGACTGGGACGTCTCGTCGGTCGCTTCTTGCCGCGTCTTCTGCTGCATGGTGGTGGTGGCCGGTTCGTTCCCCGCGGTCCGGCCTTGCCATTGATCCTCGTCATGGTGCTTGTCGTTGCCTTGACGCTGGCCTGGCAGGTCAGTGGCCTGTCTGGATTGGCGGACCCGGAAGAGGTGGGTGCGCTTCTTGAGGCAGGTGGCGATGCGCCATGGGCGTTCCTCTTCGTCGTCGCCGCCTTTGTCTTGGGCGGTGCCGTGGCCTTTCCCGTCACTGTCATGATCTTGGCGACCGCCGCGGTGTTCGGCCCGTGGCTCGGCATGCTCTATGCCACCTTGGGGGTGGCGACGAGTGCGCTCGCCATGTACGCCGTCGGTGCCCGATTTGGTCAGGAGACGCTGCACGGACTACTGGGCACGCGCTGGGAGAAACTGCAGAAGCGCCTCCGCCGGCGCGGTTTGCTGGCGATGGTTGCGATTCGCGTCGTGCCGGTAGCGCCCTTCACCCTGGTCAACCTCGCAGCCGGGGCGAGTTCCATCCGGCCAATCGATTTTGCTCTCGGCACTCTGATCGGCATGGGGCCGGGGCTTGTCGCTCTTTGCCTGCTCGGCGACCGCATCGTGAGCGTCTTCCACCATCCGGTTCCCGGTGAGATTGCCCTGTTCGCACTCTGCGCAGCGGCCTGGATCGGCCTGGCATTCGCCGCCCAAGCCGTCGTGACGCGCCTGGGAGGCGATGTCCGTTGAACCGCGTCCGTGTGATGACCTGGAACATCCATGGCGCGCTCGGTCGTAACCCGCGCTTCGATCTCGACCGCGTTGTCGCGCTTGTGAGGCGTCACGAGCCGGACATCGTTGCCTTGCAGGAAATCGACTCGCGTCGCGCGCGTGAGGCGCATGTCGGCGACCCTTTCGATGTGCTGCAGCAGTCCCTTGGCACCCATGGCATCGGTGCCCGCACGGTCGTCACGGCCGACGGCGCCTACGGTCAGGCGCTGATCAGCCGCTGGCCCTTGGTCGATACCCAGATCCGCGACCTCTCTTATCCGGAGTGCGAGCCGCGCCGCGCCATCTGCAGCGATGTCGCCACACCCTTCGGGCCGCTGCGCGTGATTGCCACGCATCTGGGGCTGAGCCTGCGCGAGCGCCGGAGCCAGGCGATCGCTCTGCTCGCTCTGCTGGGCGCTCTTGACCGACCGACCGTGGCGCTGGGTGACTTCAACGACTGGTTCTGGGCGGGATCGGTACGTCGCACTCTCGCCCGTGTATTGCCGGGCTTCAGCCGCCACAGGACATTTCCCGCGCGCTGGCCGCTCTTCCAGCTCGACGGTGTTTACCTTTCGTCGAAGCAGGCGCTGCTGGGCAGCCACACAGATCCTGAGGCACGCGCGATTTCCGATCATCTGCCTGTCGTGGCCGATATTGTCGTCTCCTGAAGGCAGCCGGTTGCGAGGCCGCGCGTTGAGGGACACTGAGAAGGCAGGCCGCGGAGATAGGACGATGTCGGGGCGCGATGCCTGGCGTGTAATGAAGGGTACGGTCGAAGGCTACATCGCCGACGACGCCTTCAGTCGCGGCGCTTCCATTGCCTACTTCACCTTGTTCTCGATGGCGCCGGTCCTTTTGGTAGTCATCGCGGTGGCCGGCATGGTGTTCGGCCGCGATGCCGCCCAGGGGGCTGTCGTCGATCAACTGAGCGGGTTGATGGGGCGCGATACCGCTGCAGCCCTCCAGGCGATGATCCACAGTGCGAGCGATCGTCTTTCCGGGGCCCTGGCGACGCTTATCGGCCTGGGGGCGATCCTGCTGGCGGTCAGCGGCGTCTTCGGCGAGGTGCAGGCCTCGCTCAACGCCGTCTGGAAAGCCTCGCCCCGCGGCACGACCCTGTCGCGCCTGGTTCGCGCGCGGCTGGCCAGTTTCGGCCTCGTTATCGCGTTGGGCTTCGTGCTCATGGTCTCGCTGGTGCTGAGCGCGCTGCTGACGGCGTTTGGCGCCTTTCTCAAGGCACACCTGCCGGCCGCAGGGCTCGCCCTGGAAGTAATCGACCTCATGCTCTCGTTCGTCCTGATCGCCGGCATCTTCACCGTGATGTACAAGGTCCTGCCCGACCGTCACTTGCGCTGGTGCGACGTGCTGCCTGGTGCCGTCTTCGCCGCTCTCCTGTTCGAGGGCGGGAAGTACCTGATTGCTCTCTACATCGGCAAAACCGAGATTGCCTCATCCTTCGGTGGTGCCGGCGCGATCATCGTGATGCTGCTCTGGATCTTCTATTCGGCGCAGATCTTCCTGCTGGGCGCCGAGTTCGCGCACGCCTGGTCGAAGCCATCCGCGAGCCCTCGGGAACCGCAGCGAGATCAGCCACACGCGATCTGAGGCAACCCGGCGCTGCCAGTCTCGTTTCGTCGTCATGAGGCGTATGGTCAGGATACTGGCCTGGTCGGCCGGCATTCTCGCAACCTTGGTCGTGATCGCGGCCGGGGCGCTCTATTTTCTGGTTACGTCGCAATGGCTGCGCGATCAGGTGGAGGGCCATGCCAGCGACTATACCGGCCGCAAGACGACGGTCGCGAAGGTAACGTTCGACTGGGGGGCCACGACCAGCGTTCGGCTCGACGGCGTGGAAGTCGCCAATACCGAGTGGGGGAAGGCACCTCACATGCTGAAGGTCGAGCAGATCGACTTCGACATTCGCCTGTGGCCGTTGCTCAAGGGTGACATCGTGCTTCCGCGGCTCGTGCTGCGTAAGCCGGATATCCAGGTCGAGGTCGGTGACAAGGAACAGCTCAACTGGAGCATGGGCGAAGCGCCGGTGGCGACAGGTGCTGCCAAAGCACTTGAGCCTGACAACCGTTACGAGACGCCCTTGATCGGCCGGCTCGAGATCACCGACGGCAAGCTCGGCTATCGGGATACCAAGCGTAAGCTTGAGCTCGACGGAACGGTGTCCAGTGCAACAGGCAAGGCGGCCGACCAGGTACAGGCCGAGCTCCAACTCAAGGGCAAGCTCGAAGGCCAGCCGCTCAGTCTGCAGTTCGTCGGTGGATCGGTGCTGGCTTTGCGGGACACCGAGCAACCCTATCCGCTCGACGTCGACATCGTCTTCGGCGCTACGAAGCTCAAGGCCAAGGGGACAGTACACGACCCGTTCAAGTGGACCGGGGCCGACGTCGACCTCACTTTGTCCGGGCCCAATCTATCGGAAATCTACCCGCTGCTCGGCATCCCCGGCCCTCCGACACCGCCTTATGTGATCAGTGGCAAGCTGGAGCGCGACCCCGGCGTCTGGAAGTTCGTGAAGTCGAGATGGCGGGTCGGCGAGAGCGACCTTACGGGCGAAGTGATGATCGACGAGCGGCGCAAGCCTGAATTCCTGACGGCAAAGCTCGTTTCGCAGAAGCTGGTCTTCGAAGATCTCGCGCCGCTGGTGGGTGCAGCTCCGACCCGCAAGACCAACGTCTCGGCCAAGCAGGCGCAGACCCAGCGACAGCTCGAGGCCAGCGGCGCGCTGTTTCCTGATGTGCCGCTGCACACGGAGAAGCTCCGCGCCATGAATATGGATGTAACGCTCGATGCTCGACGCGTCCTCGCGCCCCCATGGTTGCCTGTCCAGAGCCTGGCCTTCCGGGTGCTGATCCAGGATGGCAACGCCATTGTGAAGCCGCTCACCTTGCAAGTCCTCGGTGGAGGCACGATCGCTGGTGAACTGGGCATCGATGCGCGTTCCGACAATCCGCGTGTCCGGGCTGCGCTCGGTCTCACCAATCTCGAACTGAAGAATTTCTTCCGCGAGTCGCGGTACTTCGACGCCACGCAGGGCAAGGTGCAGGGCCGCGTCGTGCTGGCGGGCAACGGCCGGTCGCTTGCGCAGGTTATGGGATCGGCCGATGGCCATATGGCTTTCGCCCTGGGCGGTGGCTCGGTCAGCAGTTTGATGGTGAGCCTCGCCGGCCTGCAAATCTTCGACGCGCTGATCCTCTACGTGACCGGCGACAACCGCATTCCGATCAAGTGCGCAATTGGCCGATTGAACTTCCAGCATGGCAATGTCGCCTTCGACCGCACGCTGCTCGATACTCAGAAATCGGTTCTCTATGTAAAGGGCCAGGCATCGCTTCAAAGTCAGGCCATCAAGGCCGAGGTCGATGCAGCTCCCAAGAGTTTCGACCTGCTCGATCTGCATGGGACCGTCGCGATAGAAGGCAAGCTGCGCGAGCCCCGGATCTCGCTCGGTCGCGTCTTCCCGCTGCCAACGCCGGTGTTCGGAAATGCCAAAGACGTGCCCTGCGCCGACCTCACGCGGCAGCTGCTGACGGCTCAGTGACACCTGTCTTGGCGGCGACACCGGAAGGACCTCGCCGGTCTCGTCATAACGCCCATGCCGTTGCACTGCGATTGCAGTTCCCGGCCCGCGAATCATTCTGATACTTTCAGTTCGAACCTTGGGCATATCGAGTCTGCATAGCGAGAAGAATAATGAGCGCGCTCCTCAACGATATCGAACTGGTCGATCGCATTCTGGCGCATGTCGATGGCAATTCGACCGACAAGGGCACGTCGGTATGGCGTGAGCCCGCTGCGAACTATTCCTCTCCCGAACGCTTTGCGGTCGAGATGGAAGTGCTGCGCCGCGTACCGATGGTTTTCTGCCCTTCCGCGGCGTTGCCGGAGGCAGGGTCTTACATCGCGCGCACCATGGTCGGCACGCCGCTATTGGTGGTCCGAGGAACGGATGGCGTCGTTCGAGGCTTCCGCAATGCCTGCCGCCATCGCGGTATGAAGCTCGAGGAAGGCGAAGGCTGCAAACGCGCATTCGCCTGCCCCTATCATGCCTGGACCTATGGCCTCGACGGCGCGCTGCGCCATGTTCCCGGCGAAGACGGCTTTCCGGACCTGGTCAAGGAAGAGCATGGGCTCGTGCCCGTCGCGGTGCAGGAGAAGGGTGGCCTTGTCTTTGTGACCCAGGAGACGCCGCTGTCGGACGGGGCGTTGCCGGACATCCCGGACCTTCTGCCGCCCGACTACGTCGTCTTCAACAAGATCGAATTCGACGATCCTGCCAACTGGAAGCTGATCGGCGAGACCTCCATGGAGGGCTATCATATCAAGGCCCTCCACAATCAATCCTTCTATCCCTATGGCTACGACAACCTGAATGTCGTCGAGCTTCATGGCCGTAACTCGCGGATCGTCTTTCCGTTCCGGCGCATCGAGAAGCTGCGCCAGCTGCCGCGCGAAGAGTGGAGTGTTCAAGGGCGCATCACCGATGTGCACCAGCTCTTCCCGAATACGCACCTCAGCTTTCTGTCCAGCCACGTGCTGCTCACCATTCTGGAGCCGGTAAGCCCGTCGCAGACGCATTGGGTGGTCTATCAACTCGCGCCACGAATCAAGAACGGGAAGCCGCTCGATATTGCCGAGGCCAAGCGCGATGCCAACTTCGTGCAGGATTCCGGTTTGACGGAAGACCGGCGTGCGGCCTGCGCCATTCAGGCCGGACTGGCGTCGGGTGCCAACACGCATTTTACTTTCGGTCATTACGAACAGGCCATCAGCCACTTTCACTGCCACCTGACGGAGCACATCGAGAAATTGAAGGCGCACCGGGAGTAGGCGAGGGCTCCTCGCCAAGAGTGTCTGCCTTGGATCTGGAATCACCGATGACATCTCTTCAGCAGGCATGGGCAACCTTACCGGCCAGGCTCGGGATGTTGGAGCCCGTGCAGTTCTCGTCCCGTCAGTGGGCGCTCATTGAACGAATGCATGTGAACTTCAATGATCGCGAGGCGCACACTCACTTGCCGATGCCGATTGCCCGCTTTCCTGAAGCTGCAAGCAAGGCGATCCATGAATATGCGCGGCGCTTGGGCGACGTGAGAACCGAATATGTCGATGACGATTGGCTTCAGAAGAATTTTATCGACGGTACGCCTGACACGATGGCGAACTATGTGCGTCGCTATAATAACGACGTTGACGAAATGATGAGCGTCCTCGTCCCGTCAGCCCGCTATCGCAAGGGGCATTATGCCTACGGCAAGTTCACGGTCCCCGAACCGCATGGTCTGCACACCGACCATAGTGCTGAGGATCCCGACAGCGAGGGAGAACCGATCTGCATTGCCAGGATCGAAACGCTGGGCACGCACTATGTCGCCGGCGACTACAGGACGCATGATCCTGGCACGCAGAGCATGCTCAAGGCTTTGCGGTACTGGATTCCCGTGCCCGAGGGCGAGCCGGAAGCGATTCTCGACGAACTGCTGAAGCAGGAGACGCTCAGGACCATTCCGGTGAACCATGTCGTGCTGATGGTCGCTGGCAACAGTTCGGAGAATGCTCAGATTACGCAACATATCGCCGCGAGACCACCTGACGGCGGGCTGCATTCGGCCTTCTTCCAAAGGCACTATAAGCTCACCTAGTACCGGCCGCGTTTGGACTAGCGCCGGGACAGCAGACCTGCGAACAGGGTGTTTCTGCACGCGGGCGCAACCGCGCTTCCGAAGGCGTTGGCAAAATTCTGTAAGTCGAACTGAAATCATAGTATCCCGCTCGGCCTCCCGACCGTCCGGGAGCGTTGGAATTTGCACGTCGGCGAATTCCATAGGGTGGAACGAGAAGGACCGGAGGAAAGTATGAAAGTATCTCGCAGGACGCTGCTCGGGACGTCTGCCTTTGCAACCGCCGCGATTGCTGCCCCGTGGGTGGCGCGTGCCCAGAGCGCGGAGTTCTCTTACAAATACGCGAACAACCTGCCTGTCGCGCATCCGATGAACGTCAGAGCAAAGGAGATGGCGGACGCGATCAAGGCTGAGACCAACGGCCGGGTCGAGATCCAGATTTTCCCGTCGAACCAGCTCGGGTCGGACACCGACATGCTCAGTCAGCTTCGCTCGGGGGGCATCGAGTTCTTCACGCTGTCCGGGCTGATCCTGTCCACCCTGGTTCCGGTCGCCTCGATCAACGGGATCGGCTTTGCCTTCCCGGACTATCCGTCGGTGTGGAAGGCGATGGATGGCGAGCTGGGTCAGTATGTCCGCAACCAGATCGCAAAGGCCAATCTCGTCGCCATGGAGAAGATCTGGGACAACGGCTTCCGCCAGACCACGTCGTCGACCAAGCCGATCCAGGGCCCGGAAGACCTTAAGGGCTTCAAGATCCGCGTGCCGGTCTCGCCGCTGTGGACGTCGATGTACAAGGCGTTCGATGCCGCACCGGCCAGCATCAACTTCTCCGAGGTCTACACGGCTCTGCAGACCAAGGTCGTCGACGGCCAGGAGAATCCGCTAGCCATCATCGCGACCGCGAAGCTCTACGAGGTTCAGAAGTACTGCTCGCTCACCAATCACATGTGGGACGGCTTCTGGTTCCTGGCGAACCGCCGCGCCTGGGAGCGGCTGCCGGAGAACCTCCGCACCGTGGTCGCCAAGCACGTGAATGCCGCCGGCCTCAAGGAGCGCGAAGACGTGGCGCAGCTGAATGCTGGCCTGCAGAAGGAGCTGACCGACAAGGGCATGACCATCAACCAGCCCAAGGCAGAGGCCTTCCGCGACAAGCTGCGGACCGCCGGCTTCTACGCGGAGTGGAAGGGCAAGTACGGCGACGAAGCTTGGTCTGTCCTGGAGAAGTACACCGGCAAGCTGAGCTGAGTGCAACGCGCCCCGATCGACGCGATCGGGGCGTTTCCTCAATCTGCAGATCCGTTTGGGGCTCGCCATGACCGCGCCGGCTGAACACCTCGACCTGTCGGAGTCGCTTGGCAGCCCCGCTTCGGGCAGCCGGTGGAAGTGGCTCGAGCCGATCAACGCGATCGCGGCCCTGCTGATGCTCGCCATCGTCCTGCTTCTGCTCGCCGGCGTCACCTCCCGTTACCTGTTCAATTTTCCCGTCGTCTGGATCGACGAGGTCTGCTCGATCAGTTTCATCTGGGTCGCGATGCTGGGTTCGGCGATGGCGCTCGACCGCAGCGAGCATCTGCGCCTGACCTTGTTCGTAAATCTCTTTTCCGAGAAGCGCCGGAACTTCATCGACGCGCTAGGGCTCGTCGTCGTCGCGGCCGTGCTGGCCTCGCTGCTGCCGCATGCCGTCGAATACACGATGGACGAATGGTTCATCACCACGCCCGCGCTTGGCATCCCCAACAGCTTCCGCGTCGCCGCCATCCCCTTCGGCATCGTCCTGATGCTCGTGCTTGTGGTTCGCTATGCGCTTCGCTCCCCGGATCTGCGGCAACTGCTGCTGGCCCTTGTCATCGTCGGCGCAATAGCAGGCCTTCTGTGGCATTTCTCGCCGCAACTGGTGAGGGCCGGGAACGCCAAGCTGCTGCTCTTCCTCGTCCTGTTCGTTTCCGTCAGTCTGGCGTGCGGTGTGCCCATCGCGTTCTGCTTCGGCATCGGCACGATCAGTTACCTGGCATTCGGCACGACGGCCCCGCTTTCGGTCGTCGTGGGCCGCATGGACGAGGGCATGTCCAGCATCATCCTGCTGTCGGTGCCCGTGTTTCTCCTGCTCGGGTGCATTCTCGATGCCACGGGCATGGGCAAGGCCATCGTCGACTTCCTCGCCTCGTGGCTCGGCCATATCCGGGCCGGCATGTCCTATGTGCTGCTGGGCTCGCTCTTCGTCGTGTCCGGCATTTCCGGATCCAAGGTCTCCGACATGGCGACCGTTGCGCCGGCGCTGTTTCCGGAGATGAAGCGCCGGGGCAACAAGCCCCGCGAAATGATCGCGCTGCTGGCGACGGGAGCCGCCATGGCGGACACGGTGCCGCCCAGCATCGTCCTCATTGTCCTCGGCTCGGTGGCCGGAGTCTCGATCGCGGCGCTGTTCACCAGCGGCTTTGCCATCGCGATGGTCCTGCTCCTGGGCCTGGCCGTCCTGGCCCGCTGGAAGGCCCGCAACGAGGACATGTCCGGGGTCCAGCGGCCCAGCCTGCGCCTCATCGGCCGCACGGCGCTGATCGCCGCCCCGGCGCTGGTCCTGCCGTTCCTGATCCGCAGCACGGTGTCGGGAGGCGTCGCCACGGCCACGGAAGTTTCGACGATTGCCGTTCTGTATGCGGCGTTCATCGGCGTTGTGCTTTACGGCGGCATCAGCCTGAAGCGATCCTATGCCATGCTTGTGGAAACGGCGGCCCTGACCGGCGCCATTCTGCTGATCCTCGGAACGGCCTCGGCCATGGCATGGGCGATCACGCAGGCCGGCATTGCCCGCGACGTCACCCAGTTCATGGCATCGATGCCGGGCGGTTACGTCGTCTTCATGATTTTCAGCATCCTGGTTTTCCTGGTCCTGGGCTGCGTTCTGGAGGGGCTGCCGGCGATCGTTCTGATGGCCCCGCTGATGTTTCCGATCGCCAAGAGCCTGGGGGTCAACGACATTCACTATGCAATGACCATCGTGACCGCGATGAACATCGGGCTGATGACCCCGCCCATCGGCATCGGCTTCTATCTGGCCTGCCGTATCGGCAACGTGTCACCGGACGAAGCTATCGGCGCGATCTGGTCGTACTTGCTGGCGCTGATGGCTGGTTTGGCGGTCATCGCGGCGGTGCCCTGGTTCTCGGTGGCCTTCCTTTAGGGTGCGAGCCGTTTTGAGCCTGCCCATAAATACACTGTCGCCAGTGTGATTTTTCTTCGGCCTGGCCATCCGTCACTCAAATGTGTGCGGCGGATCGTGGGGGATCCCACTAGGGTTGCTTCCAGAGAAATCCAGCTCAAGAGACTGGATGGTAAGCTGCGATCCCAGCGGATCGGCAGTCAGGTGTAGAAGCGTCAAGCACCAGTACATTCCGGCGACCGCGCTTGGGATTGATTGCAAGATCCTCTCGGCCTTTCCGGAACTCTTCCTGAGTTACCCTTTTTCTTCCGCGTTCAGAGCGTTGTCGTCACCAACTTGGGCGGCCCCAGCGGTCGCTGACTACGACGGAGGAATTCATGACTGGGACTCACCGTGGTGATTCGCACTCTGTTGTTGCACGCGCGGGCAAGTCGTTCCGCATAGCGTTGGCTGCTGCTGTCCTCGCTTCGGGCGCCGAACTCATCGATCAGGCGACCGCACAGACGAACCCCGAACGGCTCGGCACGGTGAGCTTCGAGACGTCGTGCAGTCCGGAGGCCCAGAAGCTCTTCGACAAGGCGATGCTGTATCAGCACTCGTTCTGGTACCGGGCGTCGCAGCGGACATTCGAGGAGGTCCTGAAGAAGGATCCCGACTGCGGCATCGCCTACTGGGGTATTGCGCTCAGCTTGCTCTGGAATCCCCATGTGCCGCCACCGGCGAAGAACCTTGCCGACGGCGCGGCGGTTCTGACAAAGGGCAAGACCGTCGGCGCGAAGACTCAGCGCGAACGGGACTATCTGGATGCGCTTTGGGTCATGTACGCCGATTACGACAAGGTCGATCACCGCACGCGCATCGTGGCCTATTCCAAGGCGATGGAGCAGCTCGCACAGCGCTATCGCGACGACGACGAGGCGCAGATTCACTACGCACTTGCGCTGAACACCTCGGCTTCACCGGCGGACAAGACTTACGCCAACCAGCTCAAGGGCGGCGCGTTGCTGGAGCCCATTTTCCAGCGCAAGCCGGACCATCCAGGCGTGGCTCACTACCTGATCCACCTCTACGACTATCCGCCCATCGCTGAAAAAGGCCTCGATGCGGCGCGCCGATACGCACAGATTGCGCCCGCCGCGGCACACGCCCAGCACATGCCCTCGCATATCTTCACGCGTCTTGGCCTTTGGGACGATTCGATCAGGTCGAACGCCGAGTCGGCGCGTGTCGCGAAGGAGGATGGCGAGGCCGGCGATCAGCTCCACGCCATGGACTACCTCGTCTATGCCAATCTGCAGCTGGGTCAGGACCGCAAGGCCAAGGCCGTAATCGACGAGATGGTTACGGTCAAAGGCGCCGACGCCTACTTCCCCGCCGGTTATGCGCTGGCCGCTTCGCCAGCGCGGTACGCCATCGAGCGCGGCGACTGGAAGGAAGCGGCTGTGCTGCCGGTGCGTGCCGGAGCGCCACCGCATGTACAGGCGATCAGCTACTGGGCGCGGGCGCTGGGTGCCGCGCGCACCGGCGATCCGGCGAGCGCCAAAGCCGATATCGCCAAGCTGGCGGAACTGCGGGACAAGCTGCGCGAAGCCAAGGATGCCTACTGGGCCGAGCAGGTCGACATCCAGTGCCAGGTGGCGACGGCCTGGGTGCTCTACGCCGAAGGCAAGTACGACGAGGCGTTGAAGGCGATGAGTGCCGCGGCGGATGCGGAGGACCGTTCGGAGAAGCATCCGGTGACGCCGGGTGTTCCCAAGCCCGCGCGTGAACTGTACGGCGTGATGCTGCTGGAGCGCGGAAACGCCGGCGACGCGCTGGTCGCCTTCGAGGCGACGCTCAAGAAGGAACCCAATCGCCTCGCCGCGTACGCGGGCGCGGCAAAGGCCGCAGAGATGAGCGGCGACAAGGCCAAGGCACGACAACACTTCGCCAAAGTGACGACGATTGCCGCGGGTGCCGATGAAGACCGGGCGGAGATTGCCGATGCCCGCCAGTTCCTGGTCAAGAATCCATGATGGCCAGGCTTCCATCACCAAGGCACGCCGCGAGCACTTTGCTGCTCGCGGCCGGGCTGGTTGGGCTTGGGGCAACGGCGCATGGCGAGTCGCTTCAGATCACCGGCTACATCGGCGTCCTCGGCGAATGGGAGCTGACGGGCAGCATTACGGCCGCCGGCTCTGACCGTACGAAAGAATTCGTGGGGCCGATCAAGATGCTGCATGTCGGCTACTGTACCCAGGACGGGCCGGAGGAAAGGACCGGCGAACTGCGTGTCCGACTCTCGGGACATTCGGCTTCGCGCCTGACGGCCACTCTGATCGTCAACGGCGTCGAGTGTTCCTACAGCGGCCGCCAATCGGATTCATATACCGGCATGCTCAAATGCCCGGATCGGCGCGCTGTTCCGCTCACCCTCTGGCTGAAGCCCGAGAGCTAGGAAGCGACCACGCTGACGCTCAAGCGGCGGCCAGAACCATTCCAGCGCACTTTTCGCCGATCATGATCGTGGGCGCATTGGTATTGCCGCTCGTCAGGGTCGGCATGATGGAGGCATCGGCAATGCGCAGCCCCGTCATCCCGTGAACCCGCAATTCGGAATCGACCACGGCCATCGGATCCGTGCCCATCTTGCAGGTGCCGACCGGGTGATAGGTCGTTTCTGCATTCATCCTCACCCAATCCAGCAGTTCGTCGTCCTTCTGAAGGTGCGCACCCGGAGCGATCTCCTCGCCCGTCACCTCCTTCAGCGGCGAGGTCGACATCAGTTCGCGGCCCTTGCGCAGGACGGCCAGCACGCCGCGGCGATCGTGGTCGGTCGACAGGAAGTTGAAGCGGATTGCCGGCGGCTCGGTCGGATCGGCGGACTTGATGTGGATCGAGCCCGTGCTTTCGGAGCGCAGCACGTTCACGTTCATGGTGATGCCCTTCCTCTTCGAGACGCGCCGCTCGTGTCCGACCATCTCGTAGAGGAACGGCGCGATCGAGATCGTTGCATCGGGCGTTTCGAGGCCGACCCGCGTGCGAAAATAGAGCCGGATCGGCACCGAGGTCGAGGCAAGGAAGCCCTCGCGGAACAGGGCATACTTCAGCGCCTCGCGTGCCAGCCGCCAGCCGCGCGCATTGTCGTTGAAGGTGAGGTTCTTGCCCGTGATGGCGAACTTCATGCGAGGGGAATAGTGGTCGCGCAGGTTCTCGCCGACGCCACGCAGTTCGTGCGTCGGAGTGATGCCGAGGGCGCGCAGCCTGTCCGCCTGGCCGATGCCGGAGAGCTCGAGGAGTTTCGGCGAGTTGATCGAGCCGCCCGAGACGATGACCTCGCGCGTGGCCCTGGCTTCTCGCGTCACGCCACCGACGGAGTAGCGGACGCCGACACAGCGTTTGCCTTCCAGGATGAGCGACTCGGCCATCGCACCCTGATCGATCGTGAGATTGGCGCGCGCACGGGCCGGGTCGAGATAGCAGAAGGCCGTGCTTTGGCGGCGACCCTTTGCGATCGTCACCTGTGACATGCCGATGCCTTCCTGCGTCGCGCCGTTCTGATCCGGATTGTAGGGCAGTCCGATCTGCTCGGCCGCCGCGATCATCTTCTCCAGCAATGGCACCTTGTTGCGTGGCGTGTGGGTGACGCGCAGGACCCCGTCGCGGCCCCGAAATTCGTCCGAGCCGCCATCGAAGCGTTCCATCCGCTTGAAGATCGGCAGCACGTCTTGATAGCTCCAACCGCGATTGCCGAGCTGCGCCCAGTGATCGTAGTCCTGGGCCTGGCCGCGGATGTAGACCATGCCGTTGATCGAACTCGAGCCGCCCAGCATCTTGCCGCGCGGCACGTCGATGCGCCGGCCGCCCGAGCCTTCGTCGGGCTCGGACGAGTAGCACCAGTTGACAGCCGGATCGTCGATCATCTTGGCCACGCCGACGGGCACCCGCGACCAGAAGAAGTTCGATCCCTGGGTTCCCGCTTCAAGCAGGAGAACGCGATGCTTGCCGCTCTCCGTCAGCCGGCTGGCGACCACCGCTCCCGCCGATCCGGCACCGACGACGATGTAGTCATAGGTGGTGTCTTTCTGCATCGCGACTTCTCTCGTTCTTGCTTAAATGGCGCGTTTCCTGGCGAGAAAGGGAGCAGCCACCAGACGTCATGGCAAGACGTGGCGCGCGCCGATCCACCGTCGGTTTCGCCAGATGCGTTGTGTCGGCCAGATATTGGAGGTAGCAAATCGAGGGGCCGGGCCCCCGCAGGGAAGACTATGCTGAAGAGAGCGACAGCACTCCTGGTTCTCTTGTCTTCGCCGGCCGCGGCATTCGAACTGTCGTCGCCCGTCGCCTGTGAGATGGGAACCGAGTGCTTTGTCCAGCAGTATGCCGATCACGATCCGGGGGCCGGCGTACGCGACTATGCCTGCGGCGGGCAGAGTTACAACGGCCATGACGGGACCGATATCCGCCTGCGCAGCACTGCCGACGTCGATCGCGGGGTCGGCGTCGTTGCCGCCGCGGCTGGCACGGTCGTGTCGACGCGGGACGGCATGCCGGACCAGCTTGTCCAGTCGCCCGAAGATCGGTTGAGGATCGCCAACCGGGAATGCGGCAACGGCGTGCTGATCGATCATGGAAACGATTGGCAGACCCAGTATTGCCATCTGAGGCGCGGTTCGGTTGCGGTCAAGCGGGGCGACCCGGTCGAGACGGGGCAGAAGCTCGGTGAAATCGGCTATTCAGGTGATGCAGCTTTCCCCCATGTCCATTTAACGGTGCGCAAGGATGGGAAGGCGATCGATCCCTTCCAGCCTGATCCGACGGCTGCTTGTGGAGAGCCGAAGCAATCGCTGTGGTCTTCGACGGCTCGCAAAGCACTTGCCTATCGGCAGGGCGAGATCCTGGCGTTCGCCTTCTCGGGAGCACCCGTTCAACTGGAGCAGCTTGAAGCAGGCAAGCCGCATCCCACCGTTCCCACCTTGGCGTCTCCCGCACTCGTTGCCTATGTGTGGGCGATCAATTTGCAGAAGGATGACCAGATCACGGTTCGCGTGCTCGGCCCGGATGGCAATCCCCTCGGACAGAACGGCACGACACTCGATCGAAACAAGGCGCAGTACATGCTGTTCGCTGGAGCGAAGCGGCCGCCGGCTGGATGGCCTCGAGGACCCTACAAGGCGATCGTCGAAGTCAGGCGGGATGGAAAAGCAAGGATCGGCAGGACCGAGACATTGACCTTGGAGTAGAGGCTATTCGATCTGGCATTCGCCTGTCGCTCAGCCGCTTTTTGTGAAGGTGAACTTGCAGGCACGACTGCCTACGCGCTCGCCGGTGCCTGTCGTGCCCGTGAACTTCGCGATGACTTCGAAGGAGATGGGCGTCGCCGTGGTGGCGAACTTCTGATTGAATTCGGCAGAGCCCGAGATGCCGCGCGCCGACAGGGAGGCGGTGCCGTCGGCCTTGATGCGCCCCTCCAAGGTCATCGACGGACTCTGTCCCTTTTCTCGGAACTGTCCGACAAAGTGACCATCCGTCACGCGGGCGCTATACCGCCACGTGTAGCCCCGAGCCCCTTCTTGGGTCGCTTCGCAGACCTGCAGGACGGCCCATTGCCCCTCCAGTGATTGGGCGTGGAGCGTTCCCCAGGGAACGCAGGCGCCAACCATGGCCATCAACACAGTTCGCATGCGCGGCCCCTTCGCTTCGGCTTGTCCGCGGAAGGCCGGCTTCGCGCCGGTCCTCCTTGCCTTGTCCCCGATCTGCACGGACCGATCCACGCGAGTTTTGCGACCCACCGCACCGATCTGACATGCCCCTTAGGCTCGCGACGTTGGTCTAAGCATCGAAGGACGCAACCCGGCGCGGTCCCGGGCATTTCACTCTTTACCTTCGGTTGGCTTTTCCCCGGCCGTCGAAGGTTCGGAGTGTGCGTACAGGGGTCCGTTTCCTTCTCCCCGGAGCGGACCCCTGAGACGCCGACGGTCCAAGCACCCAGCTGAGAGCTACCCGAACCATCGATCGGGTCGGGCGTTGTGGTCGATGATGAACAGGACCGAATCATTGGCCCGAAAACTCTGCCGTGACGTGGCGCGGCAGCAGGCGAGCCGTCGCGAGTTCTGGGTGAAACTGGCAGGCCTCGATATCGACATGCGCGACGAGGCGATTGTCGCTGCCTTGGTGTGGGCGAGTGGCAGGAACTGGATCCGGGTCACTGGCCAGCCGGCGCATAGCGTCGTGTTGACCGAAGAGGGGCTGAAGATCGCCGGACGCCACTAGCAGGATCACTTAGGAAGTGCGCCCGCCGCCCCGGGGCGCAGAGGAGCCGCGGCTTGAAATGCCGCGGCTCGGTCGTTTCGGATCGCCTCTGGTTCTACCAGAAGCGGCGGGAGCCGAAGAGCGTGACCAGCGTGTTTTCATCGCGATGGCGCGCCCCCAGCGCAGCACCGGCACAGGCGGCTGCGCAGCCGATGGCGAGGGTGGCGGCCACGGCGAAGGCTGCGATCAGGGCGGCTTTGCGGGCAGCCTCGGCGGCAGCGCGCGTGCGTGCCTCGGCCGCCTTGAGGTCGGCAAAGGCGTCGTCGACCCGTCGCTCGGCATCCGCCTGACTGATGCCTGTCTGCTGCTGCACGAGCTGGGCGAGGTAGGTGCGGTCGCGAGGTTCGAGTTGGTCGTTGCGGAGGCCGGCGGCGAACGCGCGGGCCATGGGCGCCGCAAGATCGGCGCGCGAGGTGATCGCTGGGGCGGCTGGGCCGTTCGGTGTCGGATTGGGTGCCAGCACGCGATCAACAGCGTAGGTCGCGGGATCCAAGGCGAGGGAAGTCGCGGCTGGGTTGGACGCGCCGCCCGCAGCCACGGCCGTCACGGCCTGCGTTGCGCCTTTCGCAAGTGCGCCGACTCCGGCGACGCTGAGGCAAGCGCCGAGGACGACGCCGAGCGCCCAGACGGCGAAACCGTGCGCACCGTCACGGAAGTGCCGTTCGACTTCGACACCCTCGGCCCACGGCTTGCGCAAGCGGCCCGCCAGGTATCCGCCGGCGGCAAAGGCGCCGACCATGACCAGCGCTGCATAGGTTCCGCTCAGCACCGCCATCGACTTGGCCGATAGGCCGGCATACGGGTAGGGCGATACCGCCGACAAGCCAAGGGCTGCGCCGAAGGTCAGGAGCACGACGGAGATTGCGGTCGCCGCCAACCCTCCCAGGACGACGGGCCCCCATTCGATGGGATGCGGCGGTGCGAGGGTTTCGGGAGCGACGACGGCGGCGGGAACAGTGACGGTTGCCATGATCGTGATCCTTCAGCGCAGGCCGACGAAGGAGAGGATGAACATCACGATCACGACGAGGCCGACGAGATAGATGATGGAGTTCATGGGGGTCCCTTGCATTCGTTGGTTCCCCGGCAACGGGCCCTAAACGGAAACGTTGCGCCCGCCCGCGCAACTTTGGAGAGGTGCCGACCGTTCTGGTCGCGGTTGGCGTTCTCTGATCAACCACTCGTCGTCAAGGTGGGGGGCGGCGGAAACTCTGCCCTTTAAATGCGGATCGGCGAAATCCGATGACAGCCCGAGTGCGATCTTCGATCAGATTAAGGGCGAGAAGCTGCTCTCATGAATCCCGGGTGAGCAGCTGCAAGGCCGTATCGCGCGTATCGAGAACCAGCTGGCGGGAAGTTCGTTCGGCTTCCGATGCATCGCCCGCAAGGATCGCTTTTACGAGCGTGCTCCAGTTGGCGCTGGACTGCCGGCGGCGTTCAGGCGTGGAGAGGCTGAGGCGCGTGTATCGCGCGGTCTGACGGCCGAACGACAGGATAAGATCGGCAAGCCGGCGGCTGCCGGCGTGTCGAACGCAGAATTCGCTGATGGCCAAGCTCGCCCGTGCATAAGCGTCGCCATCCTTGAGGGCGCGTTGCAGTGCCTCGAGCAGTCGCTCCAGCTCCGCCGTCTTGTCAGTGGGCAATGCTCCTGCCAGCCGATGGCATGCCAGTCCCATCAGGTGAGCGCGAATCTCGAAGATATCCTGCACTTCCTCGACGGAGAGGGCGGTTACCTGGGCGCCACGTTGCGGCAGGATCGTCACCAGCCCTTCGCGCTCTACCGCACGCAAAGCCTCCCGCACGGACGCCCGGCTGACGCCGAACGCGGCCGCCAGATCGACTTCCCGCAGCTTCTGCCCCGGCTTGAATTCGTTCTCGACAATGGCTTGACCAATTCGCACCGCGATCTGGGCGGGCAGGGTCGCATAGATGTCGTAGGTCTTCTGAGGAGGGCTCGCCATGGATTGGACTGCTTTATCGGGATTTTTTGCTTGCTTCCACTAACTCCATGTGGAATGTCCGACGTTAATAATGTCGACATTATACAGGAGGAAATGACCATGAAGGAGTTCCAACTTGAGGAGGTCATTTCCCGCGCTGCGTGGCTGGGACGCGATATCCAAACTGGCGACGAGTGGATCTACCGGCTGAGCGACCTCGAGATCGCCGAGATCGATGCCGCGCTTCGCCATCTGCAATCGACCGGACAGCAGATCCCCGACGTTGGCAAAGAGCATTTCCCGCTCAAGCGCTTCGCGCGCACGCTTCGACTGTTGCAGACGGAGATCGAGAACGGGCTGGGCATCATGCTGATCCGCGGCTTGCCGCGCGACCGCTACAGTGCGGAGGAGATGGGGCTCATCTACTGGGGCATCGGCGCACATCTGGGCCGAGCGGTCGCGCAGAATGCCCAGGGCGACGTGCTGGGCCATGTTCGCGACCTCGGCCGCGACCAGTACAAGGACATGCATGCGCGCGGCTATCAGACCGCCTCTCTGTTGCCCTTCCATAACGATTCCTGCGACATCGTCGGCCTGTGCTGCCTGGAGACGGCCAAGAACGGGGGCCTTTCCGCGGTGGCCAGTTCCGTCTCGGTCTATAACGCGCTGCTGCGCTCGCGGCCCGATCTCGTCAAGGTGCTGACCCAACCCTTCTATGCGGATCGCCGCGGCGAGGAGTCGGAGGGCCAGAAGCCCTATTACGTCACGCCCATCTTCATCTGGCACAAAGGCCGGATGTTCAACCGTTTCAACCGTACCTTCATCGACTCGGCGCAGCGCTTCAATGAGGTGCCGCGTCTCACGCCGTTGCAGATCGAGGCGCTCGATGCGATCGCGGAGCTCTGCAAGGACCCGACCTTCCGCCTCGACATGAAGCTGGAGCGCGGCGACATGCAGTTCGTGAACAACTACTGCGTGCTCCATTCGCGGACGGCCTACGAGGATCACCAGGAGGAAGAGCGGAAGCGGCACCTCCTGCGCCTGTGGCTGCGCACGCCGGCCTTCGAGGATTTTCCGTCGGCACTGCGCGACCGCTACCAGGATATGGACAAGTGGCGCGCAAACCCACGTGCTCCTTCTTACAATTTCGTCACGATGAAAGAGGTGACGACACACTGACCTGTCGTTGCTGTTGAACAAGACCAAGAAAATCCCGGAGGAAACATGCAACTGACGAGGCGCGCGCTGATCGCGGGCCTGGCGCTGCTGTTGTCATGCGGCAGCGCCATGGCTCAATACCCTGACAAGCCTGTGCGGCTGGTCGTACCGTTCCCACCCGGCGGCCCGACCGACGTTTTCGCCCGTGTGCTGTCGGTCGGACTGGCCGAGCAGCTTGGGCAGCAGGTCCTGATCGACAACAAGGCCGGTGCCGGCGGAACGGTCGGCACGGACCTTGTAGCAAAGGCGAAGCCGGACGGTTACACGCTGCTGTTCGGCACGGCCGCGACCCACGGCATCAACATCTCCCTCTACAAGACCCTGCCTTACGATCCCTTGAAGGACTTCGAGCTGATCGCGCTCACCGGGCTCGTGCCGATGGTCCTTCTGGTGCCACCGGATCAGCCGCGCGTGCTGAAGGAGCTGATCGCGAAGTTGAAGTCGGAACCGGGCAAGGCAACCTACGCCTCCTCGGGCAACGGCACGACCAATCATCTCGCGGGTGAACTCTTCAAGAGCCGCGCCGGCATCGACGCGGTGCACGTACCCTACCGTGGTTCGGGGCCGGCGCTGCAGGACCTCATGGGGGGACGCGTCACCTTCATGTTCGATTCCTTCGGCACGTCGCTCGAACAGATCAAGGCCGGCAAGCTTTATGCCGTGACGATCATGGCGGACAAGCGCAGCCAGGCGCGGCCCGACGTGCCGACCACGGCCGAAGCGGGCCTCCGCAATTTCGTCGGCGGGACATGGAACGTGGTCGCCGCGCCCGCCGGGACGCCCAAGGAGATCGTCGATCGGCTGAACGTGGCGATCAACAAGGCTCTTGCCAGCGAGACCGTGGCGGATCGATTGCGGCAACTTGGCATCGAGGCGGTCACGGATTCCACGCCGGCGAGCACGCGCGCGTTCGTTTCCGCCGAGATCGTGAAATGGCGCGAAGTCATACGCGCAGCTGGAGCGAAGGTCGACTGATATGCGTCTTGTGAAGGCAGCGATTGCCGGAAGTATCGCCCTGTTCCTGTGCGCTGGAACTGCTCTTGCCCAGTATCCCGAGAAGCCGTTGCGCCTGGTGGTGCCTTTCCCGCCCGGTGGTCCAACCGATCTCATCGCGCGTGTCGTGGCGGTCGGCATGGCGGCCGATCTCGGCCAGCAGGTGATCATCGACAACAAGGGCGGGGCCGGCGGCAATGTCGGCACGGACCTCGTGGCCAAGGCGAAACCGGACGGCTACACGCTGCTGTTTGGAACGGCGGCAACGCACGGCATCAACATCTCCCTCTACACCAGCCTGCCCTATCACCCCGTGAAGGATTTCGAGGCGATCGCGCTGGTCGGGCTTGCGCCCATGGCGCTGCTGGTGCCGCAGGGGCAGTCGCGCACGCTCAAGGAACTGATCTCCAAGTTGAAGGCAGAGCCCGGCAAGGGGAGCTATCCCTCCTCGGGCAACGGCACCACCAATCATTTGGCCGGCGAGCTGTTCAAGACTCGCGCCGAAGTCGATGTGCTGCATGTTCCCTACCGTGGCACGGGACCGGCCCTGCAGGATCTGCTGGCGGGTCGCCATGCCTTCATGTTCGGCACGCTGGGGCCGGTCATGGAGAACATCAGAGCAGGGCAGCTTGTGCCTCTCGGGCTCATGGCTGAGAAGCGCAGCGGCGTGCTGCCGGAGATTCCCACCATGAAAGAAGCCGGACTTCCCGACTTTGTCGGTGGCACCTGGAATGTCGTGGCCGCACCGGCCGGCACGCCCCGCGAGATCGTCGAGCGGCTGAACAAAGCCATCTACAAGGCGCTCGCCGATCAGAACCTGGCCGAACGACTGCAAGCCCTCAATGTAGAGGCGAGCGAGCCGCTCACACCGGCAGCCACGAAGGCCTTCATCGAAGCCGAGATTGTAAAGTGGCGCGAGGTCGTCGCCCTGGCGGGGGCGAAGGTCGACTAGGTGCGTATGTCAGTCGCCTTGCCTCAGCCGAGCCAGGATTCCTATGTCGAAACCCCGAAGAACAGGTTCGGGAAGTAGAGCGCGATGTCGGGTATCAGGATGATGATGAGCACGCCGACGAACGTGACGAGCACGTAGGGAATGACCGACCAGTAGATGTCGCTCATCGTGACGTCGGGTGGCGCCACCGCCTTGAGGTAGAAGAGGTTGAAGCCGAAGGGCGGCGTCATGTAGCCGATCTCCATCATGATGATGAAGATGACGCCGAACCAGATCGGGTCCCAGCCGAACGACTGTACGACAGGCAGGAACACCGGCAGCGTGATCAGCATGATGCCGACCGGATCCAGCACCATGCCGAGCAGCAGCAGCACAAGCAGCATGAAGGCGAGCGATCCCCACTTGCCGCCCGGGATGAGCGACATCAGGTGGTCCATGAGCTCGTTTGCGCCGAGCGTCGTGTAGGCCGTCGAGAAGGCGTGCGCGGCGAACAGGATCCACATGATGAGGGCTGTGAGCCGCAGCGTCTGCATCGCGGCGTCGGTCAGCACGGGGATCGACAGCTTGCGGTGGATCGCGGACGCGATCAAGGCGCCGAAGACGCCGAGGGCGGCGGCCTCGGTGGGCGTCGCGAAGCCGCCGAAGATTGCGCCCAGTACCAGGAAGACGATCAGCAGCGGCAGGAACACCGCCTTCAGCGTGCGGAGTTTCAGGGCCCAGTCGCCGCGCTCCTCGGGCGGGATTGTCGGCGCCAAAGAAGGCTGCAGCCACGCCCGCACGCCGATATAGATCGACACCAGGACGAACAGCAGTATGCCCGGCCCAATGCCGGACGCGAACAGGCGGCCGACCGACACTTCGGTCAGCAGCGCATAGAGGACCATAAGGATCGAGGGCGGAATGAGGATGCCCCAGCCGCCACCGCAATTGATCGCACCGACGGCAAGGCGCTTGTCGTAGCCGCGCTCCAACATGCGCGGCAGCGCGATCGTTCCCATGGTCACGACCGCGGCGCCGCTGATGCCGCTCATGGCGGCGAAGATCGCGCAGATCGCCACCGTGCCGATCGCCAGGCCGCCGCGCATCCCACCGAACCAGACATGCATCATGCGGTAGAGGTCCTGTGCGACCCCGGATTTCTCCAGGAGCATGGCCATATAGACGTACATCGGGATGGCGATCAGCGTGAAGCTCATCATCGAGTCCCAGAACTTGGACGCGACGATGTAGAAGCCCACCGATCCCATCGTGAAGTACAGGAAGATCACGGAGATGCCGCCGAGCGTGAAGACCAGCGGCGTGCCGATGAACAGGAAGACCAGCAGAGAGCCGAAGAAGAGGAGCGTGACGAGTTCGACAGACAAGGTGGTCATCCGTTCAGTGGGAAGGTTCGTCGGTGGCTTGCTTGCCGAAGATGGCGGGATCGTTCTCGAGACCCATTACGGTGCGGATGTCCGAGGCGATCCTGACGAGGCCCTGGAGGAGGAGCAGGACTCCGGCGATCGGGATCGCGACCTTCACCGGCCAGATCCAGGGGTTCCAGATGCTATTGGAAGTCTCGAGGCTCTCCGCCGACTCCCAAGCCATGTCGGCGCTCTGCCAGATCAGGACGCCGAGGAAGAGGAAGAAGAGGATCGAGGTCGCGAGGTCGACCTTCGCCTTGGTGGCACGCCGGAACCGGCCGTAGAGGATGTCGACGTTGACGTGCGCGCGCTCGACGAGGAGATAGCCGCCGCAGATCACCGCGTAGACGCCGAAGATCAACTGCGCAAACTCGGCCGTCCAGATCGCGGCACTCCCCACGATATAACGCATGATGACGTCCGCCATCAGCAGGAGGAACATCGGCGCGATCAGCCAAGCGGCCACGCGCGCAATCGCGATGTTGAGGCGGGTGATCGCCCCGGCGATCCTGGTCATTCGTCACCTTTGGCTGGCAGTTCGGGCGCGACGGCGCGGAAGTGCCGTCGCGCTGACAGACCGTTGATGTGCAGGGCAAGAAGCCCCGCAACCGGCAGGCCGCTCAGACGTACCCGAGATCGGTCATCAGCTTGGTGAGTGCCTGGGCACCCTTTGCCGAAATGTCGCCCTTGGCCGCTTCCTTCTTCAGGATCGCCGCCGATGCATCGGCGAATTTTTTCAGAACATCGTCGGGAAAGCGCAGGACCTCGACGTTCATTTTCGCCTTGCCGGTATTGAGGGCGATCGCCTCTTGCTGCAGGTACTCGACCGACCGCAGGAAGTAGCGCTCTTCGAGAAGCGACATGAACTGCAGCTTCAGGTCGGGCGGGAGCTTGTCGAGCGCGGCCGTGTTCACGATCCACGCGTCGTTTGTGATGCCGAGCGCCGGCTTCATGTGGAAGCGCGCGACCTCCCAGAACTTCATCGACAGGGCGCCGATCGCCGCCCCCCAGTGTGCGCCGTCGACCACGCCGGTCGAGATGGCCTGGTAGATTTCCGGCCCTGCGATCTGCTGTGGCGAGGCGCCTGCTGCGGCGAGATATTCGAGCATGGTTCCGGCCGACCGGATCTTGAGCGAGCCCAGGTCGGCCGCCGACTCGATCTTCTTCCGCAGCACCACTTCTGTCGGGTATGCCTTCTCACCCTTGATCAGTACGCCCTTGGGCCGCAGCTCGTCGTTCACCATCTTCTCGATTCCGAGGTTCTTGGTGAGCTGCATCATCTCCCAGGTTTCGCGCAGCGTGCCGGGTACGCCGTAGAAGATACCCATCGCCTGCGCTTCGCCCAGAATGTAGGCCGGCGAGATCGTCCCCATGGGAACGACGCCACGACGCACGACATTATAGATCTCACGGTCCTTGGCGATCTCGCCGGCGCCGAACAGTTCGAGTTTGAAGCGGCCGTCTGTACGGGTCTCGAGTTGCTTCGCGAGGACGCCGAGACTGTCGTTGAAGGAGCCAGATGCCTTGGGCCAGTGCGATTGCACCTTCCAGGTCACCTTCTGCTGCGCGAGCGCGCTTCCTATGATCGCAGGGGCTGCGATGGTGGTCGCAGAGCCGACGATGATCGAGCGGCGAAGTACAACTTTCCGAGAATCGGTCACGCTTCATTCCTCCATTGTTGTCTTTTCTTTGATTGAATCGTGATGACCTAGCGGGCCAATCATGGCGACAACATGACGATGTTGCCTGTGCGATTCGCGTCGGCGTTCGTCATTCTTCACATCTAAAGTTGAGAAGCCGTTCCACAATGCCCGCATTGGAGGCGGCATTCGAAGGCGCGTATACTTCACAAGCGCTGGAGATCGCGAGGCTCCGGATTCAATCGGGGCCGTCGTTGGTAACGTCAGCGATGCAGGGGCTCAACGCACGCCAGGACGCGATGGGCATCGCTCTCCGTCAATCGGCTCGCCTGCGGACCATGGCCAACGACGACGCAGTCATCGGTCGAGTCGCTTTGGCTTTCATGTTCTTTCTAATGGCCGGCAACTGGGATATCCCGAATGCGGAGGAGCTGCCTCGCGTGCACTGACAAGTCTCGGCGCGCGAGAAACGCTCCTGCGGTTTTGCCAACGGGAATGCAAATGGCCAATGTGACGACGCGAAGCGAGCAGGCATGTTTCGGCGGGACGATCGGGTTCTACAGCCACGCCTCGACGGAGATCGGCGGCGAGATGAAGTTCTCGGTTTTCGTGCCGCCGAATGCCCCGGCGCGTCCGCGTCCGGTGCTCTATTTCCTGGCAGGCCTCACCTGCACGGAGGAGACGTTCATGATCAAGGCGAATGCTTTGCGTCATGCCGCCGAACTCGGGCTCGTGCTCGTGGCGCCAGATACCAGCCCGCGCGGCCTCGGCCTGCCGGGCGAGGAGGACAGTTGGGATTTCGGTACGGGGGCGGGCTTCTATCTCGACGCGGAAGCGGAGCCGTGGCGGCGGAACTATCGCATGTATTCCTATGTGACGCGGGAGCTTCCGGCGCTCGTCGAAGCCAGCTTCGCGGTCGATGCGGCGCGGCGCGGCGTTTTCGGCCATTCGATGGGCGGACATGGGGCGCTGGTGATCGCGCTCAGGAATCCGCAGGCCTATCGGTCGGCCTCGGCCTTCGCGCCGATCTGCAACCCAGTCGACGTGCCGTGGGGCGAGAAGGCGTTCGGCAACTATCTCGGCCCGGATCGTTCGCGCTGGGCGGAGTGGGATGCCAGTGAGCTCCTGAAGCGGGGGAGCCGCTTTCCGAGTTCTCTTCTCGTCGATCAGGGGCTGGAGGACCAGTTTCTCGCGACGCAGCTTCGGCCCGATTCCCTCGAAGCGGCTGCGGCAAACTCAGGCCAGGAGCTGGTCCTGCGGCGACACGAACGCTACGACCACTCGTACTGGTTCATCCAGAGCTTCATCGAGGACCATCTCAAATGGCACGCAGACAGACTCTGCGTGTGAGCGACTACGCCGCCGCTACTGCGGCGACAGCCTCACCGCCGTCATGTAGCGCGTCCGGTAGTAGTCGGCGTCCAGGTTCGTCACCATGACGGGCGAGCCGCTATGGGTCGCATGAACGAACTGGTTGTTGCCGGCATAGATTCCGATGTGGGTGAAGGTGCCGCGGTGGCCGAAGAGGACGAGGTCTCCCCGCTTGAGGTCGCCGCGTGCGACGGGCGTGCCCTGGCGCACCATGTCGTGCGGCATGCGCGGGATCCTGTGTCCGAAGACCGCGCCATAGAGGTAGTAGACGAAGCCGCTGCAGTCGAAGCCTGTCTTCGGCGAGGTGCCGCCATAGCGATAGGGCGTGCCCAGGTAGTTCATGGCGCGCGAGACCAAGCGATCGCCCCACTCATGTCCGACGCCGGGCGCCGGGACTGAGGCGGCGGGAGGGACGGCATACGACGCCTTGGTCGCGGCGGGCGCTGCCTGGCCGAATCCGGAGAACGCAGCATTTTCCTGCTGCCATTTGGCATTGAGCTGGTCGGCCATTTGGTCGGTCGGATCGGCCTTGGCGACTGGCTTCATTTTGGACTTCGCAGGCGCCTTGACCTGGGCGCTTGCGGGAGACAGGACGCCGATCGCCCCGAACAGGGCCAGAGTGGCCAGAACCGTGACTGAGTAGACTGTCGTCTTGAGGATTGCTTGTACGTTTGAGGAGGTGCCGCGCCCGTTTCTCAAAGCCATGAACTCAATTCCCCTTCAAACCAGTGACAGGTGGCCGGTAGCCTGACCCCATACTGGCGGAGGGTGACGTTCCCGTCCAACAAATGTTGCAAATTTGCCACAATGGTCGCCGTCGGGAGGCCGGGGCGGCGGGTCGGTGGTAGGCCCGGCAGGATTCGAACCTGCGACATAACCGTTATGAGCGGCTCGTTCTAACCGCTGAACTACGGGCCCCCAGCGCCCCGGCGGGGCCGGGGCGGCCCTTTTAGCCCATTCCGGGGCTTATTCCATAGGCGGGACGAACATGTAGCCGGTGCCGCGCACGGTGCGGATGACTGTCGGCTTGTTCGGGGCCGGTTCGATCTTGCGGCGGATCCGGGTGATGCGCAGGTCGATCGCCCGGTCGAAGGGGTCGCGGCTGCGGTGGCTCGTAGTCTCGAGCAGCCAGTCGCGCGACAGTGGCCGGTTGGGATTTTCGGCGAAGGTCTTCAGGATGTCGAACTCGCCGGAGGTCAGCGGGACGTCCTGGTTGGCCTCGTCGAAGAGGGCGCGTCGCGTCAGGTCGAGCGTGTGGCGGCCCATGCGAACCCGTTCGAGCCGCGCCGGTGTTGCCTTGTTGGCCGAGCGGCGCAGCACGCTCTTGCATCGTGCAAGAAGTTCACGCGGCTCGTACGGCTTGGCGACATAGTCGTCGGCGCCGCTCTCCAGCCCCTGGACCTTGTCGCCCGAATCTCCCGACGCCGTCAGCATGATGATGCCGACCCGCGTGTTGCTTTCGCGCAGCCAGCGGGCCAGCGAAAAGCCGTCCTCCTGACCGGGCAGCTGCACGTCGAGCAGCACGAGGTCGGGCATGGCCCGCGAGATCTGGCGGCGCATCTGCGCGCCATTCTCCACGGCGATCACCTTGAGATCATGGTTCGTCAGATAGGTCTCGGCGGCCTTACGCTGAAATGCGTCGTCCTCGACCAGCAAAACCGACGGCTGCTGCATAATTGAATCCAAAATATACACTCACGAATGGCGTCAAAATACCACGATTATTCAAGGAATTATAGCCGATTATTAATATTTTTGATAAGCTTAGAACCGCATCCCAGCCGCCGGAGCCCATGGCCTCATTCTTCTTTGCCCCGCGCCCGGCGGTCGAAACCGCCGCGTCGCCGGCGGGGGACGCCGATCTGGCCCATCAGGAAGCCTTCGTCCGGGCCGAGCTGATCCGGCGCCTGTTCGATGGCTCGGCGCAGTCACGCTATTTTTCGCTCGTCCTGTGGCCGGTGATTGCGGCGATCTACTGGCGGGAGGCCGATCTCTGGCAGTTGGCTGGACCGTTTGCCGCCCATCTTGCCGTGACGGCCGCCTTCGACGTGTTGCGCCACAGGTTCAACCAGGTCCGGGCAAACGACGACGAAGTCGCGCGATGGGGGTGGTGGTTCGCGGGCCTTTCGTTCCTGGCTGGCGCCTGCTGGGGCTGGGCGGGGTTCCTGCTCGCCGTGCAGCCCTACGAATTGCCGCGCATGCTGCTGGGGCTGGTCCTGCTGGCCACCATCACGACGGCGGTGCCTATCCGGTCGGCCCATCCGCCGACCTACTACGCCTTTGCGGTCGCCACGACGGCGCCGCTGCTGCTCGTGCTGCTGATCTCGGCCGATCCGTTCTACCAGCTCGTCGGCATCGCCGGCGGCGCCTATGTCGGCCACCTGATGGCCTATGTCCGCGATGTGCACCGCTGGCAGTACGACAACATTGCGCTCGCCTACCAGAAGGAGGAACTCGCCCGCCGCCTGCAAGTCGCCTACGACGAGGCACGCACCGCGCGCGATGCCGCACTCGTCGCGCAACGCGAGGCGGAGGAGGCCAACCAGGCGAAGTCGACCTTCCTCGCCATGGTCAGCCACGAAGTCCGCACGCCCATGAACGGCGTGCTGGGAATGATCGACGTGCTGGAGCGCACACAGCTCTCGGCGGAGCAGCTTGGAGCGCTGAGTACGGTGCGCTACTCGGCGTCCTCGCTGCTCAGGATCATCGACGACATTCTCGACTTCTCGAAGATCGAGGCAGGCCGTCTCGATCTCGAACGGCTCGAGCTTTCCACGGGCGAGCTGATCGAAGGGGCTGTCGAAACGCTGGCGCCGCAAGCCGCTGCCAAAGGACTGGTGCTTTCGGCTTCTGTTTCGGCCGGCGTGCCCGAGCGCGTGGTCGGCGATCCGGTTCGCCTGCGGCAGATCCTGTTCAATCTGCTGGGCAACGCCATCAAGTTCACCGAAAAGGGTTCCGTACGGCTCGTGCTGGAGCCGGGGCCGGCCAGCGACGATCCGGACGCGGTGACGCTCTGCATGCGCGTCTCCGATACCGGCATCGGGTTGACGCCTGACCAGCAGAGCCGCTTGTTCCAGCCCTTCGTGCAGGCCGACAGTTCGACGACGCGGCGCTTCGGCGGCACCGGCCTCGGCCTGTCCATCGTGCGGCGCCTGGCCGAAGCGATGCAGGGGACCGTCGACTTGCAAAGCCAGGCCGGTGTCGGCTCGACCTTTACGGTGACGGTACGCCTGGAAGCGGCGTCGGCTGCAGCTTCGGCCATTCCGTTGCCCTCGCAAGCATTGCCGCCGCCCACGGCTGGCCGATTCGATGGCCGTGTCCTGGTGGTCGACGACAATGCCGTCAACCGCAAGATCCTCGCCCGGCAGCTCGATTTGGCAGGGGCCGCAACCGATGTCGCGGCCAGCGGCGAAGAAGCGTTGCGGCTGTGGTGCTGGGGCAGCTACGCCCTCGTGCTGGCCGACCTGCAGATGCCGTCCATGGATGGCTTCGATCTGGCGCGGCGCATCCGCGCCGTCGAGGCCGGCGAAGGGCGAGGCCGCACGCCCATCCTCGCGATGACGGCGAGCACGCTCGAAGACGAGGAGCGGCGCAGCCGCGCAGCCGGCATGGACGGCTTCATTACCAAGCCCATGAGTATCGACCAGCTGCGCGCCACGCTCGACCTATGGCTTGCGCCCGCGGCGGCGGACCGAGCGGCATGACCGAAGCCTACGACCGCGCGAGGCTGGCCGAGCTGTTCGGCGACGATCCCGGCGTGCTGGCCGAGGTCGAGCGCGACTTCCTCGATACCGCGCGCGGCGCCGAACGCGAGATGCGGGGTACCGACGATCTCGGCGCGATCGCCAGGGCGGCCCACCGGCTGAAGGGGGCTTCCGGCATGATCGGGGCAGCGGGGCTTGGCCGGATTGCCGAGGCCGTCGAGTGCGCAGCCAAAGCCTGCGATCTGCCCGGCGTGCGCCGGCTGCACGACCGGATCAGTTTGGAAGTGCAGCGGGTCGCAGACCAGGTACGCGCGCTAAGCTAGCTGCGCGGACGCAGCAGCATTGTCGCCGAGTAGGAAAGCAGCGCCCGGCCGTTCTGTTCGAGCAGGCCGCGCAGGAAGGCGATCGACTTGCCGCGGCGCGGGATTTCCACGCGCGTGGTGATCGGTGTCGTCGGATCGCCCGCCGACAGGAATTCGGCGGCGAAGGAAACCGTCGACGGCGCCATGCCGGTGATCAGCGAAGCGGCGCGGGTGATGGCGGTGTCGGCGAAGCTCATCATGTAGCCACCGTGCAATGCGCCGCCGGAATTGCACATGTGCAGGCTGGTCGGCTGGACCAGCGAGACGTCGTCCTCGTCCTGCCGCACATAGACCGGACCGATGCCGCGCGAATAGGCGCTGGCCTTGTCGAACAGCTCGAAGCCCGCGGGCACGACCTGCTCGACCGACTTGGCCTCGATGTGGCGCGGTGCGTTCTCATCCTTGCGCGCCATTGCCTTGGCGCGCGCCACGTGGCGGCACACGCCCGACCACAGGGCCACGGTCCGGCCTTCCTGCGTGATGCGGCCGCGGGCGAAGGCAAGGCGTCCCGTCACCTGCAGGGGCTCGCCGCGCGCCTCCAGCGGTGGGCCGATCTTGGCGGCGTCGACGAACTCGCAGGCGATGCTCACCGTCAGCGCGAAGGAGCTGTTGGTGCCACCGTCAGCAGCGCGGCCGGCAACGAGGCAGAGCGCATAGTCGGCAAGGGTGAGAAGCACGCCGCCATGGACACCGCCGGCGTAGTTCGCATGCGCGGCATGGGTCGGCAGCACGCAATGCACGGCATCGGCCGCACGTGCATCGGCGCCGATGTGAAAGAAGAACGGGCCGACGCGATCCTCGAACGGGTCGGGCGGCACGAAGACCGAGTAGCGGGAGAGGTCGAGGCCCCAGCTGGCGAGATCGGGGACGGTGTAAGTGGCGGTGTCGGGCACGGGCTGGGACCTAGGCTGTTGGCTCTTGTGGTGAGTTCTTGCGGGGCTCTAATAGGAGAATCAACCCCATCTGGAAAGCCACGGAGCGAAACTCATGTCGTCAGTCGCGCACAAGGTCGAGATCAGACGGGAGAAGTGCGAGACGGGCTTCGTGGCTCATGTCGTGTTCGACAATTCGCGGCGCCTGAATGTCGTCAATCCGGCGGGGCTGCGGGACCTCATCGCGGCCTTCCACACGCTCTCGCAGGAAGCCGAGCTGCGCGCCGTCGTCTTTTCCGGCGCAGGCGGCAAGGCCTTCATCGGCGGCGCCGACATCAACCATATGGCCGGCATGAAGACCTCGGAAGACGGCCGCGCCTTCATCACCCTGATCCACAAACTCTGCCAGGCGATCCGCGACTGCCCGGTGCCGGTGATCTGCAAGCTCGAAGGCTACACTTTGGGCGGCGGTCTCGAAGTGGCGGCGGCCTGCGACATCCGCATTTCGACGGACACGGCGCATTTCGGCATGCCCGAGGTCAAGGTCGGCATTCCGTCGGTGGTCGAGGCTGCGCTCCTGCCGCGCCTGATCGGCTGGGGTCGCACCTCGTGGCTGCTGCTCACCGGCGAGAACATCGACGCCGCCAAGGCCGAAGCCTGGGGCCTGGTCGAGATCGTGGTGCCGGCGGCGAAGATCGACGCGGCCATCGAGCATTGCGTGCACTCGATTGCACAGGAGGCCACGCCGCTCGCGGTGCGGGCGCAGAAGCGTCTGATGCGGCGCTGGGAACGGCTGCCGCTCGACGAGGCGGTGCAGGCCGGTATCGATGCCTTTGCCCAGTCGGTCGCCGAGGGCGAGCATATCGAGCGCATGGGCGCGTTCATCAATCGCAAGAAGAAGTAACGACAGCAGTCGATCGGCAACCGGAGGAATGAGGGCGAACATGGCGCAGAAGAAAACCGTTCGTGTCGGCTGTCATTCCGGCTTCTGGGGCGATACGGAAACGGCTGCGGTGCAGCTCGTACGGCACGGCAATGTCGATTATCTGGTCAGCGACTATCTCGCCGAAGTCACCATGTCGATCATGGCGGCCCAGAAGCTGCGCAATCCGCAGGCGGGCTATGCCACCGATTTCGTGACGGCCGTGATGGCGCCGCTGGCGCGCGAGATCGCCGAGAAGAAGATCAGGGTCGTGACCAATGCCGGCGGCGTGAACCCGCAGGCCTGTCGCGATGCCGTGCTGAAAGCCTGCGAGGCGGCGGGCGTGAAGCTCAAGGTCGCCATCGTGACCGGCGACGATATCCTGCCGAGGGTCGAGGAGTTCCGCGCGGCCGGCGTGCGCGAGATGGACACCGGCGCGGAGCTGCCGGCGAAGATCGTCAGCATGAACGCCTATCTCGGTGGCTTCCCGATCGCCCGCGCGCTCGACGAGGGCGCCGACGTCGTGATCACCGGCCGTTGCGTCGATTCGGCGGTGACCTTGGGAGCCCTGATCCATGCCTTCGGCTGGGGCATGGACGATCACGACCGGCTGGCGGCCGGCACGCTGTGCGGCCACATCATCGAATGTGGTGCGCAGTGCAACGGCGGCAACTTCACCGATTGGCGGCTGGTGCCGGACTACGACAACATGGGCTTCCCGGTGGCCGAGGTCGAGGCCGACGGCACCTTCGTGTTGGGCAAGCCCGAGAACACGGGCGGCTTGATCTCGACGGCGACGGTCGCCGAACAGATGCTCTACGAGATCGGCGATCCGCGCGCCTACATCGTGCCTGACGTAGTCTGCGACTTCACGGGTGCGACATACGAACAGGTCGGCAAGGATCGTGTGCGCGTCGCCGGCGCCAGGGGCCGGCCGGCGACCGATACTTACAAAGTTTCGACGACCTGGCCGGACGGCTTCAAGTTCAGCTCGATCTTCATGCTGGGCGGGCGCGAGGCCGCGGCCAAAGGGCGGCACAGCGCCGAGTCGATCATCAAGAAGACGCGCCGCCTGTTCGCCGAGAAGAACATGGCCGACTACCGCGATGTCAGCATCGAGGTGATCGGCAGCGAAGCGACCTACGGGCCGCATTCGCGCACCGCCGATGCGCGCGAGGTCGTGGTGAAGATCGCCGCCAAGCACGACCAGAAGGAAGCGCTGTCGCTGCTCGGCCGCGAGATCGCGCCGATGTCGACCGGCGGTGTCGTCGGCATGGCGGGCAGCTTCGGTGCGGGCCGCGTCTCGCCGTCGCCGGTGATCCGCATGTTCTCCTGCCTGGTGCCGAAGTCGATGGTGCCGGTCACGGTCGAGGTCGATGGCCGTGCCATCCCGATGCAGGAGGGAGCCCGGAGCGGTGGCTTCACCGCGGCATCTCTTCCGAGCGAACGACCGCCGGCTCCGGCGTTGCCAGCGGCCGATACGGCGACAGTTCCGTTGATCGCGCTGGCCTATGGCCGCTCCGGCGACAAGGGCGACAATGCAAATATCGGCATCTTCGCCCGCAAGCCCGAGTACGAACCGATCCTCGACTCCGAAGTGACGGAGGAGGCGGTGGCGAAGTACTTCGCCCATCGCATCAACGGCAAGGTAACGCGCTGGCGGCTGCCCGGCATCAAGGGCTTCAACTTCCTGTTGCGTCAGGCGCTGGGCGGCGGCGGCATGGCCTCGCTGAAGGCCGATCCGCTGGCCAAGGCCTTCGCGCAGATGCTGCTCGACATGCCGGTGCGTGTGCCGGCCGATGTCGCGCGCGAGGTTGGAGCGGCGCAGAAGGCCGCGTGACGGATTTCGAGCTCACGACCTCCCGCCTCATCCTGCGCGATTTCACATTGGCAGATGAGGTGGCGTTCATCGCCTATCGCGCCGATCCGGCGGAAGGGCGGGAGCTGGTCGAGCGTTTCGCGGCATGGCGTCGAGCCGAGCCCAGGCTCAATTTCCAGGTCGCCATCTGCCGGCGCGATGCGGCCTCGACTTTGATCGGCTGTTGCGGCCTGCGTCGCGAAGGCTTTGCGGCCGGCGTCGCGGAATTCGGCCTCGAACTCGCGCCCGCGTGGCAAGGCCGCTATCGCTACGCCATCGAGGTCACCGAAGCGATGCTCGGCCATGGATTCAAGACGTTCGGCCTTCAGGAGATCGTGAGCAACACGACCGAGGCCAACGAGCGCGTCCATCGTCTCGCCCGCTGGTATGACGCCACCCTCGCCTCGTGGGGCGAAGGCAAGGTTCTCTGGCGCTTCAGCCGTGCATCATGGCGCGAGGCGATGCGCGCTGGCCGACCAGGAAGACGATCGCTCCAGCGAACATCGGGTTGATCACCTGGATCGTGTCCAGGACGACGATGCCGATCAGCCCGGCGATATAGGCCTTCACCGACAGCAGCAGAATGGCGTGCAGGATCACACCCGCCAGGACGGTGGCGAACACGGTCGACCAACCAAGCCGGTAGCGCATAAGCGCCACCCGGAATGCCCAGAGCGACAGCGGCAGGAACACGACGATCGCGGTCAGAACTCCGGGATTATAGGCGCCGTTGATCAGGCACGGCACGGCGTGGCCGAAGAAATTGACGAACGGAATAGAGAAGTAGCTGAGCGCCAGCGCAGGCCAACGTCGCCCCAGCAGTGCTGCCGCCGGCCCTGCCAGCCATACCGCGGCGACATTCACCGACGTGATGTAGGAGAGCGGCACCGGACAGGTCTTGGCATCCGGAAAGCCCAGCGTCGCGCACATGAAGCTGCGAAACGCATAGTGGGCGCCCTTGGCGTCGATGCCGTGTTCCTCGAACTGATGGAGCAGATAGGCGAGGGTGCCGGCCCAGGTGAGCCAGACCAGATCCTGCCAGCGTGAAACGCTTCGGTCGCTGCGCAGGATGTCAGTGGAGAGAAGAAGCGCCAGGAGCAGGGCAGCGCCCAGGCCCATGTAGGGCCAGACATGGTCGAACGCGAACATGCGAGAGCCTAGCGTTGCGGGCGAAGGCGCGTCGATGGGAGAATGCCGGCATGCCCGATACAAGAACCGCTGCCGCAGCCCTCGACCCCACCGCTCTCGAACGCTTCGGCATCTACGCCGCGTCGGTATCGAAGGCCGACCTTTCCGCCGACGTCATTCATGCCGCGAAGCGCTGCGTGATCGACTGGTACGCTACGACCTTGCCGGGCGCGATCGAAGCGCCGGCGACGATGCTGGAGAAGGCATTGGCCGACGAACTCGATCGCGGCGCGGCGACGTTGATGCTGGGCCGCAGGGCGGCGGTGCGCACGGCTGCCCTGATCAACGGCACGGCCTCCCACACCGTCGAGTTCGACGACATCTACGCGCCCGCGATCTATCACCCGGGTAGCCCGACGATCGCCGCGGCGCTCGCTGTCGGGCAGGCGCGCGGCGCATCGGGCGATGCCTTCCTGCGGGCGGTGATCGCAGGCTACGAAGTCTCGACCCGCATCGGCGCCGCCATGGGCCGCGCGCATTACAAATACTGGCACAACACCGGCACGATCGGGCCGTTCGGCGCCGCGGCGGCAGTGGGTCTCCTTGTCGGACTCGATGGACGCCAGCACGGCCATGCGCTCGCGACCGTTGCGACTTTCGCTGCGGGCCTGCAGCAGGCTTTCCGCGGCGATTCGCTGTCGAAGCCACTGCATGCTGGACATGCTGCCGATGCGGGAGTGTTGGCCGCGCTCTCGGCCGAGCATGGATTGCTGGGGGCACCGGCAATTCTCGACGCGGCGGGCGGCATGGGCGAGGCCATGAGCAATGTGCCGGACTGGGCGGCCGCAGTTGCGGATCTTGGCCGCAGTTACAACGTCAAGCGTATCACCGTGAAGAACCACGGCTGCTGCGGCCATGCGTTTGCGGCCATCGACGGCGCGCTGGCGTTGCAGGCACAGCATAAGTTTGCTGCGGTCGACATCGTCTCGATCGACGTCGGCGGCTACTCGGCGACCGTCGATGTAACGGGCAACTATCTTCACGGCACGCCGGCTGCGGCGAAGTTCAGCCTGCCGTTTCTTGTCGCGAGTGCGCTGGTGCATGGCAGCATTCGGCTGGACGCCTACACACCGCAGCGTCTCGGCGATGCGACGGTCGATGGCCTGATGAAACGGATCAAGGTGGCGCTCGATCCTGAAGTCGACGCGCTGTTCCCGCGCCAGCGGGCGGCCCGCCTCAAGGTCCAGCTCGTCGATGGACGTGTGCTCGACCATTTCCAGCCGCATCGAGTCGGTGATCCCGACCTGCCCTTGTCGGACGAACAGCTCGACACCAAGTTCAACGAGCTGGCGATCCCGGTGATCGGCGAGGCGAGCGCGGCGAGGCTGCTGGCTCGCTTGTTGTCCCTCGAAGGGGAGGCCGATCTCGCTTTTACACAAACTCTGCGTTGACCTTGCAGAAACTATATCGATTGACATAGTCGATCGATAGATATTTTATTCGCGCCCTCCGCTTCCGCACAGCAAGGGCACATGTCTCTCGTCACGACTCGCCAGCGTCCCAAGACCCAGACGAGGGGCGAAGACACGCGTCGGCGCATCCTTGCGGCGGCGCTCGATATCTTCGCGGCGGAAGGTTACGAGGGCGCCAGCACGCGCCACCTCGCCGAGCGGGCCGGCGTGAACCTGCCGGCCATTCAGTATTATTTCGGTAGCAAGGAAGGCCTCTACCGCGCGGTCATCGGCGACATCGTCGACCAGACCGAGGCTCACATGGCGCCACTGGCCCCGAAGGTGAGTGCGGCCATCGCGGACCAGAACACTCAGCCGGCAGAACTTCTCGAACTCCTTTGCGAAATGCTGGAGTCGTTCGTGGTCCTCGTGACCTCCGGCCCTCAGATCGAAAGCAAACGCCTCCTGTTTGCGCGAGCCGAGGTCGAGCGCACGGCGGGCCTCGATGCCCTTCACGAAAGCGGCATGCGGCACATGTTCCAGCCTTGCCTTGGCCTGGTCGGCCGCCTGTTCGGCAAGCCGACGGACGATCCCGAGATGGTGTTCCGGACCCTGGCATTGATCGGCCAGCTGCTCATGTTCTGTCATGACAGTACGGCCCGGATGCTCAAGACGCCCGAACTGGACGAAGCGAGCGTGCGCACCATTCAGCGACTCCTTCGCGAGCACACGCAGGCCATCTTCCGTACGAATCTGTCAGGAGTAAAAAGCGTATGACCGGCTGGCGACACCCGATGGCCATGGCGGCGGCTGCCGCGTTGTTGACCGGCTGCACGTCGGGCCCCGACTTTTCGCGGCCGGACAAACCGGCGGCCGAAAGCTACACGCCCGAGTCGCTGGCGCCGCGGACTTCGTCGGCTCCCACCGATGGCGGATCGGCGCAGAGTTTTGTGCAGAGCATGGACATTCCGGGCCAGTGGTGGGCTCTGTACCACTCGACCGAACTCAACGCTCTGATCGAAGAGGCGCTGCGCGCCAACCCCGATCTCGACGCGGCCCAGGCAGCGCTGCGTCAGGCGCGGGAGAATTTCTTCGCGGCGCAAGGCGGTCTGTTCCCGAGCCTGAGCGGCAATGCGGGCGGCCAGCAGCAGCAGGCCACGGGCTTTCAGCAGGGGCTGGGAGCGGGCACCCAGATCTATGGCGTGACGACGGCCTCGCTGAACGTCTCGTACTCGGTCGACGTGTTCGGCGGCGTCCGGCGGCAGGTCGAATCGCAAGAGGCGCTGGCCGAGGTCGCGCGCTACCAGCTCGAAGCGACCTACCTCACCCTGACCTCGAACGTTGTCACGGCCGCGATCAACATCGCGTCCTTGAACGCCCAGATTGGCGCGACCCAGGATATCATCCGCATCCAGAGCGACTCGCTGGGCGTCGTGCGCCGGCAGTTCGATCTCGGCGGCGCCTCGCGTGCCGACGTGCTGGCTCAGGAAGCGGCGCTCGCCCAGACCCAGGCCACGCTGCCGCCGCTGCAGAAGCAGATCGCCATCCAACGCAATCAGTTGATGACCCTGCTCGGCCGCACGCCGAACCAGTATCGCGGCGAGACTTTCGACCTCGCCAAGCTGAAGCTGCCAACCGAGCTGCCGGTGAGCCTGCCGTCGCAGCTCGTCGATCAGCGGCCCGACGTCCGCGTCGCCGAAGCGCAGCTTCATTCGGCGAGCGCCAATATCGGCGTCGCGACCGCCAACCAGCTCCCGCAGTTCAACATCACGGCGCTGCTGGGCATGGCTTCGGGCGGGCTTTCCACAGCCTTCATGCCCGGCACCGGCGTCTGGTCGCTCGCGGGCAGCGTCGCGCAGACCTTGTTCGACGGTGGTACCCTGGAGCACCGCAAGCGGGCGGCGGTCGCGGCCTACGACAGGGCGGCCGCACAGTATCGCAGCGTCGTTCTGCTGGCCTTCCAGGACGTGGCCAACGCGCTGCGCGCCCTGCAGACCGACGCCGACGCCCTGAAGGCGCAGGCGGCGGCCGAGAACACGGCAGCGGCCAGCCTGCAACTCGCGCAGCAGCAGTTCGAGCTGGGCGCCGTCAACTATCTCATCCTGCTCAACGCCCAGACGACCTACCAGAACGCCCGCATCAACCGGCTGCGTGCCCAGGCGGCGCGCTACAGCGACACGGCGGCCCTGTTCCAGGCGCTGGGTGGTGGCTGGTGGAACCGCAGCGACGTCGATCCCAAGTCGATGGGCAAGCCCGATCGATTCAACTTGCCGCCGGTGCAGGACATCAAGCTCCCGCGCGCCGGTCACTGAGTGTTCAGCGGCCCGTTTGGTCGGGCCGCAACGGAGTAAAAGCGATGATCAAGCGTATGCTCATCATGTTGATTCTGGTCGGCGTCGTGCTGGGCGGAGTCTTCGGCTTCAAGTTCTTCGTCGACGGCAAGGTCGCGGCGTTCATGGCGGGCATGGGTAACATGCCGCAGACCGTGTCGACGACCAAAGTCACCTCGACGGACTGGCAGACAGAGTTGCAGGCCGTCGGCAGCCTGCGCGCGTCCAACGGCGCGGAACTGTCGCTGCAGCTTGCCGGGACCGTCGAGGAAATCGACTTCCAGTCCGGCGATACTGTCGAGAAGGGCAAGGTCCTGTTGCGTCTGCGTAGCGACGACGATGTCGCCAAGCTCAAGGCGCTGGAGGCGCAGGCCGAACTCGCGCAGATCACCTACGATCGCGACCTGCGGCAGTTCAAGGCGCAGGCCGTCAGCCAGCAAGTGGTCGACACCGATGCTGCCAACCTCAAGAACGCCCAGGCATTGGCGGGCCAGCAGCGCGCCATCGTCGATCAGAAAACACTGAAAGCGCCGTTCGCCGGTCAGCTCGGCATCCGTCAGATCGATCTCGGCCAGTATCTATCGCCCGGCACTCCGGTCGTTACGCTCCAGGCCCTGTCGCCGATCTATATCGACTTCCTGCTGCCGCAGCAGCAGGTGGCGCAGGTCAAGGTCGGCCAGAAGGTGACGGCCCGGATCGATGCCTTTCCCGACCGGAAATACGAAGGTGAGATTTTCGCGATCAATCCCAAGATCGAGATCGGCACGCGCAACGTGATCGTGCGGGCCACCGTCGAAAACGAAGATCACAGCCTGCTGCCCGGCATGTTCGCCAAGGTCGACATCGCGATCGGAGCGCCCCGCAAGGAGATGACGCTGCCGCAGACGGCGATCGTCTACAATGCCTACGGCAATCTGGTCTATGTCGTCGACGAGAGCGGCAAGGGCCCACCGGGCGCGGACGGCAAGCCGATGCTCACCGTCCGGCAGGTCTTCGTCGAGACCGGCGCCACGCGCGGCGATCAGGTCGCGATCCTCAAGGGCGTCAAGGACGGCGACACGATCGTCAGCAGCGGCCAGATGAAGTTGCGCAACGGCGCACCCATCGTCGTCAACAATGCCGTTGTTCCAAAGGACGACGTCAAGACCCCGCGCTCGATCGAGCCGTAAGAGGCGACCATCATGAAGAGCTTTACCGATATCTTCATCCGTCGGCCGGTGCTGGCGACGGTGGTCAGCCTGCTGATCCTCGTGCTCGGCATCAGGTCGCTCGGCTCGATGCAGGTGCTGCAGTACCCGCAGACGCAGAACGCCGTCGTCACCGTGACGACGACCTACTATGGCGCTGCGCCTGACATCATGGCGGGTTTCATTACCACGCCGCTCGAGCAGGCGATCGCCCAGGCCAACGGCATCGACTACATGACGTCGACCAGCGTCAGCGGCCTGTCGACCATCACCATCAACCTGCGCCTGAACTACGACGGCAACCGGGCGATGACCGAGATCAGCGCCAAGATCAACTCGGTGATCAACCAGCTGCCACCCGGCACGCTGCAGCCGGTGCTGACGCTGAAGGTCGGCCAGACCATCGACGCCATGTATCTCGGCTTCAAGAGTGACGTGCTGGCGGCCAATCAGATCACCGACTACCTGGTGCGCGTCGTGCAGCCGCGTCTGCAGGCCGTCGAGGGCGTGCAGACGGCCGAGATCCTGGGCGCCAAGAACTTCGCGTTGCGCGCCTGGCTCGATCCACAGAAGCTTGCAGCGTACAACCTGACCGCGGTCGATGTCGCCAACGCGCTGAACAACAACGACTACATCGCCGGCGTCGGCGCGACCAAGGGCCAGATGGTCCAGATCACGTTGAACGCCTCGACCAACCTGATCGACTTGAAGGGATTCAAGGATCTGGTGCTGAAGCAGCAGGGCGGCGCCATCGTGCGGCTCTCCGACGTCGCCAATGTCGTGCTGGGCTCCGACGACTACGAATCGTCGGTGAGCTTCGACGGTCAGAAGGCGGTCTATATCGGCATCCAGGTGGCACCCTCGGCCAACCTGCTCAATGTGGCGAAGGGCGTTCGCACCATCTTCCCCGATCTCGTGTCGCAGTTCCCGCAGGGGCTGGTCGGCCAGATCGTCTACGATTCGACGGAGTTCGTGACCAGCTCGATCAACGAGGTCGTCCATACCCTCGTCGAAGCGCTGCTCATCGTGACCTTCGTGGTCTTTATCTTCCTGGGGTCGCCGCGTTCGGTTTTCATCCCGACGGTCGCGATTCCCCTGTCGCTGGTCGGCACCTTCGCGATGATGCTGGCCTTCGGCTTCTCCATCAATCTCCTCACCCTGCTCGCCCTGGTGCTGGCGATCGGCCTGGTGGTCGACGACGCCATCATCGTGGTCGAGAACGTCAACCGCCATCTCGAAGCGGGGATGAAGCCGATCCCGGCTTCGATCCTGGCGGCACGCGAACTCGGCGGGCCGATCATCGCCATGACGGTGGTGCTGGTGGCCGTCTATGTGCCGATCGGTTTCCAGGGCGGCCTGACCGGCGCGCTGTTCACCGAGTTCGCCTTCACGCTCGTCGGTGCGGTAACCGTGTCGGCCATCGTGGCGCTGACGCTTTCGCCGATGATGTGCTCGCGCATGCTGAAGCCGCATGTGCCGGGCGATCGCGGTTGGGAGGCGCGGCTGATCGCCAGGATCGACCGCACCTTCGACTGGTTCCATCGCCGCTACGTGAAGTGGCTGCACGGCAGTCTGAACTACGTGCCGGTGACGGCGACCTTCGCCTTCATCATGCTGGGCAGCATCTACTTCCTCTATTCGGCGACCAAGAGCGAACTCGCCCCGCAGGAGGACATGGGCATCGTGCTCACGATCTCTACGGCGTCACCGACAGCGACGATCGACCAGCGCCTGATGTACTCGCGGCAGGTCTACGACATCTTCAAGGGCCATCCCGAGACGCAGAGCGTCTTTCAGATCGACGTTCCCGGCCAGTCGATCGCCGGCATGGCCCTGAAGCCCTGGGACCAGCGAACCACGACGTCCAACCAGCTGCAGCCGATCATCCAGCAGCAGACGGGGGCCATTGCGGGATCGCAGGTCGTGGCCTTCCAGCTGCCGCCGCTGCCGGGCAGCACCGGCCTGCCGGTGCAGTTCGTGATCAAGTCCACGGGCTCCTTCACCGCCTTGAACGAAGTTGCCCAGGCCTTCCTGACGGAAGCGCAGAAGAGCGGCCGCTTCATGTTCCTGAACACCGATCTCAAGATCGACCAGCCGCTGGCCACCGTGGTGATCGATCGCGACAAGACCTCGCAGCTCGGCCTCAAGATGAACGACGTCGGTGGCGCGCTAGGCTCGATGCTGGGCGGTGGCTACGTCAACTACTTCGCGCTGGACGGCCGCTCCTACAAGGTCATCCCGCAGGTGGAACGCCTGTCGCGCACTCAGGTCGAGCAAGTGCTCGACTATCATATCACTGCGGCCGACGGCACTTCGGTGCCGCTATCGACCGTGGCCAAGATCGAGACCAAGGCGATTCCCGAATCGTATAACCACTTCCAGCAGCTCAACAGCGCCACCATCCAGGGCGTGGTCTTCCCGGGTGTGTCGCAGTCCGAAGCCATGGACTATCTCAAGGACCTGGCGGCGCGCACCCTGCCGCAAGGCTACACTGTCGACTATGGCGGGCTGTCGCGGCAGTACATCCAGGAGTCGGGCGGTTTCGTCGTCACCTTCGCCTTCGCCCTGATCATCATCTACCTGTCGCTGGCGGCGCTGTTCGAGAGCTTCCGCGACCCGATGATCATCCTGATCTCGGTGCCGATGTCGATCGCCGGTGCGCTGTTCTTCCTGATGGTCCTCAGCACCATGAACGTGCCGGGCGCGACGTTGAACATCTACACGCAGGTCGGCCTCGTCACCCTGATGGGCTTGATCAGCAAGCACGGCATCCTGATCGTCGAGGTCGCCAACGAGCAGCAGCAGGCCGGCAAGTCCAAGCGCGAGGCCGTCGAAATCGCCGCCGGCATCCGTCTGCGGCCGATCCTGATGACCACCGCGGCGATGGTGCTGGGCGTCATCCCGCTGGTCATGGCGGCAGGTGCCGGTGCCGTGTCGCGCTTCTCGATGGGCCTGGTGATCTCGACGGGCATTGCCATCGGCACGCTTTTCACCCTGTTCGTGGTGCCGGCCGTCTATGTCCTGCTGGCTGCCGACCACCACAAGAAGCCGGAGGAAGAAGACGGGCTGGCCGCGGTACCGTCGGGGGACTGAATCGGGATTCGTTCCTGGAGTAGGGGGCGTCGTGATGGTGTATCCTGCCAGCCATGACGCCCCCCGCCAAACCCGCCCCGCAGAAGGGCGGCCCGCAAACCGATGACCGTGCCGAGCGGCTTGCAGCCGCCCTGCGCGAGAACCTGAAGCGGCGCAAGGCGCAGGCCCGGTCCCAGAGGGCCCGGGAGGATGCGCCGGCGGACGGGGTTCGACCGGGCGATACCGCCCAGACCGGCGGCAAGACCACTGGTTGAGCCGCCTCCCTCCCTCGTTTAGAAGCGCCCCCCATGAGCATTTTGTCCGATCGCTGGATCCGCCGCATGGCGCTGGAAAAGGGTATGATCGAGCCCTTCGTCGACGCCCAGAAGCGCGAAGGCGTAATCTCCTACGGCCTTTCCTCCTACGGCTACGACGCCCGGGTCGGCACCGACTTCAAGATCTTCACCAATGTCGACTCGGCGGTGGTGGACCCCAAGAACTTCGCCGCCAACTCCTTCGTCGACCGCAATACCGATGTCTGCATCATCCCGCCCAACTCCTTCGCGCTGGCGCGCACGGTGGAGTATTTTCGCATCCCCCGTGATGTGCTGGTGATCTGCGTCGGCAAGTCGACCTATGCGCGTTGCGGCATCATCGTGAATGTCACCCCGCTCGAGCCGGAGTGGGAGGGCCACGTGACCCTGGAATTCTCCAACACCACGCCGCTGCCCGCCAAGATCTACGCCAACGAGGGCGCCTGCCAGTTCCTGTTCCTGCAGGGCAACGAACCGTGCGACGTCTCCTACCGCGACAAGGCCGGCAAGTATCAGGGCCAGCGCGGCGTCACCCTGCCGAAGATCTGAGCGGAGACGATCGTGGACCGTATCCGAATCAGAGGTGGTCGCCAGCTCAAGGGCGAGATCCGCATCTCCGGCTCCAAGAATGCCTCGCTGCCGCTGATGGTGGCGGCGCTGCTGACCGACCGGAAGCTCACCCTGCGCAATGTGCCGCGGCTGGCCGACATCTCGACCATGCTCCAGCTGCTGCAGCAGCATGGTGTGACCGTCGACGCGGCGCCCGGCGAGAACGGTCATGCCCATGGCACGACGCTCACCCTGCAGGCCGGCAAGATCACGTCGACCACCGCGCCCTATGACATCGTGCGCAAGATGCGCGCCTCGGTGCTGGTGCTGGGGCCGCTGCTGGCCCGCGAAGGCCAGGCCAGGGTCTCGCTGCCTGGCGGCTGCGCCATCGGTGCCCGCCCGGTCGATCTGCACATTGCCGGGCTGAAGGCGATGGGGGCGGAGATCGATATCGACGGGGGCTATATGGTCGCGCGGGCCCCCAAGGGCCTCAGAGGCGCGCGCTATACCTTTCCGAAAGTGTCGGTCGGCGCGACCGAGAACCTGATGATGGCGGCGGCCCTCGCCAAGGGCACGACCGTGCTCGACAATGCCGCGCGCGAGCCGGAGATTGCCGATCTCGCCGAATGCCTGATCGCCATGGGCGTGCCGGTCGCGGGCGCGGGCACCGAGACGCTCACCATCGAGGGCGTCTCCGCACTCAAGGACGCGACGCACAGCGTCATTTCCGACCGGATCGAAACGGGCACCTATGCAATGGCCGTGGCCATGACGGCCGGCGACGTCGAGCTGATCGGCGGGCGCCTCGACCTGATCGAGAGCGCTGTGCAGACCCTGCGGTCGGCCGGCGTCACCCTGGAACAGACGGAGAGGGGGCTGCGCGTGCACCGGACCAACGGTGCCTTGCACGGCGTCGACGTCATGACCGAGCCGTTCCCCGGATTCCCGACGGACCTGCAGGCGCAGATGATGGCGCTGATGACCCGGGCCGAAGGCGCCTCGATGATCACCGAGACGGTGTTCGAGAGTCGCTTCATGCACGTGCCTGAGCTGTCGCGGATGGGTGCCAACGTCACCATTCACCATGAATCGGCATTGGTGCGAGGTGTACCGAAGCTGCGTGGCGCCGAGGTGATGGCGACCGACCTGCGCGCCTCGGTGTCACTCGCCATTGCCGCGCTGGCGGCGGAAGGCGACACGACCCTGCACCGCGTCTATCATCTGGATCGCGGCTACGAGCGCCTGGAAGAGAAGCTCAGCGCCTGCGGGGCGGACATCGAACGTCTGAAGGGCTGAGGACATGTCCGGAAAACTAAGGCTCTCGGCAGTCGACAGCGAGGACCTCGCCGTGATCTCCGCGGCGATCCAGGACGCGCTGGTGGCGGTGCGCGACTGTGCGTACATGAAGGAGGAAAAGCGGTTCGTTCTCCTGCTGAACCGTTTCCGCTGGGAGGCCGATCCGTCGGTCGACGCCGCCTACTTCCGCACCCATTCCGCCCTGGTTTTCAACGAAGTGACGGCGGTGCGGCATCATGAAATCCCCCTCGCAGAACCCGACCGGATGCTGGAACTGCTGGCCGTCGCGCAAGAAAATGACCATTCAGTAACCCTGCGCTTTGCCGCGGGGCGGGCCATCCGGCTGGAAATCGGCCGCCTCGCGTGCCATTTGGGGGATGTCGGGGAGCCTTGGCCCACCCCGTGGAAGCCCGCCCATCCGGTCGAATAGCCTTTGCGCAAAAGCTGGGGCTGCCCGGCCAGGGGCGGGCATTCGTTACTGGAGCGATACGTGTCGAGCGAGGCGAACGAGAAACTGATCCTAGCGTTGCCCAAGGGCCGCATCCTGAAGGAGGCGGCCCCGTTGTTTGCGCGCGCCGGTATCCAGCCGGAAGCGGCTTTTGCCGATCCGGAGGCGCGCCAGCTGCGCTTCACGACCAACCATCCCGACCTCGATATCATTCGCGTCCGCTCTTTTGACGTCTCGACCTTCGTGGCCTTCGGTGCGGCCCATCTCGGCATTGCCGGCGCCGACGTGCTGATGGAGTTCGACTATCCCGAAATCTACGCGCCGATCGACCTCGGCATCGGCAAGTGCCGCCTGGCCGTCGCCGAGCCGGTCGAGATGGCGGGTAAGGACGATCCGCGGCGCTGGAGTCATGTCCGCATCGCCACCAAGTATCCCGAGGTGACGCGCCGACACTTCGCGGCGCGCGGCGTACAGGCCGAATGCGTCAAGCTCTCCGGCGCGATGGAGCTGGCGCCGTCTCTGGGCCTCAGTCATCGCATCGTAGATCTCGTCGACAGCGGCCGGACGCTCAAGGAGAACGGGCTGGTCGAGATCGAGCATATCGCCGACGTCACCTCGCGCTTTATCGTCAACCGCGCCGCGCTGAAGACACGGCCGGAGCGGGTCGGCCACTGGATCGACCGCTTCCGCGACGTCGCCAACGGAGTGGCAAGTGCCGCTTGATAAAGGGCCGCTCAGGCTCGACGCCGCGGCACCCGGTTTCGAGAAGGCGTTTTCGGCCTTCCTTGGACGCAACCGGGACACCGACGAGAATGTCGACAAGATTGCCGCCGAGATCGTGGCCGACGTGCGTGCCCGCGGCGATGCTGCCGTCGTCGAGTATACGCGCAAGTTCGACTGGCCGGAGCTCGATGCCGCAAAGCTGCGCATCACGGACGCCGAGCGCGACGAAGCGGCGGCGCAGGTGCCCGCGGCGCAGCGCGAGGCGCTCACTTTCGCGGCCAAACGCATCGAAGCGTTCCATCGCACCCTGTTGCCCAAGGACGTCGAGTTCACAGACAGCACCGGCACGCGGCTGGGCGCGCGCTATCGCCCCGTCGATGCCGCCGGCGTCTACGTGCCGGGGGGGACGGCGGCCTACCCCTCGTCGGTGCTGATGAACATCGTGCCGGCCAAGGTGGCGGGCGTATCGCGCATCGTCATGGTCGTGCCCACGCCGGGCGGTGTGCTCAATCCGCTGGTCATGCTCGCGGCGAAGATCGCCGGCGCCGACGAGCTCTGGCGCATCGGCGGCGCACAGGCCGTGGCTGCGCTGGCTTACGGCACGCAATCGATCAAGCCGGTCGACAAGATCACCGGGCCCGGGAACGCCTATGTCGCGGCCGCCAAGCGCCGTGTCTTCGGCCAGGTCGGCATCGACCTGATTGCGGGACCGTCGGAAATCCTGGTCGTGGCCGATGGCCAGAACGATCCGGCCTGGATCGCCGCCGATCTGCTGTCGCAGGCCGAGCACGATGCGTCTTCGCAGTCGGTGCTGATCACTGACGACAAGGCCTTCGCCGATGATGTGGTGCGGGCGGTCGAATCTGCGTTGAAGATGCTGTCGCGGGCGGAGATCGCCTGGGCGAGCTGGCAAGGCAACGGCGCCATCATCCTCGTGCCCGATATTGCGGCCTGTTCGCCGATCGTCGACGCGATCGCGGCGGAGCATGTCGAGCTCGCGATGGAAGCCGCCGCTGCCGACGCGCTGGCCGAGAAGATCCGTCATGCCGGCGCGATCTTCCTTGGCCGCCACACGCCGGAAGCCATCGGCGACTATGTCGCCGGCACCAACCATGTGCTGCCGACCTCGCGGGCGGCACGTTTCTCGGGCGGCCTCGGCGTGGCGGATTTCCTGAAGCGGACCTCGCTCGTGGCCTGCACGCCGGAGTCGCTGGCTGCGCTGGGACCGTCGGCGCTGGCGCTTGCCGAAGCCGAAGGGCTCGGTGCGCACGGCCGTTCCGTCTCCATCCGCCTCAATCGTCGCTAGGCCCGCCGATGACGAAGGCGCGCCGCATCGTCGACATTGTCCTGGACGAGGAGTCCGTCGCCCGCCGCTCTCCCGAGGTCGAGCACGAACGTGCCGTCGCCCTGTTCGATCTCCTGGAGGAGAACGATTTCCGCCTGGTCAGCGGAGAGCAGGGGCCGTACCGGCTGCGCATCGGGATCTTCGAGCAACGCCTGGTGTTCGACGTGCGCAACGGCGAGGACGTGAAGCTGCGCGACATCATTCTGTCGCTGACGCCCTTCCGCAAGGTCGTGAAGGACTACTTCCTGATCTGCGAAAGCTATTACGCGGCCATCAAGAAGCTTGGCCCTTCGCAGATCGAGGCGCTCGATATGGGGCGGCGCGGCCTGCACAACGAGGGATCCGAGCTGCTGCGCGAGCGTCTCGCCGGCAAGATCGAAGTCGATCACGACACCGCCCGTCGGCTGTTCACGCTGATCTGCGCTCTGCACATCAAATCGTGAACGCTGAACGGCGATGACCGGACTGCCTTCCAGCCTGCTCTTCGCCTGTAGCGAAAATTCCGTACGGTCGCCCATGGCCGAGGCTCTGGCCAAGCGGCTCTACGGCCGGTCGATCTATGTCGATTCGGTCGGCGTGCGGGCGAGCAATGTCGACGGCTTCGCGGTTTCGGTGCTCGACGAAATGGGCATCGACGTACATCGCCACCACGCCAAGACCTTCGACGATATCGATCCGGCGTCCTTCGAGCTGATCATCACCCTGTCGCCCGAAGCCCATCATCAGGCGCTGGAGTTCACGCGCGGCACGGCGACCGAGGTCGAGTACTGGCCGATGCCCGATCCCAGTGCGGTGGAAGGCAGTCGCGAGGTGCGGCTCGACGCCTACCGCCGCACCCGCGATCAGGTCTTCGGCAGGATTAAAGTGCGCTTTGGCGCTCCTATCGCCCCGACAGTCTGACGATCAGGCTCATCGCTGCGTTACGTGGCCCGCCCGGTCGAGTGTCAGCTCGTAATAGGCCTGGTTCTTGAAGGCCTGCGCGTGCCACCCGCCGTCGGGCATGCGCTCCAGCATCGTGACGCCGCCATAGCCGGCGTCGTGGATCTGCTGCCGGACAATCGCTTCTTCGGCCGTAGGGGTCCAGTTCGGGCCCATCGCCGTCGGCAACGGACGGTCGGAAGAGCCCACCTTGTCAGGTACAGGCGCCGTGCCGTCCAACTCACGCTGTTGCGCCATGGTCGTGCCGGCCGACAGGATCGCGGCGCCGACCAGCGTGATTGCAAGCATTCTGTAGTTCATGATTGCTTCTCCTCGACGCGAGCGGCAGCAACATCGCTGCACTCTCGTGCGAGGAGATTTCCGGTCCGAATTGTGCGCGAAATGCGGCTGGCGCATTCCCGCCAATGCAACCGAGCCTGCGCCTGGGCGCAGGCCGCTGTAAGGACTTTGTCAGTGCCGAGGCGTCAGTTCGCGCCGGCGTACCAGGCGCTGCGATGCGAGGTGCGTCGCGGCGACGGCAGATTGATGATGTCCATGAACACCGAGACAGCGCCGTCGGCGCCGGCGAGATCGCCTTCGAGCACGTCGACGTCGAAGGTGAGCTTGTCGCCTTCGAGCTTGGGCGCGCGCAGGGTGAGCACGGCGTCGACGACGCTGGCCTTCGCCTTGTTCAGCACGGACACGGTCGCGTTCGGGGGATCCTTGGCGAAGCTGTCCGGTGCGTTGTTGCCCCACTCTTCGATCACGTGAGCGGTGAGCGCATGGCCTGCCGCGCGTACCGGCCGGTCGGCGAAGACGATGGCGTTGGGCGAGATGCCATCGAGGATCAGTTGCTTGCCCTGGAGCTTGGCGCTGCGGGCGTTGAGCACGATCATCGACGGAACGACATGCGGCTTGTCGGCTTTGCCGACTGTCTTGGCCTTGCCCTGTGTCGTTGGTGTTGCGGCAGGCGGCGTCTGGGCGGACGACGATACCGAGATGCCGGCCAGCAGGACGGCAGCGAACAGGGCAGCCGTGAGGCGAAGGGAATTCATGATCGTCTCCTTTCGTCTCAGTAGCAGGGGAGCAGCGGAGGCGCGCCGCAGGTCGGTGCGTTGTAGCGCTGCTGATAGCGGGGATCGATGTCCGGCGGCGGCGGTGCGCCCGGATTGTTCGAGGCGGGCGGTCCCGACTGGTAGACCGGGCTGTTGGGCGAGGCGTTGGACCAGCCAGAGAGCGTGCTGGTGTCGGTCGGGCTGCCGATCGCCGGCGTAATCTCGCCGGTGGTCTGCGTCTGGCCGTAGTACTGCGCGCCGTGCGAGCCGATGCCGAACCAGATCGTGTCGATGAACACCGAAGCCGGGCCGTCGGCATTGCCGAGGCTGCCTTCCAGCACCTGGACGTCGAAGGTGAGCTTGTCGCCGTCGAGCTTGGCGGTGTTGAGGGTGACAACCAGGTCGGAGACCGTCGAGCCATCCTTGCTGAAGACCGAGACCGTGGCGTTCGGCGGGTCCTTGGCGAAGCTGCCGGTACGCCAGATCTCGGCCATGTCGGGCGTCACCATGTGGCCGACCGATCGGACGGGCCGGCTGGTGAACAGCGTGGCGGTCGGCAGAACCCCGTCGAGAACCAGCTTCTGCCCGTCGAGCTTGGCGCCACGCGAGTTGATCACGATCAGCGCCGAAGAATACTGTCGCGCCGAGGGCGTGCCGATCTTCTTCTGCGCAGGATGAGTGATGGCATTGGATGCCGGTTTGGCCGGTGTTGCCGGGGCTTGAGCCCACGCCAATGCCGGTACCAGGAGGAGGGCGGCCAGAAGGCCGTACTTACGCGAGCTCTTCATTCGTGCTGGTCCTTCCTTCCCCGGGCGTTCGCAGCGGCAACTTGTATAGGGGAGGGCAGGGCCCGTGAGAAGACTTTGAATGGCTTGGCGAAGAGACCCGTCTGTCCACTCCGCTGTAGTTGACTTAAAGGCGCCTGGAGCCCATTTTCCGGCCGCTTTCTCCACATTCACCCCGCCGGAGGCCGGATGGCCAAAGAAGATCTGATCGAATTCACGGGTGTCGTGGCCGAGTTGCTGCCCAATGCCATGTTTAGGGTGAAGCTCGACAACGACCATACGATCCTGGCCCACACGTCGGGCAAGATGCGCAAGAACCGCATCCGCGTGCTGGCGGGCGACCGTGTTACCGTCGAGATGACGCCCTATGACCTGACCAAGGGCCGCATCACTTTCCGCTTCAAATAGGCGTTGCGCGCTTCGCCGCTTCCTCCGCTCGTCCTCGCCTCCGCCTCGCCGCGCCGGCTCGACCTGCTGCGACAGGTCGGACGAGAGCCTGCCGAGATCGATCCCGCCGACATCGACGAGAGCCCGCTGGCCCGCGAACTGCCGCGCGCCTATGCGCTGCGCATGGCGACGACCAAGCTCGCTGCCGTCGCGCCGCGCCATCGCCATGCCGTCGTCTTGGCGGCAGACAGCGTGGTCGTCTGCGGCCGGCGCATCCTGCCCAAGGCCGAGACGGTGGCGGAGGCGCGTACTTGCCTTGACCTGCTCTCGGGCCGCCGGCATCGCGTGCTGGGCGGACTTGCCGTCGCCAGTCCCGACGGCCGGGTGAGATCGCGGCTGGTTGAGACCGTGGTGCGCTTCAAGCGCCTGGAGGCCGCCGAGATCGATGCCTACCTCGAAAGCGGTGAATGGCAGGGCAAGGCCGGGGGCTATGCCATCCAGGGCCGCGCAGCTTCCTTCGTGGCCTTTCTTTCGGGTTCCTACAGCAACGTGGTGGGCCTGCCGTTGTTCGAGACTGAGCAGCTCCTGAAGGCCGCCGCATCGTGAGCGTGGTCGACCGCCTGATCTGCCATGTCCTGCCCAAGGCCTATCTGATGGCGCTGGTCGCCGATGGCCGGCTGGCCGAACTGCAGATCGTCCGCCGCGACAAGCCCTCGCGCGTCGAGAACGTCTTCCTCGGCCGGCTCGAACGGGTGATGCCCGATCTCGATGCCGCCTTCGTCGATATCGGCATTGGCCGCTCCGGCTTCCTGCGGGCCGAGGATCGTGCCGGCATCGACGGCTGGCCGCTGCCCGGCGCGCCGGTGCTGGTACAGGTGCGCAACGACGGCGAAGGCGACAAGGGCCCGCGCCTGTCGATGAACATCGCCGTCACCGGCCGCTACCTCGTCTATCACCCCGTGGGGGCGGGGGTGAATTTCTCGCGGCGCATCGAGGGCGAGTCCGAGCGCGACCGGCTGCGCGGACATGTCGAAGACCTGCTGGACGGCGGCATCGTGCTGCGCACCGCGGCTGCCGGCGCGGCTCCCGACGTGCTGAAGGCCGATGCAGCACGGCTTACGGAGCGCTGGGAGAGGATTCGCCGCCTGGCCCTGGACCTCGAACCGCCGGCCGACTTTTCCGCCCGCATGCCCAGCGAACGCGATCCCGTCGCCCGCATGTTGCGCGACCATGGCTCCACGCTCGAAGAGGTGATCCTCGACGACCGGGCCATGGCCCGCAGCCTGCAGGACGAAATGGACCGCCTGGGCGAGAAGATCCGCGTGCGCTGGCACAACGGTTCGATGCCCGCCTTCGAGATCGACGACGTCGCCGGGCAGATCGATACGGCGCTGGCCGACCGCATCGTGCTGGAGAGCGGCGTCGAGCTGCTCTTCGAGCCCGGCGAGACGCTGTGCGCCATCGACGTCGACAGCGCCGCCGCCGCCGGCCGGCAGGGCCGTGCGCCGCGCCGGCCGGTTGAGATCAACCTCGAGGCGGCGCCGACGATTGCCCAGCAGCTTCGCTTGCGGAACATCGCTGGCGCGGTGGTGATCGACTTCGTCAACATGCGAAGTGCCTACGATCGCGACAAGGTGCAGGCGAGCCTGGCGGAAGTCCTGGCCGAAGATCCGGTGCCGACCCAGATCTACGGCTTTACCCGCCTCGGCCACTTCGAGTTGACCCGCGCACGACGTGGTCCGACGCTGGCGGCTCAGCTCGAGGCGCTGGAGAAGAGTGATGACTGATCGTTCGGGCCCGCCGCTGCGCGCGGTGCGCATTGCCACCAAATGTCCCATCTGCGCGAAGCCTGCAGACGAGAAGTACCAGCCGTTCTGTACGAAGCGTTGCGCGGATATCGATCTCGGCCGCTGGCTCAAGGAAAGTTATCGCGTCGAGACGGAGGAGGGGCCCGGGGAAGAGGAGCCGGGCCGCGGAACGTCGGAGGAAGGTCTCGGTCGACCGTCTGGACAGCGGCGCTAACGCGTCCTATAAGCCCGCCGCCAGCGAAATGGCGCGCCCAGGTAGCTCAGTTGGTAGAGCATGCGACTGAAAATCGCAGTGTCGGTGGTTCGATTCCGCCCCTGGGCACCATTGCTCCCATTTCGTACGGCTAAACGCCTTAGACTTCTATCGATGCGCGGGTTGCCTTGACGAAGGCTTCGACCGCTGCGGGTTTCTGGCATCTCTTTGCGCGGCATCTGTCCGTCGGCTGACGCATCTCCAAAGGGCATTTGCGGTTGATGAGTAGTCCACAAACATTCGATGGGATGACCGCACGCGCCGTCGTTACAGCGACCTCGCATCTGGGCTAAAGCGTTCGCCATGAGCCCGTCTCAACAAGCCAATGTTTCTGCTCGTCTCAACTTGAGCCAGCGCATCGAACGTCTGCTCGATCTGCATCGTGCGGACCCCGCTCACGGTCTCACGGGCTACCAAGCGGATAAGATTCTCGACGCCATCGATCACCTTCAAGGCGGACACTTTTCGGACGGGGAGTGGATGGTGCTGAATGCCGAGCGGAGCGACTTGTTCGAGCCTCGGAACTACGTGCGTCGCGGGGCGCCCATCGACCTCGGCGCGCTGGTGGCGCGGCTCAAGTTGGTGCTTGCCAACGAGGAATGAGCCCGCGCCGTGCGCCGACGGTGAGGCTTGCTGACAGAGGGCCGCCGGCAGCGGTCGCGACTTCTCCTCTCGGGCGACCTGTGGCATCCATGCCCGTATGGGCACGACCGTTGAACCTGAAGAGTCTCGGCGCGAACTTCTCGAACTCACACGTCGGTTCGAGAGGCTCCTGAGTGCGATCGATGGCCATAAGCGCCCCCTGAATAGGCGCGAGAGCTTCCACTTTCAGAACTTCCTTGAACTTCTGAAGCAGGAGCAGTGGCAGGAGGCCGATGCGGCTCTGCGACGTGCAGAGCAGGTGGCGCCGATACCCGCGCAGTTCGCGGACCTGCAGGCCACAAACATTGTTGTGGGAACGAGCGAGCTGCGCACGCAACTTGCTCGAATAGTCGCCGGGGACTAGGGCGAATCCCACGGGGACGCGCTCGCCAAACGGTACTCTCGTGGTGGGAATTCAGGCGACCGGCGGGGTTGGGGCCTCCAGCCGGCACGGCGATTGCCGCAGCGCGTGCTTTAAGCGTAGTGCCCATTTCGCCAGTTTGTACATGCATTGTGCGCAATCCTGTTGTGTCGGATGCGCTGCAGCTGCTGCAGGTGCGAGACGGCTCCGACCGTCGCGGCGACAATGCCCCTTGCAAACAGGGGGAGAAGCGCCCATATCAGCCCAAGTCGATAGAAGGACAAAATTTTTGGCGATGCTTCAGACTTAGTGTCTGCGCTTCGCCGGCGACTTGCTCCCGAAATAAATGCGAATTCGACGGCTTGCCTCGCTTGGGCGGGCCAGCATGACTATGCAGTGAAAGGGTTTTCCCATGACTACGGGAACCGTGAAGTGGTTTAACGCAACCAAGGGCTTCGGATTCATCCAGCCCGACGACGGCGGCAAGGATGCCTTCGTGCACATCAGCGCCGTCGAGCGTGCCGGCATCGGCGGTCTCAACGAAGGCCAGAAGGTTCAGTACGAGCTCGTCTCCGACCGCCGCAGCGGCAAGGTTTCGGCCGACAATCTCAAGCTGGTCGACTAACCAGTTCTGCCGCCGGTAACGGCTGGCAATTTCTCAAGCGTCGAGCCACGGATGTACTGGTGGACGTAGAGAAAGAAGGGAGGCCCCGTAGCGAAAGCTGGCGGGGCCTTTGCTTTTTCAGCGATCGACCCCCAGCAGGCAGGCCAGCCCGTCGGCCGTGTCCGACCAATCGGGACAGGGCCGCGAGTTCAGGCCATTTGTGAGCCTTGCTCGCGCCCGCTCGAGGGCATCGACGTCGCTGGCCAGAATACGGATGGCGGTGGCCAGCGCATCCGTGCTGCCGCTCTCGACGTAGTCGACAAGATCTAGCCCGGCTTCCGGAATGCCCCCCGCTCTGGACGCAATGCAGGGCGTGCGATGTGCCAGGCTCTCCTGCACGGCCAATCCCCATCCTTCGTCAAAGCTCGGTACGACCGTGAACCTCGCATTTCGGTACAGAGCTGCAAGGTCGCTGTCGGGTGCGTCCTTGATCCACTTTACGCGATTGGCCAGCCAGGGATCGTTCTTGAGCCGCTGGCGAATGGTGTCGGAGCGCCAGCCATCGCGGCCGACCAGTACGCAGGGCAGTGCCGCCACGGCAGGCTCGGACCGAAGAAGCGCGAGTGCGTCGAACAGCCCATCCAGGTTCTTGCGCGGCTCCACGGTACCGACGTGCAGCAGGAAGCGATGTCGCGCCAGCCCGTATTTGGCAAGCACACCGTCGTCGTCTTGCGCCGGCAATGGCACCGGCCAGCCCATCTTTATGGTGTCGATCTGCGGATGGGGCAGCTTCTGCCGATCGAGATAGCCCGCCAACTGGTCGCCGACATAGCTCGACGTCACCAGCCAATGATCGACGGCAGGTGCGAGGCGGTCGAACTGCTCGAGGAACTGCTTGCCGTAATGCGGGTGCGTCCACTGCGGGTTCACGGCCGCGATGAGATCGTGGACGAGGTGGATCAGCTGTGCGCCGCTGCGGTGCTTGAGCGCGATCAGCGCCGGGACGTGGCCGCCATGGCACCAGAAGTCCCCGAGCCCGACCACGGCGCCGTAGGCATCGCCGGACGGAATCGTTTGCAGTCTGGAAGACCGCGCCACCCAGCGTCCGGCACAACGGCTCTCCCAGAAACGCTCCGTGAAGCTGAAGCCCAGCGCGATGTAGGGCACATGGATCGAGTGCATCTCGCGCAGCAGGCGCGCCGGTTCGGCCAGACGCATGCTTTCGGCGAACAGGCCGCGCAGACGGGCGATCGAAGCGCGCCGGGCCTCGCGCGTGGTCAACCCCGCGATGATGTCCGGTTCGACGACGTAGAACGTATCCGATCCGATCGCGCGCGAGACCAGCGTCACAGACGGGTTCCGGAGCAGCGCAGGCTGGCTCAGGATATTCTCCATCACGCGCTGGATGCCCGACGGGTTCGACAGGTAGGCGTACCATTGAACCAGTCCGGAGACATCGAATAGCACGCGCGGCATGCGTTAATGCCCCTTCTTGGGGGTTCGCGCGAAGGGAACGGTGCGCGCCAGGTAGCCAGCGATCAACGCCTTGCCGCCCGTCGGCAGCAGCACGAGCTGCATCAGCCAGTGAGCGATGACATCGCCCAGGAAGGCGAGGTTCACCGGCCTGCCGAGACGCCGCGCGGCGAGCGCTGCACCGACGGTCCGCAACACCACCAGCAACGCGACCGTGGCGACCCATCCCAGGACGACGACGAGCGCCCAGCCGGGGGCCACCAGCCAGCACAGCGCGGCGATCGCGAGAATGGCGACCAGCACGGCCGCAGCGGTCGAATAGAACAAGGTCAGGAAGGCGAAGGCGGTGGCCTGCGGCCAGGGCATGCTGCGCAGGAGGGCCCAGGGAAGCTTGCGAAAGACCTGCACCGTTCCCGTGCTCCATCTTTGTCGCTGCAGCGCGAGCGCCTCGAAATTGTCCGGCAGTTCGCCCGCGGCAGAGACATCGAGCAGCAGGCGGCAGCGCCAGCCCAGGGTGAAGGCGCGGAAGCTCAGGTCTTGATCCTCGGCGACGGAATCGCCGCGCCAGCCGCCGGCCTGGTCGATGGCGTCGCGCCGCCAGACGCCGCAGGTGCCGTTGAAGGTCATGGGCATGCCCGCCATGTTGCGGGCCGCCTGCTCGAAGCCGAACAGCGTGTCGAGTTCCAGCGCCTGCGCGCGCGTCAGCATGTTGCGCTCGCGGTTGCGGTAACCCAACCGCGCCTGCACGAAGGCCAGGCCGGGATCGGCCATGAGGGCCGCCATGGTCCGGCGCAGGAACGAGGGCGGGGGGCGATAGTCGGCGTCGAAGATCGCGAAGTACTGCGCCTTGGTCAGTTGCTGGCCGGCCGCCAGCGCGCCGGCCTTGAAACTGTCGCGGTGAGGCCGCCTGACATGGCTGATGGCAAGGCCGTTGAGACGCGATTCCTCAACCTTCCGGGCAACGATGGATGTGGTCTCGTCGGTGCTGTCATCCAACACCATGATTTCCAGCCGGTCTCGCGGCCAGTCGAGCGCGCAGAGCGAGTCGATCGCCGCAGCGACGAGCTTCGCCTCGTTGAAGACGGGAAGCTGCACGCAGACCAGGGGTTCGTGTCCGCGACCGCCGTCAGTCTGCTGGCAACCAGCCGGCTCTTGTACCGGGTGCCGATGGCTTCCACGAAGATGGACGGCGATCAGGTAGAGGTCGGCCAGGACGAGCACGCCGACATAGAGACACAAGATCAGGCCTGCTCCAGCCAGTACGGCGCCTAGCAACCGATCCTCTCATCCGCCGGCGCGGCAACCAGCGTTGCAATTCCCGGCAAAGTCACGTCCATTGGCCTCGACCTGTCTATTTAGAGAAGCTGGTAGATGCAAGACCTACAGGCCTGGTTGGCGAAGATCGAAGCAGGTAATGCCGATTTTCGCCGCAAGATCGGCCCGCTGAAAGTCGGCCTGTTCCGGCTGGCCTCCTACCTGCTGGCAGGGCCGCGACTCGTCGTGCTGGCCTTGACGCGGCGGCTGCAGGCGGTCCGGCCCGGCGCTTTTCAGTGGCCGTGGGTCCCGCGCTGGCCCGGGCTTCTGGCGAAACCCGTCCATGTCGACCGCGATCATGCGTGGACCGAGCGGGTCCGCGCCGCCCGGCATGAGATCCTGGCGGAAATGGACAGCGTACACTCAGGCTTCGCCCGGGCCCGTTACGATTCCGGCGAGAATCCCAAGGAGTGGAACACCTACTACTTCTATCTGCAGGGCAAGCCGATCGATGAGCATCTGGCGGCCTGTCCGCGTACGGCCGCGATCCTGCGCACCTTGCCGCACAACGGCCTGCACATCTGTTTCTCCGCGATTCAGCCCGGCGGTTCGCTGCAGCCCCACACCGGCCCGACCAATGCCAGCCTGACAGCCCATCTCGGTCTCAGGAACTGCGCCGGGACCAAGCTGTGGGTCGGCGAGCAGGTGGCGGAGTATCGCGACGGCGAAGTGCTGGTCTTCGACGACAGCTTCGTGCACTGGGTCGAGAATAACGGCACTGCCGTTCGCTACACGTTGATGATTACCTTCTGGCATCCCAGCCTGACCTGGATCGAGCGCCTGTTCCTCTCGCGTGTGCTGCGGTTGAATCCAGGCTGATCGTTCTTGTCACGACAAGAACACAGCAAACGCATCATCGAGCTGCATGCATTGCATCACTGTGGCAAAGGTGTGAAGAGCTGCCGCGAGGTATGCCTCAACGAGTCGTGAAAAGTTTCTGGAGTTCGGCAAAGTCTGTCCATGGATACGACAGACAGCGCGTCGGACGACCTCGCCTCGTTGCTTCAAGCTGCCTTCGCCGGCGGCTATGTCGCGACCACCAGTAAACGTACTTTCACTGTCTCCGAACCGATCGTGATCGACGTCACGAACAGTTTTCAAGGGCCGGTGGGCGTCGATCTCGGAGGTGCTGCGATCATCTCCAACGTTACGGGCGATGCGCCTGTCATCCAGATCAATGCGGCGCCCGGAGTCGATCTTGTAAATCTCTCGCTGTTCAACTTTTCCATCTATGGCAACGGCGGCGAAGGGGCCGGCATCAGGATCGTCGCCGATGGCGCGGACCGGCACATCCACGATTGGAGCGTGCGCGACGTCACTATCCAACACGTAGGAGGCGCGGGCCTCGACGTCGTCGGTCATGTCACGAAAGGCACCGTGTTCAATGCCTGGATGCATGGCAATGCCGGCGGTGGCGCACGCTTCGCCAATGGTGCGAATGGCGGCGTCGTGGGCGACATCGAATGGTCGGGTGGCGGTTTCCGCAGGAACGATGTCGGCGGTCTGGTCCTCGACGAAGGTGCGCAGGACGTGTCGGTGAACGGCGCCTATTTCGTGGAGAATCTGGGTCCCGGCATCGCCGCTCCCTCGGGCATCGCACGGGTCACCTCGAGCGGCTTCGAGAATAACGAGGGAGCAGCGATTACCTTCAATGGCCACGGCGACTTCTGGGCCAATACCTTTTCGACCTACGGTCCTCAGACCGTTGGCATCAGCGGCGTCCTGTCGGGCAAGGCGAGCATCCTCGGCAGCGACAGCGAGTATTACGGTCCAGGCGAAGACAACACCCTGCTGGCCGACATCCAGGGGGCAGGCACTCTTTCTCTGAGCGGCGGCAAGGTGGTGACCGGCGAAGGGGTCGTCGTGAACGAATCCACCGACCTTTCGGATCAAGTGGTCGTGAGCAGGCTCAATGTTGCCATGCCGTCACTGACTCCGGTGACCTCCGAGACGACTGCGCCTGTCGCCGACAGCAACGGCCACGGCGCATTGGAAGTGGCGTTGAGGGCAGCGCTGACGGAGGGCTATCTCGCGCATCTGCCGGCCGATACCTTCGTCGTGACATCGCCTATCGTCATCAACATCGACAGCAGTTCGCCCAGCCCCAAGGGTATCGATCTGGGCGGTGCCACGATCGTCTCGCAAATCACCGACGGCTCTCCCGTCATCCAGATCAATGTCGGCGCGGGTGTCGATTTGCGTTATCTGACCCTGTCGAACTTCACTCTTCAGGGGAACGGCCAGGAGGGCGACGGCATCAAGATCGTGGCCGACGGCAACGATCGATGGCTCTACAACTGGACGGTGAGCGACGTGAACATCCGCGATGTCGGCGGGATCGGCCTCGACGTCATCGGCAGCGTGTTCGAGGGCATGGTGGCCAATACGTGGGTGACCGGCAATGCGGAAGGTGGCGCGCGCTTTGCCCATAGCCCTTCCGCCGGTCTGGCGAGTGCGTTGCGCTGGTACGGTGGCGGCGCGCAGGATAACGGCGTTGCCGGCATCATTCTCGACAATGGCACCCGCGATCTCAGTGTCGATGGTGCCGTTTTTTCGGAGAACCATGGCCCCGGCATCGCCGCGCCCTACGGCCTCACGTCCGTCGCCGACAGCCGATTCGAGGACAATCAGGGCGCCGGCGTGGCGTTCCAGAACTACGGCAGCTTCATCGGCAACGACTTCGTCACGTCGGGCGCACAAACCTATGGCGTCGAAGCCTGGCTGCAGGGCCAAGCCATTCTGATCGACAACGCCAGCAGCTATACGGGCCCCGGTGCCGATCCGACGGCGTTGGCGAACCTGCAAGGGCTCGGGGTGGTCGGCCTCTCGGGGGACGGCAAGGTCATTGCCGGCCCCACGCTGGAAGTTAGGGGCTTCGAGGGTCTGACGACGTCACAGCCTCCCGCCGACCACACACTGCCCATTCTGCAAGAGGGCGTCGGCGTCGACCCGGCCTTGATCAATGGCATCGTCGACGAAGCCTTCCTCACGGGTGACGGATCGATCCAGTTCAGCGTCGAGATGGAGACTGCCGTCTCCGGATATCGCAACACGCTCGGCGCCTACGAGGTCGCGGCGGACGGCACGATCTCCAATGTCCACATCCTGTTTGCCAACACGTTGGCGACCTCGGCCGGCGTGACGGTTGACCTGGGGGTGCCCGCCGCCAATCAGAAGATCGGCTTCTTCCTGGTCCAGGACGGATTCGGCCTCTACGGCAATCTGCCGAGCGATCTCTCGTTCGTGGCGCCCGGCACCGGCATGCCGGCAGATCTCGACGCCGGCCTGCCCCCGGCGCTCCACAGCGCCTCGCGTGGCCCGCTGAGCGCGCCGATCTTTCATTCCTTCTCGACGTTGAACCCGGGCGATGTCCATCAGGTCCTGTCAGGCGTCGCGTCCGGTGGCCGCGAACTCTTGATCGGCTTCGAGGATCTGGCTCGCGCCACCGGCGACAACGACTTTCAGGACGTCGTGATCCGCGTTACGGCCAACACAGATGGTTTATTGGTCGCCTGAACCTGGCTAGCGGCCGGCGACCACGTTTATGAACGACGGCGCCTTGCGGATCTCCGGCAGTTCTTCGGCGATCGCATCGAGCACGCCGTCGATATGCTCCGGCGTGTGGCGGCTGGTGATGAAGAACCTGAGGCGCGACTGATTCTCGGCGACCCCCGGGAAGATGATCGGAATGACGTTGTAGCCGCGCGCCAGCAGGCGTTGCGACAGGATCACGGCATTCGGCGAGTTGCCGACGATGATGGGGACAACCGAGGCGCCGATGCTGAGCCCGGTATCTAGGCCGCGCGCCTTTGCCCCGGCCGCGAAGGCCCGGCCGTTCTCCCGCAGCTTCGCCAGGCGCCAGGGCTCGCGGCGCATCGCTTCGATGGCGGCACCAGCGGCAGCGGTAACGGAGGGACAGCCCCCGACGCTGTAGACGAAACCCGGCGACGTGTACTTCAGCAGCTCGATCAGCTTGCGGCTGCCGGCGACATAGCCGCCGGTCGAGGCCAGCGCCTTGCTGAGGGTGCCCATCCAGATATCGACGTCAGCCGGATCGACGCCTTGCTCTTCGGCGATGCCGCGGCCGGTGGCGCCCAGCACGCCGACCGAATGGGCTTCGTCGACCATCAGCCAGGCATCGTAGCGCCGCTTCAGGCGGACGAGGGCGGCGAGATCGGGCACGTCGCCGTCCATGCTGTAGAGGCCTTCGACGATGATCAGCGTGCGCCGATGGCGCCGGCGGTTGAGCCGCAGCGCCCGCTCGATGGCCTCCACGTCGCCGTGCGGGCAGAGGATGCGCTTGGCACCCGAGAGCTTGGCGCCCTCCACGACGCTGTTGTGGATCAGGGCGTCGCTGACCAGGAGGTCGTCCGGACCCAGCAGGCCGCCGATCACAGAGACGTTGGTGGCGTGGCCGCTCACGAACGACAGCGCATCCTCAGCGCCGTGCAGCTCGGCTAGCAGAGCTTCGAGGTCGCGATGCACCTGCCGCTCGCCCGCCGTCAGCCGGCTCGCCCCGACCGAGGTGCCGAACTTGTCGATGGCGGCCTTCGCGGCGGCGCTTACGTCGGGATGGCCGTTCAGACCGAGATAGTCGTAGGAGGAAAAGTTGATGACCTCGCGGCCTTCCACCGACGTCGTCTCGGCGGCGCGCCCGTCGTGAAGCCGGTAGAAGGGGTTCTCGATACCGGCGATCTCGCCTGCCGCCTTCTGCAGCTTCAGCATTTCGTATTCCGGGAGGGTACCGAAATCGAAGCGCCGCCGCTCTTCCACCGCGGCGACTTGCGCGGGACGGAGCGGTGCGCGTTCGGTACCCGCCGAGGGCTGGGCGAGCGCCTGACGGACGCGGTTCACGACATCGAGGGCTTCGTCGGGAGGGCGGACGCCTTCGGTCATCAGAGTCCTTCCACGTTACGCGAGCGGTCGAGCACGGCACGGACGGCGGCCTGTCGATCGGCAACATCCGTCGATTCGGCTTCGGCGGCGACATGGCTTGCCGACAGGGCGGCGAGCTGGCCCGGCATCGCTTCCTTTGGACCATCGCCCACGACCAGGGTAGCGATCCGTCGGGCGACGTCCACCGGCGTGATGCCGTTGGCCAGCGACATGATGGGCAGGTCGACCTGCAGCGACTCTTCGACGGTGGTCCGCAGCTCCAGCATCATCAGCGAATCCATGCCGATTTCGGCCAAGGCGCGATGCCGGTCGATTTCCTTCGGCGGCAGGCGAAGGACGCGGGCGATTTCCTCGACGATGATCTCCAGGAGCGCCTCGCTCGCCTGATCGACCGTCATGCCGCGCAGCTTCTCGAGCGTCGCCGCCGAGTCCGTTGTCTGGCGGGTGCCGGCTGCCGGAACGACGGCGCCGAACATCGGTGCGCGCGTCACCGCCAGCTCGCGCTTGGCCATGCCCCAGTCGATCCGGCCGATCGAGAGGAACGCCATCGCCGGCTGTCCCTCGGCATCGAAGGCGAGATCGAGCGCATCGAGCGCAGGACGCGACGCGATCAGGCTCGAGGCGAAGCGCTTCTTCAGGCTCGTATTGGCCGAGATGTTGCGGGCGAGGTAGCCGGTGTCTTCGATGCCACCCCAGGCGACGGCCAGGGCGGGAAGGCCGCGCTGCTGGGCCTGGCGGGCCAGCCCTTCGAGGAAGCCGTTGGCCGCGACATAGTTGAACTGGCCCGGATTGCCCAGCAGCGTCGTCGCCGACGAATAGAGCAACAGATAGTCGAGCTTCTGTCCCGTTGCGTCGAGCTCGGACGCCAGCGCCTCGATGTTGAGCGCGCCGCCCATCTTCGGTTGCAGTACCTTGGTGATCGCTTCCTGATCCATGCCGTCGATCAGGCGGTCGTCGAGCACCATCGCGGCGTGGACGATGCCCTTGAGCGGCCGATGGCCGGCGATGTTCTTGACGCCGCGTTGCAGGGCGCCGGCATCGGTGACGTCGAGCGCAACCGTCCTGACCTCGACGCCGCTGCGCCGCAGCGCTTCGATACGGGCGGTAGCGCCGTCGGCCAGCTGGCCGGACCGGCTTGCCAGCACGAGATGGCGTGCGCCGCGCTCGGCCAGCCACTCGGCCGTCGCCAGGCCGAAGCCACTGGTGCCGCCGATCACGAGGTGAGCGCCCTCGGCATCGACCGGGAACCTCCCCGTTGCGCGGCTGTCTTCGCTTGCCTGCCGGGCAGGCGTCACGACGATCTTGCCGATATGTCCGGCGCGCTGCATCAGCCGGAAGGCATCGCCGAGGCGCTCGCCTCCGAAGATGCGATGCGGCAGGGGCTGGAATTCGCCGGTCGCGAACAGCTCGATCAGTTCACCGAACAGGCGCTGCGTCAGGTCGCGATGTTCGATGATGAGCTGGTCGACGTCGACGCCGAAGTAGCTGAGGTTGCGGCGGAACGGCCGCAGGCCGAGATGCGTGTTGGCGTAGAAGTCGCGCTTGCCCAGTTCGATGAACCGACCGAACGGCCTGAGGCAGTCCATCGAGCGGATCATCGCCTCGCCGGCCAGCGAATTCAGGACGATGTCGACGCCGCGGCCATTCGTGTGGGTCGAAACCTCGTCCGCGAAGGCGAGCGTGCGGGAGTTCAGCACGACGTCGGCGCCGAGGTCGCGCAGCAGAGCCCGCTTCTCGTCGCTGCCGGCCGTGGCGATGACCTTGGCGCCGCAGAAGCGCGCGACCTGAAGGGCGGCGAGACCGACGGCGCCGGCACCGCCATGGACCAGCACGGTCTCGCCTTGCTTCAGCCCGGCGAGGTGAACCAGCGAGTAGTAGGCGGTGAGGAAGGCGACAGGCAACGTCGCCGCCGCCTCGAAGGTGAGATTGCCGGGCAGGGGGCTGACCGAGAAGACCGGCGTCACGACGTGGCTCGCGAAGCCGCCGGACACAAAGGCAACGACCTTGTCGCCGACTTCGTATTCCATGATCTCGGGCCCCACCGCGCTGATCGTGCCGGCGCATTCCATACCGAGCGCAGGGCCGGCATAGCCGTCTTCGAGCGCTTCTTCCGGCAGGAGGCCGAGGTTCCACATGACGTCGCGGAAGTTGAGCCCGGTCGCCGCCACTTCGATTTCGACCTCGCCGGGACCCGGAACGGGCCGCGGCGTCGCCGACCAGGCAAGGGCTCCCCGATTCGAGCTCGAACGCGGGATCAGCTTCAGCGCAACATCGTCGCCGCGCTCCAGCGGCTGCGCTGGCGGTGCTGCGCCGCGCGTGAGGCGGAAGACCAGGCGCTCCTGGCCGTCGAAGTAGACCTCGCGTTCGTCGGTCGGGGCGGCCATTTCCTCTGCCGCACGCCGCAGGGTCGCCGATGCCGGCGTACCCGCCAGGCCAAGGCAATGGATTTCGAGGGCGGCGTATTCGTTTTGCGCAACGCGCATCGCCGCCGTGAGGGCACACCAGAGCGGGCTCTCCAGGGGAGAACGTCCTGGTGCCTTTTCACCGAAGTCCACCACCAGCCAGAGCCGCGTCGGCGCCGCACCCAGGCGCCGGCAACGGTCGACCATGCGCGACAGCAAGGCGCTCATCTGTGGCACGGTTGCGCCGGCCCGGTTGGCATCGATGATCCAGGCCACGTCGGTCGTCGCCGTCTCGGGAGCACCGATGCCGGCGTTCGGGAGGGCCGCCTGAAGCGCCTTGCGGTTGGGCGTATCGTCGCCTTCCCAGGTGAACACCGGCTGATCCGATGCGGGGTCGCTCGCCCCGTCGGCGGCGCCGGCGGCACCGTGGACGATGACGCCGATGCTTTCGTCGCCGAGGACCGGCTTGCCTGAAACGGTGTTGAAGCCTGCGCTCTCCAGCTCGTCCGTCCATTCGCGCGCTGTCAGCAAGGCGCCGACGGGGAACGAGGAATTCGCCGAGCGTGCCCACCATTTCGGGCGGATGCCGCGGACGATATCCCAGAAGAGACTGGGCGCCGGTTCGCCGGCCAGCAGCGGGGCTGCGGGACGCAGGACGCGCTGCAGGCGGTCGAGCCCGTCGCCTGAGGCGGCAATCTCGCTCAGTGCATCGACTGCCGCGGCAAGGTCGAACGTGCTCGCCGGCCAGGATTCGAGATCGGCCCAGGGAACGCAGCGAACGTACTGGGCGTCGTCGTCCATCGCCGCGCGCGCTTGATCGAGACGATCCGGATCGAGGTCGGTGATGACGATGTCGAGGCCGGGAACGCCGCGCAGTAGTTCGGCCGCGAGCACCGCGTGCTCGGCGCCGATCAGCAGCAGCCGCAGCAACCGGCCTTCCGGCCGCGCCGTGATGGCCTGGAAGAGTTCGTCGAATACGGCCCGCCGAAGCAGGGTGATCTGTCGCGACGCCGTATCAAGCTGACGCCAGTGCGCAGACTGGAGCTCGGCCTGCACGGAGGTGTCGCCGACCACGACCCGTTCCATGATCTGACCGAGACGCGACAGGCTCGCCGCCTCGGTGGCCATCGTCGGATGACGGGCGAGCAGCGAACGTACCAGCGAATCGACCGTCGGCAGGTCGCAGGTCTCGGCCAGCGCCGGGGCGCCCTGCTGCTCGAGCACCAGATTCTTGGTCTCGAGATGCCAGAGGAGTGCCGAGCAAAGATGGGCCGCCCAGTCGGCATCGCCCTCCGGTCCGGACGGTAGTTCGCGCAGGTCCTGCGCTGCAGGTCCGTTGCGGAAGGCGTTCCAGGCCGAGCGCAGGCAGCCGGCATCGAGCAGCAGCAGCGCCTCGCTGAGGGCCGCCGGGTCGGTCACGCCGTCGAGCGCCGCAACGTCGCCATTGCGGAAATGCGCCATCGACGGCTTGCCGGCGCGTTCCAAAGACCAGGCGGTCGTCTGGTAGGTGAAGGACCGCGGATCCGGGCCAAGCCCGACAGGAGCCTCGATCAGCCGCACCGACTCGGCGACGGCGACGACCTTGCCGGTCTCGTCCAGCAGGTTGATGTCGACCAGCATCGACGTCAGCGATTGACGCAGCGTACGGGCGATCGCGCGCGTTGCCGTGGCGCCCGGATCGAAGACGCGCACCCGGCCGAAGCGGACCGGCAGCATGCGCTTCATCGGCATGTCGGCGACGCCGGCTTCCTCCGACGCGAACAGCGCATGGAATGCCGAGTCGAGGGCCGTGAGATCGATGACGCGACCGCCAAGCGCCGTTGTCTCCTCGGGTTCAAGGGCCGCTACGGCGAGTTTGGGTTCGGGGAAGGAGACATGGCGAATGCGCTGGAAGGTCGGGCCGTAGTCGAAGCCCAATCCGCGCGACACGTCATAGACCTTGGCCTTCGGCACGATCACCGTGCCCATCATGTCGGCCTTGGCAGGCACCTTTCCTTCGCCGGCCGGCGAGCGACCGACGATGCCGCGCGCGTTCATGGACCATTCGGGGGCAGCATTGCGCGGACGGGACAGGAATTCGGCCATGCCGGTCTCGCGATCGAACCGGACCGACGTCTCGAACGACGCTGCGCCGTCGAACACCAGCGGTCGCACGATGTCGAATTCGCGCAGTTCGATGGCGCCGTCGGGATAGAGTTCCTGCGCCACCGCCAGCATCACCTCGACGTAACCGGCAGCCGGGAAGACCGAGAGGCCGCCGACCTTGTGATCGGCCATCCATGGAAACAGGGCCGGGTCGATCGTCGAGAACCATGCCGAGTCATCCTGGCGCGGCCGCGAGCCCAGCAACGCATGCGACGGTCCGGCGAAGGTGCTGGCGGCTTCGGAGGTCGGCCGTACCTTGAATTGCGAATGCCGCCACGGATAGGCCGGCAGCGGCAGTGCGGCCACCGGCGGCGGGCCGAAGAAGCGCTGAGGATCGACCTGTCCGCCCAGCAGTACCAGGCGGGAGACGGCCCGCTCGACGGGATCGCTGTCGTCCTGCTCCAGGGATTCGGTCAGCGATTCCACGACAGCGCCGCGGACATTGGCTTCGCGCATCGTGTCGCGGAGATAGCTGGCCAGGATCGGCTTGGGCCCGATCTCGACGAACAGGCGCAGCCCTTCCTTCAGCAGGCAATTCAAGCCGGCCTCGAAATGCACCGGCTCGCGGACATTCAGCCACCAATGTTCGGGGCCGAGCATGTCGCGGTCCGCGAATCCGCCGGTCACCGTCGACACGAAGCGGCGGCGCACGCTGAGTGGCTTCAGGCCCTTGAGTTCGCGCAGGAGCGGCGCCCGCACCGGATCGACCAGCGCGCTGTGGAAGGGATAGTCGAGGTCGAGTCGCCGGGCACCGATGCGCAGGTCCGACGCGGCTGTCAGCATCAGGTCGATCTGCTTGACCGGCCCCGAAACGGTGACGCTGCGCCAGCTGTTGATCGCCGCGATATCCACGCCGGGCACGTTCGCCGACGCGAGGAAGCGGCGCGCGTCGCGCTCGCCGAGCATCAGGGCGGCCATGGCGCCGGAGTGCCGCACCGATTCCTGGTGGCGGCTGCGGGCGATCACGACGTCGATGGCCTGGTCGAGGCTCAGCGCACCCGCACACCAGGCGGCGGCGATTTCGCCGACGCTGTGTCCCATCGTTGCGACAGGCGTGACGCCCAGCGCCTCGAAGCTGCGCACCGTGGCGATCTGCAGGGCCAGCAACAGCGGCTGGGCATAGGTCGCCTGACGCAGCTTCTGCGCGAGATCGTCGGCGAACATCAGATCGACCAGCGATTCCTTCTGGCGTCGCGAGAAGTGGCCGTCGACTTCCTTCAGGGCCTCGCGGAAGCGCGGATTGGCGTGCCACGCCGTTCGGCCCATACCGACCCACTGTGAGCCGTTGCCGGAGAAGATGTAGGCGACGGGCAGATTCGTGCCGAGCGCCTGGCCGCTCTGGACTGCGGGCGACGGCTCGCCCTGGGTGAACTGTTCGAGATGCTGCTTCGTTTCCTCGGCGGTCTTGCCGCGCACGATCAGCCGATGCGGAAGGGGGTCGCGCAGATGGGCGGCGGCGCCGATGAAGTCACCGCTCAGGCGCTTGTCTGACGGCCACTGCTCGATGAAGGCACGCGCCAATTCGGGCAGCGCCTCGGCCGTGTGCGCCGACAGCAGCAGCGGCGGCGGACCGGCCTCGGACTTCGGGTGAGCCACGCTCACCGATGTATCCTCGCCACGCAGGATGACATGGGCGTTGGTGCCGCCGAAGCCGAATGAATTCACACCGGCCAGCGACGGACCGCGGCGTTCCGGCAGCGACCAGTTCTGGCCGACCACCTTGAGGTTGAGTTCGTCCAGCGGGATGTTTTCGTTCGGCGAGACCTGGTGCAGCGTGCCCGGCAGGACGCCGTGGTTCAGCGCCAGGATCGACTTCAGCACCCCCGCCAGACCCGACGCGGGTTCGAGATGGCCGATGTTCGATTTCACCGAACCGATCGGCAGAGGCTGCGAGCGTCGTTGCGCCAGGCCCTTGCCCAGCGCATCGGCTTCCAGCGGATCGCCGGCCTGCGTGCCGGTACCGTGCGCCTCGACGAAGGCGAGGTCGCTAGGATCGACGCCGAACTCGCCGTAGACCTGCTCCAACAGGCGACGCTGCGATTCGGCCGAAGGCAGGGAAAGGCCGGTCGTCCGGCCGTCCTGTCCGATGGCCGACCCGACAATCGTCGCATGGATTCGGTTGCGCGCCTTGCGGGCGGTGGCAATCGACTGCAGGACGAGCACGACCGCGCCCTCGGCCCGGACATAGCCGTCAGCGGCCGCGTCGAACGGCCGGCAGCGGCCGGTCGGCGACAGCATCGAGGCGCGGGAGAAGCCGACGAACGAGAAGGGCGAGAGCAGCAGGTTGACGCCGCCGACGATGGCCGTTTCGACCGTCCCGTTGCGGATGGCGTCCGCTGCCAGCGAGAGCGCCACCAGCGACGACGAGCAGGCAGTATCGACCGTGAAGCTGGGACCGTGCAGGTCGAGACTGTAGGAAAGCCGATTGGAGACGATGCTGAGCGTATTGCCCGTCATCATGTGGACGTCGGCCGCAGATGGATCGGCGAAGAAGCGTGCGCCATAGTCGACCGACGAGGCGCCGACATAGACGCCGGTATGGGTGCCGGCGATCTTCGACGGGCGGATGCCGGCATGCGCCAGAGCGTCGTGTGTGACCTCCAACAGGTGGCGCTGCTGGGGATCGACCTGTTCGGCCTCGCGCGGGCTCATGCCGAAGGCCGAGGCGTCGAAGCCCCAGACATCGTCGATCAGGCCGGCAGCGAAGGTGTAGGCACGTCCCGGCTGGTCGGTCGACGGGTGGTAATAGGACGCAGTCGGGAAGCGGTCCGGGGTGATCCAGCTTATCGCGGAGCGGTTGTCCCGCAGCAGACGCCAGAAGCCTTCGGCATTCTTTGCACCGGGCAGGCGACCGGCATAGCCAACGATCGCGACTTCGTCATGCACCGTCATCGACGTTCAATGCCCCCCAACCGAACGCCAGCCGCCCTCTTCCACCATTCGAGTCGGCACTCGCGAACGACTTGATGATCAATCTCTATGTTCAACCAATTCAGTTCAGCCGCGGGCTGACATTCACCATACTGAGGGTGGCAATTTCCTGCAACTGCTGCACTGCACAATGAGCGTCACAGAACTGAAGAAATCCCCAGATGCACTTGATGTGCAACACATTGTTCTCTGCCACCTGGAGAGCTTGACCTGCGTGCCGGCGCTCAATCGAATCTTCGATTCAGTTGGCGACCGCATCGGTCTCGTCCTGGTCTCGCGCCGCTTCGATACGGCCCATGGCGGGTTCTTCGATCAGCTGGCCGCCAGCGTCCGCAAGTCCGGCATCCGCATGACGTTCTGGCTGGGCTTCGACCTGATCTCGGCTCAGGTCGTGGCGGTAGTTGCCCGACTGTTGCGTTTTCTGGGTCGGCCCGCGCTCGAAACCCTGCCGGCATTGGCCCGGCGCCATGGCGCGACGCTGGTTGAGACCGGCGACATCAATGGAGCGGAGACCCTGGATCGCCTGCGCGCCTACGCACCGGATGTGCTGGTCGTCATGAACTTCGATCAGATCCTGCAGCCGGCCGTCATCGCGATCCCGCGCCTCGGGGCCATCAATATCCATCCTTCGCTGCTGCCCGACTTGCGGGGCCCCTGTCCGGTCTTCTGGGCCTTGGCCGAGGGGCGCACCACGAGCGGGGCCACCATCCATCGCATCGAGGATGCCCGGATCGACGCCGGCTCGATCCTGCGTCGGGCCGAGCGGCCGATCGACGCCCGCAAGTCCGTGGCTGAGATCAATACCGATCTCTTTCTGGCCGGGGCAGGCGCACTGGGAGAGGCGCTGGCGGATGTTGCCTCCAAACGGATTGTCAGCCCGCCGGCCGCGGGCCGATACCGAGGCTTTCCAACCGCTGACGAGGTTGCCGAGGCGCGGCGTGCCGGTGTGCGGCTATGCGGTCTCTGGTATGCGATTCGATTGATCGCGGCCGCCATATTGCCGAGCTATCGCCGCAGCGGCAGCGGCCGGTTTCGCCAGTAGGTCCGCCGGCGCGGCAGCAACGCAGCCAGCCAAAGCGCCGGCGCCAGCACTTCGCGCGCCGCCCAGACGAAGGGGAAAGCCCGCCCGGCAGGCCAGCCGGCCAGTCGCAAGAAGGCCCATTCCGCACCAAGGAACAGGATCGCCGTCGTCCCGGCGCCGCCGACGAATCCGAACCCCAGCGATCCCGCTGCCACCCCGCCCGCCAGCACCGCCACGGGTGCGGAAGTGACCAACTCAAGGCCGAAGAGCAGGGGCGCAAACTGCCGCCGGCAGGTCGCCCAGCGCAGATGGCGATGCCAGACCTCGCCAAAGTCGCGTCGACCGATCGGCTGGCGCACCGGCTCCGCCGTAAGCGCGACCCGCTGGCCTGCCTGCACGAGCTGGCGCTGCACTACGGCGTCCTCGCACATTGTGTTGCCTGACGGCGCGAAACCGCCGCTGGCCAGCAGGTCCTGCCGCGACACCAGCATCGACTTGCCGGTGCTGAAGGAAAGGCCCCCGGCGTCGCCGGCGCCTTGCAGACGGGCGAACTGCCCGTTCATGAACGCCGCATCGACCTCGCCCCAGAACGACTCCGCCGCCTCGCCCAGGGCGCAGGCGGAGACCAGGCCATGGCCCGCCGCACGAACGGCCAAGTGTTGCGCGATCCGTTGCGGCGAGGCGACGACATTGTCGTCGCTGAGCAGCAGCAGATCGTGAGCGGCCAGCGGCACGGCCGCCGCCAGCAGCGCGGATTTGGGGTTGCGGAGCGCGGCGGGCGCGACGACGCAACTCCGCATCGCAGGATGGCGCTGCACCGCCGCGTCGATGGCGGCGGCGGCAGCTGGATCGGTTTCGGCGCAGCACAGGATGATTTCGACCGCCGGATGATCGAGCGCGGCCAGCGACGCGGCGCACCGCGGCAGGGCAGGTGCGGGCGAGCTTACCGGCACGATCACGGAGACAGGAACGGCCGAGGGGGATAGAGCCGCTCTGTTCCTACGCGCACGCATCAGCGGCTGCAGCAAGGCCATGCCCAGGGTGCCGAGCAGCCAGCCTACGCCGAGCGTCCACAGGGCGGCACTCGCCAGCGTCGTGATCGGAAGGGTGTCTGGCAAAGTCCTGGCTTCTCTCGGTTGGCGACAGGCTTGCGCCGTCTGAACGCGCGCCCAAGCAGACATTTGGAGGAAGAGAGCGTCTGCGACAACTTCGCGGGATGCTGGATCGGTTCCCCTGGTGCTTCGGCCTCGGGCAGAAATTCCCTGCTAACAGGGAATTATCAGGGAATATTGAATGCTTCGTGTGGGCGTTGGGCGGCGAATTGCGCTCCAAACAGCCTATTTGAGGGCTGCCGGATCATGTGGTTGGCGAGTGAGGCAGGGAAATCTGATTGGCAGGAACAGGGATTCTCGGCCGAGAGAACAGCGCTTACCTGACCCGAATCAGGGAAATCCGTGATTCTCCTGTCATTTTAAGGAAACCAAAGTGCGGATGCCGTGCCGCCCTTGAACTGAGGTATGTCGCAAAAGTGAACCACCTCGGCGGCGCAATCTAGCGGCCGTCTACCAGCCTCCTAGTGTGTCCTTCGTCGACCCGGCGCCTTGCAGGTGCGGGTGACGGCCTCTCACGACTGAGAGGCCTGCTCGAGAAGTCTGCACGAGGTGTCGTTATGGACAAGGCGAGAAAATGGAAGGCGCGAAGGCTCTACAGCCAAAACGCCAGCGAGGCTGCTGCCGAGTCGGCCTCATTCAAGGGGGCCGCAAACCCCTTCATGCCGATGATTGAGATGCGTGCAGTCCGCGATCTCAAGCCAAACCAGCGCAACGCGCGCATTCACAGCACCCGGCAGATCGACCAGATCGCCGAAAGCATACGCACATTCGGCTGGGTTGGACCGATCGTCGTCGATGGCGAAGGGACGGTCCTGTCGGGCCATGGCCGCCTTCAAGCGGCTCTGCGTCTCGGCATGCCGCGCGTGCCGACCATTCCCGTCAAGCACCTAACGCCGGCGCAGCAGCGCGCCTTCATGTTGGCCGATAACCGATTGGCCGAGTTGGCCGAATGGAATGAGGATGCACTGGCCGCTGAGCTCAAGGAACTCTTCGAATTCGATTTTGACGTCGAGGTGGCAGGCTTCGATGCGTTCGACTTTGAACAGTTGACGGCGCCGGCAATTCGCCCGTCCAAGAAGAAAGAGAAAGCGGAGTTCATCCCCGAACCGAAGCGCCACCTGCCGGCCGTTAGCGCCATCGGCGATGTCTGGATGCTCGGGGAGCACCGCCTTCTGTGCGGCAGTGCATGGGAGGAGGCCTCCTACGAGAGGCTTCTGGGACAGCAGCTCGTGCAGCTCGTGTTTACGACTTTGCCTGGTGGGGATGCCGATCATCGCAACGTCTCGCAGTCCCTGGCACGGGTCATGAGCCTTGCAGCTCGCTACAGCGTTGACGGCGCGATCCACGAATTCTGCACAGATTGGCGACGGACGAAGCAGGTCTTGGCCGCAGCTGAAGGAATCTACAGCGCGCAGGAAGATCTCTGTGTCTGGACCAGGAGCGGTGCTGGCGTCGCTAGCCCCGAGCAGTCCGCGCACGAACTGATATTTGTGTTCAAGGTCGGTTCGGCGCCGCTCACTGGTGGGACACCGCCAGGCAAGGGCGGACGGCCGCGCACCAATGTCTGGGACTATCCTGCCGTGAAGACGCAGCAGTCGGGGCGCACGGCGAAGGCCCAGGCGCATTCAACGGCGAAGCCCCTGGCTATGGTCCTAGATGCACTGACGGCTCGTTCGGCGGTCGGCGGCGTGATCCTGGATCCGTTCCTTGGAGTTGGTACGACCCTGCTTGCAGCCGAGAAGGCGGCGCGCATTGGGCGCGGTATTGAGGCGGACCCGCACAACGTCGATGTCGTGATCGAGCGCTGGCAGGAACTCACAGGCATGAAGGCAGTCCATGTCGAGAGCGGCCAGACCTTCGCTGAGAAGGCCCGCATGCTGCGACGCCAGGCTGACGCGGCATAAGTGAGGCCAGTCATGAGCGAAATGAACAACGAACCCTCGGAGCTGCAGCCCGAGGCCATCGGCTATGGCAAACCACCAAAGGCCACGCGGTTCCAGAAAGGAAAATCTGGCAACCCCTCGGGCCGCCCGAAGGGACTTGGCCGCCCAAGCTTAAGAGAGGCTCTCGAGCGACATCTCGATCGCGAGGTGACTGCCCGGGTCGGCGACAAGACGATCAAGATGACGCTGTTCGAGGCCATGGTCGTACGGGTCTGCTCGAAAGGCGACCTGAAAACCTTGCAGTTCGTTCAGAGCACCCTAACTGCCCCAAGGTCACTGGAAGAGATGATGGCCGGTCGGCGGCCCGCCGAGTTCACCGAAGAAGAGGCGGTGAAATTCAGAGAAACGCTCCTGGAGGGTGTGGGCTACAGGCATCTGGGGCTAGAAAGCAGCTCCCTCGACGATGGCCTGGTCGCCGGAGATGGCCAGCGAAATCGTTAGTTAGCCTGGCCTCAGGCCAGCCGG
>JBBCJV010000004.1:0-90720 GCA_037190565.1 Burkholderiaceae bacterium
TCGGCGCGGCTGTTCGAGCGAAGCGAGCAAGGCTCGCGCAGCGAGTTCCGCGCCGGGGCCGTGTGACCGAGCAGCGCAGAGCAGTCCGGCTGCAAGCCGGACCGCGGGTTCAGCCCGGCACACCGGCAGCGCCGCCGGCCGAGCGCAGCGGCAGTCAACGTCAACGCATCGGCAGCAGCAGCAGCCCGCCAAGAGGCCCCAAGCATGATCACCCGCTGGGCCTTCCCCGTCTTCGCCGTGGTGATGCTGGCGCTGCCGCTGATGCCGGTGCCGGACTTCTGGATCACACAGAGCATCTACATTGGCCTGTACGCGCTGGTGGCGCTGGGCCTGGTGCTGCTCACCGGTGTGGCCGGGCTCACGTCCTTCGGTCAGGCGGCCTTCGTGGGCGTGGGCGCCTATGCCGCCGCCTACCTGGCCACGCAGACCACGTTGCCGCCGCTGGTTACGCTGGTGGTGGGCGTGGTGCTGGCCATCATCGCCGCGCTGATGCTGGGGGCGCTCACGTTGCGCATGTCCGGCCACTACCTGCCGCTGGCCACCATCGCCTGGGGCCTGGCGCTGAACTACACCATGGCCAACCTCAGCTGGCTGGGCAAGTACGACGGCATCCTGGGCATACCGGCGATGACGCTGTTCGGCGTGAACCTGGGCACCGGGCGCGGCCTGCATCCGCTGGTGTGGGCCATCGCGCTGCTGGCCGCGTTGGCGGTGACGCGGCTGCTGGACTCGCGCCCCGGCCGCGCCATACGCGCCGTGAAGAACGGTTCCACCATGGCCGAGGCCATGGGCATCTCCACCTTCCGCTACAAGCTCACGGCGTTTGTGCTCGCCGCCGTGCTGGCGGCCATCTCGGGCTGGTTGTTTGCGCACTTCCAGCGCAGCGTCAGCCCCTCGCCCTTCAGCATCAACAAGGGCATCGAGTACCTGTTCATGGCGGTGCTGGGCGGTGTGGGCCACGTCTGGGGTGCCTTCCTGGGGGCGGGCGTGGTGCGCATCGTGGAAGACCAGCTGCAGGTGCTGCTGCCCAAGCTGATAGGCAGCCGCGGCAACTTCGAGACCATCGTCTTCGGCGTGGTGCTGGTCATCGTGCTGAAGTACGCACCCGATGGCCTGTGGAGCTTCATAGGCCGTTGGCGGCCGGCCGTGCGACGCCTGCGCGACTGGGGCAACGCCGAGCCGCTGCCGCGGCGCGAGAAGCCGGCGCAGGGCGAACGCCTGCTGGAAGTGGACGCGGTGCGCAAGCAGTTCGGCGGCCTGGTGGCGGTCAACGACGTGAGCTTCGCCGTGGACGCGGGCGACATCGTGGCGCTGATAGGCCCCAACGGCGCCGGCAAGTCCACCACCTTCCACCTCATCACCGGCGTGCTGGACCTGACCGCCGGCGCCGTGCGCTGGCGCGGTCAGACCATCAGCGGCCGGCCATCGCGTGCCATTGCGCGGCTGGGCATTTCGCGCACCTTCCAGCACGTGAAGATGATTCCCGAGATGTCGGTGCTGGAGAACGTGGCCATTGGCGCCTACGGGCGCACCCGCGCCGGTGTGCTGCAGGCCATGCTGCGCACCGACCGTGCCGAGGAGCGCCGCCTGTTTGCCGAGGCCGAGCGGCAGCTGGCGCGCATAGGGATGGAAGGCCAGTTGAACGAACTGGCTGGCAACCTGCCGCTGGGCCAGCAACGGTTGATGGAGATTGCCCGCGCGCTGGCCACCGACCCGGCGCTGCTGCTGCTGGACGAGCCGGCGGCCGGCCTGCGCCACCACGAAAAGCAGGCGCTGGCCGCGGTGCTGCGCCAGCTCAAGAGCGAGGGCATCAGCCTGCTGCTGGTGGAGCACGACATGGACTTCGTGATGGGCCTGGCCGACCGCGTGGTGGTGATGGAGTTCGGCACCCACCTGATGGAAGGCACACCCGCTGAAGTGCAGGCCAGCCCCGAGGTGCGCGCCGCCTACCTGGGCACGGAACACTGATGGCTGCGCTGCTGCAAGTGCGCGACCTGCACGCCGGCTATGGCCGTGCCGAGGTGCTGACCGGGCTGAACTTCGGCCTGGAAGAGCGCCAGGTGGTCAGCGTCATAGGCCCCAACGGCGCCGGCAAGTCCACCACGCTGGCGGCGCTGATGGGCATACTGCCTTACCGCGGCCAGGTGGTTTTTGACGGCCACGACCTCGCCGGCAGCACGCTGGAAGAACGCGTGATGATGGGCCTGGCCCTGGTGCCCGAGAAGCGCGAGCTGTTTGGCACCATGCCGGTGGAAGACAACCTCATCCTGGGCGGCTACCGCGCCATGAAGCAGCGTGTGCCCCACTGGCAGCGCGAGATCGAGCGGGTGTACGAACTGTTCCCGCGCCTGAAGGAGCGTCGCGCGCAACTGGCCGGCACGCTCTCCGGCGGCGAGCGCCAGATGCTGGCGGTGGGCCGTGCGCTGATGTCAGCGCCGCGCCTGCTGATGCTGGACGAACCCAGCCTGGGTCTGGCGCCGCTGATCGTGCGCGAGGTGTTCCGCATCATCGAACAGCTGCGCAGCCAGGGCACCAGCATCCTGCTGATAGAGCAGAACGCCCGCGCCGCACTGGCGGTGTCCGACCACGGCTACGTGCTGGAAACCGGCGCGCTGGTGCTGGCCGGCCCGGCAGCCCAACTGGCCGCCGACCCGCGGGTCATCGAAACCTACCTGGGCAGCCAGCGCGGCTGACGCATCGACCGAAGTCTCGGCCGTCTCGACGCGCTTCGGCGATTCCGCAGCACCGGTCGCAGCCCAGCGACCGCCGCGGGACCGGCTTTGCCGGCCTGCCAGCGGTGCCCCCTTGAGGGGGCGCGCGAAGCGCGTAGGGGGTGGGCGGTATCTAGCCGGCCTTGGCCCCGGTGGCCTTGACGATGCGCTCGTACTTCGCCAGCTCGGCGCGCACGAAGCTGCCGAACTGCTCCGGCGTGGTGGCGGCCGGCTCGGCCATCATGGGCGCAAACTTGGCCTTCACGTCGGCCGAGTTCAGCGCCGCCACGAAGGCCGCGTTCAGCGCCTGCACCCGCGCGGCCGGCACGCCGGCCGGGCCGAACAGGCCGAACCAGGTGTCCACGTTCACCTGCGGGAAGCCGGCCTCGGCCATGGTGGGCAGCTCGGGCATGGCGCTGGAGCGCGCAGCGGTGGTCACCGCCAGCGCCTTCAGCTTGCCGGCGCGTATGTTGCCGGCGGCCGAGGCCAGGTTGTCGAAGCTGAAGTCCACCTGGCCGCCCAGCAGCGCCAGCGCCATGGGCGCCGCGCCGCCGTAGGGGATGTGCACCACAAACACGCTGGCCGCGGACTTCAGCAACTCACCGGCCAGGTGACCGGCGCTGCCGTTGCCGCCCGAGCCGTAGTTCAGCTTGCCCGGGTTGGCCTTGGCTTGGGCCACCAGGTCGGCCACGCTGTTGATCTTCAGCCGCGCCGCGGTGTCGGCGTTGACCACCAGCACATTGGGCACCTGCGCCACGCGGGTGATGGGCGTGAAGTCGCGCACCGGGTCGTAAGGAATCTTCTCGTACAGCCAGGGGTTGATGGCGTGCGTGGCCACGGCCCCCATCACGATGGTGTTGCCATCGGGCGCTGAACGCGCCACTTGGTCGGCACCCAGGTTGCCGCCGGCACCGGGCCGGTTTTCCACCACCACGTTGCCCAGGCTGTCTCTCACCGCTTCGGCCAGGATGCGCGCGATGCGGTCCAGCGGGCCGCCGGGCGGGTAGGGCACCACCAGGCGCAGCGTGGGGGCCTGGGCCCACACGGCGGGCGCTGCGGCAGCGCAGGCGGTGGCGGCGGTGCCGGCGATCAGCAGGCGGCGGCGCGAGAAGGGCATGGTGGGTCTCCTGGGGCGTGGTGTCTTAGGTGGCGGCCGAGCCGTGTTTGTCCGCTTCGGACGTGAAACTGTCGGCGTAGAACTCTTCGGCCGGCAGGCCGCACTGCGCCACGAAGTCGCGCTCGGCGGATTCAACGACGACCGGCGAGCCGCAGGCGTAGACCTGGTGGCCCGAGAGGTCGGGCCAGTCCTGCATCACCGCGTGGTGCACAAAGCCGACGCGGCCGCGCCAGTCGTCTTCGGGCAACGCATTGCTGACCACCGGCACGTAGCGCAGCCAGGGCAGCTCGGCCGCCGCCTGCTCGCACCAGGCGTGCATGTACAGGTCGCGCGGGCGGCGGCCGCCCCAGTACAGCACCGCCGGGCGCTGCAGGCCCTGGTGGCGCAGGTGGTCTGTCAGCGCCTTGATGGGCGCGAAGCCGGTGCCGCTGGCCAGCAGGATGATGGGCTTGTCGCTGTCCTCGCGCAGGAAGAAGCTGCCCAGCGGGCCTTCCATGCGCAGGATCTCCTTTTCTTTCATCGCACCGAACACATGGTCGGTGAAGCGCCCGCCGGGCATGTGGCGCACATGCAGTTCTATGGTGGGCGGGCTGCCCAGGTCCTGCGGCGCGTTGGCCATGCTGTAGCTGCGCCGCGCGCCGTCGCGCAGGATGAACTCCACGTACTGGCCGGCGCGGTACTTCAGGTTCTGGTTGGCCGGCAGCTGCAGCTTCAGCAGCATCACGTCGGGCGCGGCGCGGGTCATGCCCAGCACCCGCGTGGGCAGCTTCAGCACCGGGTACTCGCCGGCGCCGGGCACGCTGCGCGCCTGCACCACGCAGTCGGTCTGCGGCGTGGCGCAGCAGGTGAGTATGAAACCGGCGTCTTCCTCCTCGCGCGACAGGGCGCGCAACTGGTGGGCGCCGTGGATGACACGGCCCTCCAGCAGCTTGCTCTTGCACGAGCCGCAAGCGCCGTCGCGGCAGCCGTAGGGCAGGCCCACGCCCTGTCGTATGGCGGCCGGCAGTATGGCTTCGTCGCGCTCGACGTTGAACTGGACGTTGGCGGGTTGCAGGGTGACTTGAAAGCTCATGGCGGGGGCAAGTGGGGCTGCACGGCACACGCGCCTACACTGCGGCGCAGCAACCTGCCATTGTGCCCGCCCTGGGCCGCCCGCCCATGCCTGCCCTGACTGCGCGCGCCCGCCGCCCAGTGCTGTTGATCGTCGGCTGCGGCGACATCGGCTGCCGTGTCGTGCGGCTGCTGCATGCGCGTTGGCGGGTGCTGGCGCTGAGTTCCTCGCCGGCACGCTGGCCGCTGCTGCGTGCGCTGGGCGCAACACCGCTGGCGGGTGACCTGGACGACCCGGTCACGCTGGGCCGCCTGGGCGGCTTGGCCGATGCCGTGCTGCACCTGGCGCCACCGCCCAGCCAGGGTGACGACGACCCGCGCACGCGCGCGCTGCTGGCCGCGCTGGCGCGGGGCGGACGGGTGGGCCGTGTGGTCTACGCCAGCACCACCGGTGTCTACGGCGATGCCGCCGGGGCGGCCTTCGATGAAACACGGCCCGTGGCGCCGGGCACGGCACGCGCACGTCGGCGTGTGGCGGCCGAGGCCTGTGTGCGCTGGTTTGGCCGGCGCCAGGGCGTGCCGGTGAGCCTGCTGCGTGTGCCGGGCATCTATGCCGCCGACAGGCCGGGCGGCCACCCGCGCGAGAGGCTGGTGCGCGGCACGCCGGTGCTGCAGGCGGCCGACGACGTGCACACCAGCCACATCCACGCCGACGACCTGGCGCGGGCCTGCGTGGCGGCGCTGTACCGCGGCGGGCCGCAGCGGGTGTTCAACCTGTGTGACGACAGCGCGCTGAAGATGGGCGACTACTTCGACCTGGCGGCCGACTTGTGCGGCCTGCCGCGGCCGCCGCGCATCAGCCGCGACCAGGCGCAACAAACGCTGTCGCCGATGTTGATGAGCTTCATGAGCGAATCGCGCCGGCCCGGCAATGCGCGCATGAAGCGCGAGCTGCGCCTGGTGCTGCGCTACCCGACCGTGCGCGAAGGCCTGGCAGCCGGCCTGCCGGCGCCGGCAGCCGGGTCTACACCCCGCTCGAGCGTCTGAGCGTCTTGGCGCGGTCCACCGACTGCAGCGTCAGCTCGCGGCGTTCGCCGTCGCGGCGTATGTCCAGCTTCACGGCGCGCTCCGGCGCGCCGCCGGCCCACAACGCCTTCCACAAGGCGGCGACGTCGTTCACCGTGACGCCGTCTATGGCCACGATGCGGTCGCCGGCCTCCACGCCGGCCACATCGGCCGGGCTGTCGGCGTTGACGCGGGCCACGCGCACCTGGCCTTCCTGCTCCACGCAGTTCAGCCCCAGCCAGGCGCGGGTGCTGGCCTGTGAGGCGCCGCGTTCACGCAACTCGGCCAGTATGGGCTGCAGCAAGTCCACCGGCACGAACATGTTGCCCGGCATGGGTGGCGCGCCCGGGCCCAGGGCGTCGGCCACGAACAGCGAGCCCACGCCCAGCAGTTCGCCGCGGCCGTTGAACAAGCCGGCGCCGCTGTGGTCGCGCCGTGGCGGCGCGGTGAACAAGGCGCCGTCTATCAGGTACTCCCAGTAGCCGGCGAAGGGCCTGCGCGACAGCAGGTGCGCCACGCTCACTTCGGGCTCGCTGCCGCCGCTGGCAAAGGTCAGCGGCTCGTCGCCGCCGGCGCGCAGCCCGGCGGCCTCGCCCAGCGGCACCGGCTCGCGGCCCAGCGGCGCCAGCGCCTGCACCAGGCCGAAGCCGGTGGCCAGGTCGTAGGCCACCACGCGGGCCGGCACCTCGCGCCCGTCGTCGGTGAACAACTGCACACGCTCGGCTTCGAGAATGAGGTAGCCGATGGTCAGCACCAGGCCATCGGCCGAGATGAGCACGCCCGAGCCTTCGCGCAGCCGTCCCAGCGTGGCCGCCGAGCGGGCGTCTTCCACCGCCAGCGCACGCAGGCCCACCACGGCTTCGCTGGCGCGCTGCAGCGCGCGCGACTGGGCCGCCAGGTCGCCGGCGGAAGGCGGCTGCGGCTGGGCCTGTGCCGGCAGCATGAACAGCACCGACGTTGCCAGGGCCAGCGTAGTGTGCAGGAAGTGGCGAGACAACCGGGCCATCAGACGGCTTTCCACAGAGCGGTTGGGCGGGCAGGGCTTCGCCGCAGCATGCGCTGCGGTGCAAGGCCATGTCGGCAACGGGGTCTGAGAAGGGCCGCGGCAAGCAGTCGTGTCGCCGCGCGTACCCGCGCGTGAGGCTAGCGCCGGCGCCCGCCGCCGAAAGGCGGTTGGCCGCGCCAGTAGCGAATCATCAGCCAGCCGCCCACCATGCCGCCCAGGTGGGCGAAGTGGGCGATGCCGCCGGCGCCGCTCAGGCCCATGAACAGCGAGATGGCGCCGAACACGATGACGAAGGTGCGTGCCTTCATCGGTATCGGCGGGAACAGCGGCATGATGACCCGCGTGGGGAACAGCATGCCGTAGGCCAGCAGCAGCGCGAAGATGCCGCCGGAGATGCCCACCGTGGGCGTGCGCGAGCCGATCATCGCGGTGAACACCAGCTGCAGCACCGCCGCGGCCAGCACGCCGGCGGTGATGAACTGCAGGTAGCGCCGCTGGCCCCACAGCCGTTCCAGCTCGGCGCCGAACATCCACAGGCCCAGCATGTTGAAGAACAGGTGCAGCACGTCGCCATGCAGGAAGGCGTAGGTGATCAGCTGCCAGGGCATGAACAGCCCGCTGTTCAGCGGGAACAGTGCAAACCACAGCTGCATCTGCAACGGGGCCAGGAACTGCAGGCAGAAGACGGCCGTGCAGGCCAGCAACAGGTACTTGGTGATGGGCGGCAGCGGCGGCATCGGGCTCGTCAGTTTGGCGATGGAGCCCGCTTGGTGCCCGCGGCCAGACTCGAACTGGCACGCCTTGCGGCGGCGGATTTTGAATCCGCTACGTCTACCGATTTCGTCACGCGGGCTGACGAGCCCCAACGGGGCCCGTGAGGGCGGTTGGATTATCACATGGCCTTCGGCACCCAAAAGCCTGCGCTGCGACAATGACGAGAGCAAGGAGCAGGGCATGACGCAAGACGTGTCGTACCAGACACTGGAAGAAGCCATAGGCCGCACACCGCTGGTGCGGCTGCAGCGCCTGCCGGGCGCCGCCGGCGCGCCGCGCGGCAACGTGATACTGGGCAAGCTGGAGGGCAACAACCCGGCGGGGTCGGTGAAGGACCGTGCGGCCATCGCGATGATCCGCGGCGCCGAGCAGCGCGGCGAGGTGCGGCCCGGCGACACGCTCATCGAGGCCACCAGCGGCAACACCGGCATTGCGCTGGCCATGGCCGCGGCGATACGCGGCTACCGCATGGTGCTGATCATGCCGGAGGACTTGTCGGTGGAGCGCGCGCAGACCATGAAGGCCTTCGGCGCGGAACTCATACTCACGCCCAAGAGCGGCGGCATGGAGTACGCCCGCGACCTGGCCGAGCAGATGCAGCGCGAAGGCCAGGGCCGCGTGCTGGACCAGTTTGCCAACGCCGACAACCCGCGCGCGCACTTCGAGACCACCGGCCCGGAGATCTGGGCCGACACCGGCGGACGCATCACGCACTTCGTCAGCGCCATGGGCACCACCGGCACCATCACCGGCGTGTCGCGCTACCTGAAGGCGCAGAACCCGGCGGTGCGCATCGTGGGCGCGCAGCCGTCGGAGGGCTCGCGCATCCCGGGCATACGCAAGTGGCCCGAGGCCTACATGCCCAAGATCTACGACGCGAGCAGCGTGGACGAACTGGTGCTGGTGGACCAGGCCGACGCCGAGGAGATGGCCCGCCGCCTGGCGCGCGAGGAAGGGCTGTTTGCCGGCATCTCCGCCGCTGGGGCCTGCTGGGTGGCGATGCGCATCGCCGAGCAGGTGCAAGGCGCCACCATCGTGTTCGTGGTGTGCGACCGTGGCGACCGCTACCTGTCCACCGGCGTGTTCCCGGCCTGAAGGCGGCTGCCGGTGAGTGATTACCGCTACTGCCCCAGCTGCGCCACGGCGCTGGCGTCCATTGAGCAGGTGGAAGACAGCGGCGCCAAGACGCGCCTGCGCTGCCCGGCCTGCGGCTGGACACACTGGAACAACCCCACGCCGGTGCTGGCCGCGGTGATCGAGTGCGCCGACCGCGGCGGCCAGGTGCTGCTGGCACGCAATGCCGCCTGGACGCACCGCATGTTCGCGCTGATCACCGGCTTCATGGAAGCCGGCGAGACACCGGAGCAAGGCATCACGCGCGAGGTGGCCGAGGAGACGGCGCTCACGGTGCGCCACCTGTCGCTGATTGGCGTGTACGACTTCCAGCGCATGAACCAGGTCATCATCGCCTACCACGCGCTGGCCGAAGGCGAGATACGGCTGTCGCCCGAGCTGGCCGAGTACAAGCTGCTGGCACCGGCCGACCTGCGTTGCTGGCCAGCCGGCACCGGCTACGCGCTGGCCGACTGGCTGCGCAGCCGCGGCTACGAGTCGCAGTTCATGGAACTGCCGCGCAGGGATTGACGGCCGCGCTTGTCCGGCATGGCGCCTGCCCTGCAGCGGCTGGAGGCCTGGCCTAGAATTCGGGCCATGGAAACCTCCCGGGAACTCGACACGCGCGGGCTGAACTGCCCCATGCCCATCCTGAAGACCAAGAAGGCCTTGGCCGACATGGTCAGCGGCGAGTTGCTGCGGGTGGTGTCCACCGACCCGGGGTCGGTGCGCGACTTCCAGGCCTTTGCCCGCCAGACGGGCAACGAGCTGGTCGAACAGACCACGCACGACAGCGAGTTCGTGCACGTGCTGCGCCGCCGCTGAACGCGGCGCAACGGCAGCGCCCTGCTGCGCTGCCGGGGTCTACAGCTCCAGGCCCTTCAGGAAGTTGCGGAAGCCCGGGCCCAGTTGCGGGTGCGCCAGCGCCAGTTCGACGTTGGCTTCCAGGAAGCCTTCCTTGCTGCCGCAGTCGTAGCGCTTGCCGGCATAGCGGAAGGCAAACACCTTCTCGCGCCGCAGCAGCGAGGCGATGCCGTCGGTGAGCTGGATCTCGCCGCCCACGCCGCGCGGTTGCGTGGCGATCTCGTGGAACACGCCCGGCGTCAGGATGTAGCGGCCGGCCACCCCCCAACGTGAGGGGGCGTCTTCCGGCGCGGGTTTCTCGACGATGCGGCTCACGTCCATGAGTTGGTCGTTGAGCATCTGGCCGTCAACGATGCCGTAGCGGCGCGTCTGCTCGGCCGGCACTTCCTGCACCGCCAGGATGCTGGCGCGCCACTCGCTGAACTGCTCCACCATCTGCGCCAGCACCGGGGGCTCGCCCACCATCAGGTCGTCGGCCAGCAGCACCGCAAAGGGCTGGTTGCCCACCAGGCGCTGGCCGCACAGCACCGCGTGGCCCAGGCCCAGGGCCTGCGCCTGGCGCACGTAGATGCATTCCATGTCGTCGGGCTTGACGCTGCGCACCACCTCCAGCAGGTCGTTCTTGCGCGACTGCTCGAGCGCCACCTCGAGCTCGTAGGTCATGTCGAAGTGGTCTTCTATGGGCCGCTTGTGCCGGCCGGTGACAAAAATCATCTCGCGCACGCCGGCGGCGTAGGCCTCTTCCACCGCATACTGGATGAGTGGCTTGTCCACCACCGGCAGCATCTCTTTGGGCTGCGCCTTGGTGGCGGGCAGGAAGCGGGTGCCGAGACCGGCCACCGGGAAAATTGCCTTCTGAACGAGCATGCGGGTCTTTAGAATCCATCCAGTCCGGCCGATTGTGGCATGTGGCTTTTTTTGCGGCCATTTGCCTGCCTGCGTGAACAGCCTGCGCCCATGGACGTGCTGATCGTCGAACCGCTGGACCCCGATGTCCTGGCCTGGCTGGGGGCGCGCCACCGCGTGCAGTACGCGCCGGAGTTGGCGCGCGACCCGGCGGGCTTTCGCACCGCGCTGGGGCGTGTGCGGGCGGTGATCATCCCGCCGTCGGTGGCGCTGGACAGCGCCACGCTGGCGCGGGCACCGGCCTTGCGCATCGTGGGCCGCCTGTCGGTGGGCGCCGAGAACATCGACCTGGAAGCTTGTGCACGCGCACGCATCGAAGTGGTGCGCCCGGCCAGCGCCAGTGCCAGTGCCGAGGCCGAGTTCGTGGTGGGCGCCTTGTTGCAGATGTTGCGCCGTGTGCCCATCATCAACGACGAAGGCCTGCTGGTGGGGCGCGAGCTGGGCGGCGCCACCGTGGGCCTGGTCGGCGTCACGCCGGCCACGCGCCCGCTGGCGCAGCTGCTGCGGGCCTTCGGCGCGCGCGTCATAGGCTACGACCCCAGCGTGCACGCGTCCGACTCCATCTGGACCCGCGCAGAAGTCGAAGCCGTGGGCCTGCGCGAGCTGATGCAGGGCAGCGACGCGGTGTGCGTGCTGCTGACCTTCTACCCGCGCTACGTGGGCTTGTTCGGCGAACGCCTGCTGTCGGAGTGCAAGGACAACCAGGTGCTGGTCAGCCTGGCGCATTCCAGCCTGTTCGACCAGACGGCGCTGGCCCGCGCCTTGTCCAGCGGGCCCTTGGCCGCGGCCTGGTTCGACAGCATGGAGCCCGGCGCGCTGGACCCGGGCCGGCCGCTGCGCCACATCGACACCCTGCAGGTCACGCCGCGTGTGGCCGGCACCACCCAGCAGTCGCGCGTGCGCAGCGCCTGGGCGGTGGCACGTCGCATAGACGAGCTGCTGCTGACGCCGCAGGCGCGCAGCGGTTTTGTGTCTACGGCGCCAGCCGCGCTGCCTGATCTTGAAGACGGGACAGCGCCTGCCTGAAGCCTTCCAGGCGTTCACGCTCCTGCGCCACCACCGCGGCCGGCGCGCGCTCCACGAAGCTGGCGTTGCCCAGCTTGGCGTCGGCCTTCTGGATCTCGCCCTGCAGGCGCGTGATCTCCTTGCCCAGGCGGGCGCGCTCGGCCTCCACATCCACTTCCACGTGCAAGGCCAGGCGCATGGCGCCGCTGATGGCCACCGGTGCGTTGGCCGTGGCGGCGGCAAAGGCGGCTTCGTCGGGCAGCTGGCGCACCTCGGCGATGCGCGCCAGCGCCTTGAGCAGCGGCGTGGCTTCGCCCACGAAGCCGGCTTCGCCCAGCGTCAGCAGCGGCACCTTCTCGCCGGGTGACAAGCCCATTTCGCTGCGCAGGCGGCGGCATTCGGCCACCAGGGCCTTGAGCTGCGCCACCCAGGCGTCGGCCTGCGCGTCCACCTTGTCCAACTGGGCCTGCGGGTAGGGCGCGGTGACGATGCTGGCCTGGTTGCCGGTGGTCTTGCGGCCGGCCACCGGGGCCACGGTTTCCCACAGCTCGGCGGTGATGAAGGGCGCCACCGGGTGCAGCAGGCGCAGCACCGTTTCCAGTGTGCGTATCAGCGTGCGGCGGGTGGCGCGGGCCGCGCCTTCGTGGCCGGCGGCCGCGGCCTCGGCCAACTGCACCTTGGCGATTTCCAGGTACCAGTCGCAGTACTCGTCCCACACAAAGGTGTAGATGGCGCCCGCGACGTTGTCCAGGCGGTAGTCGGCAAAGCCCTGGGCCACCGCGGCTTCGACACGCTGCAGCTCGCTGCTGATCCAGCGGTCGGCCTGCGAGAACTGCATGTAGCCGTGGAAGGCGGCGCCGGGTTGACACTCGGCCTTGCTGTGCTCCTTCAGGCCGCAGTCCTGGCCTTCGCAGTTCATCAGCACAAAGCGCGTGGCGTTCCAGAGCTTGTTGCAGAAGTTGCGGTAACCCTCGCAGCGCTTGCTGTCGAAGTTGATGTTGCGGCCCAGCGTGGCGTAGCTGGCCATGGTGAAGCGCAGCGCGTCGGCGCCGAAGGCCGGGATGCCCTGCGGGAACTCCTTCTCGGTTTCCGTGCGCACACGCGGCGCGGTCTCGGGGCGGCGCAGGCCGGTGGTGCGCTTGTCCAGCAGGCGCGGCAGGTCTATGCCGTCGATCAGGTCCACCGGGTCCAGCACATTGCCCTCGGACTTGCTCATCTTCTTGCCCTGGGCGTCACGCACCAGGCCGTGGATGTACACGTCCTTGAAGGGCACCTGGCCGGTGAAGTGCGTGGTCATCATGATCATCCGGGCGACCCAGAAGAAGATGATGTCGAAGCCGGTCACCAGCACGGTGCTGGGCAGGAACAGCTGCTGCTCCAGCGCGGCGCGGCCGGTGTTGTCGGGCCAGCCCAGGGTGCTGAAGGGCACCAGTGCCGAGCTGTACCAGGTATCCAGCACGTCTTCGTCACGCGTCAGCTCGCCGCTGTAGCCGGCGGCGGTGGCGCGCGCGCGTGCTTCGGCCTCGCTGCGGGCCACGAAGATCTCGCCGCCGCTGCCGTACCAGGCCGGGATCTGGTGGCCCCACCACAGTTGGCGGCTGATGCACCAGTCCTGGATGTTGTGCATCCAGTGGTTGTAGGTGTTGACCCACTGCTCGGGCACAAAGCGCACCTGGCCGCTGTCCACAGCGTGTATGGCCTTGGCGGCGATGCTGCTGCCGTCGGCGCCGGGCTTGTTGACGGCCACGAACCACTGGTCGGTGAGCATGGGCTCCACCACCTGGCCGGTGCGTTCGCAGCGCGGCACCTGCAGCTTGTGCTTCTTGGTTTCGACCAGCAGGCCCTGGGCCTCCAGGTCGGCGACGATCTGCTTGCGTGCGACGAAGCGGTCCAGGCCGCGGTAGGCGGCGGGCGCGTTGTCGTTGAGCGTGGCGTCCAGGTTCAGCACGCCGATCATGGGCAGGCCGTGGCGTTGGCCCACGGCGTAGTCGTTGTGGTCGTGCGCCGGTGTCACCTTGACCACGCCGGTGCCGAAGGCGCGGTCCACGTAGGCGTCCTGTATCACCGGGATCAGGCGGTCGGTCAGCGGCAACCTGACCTGCCGGCCCACCAGCGCCGTGTAACGCTCGTCTTCGGGGTGCACCATCACCGCGGTGTCGCCCAGCAGGGTTTCCGGGCGTGTGGTGGCCACCACCACGTCACCGTTGCCGTCGGCCAGGGGGTAGCGTATGTGCCACAGGAAGCCGTCTTCCTCTTCGCTGGTGACCTCCAGGTCGGACACCGCGCTCTTGAGCACCGGGTCCCAGCTCACCAGGCGCTTGCCACGGTAGATCAGGCCTTCGTCGTACAGGCGCACGAAGGTTTCGGTGACGACGGTCGAGAGCTTCTCGTCCATCGTGAAGTACTCGTGGCCCCAGCTCACGCTGTCGCCCAGGCGCCGCATCTGGCGCGTGATGGTGGCGCCGGAGGTGTTCTTCCAGTCCCAGACCTGCGCCACGAAGTTCTTGCGCCCCAGCTCGTGGCGCGAGAGGCCGTTTTCCTGCAACTGGCGCTCCACCACGATCTGCGTGGCGATGCCCGCATGGTCGGTGCCCGGCACCCACAGCGTGTTGTGGCCGCGCATGCGGTGGTAACGGGTCAGCGCGTCCATGATGGTCTGGTTGAACGCGTGGCCCATGTGCAGCGTGCCCGTCACATTGGGCGGCGGCAGCTGGATGGAAAACGAGGGCCGGGCCGGGTCCAGCGTGGGCTGGAAGGCCTCGCCGGCGGCCCATGCCGGGCCCCACCGGGCTTCGATGGCGGCGGGGTCGAAGGACTTGGCGAGCTCGGACATGGCAGGTCGGGCGGTGGGGCTGGGCGGTGCCGCCAGCGCCAGCCACCCAGGGCTGCGCAGCGGCGGCAGAGAACCGCGAATTGTAGGTGGCGGGCCCGCGCCGCGCGCCCTGCGGGCCGGGCACGGGGGCGGTGTGAAGCGCTAGGCGTTGCCGGGCCTGGCAGGCGGGCCGATCACCTGCGCCACCTCGTGGATCAGCGTCTCCACCGGTAGCGGCCGGTGCAGGTAGCGCCGTGCGCCCAGCGACAAGGCCTTCTCGCGGGCGATGTCGTCGCGGTGGGTGGAGCTGACGAAGATGAAGGGCACCTCGCGCAGCGCGGCGTGCTGGCGCACGCGCACGATGAACTCGAAGCCGTCGCCCTCCTGCATGCCCACGTCGCTGATGATGAGCTGCGGCGGCTCGGCCAGCGCGAGTACCAGCGCTTCGGTGGCGGTGACTGCGGTGCGCACGCGGTAGCCCAGTGGCTCCAGGCAGCTCTGCTTGAGCGACAGGTTGGCCGCCTGGTCGTCCACCACCAGCACCAGCGGCGCGTCGGCGGCCGGCGTCGGCGTGGTGGGTGCCTGGGGCGGCGCGGGGTGGGGCGCCGCGGCCTGCGCCGGGCGGCTGCCTTCGCGCAGGCGCTGTTCTATCCACGGCACAAAACGGTCCGGGTCTATGGGCTTGGCGATGTAGTCGTCGAAACCCGCGGCCAGAAAGCGCGCGCGGTCGCCGCCCATGGCGTTGGCGGTGACGGCCAGCAGCGGCAACGCGCCCAGGCCGGGGTCTGCGCGCACCGCGCGGGCGAAGGACACGCCGTCCATGCGCGGCAGTTCGATGTCGCACAACACCAGGTCGGGCCGCCAGGCCCGCAGGCGCTCCAGGCCCTCGATGCCGTCGCGCGCCATCTCCACCTGGTGGCCGCAGGCCTGCAGCAGGTACTGCAGGAGTTCGAGGTTGACCTCGTTGTCTTCGACGACCAACACCCGCGCCATCAGTTGCCCACCGCCTCGCCCAGGTGCACGCTGAAGCGGCTGCCTTCACCCACGCGGCTGTTCACCTCGATGCGGCCGCCCATCAGCTCGACCAGGCGCGCGCTGAGGTGCAGGCCCAGGCCGGTGCCCTCGGGCCGCCGGCGAGGGTCGCCCACCTGGGTGAACGAGCGGAACAGCTTGGGCAGGTCGTCCTCGGCGATGCCCACGCCGGTGTCGATGACATGGATGGACACCGCGGCGCCGCGTTCCTGCAGCTGCAGCGTCACGCTGCCCTGGGCGGTGAACTTGATGGCGTTGTTGGCCAGGTTCAGCAGCACCTGCTGCATGGCGCGGCGGTCCAGCTGGCGCATCACCGGGTGCGGCGGCAGCTCCAGGCCGAGGGCCAGCTGCTTGCGCTCGGCCTGCGGCTGCAGGATGGAGGCCACGTGCGACATCAGCGCGCCTATGTCCAGCTCCTCGCCGGCCAGCGACAGCGCGCCGGACTGTATGCGGGCCAGGTCCAGCAGGTCGTTGATCAGCGACAGCAGGTGCTGGCCGCTGCTCTTGACGATGCCCAGCTGGCGCTCCTGCTCGGCCGTCAGCGGCCCGGGCAGCTTCATCAGCAGGATGCCGGTGAAGCCCAGCACCGCGTTCAGCGGCGTGCGCAGCTCGTGGCTCATGGTGGCCAGGAAGCGGTCCTTGGCCTGGTGGGCCAGCTCCAGGGCGGCGTTTTTTTCCTGCAGCTCCTGCTCGGCGCGTTTTTGCTGGCTGATGTCGCGTATGGCGCTGATGACAAAGCGCCGTCCGTCCACGACCAGCGGGCTCAGGCTGATCTCCACCGGAAACTCGCGCCCGTCGGTGCGCAGGCCGAACAGCTCCAGCCCGGCGCCCATGCGCCGCACCTGCGGCTGTTCGTGAAAGCGCAGCCGGTGCTGCACATGGGCCTGGCCGTAACGTTCGGGCAGCAGCGACTCTATGGGCTGGCCCAGCATCTGCGCGCGCGGGCCGCCGAACATCGCCTCGGACTGGGCATTGAACAACACGATGCGGCCGATCTCGTTGGCCACCACGATGGCGTCGGGCACCCATTCCAGCAGGTCGCGGTAGCGGTCCTCCAGCAGCCGGGCGTCGCGCTCCACGGTGGGCGTGGTCACGTCGCGCGAGCTGACCACGTGGCAGTGCACGCTGCCGTCGGCGTGGCGCACAGTGCGCGTGACGGCGTCCACGTAGATCAGGTGGCCGTTTCGGTGGCGGCGCAGCGCCGCGCGCAGCACGGCGTCGCCGTGGGCCGTGTCGCGGCTGCCCAGTTCACGCTGGTGCAGGTTGTCGGGCACCACCAGCTCGCACCAGCGCTGACCGCGGGCTTCCTGCGGGGCGTGGCCGAACAGCGCCTGCGCACCGGGGCTCCAGTACAGGATGCGGTCGTCCGGACCGCACAGCACCACGGCATCGGGCGATTGCTCGATGGCCAACTGCAACAGCTGGCTGTCTACCGCTTCTGAAGCGGGCATTTTTTGTTGACTCCCTTTGACGCCGACAAATGTAACGTTCGGTCCGCCAGGGCACAACCGGTGTGGCTGCAACGCGCCGCAACGGCCGCGCAACGCCGAGCCGGCACAGTGCCGCACATGGACGACCAGCAGCCACTGCCAACCCCGGGCGCCCGGCGCGCGGGCGCCGGCGTGTCAGAGCACGACGCGGTTCTTGCCCCGCCGCTTGGCGTCGTACAGCCGGCGGTCGGCCTGGGCCAGCAGCTCGGCGTGGGTGGCGCAGCCGGCGGCGCCGGCGATGCCCACCGACAAGGTCACCTGCAGCCCGGGCTGCACGGCCGCCCAGTCGTGGCCGGCCACCGCCTGGCGGGCGGCCTCGCAGGCGCGGCGGGCCGCGTCGGTGTCGCCTTCGACAAAGACGAAGCAGAACTCCTCGCCGCCGTAGCGGGCCACCAGGTCGATGTCGCGGCAGGACCGCTGCAGCAGCTGCGCGGTGGTGCGCAGCACCTGGTCGCCCACGGCGTGGCCCAGGCGGTCGTTGATCTGCTTGAAGTTGTCCAGGTCGCACATGGCCACCGCCAGCGGGCGGCCCAGGCGCCGGCTGCGCGCGAACTCCTCGGCCAGCCGCTCGTCCAGGTGGCGGCGGTTGGCCAGGCCGGTCAGCGTGTCGGTGCGGGACTGCGCTTCCAGCCGCGACAGCAGCGTCGAGCGTTCTTCGTGGGCCGCCAGCAGCGCCTCGTGCAGGGCTTGCAGCCGCTGGTGGGCCTCGGCGATCTCGCCGTGGCGCAGCCGGTAGACCTCGGCCTCGTGCCGCGCCTGGGCCAGGTCGGCCTGCACCGTCAGGGCCTGGATGCGCCGCGCCGCCTCGCCGTCGCGCTGCTGGCCCTCCAGCGCATGGAAGCGCCGGTGGTGCTCCAGGGCCGAGGCGTGGTCGCCCGCCTCGGCGTCCAGCTCGGACAGCGACAGTTCCACCTTGGCCTCGGTGTCGCGGCGGCCCTCGCGCCGTGCTGCGGCCAGGGCCAGTTGCAGTTCGGCGCGGGCCTCGTCGCCCAAGCCGCGCGTGTGCAGCACCTGCGCGCGCAGCCAGCGCGCCGTGGGCTCGTGGCTGGCGGTTTGCGGGCCGCCCAGGTTGGCCAGGGCGGCGTCCAGCACCGCCTGCGCCTCGTCCAGCCGGCCCAGGCGCCACAGCGGCTCGCCCAGGTTGGACAACACCATGGCCCGGGCCGCCGGGTCGGGCGACGGCTGCAGCGCGGCCTCGGCGCGCCGCAGGCAGGCGACGGATTCCTCCAGCCGCCCCAGGTTCTTGAGGTTGATGCCCATGTTGTTGAGCACGCTGCAACCGGCGCGGTGCCGGCCGGCGGTCTCGTGCAGGCGCAGCGCCTCCTGGTAACTCAGCAGGCCGCCGGCGGCGTCACCGGCGCGTGAACGTGCAATCCCGCAAGACACCAGGGCCTCGGCCAGCAGGTCGTTGTCGGCCGCGTCGCGCGCCGAGGCGGCGGCCTGCATGGCCCAGTGCAGCGAGCTGTCCAGCGCGCCCAGTTGGTCGTAGGCCACGCTCAGGCTGCGTTCGACCTGGGTGCGCAACGGCAGGTCTTGCGCCGGCACCGCCGCCAGCGCGGCCTGCAGCGTGGCCAGCGCTTCGCGCGCCGCACCGGCGTAGGCCTGGGCCAGGCCCAGGTGGCGCAAGGTTTGGGCACGCCAGGCCGGTGGGGCCAGTTCGCCCAGTTCGCGGTGCACCTGTTGGGCCAGCGCCAGCGAGCCGGCCGGGTCGCTCAGCAGCCCGGCGCGCACCTGCTCCAGACGGGTGGCGACGGCGACCGGCAGGGCGTCGGCTGGGGCTTCGGGCGCGGCCTCGGGTGCGCTGGGCGGAGCGAGCTCGGGCATGGCCCGCAAGCCTACATGAACAGGTGCTCGCCGGCGTTTTCCCCACCCAGGATGACGTAGTTGACCCGCTTCAGGTCGGCCAGGGCGCGCCCGCCGGCGTAGCTGATGCTGCTTTGCAGGTCTTCGCGCATCTCGCGCAGCGTGTCGGCCAGCCGGCCCTTGATGGGCTCGAGGATGCGCTTGCCTTCCACGTGCTTGTACTCGCCCTTGTTGAAGTCGCTGGCCGAGCCGTAGTACTCCTTGTACTGCCGGCCGTCGACTTCCACCGTCTGCCCCGGGCTCTCCTCGTGGCCGGCGAACAGCGAGCCGATCATGATCATCGAGGCACCGAAGCGCACGCTCTTGGCGATGTCGCCGTGGTGGCGTATGCCCCCGTCGGCGATGATGGGCTTGGTGGCCACGCGGGCGCACCACTTCAGCGCGCTGAGCTGCCAGCCACCGGTGCCGAAGCCGGTCTTGAGCTTGGTGATGCACACCTTGCCCGGGCCCACGCCCACCTTGGTGGCGTCGGCGCCCCAGTTTTCCAGGTCGATCACCGCCTCGGGCGTGGCCACGTTGCCGGCGATGACGAAGGTGCCGGGCAGCTTCGCCTTGATGTGCTCGATGGTGCGGCGCACGCTGTCGGCATGGCCGTGGGCGATGTCTATGGTGATGTAGTCCGCACCCACGCCTTCGGCGGCCAGGCGGTTGATGGTGTCGAAGTCCTGCGGCTTCACGCCCGAGCTGATGGACACGAACAAGCCTGCGTCGCGCATGCGGCGGGCGAAGGCCACGTTGTCCAGGTCGAAGCGGTGCATCACGTAGAAGTGCCCGCTCTCGGCCAGGTGGCGGGCGATGGGCTCGTCCAGCACCGTCTTCATGTTGGCCGGCACCACCGGCAGCGTGAAGCGGCGGCCGCCGAACTCCACCGAGGTGTCGCACTCGCTGCGGCTGTCCACGCGGCACTTGCGCGGCAGCAGCAGGATGTTGTCGTAGTCGAAGATTTCCATGACCGGGGCTCCGTAAGGGCAGTGGCGAAGGAGCGCTTGACCTGGCGGGCCCGGCTGGCCGCGAGGCCACCGTGGAAGCCGGTGGTGCGGGCCGATGGCCGGGAACCAGAATTTGGGCCCGGTGCCGCATTCTACGCCGGCACCCTGCGGCTCAAGACCCTGCACGCGCGGCCGATAACCCCGCGGCGACCACAAGGAAAACCACAATGAGCAGCAGCACGGGACAGGGCGCTGCGGCGCGCCTGCGTGCGGCCTGGCGGGCCGCGCGGGTGGCCTGGGCGGGCGACGCGAAGCTGCCGCTGCCGGCACCTCGCGCCACCCCGGCAAGTGCACCGCGCAGCGGCACCGGCGGCGCGCGCCAGTTGCTGCGCCTGTTTGAACACTCCGAGATCGGTCTGCTGACCTGCCGCGTGGACGGCGGCGTGCTGCTGTGCAGCCCGGTGGCGGCGCGCCTGCTGGCCGCCGAGCCGGTGCAGATGCGCGGCACGCCCATAGGCGACTGGCTGGCGCCGCTGTCGGTGGACGGGCCGGGCTTCGGTGCCGGCCAGTGGGAGACCGTGGGCCGCCGCGCCGATGGCAGCACCTTCCCGGTGGAGCTGACGGTCAGCGAAACGCGGCTGGACGGCCACGCGCAGTACGTGGTGATGCTGCGCGACATCACCGAACGCCGCGTCACGCAGGACCGCCTGCAGTACCTGGCCAACTACGACAGCCTCACCGGCCTGCCCAACCGCACGCTGTTCCGCGACCGGCTGGCGCGTGCCATGGCGCGGGCGCGCCGCCAGCAGCAGTCCATGGCACTGATGTTCCTGGACCTGGACCACTTCAAGGTCATCAACGACAGCCTGGGCCACGAGGTGGGCGACCAGCTGCTGCGCCACGTGGCGCAGACCCTGGGCGACTGCCTGCGCAGCGTGGACTCCGTGGCGCGGCCCGGTGCCGACGACCCCTTCACCGTGTCGCGCCTGGGCGGCGACGAGTTCACCGTGATCGCCGAACAGGTGGGCAGCGCCGAGGACGCGGCGTTGCTGGCGCGGCGCATACAGGAAGCGCTGGAAGCGCCCTTCCACTGGCTGGAAAACGAGCTGCACGTGCGCGCCAGCATAGGCATCTCCATGTACCCCGACGACGACACCGATCTCGACGGGCTGATACGCCACACCGACATGGCCATGTACCGCTCCAAGGCCATGGGGCGCGGCACCTACAGCTTCTTCAGCCAGGAGCTCAGCGCCGAGGTGGCCGCCCGGCTGTCGCTGGAGAGCCAGTTGCGCCGCGCGCTGGAGCGTGGCGAGTTCGTGCTGCACTACCAGCCCAAGGCCCGCTTGTCGGACGGGCGGGTCACCGGCGTCGAGGCCCTGCTGCGCTGGGACGCACCGGGCCGCGGCCTGGTCTCGCCGGAGCGTTTCATCAGCGTGCTGGAAGACAGCGGGCTCATCCTGCCGGTGGGTGCCTGGGTGCTGCGTGCGGCGTGCTCGCAGCTGGCGGCCTGGGATGCCGCCGGCATGCCGCCGCTGACGCTGGCCGTCAACCTGTCGTCCAGGCAGTTTCGCCAGCCCAACCTGGCGCGCTTCATCGCCGACACGCTGCGCGAGGCCGGCGTGGCGCCGCAGCGCCTGGAGCTGGAGCTCACCGAAAGCCTGCTGATGGAGGACAACGAAGCCACGCGCAGCGCGCTGGCGGCGCTGTACGCCCTGGGCGTGCGTGTGGCCATGGACGACTTCGGCACCGGGCACTCGTCGCTGAGCTACCTGAAGCGGTTCTCCATAGACACGCTGAAGATAGACCGCAGCTTCGTGAGCGAACTGCCGCACGACCCGGAAGACGCCGCCATCGCGACCGCCATCGTCGCCATGGGCCGCAGCCTGAACATGAAGGTGGTGGCCGAGGGCGTGGAAACCCCCGAGCAGGCCTGCTACCTGCGCACCCTGGGCTGCGACGAAGTGCAGGGCTACCTGCTGAGCCGGCCCATGGGCGGCGACAAGCTGCCGGCCTGGCTGCACGGCCCGCAGGGGGTGCAGGCGCTGCGGCGCCTGACGGGCGAGCCGGGCGAGGACGGCGACAGCGGCCCCATGACGCTGGTGGACCTGGATCTGCTGGCAGCGCACGCACCACCGGTCACACCCTGAAGCCGCGCGGCGGCGCAGGCGAGGGCGGCTTCTAGAATCCGCCCATGGATGTTGCCGTCGCCTCTGCCGATGCGCTGCTGGCGGGGCTGAACCCCGAGCAGCGCGCTGCAGTTACCCTGCCGCCCGAGCCCGGTCTGATACTGGCCGGCGCCGGCTCGGGCAAGACCCGTGTGCTCACCACCCGCATCGCCTGGCTGCTGGCCACCGGCCAGGTGTCGCCTGGCGGCGTGCTGGCCGTCACCTTCACCAACAAGGCGGCGCGCGAGATGCTCACGCGCTTGTCGGCCATGCTGCCGGTGTCGGTGCGCGGCATGTGGATAGGTACCTTCCACGGCCTGTGCAACCGCTTCCTGCGTGCGCACTGGAAGCTGGCCGGGTTGCCGCAGGGCTTTCAGATCCTGGACAGCGCCGACCAGCTGGCCGCTGTGAAGCGCGTGGTCAAGGCGCTGAACCTGGACGACGAGCGCTACGTGCCCAAACAACTGGCCTGGTTCATCGCCGGGCACAAGGAAGAAGGCCGCCGCCCGGCGGACGTGGAGGTGCGCGACGAACACACCCGCACGCTGGTGCGCGTGTACGAGACCTACGAGGAACAGTGCACCCGCGAAGGCGTGGTGGACTTCGCCGAGCTGATGCTGCGCAGCTACGAGCTACTGCGCGACAACGACGCGCTGCGCGAACACTACCGCCGGCGCTTTCGCCACCTGCTGGTGGACGAGTTCCAGGACACCAACCGTTTGCAGTACGCCTGGCTGAAGATGTTTGCGCCCCCGCCGGGTACGGCGGTGGAGGGGACTCCCGGCACCGTGGCCGGCCTGGCGCCGCAGGGCGTGTTTGCCGTGGGCGACGACGACCAGAGCATCTACGCCTTTCGCGGCGCGCGCGTGGGCAACATGGCCGACTTCGAGCGCGAGTACCGCGTGGGCCAGGTGGTGAAGCTGGAGCAGAACTACCGCTCGGTGGCGCACATCCTGGACGCCGCCAACCACTTGATCAGCCACAACAGCCAGCGCCTGGGCAAGAACCTGCGCACCGATGCCGGCGCCGGCGAGCCGGTGCGCGTGTTCGAGGCCAACAGCGACTTCGCCGAGGCGCAGTGGATGCTGGAAGAGTTGCAGCAGCTGCACCGTGCCGGCCTGGCGCGCAGCGACATCGCGCTGCTGTACCGCAGCAACGCCCAGAGCCGTGTGCTGGAGAGTGCGCTGTTCAACGCCGGCGTGCCTTACCGCGTGTACGGCGGCCTGCGCTTCTTCGAGCGTGCCGAGGTCAAGCACGCGCTGGCCTACCTGCGGCTGCTGGAGAACCCGGGCGACGACACCAGCTTCCTGCGTGTCGTCAACTTCCCGGCCCGTGGTATAGGCGCGCGCACGGTGGAGCAGCTGCAGGATGCGGCCCGCAGCGGGGGCCGCAGCCTGGCCGCCAGCATCGGCGAGGTGGCCGGCGCCGCCGGCACCAAGCTGCGCGGTTTCGTGGAGCTGGTGGACGCCATGCGCAGCGCCACCGCCGGGCTGACGCTGCGCGAGATCATCGAGCACGTGCTGCAGCACAGCGGCCTGCTGGACTTCTACCGCAACGACAAGGACGGCGCCGACCGGGTAGAGAACCTCGAGGAACTGGTCAACGCTGCTGAGAGCTTCGTCACGCAGGAGGGCTTCGGCAAGGACGCCGTGGCGCTGCCGGTGGACGAGCGCGCTGCCGCCGTCGAGGTGGCACCGGACGCCGAGACCGGCGAGATCATGAGCCCGCTGGCCGCCTTCCTGACACACGCCAGCCTGGAAGCCGGCGACAACCAGGCCCAGGCCGGTGCCGATGCGGTGCAGTTGATGACCGTGCACTCGGCCAAGGGCCTGGAGTTCGGCGCCGTGTTCATCACCGGCATGGAAGAAGGCCTGTTCCCGCACGAAAACGCGCTGGCCGACACCGACGGCCTGGAAGAAGAGCGCCGGCTGATGTATGTGGCCATCACGCGCGCGCGCCAGCGCCTGTACCTGAGCTTCAGCCAGACCCGCATGCTGCACGGGCAGACGCGCTACCACGTGCGCAGCCGCTTCTTCGACGAGCTGCCGGAGGCCTCGCTGAAGTGGCTGACGCCGCGCCACGCCGGCTTCGGCTCGGGCTATGCCCGCGAGTACCAGGAGGCCTGGCAGCGCGGCAGCGGCCTCACCGGCATCGTGGGTGCCGGCCGCCTGGACAACCTCCGCTCGCTGCCGCCGCCCCCGCTGCCACGCGCCGCGCCGCGGGAGGACCAGGGGGGCCTGCGCGTGGGCCAGACCGTGTTCCACACCAAGTTCGGCGAAGGCGTGGTGACGGTGCTGGAAGGGCGCGGCGCCGACGCACGCGCGCAGGTGCGCTTTGGTCGGCATGGCAGCAAGTGGCTGGCCTTGTCCATCGCGAAGCTGGTGCCGGTGGACTGAACACCGCTGCCGGCGGTAGTTGGCGCGGGCTTGGGTAGACTCTCCGGCCAGGCAACGCGAGGAGCACATCATGGGTCTGATCAAGGCAGCGCTGGACGCCCTGGGCGGCACCTTTGCCGACCAGTGGCTGGACTTCCACACCGTGCCCGCGAACCTGCCGGCCACGGCGGCGCTGTTTGCCGCGGTGCCGGCCGGGCGCAATGCAGGCCGGGGCTCCAACACGCAGGGCTCCGAGGGCGTGATCAGCAACGGCAGCAAGATCATCGTGCCCGAGGGCTACGGTCTGCTGCTGATGCAGGACGGCGCCATCACCGGCTTCGCTGCCGAAGCCGGCGGCTACATCTGGAACTCCGACGCGCCGGATTCGGCCTCCATCTTTGCCGGCAACGGCTTGCTGAGCCCGCTGATCAAGACCTCGTGGGAGCGCTTCAAGTTCGGCGGCCGGCCGGCGGCGCAGCAGGCGGCGTTCTTCGTGAGCCTGAAGGAGCTGCCCAACAACCGCTTCGGCACGCAAAGCGAGATCTACTGGGACGACGCCTACCTCAACGCCCAGGTGGGCGCGCTGACGCGCGGCACCTACACGATGCGCATCGTGGACCCCATCCTGTTCGTGAAGAGCTATGTGCCCGCCGCCTACCTGCGGCCGGGCAAGGTGTTCGACTTCAGCGACCTGGACAACGACGCCGCCACGCAGTTGTTCCACGAAGTGGTGGGCTCGCTGGCACCGGCCTTTTCGCTCTACACCAACGACCCGGCCAAGGGCAACCGCATCACTCGCATACAGCAGGACTCGCTGGGCTTTGCGCACAGCCTGTCGCAGGCGGTGGAAAGCGCCTACCAGTGGAAGAGTGCGCGCGGGCTGGAGATCGTGAAGACGGCGATCATCGCCATCGAGTACGACGAAAACACGCGCGAGCTGCTCAAGACCGTGCAGCGCGCCGACGCGCTGGCCGGTGCGCGCGGCAACTCCAACCTGCAGGCCTCGGTGGCCGCGGGCTTCCAGTCGGCGGGCGAGAACACCGGCGCCGCCGGGCTGGTGGGCCTGGGCATGGCCGCGGGCGGTGTGGGGCTGGCGGGCCTGCAGCAACCGGTGCCGGGGGTGGGCGCGAACTCGGCGCCGGCCGCTGCGGCGCCGGCAGTGGCCTCGGCACCGTCCCCCGCCGCGGACGACCCCATCGCCAAGCTGACCCAGCTCAAGACCATGCTGGACCGCGGCCTCATCACCCAGGCCGACTACGACGCGGCCAAGGCCAAGGTGCTGGGCCTCTGAGCCGGTAGCCGGGCAGACCTGACAGCGCGCAGGCGCCCGGCGCAGCCATGTCGTCCCCGCCGGACCTGGTCAGCACCAACCAGCGGCTGCGCGACGGCGTCAACCGCTGCGCGAAGTGTGGTTCCACCGAGGTTCAACTGCGCCCGGGCAGCGGCCGCCTGGTGTGCCTGTACTGCCGTTTCGAATGGGACGAAGAGCGCGTCGAAGAGGCCCTGGGCCTGGGCGGCGGCCACCGCGACCTGCGCGGCACCGTCATCGCCTCGGGTGCGCAAGACATAGACGCCGCCGCCGACGGCGTGCTCACGCTCAAGTGCAGCGGCTGTGCCGCCGAGGTGGTGATAGACACCGGCCACCGGCTGAACGCGCGCTGCCACTGGTGCCGCCATGTGCTGTCGGTCAACGACCAGGTGCCCAACGGCGCGGTGCCCGACGCGGTGCTGCCGTTCCAGCTGACCCACGCGCAGGCGGTGGAGAAGATACGGGCCTTCGCCGCCGGCCGGCGCATGTTTGCGCACGCCCGCTTCAAGCGCGAGTTCACGCCCGAGAACGTGGTGGGCGTGTACATGCCCTACATGGTGGTGGACGGCCACGCCAGCGCCGAGCTGCAGGGCCAGGGCGAGGTGCAGACCGCGCGCTACACCCGCGGCAGCGGCAAGGACAAGAAAACCTACTACGACGCCGACGTGTACCAGGTGGGACGCAGCTTCGACTTCACGGTGGACGACCTCACCATGGAGTCTTCGGCCGAGCGCGCACGCTTCGACGCCAAGACCAACACCAACAACATCATCAACACCATCCTGCCCTTCGACACCAAGAACGCGGTGCGCTGGAACGCGGCCTACCTGTCGGGCTTCACCTCGGAAAAGCGCGACCAGGACGTGTCGGCGCTGCAGCCGGCGCTGGAGCAGCAACTGCTGTCCATCGCGCGGGCCAAGGCGCGGCCCTCGGTGGCACGCTACGACCGCGGCGTGCGATGGGAGCAGGAGAAGCTGGACGTGCACGGCACCCGCTGGGTGTCCATGTACCTGCCGGTGTGGCTGTACTCGTACTACCACGTGGAAGGCGGGCGCGGCATGGTGCACTACGTGGCGGTCAACGCACGCACCGGCGAAACCATGGGCAGCATCCCGGTGGCACGCGGCAAGCTGCTGCTGGCGGCGTTGACGGTAGGCACCATTCTGGAAGCGATCGCCATCGCGATCCTGGCGAGGAGCGCGTGATGGAAGGCGAGTTCGGCGATCTGGTGCTGCTGTTGCTGGGCCCGGCCGGCGGCATCGCGCTGTACATGGGCATCTGGCGGCACTACCGCAACACCGACAAGTCGCACAGCTTCGAGTACGAGACGCATGTCGAGGCCGGGCCCATCCAGAGCAGCGACCGCAAGATCGACCAGATACGCGGCACGCGCAACACCCGCATTCGCGGCGACAACGTGGGCGACTACCGGCGGCGGGTGCGGCGCTTGGGCTGAGTTCACTCGCCGTCCTGCCGCTGCGCGGCATGCAGTGGTCGCCGGGCGGGCCTGGCTGTGCGCCGCCCGATATCGGTGCTCGCCAGGCCCGCCCGACACCCGCTGCCCGCCGAGTACCGCCGCTGGTTCCGTCGCGCAGCCGCGGCTGCTTTGCTGACACGGGCCACCAGCCCTCAGGCGGGTAGAGGGAAGGCCGGTCGAGCACCGATATCGGGCGGCGCGCAGACCGGCCTTCCCTCTGCCCGCCGCCCGGAGCGCGCCAAGGCTTCCCGGCATGTCTTAGGCAGCCACGTCGCGCTCAGCGCCCGTCTTCCTCCCGCAGGCGCCCGCAGTTCCAGCACTGCTCGAACGGCCCTTCGACGATCTCCCCGCAGCCGCGGCAGGCCCAGCGCCGCTCGGGCTGGTGCTGCCAGGCGTGCAGCAGCGCGCGGGCGCGTTCCACGTCATCGTCTTCCTGCACCCATACCTCGGGCAGGCTCTGGTCCGGCGGGATCTCGCCGGCGATGCCGCTGGCGTACAGGCGCTGCACGCTGGCCGGTATGCCCACGCCGCTGAGCATGTCGGCCCACAGCGTGGCCAGCACCAGGTTGGGAGCTTGCACGGCGCGTTTCATGGGCCCGATGCTGCGCCATGACCCCGCGTCGCAGCAAGTCATGGGCTTGGCTTACGCTCGCAGCCTGTTGTTCACTACACCAGGAGACTCCGCCATGCCCCGTGCCATCCAGATTGCCGCGTTCGGCGGCCCCGAGCAGATGCAGCTGGTGGAGGTGCAAGTGGGTGAGCCGGGCCCGGGCGAGGTCCGCGTACGCCACCACGCCTGCGGCCTGAACTTCATAGACGTCTACCAGCGCACCGGCCTGTACCCCAATGCCTTGCCGCTGGCCCTGGGCATGGAAGGCGCCGGCCTGGTGGAGGCGGTGGGCGAGGGCGTCACGCACCTGAAGGCCGGCGACCGCGTGGCCTACGCCAGCAACCCGCCGGGCAGCTACAGCGACGTGCGGGTGATGCCGGCGCGCAATGTGGTGGTGCTGCCCGACGCCATCGACTTCGACACCGGCGCGGCCATGATGCTCAAGGGCTTGACGGCGCAGTACCTGCTCAAGCGGGTGCGGCCCGTGGAAGGCCTGCAAGCCGGCGACTTCGTGCTGTTCCATGCCGCGGCCGGCGGGGTGGGGCTGATCGCCTGCCAGTGGGCGCGTGCGCTGGGCCTGCGCCTGATTGCCACCGCCGGCGGTGCCGCCAAGTGCCAGCTGGCGCTGGAGCACGGCGCCGAGTTCGCCATCGACTACCGCGCAGAGAACTTCGTCGAGCGCGTGAAGGCCCTCACCGGAGGGCGCGGCGTGAAGGTGGTGTACGACTCGGTGGGCAAGGACACCTTCGACGGCAGCCTGGACTGCCTGCGGCCCTTCGGCCTGATGTGCTGCTTTGGCAATGCCAGCGGCCCGGTGCCGCCGCAGGCGCCCGGCCTGCTGGCGGCCAAGGGTTCGCTGTACCTCACCCGGCAGACGCTGTTCACGCACATCGCCACGCGCGAGGCCACGCAGGCCATGGCCGACGACTTGTTCGAGGTGGTGGGCAGCGGCGCGGTGAAGATACGCATAGACCAGCGCTACGCACTGGCCGACGTGGCCCAGGCGCACCGCGACCTGGAGGCCCGCCGCACCACCGGCAGCAGCGTGCTGGTGCCCTGAGTTCCCTGAGTCTCAGGCGGCCCGCACCGGCGCCGCCGCCACTTCGTCCAGCAGTTGCCAGGCGGCGTCGGCGTCCAGCTGGGCGCCTGCGGCAAGCAGCGCCGCCGTGGTGTCGGCACCCAGGCTTTGTTCCAGCCACTGGCGGCCCAGCGTCACCTCGGCGGCTTCGGCGCGGCTCAGCTGCTTGCCGCAGCGTTGGTGCTCGGCCTCGGCATGGCCCAGCAGCAGCGCCGCCTGGCGCACAAAGCCGCGCAACGCCCAGGCTTCGGGCAGGTGCAGCAGCGAGCGCAGCACCACCGCCTGCCAGCGGCACTGCCGGCCCAGCGTGATGCACTCGCGGAACGCGGCCTCGGCGGCCGCGGCCCGCCGCAGGCGCAGTTGTATGCGCCCCAGCTGGCACAGGCCGGCGATCAGCGGCAGCGAAGGCGGCTCGCGCCGCCAGGCGGCAAAGGCGGTCTCCAGCCAGGCCGCGGCCGCCGCCTCGCGGTCCAGCCAGGCCCAGCACACGGCGATGTCCACCTGGGCGGAGCGGGCCTGCAGCACGTCGCCCGTGGCTTCGTGGATGGCGCGGCACTCGGTGGCCATGGCCTCGGCGGTGGCGTAGTCCTCGCGGTAGTTGACGGCCACCAGGCCGCGCAGGCGCAGCGTCAGCGCCAGCACGCGCTGGTTGCCGCTGCTGCGGGCCAGCGCCTGCGCTTGGTCCAGCAAGGCCAGGGCGGGCTCCAGCGCCTCGCCGTTGAGCATGCGCAAGGCGCTGTGCGTGTGCAGCGCCGCGGCGCGGTGCCAGTCGTCGGGCGCCAGCGCCAGGGCCTGCTGCACGTGCCGCAGCGCGGCGGCGGTGTCGGCGCGGTAGTGGTGAAGCATGGCCAGCAGCTCGTGGCCGGCCGAGGCCAGGGCCGGCGAGCCGGCGTCGGCGCTGGCGACGACGGCCTGCGACAAGGCCTGCATCAGGTCGGGCGAGATGGCGGCGGCCTGCCATTCGCTGCGTGCCGCCAGCGCCAGATCCAGCGCCGCGGCTTCGTCGCCGTCGGCGGCGGCATGCAGCAGCAGCGGCGGCATCTGGCGCAGGTCGGGCCACAGCGCGGTGCGTTCGGCCGGCAGGCGGGCTGCGGCCTGCGCGGCCAGCCAGCGCCGCAGCGCGCGCCGCACGGTGGCGGCCAGGTCGGCGGGCCGGGTTTCGGCGGCGTACTCGCGCACCGGCGGGGGCATGGCGTACAGCGGGGCTTCGCCGGCGGCGGCCACTTGGCGCAGGAGGCCGCTGTCCACCGCTTCGTCCAGCAGCGCCGCCAGAGCGCTGCCGGCAGGCAGGCCCAGCGCGGCGGCGATGGCGGCGGTCATCTGCTCGCCCAGGGTTTCGCCGGGTACCGACAGGCCTTCCAGCAGGCGCTGCAGCGGCGGCGAGAGCTGGCGCCAGCTCCAGGCCAGCACATGGCGCATGGAGGCGTGGCGCGAAGGGCCGCCGGGCCGTTGGCCCGGGCGCGCCAGCAGATCCAGCATGGGCGAGCCGGCATCGCTGCTCAGCTGCGCCAGCAGGTCGGCCGGCTGGCGGCCGCGCAGGCGCGACGCAGCCAGCTCTATGGCCAGCGGCATGCCGGCCAGCAGCTGCACCAGGCTCACCACCGCGGCCACGTTGCCCGGCGTCAGATGGAACTCGGCGCGCAAGGCCCGTGCACGGTCCACGAACAAGGCCACCGCCGCCGAACGGCCGGCATCGGCCGGCGAGGCGTCGGGCGCCGGCAGCACCAGGCTGGGCATCTCGAAGACGGCTTCGCCGTCCAGCCCCAGGCGGCGGCGCGAGGTGGTCAGCAGCTGAAGACCGGCACTGCCGGCCAGCAGGCTGGCGATGGCCTCGACGGCGCTGGCGTCCAGTTGCTCGACGTTGTCCAGCACCAGCAAGGTGGGCCGCAGCGCCAGGGCTTCCAGCGTCTGCTGCGGCCGGCTGTCGGCGGCCAGGTCCGGCGAGGGGGCCAGCGCCCGCGCCAGCTCGCGCCACAGGCTGGCGGCGTCCGAGGCTTCTGCCAGGGGCACGAAGATGACCTGGCGGTCGCTGCTGTCGGCCTGCAGCGCCTCGGCCACGGCCACCGACAGCCGCGTCTTGCCGCTGCCGCCCGGGCCCAGCACCGTGAGCAGGCGCCGGCCATACAGCGCCGAGCGCAGCTGGGCCAGCGCGGTTTCCTGGCCGAAGGCGCGGGTCCAGTAGCTGGGCAGGGCGCGGGTGGGCCCGGCGGTGGCGGGCGGTGCGGCTGCAATGCCGGCAACGCCGAAAGCGGGGCCGGGCGCGGCAGCTGCAGCGGGGCTGGCCGCCGGCAGGCCCTCCAGCATCGCCGCAAGGCGGTAGCGTTCTTCGACCACCCAGTCGTCGTAGTAGCCGGGCATGAAGTCGCCGGCATGCAGTTGCCGTGCGCCGGCGGCGTCGCCTTGCGCGACACAGTGTTCAAAGCGGGCCACATCGCTGCCCAGGGCCCCAGGCACCAGGCGCACCGCCTGCCGGTCGGCGACGATGACGGCGTCGCGCGGGGTCTCCGGCGTTTCCAGCAGGGCGCGCAGCGTGGACAGCACCTGGCGCAGCCGCGGCTTGCCCAGGCCGGGGTCGGCGCCGGGCCACAGCAGCTCGGTCAGCTCCTCGCGCGGGTGGGCGCGCTGCGGCGCCAGCGCCAGGCGTGCCAGCAGCAGGGCGGCGGCCCGGCTGGGCCAGTGGGTGATGGCGGTGCTGCGGCTGTCGGCGCGCACGCCGCCGAACAGCGTCAGCTGCCAGTGGGCACCGGTGGCGGGGGCGCGCATGGCTGAACGATAACGGCCGGCGGCCAGCGCCGGCGGGGCAACTTCGGGGCGGCCTTCACGGCGCGGGCGCCGCGCCGTGCGGCCGGCCCGGCCTTACGGGCCGAAGTTGTAGTCGGTCTTGGCCTTGGTGCGCAGTTCTTCCTGGTAGTCCTGCATGCGCACCTGCTCTATGCGCTGCTTGATCTGGTCTTTCACGTCGGCAAAGGCCGGGAACGGCGCCTCGCGCGTGTCTTCCACGCGGATGATGTGCCAGCCGAAGGGGCTCTTCACCGGCGCGGCGGTGGTTTCGCCCTTGCCCAGCTTGACCATGGCCTGGCCGAACTCGGGCACGTAGGCGTCGGCCTTGGCGAAGTCCAGGTCGCCGCCGTTTTCGGCCGAGCCCGGGTCCTTGCTGTGCTTCTTGGCCAGTTCCTCGAAGTTGCCGCCGCGCTGCAGCTGGGCGGTCACGGCCTTGGCCTCGTCTTCCGTCTCCACCAGGATGTGGCGGGCGCGGTACTCCAGGCCCCCGGCCTGGGCCTTGAACTTGTCGTACTCCACCTGCGCGTCGGCATCGCTGACGGGGTGCTTGCGCTTCCAGTCGTCGAACAGCTCGCGGATGAGCAGGCTTTGGCGGGCCAGCTCCATGCGGGAGCGGTAGTCCGGCGTGGCGGCCAGGCCCTGGCGCTCGGCTTCCTGCACGAAGATCTCGCGCAGCACCACCTGGTCGCGCACCTGCTTCTGCAGCTCGGGGCTGGTGGGCTGGCCGGCGCGCTCGGCTTCCTTCAGCAGCGCGTCCACGCGCGCCATGGGCACCGGCTTGCCGTTGACGATGGCCACGTTCTGGGCCACCGCGGGCAGTGCGGCAGCGCCCAGACCCAGCACCAGGGCCATTGCGCGGACGGTCATGCGGACGGTCACGCGGGCCGCGGGCAGGGCAGCATTCGGCATCAGCTTCATATTCGAACTTTCACAGGGTGGGCGCCAAGGCGGCGCAGACAAGGAAAACAGGGGCCGGGCAGCCGCTCAGACCGCGGAACGCGGCCGGCAGTTCAAGTTTCTTGGTGACGGGTGGTGAGAGCGGCCGGCGGCGCCTCGCCAGGCGCCAGCGCAACGATGGCCAGCGCGTGCACACCTTGGGCAGCCAGCGGGCCCAAGGAATCATACACAAGGCGGTGTCTGGCCACCCTTGGCAGCCCGGCGAAGCGCGGGCTGGTCAGGCGCACCGTGTAGTGCCGCCCTTCGCGCGCGCCGGCATGGCCGGCGTGCCGATGGCTGTCGTCCTGCACCAGCAACTCGGTGGGCTGCAACGCGCTGAGCAGCCGGGCGCGCAGGGTGTCGGCGTCCAACCAGCTGCTCATTCACTCGGCCTCGAAGTTGATGGCGGCGGAGTTGATGCAGTAGCGCTCGCCGGTGGGCACCGGGCCGTCCGGGAACACGTGGCCCAGGTGGCTGCCGCAACGCTGGCAGCGCACCTCCACCCGCACCATGCCGTGGCTGCGGTCTTCCACGCGTTCGATCACGTCGGCGTTGACCGGCTCCCAGTAGCTGGGCCAGCCGCAGCCGGCGTCGAACTTGGTACGGCTCTCGAACAGCGGGATGCCGCAGCCCACGCAGTGGTAGCTGCCGGCGGCAAAGTGGTCCCAGTAGCGGCCGGTGAAGGCGCGCTCGGTGGCGGCGTGGCGCGCCACCTGGTACTGCGTGCGGTCGAGCTGTTCGCGCCACTCGGCGTCGGACTTGCGCACCGGGTAGCGGGGGTCGTCGTGGTCGTGCGGCGCGGTCATGGGGTGAACTCTCGGGCGGCTGCGTGGGGACGTATGGCCAAACCGTATTGTCCGCCGGATGCGCCAGGCTGGTGCGGCGCCGTCGGCCAAGGCATTGTCTCCATGGTGACATCCCGGGCTTCCCCCAGGGTGCCGGAACGTCATCGGCGACACGGCTTCGGGGTAGTCCCTGAGCGCGGCGGTGCAAGCCTTCGGCTACCTTCGCCGGGTTTGTTCCAGACAACGCAACAGGAGACACTCATGCAGATCACGCGCAGGCAGTTCAACGCCGCCGTGGCCGCCTCGGCGGTACTTTCTCCGGCCATCGTGCGGGCCCAGGCCGGGCAGACGGTCAAGATCGCCTGGATGGACCCGTTGTCGGGCCCGCTGGCCAACATCGGCCAGAACAGCCTGCGCACCTTCCAGTACATGGCCGAGAAGATCGGGGCCAACAACCCAGCGGGTGTGAAGTTCGAGATCGTCCCCTTCGACAACAAGCTCAACCCGCAGGAAAGCCTGACCGCGCTGCGCGCTGCCATCGACCAGGGCATCAGCTACGTGACGCAGGGCAACGGCAGCTCGGTGGCCGGCGCGCTGATCGACGGCATCACCCGCCACAACGAGCGCAACCCCGGCAAGGAGCTGGTGTTCTTCAACAACGCCGCGGTGGACCCCGACTTCACCAACAGCAAGTGCAGCTTCTGGCACTTCCGCTTCGACGCCGACACGTCGATGAAGATGGAAGCGCTGACCACCTACATGCGCGACGAGAAGGACATCAAGCGCGTGTACCTGATCAACCAGAACTACTCGCACGGCCACCAGGTGGCCAAGTACTTCAAGGACGGCCTGACGCGCAAGCGGCCCGACGTGCAGGTGGTGGGCGAAGACCTGCACCCGCTGGGCCAGGTGCGCGACTTCGCGCCGTACATCGCCAAGATCAAGGCCTCCGGCGCCGACAGCATCGTCACCGGCAACTGGGGCTCTGACCTGGCGCTGCTGATTCGCGCCGCCAAGGATGCCGGCCTGGACGCGACCTGGTACACCTACTACGGCGGCGCCAACGGCACGCCCTCGGCCATCGGCCCGGGCATGGACGGCAAGGTCAAGTTCGTCTACATCGGCCACTCCAACATCCCGGCGCTGGGCGCGTGGATGAAGGAGTACAACGCCCGCTTCAAGGACGACCTCTCGCTGCTGTCCACGGTGCACGTCGTGCCCATGCTGGCGGCGGCCATCGCCAAGGCCAAGAGCACCAACGCGGTGGCGGTGGCCCGTGCGATGGAGGGCCTGACCATCAAGAGCTTCAGCGGCGACGTCACCATGCGCGCGGCCGACCACCAGCTGCAACAGCCGCTGTACATCGTGAGCTGGCACAAGATCACCGACCCGGCCAAGCAGTACAACGTGGAAGGTACCGGCTACACCTGGGTGCAGGACCGCATGTTCGAGCCGTATGTCTCCAGCACGCCCACGTCGTGCCAGATGAAGCGGCCCGCCTGATCACCCAGGCCCCGCCCACGCGGGCCCGCCGTGTTGCATTGCGGCGGGCCTTTTTGATTTTTTGTTGACCGCACCGCCCCCCGCCTGCCTTGGACCAAGTCCTGATCAACCTCGTGAACGGCGTCAGCTCCGGGCTGCTGCTGTTCATGCTCAGTGCGGGCCTGACGCTGATCTTCAGCATGATGGGCGTGCTGAACTTCGCGCACGCCAGCTTCTACATGCTGGGGGCCTACGTCGCCTACTCCATCACCCAGGCCGTGGGTTTCTGGTGGGCCTTCCTGCTGGCCCCGGTGCTGATAGGCCTGATGGGCGCCATGTTCGAGCGCTTCGTGCTGCGCAAGGTGCACCACTACGGGCACGTGCCGGAGCTGCTGGTCACCTTCGGCCTGTCGTATGTGCTGCTGGAGGTGGTGCAGCTGATCTGGGGGCGCACCTCGGTGCCCTTCGAGCCGCCGCCGCTGCTGACGGGCACGGCCTTCACGCTGGTCTCGTCGCCGGTGGAAAGCCTGCGCCTGGTGTGGGGCGTGGCGCCGGCCGAGATGTGCCAGCGCACGGCCGAGTACTTCGTGCAGTGCACGCGCTACCCCTTGAACCGCGTGTTCCTGGCGGTGGTGGCGGTGGCCATGCTGCTGGGCCTGTGGCTGATGCTCACGCGCACCCGCATCGGCCTGGTCATCCAGGCGGCGCTGACGCACCCCGAGGCCGCGGAGGCCCTGGGCCACAACGTGCCGCGGGTGTTCATGCTGGTCTTCGGCACCGGTTGTGCGATGGCCGGGCTGGCCGGCGTGGTGGGCGGCATCACCTTCGTGACCGACCCCACCATGGCCACCATTGGGCCCATCATCTTTGCCGTCATCGTGATAGGCGGCATGGGCTCGCTGCAGGGCGCGTTTGTCGCGTCCATCCTGATCGGCCTGCTGCAGACCCTGCCGCTGACGGTGGACAAGTCGCTGGTGCACCTGGCGGCCAACTTCGGCATGCAGATCACCGAAGGCCACTGGCTGCACCCGGTGGCCAAGATCACGCTGGCACAGGCGGCACCCATATTGCCGTACCTGCTGCTGGTGCTCATCCTCATCCTGCGGCCCAAGGGCCTGCTGGGCACGCGCGAAAGTTGACGCCGTGGGCACGCGCAGTTACTACCACTTCAAACCACTGAACGTCGGCCGCTGGCTGATCTGGGGCCTGTTTGCGCTGCTGCTGCTGGTGGCCCCCAAGATCTGGACCACCGGCCTGGCGCACACCATGCTGTCGCAGATGGGCATCGCGATCATCGTGTGCCTGTCGTACAACGTGATCTTCGGCCAGGGCGGCATGCTCAGCTTCGGCCACGCGGTGTACAGCGGCCTGGGCGCCTACCTGGCCATACACACGCTCAACCGCGTCGGCGACGGCAGCATCATGCTGCCGGTGAGCCTGATCCCGCTGGTGGGCGGGCTGGCCGGGCTGTTCTTCGCGGCGCTGCTGGGCTACGTCACCACCAAGAAGGCCGGCACCACCTTCGCGATGATCACGCTGGGCATAGGCGAGCTGGTGTGGTCCATGTCGCTGATGGTGCCGGAGTTCTTCGGCGGTGAAGCCGGCATCTCCGGCGACCGTGTCACCGGCTCACGGGTGCTGGGCATCAGCTATGGGCCGCAGATCCAGGTGTACTACCTGATCGCGGTGTACTGCTTCATCAGCACCGCGGCCATGTTCGCGATGACGCGCACGCCGCTGGGCCGCATGCTCAACGCCGTGCGCGACAACCCCGAGCGGGTGGAGTTCATCGGCTACAGCACACGCCAGGTGCGCTTCCGCGCCTTCATGATCGCCGGTTTCTTCGCCGGCATAGGCGGCGGCCTGACGGCGCTGAACTTCGAGATCGTCACCGCCGACGTGGTGGGCGCGGCACGTTCCGGTGCCTACCTGCTGTTCGTCTTCCTGGGCGGCGCCACCTTCTTCTTCGGGCCCATCATCGGTGCCGTGCTGATGGTGCTGGCCATGGTGCTGCTGTCGGAGATGACCATGGCCTGGCTGCTGTACCTGGGCCTGGTGTTCCTGTTCATGGTGATGTACGCGCCCGGCGGCATCGCCAGCCTGATCATGATGAACCTGCGCGTGGCGGCCTTCGGCAAGCTCAGGCCGCTGGTGGGCTCGTACCTGGCGCTGGCCGGCACCGGCTTCACGGCGCTGGCGGGGCTGGGCGCGATGATAGAAATGGTCTACCACCTGCAGCTCAACCAGGCGCTGGGCCCGCAGCTCAGCTTCATGCGCGTGCCGCTGGACGCTTCCAGCTTCGACAGCTGGTTCGGCGCGGTGTTTGTGCTGCTGGTGGGTGCCACGCTGTTCGAGATGACGCGCCGCACCTTCGTGCGCGAATGGGGCACCACGCAGGAAGAGATCGAAAAAGAAATCAAGCGTCGGGAGGCCCTGACATGACGGCCGCGGCCTCCCCCTACGCCGTCGAGCTGCGCGATGTGCGCAAGAGCTTCGGCAAGACCGAGATCATCCGCGGCTGTTCGTTGGGGGTGCGCCCCGGCGAGCGTGTGGCCATCATCGGCCCCAACGGCGCCGGCAAGAGCACGCTGTTCAACCTGATCAGCGGGCGCTTCGGCAGCACCTCGGGCGACATCCTGCTGGGCGGCAAGAAGATAGACGGCCTGAAGCCCTACGAGATCAACCGCCTGGGCCTGGCGCGCAGCTTCCAGGTGAGCAACCTGTTCAACCGGCTGTCGGTGTTCGAGAACCTGCGCTGCGCGGTGCTGTGGAGCCTGGGCTACAAGTATTCGTTCTGGCGTTTCCTGGCCGATGCCCGCGACGCCAACGACCGCGCCGAGCAGGTGATGGAGATGATCCGCCTGGACCGCCGGCGCGACGTGGCGGCCATGAACCTCACCTACGCCGAGCAGCGCGCGCTGGAAATCGGCATCACCATCGCCGGCGGCGCCCAGGTGGTGCTGCTGGACGAGCCCACCGCCGGCATGAGCCGCAGCGAGACCGCGCGTTTCGTGAACCTGATACGCGAGGTCACTGTGGGCCGCACGCTGCTCACCGTGGAGCACGACATGGGCGTGGTCTTCGGCCTGGCCGACAAGATCGCGGTGCTGGTGTACGGCGAGGTCATTGCCTTTGACGTGCCCGAGGCCGTGCGCGCCGACGAGCGGGTGCAAGAGGCCTACCTGGGCTCGGTGCTGGTGGACCAGGCTGCTGCGCAGGCCGACCAGGCCGCCGCCGCGGCGCGGCGCTGAGGTGCACCGACCATGCTGACACTGTCCAACGTGCACGCCTTCTACGGCAAGAGCCACGTGCTGCACGGCGTGCACTTCGAAATCCGCACCGGCGAGATCGTCTCGCTGCTGGGGCGCAACGGCTCAGGCCGTTCCACCACCGTCAAGACCATCATGGGGCTGGTGGACGGCACCGGCTCCATCGCCTGGAAGGGCCAGCCCATCTTGGGCCGCAAGGCCTTCGAGATCGCCCACGCCGGCATAGGCTACGTGCCGGAGAACCGCGACATCTTCCCCGCGCTGACCGTGCACCAGAACCTGATGCTGGGCGAAAAGCGCACCGGCGGCCGCGGCACCGCGCCGCGCTGGTCGTTTGACGACATGTACGGCATGTTCCCGCGGCTGAAGGAGCGTCAGCACACCGAGGCCGGCGTGCTTTCCGGCGGCGAGCAGCAGATGCTGACGCTGGCGCGCACGCTGATGGGCGACCCCGACCTGATCATGATCGACGAGCCCACCGAAGGCCTGGCGCCCAAGATCGTGGAACTGGTGGCGGAGTACCTGCGCGAGCTCAAGCGCCGCGGCGTCAGTGTGCTGCTGGTGGAGCAGAAGCTCACCATCGCGCTGGAGGTGTCGGAGCGCTGCCTGGTCATGGGCCATGGCCAGATCGTCTTCGAGGGTACGCCGGCGGACTTGCGTGCGAATGCCTATATTCGCAAGGAGTGGCTGGAGGTCTGACCGCGCCGGTCTGACCTCCGCGCGCTGTCACCCCAGGGACAGGGCCTAGCCCCTGCCACTGCCTAGAATCGAACGAGCGTTCTATTTACTGCCCTGCCGCCTTGGCGCAGGGCCTCGCCAGGAGCCAAGCCCATGGGCGCCAACTACCAAGTTCGCGGCAAGGTCGCGGTCATCACGCTGGACAACCCGCCGGTCAACGGCCTGGGCCTGCAAACCCGGCGCCAACTGGCCGAAGGGGTGAACCGCGCGGTGGACGACGCCGGCATCGCGGCCATCGTCATCACCGGTGCCGGGCGCGCCTTTTCCGGCGGCGCCGACATACGCGAGTTCGGCAAGCCCGAGGCACTGGCCGAGCCCAACCTGCTGTCGCTGATTCGCCAGCTGGACGACTCCCCCAAGCCGGTGGTGGCCGCGGTGCACGGCATCTGCATGGGCGGCGGGCTGGAGCTGTCGCTGGGCGCGCACTACCGCGTGGCGGCGCCAGGCACCAACGTGGCCTTGCCCGAGGTGAAGATAGGCCTCATCCCCGGCGCCGGCGGCACGCAGCGCCTGCCGCGTGTGCTGGGCGTGGAGACGGCGCTGAGCATGATCGTCAGCGGCGAGCCGGTGAAGAGCGAGCTGCTGGCCGGGCTGCCGGGGCAGAAGCTGTTCCACCGCATCGTCGAAGGCGACCTGATGGAAGGCGCCTGCGCCCTGGCCGAGGAAGTCGCAACCGAACATGCCGGCGGCAAGGCTCTTCCCCGGGTGCGCGACCTGCCTTGCCAACACCCTAACCCGGACGGCTACTTCCAGTTTGCGCGCAACACGGCCAAGGCCATGGCCAAGAACTTCCCCGCACCGGCCAAGTGTGTGGACGCGGTGGAAGCCTCGGTCAAGCGCAAGTTCGACGACGGCATGGCCTACGAGCGCGAGATCTTCGTCGCGCTGATGTTCACGCCCGAGTGCAAGGCGCTGCGCCACGCCTTCTTTGGCGAACGTGCCGCCAGCAAGATCCCCGACGTGCCGGAAGATACGCCGCTGCGGCCGGTGGCGAAGGTGGCCGTCATAGGCGCCGGCACCATGGGTGGCGGCATCAGCATGAACTTCCTCAACGCCGGCATCCCGGTGAGCATCCTGGAGACCAAGCAGGAAGCGCTGGACCGCGGCATCGCCACCATACGCAAGAACTACGAGGCCCAGGTCAAGAAGGGCAAGCTGAAGGCCGACAAGTACGAGCAGCGCATGGCCTTGCTCACGCCCACGCTGAACTACGCGGACATCCAGGATGCCGACCTGGTCATCGAAGCCGTGTTCGAGGACATGGGCGTCAAGCAGCAGGTGTTCAAGACGCTGGACGAGGTGATGAAGCCCGGCGCCATCCTGGCCAGCAACACCAGCACGCTGGACGTGGACCGGATCGCCGCCTTCACCCAGCGCCCGCAGGACGTGGTGGGCTTGCACTTCTTCAGCCCGGCCAATGTGATGAAGCTGCTGGAAGTGGTGCGTGGCGAGAAGACCGCCAAGGACGTGCTGGCCACGGTGATGGCGCTGGCCAAGAAGATACGCAAGACGGCGGTGGTCTCCGGCGTGTGCGACGGCTTCATTGGCAACCGCATGATCGAGCAGTACGGCCGCCAGGCGCTGTTCCTGCTGGAAGAGGGCTGCACGCCGCAGCAGGTGGACCGCGCCATCGAGAAGTTCGGCTTTGCCATGGGCCCGTTCCGCATGAACGACCTGGCGGGCAACGACATAGGCTGGGCCATACGCAAGCGCCGCTACGTGGAAAAGCCCGAGATGCGCTACAGCCGCGTGGGCGACAAGGTCTGCGAGCTGGGCCGCTTCGGCCAGAAGACCGGCGCCGGCTGGTACGACTACGTTGCCGGCAAGCGCGACGCCATTCCCAGCCCGGTGGTGGAAGAGCTGATCACCCAACACCGCACCGAGCTGGGCATCACGCCGCGCAAGATTGCCGACGACGAGATCGTGCACCGCCTGGTGTACGCGCTGGTCAACGAAGGCGCCAAGATCGTCGAGGAAGGCATTGCCAGCCGGGCCAGCGACATCGACATGGTCTACCTCACCGGCTACGGCTTCCCGCTGTTCCGCGGCGGGCCCATGTGCTACGCCGACACGCAAGGCCTGTTCAACGTGGCGCAGGCCATGAAGCGGTTTGCGCGCAACCCGCAGGACGACGCCGGCTTCTGGCAGCCCGCCCCGCTGTTGGCGAAGCTGGCCGCCGAAGGCAAGAGCTTCACCTGACCCGCCAAGGAGACACCCCATGAGCCGAGCCGTCATCGTCTCCACCGCCCGCACGCCCCTGGCCAAGAGCTGGAAGGGCGCCTTCAACATGACCCACGGCGCCACGCTGGGCGGCTTTGCCGTGCAGGCCGCGGTTGAGCGCGCCGGCATCGCCCCTGACGCCATAGACGACGTGTTGATGGGCTGCGCCAACCCCGAAGGCGCCACCGGCTGGAACATCGCGCGCCAGGTGGCGCTGCGCGCCGGGCTGCCGGTCAGCGTAGCCGGCGTCACCGTCAACCGCTTTTGCTCCAGCGGCCTGCAGACCATTGCCATGGCGGCGCAGCGCATCATCGCCGGCGAGGGCGACGTGTTTGTCGCCGGCGGTGTGGAGAGCATTTCCTGCACCCAGCAGGAAATGAACATGCACATGTTCCAGGACAGCTGGCTGCAGCAGCACAAGCCCGAGATCTACTGGCCCATGCTGCAGACGGCCGAGACCGTGGCCAAGCGCTACGGCATGGCCAGGGAACGCATGGACCGCTTCGGCGCCGAAAGCCAGCAGAAGGCCTGCGCGGCGCAAGAGAAGGGCTTGTTCAACGACGAGCTGGTGGCCGTCACCGTGACCGCCGGCGTGGCCGACCCGGTGCTGGGCCTGCGCAGCAAGGAAGTCACCGTCAAGGCCGACGAAGGCCTGCGCCCGGGCACCACCTACGAGGGCATCGTGGGCATACGCCCGGCCATGCCCGGCGGCGTGGTCACGGCCGGCAACGCCAGCCAGTTCTCCGACGGCGCCGGCGCCTGCGTGGTGGTCAGCGAAGAGTACGCGCAGAAAAACGGCTTGAAGCCCCTGGGCCGCTTCCTGGGTTTTGCCGTGGCCGGCTGCGAGCCCGACGAGATGGGCATAGGCCCGGTGTTTGCCGTGCCCAAGGTGCTGAAGCGCCTGGGTTTGAAGGTGGACGACATCGACCTCTGGGAGCTGAACGAGGCCTTTGCCGTGCAGGTGCTGTACTGCGCCGACCGCTTAAGCATCCCCATGGACCGCCTCAACGTCAACGGCGGTGCCATCGCCATCGGCCACCCCTACGGCATGAGCGGCCAGCGCCTCACCGGGCATGCGCTCATCGAAGGCCGTCGCCGCGGTGCCAAGAAGGTGTGCGTCACCATGTGCATAGGCGGCGGCATGGGCGCGGCCGGCATCTTCGAGGTGCTGTAAACCGGGCAGGGTGGGGCAGACCGCATGCGCGCCACGGTCGACTTCCTGCTGCACGACTGGCTGAAGCTGGACGCGCTGCTGGCGCGCGAACGGTTTGCCGAGCACTCGCGCGAAACCTTTGATGCGGTGCTGGACACCTGCGAACGCATCGCACGCGAGAAGTACGCGCCTTTCAACCGCCTGGTGGACACCGAGGAGCCCCGATTCGACGGCGAGAAGGTGGTCCTGCCGCAGGCCACCCACGCCGCCTGGCAGGCCTACGCCGGCTCCGGCATGCTGGCCGCGGCGCAGGACTACGCGCTGGGCGGCATGCAACTGCCCTACACCGTGGAGTCGGCGGCCAACGCCTTTTTCGCCAAGGCCAGCGTCAGCATCAACGCGGCCATGCTCACCGTGGGCAACGCCAACCTGTTGATGGCGCACGGCACACCGCTGCAGCAGCAGGTGTTCGCCATGAACCAGTTCAGCGGGCGCTGGGCCGGCACCATGTGCCTGTCCGAGCCGCAGGCGGGGTCTTCGCTGTCCGACGTGGCCACGCGCGCCGTGCCTGATGGCAACGATTTCGAGGCCGACGCACTGGGCCCGCGCTACCGCCTGTTCGGCCACAAGATGTGGATCAGCGCCGGTGAACACGAGCTCACCGAGAACATCGTGCACCTGGTGCTGGCCAAGATACCGGGGCCTGACGGCAAGCCGGTGGCCGGCACCCGCGGCATCTCGCTGTTCATCGTGCCCAAACACCGGGTGGACGCGCAGGGCGCGCTCACCGGCCAGCGCAACGACGTGGCCCTGGCCGGCCTGAACCACAAGTGCGGCTGGCGCGGCACCACCAACACGCTGCTGAACTTTGGCGAGGGGCGTTACCCGGGGCCGGACGGTGCTGCGGGCGCCGTGGGCTACCTGGTGGGCCGCCCGGGCGAAGGCCTGCGCTGCATGTTCCACATGATGAACGAGGCGCGCATAGGCGTGGGCATGGCCGCCACCATGCTGGGCATGGCGGGCTACGAAGCCTCGCTGGCCTACGCGCGCGAGCGCCGCCAGGGGCGGCCCGTCACCGGCGCCGGCAAGGATGCCGCGCAGCAGCCGGTGGCCATCATCGAACACGCCGACGTGCGCCGCATGCTGCTGGCGCAGAAGGCCTACGCGGAAGGCGCGCTGGCGCTGGAGCTGTACTGCGCCCGCCTGGTGGACGAAACCCGCACCGGCACGGCCGAAGGCGCCGCCCAGGCGAAACTGCTGCTGGAGGTGCTGACGCCCATCGCCAAGAGCTGGCCCAGCGAGTGGTGCCTGGAAGCCAACTCGCTGGCCATACAGGTGCTGGGCGGCTACGGCTACACGCGCGACTTCCCGGTGGAGCAGTACTGGCGCGACAACCGCCTGAACATGATCCACGAAGGCACGCACGGCATACAGGCGCTGGACCTGCTGGGCCGCAAGGTGGTGATGGACGGCGGCGCCGGCCTCAAGCTGCTGGCCGAACGGGTGCAGCACACGCTGACGCCGGCCGGGCACGACGCCCAACTGGCCGAACCGGCACAACAACTGGCCGCGGCCCTGCAACAACTGGGCGCCGCCACCAAGGCCGCCTGGGCCACCGGCGTGCCCGAAGAAGCGCTGGCCAATGCCACGCCCTACCTGCAGGCCTTCGGCCACGTGGTGCTGGCCTGGTTGTGGCTGGACCTGGCGCTGGCCGTGGCCGGCCGCGACGACGAGCTGGCGCAGGGCAAGCGCGCCGCCATGCGCTACTTCTTCGCCTACGAACTGCCGAAGGTGGCGGCCTGGCTGGCCCCGGTGGCGCGGCGCGAGGCCTTGACGCGCGAGATGCAGGACGCCTGGTTCTGAAGCCGTCGGCCGGCGCCGCCTGCAGCCGGCGTCCGGCGATACGACACGACCCGTGAATCTGAATGAAGGAGACTCCCGCCATGTCCACCCCGGTTCAGCAACTGTTTGACCTGAAGGGCCAGGTGGCCCTGGTCACCGGCGGCTCGCGCGGCCTGGGCCTGCAGATGGCCGAAGCGCTGGGCGAAGCCGGCGCGCAGGTGATGCTTACCAGCCGCAAGGCCGCCGACCTGCAGGAAGCCGCCGCCCACCTGGCGGCCAAGGGCATACAGGCGAAGTGGGTGGCGGCCGATGCGTCCGACCCCGCGCAGGTGCAGCGGGTGGTCGACGAAACCATGCAGCACTTCGGCCGCATAGACATCCTCATCAACAACGCCGGCGCCACCGGGGGCGCCCCGGCCGAGGACTACCCGCTGGCGGCCTGGGACAAGGTGATGAACCTCAACGTGCGCAGCCTGTTCTTGTACGCGCAGGCGGTGGCGCGCGCCAGCATGATCCCGAACCGGCACGGCCGCATCATCAACCTGGCCTCCATCGCCGGGCTGGGCGGCTCCATCAACGTCAAGTTCATCGCCTACGGCACCAGCAAGGGCGCGGTGGTCAACTTCACGCGCACGCTGGCGGGCGAATGGGGCGCCTACGGCATCACCGTCAACGCGCTGGCGCCGGGCTTCTTCCCCAGCAAGATGACGCAGGGCACGCTGGACGCCCTGGGCGCCGACGCGCTGGCCGCGCATGCGCCGCTGAACCGCCTGGGCGACGACGACGACCTCAAGGGTGCGGTGCTGCTGTTTGCCAGCGCGGCGGGCAAACACATCACCGGGCAGATCCTGGCGGTGGACGGCGGTGTGTCGTCCGTGCACGGGGGCTGAGCCGGCATGAGCAACGCGCCGCAGGCCTTCCCGCTGCACATCCCGTTTGCACGGCACCTGGGGCTGGAGCTCTGGGCTTATGGCGACGGGCAGGCCGAGCTGCGGATGACGGTGAACGAGGCGCTGCTCAACGGCTGGGGCGTGGCCCACGGCGGGGCGCTGATGACGCTGCTGGACGTGGCCATGGCCCACGCGGCGCGCAGCCCGCGCGCCGCTGATGCCGCGCGCAGCGCTGCGGCCGGCGACGCTGAGCAGACACCGGGCGTCGCCACCGTCGAGATGAAGACCACTTTCATGCAGCCCGCCGAAGGCCGACTGCGTGCGCTGGGCCGGCTGCTGCACCGCACCGCCACGCTGGCCTTTTGCGAAGCCAGTGTGCTGGACGAGCGTGGGCAGCTCTGCGCCCACGCCACCGGCACCTTCAAGGTCTTGCGTGCGCTGCCCACGCGCGACCGCCAACTCAACCCCTTGCGGCAGGCGCCCTTGCCGCCCGCCACGGAGACACCCCCATGAGCCTCGTCAACCGCCGCATCGTGCTGGCCTCACGCCCCGAGCGCGAAGCCGAAGCCCGCCACTTCCGCCTGGAAACCGCAGAGCTGCCGCCTTTGGCCGATGGCCAGGTGCTGGTGCGCCACCACTGGCTGAGCCTGGACCCGTACATGCGCGGCCGCATGAACGACAGCAAGAGCTACGCTGCGCCGCAGGCGCTGGACGCGGTGATGGGCGGCGGCACCGCCGGCGAGGTGCTCGAGTCCCGCCACCCGGCGTATGCGCCGGGCGATGCCGTGGTGGGCATGGGCGGCTGGCAGGAACACGCCATCGTGGACGGCGGCCAGCCGGGTGTGCTGCGCAAGGTGGACACCAAGCACATCCCCTTGTCGGCCTACCTGGGTGCCGTGGGCATGCCCGGCGTCACCGCCTGGGTGGGGCTGACGCAGATCATCGAGCCCAAGGCCGGCGAAGCCGTGGTGGTGGATGCCGCTTCCGGCGCCGTGGGCAGCGCGGTGGGCCAGCTGGCCAAGGCACGCGGTTGCCGCGTGGTGGGCATTGCCGGTGGGGCCGACAAGTGCGCCTACGTACGCGACGAACTGGGCTTCGACGCCTGCCTGGACTACAAGCAGCACCGCGACTTCGCCTCGCTGGCCGCGGCGCTGGACGCCGCCGCGCCGAAGGGTGTGGACGGCCTGTTCGAAAACGTTGGCGGGCTGATGCTGGACGTGGTGATGTCGCGCATGAACGCCTTCGGCCGCATCGCCCTGTGCGGCATGATCGCCGGCTACGACGGTGAACCCATTCCCATGGCACGCCCGCAACTGCTGCTGACGCAGCGGCTGAAGCTGCAGGGCTTCATCGTCAGCGAACACCTGCCCCTGTGGCCCGCGGCACTGAAGGAGCTGGGCGAATTGGTGGCCACCGGCCGGCTGAAGTACCGCGAGAGCGTCGCGCAAGGCCTGGAGAACGCGCCTCAGGCCTTTCTGGGCCTGCTGCGCGGCGCCAACTTCGGCAAGCAGCTGGTGAAGCTGGTCTAGGACGGGTCAACACCATGCGCTGGGCCTGGCACCGCTTCGAGGCGCTGGGGGTCGACAACCTGTACGACCTGCTGGCCCTGCGCTGCCAGGCCTTCATCGTGGAGCAGGTGGCCTACCTGGATCCGGACGGCCTGGACCGCCAGGCCTGGCACCTGCTGGGCCGCGACGAGGCCGGCACGCTGCAAGCCGGGCTGCGCCTGCTGGACCCGGGCGTGAAGTACGAAGAGGCGTCTATAGGCCGCGTCGCCGTGGCAGCCGCCGCGCGCGGCACCGGCCTGGGGCGCGTGCTGATGCAGCAGGGCCTGCAACAAGCGCAGCGTGTCTGGCCCGGCCGCCCCTTGCGCATTGGCGCGCAAGCCCACCTGGCCGGCTTCTACGGCAGCCTGGGCTTTGTCACCACCGGTGAACCTTACGACGAGGACGGCATCCCTCATGTGGAGATGCTGCGCCCCGGCAGCGCGGAGAACCCGCCATGAGCTCTCCTTACGAAGCTACCCACGAAGTTTTTAACCAGAGCACGCCACTGGTGGATGTGAACCTGTGGCGCATCAACCGGCCCTTGCGCGACGCGGTGGCGGCGCTGGCGCCGGCATTGCCCACCGACGGCCTGGACCGCCTGGGGGCCGAAGCCGGCAGCGCCGCCATGCAGGCGCACGCCCGGCTGGCCAACCAGCACGGGCCGGTGCTGCACACCCACGACCGCTTCGGCCACCGCCTGGACGAAGTCGAGTTCCACCCCAGCTACCACACGCTGCTGGGCAGTGCGCTGGCCCACGGCCTGCACGGCGCCCCCTGGCAGGGCGGGCCGGGGGCGCACGTGGAGCGTGCCGCCGGCTTCATGCTGTTCACCGAGGCCGAGCCCTCGGTGCTGTGCCCGGTGTCCATGAGCTACGCCGTCACGCCGGCGCTGCGGGACCACCCGGCCTTGCAGGCGCTGCTGGGGCCGCGCTTGGCTGGCCGCAGCTACGACCCGCGCTCGGTGCCGCTGGCGGAAAAGTCCACGCTCACCATGGGCATGGGCATGACCGAAAAGCAGGGCGGCTCGGACGTGCGCGCCAACACCACCCGTGCCGAGCCCGACGGCCACGACGACTGGGGCGCGCGCTACCGCCTCACCGGCCACAAGTGGTTTTTCTCGGCGCCCATGAGCGACGCCTTCCTGGTGCTGGCACAAACCAAGAGCGGGCTGAGCTGCCTGTTCCTGCCGCGTCTGCTGCCCGACGGCACGCGCAACGCGGTGCACATCCAGCGTCTGAAGCACAAGCTGGGCAACCACGCCAACGCCAGTTCGGAGGTGGAGTTCCAAGGCGCCAGCGCCTGGCTGGTGGGCGAAGAGGGCCGCGGCGTGCCGCAGATCCTGGCCATGGGCGCGTTGACGCGCCTGGACTGTGCCCTGGGCACCGCCGGCCTGATGCGCCAGGCCTTGTCGCTGGCGCTGCACCACTGCACGCAGCGCCGTGCCTTCGGCCGCGCGCTGATAGCACAGCCGTTGATGAAAAACGTGCTGGCCGACCTGGCGCTGGAAAGTGAAGCCGCCACCGCGCTGGCCTTGCGCCTGGCCGCGGCGGTGGACTGCACGGAGCACGGCGGCGCGCAAGAGGCGCATGAAAAAGTGATGCGCCGCCTGCTCACGCCGGTGGCCAAGTTCTGGGTCTGCAAGCGCGGCAGCCACTTCGCGCAAGAGGCCATGGAGTGCCTGGGCGGCAACGGCTATGTGGAAGCCGAAGGCGAAGGCGTGATGGCGCGCATCTACCGCGAGATGCCGCTGAACAGCATCTGGGAAGGCGCCGGCAACATCATGGCGCTGGACCTGCTGCGCGCGCTGCGCGGTGCCGATGTGGCGCCGGTGCTGCAAGCCGAATGGGCCGCCTGCCGCGGCGCCGAGCCGGCTTTCGACCGCGCCGCGGTGCGGGTGCTGGCCGCCGTGGACGACGCCACGGCCGAGGCCGACGCGCGCACGCTGGCGCGTGAGGTGGCGCTGGTGCTGCAGGCCTCGCTGCTGCACCGCCTGGCGCCGCCGGCGGTGTTTGCCGCCTTCTGCCGCTCGCGCCTGGACGGCGCCGCCGATGCCTTCGGCCTGCTGCCCTCGGCCACCGACTTTGATGCGCTGATCCAGCGTGCGCTGCCCTGCGAACACTGAAGGAGACCTTGGCATGCATCCACTTCAAGGCGGCACCGCCGTCATCACCGGCGCCGCTTCCGGCTTCGGCCTGGAAGCCAGCCGCATCGCCGCCCGCTTGGGCATGAACATCGTGATGGTGGACGTGCAGGCCGACGCGCTGGAGCTGTCGGCCGCCGAGGTGCGCGACCTGGGCGCCAAGGTGCTGCCGCAGCGTGTGGACATACGCCGCGCCGACGAGGTGGATGCGCTGGCCCAGGCCACGCTGCAGCACTTCGGCGTGCCCCACTTCGTGTTCAACAACGCCGGCGTGGGTGCCGGCGGCCTGATCTGGGAACACACGCTGCACGACTGGGAGTGGGTGCTGGGCGTCAACCTGATGGGCGTGGCGCACGGCGTGCGTGTGTTCACGCCGCTGATGCTGGCCGAAGCGGCGCGCGACCCGGCCTGGCGCGGCCACATCGTCAACACCGCCAGCATGGCCGGCATGCTGAACCCGCCCAACATGGGCGTCTACAACGTCAGCAAACACGCCGTGGTGTCGCTCAGCGAGACGCTGTACCAGGACCTGGCGCTGGTCACCGACCAGGTACACGCGCACGTGCTGTGCCCGTACTTCGTGCCCACCGGCATCTCGCAGAGCCAGCGCAACCGGCCGGCGGACATGGCGGTGAACCAGCCTACCCGCAGCCAGCTCATCGCGCAGGCCATGACCGACAAGGCCGTGGGCGGCGGCAAGCTCACGGCGGCCCAGGTGGCGCAGTTCGTCTTTGACGCCATCGCCGAGAACCGCTTCTACATCTTCAGCCACCCGCACAGCCTGCAGGCGGTGCAGACGCGGTTGGAGGACGTGATGAAGCAGCGCAACCCCTCCGACCCCTTTGCCGCGCGGCCCGAGGTGGGCGCGCAACTGCGTGGGGAACTGCGCGAGGCGCTGCGCAAGGCTTGACCGGCGCGGGCTTCAGCCCAGGCGCTGCAGCAGCACCGGCACCGAACGCAGCAGCAGGGCCACGCCCGAGACGGCCAGCAGCACCAGCACCACACGCTTGAAGGCTTCGGGGCTGATGCCGGCGTACAGGCGCGCGCCGGCCAGCACCGGCAGCAGCATGGCCGGCGCCACCCAGGCCATGTAGCCCAGGTGCTGCGCGCCAATGTTGCCGCTGAGCACGTAGGCCACGAAGGTCACGGCCAGCATCACCAGGTTGAAGTTTTGCACCACGCTGCGCAGTTCGTCCTTGGGCCAGTTGTTCAACGTACACCACAGCGTGGGCACGGCGCCGGTGAAACCGCCCACTGCGCCGGTGAAGCCGCCGGCGGCGCCGGCCAGCGCATCGGCGCCGCGGTGGCGCACCCGCCAGGCCGGCAGCCGGTGCGCCATCAGCATCACCGGGCACCACAAGGCCAGCAGGGCGCCCACGCCCAGCTGGAACCAGGCCGAGTCCAGGCGCGGCAGCAGCCACAGCCCCAGCGGCATGCCCGCCAGGCCACCGGCCAGCAGCGGCGCCAGGCGCTGCCACTGCACGGGGCGCCTGGCGGTCACCGCGGCAATCACCTGGCCGGTGAGGGCGCCGAACACCGCCATCGGCGCCACCAGTTGCGGCGGCAGCCACCAGGCCCACAGCGAGATGGCCACCATGCCGAATGCAAAGCCGGACAGGCCCTGCACAAAGCCGGCCACCACGGCGCCGACGACCAGGATGAGAACGGTCGAATCCACGGCGGCGATTGTCGCGCCGCCTGTTGTCGGTCTGGCGGGGGGCCTGCCGGTGGCGCCGCGTACAGTGCGCGCCCATGTCGACCTTGTTGCCCGATGAACCCGAAGCGCTGGTCCTGGGCGGCGGCCCCGCCGGTTTGATGGCCGCCGAACAACTGGCCGCCGCCGGCGTGGCCGTGGACCTGTGCGACGCCATGCCCTCGGTGGGCCGCAAGTTCCTGCTGGCCGGCAAAGGCGGGCTGAACCTCACCCATGCCGAGCCGCTGGAGCGTTTCCTGACGCGCTACGGGGCTGCAACGCCGGCGTTGCAGCAAGGCCTGCGCGCCTTCGGTCCCGAGGCCTTGCGTGCCTGGGCCGCCGAGTTGGGCGTGCCCACCTTCGTCGGCAGCTCGCAGCGGGTGTTCCCGGTGGACATGAAGGCCGCACCGCTGCTGCGGGCCTGGCTGCACCGCCTGCGGACTCAGGGTGTGCGCCTGCACATGCGCCACCGCTGGCAGGGCTTCGACGAAGACGGCGCCCTGCAACTGCACACGCCGCAGGGCCTGCGCAGCCTGCGGCCGCGCGCCACGGTGCTGGCCCTGGGCGGCGGCAGCTGGTCGCGCCTGGGTTCCGACGGTGCCTGGTGGCCTTGGCTGGCCGCGCGCGGCGTGCCGCTGGCACCGCTGGCGCCCAGCAACTGCGGCTTCGACCTGGGTTGGAGCGAGCACCTGCGCAGCCGCTTTGCCGGTGCGCCACTGAAGGGTGTGGTGTTGCGCTGCGACAGCTTCGCCCAGCAAGGCGAGATGGTGTTGACCGAAGGCGGCATCGAAGGCAGCCTGGTGTACGCCGCCTCGGCCACGCTGCGCGAGGCCATCCAGCGCGACGGTGCGGCGGCCTTCACGCTGGACCTGCTGCCGGCGCTCAGCCTTCAGCGCGTCCAGGACGCGCTGGCCCAGCCGCGGGGTGCACGCTCCTGGGCTTCGCAGTTGCGCAGCCGGCTGAAGCTGGAAGGCGCCAAGGCGGCCCTGCTGTGGGAAGTGGCGCCCAAGGGCAGCGGCGCGGACGAACTGGCCGCGCTGATCAAGGCCCTGCCGCTGACGGCACGCGCACCGCGCCCTTTGGACGAGGCGATCAGCAGCGCCGGCGGCATCAGCTTTCAGGCGCTGGACGAACACGCCATGCTGCGCGCCTTGCCCGGTGTGTTCTGCGCCGGCGAGATGCTGGACTGGGAAGCGCCCACCGGCGGCTACTTGCTCACGGCCTGCTTCAGCACCGGGCGGCTGGCGGGGCTGGGGGCGGCGCGCTGGTTGCGTCAGGCCGTTTGAGCGTGGCACCGCTTGAACCCCGCGACTGACAGCGCACAGATGCGCTGCATCTTTCAGCCGTTTTGGTGCCGAGTGGGTCCAGCGCGGTCGTGCCCGGTCGCCTGCAGGTGGGCGGCGCGCGTTTCGTCCAGCACCTGCAGCAGCTCGGCGGCCAAGGTCCAGGCGGCCCAATCGGCAGCGGCGGGTGGCGGGCCGGACAGCGCGCGCTCGTGGCACAGGCCTTCCAGGCTCAGCGCCAGGCGGTAGGCCCGCTCCAGCAGCGCAGCGCTGGCTGTTGCGTGGGTGTGGGCTGCGCGCATGGCCATCCGGTGCCAGGGCCTGGGCTCGTTTACAGGGCCCGGCCCAGCATGATCAACCCCAGCAACACGAACACGGCATAAAGCACACGCTGGAAGGCCAGCGGCTGCAACCGGCCGCGCCACGCGGCGCCCAGGCCCAGGCCGGCAAAGGCGGCGACCACCGCCAACAGCGTCATCGTGGGCTCCGGCCAGGCGGCCAGCGTGCCTGCGCTGCCCAGCCGCACGGCCAGGGCCAGGGTGGCGATGGTGAAGCTCAGGCCCAGCGCTTGTATCCAGGCCTCGCGCGAAAGGCCCTGGGTCTGCAGGTAGGGCACCAGCGGCATCACGAACACGCCGGTGGCGGCGGTCAGCAGGCCGGTGGCGGCGCCGACGAACAGGCCGGCCGTGCCTTGCAGCCAGCCGTCGTGCAGCCTGGGCAGGCCGGGCCGCAGCAGGCCCCACAAGCCGTACACCGCCAACACCGCGCCCAGCGTGATGCGGGCCGCCGGCCCGGGGGCGCCCAGGTCGGGCAGGGGGCTGAACACCGTGGCCCCCGCCAGGCCCAGCCACAGCGGCCACAAGCGCCGGCACAGTGTGCGCCCGTGCGGCCCCAGGCACTGGGCAGCGTTCGTCAACAGCGAAGGCAGCACCAGCAAGGCCGCAGCCGCTGCGGGGGTCATGCTCAGGCCCAGCAAGGCCATGGACAAGGTCGGCAGGCCCATGCCGGACACGCCCTTGACCACACCAGCCGCCACGAAGACGGCGCCCACCCACACCCACATCAGCATGTCCATGCCGGCATGCTGGTGGCTGCGGGGCGGTGCGTCCATCGCGCAGTGGCGTGCGTATCCTTCGCCATCTGCGAAGGAAAACGCCATGGTCCGTGCCCGCACCGAACCCAACCCCCGCCTGGACCCGTTTGACCTGCGGGTGTTCGCGGCCGTGGTGGAGGCGGGCTCCATCACGGCGGGCGCGGCGCAGATCCACTTGTCGCTGGCCGCGGCCAGCACGCGGCTGCAGCAGCTGGAGCACGCCGTGGGTGCGGCCTTGCTGCTGCGTTCGCGCCGTGGGGTGACACCCACCGACGCCGGGCGCACGCTGCTGCGCCATGCCGCCCGTCTTCAGCGCGAGATGGAAGCCCTGCATGCGGCCATGGCGGCCCATGCGCACGGCGTGCGCAGCACCGTGCGCCTGCTGTGCAACACCGCGGCCATGACCGAGCACCTGCCGCCACTGCTGGGCCGCTTCCTGGCCCAGGCCGACCATGCCGACATCGACGTGGACTTGCGCGAGCTGGACAGCCAGGACGTGCTGCTGGCCATGCGCCGCGAGCAGGCGGACATCGGCGTGGTCGCCGACTACGTGCAGACCGAGGGCCTGGACACCCGCCCCTTCCGCCAGGACCACCTGGTGGCGTTGCTGCGCGCTGCGGCGGTGCCGCGACGCCGGCGCACGATGGCGTTTGCCGCCTTGCTGGACCGGCCCTTCGTGGGCCTGCCGGCAGACAGCGGCTTGAGCCGTTTCTTGCAACGCCAGGCCTTGCAGCATGGGCGCGGCCTGCACCACCGCGTGCGGGTCAGCAGCCTGGAAGCGGTGGTGTCGCTGGTGGCCGATGGCGTGGGCGTGGCGGTGGTGCCGCAGGCCGCTGCCACCCGCCTGGCCGATGCGCGTGTGGCCTGGCAACCCTTGGGCGACACCTGGGCCACGCGCCGACTGCTGTTGTGCACGCCGGGCGGCGAGCCGCCCTCGGCGGCCGCGGCCCGTTTGCTGGGCTTTCTGGAAGCGGCCGCCTGAGCCAGGGCGTGGGCGCGCGGCTGACCTGGGCCGAAGTGCCGCCGGCAGCAGCCGCTAGACTCCCGCGCCCGGCCTGGCTTGCCCCGGCCGGCTCTTTGCCCACTGCAATCACGACAACTTGGACCCCATCACCGCACAGATTGCCGCCGAGCTCAAGGTTCGGCCGGCGCAGGTGGCGGCGGCCGTCGAACTGCTCGACGGCGGCGCCACGGTTCCTTTCATCGCCCGCTACCGCAAGGAAGCCACCGACGGCCTGGACGACATCCAGCTGCGAGAGCTGGAAGCCCGCCTGGCCTACCTGCGCGAGCTGGCCGAGCGCCGCGCCGCCGTGCTCAAGAGCATCGCCGAGCAGGGCAAGCTCACACCGGCGCTGCAGGCCGCCATCAGCGCCGCCCCCACCAAGCAGGAGTTGGAAGACCTGTACGCACCGTACAAGCCCAAGCGCCGCACCAAGGGCATGATCGCCCGCGAAGCCGGGCTGGAGCCGCTGGCCGACCAGCTGTTTGCCGACCCCACGCTGGACCCGCAGGCCGAGGCCGCCGCCTTCGTGAACGCCGAGGCCGGCTTTGCCGACACCTACGCGGTGCTGGACGGCGTGCGCGACCTGCTGTCCGAGCGCTGGGCCGAGGACGCCGCGCTGGTGGGCCTGCTGCGTGAATGGCTGTGGAGCGAAGGCCTGCTGCAAAGCAAGCTGGTGGACGGCAAGGACGGCCAGCATGCCGACGCCGCCAAGTTCCGCGACTACTTCGACTACGCCGAGCCCCTTCGCACCGTGCCCAGCCACCGCGCGCTGGCGGTGTTCCGCGGCCGCACACTGGAATGGCTGGACGCCAAGCTGGTGCTGGACGAGGAGCCCCCGCCGCCGGGCACCCCCAGCTTGGCCGAGGGTCGCATCGCCCGCCACCTGGGCTGGAGCCACGCCAAGCGCCCGGCGGATGAGCTGATCCGCAAGACCGTGGCCTGGACCTGGAAGGTCAAGCTCAGCCTGAGCCTGGAGCGCGACCTGTTTGCACGCCTGCGTGAGGGTGCCGAGGCCGTGGCCATCAAGGTCTTCGGCGACAACCTGCGCGACCTGCTGCTGGCCGCGCCGGCCGGCAAGCGCGTGGTCATGGGCCTGGACCCGGGCATACGCACCGGCGTGAAGGTGGCCGTGGTCAGCGACACCGGCAAGGTGCTGGCCACCCACACCGTGTACCCGCACGAGCCGCGCTGCGACTGGGAAGGCTCGCTGCACACGCTGGGCCGCCTGGTGGGCCAGCACGGCGTGAACCTCATCGCCATAGGCAACGGCACCGCCAGTCGCGAAACCGACAAGCTGGCGGCCGACCTCATCAAGCGTGTGCAGGCGGTCGCACCCGAGCACAGCCTGGACAAGGTGGTGGTCAGCGAGGCCGGGGCCTCGGTGTACTCGGCCAGCGAATTCGCCAGCAAGGAGCTGCCCGAGCTGGACGTGAGCCTGCGCGGCGCCGTCAGCATTGCGCGGCGTGTGCAGGACCCGCTGGCCGAGCTGGTCAAGATAGACCCCAAGAGCATAGGCGTGGGCCAGTACCAACACGACGTGAACCAGAGCGCGCTGGCGCGCACGCTGGACGCGGTGGTGGAAGACTGCGTCAACGCCGTGGGGGTGGACTTGAACACCGCCTCGGCACCACTGCTGGCGCGTGTGTCCGGCCTGAGCCCCACCGTGGCCGCCAACGTGGTGCGCTGGCGCGACGAACACGGTGCCTTCCGCAGCCGCAAGCAGCTGCTGGACGTGAGCGGCCTGGGGCCCAAGACCTTTGAGCAGGCCGCGGGCTTCCTGCGCATACGCGAAGGCGACGACCCGCTGGACATGACCGGCGTGCACCCCGAGACCTACCCGGTGGTGCAGCAACTGCTCAAGAGCACCGGCCGCAGCGTGCCCGAGCTCATGGGCCGCGCCGAGGTGCTGCGCACGCTCAAGCCCGAGCTGGTGGCCAGGGAGCTGGCCGACGAACGTTTCGGCGCCATCACGGTGAAGGACATCCTGGCCGAGCTGGAAAAGCCCGGCCGCGACCCGCGCCCGGACTTCCAGGTGGCGCGCTTCAACGAAGGCGTCAACGACCTCAAGGACTTGCAGCCCGGCATGGTGCTGGAAGGCACGGTCAGCAACGTGGCCCAGTTCGGCGCCTTCGTGGACCTGGGCGTGCACCAGGACGGGCTGATCCACGTCAGCCAGCTGGCCAACAAGTTCGTGAGCGATGCGCGCGAGGTGGTCAAGACCGGGCAGATCGTCAAGGTGCGGGTGCTGGAGGTGGACCTGGCGCGCAAGCGCATCTCACTCAGCATGCGCCTGGACGCCGCCGCCACGCGGGACCGCAGCGCCGGCGACAACCGCTTCCAGGCGGCGGGCCGCAACGAGAGGGCGCGTGGCGGCGGCGGTTCGGCCCAGCCGGCCGGGCAGGGCGCCATGGCCGCCGCCTTCGCCAAGCTGCAGTCGCGGCGCTGAACCCGACGCCGGGCCCGAAAACCATGCCGCCGCTGCGCGCCCTGCAGGTGCACGCCGGCCCGCGGGCGCTGGCGCACCTGCGTGCGCACGGCCTGCGTCCGCAGGACGTGGCGGCGGTGCCCGGCGCGGCCGGCGGCGCCAAGGCGCTGGTGCTCAACCCGCTGGACCGCTGGCTGCTGGGCCACTGGCTGGGCGGCAGCCCGCGCACCGTGCACCTGCTGGGCTCGTCCATAGGCGCCTGGCGGCTGGCCTGCGCCTGCCTGCCCGACGCCGACGCGGCGCTGGCCGAGCTGGCCGAGGACTACATCACCCAAAGCTACGAAGGCCCGCCCGGGCGCCAGCCCACGGCCGACGCGGTGAGCCGCGGCTTCCAGGCCAAGCTGGATCAGCGCTTCGGCGCGCGGGCGGCCCAGGTGCTGGCCCACCCGCTGCGGCGCCTGCATGTGTTCACCAGCCGCGGCCGCCACATCCTGCGCCGCGAAGGGCGGCTGCGCACGCCGCTGGGCTACCTGGGCGCGTTTGTCGCCAATGCCGCCCACCGGCGTGCCCTGGGCGGCTGGCTGGAGCGCGTGGTGTTCAGCGACCCGCGCGACCCGCTGCCCTTGCCGCTGTCGGACTTTCGCACCCACCAGACCACGCTGGACACCGGTAACCTGGTGCCGGCCATCCTGGCCAGCTGCTCCATCCCGTTCTGGCTGCGTGCGGTGCACGACATCCCGGGCGGGCCGCGAGGTGCCTACTGGGACGGCGGCATCACCGACTACCACCTGCACCTGAACTACGCCGCCATGCCCGCGGCAGATGCCGACGACCCGGCGCTGGTGCTGTACCCGCACTTCCAGCCGCAGGTGGTGCCGGGCTGGCTGGACAAGGGGCTCAAGCGCCGCCACCGCGCCAGCGCCTTCCTGGACAACGTGGTGGTGCTCTCGCCCCGGCCCGACTGGCTGCAGGCCTTGCCCGGCGGCAAGCTGCCCGACCGCAACGACTTCAAGCGCTACGGCCAGGACCATGCCAGCCGTCAGCGCATCTGGCGCGGCGTGCTGGCGGAAAGCCAGCGCCTGGCCGACGAGTTCGCGGCGCTGGTTGACGGCGGGTCGCCGGTGCAGGCCTTGCCCTTGCCCTGAAGGGCCGGCGCCACCGGGGCGCTCCCGCAACCGAAAACCTCGGCGCCTGTGCACTGCTGCACGCTGCGCGAAGCGGCTTGTGCGGCGCCGCTACTAGGCCCCGTATGCAGGCGCCCGCGGCCAGGTCGAAGTAGCGAGAGAGGGCAGGCCTTGGCCGTCAGCCGACAAGGCTTGGCGGGCAGCGCCGCCACAACAACAGGCTGGCTACAGGGAAGGGCCTAGACACCATGCGTATTCGAACCAAACTCGCCTGCGGCTTCGGGGCGATCTCCTTGCTGATGCTGCTGGTCATCGTCGTGTCGCTGCGCTCGACGGCGCTGGACCACCAGCAGTTCCTGGACTATGTGCAAGGCGTCAATGCGCGGGCCCACCTGGCCGAGCAGGTGCGCCAGGCGGTGGGCGAACGCGCCATCGCCGCGCGCAACCTGGTGCTGCTGACGGACGAAACCACCTTGCAGGCCGAGCGCGCGGTGGTCACCGCGGCGCACCAGCGGGTGGGCGAGGCCCTGGCGGGGCTGCGTGCGCTGGTGGACCGGGCGCAGAACCTGCCGCCGGAAGTGCCGGCGCTGGTGGCCCGCATGGAAAGCATAGAAGCCCAGTACGCGCCGGTGGCGTTGGCCATCGTGGAGATGGCCTCCACCGGCCGGCGCGACGAGGCGGTGCGCCGCATGAACGAGCAGTGCCGCCCGTTGCTGGCGGCCTTGCTGGGCGCCACCCAGCAGTACGCCACGCTGACCGAGCAGCGCTCGAAGCAGATCCTGGCCGAGTCGGAGACGAACTACAGCGCCCAGTTCCGCCTGCTGCTGGCGGCTGCAGTGCTGGTGGTGCTGCTCTCGGCCGCCGCTGCCTGGCAGGTGACGCAGGCCATCACACGGCCGGTGGCGCGCGCCCTGTCCATCGCCGACGCGGTGGCCGACGGCGACCTGACCCGGCGCGCCGAAGGCGTCGGCAACGACGAGGTGGCGCGGCTGCTGGCCGCCCTGGGCCGCATGACCGGCAACCTGGAAGGCCTGGTCAGCCACGTGCGCAGCAGCAGCGATTGCATCGCCACCGGCGTGGCGCAGGTGGCCGGCGGCAACGCCGACCTCAGCCACCGCACCGAGCGCCAGGCCGCCGCGCTGCAGGAAACCGCGGCGTCTATGGAACAGCTCAACGCCACGGTGCGGCAGAACGCCGACAACGCCATGCAGGCCAACCAGCTGGCGGTGGGGGCCTCAAGCGTGGCGTCACGTGCCGGCGACGTGGTGGGCCAGGTGGTGAGCCGCATGAAGGCCATCAACGACAGCAGCCGCCGCATCGCCGACATCATCGGCGTGATCGACGGCATCGCCTTCCAGACCAACATCCTGGCGCTGAACGCCTCGGTGGAAGCGGCGCGCGCCGGCGAACAGGGCCGCGGCTTTGCCGTGGTGGCGGGCGAGGTGCGCAACCTGGCCAGCCGCAGCGCCGAGGCGGCGCGCGAGATCCGCACGCTGATAGGCGCCAGCGTCGAGCAGGTGGACCAGGGCCAGGCGCTGGTGGACCGCGCCGGCGAGACCATGGAAGAGGTGGTCACCTCGATACGGCGCGTGGCCGACATCGTGGCCGAGATCAGCGCCGCCAGCCAGGAACAGAGCTCGGGCGTGCGGCAGGTGGGTGAGGCCATCACGCAGATGGACCAGGCCACGCAGCAGAACGCGGCCCTGGTGGAGCAAAGCGCCGCCGCCTCCGAAAGCCTGAACGAGCAGACCCGCGGCCTGCTGGCCGCGGTGGGGCGGTTCAGGACGGCTTGAGGGCGTGAGGTCGCAGCGTGTGCCCACGGGCAGGCCCGGCTGGTTTAGAATCGCCACCTTGCCCACCCCTGCAAGAGCGAGAAAGGCAAACGGGTTATGACACCGCGGACTACGCGCTTCTTCTTTACCGAGAGCTGACCGGTCGCGCGCGTTCGTCTGTTGCCCTTTCCCCCGAACGAAGCGCGGCCCTCACCGCGCTTCGGCGCTTTTCAGGAGTTGATTGCATGGTGCAGATCACGCTGCCGGACGGTTCCCGGCGTGACTTTCCCGGCCCGGTGACGGTGGCCGAGGTGGCGGCGGGCATAGGCCCCGGCCTGGCCAAGGCGGCGCTGGCCGGCAAGGTGGACGGCCGCGCCGTCGACCTGTCGTACGCCATCGCGCAGGACGCGCAGCTGGCCATCCTGACCGACAAGGACGCCGAAGGCCTGGAGATCATCCGCCACAGCACGGCGCACCTGCTGGCCTATGCGGTGAAGGAGCTGTTCCCGGAGGCGCAGGTCACGATCGGCCCGGTCATAGAGAACGGCTTCTATTACGACTTCGCCTACAAGCGGCCCTTCACGCCCGAGGACCTGGCGGCGATCGAGAAGCGCATGGCCGAGTTGGCGGCCAAGAACGAGCCCGTGCAGCGCCGCGTGCTGCCGCGCGACGAGGCCGTGGCGCACTTCAAGGCGCAGGGCGAGCTGTACAAGGCCGAGATCATCGGCAGCATCCCGGCCGGCGAGGACGTGAGCCTGTACCGCGAGGGTGGCTTTGAAGACCTGTGCCGCGGCCCCCACGTGCCCAGCACAGGCCGGCTCAAGCACTTCAAGCTGATGAAGGTGGCCGGCGCCTACTGGCGCGGCGACCAGGCCAACGAGCAGCTGCAACGCATCTACGGCACGGCCTGGGCCACGAAGGACGAACTGCAGGGCTACCTGCGCATGCTGGAAGAGGCCGAGAAGCGCGACCACCGCCGCCTGGGCCGCGAACTGGACCTCTTCCACATCGACGAACACAGCCCCGGTACGGTGTTCTGGCATCCCAAGGGATGGCTGCTCTGGCAGGACGTGGAGCAGTACATGCGGCGCGTGTACCGCGACAACGGCTACCACGAGGTCAAAGGCCCGCAGATCCTGGACAAGACGCTGTGGGAGAAGACGGGCCACTGGGACAAGTACCGCGACAACATGTTTGTCACGGAGTCTGAGAAGCGCGACTACGCGCTCAAGCCCATGAACTGCCCGGGCCACATCCTGATCTTCAAGCAGGGCATCAAGAGCTACCGCGACCTGCCGCTGCGCTACGGCGAGTTCGGCCAGTGCCACCGCAACGAACCCACGGGCGGGCTGCACGGCATCATGCGCGTGCGCGGCTTCACGCAGGACGACGGGCACATCTTCTGCACCGAAGACATGATCCTGGCCGAGTGCGTGGCCTACACGGCGCTGCTGCAGAAGGTTTATGCCGACTTCGGCTTCACGGACATCATCTACAAGGTCGCGACGCGGCCCGCGGCGCGCATAGGCTCCGACGAAAGCTGGGACAAGGCCGAACACGCGCTGATGGAGAGCCTGCGCGCCAGCGGCTGCGCCTTCGAGATCGCCGAAGGCGACGGCGCCTTCTACGGCCCCAAGATCGAGTACACGCTCAAGGACGCCATAGGCCGGCAGTGGCAGTGCGGCACCATGCAGGTGGACTTTTCCATGGCCGAGCGCCTGGACGCCGTCTACGTGGCCGAGGACAGCAGCCGCCGCCACCCGGTGATGCTGCACCGGGCCATCGTGGGCAGCCTGGAGCGTTTCATAGGCATCCTGATCGAGCAGCACGCCGGCGCGCTGCCCGCCTGGCTGGCGCCGGTGCAGGTGGTGGTGGCCAGCATCAGCGAGCACACCGCCGATTACGCGGCAGATGTCGTGAAAGCGCTGCAAAAACAAGGAGTTAGGGCCCAGGTGGATTTGCGGGCCGACAAGATCGGGTATAAAATCCGTGAGCATTCGATGCAGAAGGTCCCGTTCATCCTGGTCGTAGGCGACAAGGAGAAGGCCAACGGGGCCGTCGCCGTGCGCGCCCGGGGCAACCAGGATCTCGGGGTGATGCCGCTGGCCGACTTCTCTCAGAAGCTCGCCGCAGACATCGCTGCCAAGGTCTAGAGACTGCCCCCTAGGCGCGCTGTTTTTTCGTTTGCGTCCCACCGGCCTATGGGGCGTGCCAGGAGCCTGAACCATCGCTACCTTCATGGACCGCCGCATTCCGAATGCGGAGCGCAAGCACCGGTTGAACCGGGAGATCATGGCGCCGCAAGTGCGGCTCAACGGCGTCGAGAACGAGCCGCTAGGGATCGTCCCGACGATGGAAGCGTTGCGCATGGCGGGCGAGCTGGACGTCGATCTGGTCGAGATCGCCGCGACGGCCGACCCACCGGTGTGCCGGTTGATGGACTACGGCAAGTTCAAGTACCAGGAGCAGAAGAAGGCCGCCGAGGCCAAGTCCAAGCAGAAGGTCATCGAGATCAAGGAAGTCAAGTTCCGCCCGGGCACGGACGAAGGCGACTACGCGATCAAGATGCGCAACCTGCGCCGTTTCATCAGCGAAGACGGCGACAAGGGCAAGGTCACGCTGCGCTTCCGCGGCCGCGAGATCACCCACCAGGACATCGGCATGCGGCTGCTGGAGCGCATACGCGACGAACTGGCCGACGTGGCGATGGTGGAGCACATGCCCAAGCTGGAAGGGCGCCAGATGATCATGGTGCTGGCGCCTCGAAGGAAGTAACCGAAGTTTTCGCCCTCGCGGTGTGGTCGCCGAGGGGGTGAAAAAGAAGCCGCTGCAGGCCAACAAGCGCCCCGGAAGCCCGGGCCGCCTGCAGGGGTGTCAAGCAAGGAGCAGTCATGCCCAAGATGAAGACCAAGAGCAGCGCCAAGAAGCGCTTCCGCGTGCGCCCGGGTGGCACCGTCAAGCGGGGCCAGGCGTTCAAGCGCCACATCCTCACCAAGAAGAGCACCACCCGCAAGCGCCAGCTGCGCGGCGCGGCCAACGTGCACGAGACCAACCTGGGCCATGTGGCAGCCATGCTGCCCTTCGCCGGTCTGTAAGAGGGGAGCCCGCACATGCCTCGCGTCAAACGTGGTGTAACCGCCCACGCCCGCCACAAGAAGATCCTGGCCCTGGCCAAGGGCTTCCGCGGCCGCCGCAAGAACGTCTTCCGCATCGCCAAGCAGGCGGTGATGAAGGCCGGCCAGTACGCCTACCGCGACCGCCGCACCCGCAAACGGGTGTTCCGCCAACTGTGGATTGCGCGTATCAACGCCGCCAGCCGTGAATTGGGCGTGACGTACAGCAAGTTCATGGCCGGTCTGAAGAAGGCCCAGATCGACATCGACCGCAAGGTGCTGTCGGACATGGCCATCCACGACCCGGCGGCTTTCAAGAGCATCGTCGAGAAGGTGAAGGCTCAGCTGGCTTGAGCAACCGAACGCCAAGGCGCCTTTGCGGCACCTTGGCGGTTCGCCCAAGCATACGAAGGCCGTCACCTCGGGGCGGCCTTTTTGTTTTCTCGATCTGTACCGCGATGAACGATCTCGACACCCTGGTGAAGACGGCTGAGGCCGACTTTGCCGCCGCCCCCACCGGCGCCGAGCTGGAAAACGCCAAGGCGCGCTTTCTGGGCAAGGCCGGTCGTATCACCGAGCTGATGAAGGGCCTGGGCAAGCTGGGGCCCGATGAAAAGCGGGCCCGCGGTGCCGAGATCAACGCCGCCAAAACCCAGGTGGAGGCGCTGCTGGAAGCGCGCCGCCGCGCGCTGGCCGAGGCCGAGTTGCAGGCGCAGCTGCGCGCCGAGGCGCTGGACGTGACGCTGCCCGGCCGCCGCCGCGGCGCGGGCGGCCTGCACCCGGTGAGCCGCACCATAGAGCGCATCGAGGCCATCTTCGGCTCCATGGGTTTCGACGTGGCCGAAGGCCCCGAGATCGAAACCGACTGGATGAGCTTCACGGCGCTGAACAACCCCGAGAACCACCCGGCGCGTTCCATGCAGGACACCTTCTACGTGGACCTGAAGGACGCCCAGGGCCGCTGGCTCAACCTGCGCCCGCACACCAGCCCCATGCAGGTGCGCTATGCCCGGGCCCATGCGGCGCGCCATGCCGGGGTCAGCCCCATGCCCGAGATACGCGTCATCGCGCCGGGCCGCACCTACCGCGTGGACAGCGACGCCACGCACTCGCCCATGTTCCACCAGTGCGAAGGCCTGTGGATAGGCGAGAACGTCTCCTTCAAGGACTTGAAGGTCGTGTTCACGTCCTTCGTGCGCGAGTTCTTCGAGACCGACGACTTCGACGTGCGCTTCCGGCCCAGCTTCTTCCCGTTCACCGAGCCCAGCGCCGAGATCGACATCGCCTTTCGCAGCGGACCGCTGGCCGGGCGCTGGCTGGAAGTGGCCGGCTCGGGCCAGGTGCACCCGAACGTGGTGCGCAACTTCGGGCTGGACCCGGAGACCCACATCGGCTTTGCCTTCGGCATGGGGCCCGACCGCCTGGCCATGCTGCGCTACGGCATCGACGACTTGCGCCTGATGTTCGACGGCGACCTGCGCTTCCTGCAGCAATTCAACTGAAATGAAACTGCCCCCACGCTCACGTTGCTCGCTGCCCCCCGAGGCGGCGCGTCAGCGGCTTCGGGCGGCCGGGCGCCACTGACATGCAATTCCCCGAATCCTGGCTGCGCGAGTTCTGCGACCCGCCGCTCTCCACCCGGCAACTGGCCGATCTGCTGACCATGTCCGGCATGGAGGTGGAAGAGGTGCGCCCCGTGGCGCCGCCGTTTGAAGGCGTGGTGGTGGCGCACATCGTCTCGGCCGAGCCGCACCCGCAGGCCGACCGCCTGCGTGTGTGCAGTGTCGACGCCGGGGGCGCCGAGCCGCTGCAGATCGTCTGCGGCGCGCCCAATGCGCGCGCCGGGTTGAAGGCGCCGCTGGCGATGGTGGGCGCGGCCTTGCCGCCGACGGCCGACAGCAAGGACGGCCAGCCCTTCAAGATCGCCGTGGGCCAGTTGCGCGGCGTGGACAGTTACGGCATGTTGTGTTCGGCGCGTGAGCTGGGCATCGCCGACGACCACGGCGGCCTGCTGGAGCTGGCCGAGGACGCGCCGGTGGGCGCCTCCATTCGCAGCCACCTGGGCCTGGACGACCAGCTGTTCACGCTCAAGCTCACGCCCAACCTGGCGCACGGCCTCAGCGTCTACGGCGTGGCGCGCGAAGTGGCGGCGCTGACCGGCTCGCCGCTGAAGACGCCCATCATCCCGCCGGTGGCCCCCAGCACCAGCCGCCGTCTGCCTGTGAAGGTGCAGGACGCCGACCTGTGCGGGCGCTTTTCCGGCCGCGTGGTCACCGGCGTCAACACGCAGGCGAAGACACCGGCCTGGATGGTGCAGCGCCTGGCCGGCTGCGGTCAGCGCAGTGTCAGCGCGCTGGTGGACATCTCCAACTACGTGATGTTCGAGTACGGCCGCCCCTCCCACATCTTCGACCTGGAGAAGATCCACGGCGGCCTGGTCGTGCGCTGGGGCCGCGCGGGTGAACAGCTCAAGCTGCTGAACGGCAACACCGTGGAGGTGGACGCGCAAGTGGGCGTGATCGCCGACGAGCGCGAGGTGGTGGAGAGCCTGGCCGGCATCATGGGTGGCGACGCCACCGCGGTGGGCGACGACACGCACAACATCTATGTCGAAGCCGCCTTCTGGTGGCCCGAGGCGGTGCAGGGCCGCTCGCGCCGCTACGGCTTTTCCACCGACGCCGGCCACCGCTTCGAACGCGGCGTGGACCCGGCGCTGACCGTGGAGCACATAGAGCGCATCACGCAGCTGGTGCTGGACATCTGCGGCACCGCCGAAACGCGCGTAGGCCCTATGGACGACCAGGTGCTGCGCCTGCCCCAGGCCCAGCCGGTGACGCTGCGCGTGGCGCGTGCCGCCAAGGTGCTGGGCATGCCGCTGACGCAGGCCCAGTGCGCCGACGTGTTCCGCCGCCTGGGCCTGGTCTTCACCGAAGGCGAGGGCCACCTCACCGTGACGCCGCCTTCCTGGCGCTTCGACATTGCCATAGAAGAGGACCTGATCGAGGAAGTGGCGCGCGTGGTGGGCTACGGCCAGCTGCCCGACGTGCCGCCGCAGGCGCCCGTCACGCCGCGTGTGCGCCGCGAGACGGCGCGCGGCCCCTACGCGCTGCGCCGCGCCGTGGCCGCGCTGGGCTACCAGGAAACCATTTCCTTCAGCTTCGTGCCCGAACGCTGGGAGCATGAGCTGGCCGGCAATGCGCGGCCCATCAAGGTGCTGAACCCCATTGCCGCGCCGCTGGCGGTGATGCGCTCCAGCCTGCTGGGCAGCCTGGTGGAGCAGTTGCGCCACAACCTGGCGCGCAAGGCCACGCGCGTGCGCCTGTTCGAAGTGGGCCGGGTGTTCCACCGCGACGGCAGCGTGGCCGACGGGCCGCTCACCGTGGCCGGCGTGCACCAGCCCATGCGTGTGGCAGCGCTGGCCTACGGACCAGGTTCGGCCACGCAGTGGGGCGAACGTGAACGCGCTGCCGACTTCCACGACCTCAAGGGCGACCTGGAGGCCTTGCTGGCACCGCGACAGGCGCGCTTCGTGCCCGCCGAACACCCGGCGCTGCACCCCGGCCGCTGCGCGGCGGTGGAGCTGGAAGGCCGCGTCGTGGGCCACATCGGCGAGCTGCACCCGCGCTGGCGCCAGGCCTATGAGCTGCCGCTGTTCCAGGGCCAGGCGCCGGTGCTGTTTGAGCTGGCGCTGGACGCACTGCTGGCCCAGCCGCTGCCGCAGTACGCGCCGCTGCCGCGCCAGCAACCCGCCTGGCGCGACCTGGCGCTGGTGGTGAAGGACGGCGTGCGCCACGACACCTTGATCAACGCGCTGCGCGACGACCCCGCCGGCCTGGTGCGCCAGGCCACGCTGTTCGATGTGTTCGTGCCGCGCGAGGCTGCCGGCGGCTTTGCGCCCGGCGAGCGCAGCCTGGCGGTGCGCCTGGAGCTGCTGGACGCCGCCGCCACGCTGACCGACGAGCGCATGGACGCCACCGTGGCCGCGGCCGTGGCCCGCGCCGCGGCCGCCTGCGGTGCGCGCCTGCGTGCCTGACCAACCTAGGGAAGCCCACACCATGAACGACCCGGACCCGCCCGCCGCCGACCGTGTGATCCTGCCCTCGCTGGAGGCGCCCACGCTGACCAAGGCCGAGCTGGCCGAGCTGCTGTTCGACCGCCTGGGCCTGAACAAGCGCGAGTCCAAGGACATGGTCGAGGCCTTCTTCGACATCGTGCACGCCAGCCTGGTGTCGGGGCAGGACGTGAAGCTCTCGGGCTTCGGCAACTTCAACATACGCCGCAAGGCGCCGCGCCCGGGGCGCAACCCGCGCACCGGGGAGTCCATTCCCATCAAGGCGCGCAACGTGGTCACGTTTCACGCCAGTCACAAGCTGAAAGCACTTGTGCAAGGTGACACGCCGCCGGCGGAAGACTTCGAGTAGAGTCTTAGGTATCCGCACCGATCCCATTGATTTCAATGGAGAAATCGCTCCCTGCTATCCCTGCCAAGCGCTACTTCACCATCGGTGAGGTCAGCGAGCTGTGTGGCGTGAAGCCTTATGTGCTGCGCTACTGGGAGCAGGAGTTCACGCAGCTCAAGCCCATGAAGCGCCGCGGCAACCGGCGCTACTACCAGCACCACGAGGTGCTGCTGATTCGGCGCATACGCGAGCTGCTGTACGACCAGGGCTTCACCATCAGCGGTGCGCGCAACCGGCTGGCCGACCAGGCCACGGGGCGTGCCAGCGCTGCCAACGAGCAGGTCGTGGTGGTGGTCGAGCCTGTCGAGCGCCCGGCCCTGGCCAGCGCCGCGCTGGCCGTCACGCCGGCCAGCGTGTCGGTGCGGGTGGCCCCGGGCCTGGAGCCGGCGCAGTTGCGCGCCGAGCTGGAATCCATACGCACGCTGTTGGGCGGCTGATCGTTGGGCGGCACCTCGCCAGCGCGCGCTACTCAGCCTATAATGCGCAGTTCGTCGGGGTGTAGCGCAGCCTGGTAGCGCACTTGCATGGGGTGCAAGGGGTCGCGAGTTCGAATCCCGCCACCCCGACCATAGAAAACGTCAACGGGTCAGGTCCGCAAGGGCCTGACCCGTTTGTCGTTGTGGGCCTCTCCATCCAGGGTCCCGGCGGGGGACAGCAGGCCCGCCGTGCCACCGCTGCCTACAATGACCGCCATGCATCGCACGGCCCGCGCCACACCGCTGTTCACCTGGGCCTGTGCCCTGGTGATGCTGCTGGCGGCGCTGGCGCCGGCCGTTTCTCAGGCACTGGGCCTGCAAGGGCCTGCGGCCTGGGTGGAGGTCTGCAGTGCCGAGGGGGCCAAGTGGGTGCAGGCCGGCCAGGACGGCCAGGCAGGCAACACGCCGGCGCCGATGGCGGCGCATGCGCTGGAACACTGCCCCTTCTGCTCCACACAGGCGCCGTTGCTGGCGTTGCCGCCGGCGCCGCTGGCCTGGTTGTCGCCCGGTGAACTGCGCCATGTGCTGCATTCGCCAGGCTCGCAGCAGCTCAGGCCGCCGCTGGCCTGGGCCCATGCGCCGGCGCGTGCACCGCCGCCCCGCATCTGAACCCAACGGCAGGCCCTGCGCGCGATCTGCTTCGCGCCCGGGGATGCTTGTGACGCGGTTGCCGGTTGGAATCAACCGCGGGACGCAGGTGATGACGGCGTGTGCCCGGCACGCGCCGGGTGCAGTTTCAAGGAGTCGATGATGATGAAGTGGAAGTTGGTGCGCCGGCTAGTCGTGGCGTTGGCGGCCGGTGCCAGCGTGGCCTCGGCGATGGCGCAGGTGACGGTCAGCGAGCCCTGGGTGCGGGGCACGGTGGCGCAGCAGAAGGCCACCGGCCTGTTCGCGCAGATCACCTCGGCCGCTGGCGGCCGCCTGGTGGGCGTCAGCTCGCCGGTGGCCGAGCTGGTGGAAGTGCACGAGATGCGCATGGAAGGCGATGTGATGCGCATGCGGGCTGTGGACGTGCTGGAGCTGCCGGCCGGCAAGACGGTGGAGCTCAAGCCCGGCGGCTACCACGTGATGCTCATCAACCTGAAGCAGCAGCTGAAGCCTGGCGACACCGTGCCGGTGTCGCTGGTGGTGGAAGGCCGCGACGGCCAGCGTGAGACGGTGCAGATTCTGGCGCCGGTGCGGGCCTTGGCGGCGCGTTCAGCGGGTTCAGCGGGCTCAGCGGGTTCGGGCAGCGGCCATGGCGCGCATTCGGGTGGACACTCGGGTGGGCATTCGGGCGGGCACTCCAAGCACTGAGTCTCGAGTGCCTGTGAGCCGCCCCGGCCGCCCGCCACGATGACCGAACCGGCAGCCCTGCGGCTGGTGCAGCTGGATGGGTTTGTCAGCATCACGCTGGCCATCCTGCTGCTGTTCGTCGGGCGGGGGCTCTCGGCCCGGGTGGCCTGGCTGCGCCGCTACAGCATCCCCGAGCCGGTGGTCGGCGGCGTGTGCTGCGCGCTGGTGGTGTGCGCGCTGTACTACGGTGCCCGGGTTCAGGTGGACTTCACGCTGGACGCGCGTGATGTGCTGCTGCTGTACTTTTTTGCCGCCATAGGCCTGAGCACCGACGCGACGCAGCTGCTGCGCGGCGGCCGCGCGTTGGTGGTCTTGCTGGCGCTGGCCAGCGGTTTCATCGTGCTGCAGAACCTGGCCGGCATGTCGGTGGCCGGCCTGTTCGGCCAGGACCCGCGGGCCGGGCTGATGGCAGGTTCTGTGTCGCTGACCGGCGGCGTGGGCACCACCATGGCCTGGGCGCCGTACTTCGTCGAACAACTGGGCATCAGCAATGCCGGCGAGATCGGCCTGGCGTCCAACATGGCGGGTATGGTCGCGGCCTGCCTGGTGGGCGGCCCCATCGCCGGCTACCTGATGCGCCGCCACCGTGTGCAGCCCTCGCGCGACGCCGGCTTGGACATCGGCGCGCTGCGCCAGGACGAGCCGGCGATGCGCATCGACTACCTGGGCGTGCTGCAGGCGCTGCTGTGGCTGAACATCACGCTGATGCTGGGCCACGGCGTGAGCACCTTGATCGCGCTCAGCGGCCTGAACCTGCCGCGCTTCGTCGGCTGCCTGCTGGCCGGCGTGCTGCTGCGCACGCTGGGCGACCTGCTGGCGCGTCAGCAGGGCCGTTTTGACGGCCGGCGGCTGTGGCGCTGGCACAGCATGCAGCCGGGCGTGGCGCTGCTGTCGGACATGAGCCTGGGCATCTTCCTGACCATGGCGCTGATGGGCCTGCAGCTGTGGATGCTGCAGCCGGTGCTGGGCTTCATAGGCGTGGCCATGGCGCTGCAGATCATGCTGGCGGTGCTGTTCACGGTGTTCATCGTGTTCCGCGCCATGGGGCGCGACTACGAGGCCGCGGTGGTCTGCGCAGGCTTCGGCGGCATCAGCCTGGGCTCCACCGCCACGGCCATCGCCAACATGAGCGCAGTGGCACGCGAGCACGGCCACGCGCCGCGGGCCTTCATCGTGGTGCCGCTGGTCTGCGGCCTGTTCATCGACCTGGTGAACGCCCTGGTCATAGGCGCGATGGCGCGCTGACGGATGCCCGGGCGCCGGCACACGGTCGGCGCCCGGGATCAGGCCGGCATCCGGGGTTATCGACATATACTGGCAAATATATCGATACCCACCAGGAGACCCGCATGACCACATCCGCAAGACAACACCGCCTGCGCCAGGGGCTGATCGCCGCCGCGCTGCTCGCCGCCGGCGCTGCGCTGGCCCATGGGCCGCCTTCCACCGAGCTGTCGCTCAGCGGCGGCCTGCACCACCCGGCGGTCTATGGCGACGCCGAACTGCGGGCACTGCCGTCCGCCACGCAGACGGTGAACTACACCGCCAGCGGCGTGCCGCAGACGCGCACCTACGTGGGCACCAGCACCTGGGGCCTGCTGGACCAGGCCGGCATCGTCGTCGACACCAACGTGCACAACGACGTGCTGAACCGCTACGTGCTGGCCACCGGCACCGACGGCTACCAGGCGGTGTTTTCGCTGGGCGAGCTGCACCCCTGGTTCAGCGGCCGTCAAAGCCTGGTGGTCTACGACGAGATCGTCGACGGCGTGCAGCAGCCGCTGGGCCCCGACGACGGCTTTGCCCGCATCACCTCACCGGGCGACGTGCGTGGCGGCCGCTACGTGTCCAACCTGGTGAACCTGGATCTGCGCAGTTCGGACTCCGTCTACCCGATGGGGCCGCGTGTGCCTTCCACCGAGTTCCTGGTCAGCGGGGCCGTGCAGACGCCCACGGTCTTTGACCTCGCAGCGCTGCAGGCGCTGCCGGCGGTGACGCAGGAGATCGGCGGCGTCAGCTACACCGGCGTGAGCTTCTGGGACCTGCTGAACACGCAGGTGGGCATCGACCTGGACGCCAGCGTGCACAACCACATCCTCAGCCACTACGTGGTGGCCGTGGGCAGCGACGGCTACAAGGTGGTGTTCTCCATGGGCGAGTTGAGCCCGTTCTTCGGCAACCAGCCGAACATGATCGCCTACATGACCGACGGCGAACTGCTGGGCGACAGCCACGGCTTTGCGCGCGTCGTCGCGCCCAATGACGACCGGCGCGGCCGCTGGATGTCCAACCTGGTGGCCTTGGAGGTGTATGCCGCGGCGCCCATTCCCGAGCCGGGCACCTGGCTGCTGATGCTGCTGGGCCTGGGTGCGGTGGCAGGGCGGGGTGCGCTCAGCGCGCGCCGCCGGGCTTCCACGGCCGGCGCCGCCGCCTGAGCCAGCCGGCACCGCGGTTGTTTCACCGCGGTCTGAGCCTCGAAGCGCTGGCGCCCGCGGGTTCAGCCGTGTTTCAGGCAGATGGGCGCGGCGGCGAACCCGGCCGCCGCGCCGCTGGCGCTGCCGTTGGACAACGCTGCAACAAAGCTGGTGATGCTGGCGCTGCGCAGCGGCAGAAAGGGCTTGGTCTGGCGGGCGCACAAGCGCTTGAGCCTGCCGGCAGAGTCGTGGTCCACGCAGTCCACCGGGAACACCACCAGGTCGGCCCAGGCCACGGCCGCGTCCAGCAGGCCTTTGCGGTCTTCCAGGCCGCCGTCGTGGCGCTGAATCTCCCCGCCATGGCGCAGCACCAGGTCGCGAATGGCCTGCGCCGAGCTGGGCCGCCCACCCACGTACAGGATGCGTCGTTGATGCAAGGCCTGGTGTAGCGCGCCGGCTGCCGGTGCCGTCGGGTCTGCCGCAGCGCTGCCCAGCTCGCGCAGCTGTGTTTCGGCGGCGCCCAGCTCGGTGACCATCACCTGGGCCTGCTGTTGGTGGTGGGCCAGTTCCTCGCGCAGGCGTTGTGCTTCGGCCTCGGCCAGCGCGGCCGCCTGCTGGGCCTGTTCCCGGCGCTGGGTGTACAGCGCCAGCAGCGCCGCGTTGCGTTCGTTGTCCACGGCCGGGTCGGCCTGCCGGGCGGCCTGTTGTTCGGCGCGCTCGAGCTGCGCGCGCTGCTGCAGCAACTCGGTGGCCTGCTGCTGCAGCTGCTGCTCCATCTGAAGACGCTCGTCCAGCAGCGCCTGCAGCCGCTGCTGCTGTCGTTCCAGGCGGTCGTGCAGCTCGGTGTTGTGGCCTTCCAGTGCCACCAGCCGGCGGATGTCAGCGCGGTTGGCGGCACCCACCAGGTGCGACAGCATGTGCACGTCGCCGAAGGCACGTTGCCGCAGCTCGGGCGTGGTGGCCCGGTGCGTCAGCACCGCCCAGTAGGCGCCAGGCACCTCGCCCTGGCGCAGCGCTTCCTGCCACAACAGCGTCAATGCCGTCGCTTCGGTCGCCCGGGCGAAGCGGCACACGCTGGCTTCGTGCCGCTGCTCCAGCGCCTTGTGCAGGGCCCGCGCCGGGGCGCCGCCCTGTGAGGCCAGGCGCACCGCCTCGTGGTGCACCTCCAGGTCGCCGGCGCCCTGCACCTCGATGAACCGGGTCATGAGCTTGCGCAGGTCCTGGGTGCCCAGGCAGGTGCCTATCACCGAGCAGTGCAGGTGCGCATCCAGGTCGCCCAGGCGAAGGCGGCCGCGCGGGTGGGGTGGGGCATCGGTTTCCTGCGCCGGCGGGTCGCAGCACAACACCGGCTGGTACAGGCCGCTGGCGGCCGCATGCAGCGAGGCCAGCTTGAAAGGGGGGAGGGACATGGTGCAGGTGGGGTCGGGCGGCTGGCGCGACGACCCATCGAAATATTCCAGTGAATATATCGTACGAGGCCGGCGCGTGGTGACGGCCTGCTGTGCCTGCCTTGTGCCTGCCCGGTGTCTTTCCTGGGTCGGACTGGTCTATGCTCGCGCGGCCAAGAAGGCCCGAGATTGCAAAGACAGCGCCTGCCCATGCCCGCCGCCCGCCCCAAGCCTGTTCCTTCTGCCGAACCGCGCGGCCCGCAGCTGCGCTTTCGCATGCGCGTGACCGATGGCGACGTGATCGCCGTGGGGCCGGGCAAGATCGCGCTGCTGGAGGCGATTGCGCAAACCGGGTCCATCACCGCCGCGGCGAAGCACCTGGACATGTCCTACCGCCGCGCCTGGCTGCTGCTGGACGAGTTGAACCGCTCGCTGGCCCAGCCGGCGGTGGACTCTGCCAAGGGAGGCTCCCAAGGCGGCGGCAGCGTGTTGACCGAGTCGGGTCAGCAGTTGATCACCCTGTACCGGCGCATAGAGGCCACGGCGGCGCAGGCTTGCCGCAGCGACATACGCAGCTTGATGAAGATGCTGGCGGGGTAAGAGGCTCCCGGCCTCTCAGGCCACCACCGCCAGGATGACGCTGGAGGCCTTGAAGAAGGCCGTGGCCTGGACACCCACCGCGAGGCCCAGCGCCTGCGCGCTGGCCTGCGTGACGATGGCGGTGATGCTGCCGCCGCCGTCCAGGTCCAGCGTGACTTCGGTGTTGACGGCACCCGGCGCCACCTGGGCCACGGTACCGGCCAGCTGGTTGCGTGCAGAGAGCTTCACGCCGGCGAGGTCGGTGGCCAGCAGCACCGACGAGGCCTTGACCAGCGCGATGGCCTCCACCTGGGTACGCAGCCCCAGCGACTGCAGGCTTTCGCGCGTGACCACCGCCACCAGGCGCTGCCCGCCGGGCAGCGTGAGTTCCACCTCGTCGTTGACGGCACCGGAGCGCAGCGCGATGACCTTGCCCACGAACTGGTTGCGCGCACTGGTTTTCATGTTCAACACCTTCAGCAGTGAAAAGCCCTGTTCCAGGTCGATGGCACCGCCGTCCAGCAGCTGGATGAAGCGGCGGTGCACGGCATCGACCTGCTCAAAACGTTCCATCAGGCGCAGGCCGTGCGGCGTCAGCCGTGTCGAGCCGCCGCCCCGGCCGCCGGCGCTGCGCTCCACCAAAGGGTGGCCAGCCAGGCGATTCATCGCGTCTATGGTGTCCCACGCGCCCTTGTAGCTCAGGCCCACCGCGCGCGCACCTTGGGTGATGGAGCCCTGCTGGGCCACCGCGCGCAGCAGGCCCATGCGCTGGCTGCCGCCCAGCAGCTCACCGCCCAGCGTCAGCCAGGCGGCGCCGTCCAGGCCCAGGCGTGCCGGGCTCGGGCGCGGCTTGCGCGGGGCGGGTGGACGCGGGCGGGGCGGGCTGCTCATCAGTGCTTCTCCGCGCGACGGTGATAGGCGTCGCGCCGGGGAAGCATATCGGCTGCTCCTCGCAGCCGCCGCAATGCGGCGGGCGCAACCCGGGCTGGCTCAGCACCTCGCCCAGGCACAGGAAGAGGTGGTGCTTCCACTTCAGATGGCGCAGGTTGCGCTGGGCCAGCGGGCGGAAGTGGCGGTGCATCAGCGTGCTCACCTCCGGGCGGCCGGCCGCGCCCAGGTCCTGCCACAGGTGGCGCGCGCCGAACGCGGCCGAGGCGATGCTGCCGGCCATCAGGCGGGTCCAGGGCCCGTCGCCGCTGCGCGAGGCCCACAGCAGGTCGAACAGCGGGGCGAGCAGCGCGGGCGTGGGTTCCGGGGGAGTGCCTTCCGGCGGCGTTGTTGCAGCCGCTGGCCCGGCGCCGACCTGCTGGCACAGCTGGTGGTACTCGCTTGCCGTCAGCGCCGATGTCTGCCCGGCCGCCGGCAGCAGGCCGGCCAGCGCATGCTGCCGCACCGCGGCCAGCACGCGCCGCTCTATGTCGTCGTCAGGCAGGGCTGCGTCAGCCACCGGCGGCCTCGACAGCGACCGCCGGCTGCGTGACGACCTGCCCGGCTTGCAGGTACACCACTTCCTGGGCGATGGCGCGCACGTCATCGTCGTCGTGCGTGATCAGCAGCATGGGCATGTTCAGCCCGCTGACCAGGTCGCGCAGCTCGTCGCGCAGGCGCTGGCGCAGGTGCTTGTCCAGTGCGGCGAAGGGCTCGTCCAGCAGCAGCGCGGTGGGCTCGCTGACCAGTGCGCGCGCCAGGGCCGTGCGCTGGCGCTGGCCGCCGGAGATCTGGTGCGGGTAGTGGTCCACCACGGGCTGCAGGCCGAAGGCCTGTATCCAGCGCGCGACGCCTTCGTCCTCCAGGCGGCGCGGCGGGTTCAGCCAGCCGGTGCGGCGGGTGAAGGCGATGTTCTGGCGCACGGTGAGGTGCGGGAACAGCGCGTAGTCCTGGAACATGTAGGCAAGCCGGCGCTGCTGCGGCGACAGGGCCAGCCGCGCAGCGCTGTCGTACAGCACCCGCCCGCCTATGGCCACGCGGCCCTGGTCGGGGTGCACGATGCCGGCAATCATGCGCAGCGTCTGCGTCTTGCCCGAACCCGAAGGGCCGAACAGCACCAGCCGAGAGGCGTCGCTGCGAAAGCTCGTTGCCACCTGGAAGCGCGCGCCTTCGTGGCGCAGCAGCTTTTGCAACTCGACTTCCCAGATCATGGCCACTCTTTGCGCTTCGCTCAGCTGCGCTGCGCCACGCGCCCGGGCACCAGGCGGCCGGCGGCCAGCAGCACGGTGATGCAGGTGATGGAGGTGATGGCGACCAGGAAGTTGGCGGTGTCGTCCTGCCCGGCCTGCACCGCCTCGTACACCGCGATGGACAGCGTCTGCGTGCGCCCCGGGATGCTGCCGGCCACCATCAGCGTGGCGCCGAACTCGCCCAGCGCGCGTGCAAAGGCCAGCAGCAGCCCGGCCAGGATGCCGCGCCAGGCCAGCGGCAGCGTCACGCGGAAGAACAGCGCCAGTTCGTTGATGCCCAGCGTGCGAGCCGCGTCTTCCAGCTGCGGGTCGGTGGTCTCGAAAGCGGCGCGCGCCGCCTTGAACACCAGCGGAAACGACACCACGGTGGCGGCGATGACCGCGCCCTGCCAAGTGAAGATCAGGCGTATGCCGAAGTGCTGCAGCAGCCAGGCGCCTATGGGGCCGTTGGTGCCTATCAGCACCAGCAGGTAGTAGCCCAGCACCGTGGGCGGCATCACCATGGGCAGCGTCAGCGCCGCGTCCACCAGGTCGCGGCCGGGGAAGCGCCACCTTGCGATGGCCCAGCCCACGGCCACGCCCAGCACCAGGTTCAGCGCGGTGGCCCAGCCGGCCACCTTCAGCGTCAAGGCCAGTGCGACCCAGGCTTCCTGCATGCGGCGTGCCGGCCTTCAGTGCTTCAGGGGGTGCCGAAGCCGTACTTGGCCAGCACCTGCACCGCCGGCGGCGACACCAGGAACTCGACGAACCGCTGCGCCGCTGCCAGGTGGCTGCTGTTGGCCAGCGCCGCCACCGGGTACAGGATGGGTGCGCTGGTGGGCACGGTCAGCGCCACCTTCACGCGGTCGGGCATCAGGGCGGCGTCGGTGGCGTACACGAAGCCGGCATCCACCTCGCCGCGGGCCACGAAGTCCAGTGCCTGGCGCACGTTGTTGGAGCCGATCATCTTGGGCTCTATCGCCGCCCAGTGGCCGGCCGCTTCCAGCACGCTCTTGGTGTAGCGGCCCACCGGCACGCTGGCGGGCAGGCCTATGGCGACGCGGGCGTAGGCCGGTTGCGTCAAGTCGGCCACGCCCGCCGGGACCTTGCTGCTGCTGGCCGGCACGATGACCACCAGGGCGTTGGAGACAAAGTCGCGGCGGCCCGGGGCCAGCAGCTTGCGGTCTTGCGCCAGGTTCATGGTCTCCTGGTCGGCGCTGGCAAACACGTCCACCGGCGCGCCGGCGCTGATCTGTGCCAGCAGGGCACCGGAGGCGGCGAAGTTGAAGTTGAGCTTGGTGCCGGGGTGGGCCGCCTCGAACAGCGGGGCCAGTTCGCGGAAGGCATTGGTCAGGCTGGCGGCGGCCGACACGGTCAGTTCAGCCGCCTGCGCGGCCAGGCTCATGCACGCGGCCAGGGACAGGGCAAGCGCGCGGCGCAGCAGGGCGTTCATGGGTGGTCGTCTCCGGGTGGGTTCGGGTTCTGCAGGCGCGGTCTGAGCCGTGCTCAGAACGATCGATATGAACAAGTATATATGTCGATAGACTCGCTTTGCCCGGTTGGTGTTTTGAGCGTCCTTGTCCTAGTCGTGCTCCGCGTTTGAGATTTGAAGTTAACTTGTGTATACGACGGTTCGGGGCCGCTCAAGGCCACCACGAAACGTCGAACCCGGTGTCGGGTGGCGACTTTCACCGGCACCGCGTCGCGCAGAGTTCAGATAATCCGCGGGTGATTGCCGAGACCCTAGAGACCACCATCGCCTGGATTGGCGACCACCCCGTTGCGGCGGGCATCGCGATCTTTCTCGTCGGCTTCTTCGACTCCATCATCCTGTTCGGCGCCCTGGTGCCGGCCATGCCGCTGCTGTTCGGCATAGGCGTGCTCATAGGGCTGGGCGAGATCTCGGGGCCGTATGCCGTGGCCTGCGCCGCCTTGGGCGCGCTGGCCGGCGACGGCGTCAGCTACTGGGTGGGGCGGCGCTGGGGCGGCGGCCTGCGCCAGGTGTGGCCCTTTGTGCGCCACCCGCAGCTGCTGGACCGCGGCGAAGTGCTGTTTCGCCGCAATGCGGTCAAGAGCATCCTGGTGGCGCGCTTCGTGGGGGCCATACGGCCCTTTGTGCCGGCCATCGCCGGCATCGCCAAGATGCCGCTCAAGCGTTACCTGCCGGTCAGCTTTGCCGCCTGCCTGGCCTGGGCGGTGGTGTTCCTGTCGCCGGGCTGGGTGTTCGGCGCCTCCTACGACGCGGTGGCGGCGGTGGCCAACCGGCTGGCGCTGGTGCTGGGCGCGCTGCTGGTGGCGCTGGGCTTTGCCTGGGCCATCGTCATCTACACCTACCGCTGGTTCGACAGCCACGCCAACCGGCTGTTGACAAAGGGCCTGGCCTGGTCGCGCGCGCACCCGCGGCTGGGGCGCTACACCGCCGGCCTGATAGACCCGAGCCGGCCGGAGTCGCCCTCGCTGCTGATCCTGGCCGTGGGCCTGCTGGCCATGGGCTGGGCCTGGTTCGCCTTGATGACCGTGGTGCTGGGGCGCGGCGAGCCGCTGCCGCTGGACCTGCGCGTCTACGAGGCCATGCGTGTGCTGCGCAACCCGCTGGCCGATCAATTGATGGCGGCGCTGGCCTCCATAGGGGATGCCGCCGTGCTGGCACCGGCGGTGGGGCTGGCCTTGTTGTGGCTGGTCTGGCGCGGGCGCGTGGGGGCGGCCCTGCACTGGCTGGCCGCCATCGCCTTCGGCCTGGTGCTGACGGCGGGGCTGGAGGCGGCCATACACGCGCCGCGCCCGCCCGGCGACCACGCCGGTTTCGGTTTCCCGTCGGTGTCGGTCACCATGACCACCATCACCTTCGGCTTCTTCGCGGTGCTGATCGCGCGTGAGCTGCCCGGCCGGCGCCACCTGTGGCCTTATCTGGTGGCCGGCGTGGTGACCACGCTGCTGGGTTTTGCCCGCATCTACCTGGGCGCGCACTGGCTCAGCGACGTGGTGGGCGGCCTGCTGCTGGGCATCGCCTGGATGCTGGTGCTGGGCATCGCCTACCGCCGGCGCGCCCCGCGCCCGTTCTGGATGCGGCCGGTGGCGCTGGTGTTCTACGCCAGCTTCCTGGTCGCCGCGGTGTGGCACGCGCCCAAGGCGGCCGGGCCGCTGCTGGCGGAGTTTGCACCGCCGCCGCCGGCACGCGTGATCACGCTGCAGGCCTGGTGGGACGGCGATTGGCGCAGCCTGCCTTCACGCCGCAACGAGCGCAGCGCCGACCTGCGCTGGCCGCTGGACGTGCAGGTGGCCGGCCCGCTGTTGCCGCTGCAGGCGCACCTGGAGCAGCAGGGCTGGGCGCTGCAGCCGCAGGCCGATTGGGTCACCACGCTGGGCCTGCTGGACGACGACACGCCGCCGCACGAACAACCGGTGCTGCCGGCCACGCTGGACACCGAGGCCGAGGGCCTGCTGATGCGCCAGGCGCTGCCCGACGGCCGCGAGCGGGTGCTGCGCCTGTGGCCGGCGCCGGCGCGCCTGGCCGAGGGCCAGCCGCTGTGGGTGGGCACGGTGCAGACCCTGGTCTTCACGCGGCCGCTGTGGGGCCTGCTCAGCCTGTGGCAGCCGCAGGATGACGCCCAGGCGGCCTGGCAGGCGCTGCACGACGCGCTGCAGGGGCTGCAGGGCTGGGACATGGCTCAGGCGCCGCACCCGCACTCGGGCATGCCGGTGCTGCGTGTGCGCACCGGCAGCGAACCCGAGCCGGGCGCGGCGCACGCGCAGCAGGACAGCGGCGCTGCACCAGGGCGTTAGCGGCCCCATGGCCCGGACCGTGCCCGCCGAGGTCTCCGCGGAGGTGTCCGCACAGCTGTCCTTGGCGGTCCAGGCCCTGCAGGCTCACCTGCACGGCAAGCTGGTGGCTGTGCACCTGTATGGCTCGGCCCTGCAGGGCGGGCTCAAACCGCTGAGCGACATCGACTTGCTGGTGAGCGTCACCCAGCGGCTTGCAGAGCCCGTTCGGCGGGCTTTGATGCTGGACCTGCTGCAGCATTCCGCCTGGCCGGGCGAAAGCGCTTCCCTTCGCGCACTGGAAGTCACGGTGGTGGTGCAGGGCGATGTTGTTCCCTGGCGTTATCCGCCGCGGCGCGAACTCCAGTTCGGCGAGTGGTTGCGGGCCGACCTGCTGGCCGGCAGGTTCGAGCCCCCGTGCCACGACCCCGACCTGGCCATCCTGCTGACGCAGGCCCGGCAGCACAGCCGCCCGTTGATGGGCCCGCCGGCGGACGAGCTCTGGGCCCCTGTGCCCGAAGTCGACTTACTGCGGGCGCTGGCGCAAACCATGCAGCTTTGGAACGCAGCGCCGGACTGGGTGGGCGACGAGCGCAACGTGGTGCTCACCCTGGCGCGCGTGTGGTACAGCGCAGCCACAGGCGCCATCGCGCCCAAGGAGCAGGCCGCCCAGTGGGCCCTGGCGCGGTTGCCGGCGGCGCATCAGGCCGTGCTGCTTGAAGCCTGCGAGGCGTATCTGGGGCGTGGGCCGGACCGGCTCGCATCCCGGCCCGCGGAGATGGCTGAGTTCGTCGCCTTCGCAAAGGGCGAGATCACCAGGTCGCTCGGGCCTCGGTGGTCTGCCCAGGCGTAAGGGTTCGAACGCTGGGGCCGCGACAGCGGGCACCCGGCGGGGCAGGGCGCACCAGGAAGAGAAGACAAGAAAAGAAAACGGCCCCGCGAAGGGGCCGGCCAGCAAGCTGCCTGCTTTGGGCGGCGGCAGGCGCCAAGGCCTTGCCGCCGCCTGAGCGGCTTACAGCAGCGGCACGATCATCAGCGCCACGATGTTGATGATCTTGATCAGCGGGTTCACGGCCGGGCCGGCGGTGTCCTTGTAGGGGTCGCCCACGGTGTCGCCGGTGACGGCGGCCTTGTGCGTATCGCCGCCCTTCTTGTGCACGACGCCGTTGTCGTCCTTGAAGCCTTCTTCGATCAGCTTCTTGGCGTTGTCCCAGGCGCCGCCGCCGGTGCACATGCTGATGGCGACGAACAGGCCCGTGATGATGGTGCCCATCAGCAGCCCACCCAGCGCCGCCGGGCCCAGCAGCAGGCCCACGACGATGGGCACCACCACCGGCAGCAGCGAGGGGATCATCATTTCCTTGATCGCGGCGCTGGTCAGCATGTCCACCGCGCGGCCGTACTCGGGCTTGGCGGTGCCTTCCATGATGCCGGGGATCTCGCGGAACTGGCGCCGCACCTCCACCACCACCGAGCCGGCAGCGCGGCCCACGGCTTCCATGGCCATGGCGCCGAACAGGTAGGGGATGAGCCCGCCTATGAACAGGCCCACGATCACGCGGTAGTCGCTGAGGTCGAAGGTCATCGACATGCCGCGCGCTTCCAGCGCGTGGGTGTAGTCGGCAAACAGCACCAGCGCGGCCAGGCCGGCAGAGCCTATGGCGTAGCCCTTGGTCACCGCCTTGGTGGTGTTGCCCACGGCGTCCAGCGGGTCGGTGATGTCGCGCACGCTGCTGGGCAGCTCGGCCATCTCGGCGATGCCGCCGGCGTTGTCGGTGATGGGGCCGTAGGCGTCCAGCGCGACGATGATGCCGGCCATGCTGAGCATGGACGTGGCGGCCACCGCAATGCCGTACAGGCCGGCCAGTGCATAGCCGGCGTAGATGGCCGCGCAGATCAGCAGCACCGGCCAGGCCGTGCTCTTCATGCTCACGCCCAGGCCGGCGATGATGTTGGTGCCGTGGCCGGTGGTGGAAGCCTGTGCAATGTGCTTCACCGGGCTGAACTGCGTACCGGTGTAGAACTCGGTGATCCACACCAGCGCGGCGGTGAGCACCAGGCCCACCAGGCAGCTCAGCCACAGGCTCATGGCCGTGACCGACTTGCCGCCGATCTCTATGGCCTGCGGGAACATCTGCGCCGAGACGAAGTAGAAGGCGATCAGGCTCAGCACGCCGGAGACGGCCAGGCCCTTGTACAGCGCCGGCATCACGTTGGTCATGCCCGGCTTGGCCTTCACGAAGAAGCAGCCGATGATGGAAGCGATGATGCTCACGCCGCCCAGCACCAGCGGGTACAGCACGCCGCTCATGGCGTCGGCGCCGCTGATCATGATGGCGCCCAGCGCCATCGTGGCGATCAGCGTGACGACGTAGGTCTCGAACAGGTCGGCGGCCATTCCGGCGCAGTCGCCCACGTTGTCGCCCACGTTGTCGGCGATCACGGCCGGGTTGCGCGGGTCGTCCTCAGGGATGCCGGCTTCCACCTTGCCCACCAGGTCGGCACCCACGTCGGCGCCCTTGGTGAAGATGCCGCCGCCCAGGCGCGCGAAGATGGAGATCAGGCTGGAGCCGAAGGCCAGGCCCAGCAGCGGCTTGAGCGCCGCCGACAGCGTGCTGCCGCCTTCGGCCGGCTGCGCGCCGGTGACCCACCAGAAGAACAGCGCCACGCCGATCAGGCCCAGGCCCACCACCAGCATGCCGGTGATGGCGCCGCCCTTGAAGGCCACGTCCAGCGCCGGGCCTATGCCGCGCGTGGCGGCCTGCGCGGTGCGCACGTTGGCGCGCACCGAGATGTTCATGCCTATGAAGCCGCAGGCGCCGGAGAGCACCGCACCCAGCACAAAACCGGCCGCGGTGGCGGTACCCAGGAAGAAGAAGATCAGCACCGCCAGCACCACGCCGACGATGGCAATGGTCTTGTACTGCCGCGCCAGGTAGGCCGCGGCGCCTTGCTGCACGGCGCCGGCAATTTCCTGCATGCGTGCGTTGCCGGCGTCCTGCGCCAGGATCCAGCTTCGTTGCACGAAGCCGTAGACGACGGCGGCCAGGCCGCACGCCAGCGCCACATACAGCGCCATCGTCGTTGACATCTTGGAGTCTCCTTCCTCGTTATGAATGCCTCATGGGACCAATGTATTGTGCGGTGCGGCGGGGCGCTGCCGGCGGCGCCTAAAATCAGGGCAATCCCCTAGCCATCATGGTTGCACACGCATGAGCCTGCACAACGTGACGCCCGGCGCCAAGGCGCCGGACGAGTTCAACGTCATCATCGAAATCCCGATGAACGCCGACCCCATCAAGTACGAGGTCGACGAAGAAACCGGGGCGCTGTTCGTGGACCGCTTCATGGCCACGTCCATGCACTACCCGTGCAACTACGGCTACATCCCGCAGACCCTGGCCGACGACGGCGACCCGGTGGACGTGCTGGTGATCACGCCGGTGCCGCTGATTTCCGGCGTGGTGGTCACCTGCCGGCCGCTGGGCGTGCTGAAGATGGACGACGAAGCCGGCGGCGACAACAAGCTGCTGGCGGTGCCCACGGACAAGATCCTGTCCATCTACACGCAGTGGAAGAAGCCGGAAGACCTGAACCCCATGCGGCTGAAGACCATCCAGCACTTCTTCGAGCACTACAAGGACCTGGAAGAAGGCAAGTGGGTGAAGGTGCTGGGCTGGGAAGGGCCGGACAGCGCACGCGCGGAGATCACCGCCGGCGCCGCCGCCTGGAAGAAGAAGCTGGGCGGGGGCTGATCAGCCTCTGGGGTCGTCGCCTTTGCCTTCGCCGCCAGGCCCGGGCGCACCGGCCTTGAAGGGGCTGCGCTCGCGCAACTCGTCGGCATAGTCGGCCAGCCCGGCGCGCTCTTGCGCCAGGAACTCGTCCACCGCGGCGGCAAAGCGGGCGTCGCGCAGCCAGTGCGCCGAGTGGGTGGCCACCGGCAGCAGGCCGCGCGCCATCTTGTGCTCGCCCTGGGCGCCGCCTTCGAAGCGCGTGAAGCCGTTGGCCAGGCACCAGGCCAGCGGCTGGTAGTAGCAGGCCTCGAAGTGCACGCAGGGCAGCGGCTGCACCGTGCCCCAGTAGCGCCCCCAGGCCGCGCCGCGGGCGCGGTCCACCGCCAGCAGCGAGGCGGCCAGCGGCGGGCCGTCGGCCGCACCCTGGTGCGCCACGAACATCAGCCAGTGCTGCGGCATCGTGGCCGCCATGCGCGCGAAGAAGTCGCGCGTGAGGTAGGGCGTGCTTTGGTGGGCGGCGTAGGTCAGCGTATAGCAGTGGTGGAAGAAGTCCCACAGGGGCTCGGTGATGGCCGCGCCCTCGTGCACGCTGAAGTGGATGCCTTGTTCGGCCACACGCCGGCGCTCCTGCTGGATCTTCTTGCGCTTGTCGCGCTGCAGCCGGGCCAGCAGCGTGGGGAAGTCCGGCGCGGGGTCGTCGGCGTCCTGCTGCCAGTGGAACTGCAGGCCCTGGCGCAGCAGCCAGCCGGCGTCGGCCAGCGCGGCGCGGTCGGCGGCGTCCACAAACAACACGTGCGCCGACGAGGCGCCGGAGTCTTGCGCCAGCCGGCCCAGCACCGCCGCCAGCCGCTGGCGCCAGGCGTCGTCGCGCGCCAGCAAACGGGTGCCGGGCGTGGGCGTGAAGGGCACGGCGGCCAGCAGCTTGGGGTAGTAGCGCAGGCCGTGGCGGCGGTAGGCGTCGGCCCAGGCCCAGTCGAAGACGTACTCGCCGTAGGAGTGGCTCTTCAGGTACAGCGCGCAGGCGGCTTGCAGCTGCTTGCCGGCATGCAGGGTGACAAAACGCGGTGCCCAGCCGGTGTCCGGCACCGCGCTGCCGGAGGTGTGCAGCGCCGCCAGGTACTCGTGGCGCATGAAGGGCGTGGGTGAGGGCTGTGCGGCGAGCAGGGCGTTCCAGGCTTCGCCGTCCAGCGCGGCGGGGTCGTCGTGGACCCCGATGACATAATCTTTCCCAGCAGTTTCGGGCGGCAGCATTCAGGGATGACGGGCGTGAAGATTGCGGTTTTGCAGATCAACGCCACCGTCGGCGACCTGGCCGGCAACGCGCGGCGCATCGCGGTGGCAGCGCGCCAGGCGTACGCCGCCGGTGCCGAGCTGGCCGTGGCACCCGAGCTGGCGCTGTGCGGCTACCCGCCGGAAGACCTGCTGCTGCGCCCGGCCTTTGTGCAGGCCTGCGAAAACACGCTGGTGGCCTTGGCGACGGAACTGGCGGACTGCGCGGGGCTGCATCTGGTGGTGGGCCACCCCTACCGGCCGGGTGGAGCGGGCGGCGTGGCGGGTGACAGGGATGTTAGGTCCAAGTCCATCGCCGTGCAGAAGGCCTTCAATGCCGCATCGGTGCTGACCGGTGGCCGCATCGCAGGCACCTACTGCAAGCGCGAGCTGCCCAACTACCAGGTGTTCGACGAGCGGCGTTACTTTGCGTCCGGCCGCGACGCCGGCCTGGCGCCGCTGGTGGTGGCCGTCGGCGGCCGACGCGTGGGCTTGTTGATCTGCGAAGACGCCTGGTTCGACGAGCCGGTGCAGGCCGCCTGCGAGGCCGGTGCGGAGCTGCTGTGCGTGATCAACGCCTCGCCCTTCCACCTGGACAAGGCCGGCGAGCGTGAGCAGCGCATGGCCCATTGCGCGCGCAGCGCAAGGCGCCCGCTGGTGTACGCCCACCTGGTGGGCGGGCAGGACGAGGTGGTGTTCGACGGCGCCTCCTTCGCCGTGGACGGGGAAGGGCGCGTCTGTGCCCGCGCACCCAGCTTCGAAGAAGCGACCTTGATGCTGGACTGGCCCGACGGCGGCGCTCCGCGCGGCGACATCGCGCCGGTGCCGTCGCTGGAAGCCCAGGCCTGGGCCGCGCTGGTGACCGGCGTGCGCGACTACCTGGGCAAGAACGGCTTCCCCGGCGCCATCCTGGGCCTTTCCGGCGGCATCGACTCGGCGCTGGTGCTGGCGGTGGCGGTGGACGCGCTGGGCCCCGAGCGGGTGCGCGCGGTGATGATGCCCAGCCCCTACACCGCCGACATCTCGTGGATAGACGCGCGCGACATGGCGGCGCGCCTGGGTGTGCGCTACGACGAGATCGGCATCACGCCCGTGTTCGAGGCGTTCCGCACCGCTTTGGCGCCGCAGTTCCAGGGCCTGGGTGCACCGGCGCAGGGCGACACCACCGAAGAGAACCTGCAGGCGCGCATACGCGGCACGCTGCTGATGGCCTTGTCCAACAAGACCGGCGCCATCGTGCTGACCACCGGCAACAAGAGCGAGATGGCCACCGGCTACTGCACGCTGTACGGTGACATGGCCGGCGGTTTTGCCGTCATCAAGGACGTGGCCAAGACCCTGGTGTACCGCCTGGCGGAGTGGAAGAACGCGCAGGGCGCCGAGGTGATTCCACGGCGCATCATCACGCGGCCGCCCTCGGCCGAGTTGCGGCCCGACCAGACCGACCAGGACAGCCTGCCGCCCTACGAGGTGCTGGACGCCATCCTGGCCATGTACATGGAAGACGACCGCAGCGTGGACGAGATCGTGGCCGCGGGCTTTGAGCGCACCACGGTGGAGCGCGTGGCGCACCTGATCAAGGTCAACGAGTACAAGCGCCGCCAGGCGCCGGTGGGCATACGCATCACCCACCGCGCGTTCGGCAGGGACTGGCGCTACCCCATCACCTCGAAGTTCCGTGCTTAAATCGGCGCAGTCCTCTCAAGTTGCGCTGGAGCACCCCATGAAGCAGATCACCGCCATCATCAAGCCCTTCAAGCTCGAGGAAGTGCGCGAGGCCCTGGGCGACGTGGGCGTCTCGGGCCTGACGGTGACCGAGGTCAAGGGCTTCGGCCGCCAGAAGGGCCACACCGAGTTGTACCGCGGTGCCGAGTACGTGGTGGACTTCCTGCCCAAGGTGAAGATAGAAATCGTGGTCAAGGACGACGACGTGGAGCGCTGCATCGAGTCCATCGTCAAGGCCGCGAAGACCGGCAAGATCGGCGACGGCAAGATCTTCGTCACCGCCATCGACCAGGTGGTGCGCATACGCACCGGCGAGACTGACGAAGCAGCAGTGTGACGCTGCGGCGCGCCAAGCGCTTGCGCCTCAGCCGCGTGCAGGCTTGACCTACACCTTGGTGTAGTCGTCCTGCTGCCCGGCGCGGCGCGCCTTCACCGCCAAGCGAAGCAGCAGTTCTTCGGCGTTCTCGCCCACCTGCAGCACGGCGTGCTGCGCGGCGCTGAGAAAACCCTGCTCCACGCTGCGCTGCATGAAGGCCAGCAACGGGTCGTAGTAGCCGGCCACGTTGAGCAGCCCGATGGGCTGGTCGTGATAGCCCAGCTGGCGCCAGGTCCACACCTCGTACAACTCTTCCAGCGTGCCTATGCCGCCGGGCAGGGCGATGAAGGCGTCGGCGCGTTCGGCCATCATCTGCTTGCGCAGGTGCATGGTGGGCACCACGTGCATTTCGTGCAGGCCGCGGTGGCCCACCTCGCGCTTCATCAGCGTCTCGGGGATCACGCCCACCACGCGCGCACCGGCGGCCAGTGCGGCGTCGGCCACCTCTCCCATCAGGCCCACGGCGCCGCCGCCGTACACCAGCTGCCAGCCGCGCTGCCCCAGGGCCGTGCCCAGGGCGCGTGCGGCGGCGGTGTACTCGGGCCGTGCACCGTGGCGCGAGCCGCAGTACACGCACAGGCTGAACGGCGGCGGGGTGGCAGGGGCTTGTTCGTGCGTGTTCATGTGGCGGCGGGGGCCGCGCTGTCGCGACCCTCTTTGCGGCCCTTCTTGCGGCGCGGCGGTGGGCGCCAGGTGATGAGCCGCGTGCCGCACACCGCGTCGTGCCAGTACTGGCGGTTGGGGTGCAGGCGCGCCAGCGCGGCGTAGGCCAGCACACCGGCCAGCACCGCACCAAAGGCCGTCCAGCCACCGGTCAGGCCGCTGAAATGCACGGCGGCCAGTGCCGGCAGAAACCACAGCCAGGCCAGCAGGTAGCGCGCCAACGCGCGCAGCACACCCACCGGCTGCCCGGTGGCGGTGACCAGGCGTATGTGCCAGGTCAGCATGGCCAGGGTCTGGCCGCTGCGCGTCCAGAAGTACACGAAGTACAGGCCGAAGACGAAGGCCAGGAACACCATCATGCCGAGGCGGCCCTGCAGCGCATGGCGCTGCTCGGTGAGCACGCTGTACAGCAGGCCGGCGATCATCACCACGCCGAACAGCAGCACGCCCTCGTAGACGAAGCAGGCCAGGCGGCGGCGCACGCTGGGCGTGGGCTGGGTGTCGGGGTTCGGCGGCCAGGCCGTGAAGTCTTGCGGCGGCGCCGTCATGTCTGCATTGTCTCACCGCCCGCCGCTGCGCCGGGCGCGGTGCATAATGCTGGGCTGCACAATACGCTCTTTGGGTCAAAGCCGGCCGTCCGACCCGGACGGCGGATCAAGTTGACCGCGCAGGCTCCGAGTCCACCTCACGAGGGTGCGAGGAGGGGCACCGATCGAATTTCGTTAGAGAAATCCGTTGAGGTTCTAAATGGACATGTCTGCCGCGGAAGTCAAGCGGGCCGCTCAAGCCCAGCCATCTTCTTCCTCCCCCGATCACGAGCCCAACGGCTCTGAAATCCTCGTGCGCTGCCTGCAGGCCGAGGGTGTGAAGTTCCTCTGGGGCTACCCCGGCGGAGCGGTGCTCTACATCTACGACGCGCTGTACAAGCAGGAGCAGATCCAGCACGTGCTGGTGCGTCATGAACAGGCCGCGGTGCATGCCGCCGACGGCTACGCGCGGGCCACCGGCGAGGTGGGCGTGGCGCTGGTCACCTCCGGCCCCGGCGTGACGAATGCCGTCACCGGCATCGCCACCGCGTACATGGACTCCATCCCCATGGTCATCGTCACCGGCCAGGTGCCGACGCCGGCCATAGGCCTGGACGCCTTTCAGGAATGCGACACCGTGGGCATCACGCGCCCCATCGTCAAGCACAACTTCCTGGTCAAGGACGTGCGCGACCTGGCGATGACGCTGAAGAAGGCCTTCCACATCGCGCGCACCGGCCGCCCGGGCCCGGTGGTGGTGGACATTCCCAAGGATGTGTCGCTGATGACCGCGCCTTTCCAATACCCCGAGCGTGTGGAGATGCGCTCGTACAACCCGGTGAAGAAGGGCCACGGCGGGCAGATCCGCAAGGCCGTGCAGCTGCTGCTGCAGGCCAAGCGCCCCTACATCTACACCGGCGGCGGCGTGGTGCTGGGCAATGCCAGCGCCGAGCTGCGCGAACTGGCCGACTGGCTGGGCTACCCCTGCACCAACACGCTGATGGGGCTGGGGGCCATGCCTGCCAGCGACCCCAAGTTCCTGGGCATGCTGGGCATGCACGGCACCTTCGAGGCCAACATGACCATGCAGCACTGCGATGTGCTGCTGGCGGTGGGTGCGCGTTTCGACGACCGCGTCATCGGCAACCCCAGGCACTTTGCGCAGAACGAGCGCAAGATCATCCACGTGGACATCGACCCCAGCTCGATCTCCAAGCGCGTGAAGGTGGACATCCCCATCGTCGGCGACGTGAAGGAAGTGCTGGCCGAGTTGCTGACGCAGCTGCGCGAGACCAAGCAGCGCCCCGACGCCGCGGCGCTCAACGGCTGGTGGTCGCAGGTCAACGAATGGCGGCGCCGCGAGTGCCTGGCCTTCAAGGACAGCCTCGAGGTCATCAAGCCGCAGGCGGTGATCAAGAAGCTCTGGGAGCTGACGCGCGGCAGCGACTGCTACATCACCAGCGACGTGGGCCAGCACCAGATGTGGGCTGCGCAGTTCTACGGCTTCGACGAGCCGCGGCGCTGGATCAACTCCGGCGGCCTGGGCACCATGGGCGTGGGCCTGCCGTACGCCATGGGCATCAAGCTGGCCAAGCCCGACAGCGATGTGTTCTGCATCACCGGCGAAGGCAGCATACAGATGTGCATCCAGGAGCTGTCCACCTGCAAGCAGTACGACACGCCGGTGAAGGTGATCAGCCTGAACAACCGCTACCTGGGCATGGTGCGGCAGTGGCAGCAGCTGGACTACGGCGGCCGCTACTCGCACAGCTACATGGACGCGCTGCCGGATTTCGTCAAGCTGGCCGAGGCCTACGGCCACGTGGGCCTGCTGGTGGAAAAGCCTTCCGACGTGGAGCCGGCGCTGCGCGAGGCCATGCGCCTGAAGGACCGCACCGTGTTCCTGGACGTGCGCACCGACCCCACCGAGAACGTGTGGCCCATGGTGCAGGCCGGCAAGGGGATCTCCGAAATGCTGCTGGGCTCCGAGGACCTGTGAGGCGCTGAAGCGGCACCGGGGCAGCGGCGTTACCGCGCCGCCGCCGGGAGGGCCGCGACAGGCACCGCACAGCCCGCGAGACCGGCTGCACCACTTTCCCAACCGCATCGAACCGCGTGGCCAAGGGCCTGGTGTTACCGCACCAGCACCTGAAGAGCGCGCCAGGATGACCGACATGAAACACATCATCGCCGTGCTGCTCGAGAACGAGCCCGGTGCCTTGTCGCGCGTGGTCGCGCTGTTTTCAGCGCGCGGCTACAACATCGAAAGCCTGACGGTGGCGCCCACCGAGGACGCCAGCCTGTCGCGCATGACCATCGTCACCACCGGCAGCGACGAGGTGCTGGAGCAGATCACCAAGCACCTGAACCGCCTCATCGAGGTGGTCAAGGTGGTGGACCTGACCGAAGGCAGCTACACCGAGCGCGAGCTGATGCTGGTGAAGGTGCGCGCCGTGGGCAAGGAACGCGAGGAGATGAAGCGCATGGCGGACATCTTCCGCGGCCGCATCATCGACGTCACCGAGAAGAGCTACACCATAGAGCTCACCGGCGACAGCGCCAAGCTCGATGCCTTTCTGGTCGCGATAGACCGCGCCGCCATCCTGGAAACCGTGCGCACCGGCGCCAGCGGCATAGGCCGTGGCGAGCGCATTCTTCGCGTCTGAGCCCCCGCCCGACGCCCACCCTGAACCCCAACCCCCACACGCTCCCCCCGAAAGAGAGAGACAGCACCATGAAGGTTTACTACGACAAGGACGCCGACCTGAGCCTCATCAAGGGCAAGAACGTCGCCATCATCGGCTACGGCTCGCAAGGCCATGCCCATGCCCAGAACCTCAACGACAGCGGCGTGAAGGTCACCGTGGGCCTGCGCAAGAGCGGGGCTTCCTGGGGCAAGGTGGAAAAGGCCGGCCTGAAGGTGGCCGAGGTGGCCGATGCCGTGAAGAACGCCGACGTGGTGATGCTGCTGCTGCCCGACGAGCAGATCGCCGCCGTGTACGCCAATGACGTGGCACCGCACATGAAAAAGGGCGCCAGCCTGGCCTTTGCGCACGGCTTCAACGTGCACTACGGGCAGGTGGTGCCGCGCGACGACCTGGACGTGTGGATGGTGGCGCCCAAGGCCCCGGGCCACACCGTGCGCGACACCTACGCGCGCGGCGGCGGCGTGCCGCACCTGATCGCGGTGCATGCCGACAAGAGCGGCAAGGCGCGCGACCTGGCGCTGAGCTACGCCGCGGCCAACGGCGGCGGCAAGGCCGGCATCATTGAGACCAACTTCCGCGAAGAGACCGAAACCGACCTGTTCGGCGAACAGGCCGTGCTGTGCGGCGGCACCGTGGAGCTGATCAAGGCCGGCTACGAGACCCTGGTGGAGGCCGGCTACGCGCCGGAGATGGCCTACTTCGAGTGCCTGCACGAGATGAAGCTGATCGTCGACCTGATGTACGAAGGCGGCCTTGCCGATATGCGTTACTCGATCTCGAACACGGCCGAATACGGCGACTACACTGCGGGCCCGCGCATCGTCACCGACGAGACCCGCAAGGAGATGAAGCGCATCCTGGCCGAGATCCAGCAGGGCAAATTCGTGTCCAATTGGATGACGGAGTGCAAAGCCGGCCAGCCGGGCTTCAAGGCCATGCGCCGCAACGCCGCCAACCACCCGATCGAAGCCGTCGGCAAGGATCTACGCGGCATGATGCGCTGGCTGAAGAACAGCCGCCTCGTCGACAAGGCGAGAAACTAGAGAAGATCAAAGGTCGGGTCGCTGGTTCTCCCCCCTTACAGCGACCCGACAATCTCTTCGGTCAT
>JBBCJV010000005.1:0-147662 GCA_037190565.1 Burkholderiaceae bacterium
CAGGCTCAGCTCAAGGCCATCGAGACTGCCCTCAATACCCGCCCTCGCAAGATCCTCGGGTTCCAGACCCCTGAAGAAGTATTCTCAAACCTCAAGCACAACGAATTCCTCAGCGTTGCACTTCAAGCTTGAAACCGCCCAACAACCCGCACCCACGCATTGCACCGGCTATCCTTCCACCTTTGGCCAGCAGAGAACAACACATGGCGTCAATCTTTGACGACCTCGAAATTGAAGACGAAGTTGACGATGAGGCCGTGTCGATCGTGTACGACATCGCCTCCTACCCGTCTGACTTCACCCTCACCGGGATCGCGCAGATGTGGAGAGACGGCGACATCGAGATCCCTGACTTTCAACGCGAGTTCGTCTGGTCCATCAAGCAGTCAAGTCTCCTGATCGATTCCTTTTTGTGCGGCCTACCGGTGCCGCCAGTATTCTTCTATATTGACGAACGCAATAAGAATCTTGTGATCGACGGTCAGCAGCGAATTCTCAGCGTGGTCTTCTTCATGGAAGGTTATTTTGGGTTTGAAAGCACACTAGGCAAGAGGCAAGTTTTCAGATTGACGGGGCTTGATGAGCGTAGTCCATACTTTAATAGACGCTTCGTCGACCTTGAAGAAACCGATCAAAGAAAGCTGAAACATTCCGTCTTGAGAGCCGTCAATATCCGACAGCTCAACCCGACCGGGGAAGGAACGAGCGCATATCACATATTTGAACGCCTCAATACAGGCGGCACACCGCTCAAACCGCAGGAAATTAGAAACTCCGTATTTCGTGGCGCACTAAGCACGAAGCTTAAGGAAGCCAATCGCGATCACAACTGGCGGAAGCTGCTAGGAAAGCCGAACCTAGACAAGCATCAGAAGGATGTCGAAATCCTGTTGAGACTTTTTGCGCTCGCCGGAGAGTCTGAGAAGTACGAGAAGCCGATGAAGGAGTATTTAAACAACGCGATGCGGCGGCACGCGTCAGGCGCAGGGCGAAAGGCAGAGATATTCTTCGAGGTTTTTCCGCAAGTAACGGCATTGGCTGTATCCGCGCTTGGTGAAAAGCCCTTCAATCTTCGCGGCCCCGTCAACTCTTCGGCTCTCGACGCGGTGCTTTGTGTGTTGCTCGAGAACCCTGGCGGCGTGAAGCTGGACGAACTGAAGGAGCGCTATGCGATCCTTCGAGCACATGCGAGGTTCCGCGACCTGACGTTACTGGCGACCACTGACACCAAGACCGTTCACGAGCGCATTAAACTCGCACGTACCATTCTTTTGCCGTAGAGCGATGCCGTATCTCGACCATTTTCGGCATGCGGATGACATCATCCGCCACCTCAACACGATCGTCCCGACGCTGACCGACCCGCTACTTGTAGTGAAATACACGGGTTTCGTCGCAGTGGCGGCGGTGACGGTTTACGAGCTTGCGATCAAAGAGATATTTTGCGAGTTCGGGCGCAGGAAGCATAAAGTTCTGGGCGCGTTCACTGAAAGCCATTTCGAGAGAATCAATGGACGAATCGCCCTGGATAATATTCGCAAAGAATATTGCTCTCGTTTCGGTTCAGGATACGTCGAAAAGTTCAAAAAGCGGCTCGACGACGCGGCAAAATCCCATTTGATTGCGAATCGCCGAGACCTCAAGAGCGCTTACGCCAACCTGATTGTCTGGAGGAATGACTTTGCTCATGCCGGCAATGTCCCAGGAACGGCGACCTATGCTGAAGTCGTCCAATCCTACGAGGACGGCAAACTTGTCATTCACGCACTCGCCACCTCAATGGTCCGCTAGGGTGAGCCGTCTGCCGGTTGCCGCCTAACCCCTCGCTCAACCACCGGACCCGCTACGGCAGCCACCGTCTGGCCGCTCCAGGCCGTAGTAGAAATTGTCCTTCCGCGGCCAGCCGGCGTCCGCCTCCGCGGTCCGGTTAGCTCGAACGTTAGGCCTCGCAACCCACTGAAATCGGGCCTCTCGCCCGTCGTCAACACAATGTCTCTCGGTTCTCTAGTCGAAGCAGCCACCTCTAGCGTTCTTGTCGCTGGAAGCAGTGATGCAATCGCAACCTACTTCTCCGAAAAGTACGTCGCTCACGTTACCGACCAAGATGTATCCGGGGGCCACAAACTGGTTCGCTCGGTGGTCAACTTGTACAGCAAGGCATTCTCCGACCTCTCCGCGGAAGTCACTCTCTTCTTGGAGTCAGAGGACACCATTGCTTGGCGGCGGACTATGCAAGCTACGCAGACGGGGCCTTTCAAGGGGTTTCCTGCGTCGGGGCGCATGATCGTTTGGCAGGAGATGATCGTCAGCCGGATCGACTCAGGACGAATTGCAGAGGAGTGGATCGTCACCGACTTGGCTGAACGCCTATTGCAGAGCCGGAAAGCCAAGTGAAACAACCCCATCGACGACACCGCCCAGCACGCGCATGTGTTCGCGTCCACGCAGGTGTCGCCCTGGCGCAGGCTGTCGCGGGCGAGGCCTAACCCCTCGCTCAAGGCGCTGACCCGCTACGGCAGCCACCGTCTGGCCACTCCAGGCCAAAGTAGGTATCGTCCTTGCGTGGCCAGCCGGCGTCCGCCTCCACGGTCGGCTTAGCTCGAACGTTAGGCAGCACAAACAGCTCGTTCCGCACTCACTTGCAAGAGAAAACACATGTCGCGACGCAAGAGATTCACTCGCAATCTAGGTCGCGAACTTGCGTCACCATTGCCCTTGCAGACCACCTCCGAATGGATTCGATTCGAGCATGAAGACGAGCCTTACGGTGTGTTCAGCTACATCAGCGACGCCGAGGCTCTGCTAAGTGCGGCTCAGCTGAATGAACTTCGCGCGCTTCGCGGATGGTTCAACGAACATCTCAACGCACCAGATGTTCTTACCAAAGAGCGTTTCTGGTTTTGCGCAGAGGCTGTGCAGTACGTTGAAAAGGCCCGCTTGTTGTCCGAGTTGTTCCGGTCGGTAGGAATCCCAATCGTTGAGCGCCGCACGAAACGTGTTCCGGGCAAAGTGCGGTGGCATGACGCGAATCAAGTCGCAGTGGTCACCTATCGCGACACGCCGCAGTCAACGAAGCGCGCGCCGTGAGTGCAACTCTCGCCTTGGCCCAGCTTGCCACCGAGGCGGTGCCGCCTAACCCCTCGCTCAAGGCGCCGACCCACTACGGCAGGCAGCGTAAGCCTGGTCCGCGGCCCTTGAGGCATCATCGCGCACCAGGCTTACGCTGCCCGCCTCCGCGGTCGGCTTAGCTCGAACGTTAGGCCTCACCAAACCCACCCTGTGCCCTACGCAATGCCTTTGAACTTCCGCACCGCGAAGCCTGCCGATATCGCTGCTTGCGTGGATCTCCGAGGAAAGACGAAAGAGAACGCCATTCCGTCGGAGCACCTGGCGGCCATGGGCATCACGGTTGAATCCTGGTCCGAAGACGTGAGGACAGGCGCTCTGCATGGCTTCGTCTGCACTGATCGAGAAAAGATCACTGGCTATTGCTTCGGCGAGACGGCCTCTGGAGAGGTCGTCGTACTCGCGCTCCTTCCTGAGTACGAGTCACGAGGCATAGGCCGCCAACTCCTGGCTATGGTGGTGGAGAATCTGCGGGCAGCAGGTCGCTCGCGGCTCTTCTTAGGCTGCTCAGCTGATCCTCAATCACGGTCATATGGGTTCTACCGACATCTCGGCTGGCGGTCCACTGGCACCACAGACGAGCGCAATGACGAGATTCTCGAGTTCTTTCCGGCGTCATCGGAAAGTCCGGTTGGCCACACCGCCGCGTGAGGCCTAACCCCTCGCTCAAGGCGCCGACCCGCTACAGCAGCCACCGTCTGGCCGCTCCGGGCCATTGTTGGTATCGTCCCTCCGCGGCCAGCCGGCGTCCGCCTCCGCGGTCGGCTTAGCTCGAACGTTAGGCGTCACACGAGATGCAGCAGCGCACCGTCACGATCCAGGTCCCGGAGCCGCACTACACGCTCTTCGATGCAACTCGTGCCGGCCTGCCAGAGGTCGTCGTCGTCAACGACGCGTTACTGTCTTTCCCACACATTGAAGTCTTTGCCTGGCATCTGTGCGTGACGCTGGAGGCGAAGGAACTCATCGAGAACGGAATGCCCTCTCCCGAGGAAAGCGCACTGCTGTTCGAGATCGGAGACGAGATCGAGCACGTGGTCTTGGCCGGGCGTACCGAGAACGACGGACAGAACGCACTCTTTCTGGCAAGAAGGACCGGGAACGAGCAACGAGAGTTGCTCTTTCAAGTCCACAACCCAGAGATTGCTCATTTTGCCCTGCAGTCCCTTCTCAAAGGTCGCCACTGGTTGCGTGAATGGAACTACCGTATGGAGCAGGACATGGATTGGTCAAGCGCCGCATACATCTTTCAACTCTTCCCACGAGCCAACGGCAGTGACGCCTAACCCCTCGCTCAAGGCACCGACCCGCTACGGCAGCCACCGTCTGGCGACTCCAGGCCAAGTTGGGTATCGTCCTTCCGTCGCCAGCCGGTGTCCGCCTCCACGGTCGGCTTAGCTCGAACGTTAGGCCTCGCAGTTGGAGCCACCCCAAGGCGCCGAGCGCTCAGTTGAGGTGTTTGGTCTACCACATCGAGGTGCTTGGTAAGCTTGACCACATCACTATGGAGTTCAGTCGTGGGAGTTCTGGACGATCACAACCGCCAACACACCTATGGCAACAGCCTCGGCCCGCCTACTTCCGTTGTGGGCACGTCCGCTCAGCAAACAGTCGATGCGAACAAACGCCTCATGGAACAGGGCCTTCAAGCATCGCCTGCAGGGCGGTCGCTTCGAGGCCGCGATCACCTGAAGGTGGCGTTTATCGGTCTGGGGATCTCCGCAGCTTTTGCGGTCGCCGCATACATCGTCGGCGGATTCGGAGCGGTAGCGCTGGGACTTATCGCTGTGATTTCAGGGCTGTTCGGCGTCGTCTTCCTCGCCGGCGCCCTGATAAGTGCCGCGAAGTCAGGAGCATCGAGTGCCATCGGCGCTCGTCAACCGCCGCGTGACTAGTAGCCAATTGCGGCACTGCACGGCGAGGCCTAACCCCTCGCTCAAGGCGCCGACCCACTACGGCAGCCACCGTCTGGCCGCTCCAGGCCATGTTTGCTATTGTCCTTCCGCGGCCAGCCGGCGTCCGCCTCCGCGGTCGGCTTAGCTCGAACGTTAGGCCTCGCAACCGTCATCCTCTGCCCATGTCTTTCGTACTTCAAGGTGGCTGTCTCTGCGGCAAGGTCCGCTTCTCCACAACTCAGTTACCGCTACGAACATTCGTCTGTCACTGCTCCTTCTGCCAGCGCGTGACGGGAACCTCCTTCTACGCCGAGTCCATCTTTCCGATGGAGGCCGTTCAGTTCAATGAAGGAAAGTTGCAGCGGTACGAGCACGTATCGGAGAGCAGCAAGAAGAAGGTCTTCGTTCACTTCTGCCCGTCCTGCGGAACTACGATCGGGCTTACCTTCGAACGTTGGCCCGAAGTCCGAGCCATCTCGCGCGGCTGTTATGACAAGCCGAACGCAGTCGAAGTCACGAGCCACATCTGGACCGAGTCTGCTCAAACCGGTGTGGTCCTTCCGGCTTACGTCGACTGTTTTGTTCAAGCTCGAGCGTCGTTGGAAGGTCACCCCGAACAAGCGTCAAAGCACGGCACTCCAGTCTTGGCACGCCCACCGAGCGAGGCCTAACCCCTCGCTCAAGCGGCGACCCGCTACGGCAGCTGTCACTTGGCCGCTCCAGGCGCCGGTGGCATCATGCCTTCCGCGGCCAAGCGCCATCTGCCTGCGCGGTCGCCTTAGCTCGAACGTTAGGCCACACAGAACCAGCGCCTTGGTGGCTCGAAGCGCTGCGAAGACAAAGGCAAGTCCGCGCGCTTCGGCACGGTCCTCCGGCAACTGGATCCGCTCGCTCCGGCCAAGGCGGCGCAAGAACCGCAGTCGCGAAGACGCTGCACACCACGGCCTGCAGCGCTCACGTCCGTTGGCGTTCGCGGGATCGGACTGTGGTCCTCATCGGCTGCAGGAGGACCGTGACTCCAACTGTCCGCGAGCAGGTTCACACGCACGCTGAGGCTGCAACACTGACCGCACCGTGACCTCTCCCCGAGTTCACGCTTCGGCGCCAGACTGAACAAGCCCGCGCCGTGGTCACCTCAGCACAGCGCCATGGCGCTCTGCAAGGTGCAGGTCAGGTGCCGCGGACTTGCGGAGTACCGCAAGACCGCGTTCGCCTTCTTCTCGCTTCGGCCAGGTTCTGGCAGCATCAAACACATGCACACCAACCGCCTTGGCAACTCGAGTGTGGCCTAACACCTCGCTCAATGCGCCGACCCGCTACGGCAGCCACCGTCTGGCCACTCCAGGCCAAGTTGGTCATCGTCCTTCCGTGGCCAGCCGGCGTCTGCCTCCGCGGTCGGCTTAGCTCGAACGTTAGGCCGCACAGGGACGCTCCGCCGTGGCTCCACTGCTTCAAGAACTCCGCGCCCTTGAGGTCGAGTTGCACCACCCTGGCGTGCGGTGCAGTCGTGCGCGGCTGGAGCAACTGCTGCACCCCGAGTTTCACGAAGTTGGCCGCTCCGGAAGGCAGTACGACCGCGAAACGGTCATCCGCTTCCTTGCCTCCCTGGCGGTTCAGCCCACCGTAGCCTCGGACGCCTTTGCGGTCGTCGAGCTCGCGCCGGGCCTGGCTCTGCTTACCTACCGTTCGGCACACCAAGGTTCAGACGGAGCGCTCGTGAACCACACGCTCCGTTCTTCGGTTTGGGTCAAGTCCGTGAGCTCGTGGCTGCTGCGCTATCACCAGGGCACACCCGCCGCGGAAACGTGGTGAGCGAGGCAAAAACCATGACATCGTCAGCTCGCCAACGGCTAAGGCACACGAGTGCGGCCTAACCCCTCGCTCAAGGCGCCGACCCGCGCCGGCAGGCAGCGCAGGCCGCGAACCCGCTTTGTCCATTCTCGGCCTCGCGGCCTGCGCTACCTGCCGGCACGGTCGGCTTAGCTCGAACGTTAGGCCGCATGGCCGGCTCAATCTCGAAGTGCAACACCTCATCCTCTAAGGTGTTGCCCTATGCGTCCTCATTACAAGCAGCTGACCACCGACGATCGGCTGGTCATCGAGTCTCTTCTGGCCCAAGGCCTGTCCTGCCGCGCCGTTGCCGCCCGCCTCGGGGTTCACGCTTCCACCATCTCGCGTGAGCGTCGCCGTGGGCAGTTCCCTGGCTGGGACCGCTACCTGGCCGTCATCGGTGAGCGGGCTCGTACTGCCGGCCGTGCTCGGGCTGGCCTGGGTCGCCGCAAGCTCGGCCTTGACGCCCTGTCTTCCCTGTGGCCCGTCGTCCTGCCCTTCCTGCGCAAGGGCTGGTCTCCCGAGCAGATCGCCGGCAGACTCCGCTGCATGCCCGACTCCCCCACCATCAGCCACGAGACCATCTACGCCGCCATCTATGCCATGCCGCGCGGCTCTCTTCGCTCCGAACTGGTCTCGCTGCTGCGCAAGTCCCACGCAGGCCGCTTGCCTCGTGCCCGGGGTACCGCTCGCTTCACCGGCCTGCAGAACATGACTCCCATCGGGCTGCGCCCTCCGGAGGTCACCGATCGGCGCTCTCCGGGGCACTGGGAAGCCGACTTGATCAAGGGCGCCTACAACGCTTCCGCCGTCGGCACGCTCGTCGAGCGCTCCAGCCGCTACATCATGTTGGCCAAGCTCGATGGCGCTGATGCTCACTCCACGCTCCAGGGCTTCACCAGGCGCTTGCGCTCCGTACCCGAGAGCCTGCGCAAGACGCTTACCTATGACCAGGGCACCGAGATGGCCCTGCATCAGACCCTGGCCAAGCGCCTGAAGATCGACATCTTCTTCTGCGATCCCCACAGCCCTTGGCAGCGTGCTTCCAACGAGAACGCCAATGGCCTCATCCGCGAGTACCTCCCCAAGGGCACCGACCTCAGCTCCTTCTCTCAGGCTCAGCTCAAGACCATCGAGACTGCCCTCAATACCCGCCCTCGCAAGATCCTCGGGTTCCAGACCCCTGAAGAAGTATTCTCAAACCTCAAGCACAACGAATTCCTCAGCGTTGCACTTCAAGCTTGAAACCACCCATAGACCGCCCTCATGATCCGCACTGCCTTTACAGCCACTCTGCTCCTGGTGCTCGGCCAGGGCGCCGACGCAGAGCCCAAAGGCAGCGCATCCTGGCGCTACATCGCAGACTTTAAAGGCACTCCCGTCAAGGCCACGCAGTATCTTGAGTACGTTGGAGCGAGCTTGGAGAAGTGTCACGCACTGCTCGCCCTCGCGAAAGGCTTAGCTCCGGCGTTTCAACCAACTCAGGACGGTTGCAGCATTGACCTACCGCCACCGGCTGGCTCACTTCCGGCCGGCAATGCAGTCAAGAGTGAGTTGTCGATCAGCTACGAAGACCCTGTACTTCGGTCACGAGTGACCAGGACCTTTACCGTGTATCACGTGAGCGTGCAACAGGCATCGTCACCCGGTATCTGCGACCGGCTGATTGCCGCATTTCACTCTAGTCAACTCAAAGCCAGTTGCCACCTTCCAACCTCAAAGTAGTCGGTGCAGATCGAATGCGGCCTAACCCCTCGCTCAAGGCGCCGACCCGCGCCGGCAGGCAGCGCATGGCCGGCCACAGGCCTTCAAGGCATTGTCTGTGCCCGGCCATGCGCCGCCTGCCGGCACGGTCGGCTTAGCTCGAACGTTAGGCCTCTCGCAAACAGAAGCCGTGCAGTGCTCCAGCAGAGTCAGCGCCTCCGGCGTGCGCCAGACAGCCACGAGCGGCAGAGCCGCCATTCCGAGGTCTCGTTGAAGCGCAGCAAAACCTTCACCGCCAGTGACTTGGCGCGGCCCGAGAACTCTCCGCCGCACTTCGCAGTCTCGAACGGAAAACTTCATTTCCGGTTCCGCCGCCGTGCTCTGATCGCGAAACGAAGGCAAAACGCGAGTTCCTGTCAACGCACATTGCAATCTAAGGCGAGGCGCAAGCACCCCGCCAAGCTCCAGTCGGGTGCAGCGGCAGCCGCGAACGGCTCCCGCTACTGGCTTCTTCGCACTTCGGTGGCGTCAACAGCCAGTTCTTTGTCATCCACCGGTGGAGGGCGCGGAGCGCGGTACGCCCAAGCCACTGCGCGGGTTCGCACGCCGTCCGTGTCGGCGCCGTCGCGGGCGAGGCCTAACCCCTCGCTCAAGGCGCCGACCCGCTACGGCAGCCACCGTCTGGCCGCTCCAGGCCAAAGTTGTTATCGTCCTTCCGCGGCCAGCCGGCGTCCGCCTCCGCGGTCGGCTTAGCTCGAACGTTAGGCCTCACACTCCCTCTGCAGATGCTCTGGACAGTTCTACTTGCAGCCGGCGTCCTCCTGTTAGTGCTCGCGAGCAAAGGAGTTGGCGCAAGAATGCCCTTCGGAGGCAAAGAGAAGCCTAACCGCATCATCGGCGCCAACGTAATCCTGTCAGAGTTCGATTGCATTGGCGCTACGCCTCCTGCGCAGATCGAAGCAACAGTACAAGAGTTCTCCGAAAGCCGAGGCTATCGTTTGGTCTTCTCGACTCCCCAGTTCATTGCTGGTCACAGCGAGACCTTTGCTACTGTCACCGGCCGCCACGCTGGGTATCCGGTCTCATCTGCCGGCAGATGGCGTGTCTTAGCGGTAGCAGGGGAAATGCAATCCGGCGCGTCGTTCATTGCCCTGATCCACAGAGCCAAACGGCGATGGTGAGGCCTAACCCCTCGCTCAAGGCGCCGACCCACTACGGCAGCCACGCTTGGCCGCTACAGGCGCCGGTGGCATCATGCCTTCCACGGCCAAGCGCGTCCGCCTTCGCGGTCGGCTTAGCTCGAACGTTAGGCGTCACAGTCAACCACCTGTCCAGCACACCGGCCCATGAATACCCACAAGGTCATTCTGCTTGCCGCATCTCATCTGGCTGTAGCTGCGGTCGGCTTTGCGGGTGGTATCTACGCGCTACCAATCCTCATCGCGCCCACTGCACCCACCAACGAAGAGGTCAAGGCGGCTACGGCCCAGCCTCAGTTCACTGCCCGTTTTAGGCGCGATCTGAAGGACAGCGACGCGCTTCACTGGGGTGAAGGTACCGTCTACGTGGGCGCCAACACCATTTCGTTTGCCGGGAAGCTGGCGCCCGGGCCGGACTACAAGCTCTACCTCTCGCCTCAGTTCGTTGAGACCGAGGCAGACTTCAACCGCCTGAAGCAAAGCATGCTCCGGGTCGGCGATGTCAGGACGTTCCGGAACTTCATCGTTCCGCTTCCCGCAGGAGTTGACGTCGCGAAGTACTCAACAGTAGTTGTCTGGTGCGAGAGCTTTGGCCAATTCATCACCGCAGCCCAATACAGGTAGCGCTGGGTGACGCCCAACCCCTCGCTCAAGGCGCCGACCCGCTGCGGCAGCCACCGGCTGGCCGCTCCAGGCCATTGTTGGTATCGTCCTTCCGGGGCCAGCCGGCGTCCGCCTCCACGGTCGGCTTAGCTCGAACGTTAGGCCTCAGAATCCGCGCATCGCGCCATGCCCTCCTCCGCTTTAAGCCTCGGCGATCGCATCCTGAAGGTGAATCACGCCGGCGAAAACGGTGCTGTCGCCATCTACAGCGCTCAGATCCTGGCCGCTCGAGTGACTGCACCGTCCTTGGTCGCACAGTTGTCGGAGTTCAGAACTCACGAGAAACGTCATCGGGCAGTGTTTCAAGCGGAGTTGCTGCGCCGCGGCGTTCGGAGATGCAGAAGCTACTGGCTTTGCGCCGCAGGCGGCTACGTTCTTGGCCTCTTCACTGGCCTGATGGGCAAGTCGGCGATTGCCGCAACCACCGTAGCCGTCGAGAGCGTGGTCCTGAAGCACCTGCGCACACAAATCGAAGAACTTGAAGGCAAAGACGCCGCGGCCGTTACTGCCATCTCAAGTATCTTGGCCGAGGAAACGGAGCATCACGATAGTTCCGCTCAGCATCTCGCCGCAGGGAGAGCCTGGCCGCGAGTTCTCACGCCCGTCGTCGCCGCGTCAACGGAGTCTGTCATCTGGCTCGGCATGCGCCTGTGACGCCCGCACTGAGGCCTAACCCCTCGCTCAAGGCGCCGACCCACTACGGCAGCCAGCGTAAGCCTGGTCCGCGGCCTATGGGGCATCATCGCGCACCAGGCTTACGCTGCCCGCCTCCGCGGTCGGCTTAGCTCGAACGTTAGGCCTCACGAATTCCCATACTAAGTGCAACACGCTTCGATGTGTGCCTCATTCGGCGTACTGAACCCGAGGACCTTCCTCGGCCTGTCGTTGAGCTCTCGCTCGATCTCGTTGCAGTCCCTCTGAGTCAGACTCTTGAAGCAACTGCCCTTGGGCAGGTACTGCCTGATCAGCCCGTTCGTGTTCTCATTGGTCCCCCTCTCCCGTGAGTGGTAGGGCTGTGCGAAGTACACCTGGATGCCGAGATTGGCTTCGAGCTCCTTGAACCCGTGGAACTCCGTCCCGTTGTCCAGCGTCAGGCTCTTCATCTTCAGCCTGCCTGCCCTGACTTCTCTGATCAGCGCCTTGTTCACTTCCACCGCCTTCCTGGCCGGCAACTTCACTATCCGGGTCTTGCGCGTCATCCGGTCCACCAGCGTCAGCAAGCAGTGCCGACCGTCCTTGCCCATCACCGTGTCGCCTTCAATGTGGCCTACCTCGCTTCTTTCGTCGGCTCGCTTGGGTCTCTCGCTCAGCGGCCTCTTGCCGCTCATCCTGCCTCGTAGATCCTGCACTCGGTAGCCCTTGCGGTACCGGCGTGACAGCTGCCTGGTCTGCAGCCAGCTTGCTCCTCCCGTCGCCTTGTCCTTGGCCAGCCACCGGTAGATCGTGCTCGTGCCTATCCTCAACCCCCTGTGCTTGCGCAGCCTGCCGCTGACCTGCTCCGGGCTCCACTTCCGCCCAATCAGCTCATGCACCATCGCTACCTCCCGAGCCTTGAACTGACTCCCCTGCCGGCTCCTGCGCCGCCGCGCTCTGGCGTAGCTGTCCGCCTTCTCCACTCTGTATCTCCCGTCGCTCTTGTCGGCGTTGCGCCTGAGCTCCCGACTGATCGTCGAGGCGCTTCTACACAGCACCCTGCCGATCTCCCTCGTGCTCAGACCCATCGACTTGTGCTTCGCGATCAGATACCGTTCTCTTGTGGTGAGTTGGTGATACCCCACTGCAGACCCTTCTTGCCCGAAGAGAAGCAGTAAGTCTCCAACTCACCGCCTCCTTCTTGAAGGTGTTGCACTTGACCTGGTAATCCGCCCCTCTCGCTTAGATCATTGGAATGCTCGTCATTAGTCGTCCACTAGGCATTACGCTCCTCTCCCTGCTCGCTGCAATCAACGGTTTTGCCGCGTTCGCGCTCGGTGTCGCAACACTTACAGGCGATCAGACCATTTACACACAAGTCGGCTACGGCCCCAATCAGGTAGCTCCCGCCAGCTTGCTGGGCCCATTTGCAGATTACGCAGGTTGGGCTCTTCTCCTCATCGGCCTGTCCATAGGAACGCTCAGCTATGGACTCTTTGCACTCCGGCCTTGGGGAAGACTGGCTATGCTTGCATTGATAGTGTTAGTAGGTCTGCTTACGATCATCACGCTCGGGTGGGGCGTGTGGCACGGGCAATGGGTTGTTGTTGCGGCAGACGCGGTCAAACTAGCTCTCTATACGGTACTCGCCCGGTACTTGAGCCGACCAGTTGTGCGCCAGGCGTTCTCCACACAATGAAAGAGCTCCCTAACAATCCACCCAAGCCGACGCCGCTTCGTGGCTTGTCTGGGCCTTTACGCTACGCTAAGGCCCATCCACCACTACGCGTCACGGCTTGACTCAAGCGTTAGGTTCCAGGGCCGGCTCGATCTCGAGGCGCGACTCGAATCGTGTGTTCGCTCCATTGATGCACGGAGTCCTCAGATCCTCCTCGGCCTGCCGCTCAACTGGCGTCGAATCGCCGTTAAGCCAGATCCTTTGGGCGGCTGCCCTGGAGTAGGCAAAGCCAGTGCAACCCACTCGAGTTCTGGTTGGCCCTCTCTGCCAAGAGTGGGACTGCTCCGCAGCCTAGACCTGGCTAGAGCGCTGGTTCCCCAGATCCGCGAACATGACCATCGCTGCCGATGCAACGGCAGCACCCAGCAGCCATCGTGCTGAAGCGCGCCAGGCATCGCTCGCGACCGGGCGCCTGCCCAGCAGGTCCGGCATCGAAATCGCCCAGACAACCCAACGAATCAAGGGCGACGGCCAGGCACCCCGCTCCTACTCTTCACTCGCAGTCTCCGAGCGTCCATCGACTTCGGATCCATCGAGGAAGTGCGGTTCCCCATGCCATCGCTCCCCATTCACTGGTTTGCCCTGCTGCTGCCGCTGCAGGCGATGGCATGTTGGGAAGAGGCCGGCGATCGCTACGGCGTGTCGCCCCACCTCCTCCACGCCATCGCCCAAGTCGAGTCCAGGCTCGATCCGCGTGCGCGCAACGACAGCCACTTTGCGAAGACCGGCAGCTATGACATCGGGCTGATGCAGATCAACAGCTCGAACCTGGCGGCGCTGGCGCGGTACGGCATAGACGAGCGTGCCCTGTTGAACCCCTGCATCAGCATTCACGTCGGGGCCTGGCTGCTGGCCGACTCCTTCAGGCGCCATGGACCGGTCTGGGACGCTGTCGGCGCCTACAACGCCTCCTGCTCCCGTCTCAAGGGAGACGCCTGCACAAGGGCCAGAGCCCGCTATGCATGGAGGGTCCACCGCCACCTTCAGGCGTCCGCGCTTGATGGCCCGTTTCGGCCCACCTCTGCCATCGCGGCAACCACTGCCGTTCGGGACCAGCCATGAGGCTACACGCCGTCGCCGCACACGAGTGTCCACCACCCTGGTGCCGAGCGCCGCTCTGACGCCATCGAACCGATTGCCCACGCCACCCGCTTGCAACCCGGAGTCAGGCCATGCCCATCGCCGCTTTTCGTCACTTCCACGCCCATCGCCATTCCCTCATCGCGACCGGCCTCCTGGCCGCCATGGTGCTTGGCCTCCTGTTCGCGCTGCCCAGCAATGCGCTCGACCTCGTCGGATTCACCGGCATCACAGGCCCGTTGGTGTCCGCGCTGACGCAGATCTCCGCGCTTGGCCCTGGCATCAAGGCACTGGTCGGCTTCGTGGGCTTCGTGGTCGCGTTGATCTCCCTGGCCGCCCTGCGCAACTTCGGCCCGGTGCTGTTCTACGTGGGCCTGGCCATCTTCGGAGCGGTCGGTCTCGTCATCGCCGGCGCCATCATGGGTGCCGTCATCTAGGCGAGCTGGCTAGTCGATCGGAGCACCCATGCTCGCCGACACCTACATTCCCCGCCGCCTGGACGATCAGTGGAAGGTCGGCTTCTGGGACCTCGATGTCGCCGCGCCGGTGATCTTCGGGCTGTTCCTCGGCTACCTCGCCGGCACAAAGATGGCCTTCGCCCTGTGCGTCGCTGCCGGTGTCTGGTCCGCCCGCTGGATCGCACGCACCAAGGCCGACAAGCATCCGTCCTTCGCCATCCACTGGCTGTACTGGCACCTGCCGGCCAGTCCCCTGACCGCGATGCGCGCCACACCGCCCTCGCACGTCCGCCGCATGGTCGGCTGAACAGTGGCATGCCATGGACTTCCTGCGACTGAGCGGTGACCTCAAGGACCTTCGCCGCAGAAACCGGGGCCTGGCCCTCGCCGTATCGACACTGACCGTCGGCCATGTCGTGGCGCTCTTGATCATCCTGAACCTGCTCGGCGCGTCGAGGACCATCGTCGTCCCGCCCTCCATGAACAAGTCCTTCTGGGTGGAGCGCGACCGTGTCAGCAGCGAGTACCTCGAGCAGATGGGCAGCTTTGTGGCCTGGCTCATCCTGGACGTGACGCCCTCGTCCATCGACTGGAAACGCGAGATCCTGCTGGGCTACGTCCTGCCGGACCAGCACGGCGCGCTGAAGACGCGCCAGGAGATCGAGGCCGCCCGGCTCAAGCGCATCAACGCCAGCACGGTCTTTATGCCGCAACAGCTCGTGCCCAGCGAAGAGGCGCAGAACGTCACCGTCCGCGGCCGACTGCGCACCCTCGTCAACGGCCAGGAGACCTCCAACGAGCTCAAGGCCTACCTGGTCGAGTTCAGCTACGTCGGCGGGCGCATGCACCTCCAGGGCTTCAAGGAGGTGACCCATGCAGCTCCGTAGCGCCACCGGCCGGCCAGGTATGGGGCGGCGGCCGGGAGCCATCCTGACGGCCGTGGCACTCACGACCACGGCGCTCGCGACGCAGGCACTGCAGGTTCTCGACGCCCAGGACGGGGTCGCCATCGAGGCCATCGTCTCCCTCAGGGAGCCCACCCGGATCCGCATTGAAGGCGCGCCCATCCTGGACCTGATCGGCAACGTCTATCAGAGCAACTGCGCCAGCCCTCACCCGCTGGACGCCGGCCTCGCCCCCATCGGCCAGCCCACCACGCCTCAGGTCAATCCCGCGGGGGAGTTCGTCCTGACCTGTGATCGCGACAAGGGGGAGGTCTACCTCCGGCCTGTGGGGGATTCACGCAAGCCGATCAACGTGTTCGTGTCCTCGGCGACGGCCACCTACACGCTGCTGCTTCGGCAAGCCGACGTCCCGGCCGACACCATCGTCATCCGCAACCCGGCGGAGCGCGTGCGCCCGAGCTCGCCAGACCGGAGCCCGCGCGGGCTGTCCCCCAGCCACATCCGGTCGCTGAAGGCGCTGCTGGTCGCGATGGCCGGCAACAGGGTGCCCGCCGACCTGCAGGTCCAGGAACTCGGACAGCCGGTGCAGCTGTGGGCGGGAACGCGGTTCACCCTCGTGAGGCGGTACGAGGGCCGCGGCCTCGTGGGTGAGTTGTACCTGCTGCAGAACACCGGCGCCGCCCCACTGGAACTCGCTGAGCAGTCGTTTGATCGCGAAGAGGGCCGGGTCGCCGCAGTGGCCATCGAGCATCGCCGACTCGATCCGGGCGAGGCCACCAGCGTCTTTGTTCTCCGGATCGGGGGCACGCCGTGACCGGCGCAGTGCCCACGCTGCTGTCCAAGCTCCGCGATGGGGGGCGTCGCGCACTGGAGCGTCTGTCACCACGGCAGCGTCAGTACGTCACCCTGCTGGGCCTCCTGACTGCCGGCTTCGGCCTGCTCTGGCTGGTTTTCGCATCGAACGGCAGCACGGCGGAGAGGCCTGGACGAGCAGGCAGCGCCTCCCCCAGCGGGGTAACCCACATCGGGGTGATGGCCCCCGGCCAGCAGGTTGATCCCGTGGACCAGTGGGTCGGAACGGCCGGCAGCAAGCTCGCGCAGTACGAGACCGAGCGCGAGGAACAGGGCCGTCTCAACAGGGACCGGCAGGCTTTCGAGGCGATCACGATGCGGCGTTTCGCTGAGCTGGAACAGCGGCTCACGAGCGCCGCACAGGCCTCGCCTGCGCAGGCGGCACCACCTGCATTGCCGCCCGCCCCACCGCCGCCGTCCCCACTCTCATCGCCGGCCTTCCCGCCGGCGGCCGACCTGCCCTTGCCGACCCGCGCCCTGGCGGGCGAGTTGCCGCCTCCAGTGGCCCCCGGCACCAGCACGATCACCCCGTCGATCGCTCCGTCGGCCAGCCAGCTGGCCGCCACCCTGACACGGGTCCAGGTCACAGAACGGACGCGGCCTCCCGACGTGAGCCAGGCACAGGAGGACGCAACACGAGCTGACGACCCCGCAAAGAGGTCGGTGGCGACGTTTCTGCCGGTGAGTTTCACCCGCGGCACGCTGATCGGTGGCCTGGACGCGCCGACCGGCGGGCAGGCGCAGTCCAACCCTCATCCGGTGTTGATCCGCCTGTCGGACAACGCGGTACTGCCCAACCGGTTCCGGGGTGAGTACCGAGAGTGCTTCGTGGTCGCGGCCGGCTACGGCGACATCAGCTCCGAACGTGCCTACCTCCGGACCGAGAGCCTGTCCTGCGTGCGCGACGATGGCAGCGCCCTGGAGGTGAAGATCCAGGGCAGTGTGTACGGCGAGGACGGCAAGGTCGGCATGCGCGGCCGCCTCGTCACCAAGCAAGGCCAGTTGCTGGCCAATGCGCTCCTGGCCGGCGTGGTCGGCGGTATCGGCCAGGGTGTCTCCACGGCCTCAACCACGTTCAGCACCTCACCGCTGGGCGCCGTGGGCACGGCACAGGGTGCGGATGCCTACCGGGCCGGCGTAGGCACCGGCGTCGGGCGCGCCCTGGACCGCCTGGCGCAGTACTACATCAAGCTGGCCGAGAACACTTTCCCGGTGATCGAGATCGATGCCGCGCGAGAGATCGACGTCGTGATCACGAGGGGTGTGCGCATCGATGGCCCGCCGGCCCAGGGCGCAGGCGCCGCGCAGCACAGCGCAGCCGTCCTCAGGCAAGCCCAGGAGGACCAGGATGACCGCGACTACTGAGGTCCCCGCGCGGGGGTGCCCAAGGGCAGTGCCCTGGGCCGTCCTGGCCCTGGGCGCCCTGCTGCTGCCGGCACACGCCGCCACCCCCGATGAAGCGCGGCTGCTGGAGCAACTGCGCATGACGCACCCGGGAACCCAGTTCACCAAGGTGCAGCGGGCACCCATTGCGGGCCTGTACGAGGTGTGGATGACCGACAACGTCGCCTACGTGTTCGCCAGCGACGCCCGCTACTTTCTGTTCGGCAGGTTGTTCGACACCCAGACCATGCAGGACCTCACCGGCCCCAAGCTCGCCTCGGCTTCGCGCAGCCAGGTCGTCGCGAACCCCACCCGCCACGCAGATCCCATCGCCTTCGACGACCTTCCCTTCGTCGACGCCCTGAAGGTCGTCCGCGGCACCGGCGCACACCGCCTGGCCGTGTTCAGCGATCCAGGCTGCGGCTTCTGCAGGCAGCTCGAGCCGGAACTGGCCTCGCTGGACGACGTCACCGTCTACACCTTCTTGCTCCCCTTCCAGGGCAGCGCGCTGCCGCTGGCCATCTGGTGTGCGCCAGACCGGGAGCTGGCCTGGACCCGCTACATGCTCCACGGTGAGGCGCCGCCCCCGGACACCGACCCGCCAGCCGCCTGCGACCACCCGCTGGAACGCAACCTGGCACTGGCACGGCGCCTGGGCGTCCAGGGCACGCCGACGCTGTTCTGGGCTGACGGCGGAAGAACGGACAGCTTCGTCGACAGCCGTGTGCTGCAGGCGCGGCTCAGCCAGGCCGGCACGGGGGCACGACCATGAGACGCGCCGCAAGACTGGTCGCCCTGGGTTGCAGCCTGCTGGGCCTGCAGGCCTGCACGGGCATGGCCGGGCTCGGCGGCAGCGCCAGCTACGCCTGCCAGGCCCCCGAAGGCGTGACCTGCAACTCCGTGTCCGGGGTCTACGCCAACACGGTCGGCAGCCGGCGTCCGCCGCAGACCCGAGGTCCCACTCCGCAGTCTGCGGCATCTGCAGCCAGTGCCCCCGCAACCACGGCCCGCACCCAGCCGATCCAGCCACTCGCCACGCCCGTGGGCCTGAGGTCGGGTCCTAGGGTGCTGCGTCTGTGGTTCAAGGCCTGGGTGGACGCCGACAACGACCTGTTCGACCAGGGCTACATCTACGTGCAGGTCGATGCCGGCACCTGGCGCCTGGATCACGTCCAGCGCCAGGTCCGCGACCGCTTTGCACCCATCAGGCCACCCCATCGAGGCGAGACACCGGCCTCCACCGGCGGAACCCGGGGCCCATCGAACCCGACCATCGCCCCCTTCCAGGTGCCGCCGCAGCCGCACCGCCCCGCCGCACCACCCGCCGGCAGCCCCTGGGGGACACAGGATGGATCCTGACACCCCAGCGACGCGGCATCGGCCTTCCGGCTGGTCGACCTGGTTCGGTCTCGGGCGGGAGGCCCCGTCGCCAGCCGAGCAGTTCGCCTCCTGGCTCCCCTACGCGGCCTACCTGCCGTACGAGCGACTGTTCGTGAATCGCGACGGGCTGGGATTCATGCTCGAGGTGATGCCCCAGTCCGGTGCCGACGAGCGCATGGCGGAGATCCTGATCTCGCTGTATGCCAACTGCCCGCCCGGCACGGGGCTGCAGTTCCACCTCTTCGGCTCACCGCATGTGCACCGACAACTGCGCCGCTACGCCAATCTGCGCGTCGAGGATGAGGACCAGGCCGACAAGGCCCACCACTGGGGCCGCCCGGCCCGCAACGACAACCTGTACCGGCGGCTGGCCCGGCAGCGAACGGCGCATCTGCTGCGCGGCTCGCAGCAGTCCCTGACCTCAGGCTTCCACTACACGATCCGGGACTTCCGGCTGATGCTCAGCGTCACGGTCCCGGGCGACGCCGCAGACATGAACCAGCGCGACAGCACGCTGCAGCTTCGCGACTCGATGGCGTCGACGCTCAGGTCCGCCTCGCTGCCTGCCCAGGTCTGCGACGCAGCCGACCTCATCAACTGGTGCGCTCTCTTCACGAACCCCGATCGCATCACGCAGACCGACGCCCCCAGCCTGCACTACGACGACGGCCGCGAGATCCGCGACCAGATCGTCGACTTCGACACCATCCAGGACCCCCACGCCGGCGGCATCAGCCTGCGCAAGGAAGGCTCGCCGGACTCGCTCGAAGCCCGCTTCTACTCGATCAAGTCGTTCCCCGAACGCTTTGCGCTGTGGCAGATGGGTTCGCTCATCGGCGACCTGATGCAACCGGCGCTGCAGTACAGCGCGCCCTTTCTGCTGACCATGGGTGTGCACGTGCCAGACCCCAACGTCACCAAGGCGGCGGTCACGGCCAACCACCTGCGCGCCGCCCAGAACGCCAGAAGCAAGATGGCCGACGTGATGCCGGACGTCAGCAGGAAGCTGCAGGACTGGACTGCAGCGGCCGAAGCCATCGACACCGGCGGCGGCCTGGTCAGCCTGTACCACCAGTTGGCCCTCTTCTCCTCCCCCCAGGGCGCCGTGGCGGCGCACGAGGCAGCCAACGCCATCTGGCGAAGCCGCGGTTTCCAGCTCAACGCCGACACCTACATGCACCGGCAGGCACTGCTCGCCAGCCTGCCCATGACGCTGACGGAGCGCTTCCACCGCGACCTCGCCAAGATGCGCCGCGTCACGCGCAAGACCGTTGCCAACGCCATCCACATGGCTCCGCTGATCGGCGAGTGGCGCGGCACCCGCACCCCCGTGCTGGTCTTCGGTGGCCGCCGCGGCCAGCTCATGACCCTGGACCTCTTCGACAACGACCTCGGCAACTACAACTTCGCCATCGTCGGCGCGCCAGGCTCCGGCAAGTCGGTGCTGATGAACGAGATGGCCTGGTCCTACCGCGCAGTCGGCGCCAAGGTCTGGATGCTGGACCTGGGCCGCTCCTTCGAGAAGCTCTGCCGCCAGGCGGGCGGCACCTACATCGAGTTCCGACCCGACGTCGACATCTGCCTGAACCCGTTCACGCGCATCGTCGACATCAACGAGGACATCGACATGCTGGTGCCGGGCATCTCCAAGATGGCATCGATGCAGCGCCCGCTGGACGAGGTCCAGTACAAGGCCATCTCGGCGATGGTGCTCAAGCTTTTCAGGGCCCATGGCAACGACCTGAGCATCACCGCGCTGCGCGACGCCTTCAAGGCCGGAACCATCGAGGAGCTGGGCGTGCGGGACGACTCCCGCATCAAGGACCTGGCCATCATGCTCAACCCCTACGCGCGGGGCGGCCAGTACGAGCGCTTCTTCGAGGGCGCCAACAACGTCGACTTCAGCAACGACACCATCGTCATCGAGAACGAGGAGCTCAAGCGCCGACCCGATCTGCATGCCGTCGTCAACATCCTGCTGCTGCACCAGATCACCGCCGAGATGTACCTGACACGCAATCGGCGCAAGCTGCTCTTCGTCGATGAGCTCAAGCAACAGCTCGGCGACATCGGCGCCGATGACCCCGTCAAGGCCGCCGTCATCGAGGAAGCTGCACGCCGGGCACGCAAGTACGGCGGCGCGCTCGGCACGGCCACCCAGAGCGCCGACGACTTCTACAGCTCCGCGCAGATGGAAGCGGCCTTCAACTGCTCGGACTGGGTGTTTCTTTTGCGCCAGAAACCCGAGTCGATCGAACTGCTCCACCGCAAGGGGCGGCTCGCCATGGACGAGCCCAAGAAGCGGCTGCTCGGCTCCCTGCGCACCGAACCCGGCGTGTTCTCGGAGCTGTACGTCTCCTCGCCGGTCGGCGAAGGCGTGGCACGCAACATCCTCGATCCCGCCACCCACCTGCTCTTCTCCAACAAGCTCGAGGACAACGCACCGCTGGACGAACTGCGAGCGCAGGGCTACAGCATCCAGGACGCCATCGCCGAGCTCCTGCGGCATCGGGGACTGGCGTCATGAAAGCGCTGGCCTTGCAGGCCCTCCTGACGGCCGTGCTGGTCGTCGCAGGGCTCGCGGCCTTTGACCGCTGGGTGCTCCGCCCTGCACTGCGGGTCGGCATCGTTGACGTCGGCGCGCTCTACAGGGAGAAGGAGGCGGAGTTCACCCTCATCCTCACCAGGGCAGGCTCCGACGACGAGCGCCAGCGAGCCATGGCCCTGGCCAGAAGCTTCTCCCAGCGCCTCCCCCTGGCCTTGGACGACCTGCCGCACGAATGCGGCTGCCTGGTCGTGCTGCGGAGTGCCGTGGCGGGGCGTGCACCGCACACGGTCGACCTGACCGCCCACCTGAGAGCCAAGGTGGACGCCCCGTGATCGCCTTCCTGCACAGATGGCATGGGCTGATTGCCGCCATGCACCGGGAAGCACGCAAGCGCTGGTACCTCTTCGTGCCGATCCTGGTGATCTGGACGCTGGCCTACGCACGGCTTTTCGTCGATGCGACACCGCGCCTGCCGCTGTTGTTCAACTGGACACCCAGCCTTCCCTGCCGGATCGCCTGGCTCCGGCCCGTGCCGGTCGACCTGCAAAGAGGCGACTACGTCGTGTTTGCGTTCGACGGCGAGGCGAAGCGTCACTACCCGGGCCTGCGGGGACAGCCGTTCTTCAAGATCGTCCGCGGCCTGCCCGGCGACATCGTCAGCGTCAGCGGCCGGGCCGTCGCGGTCAACGGAGAAGTCGTCGGCGTCGCCAAGACGCATGCGCACGACAGGCGTCCGCTCCATCCCATCGCCCCGACGGTGATCCCGCCCGGCCACTACTTCGTGCAGGGCACGGGCGCCGACTCCTTCGACTCCCGTTACCAGGCCAGCGGGCTGGTTCGTGCCGACCAGATCGTGGGCACGGTCATCCCCCTGTGGTGAGGGCGCCATGCACGGTCCCTACAGACGCCTTCCGGCCATGATCCTCGTGCTGGCCATCGCCGCAAACCCCCTGCACGCCCAGGCGGGCGATGCCCCGGACGCCATGCCGCTGGCCGACTACCTGGGGCTGCTCGAGCAGATCGCACCCGCAGCGCGGCAGGGCGCAGAAGCCTATCTCGCCGCCCACCACCAACGATGCGGCCGGACCATGACAACCGGCGAGTTGCGCCTGGCCATGTCCCGGGACGGCGGCTCGCCGACGCTGATGGCCATGATCCACGCCAGTCAGCGGCGGGACGCGCAGGCGATCGCCGTGCTGGCCCGGCAGGTGTCGTGCAGGAAAGGCTCATGAAGCCTGCCCTCCTCCTGGCGCTCGCGATGCCGCTCACGCCGGCACACGCGATCAATCTAGGCGCGATCGGCCCGACCTACGGCATCAGCGAGCCGCACCTGCTGGCCGACATCCAGCGCCGCCTTCAAGAGAAGGAACGCAGCGGTGAGCTGCACAGGCTCATGGACCAGGCCCGCGCCCGCGGCATCGATGCAGTGCGCTTCCCCGCAGCGGTGAGCGGACTTGCCACCACGGCAAGGCCTCGCACCTTCTACGTCGACCCCAGCTTCATGCTGGACCGCCACATCGTCGATGCGCAGGGACGGCTCCTGTTCGCAGCCGGGACACGCAAGAACCCGCTGGAGATCGTCTCGCTGTCCAGGCGGCTGCTGTTCTTCGATGCCCGTGACGCGCGCCAGGTCGCCCAGGCGCGCCAGCTCCTGGTCATGCATGGCACGGGCGTCAAGCCCATCCTCACCGGGGGTTCGTACCTGGAGCTGATGAAGGCCTGGCGCAGGCCGGTCTACTACGACCAGCAGGGCATGCTTACCCGCCGACTCGGCATCCAACAGGTACCGGCCCTGGTCTCGCAGGAAGGGCTGCGCCTGCGCATCGACGAGGTCTTGGTGCCATGACCCGCTGCAGCGTCCGCAGGACCTGGCGAGTGGTTCTGGCCCTGACCCTGACCTTGTCGGCCGGCGCAAACGTGTCGCACGGCTCCGACTCGCTGACCTGCACCGGCGCCTTCCCCAACCCCCTGACCGACATCTGCTGGTCGTGCATCCTGCCCATCAGCCTGGGCAGCGCCACCCTGGGCGACGTCAGCGGGCAAGAGGACATTCCCAATCCACCGAACCCCGTCTGCAGCTGTGGCGTCAACCCCAGCATCGGGCTGTCGATAGGCTTCTGGGAGCCGGCACGCCACGTCGAGGCCGTGCGCAAACCTTTCTGCCTGGCCAGCCTGGGGGGCGTCGACCTTGATCCGGGCATCAGCGCCCCGTCCGCGGCCCGTTTCACACGGCCGGAAGGCGATGGCGACGGCGGCTCCTTCTACCAGGCCCACTTCTACGTCAACCCCGTCCTGTACTGGATGGAGGTTGTCGCCGACTTTCCGTGCCTGGAGCGTGGGTCCTTCGACCTGGCCTACTTGACCGAGGTCGATCCCCTGTGGAACGACGACGAGCTGAGCCTGATCCTGAACCCGGAGGCCGTGCTCTTTGCCAACCCGGTGGCCGTTGCCGCCTGCGCCGCGGACTGTGTGGCGGCCACGGCCGGCTTCGGCTATCCGGAGATGTTCTGGTGCGCCGGCTGCCAGGGGGGCATCTACCCCCTGAACGGTCACGTCCCCTACCACCTGGGCGGCGTGCGCACGGCAGAGCTGCTCGCCCAGCGACTGACCGCCAAGATGCACCGTGAGCTGCTGGCCTGGGGTTGGCACGGGTCGTCGGGGCTGTGCGGACCGTACTACCTGCCGGCCATGGACAAGACCGCCTACAAGAGCCAGCTGACCTACCCGGTCCCCAACACCGCCAAGGACGGCGGCCGCTGCTGCCAGCCCCTTGGCCGCAGCACCATCGTCTGGGGCGCGGGCAAGGAGTACCCGGTCCGGGGCGAGGACTTCGCCTTCATGCTGTTTCGGAAGCGGAACTGCTGTGTGGGCTACTGACCTGCTGCGCCGTGCAGCCTGTGCCGCTGCCCTGGCGGCGCTGGGAACAGCCCACCACGCCCTGGCGGACCCGCCCGTGGTCACCGACAGCGACATCCAGCGTGCGCGCGAGCGCCATCGCATGCCTTCGGAGGCCGAACTGCGCAGGCTGCCCATCCCGGCCGCTCCCCGCATCGACCAGCTTCCGCTGCCAGCCAGCCGCCCATCCCTGGACCTGGAAAGCCTCGCACGCAGCTTCGAGGCAGCGAACCCGGCACCGGCGCTGGGACAGCCCTCCGGCCCCTCCCTCCTGGTGTTCATCAGTTTTGCGATGCCACCCAAGACCCTACAGCGCCTCGCGGAGCAGGCTGCGCGCACGCAGGCGACCCTGGTGCTGCGCGGACTGGTCGATGGCTCCCTCACCCGAACGGCTGCCCAGGTCCAGGCTCTGTTCGGTGCACACCGCACGCCCGTGCAGATCGACCCCCAGGCCTTCGACCGCTACGCCGTGACGGCAACACCATCGTTCGTACTTGTGCCGGCCGGCGCCGCCCTGCACTGCGGCACAAGCGCCTGCGCGCCTGCCGAGGCCTATGCCCTGGTCTCGGGGGATGTCACCCTGGACTACGCCCTGCGGCACATCGAGCGCACCGCGCCCGGCTTTGCCCAGGACGCCCAGGCCCTGCTGCACCGCCTGGAACGCTGACGAGAAGCGCCATGCGCCGCGCCATCGCCTGCTTCACCGCCGCCTGCGTCCTGGTGACGCACGCCCCGGTCAGGGCAGATCCCCATGCCGAAGGTGTTGCTGCAGGCCAGGCGGCCAACCCCGTGGCCAGGGGCAGCATCAACAGCAGCAGCGCGACCGCCGTGGTGCCGGGCTACACGACCGCACCGCCGGAGTCGGCACTCTACCGGCAGCCCAACCTGGCATCGCAGGGCACGAGCCGGCTGGCCGCCTGCGCGACGCTGCCGGACGACCCGGTCTGCCAGGCCCAGCGTGGCGCCACGGACTCCGCCCAGCGTCCGCGCGAAGGCATCAGCGCCCATGACCCGTCGGTGCTGGCCGCAAACGCCCTCATGCGCAGCCCGTCCTTGGCGCTGGAGGACCTGGCTTCGTACTACAGCGGCTGCACGACCACCACCACGTCAGTCCCGGCGGGCACCCAAGCCCGGTCGTGCCTGCGCTACGAGGGGATCGGCGAGCACCCTATGCGTCGCGAGCTCACGGTCCGGGTCGATCTCGTACCAAGCTGCCCGGCCGGCGACTGGTTCGAGCGCGTGCAGGTCAACCGCAACGGCTCCGACTACATGGTGGCCGAAGCGCAGTGCCGCATCCGTGCCGACGGCCAGCAGCGATTCCGCTTTCATGCCGCAGGCAGCCGCGGAGGCTGCATCGGTTGGCAGGAGGTCGACCTGCCGACAACAGGCACCGCGGCTGCCCGGTTTGCCGCGGATCTCTCCCCGCACTGGTCGGGTGCCTGCTGGAGCCCCTTCAAGGTCGTGATGATGCCCGGGTCGGGCTGCACGGCAGGCGTCTGCAACTACCAGTTCCAGTTCGGACCGCCGGTCTACACCTGCCCACCGGGCACGGTCACAGGCGACAGCCTCACCGGCTACTGGGAGGCGGAAGACCGACCGATCACAGGGCCTGCGGACCAGTGTTTCACGCTGGCAAGCCCCGACGGTGAGGGGCAGTGCCCAGCGGGCGCCACCAGCGTCCACGACGGTACAAACCCTCAACCGCAGTGCGCGACCAGCGCCGGGCCGGCCATCCTGGCCGGGGCTTCAGGCTGGACCGTACCGCTGAGCTTCCAGCAGCCGACGATGAACCAGGTCGAGACCGACACCTGGGATGACCACGGCGTGCAGCTGGCGCCTGGCGGTCGCTGCACCGACGTGACGGCTCCGCGTTGCGTCGATGGCCCGGGCACCCGGGTCATCAACGGCCGCCCAGTCACCCGCGACTGCTGGAGCTACGAGCGGACCGTCAGCTGCAGCGGGACGGCAGGCCAGAGCGACTGCGCAGCCATGGCGGCACAGGGCTGCACGCTGAGTGGCACGAGTTGCCGTCAGACAAACCCCGTCAACGGTGTCTGCGAAGTGTTTGAGGACCAGTACAGCTGCCCAACGCCCGCTCACAAGGCCACCAGCGCAGCAAACTGTCCCTCCTCGGTCTTCTGCCTGCAGGGGAGCTGCTTCGACATCAGGCGACCGGCCGACGCCGACTTCGCACGCAGCATGTCATTGCTGGAGGCGGCGCGAGAAGCTGGCGTCTACCTGGACACCAGCCAGATGCAGGTGTTCAAGGGCGAGGCCAATCGCTGTCGCGATCGCCTGTTGAAGAACTGCTGCTACGCCGACGGCGCCGGATCGGGCATGACGAACCAGAGCCTGTTCGGTACCGGCTCCCGGCTCGTGTACGACGTGCTGATGAACGCCGAGAACCAGCAGTTCGTCTACCAGGGCATGTCCGCGCTGCTCCTGGGCGGTGGTTTCAGCGGGACTTTCACCACCTATGGCGTCACGGTCGCGGTCAACGGCGCCGCGCTACCGGCAGGCTCCGTCGCCGTGTACTCCGGGCAGAGCATGGTCGTGGCCTTCGATCCGTGGAGCCTGGCCATCGCCGTGATCATCTACATCGTCCTGCAAATGATGTCCTGCAACGAGGAGGAAGGAAAACTGGCGATGAAGGAAGGCGCCCGGCTCTGCCACGAGGTCGGCACCTGGTGCTCCAGCTGCTTCATGGTCCTGGGCAATTGCGTCTCCTGCATCGAACGCACGACCTCCAAGTGCTGCTTCAACTCGATGCTTGCGCGCATCATCAACGAACAAGGCCGTGCCCAGGTCGGCAAGGCCTGGGGCGACGCAAGAAACCCGGACTGCTCGGGCTTCACCGTTGATCAGCTGCAGTCGCTGGACTTCGCCGCCATGGACTTGCGCGAGTTCTACGCCTCGCTGGTCCCGGTGCTGCCTGACCAGGACCTGCTGCAGACGAACAACGCCGCTCGCGTCCCCAGTTGCTACTACGGCCAGGGGAGATGCCAGTGACCTGCTGGCGCATCGTCCTGCTGCCGGCGCTGGCGCTCTGGGCGACGGCGGCGCAGGCCCAGCAGCCCGTGACGGTGGCTGAACTGCGCACGCTGCTGCTGGCCGCCATCGACGCGCCCGACGGCAAGGCCCAGGGCCTGCTCGTCGGCGATGAAGCAGAAGCCATCGCACGGCGCTTCCACGGCACATCGGCCCTCCACATCGAGGTCACCACCTTGCGCCGCTACGCGCAAGCCGGCTGCAGCAGACTCAACGTACGTGTCCGGCAATACGGCGTTCAGCTGCCGGGCCGTCAAGCCCCCAGAACCCAGACCATCGACATCGGCATCGACTATTGCCGCGATGGTCAAGCGCCCAGGCTGTCGCAGTGAGCACCAGGCGATGACCACCCCAGCGTTCGCGGCCATCGTCCTGCTGGTGGCCTCGCCCTTGGCGCAGCCACAGGAGCCAGTCCCCCCCTACTGGGCAGATGCCTGGCGAGGCTGGCACTTCTACGAAGACCCCGAGATCGAAGCCACGCCGCCCGCGGTCGTACCGCCCAGGCCCCGGCCCAGCCCGGCGCAGCCCGCCCGGCGCCCTGAGTTGACCGAGTTCGACCGGATGCAGGCCGAACTCGAAGAGGCCCGCAAAGTCGCGGTCGTGCGGCCGTCCGAAGCAAACGTTCGCCACTACATGGCGCTGGAGGCAGCGGTCGTCTCACGGGCCTCCAGGTTTGCCGACGTCGCGCAGCGCGTGGCCTGGGCAACGCCCCAGCTGGACCCCACGCTGCAGGGTCGCCCGGTCAACGCCCTGGCGCTGGAAGTTTTTGAGCAGCAGAGCCGCCAGGACCGATCCAGTGCCATCCGCCAGCTCGGTCGCGACCACGTCATCCTCTTCTTCTTCCGCAGCGACTGTCCCTACTGCCACGCCTACGCGCCAACCCTCCTGGAACTGCAGGCGCGGCATGGCATACAGGTCGAGGCGGTCAGCATCGACGGCGGCCCCATGCCGGGGTTTGCGCAGGCCCGCCAGGACAACGGCATCGCCAGCGCCTTGCGGGTGAACCAGGTACCGGCCGTGTACCTGGCACAGCCGTTCACGGGAACCATCACACCCATAGGCTTCGGCGTGTTGTCCGAGGCCCAGCTCGTCGAGCGCATCGCCGCGGTTTCGGCCCCGCTCTACCAGCAGATGCTGCCTGGCGCCGTCCAGCGACTTGGCCTGTCGTCTCGCCAAGCCGGTCTCGGCGTCGACACCAACGCTTCGGAGGCCCGCCCATGAACCGCTCCGCCCGCCGTACCGTCTCCCCGGTCGCCCCGGTCGCCCCGGTCGCCCGCATTGCCTTTGCCGCCTTGCTCCTGCATGGACCAGTCCTGGCCGGAGACCTCAACACCGAGGTGAACAACATGTTCAACAGCCTGGGCGCCATCGGCAACTACACGGCTCCCGGCGCCTTCCGCGGCCAGACGCTCAACACCTTCACGGGCGGCAGCCTCGTCATGCGGTCTCCCAACAAGGTCTACCAGCTTGCCGCCATCCAGTTCCCGAGCGCCAAGGCGGGTTGCGGCGGGATCGACGTCTTTGGCGGGTCCTTCTCGCACATCTCGGCCGAAGAGTTCAAGAACATGCTGCGCAACATCACCGCAGCCCTGCCCGGCATCGCGTTCCAGCTCGCGCTGGAGTCGGTCTCTCCCCTGCTGGGCGGCCTGACGAAGTGGGGCAAGGGCCTGGAAACCTGGATCAACAACGCCCGCATCAACTCCTGCGAGACCGCCAAGGCCATCGTGAGCACTGCGGCGGAGGCCGCCGGCTACAGCGCTCAGGAGGCCTGCGCCGACCTGGCGATCCAGATGGGCCTGGAGAGCGATCGCGACGCGGCACGCCGCCGCTGCGCCAGCGACCGGCCCGGCATCCTGGCGTCGGCTCGTTCCTCCGCCGACCCCAACGTCCGCAACAGAGCCCCCTTTGTAGGCAACCTGACCTGGAAAGCGCTGCAATACACAGGCAGCTACCTCGACGATGCCGAGCGTGAGCTCATCCTAAGCATCGTCGGCACGGTCATTTACCACCCCGAGGACAGCGGCCGCGACCCGGAGCTGGTGGCGCCCACCATCAGCTCCATCAGCCAGCTGCTCTACGGCCAGGCCGCCGCTGCGGGCACCAACGTGACCCAGCACCTGCTGAACTGCAACAACTACACCAGCTGCGATGTCGTCAGCCTGAACACCAGCTACACGCACACGCCCTTCACCGCTCGTGTTGAGACGATGATGCGGTCGATCGCCGACAAGATCGCCACACGCACTGCCATTCCCAACAACTCGGCCGAGGTCGGTTTCGTCAACCAGACAACGGAGCCGGTCTACAGGATGCTGTCCATAGGTTCGAGCATCCCGGGCTCCGGGCTGGCGGACACGCTGATCGGCCAGTACCGGGACCTGATCGCAGCGGACTACGCCTACGTGTTTCTCGAGCGCAATCTGCGGCTGGGCATGGCGGCCCTGGAGAAGGACCACCTTCTCCAGCAGGGCCAGCGCGATCGAGCTCAGCAGATCCGGCAACGCGCCCAATCGGTGCTGATGCAACTCTCGCAGGAGAAGGCGACGCTGTACCAGAAGGTCGGTTCGTTCCGCGTTGTTTCGAACCACCTGGAGCAGCTCGAACGCCAGCTGAGAACCGCGATGCCGCAGCACGTCATGGACATGCTCGGCCAGCAGGCCGCCCACATGGCGCGCTAGCCCCAAGACCGCCTCGGCCCGGTCCAAGGCCATGTGGGAGATCTACGCGTACCAGAACGCGGAGAGCCTGTTCGGCATCTTCAACGCCGCTGCCGCCATCCACGCGTCGAACGACTATGCCTCCGCACTGGCCGCGGTCGGCGCGCTCGGCTTCATGGCGGCACTGCTGGCTTATGCCTTTGCGCCAGAGAAGTTGCAGGGCTGGAAGTGGCTGGCCACCGTCGTCCTGGTCTTCGGCCTTCTGATCCTGCCCAAGGTGTCGGTAGGCATCGTGGACAAGACCGGCGGCTCGGCCGTCAAGGTCGTGGACAACGTGCCGTTCGGCGTGGCAATGCTGGGCAGCCTGACCAGCTCGATCGGCCACACGCTGACCGGCCTGTTCGAGACGGCCTTCCAGAACATCCCCGGTCCCGGCGCCTTGCCCAGCCAACTGACCTATGAGCAGAACGGGCTGATGTTTGGCAACCGCCTCATCCGTGCAACCGGCAAGGTGGTCTTCCAGGACCCCAACTTCCGCACCGACCTGACCAACTTCATCCACAACTGCACGCTGTACGACCTCATCGACGGAACGCTCGCCCCGGCGACGTTTGCCGCATCCGGGGACGTCTGGCCCTTGATGGCAACGCCGAACCCGGCGCGGTTCAGCACCCTGAGCGGTGGCGGCGCGGTGGCCGTGGACACCTGCCCCAATGTCTACGGAAGCCTTGATGGGCGCCTCCCGGCGCAGGTCTCCCGCCTCCAGGGACGGCTGGCCTTCACGATGAATCCGACGCTGCCGGCTGCCACCGCCGCCGGGGTGATCGCAGGGCAGGTTCAGCAGGCCTACCTCAAGAACGGCATCGCAGACGCCACGGCCACGGCGGCCGACCTCATCCGCCAGAACGCCATCGTCAACGCCGTCAACGACACCGGCGCCATCATCGGGCAGAAGATCAACGACCCGGCGGCCATGGTGCTTGCCGTTGGCCGCGCCCAGGCGATCGCCCAGCAGAACGCGACCTGGCTGAACTACGGCAAGGTCGCAGAGCAGGCCCTGCCGGTGTTTCGCAACGTGATCGAGGCACTGGCCTACGCCCTGTTCCCCTTGCTGGTCCTGTTGCTGCTGCTGACGAGCGGCCGCGAGTCCATGCTCGCATTCAAGGGCTACGTGGTCCTCCTGGTCTGGATCCAGCTTTGGCCGCCCCTGTATGCGGTGCTGAACTACATGGCGTCGATCTATGCCGCCTATGACTTGGCTGCCGCCGCCGACCTGGGCACAGGCGTCAAGGCGCTCTCCTTACAGACCGCGTCGTCGATCTACTCGGGGGCCGTTTCGGGGGAAGCCATCGTGGGGTACCTGGCCATCAGCATTCCTTTCATCGCCTGGGCAGCGCTCAAGCGCATGGAGGCCCTGGGCTCAGCCCTGGTAGGTGGACTCTCCGGCCTGCAAGGCACGCTGTCGGCAGCGAGCGGCTCGGCCGCGGCGGGCAACCTGAGCCTGGGCAACGTCGCCATGGACCAGGTGCGGCTGTCGCCCAACCGCACCTCGGCATTCATGAGCAGCTCGCAGAACGACTTGAACGGCAACACCTTCTCGACGAATGCGCTGACCAACAGGACTGCGGTGAGCCTGCTCCGCAACCAGGGTTTTGCATCGCGGGTCGTGTCGATGCGCGTCAGTGAGCAGGACGTCCAGGACGCCAGCCGCCAGGTCGACGCCGCACGAACCGAGGCGGTCACGGCCAGCACGGAACGTTCGACCGTGCTTTCAGAGGCGTTTTCCAAGGGCTTGTCGAAGGTGAAGGCGTCAAGCAGCAGCACGGTGTCGACATCCAGCAGCTTCGAACAGCTGGGCCAGACCATCGATCGTCTCGATCAGATTTCGCGGAGCGTCTCTGAATCCACCGGGCTGGCACAGTCTCAGGTTGCACGCATCGCATTCGGTGTCACCGGTCACGCCGGATTCGACGCACGCTTTGTCGGCGCACGCCTGAATGCGAGTGCCGACCGAACCTACTTGTCAGGGCTGAGCGATGACGAACGCAAGGTTCTCGGCGCGCTGACCTCCGATCAGGCCTCAGAGTTCAAGCAGTTCGGGGAACGCGTGTCACGCGACAGCTCCATTGCCAGCCTTGTGGCCACCGACACTCGGGAGGCCCGGGAGCTGGCGACCAGGATCGCAGCGACGACCGCACGCTCCTCACGTGCCGAGGCCTCCCTGGCCGACCGAATCGCGGTCTCTGAACGCGTAGCTGCAGCTCGGGAACGTGGTGACTCGATCTCGATCGACATTGCCCAGGATCCCCACAACCTGGCCATGTTCACTCGTTACGCGGAGCAGTACGGCGGTACCAGCGCCTCAGCACAGCAGTTGCTGAGTGCCGAGCTGGCGCGGCAAGCACCATCTCCCCATCGAAACTTCACCGATGGCAGCGCCGTGCCGGCCTCCTTCGACGATGTCCGCCATCTCCACACCGCCAACCAAGGTGACCAGCGCCTAGCCCCGGACATCGAAGCCACACACTTGCGTTCATCGGGCACGGTGGGGCGGTCTCCTCTAGCGGTCACGCCGAACGGCCAGCCGACTACCGCACCCGGCGACGTACGGCAACAGGTTCAGGCGACCTTGGGAGAACTGCGCGACCGAACGACCGCTCGCCGGCAAGCCTTCGAAGACGAACGGAACCCCCGCTCCGGCGGCGATGGAACGACCGTGCCTCGCCAATCGCTGTTCAAAGGCGCCGCCAGGCAGGCGGCCAGGGATGCCACCGAAACAGTTCAAGAGGCCAAGGACGCTGTCAAGGGGTTCTTCAAGCGGTAGTCACTCCGGTTCGCGGGGACTGCCGTCACTGTCCGGAGGCTTCATGAAGGGCGGGTGCGCCTTGTCACGCCAATAGTTGGCGGCCAGATCGTCCGAGGTCACGCCCAGCCCCGGGATCGGGTTGCCATGCCTGGGACTTGGGGCCTTGGCCCCACCGAACTTGAGCACTGCCCCGCCGATTGCGCTGCCCATCAGCAATCCGGTGCCGGCAAGTACCAGCTTGGTGGCAACGTTCTCGCCCCCACCCAACAAGAAGCCCGTGACACCACCTGCGGCGACGATCACGGAAAAGACAGCGCACCTCACATCAAGCCTCCCGAGGTGGACCCGACACCGCTTCGGCCCCTCTTGCTGCCCGTCTGGAGGCGCAGGGGGCCTGCCGACCGCAGAGGCCCACTACACGCCAGCCCCGGCGACATCTCGTGGACAGTCGAGGCGGGACACGGTCGGGCCCGGCCCGGCCGCACTGGCCAGCCTGTCAATCTGATCCGCCAGGTACTGGAGCGCACGGCGACGCTCATCGGCCATTTCGTGGTGGTGGTACGAGGCAGTCACCTTGTTTCGCTCGGTATGCGCCAACAGCAACTCGACCACGTCCCGGCTGAAGCCGTGCTCGCGGAGCAGCGTCGCTGCCGTTGCCCGAGTCCCATGCGGAGAGAAGTCCGAGACGCCAAAGTCGAGCCGCTTGAAGAAGTGGTTCAAGGTGGCATCCCCGAGCGGAACCGCGGCACGAAGGACCGACGGGAACACATAGGACTGCGGTTGCGAACCAAACTCCTTGAGCAGCCCCAAGACCTCAAGCGCCTGGCGGGACAGGTAAACCCGTTGCGGCGCCCTCATCTTCATCCGCTCGGACGGAATGTCCCATTGCGCCCGTTCGAGGTCGAACTCCTGCCAGCGGGCACGCAGCACTTCCGACTTCCGGCACATCGAGTACATGAGCATCCTGGTGGCCGCGATGGTCACGAAGTGCGCGCCCTGCTTCGCCACTGACCGCCAGAACGCGCCCAGTTCAGGCTCATTCAAGTGCCGGTAGTGCTCGGCGGCGGGCACCTCGATGACACCGCGCAGCGGTAGTGCGGGATTGACCTCGACGAGAAGCTTCTGGATGGCGTAGTTGTAGATCTGCTGAATGTGCTGTCTGACACCCTCTGCCGTCTTCGGCGTTCCTCTCAGGTCCTCAATGATCAGAAGCACGTCGGCAGGGCGCACACATGCCAGCGGCTTCTCCCCAATCGCGGGCCATACAAAGCGCTCGAGCCTCGACTCGATCTGATGCCGATAGGTCTCCGACTTGGTCGTCAGACGCTCCCGGATCCAGCGCCGCGAGAACGCCTCAAACTGGTCGGCGGCATCCGGTCTGGCGGCCACCTGCTCTCGGCGCGCCTCCGCCTCCTGGCGACGAACCTCGGCGGGGTCGAACCCTCGCTCCAGGAGCGAGCGCAGTTCGAAGTGTCGGCCCCGGGCGTCCGCGACGCCGATTTCTGGGTACCGCCCGATCTTGACATCCCGCCGGCTGCCGGCGAACCGGTACTGGTAGCGCCAGGTCTTCTGCCCCGTGGGGCTGACCTCCACGAAGAGGCCCCCACCGTCGCTCAGCTTGTAGAGCCGCCTCTTCGCCTTGGCGTTGTTGAGCCGTGTGGGCGTGAGGGTGTAGTTGGTCAACCGCATGCGTCGTCTCCCGACACTTTTCAGCCACCTCCAAATGGAGGAATTTGGGCCATTTCGGACCCCATCTCCCGTCAGTTTCCCCTCCAAAGTGGCGGGATTTCGTGGTCTGCCGTGAGACGTGCTGAAAAGACAAAGCCCCTGATTTCTTCAACAAAATCAGGGGCTTATGGAGCGTCAAGAGACGCGGTGGGACGACGTCACATGTGGTCGATCATCACCTGACCAAAGCCCGAGCACGACACCTGCGTCGCGCCTTCCATCAGCCGCGCGAAGTCGTAGGTGACCTTCTTGCTGGCGATGGAACGCTCCATGGACGCGATGATCAGGTCGGCCGCTTCCGTCCAGCCCATGTGGCGCAGCATCATCTCGGCGGAGAGGATCTCGGAACCCGGGTTCACGTAGTCCTTACCGGCGTACTTGGGCGCGGTGCCGTGCGTGGCTTCGAACATCGCCACGCTGTCGCTCAGGTTGGCACCCGGGGCGATGCCTATGCCGCCCACCTGCGCTGCCAGCGCGTCGCTGACGTAGTCGCCGTTGAGGTTGAGCGTGGCGATCACCGAGTACTCGGCCGGGCGCAGCAGGATCTGCTGCAGGAAGGCGTCGGCAATGCTGTCCTTGATGAGGATGTCCTTGCCGGTCTTCGGATTCTTCAGCTTGCACCACGGGCCGCCGTCGATCTCGACCGCGCCGAATTCCTTCTTGGCCAGCGCGTAGCCCCAGTCACGGAAGCCGCCTTCCGTGAACTTCATGATGTTGCCTTTGTGCACGAGCGTGACGCTGGGCTTGTCGTTGTCTATCGCGTACTGGATGGCCTTGCGCACCAGGCGCTCGGTGCCTTCTATGGACACCGGCTTGATGCCTATGGCCGAGGTCTTGGGGAAGCGGATCTTCTTGACGCCCATCTCGCTGGTCAGGAAGTTGATGACCTTGACCGCCTTGTCGGTCAGCGCCTCGTACTCGATGCCGGCGTAGATGTCTTCGCTGTTCTCGCGGAAGATGACCATGTTGGTCTTCTCCGGCTCCTTCAGCGGGCTGGGCACGCCCTTGAAGTACTGGATGGGGCGCAGGCACACATACAGGTCCAGTTCCTGGCGCAGCGCCACGTTCAGGCTGCGTATGCCGCCGCCCACCGGCGTGGTCAGCGGGCCCTTGATAGAGACCACGTATTCCTTGGCCACCTGCAGCGTCTCTTCGGGCAGCCACACGTCGGGGCCATAGACCTTGGTGCTCTTCTCGCCGGCGTAGATCTCCATCCAGTGGATCTTGCGCTTGCCGCCGTAGCTCTTCTCGACGGCAGCGTCCACCACCTTCAGCATCACCGGCGTGATGTCCAGGCCCGTGCCGTCCCCTTCGATGTAGGGAATGATGGGTTGATCAGGCACGTTGAGCGAGAAGTCCGCGTTGACGGTGATCTTCTGCCCGCCTTGGGGCACCTGGATGTGCTGATACGACATGGTCTTCGGGTCTCCGCGCTGCCGACGCAACGCGACGGCCTGGTTGAGGTCGGGGGAACGTTCAATTCTATTCCAGCAGGGCTCGCGGCTCGGGCCTTCCGGCCACTCGCCCGCAGCCCGCGCCCGGCTCAGGGCCCGAAGCAGTAGGCCCAGGCCTGTGCCCACAGGCCGTGGGTCAGCGCCCATCCTGCCGCCGCGGCCAGCACGGCGCCGGCTGTGCGCGCCGCCCAGCGCTCCAGGCGCTGGCTGCCGCCGGCGCGTGCCAGCCGCTTCAGCACCCAGGGGCCGGCCAGCAGGCCCGGCGCCGAAGCCAGGGCAAACGCGGCCATGGCGGTGGCACCGGCGGCGGCACCGCCGGTGAGCGCCGCCACCAGCAGCGCGGAATGCAACAGCCCGCAAGGCCAGGCCACCCACAGGCTGCCCGCCGCCGCAGCGCGCACCGGGCCTTGCATGCGTTGCCAGCCGCCTGCCGCCGCGGTGCCCTGGGCGCCGGCCAACGCGCCGGCAGCCGCCGGCGGGCGGCTCCAGGCCGCCATCCACGCCGGCTGCCGGCCCTGCCACAACAGCCACAGGCCGAGAGCCAGCGCCGCCACCTGCAGCAGCGTCCACAAGGGGCGCAGCGCCGGGCTCCAGGCCGCCAGCGCGGCCATGGCCCCTACGCTGGCAGCGGCCACGCCGCCGGCCAGCGCGTAGGCGCCGGCACGCGCCAGGTGAAAGGCCCAGCCGGCACGCGGGCCGCCATGGCCTATGGCCGCGGCGCAGGGCGCGGCACACATGGCGGTGCAATGCGGTGCCCCGGCCAGGCCCAGCAGCGCCGCACTGGCGACGAGGGCCAGGTCGGCGCTCATGGCGGTGGCGCGGCTGCCAGGACGGCGCGATGCACGAACAGGCTCACGGTGGTCAGATGATGCGCGAGAAGCGCTCGCGCTGCTGGTCGGCCTGCAGGTGGCGGTCGAAAACCATGGCGATGGCGCGCACGAAGAACCAGCCGGTGGCGGTGACCTGCAAGGCCTGCTCGCCCACCTCCACCAGGCCGGCTTCGGCCAGGGGCGCCAAACGCTCGAACTCCGGCGCGAGAACTTCCCGCAGCTTCACCAGGTGAGCCAGTTCTATGGATTCGTACTCCACCCGCCCCTGGCACATCAGCGCCATGATGACGGCGCGGCGCAGCAGGTCGTCGCGCGTCAGCGCCAGGCCGCGCACCACCGGAAACCGCCCCTGCGCCAGCGCGTCGCGGTACTCGTCCAGCGTCTTGGCGTTCTGGCTGTAGGTGGCGCCCACACGGCCTATGGCCGACACGCCCAGGGCGATGAGGTCGCAGTCCGGGTGCGTGCTGTAGCCCTGGAAGTTGCGGTGCAGCCGCCCCTGGCGCTTGGCCACCGCGAGCGCGTCGTCGGGCAGCGCAAAGTGGTCCATGCCTACGTAGACGTAGCCGGCGGCGATGAAGCCGGCGATGGCGTCGCCCAGCATGCGCACACGCTGTTCGGCCGAAGGCAGGTCGTGGGCGTGTATGCGCCGCTGCGGCTTGAAGCGCTGCGGCAGGTGGGCGTAGGCGTACAGCGCGATGCGCGTGGGCCGCAGCTCGGCCACCTGGGCGATGGTGCACGCGAAGGAGGCCGGTGTCTGCCGCGGCAGGCCATAGATCAGGTCGGCATTGATGGAGGCAAAGCCCAGCGCACGCGCTTCCTGCACCAGCTCGCGCACGCTGGCCTGCGGCTGTATGCGGTGCACCGCGGCCTGCACGTCGGGGTCGAAGTCCTGCACACCGAAGCTCACGCGGTTGAAGCCCAGGGCGTGCAGCTGGCGCAGGCGCGCCGGCGACGCGGTGCGCGGGTCCACTTCGATGCCCACCTCGGCCTGCGGCAGCAGGCGAAACGAGCGCTGCAGCAAGGCCATCAGCTGCGCCAGCTCGTCGTCCGACAAGAAGGTGGGCGAGCCGCCGCCCAGGTGCACCTGCGACACCGGCTGCTGCGTGCCCAGCTCGGCGGTGTGCAAGGCCAGCTCCTGCGCCAGCAGCGCCAGGTACTCGGCGCCGCGGCTCTTGTGCCGGGTGATGATCTTGTTGCAGGCGCAGTAGTAGCACAGGCTTTCGCAGAACGGGATGTGCACGTACAGCGACAGCGGCAGGCCGCTCATCAGCGTGCCGGCGGCGCGCTGGCGCAGGGCGCCGCGGTAGTCGTCGGCGCCGAAGGCCTCCACGAAGCGGTCGGCCGTGGGGTAGGAGGTGTAGCGCGGGCCGGGCTGGTCCAGGCGCCGCAGCAGCTCGTCGTTCAGCGGGACGGCGGTGTCGAGCACGCTCTCGGAGTTCATGCCCGCACTGTGTCGAATCGGCGCGCCACGGGGCTTGATCTGCCGCAAGCACCGTGTGCGCTGCCGCCGCATAGGCGATACTTGGACCGAGCCGACCTGCCCTGCCCGCCCGTGAACGCGCCCCAGACCACCGTCCGCATAGAACCCTTCAAGGTCGCCTGTTCCAGCTGCAACCTGCGCGAGTTGTGCCTGCCGCTGGGCCTGTCGGGCGAGCAGATGGACCGCCTGGACGACCTGGTGGCCAACCGCCGCACGGTGCCACGCGGCGAGGCGCTGTTCCGCGCCGGCGAGTCCTTTGCCTCGCTGTTTGCCGTGCGCACCGGGTTCTTCAAGACCTGTGTGTCGTCCGAAGACGGCCGCGACCAGGTCACCGGCTTCCAGATGGCCGGCGAACTGCTGGGCCTGGACGGCATAGGCACCGACCGCCACACCTGCGACGCGGTGGCGCTGGAAGACTCCCAGGTCTGCGTGATCCCCTTCCACCAGCTGGAAGACCTGTCGCGCGAGCTGTCCGACCTGCAGCGCCAGTTTCACCGCATCATGAGCCGCGAGATCGTGCGCGACCACGGCGTGATGCTGTTGCTGGGCAGCATGCGGGCCGAGGAGCGCCTGGCGGCGTTTCTGCTGAACCTGACGCAACGCCTGCGCGCGCGCGGCTTTTCCGGCACCGAGCTGGTGCTGCGCATGACGCGCGAAGAAATCGGCAGCTACCTGGGCCTGAAGCTGGAAACGGTGAGCCGCGCCTTCTCCAAGTTCCAGGACGACGGTCTGCTGGAAGTTCGCCAGCGCCACATCCGCGTGGTGGATGCCGACGCGCTGGGGCGCCTGGTCAACGGCAGCGCCTGCTGAGCCGCGCCCTGCGCCCGCGCTCAGGTGCCTGAGCGCCCGGCGTTGACCTCGTCGGCCCGCCGCATCAACACCAGCGTCAGCACACTGGCGGCGGCCGTGGCGGCCCAGAACAGGAAGAACGCCAGCGAGTAGATGGCGGTGGCCGACAGCGGCAACGCGCCGCCGCCGGGCCGGTGCAGGTCGGCTGGGTCCACCAGCGCAAACACCACCATTTCCAGCAGCGCGGCGGCCACGAAGGCCGGCCAGGCAACCAGCAGCGCGCGCTTCACGGCCGCGCGGCTTCCGGTGTGGCCACGTGGTTGCGGCCCTGCACCGCCGGCACCTCGGCAGCGCTGCCGGCACGCGCCGGCTTGATCACCGGGTCGGGGTTGGCGATGGCGATGGCCAGCGTGGCAAAGCCCGCCACCACCACGGCAGCCGGGCCGCCTATGACCATCCACACAATGGGCAGGCGCCACCAGGCCACGGTGGGCTCGGGCTGCGCAGCAACGGCGGTGGCGGTTGAGGGGATCATGCGAGGACTCCTGCTTGTCTGGAGGGTGCCGCTTCAGCGCGGCACGATGAAGGTGGACTTCTCCACCACTTGCCGCTTGCTGTCGCCGCGGCCGCCGTCATCGGCGCCATGGCCTTCGCCCAGGCGTTCGACCGTGAACTGCAGCGGGTGCGAGCCGGCGCCGGCAGCCTCGGCGCTGTGCGGCGGCACACGCACCGCCACGGGCACCCAGCGCGCCTCGGCCGGGGCCACCTCGACGCTGTCCACGCGGTCGGTCTGCAGGCCTTGCAGGCCGGTGGCGGCAATGCGGTAGCGCTGCACACGCTCGGTGGCGTTCATGATCTGCAGGCGGTAGACGTTTTCCACCCAGCCGTCGTCCACCAGGCGAGCCAGCGCGCCGCGGTCGCGCACGATGTCCACACGAAACGGCGGGCGCAGCGCCAGGCTGGCCACCAGCGCGCCGCCGATCAGCAGCAGCACCGCGGCGTAGACCAGCACCCGCGGCCGCAGCACGCGCCGCCACACCTGGGCGCGGCTCAGGCCCTGCTGCATGCCGTTCTCGGTGTCGTAGCGGATCAGCCCGCGCGGCGTGCGCATCTTGTCCATCACGCCGTTGCACACGTCTATGCAGGCGGTGCAGCCTATGCACTCGTACTGCAGGCCCTGACGTATGTCTATGCCGGTGGGGCAGACCTGCACGCACAGCCCGCAGTCGATGCAGTCGCCCACGCCCGCCGGCCGGGCTTCGCCGCTGCGGCCACGTTTGGCGTTCATGCCGCGCGGCTCGCCGCGCGCCGGGTCGTAGCTGATGATCAGCGTGTCGCGGTCGAACATCACGCCCTGGAAGCGCGCGTAGGGGCACATGTACTTGCACACCTGCTCGCGCATCCAGCCGGCGTTGCCGTAGGTAGCCAAGCCGTAGAACAGAATCCAGAACCACTCCCAGGGCCCGAAGCCCAGCGTGGGCACGGCAGCGGCCAGCGTGTGTATGGGCGTGAAGTAGCCCACGAAGGTGAAGCCGGTCCACAGGCTCAGTGCCACCCACGCCAATTGCTTGCCGCCCTTGCGCAGCAGCTTGTGCGCGCCCCAGGGCGCGGCGTCCAGCTTCATGCGCTTCATGCGGTCGCCTTCGATGCGGCGCTCTATCCACATGAAGATCTCGGTATACACCGTCTGCGGGCAGGCGTAGCCGCACCACAGCCGCCCGGCCACCGCGGTGAACAGAAACAGCGCGTAGGCCGAGACGATGAGCAGGCCCGTGAGGTAGATGAAGTCCTGCGGGTACAGCACCAGCTCGAAGATGTAGAAGCGCCGCGCGTCCAGGTCGAACAGCACCGCCTGGCGCCCGTTCCAGGGCAGCCAGGGCAGCCCGTAGAACACCAGCTGCGTGGCCCACACCAGCGCCCAGCGCCAGCCGGCGAACCAGCCGGAGACGGCGCGGGCGTAGATCTTCTCCTGCGCCTGGTACAGCGAGACGATCTGCACCGGCACATCGGCAGCACCCACCGGCGGTGGGGTGGCCGAGCCGTTGCCGGGATGGTTCATGGCCTGACGGCGCCTGCAGCAGGCCTCAGTTGCCCGCCACCTCGGTGCCCTGCGACAAGCCCCACACATAGGCGGCCAGCACATGGATCTGCTCGGGCGTGAGCAGCCGGCCCTGCGCCGGCATCACGTTGGTGATGCCGTTGGTGATGGCGTTCGATATGGCGCGTTCGCCCCAACCGTGCAGCCACAGCTTGTCCGTCAGGTCCGGCGCGCCCAGCATCGCATTGCCCTTGCCGTCTGCGCCGTGGCAGGCGGCGCACAGCGCCCACCTGGGCTTGGCCAGCTGCGCCCAGGTGCTGTTGTGCGGCGTGCCCGACAGGCTCATCACGTAGTGCGCCATGTTGCGCACCTGGTCGCCGCCGCCCAGCGCCGCGCCCATGGGCGGCATCACGCCGGTGCGGCCTTCGGCGATGGTCTTGGCGATGTAGGGGTGGTCGCCGGCGCCCAGCCACACGCCGCGCGTCAGGTCGGGGAAACCGCGGCTGCCGCGCGCGTCCGAGCCATGGCATTGCGCGCACTGGTTCAGGAACAGGCGCTGGCCTATGCCCATGGCGGCGCTGTCCTGCACCAGCTGCTGCGGCGCCATCGCGGTGTACTCGGCATACACCTGGGCCATGGCCTCGCGGGCGCGCTGCTGCTCCCGTTCGTACTGGTTGCTGCTGGTCCACTTCAGCGTGCCCTGGTAGGTGCCCAGGCCCGGGTAGAAGGCCAGGTACACCGCAGCGAACACCACGGTGATGACAAACAGCCACATCCACCAGCGCGGCAGCGGGTTGTTCAGCTCGCGCAGGTCTTCGTCCCAGACGTGGCCGGTGGTGTTGTCGCCAGCCATCACGCGGCGGCGCGCGGCGATGATCAGCAGCGCCAGGCAGGCGATGAGGCTCAGCACCGTCACCACGGTGATGAACAACCCCCAGCCGCTGTGCAGGAAGTCGCTCATCGAGGTTCTCCTTGCACGCCTTCATCGTCGCCGACAAACGGCAACAGGGCGGCCTCTTGATGTTCGGCCTGACGGCGACGGCTCCAGGTTCGGACCACCAGCACCACGAAGGCGACCAGCAGCAGCACCGTCACGGCGATGCGGATGTCATTGACGTCCATGTCGGGCTCCTTACGGGTGCGCGGTGCCCAGCACCTGCAGGTAGGCGATGAGCGCGTCCATCTCGCTGCGGCCGCGCACGGCCTCGGCGGCGCCGGCCACGTCCTCGTCGGTGTAGGGCACGCCCAGGCGGCGCAGCGCGGTCAGGCGCGGCGGCACGCTGGCGGGGGCTACGGCGTTGCGCTCCAGCCAGGGGTAGCCGGGCATGTTGCTCTCGGGCACCAGGTCGCGCGGGTTGATCAGGTGCAGGCGGTGCCACTCGTCGCTGTACTTGCCGCCCACGCGGTGCAGGTCGGGCCCGGTGCGCTTGCTGCCCCACTGGAAGGGGTGGTCGTAGACAAACTCGCCGGCCAGCGAGTACGACCCGTAGCGCAGCGCCTCGGCGCGGAAGGGCCGGATCATCTGCGAGTGGCAGTTGTAGCAACCCTCGCGTATGTACACGTCGCGGCCCACCAGTTGCAGCGGCGTGTAGGGCTTGAGCCCTTCCACCGGCTGCGTGGTGCTGCGCTGGAAGAACAGCGGCACGATCTCGACGATGCCGCCCACCGCCACCGCGACGAGTATCAGCACGATCATCAGGAAGTTGTTGGTCTCGATCTTCTCGTGACCCTGGGGTGCCTGTTGCGAAGCCATGTGCGGGTTCTCCTGTGCTGCGTCAGGCGTGGGCCGGGGCCGGGCCGGGGATGACCGCCGGCGTGGCCTGGCCGTTCCTGACCGTCATCACCACGTTCCAGGCCATGATCAGCATGCCGCCCAGGTACAGCAGGCCGCCCAGCAGGCGCACCACGTAGTACGGGAAGCTGGCCTTGACGCTCTCGACGAAGGTGTAGACCAGCGTGCCGTCGGGGTTGACCGCGCGCCACATCAGGCCCTGCATCACGCCGGCGATCCACATCGCGGCGATGTACAGCACGATGCCTATGGTGGCGATCCAGAAGTGCAGCTCTATGGCCTTGACGCTGTGCATCTGCGTGCGGCCGAACATGCGCGGTATCAGGTAGTACAGCGAGCCCATGGTGATGAAGCCCACCCAGCCCAGGGCGCCGCTGTGCACGTGGCCCACCGTCCAATCGGTGTAGTGGCTGAGCGCGTTGACGGTCTTGATGGACATCATCGGCCCCTCGAAGGTGCTCATGCCGTAGAACGACAGGCTCACGATGAGGAACTTCAGGATGGGGTCGTCTCGCAGCTTGTGCCAGGCACCGCTGAGCGTCATGATCCCGTTGATCATGCCGCCCCAGCTGGGGGCCAGCAGGATCAGGCTGAACAGCATGCCAATGCTTTGCGCCCAGTCCGGCAGTGCGGTGTAGTGCAGGTGGTGCGGGCCCGCCCACATGTACGTGAAGATCAGCGCCCAGAAGTGCACGATGGACAGCCGGTAGCTGTACACCGGGCGCTCGGCCTGCTTGGGGATGTAGTAGTACATCATTCCCAGGAAGCCGGCCGTGAGCAGGAAGCCCACCGCGTTGTGGCCGTACCACCACTGCACCATGGCGTCCTGCACGCCGGCATAGGCGCTGTAGCTCTTCCACAGGCTCACCGGCATGGCCGCGCTGTTGACGATGTGCAGCAGCGCGATCGCAATGATGTAGGCGCCGAAGAACCAGTTGGCCACATAGATGTGGCGCACCTTGCGCGTGCCTAGGGTGCCGAAGAACACGATGGCGTAGCAGACCCACACCACGGTGATCAGCAGGTCTATGGGCCATTCCAGCTCGGCGTACTCCTTGCCGCTGGTGATGCCCAGCGGCAGCGTGACGGCCGCCGCCACGATGACCAGCTGCCATCCCCAGAACACGAACCACGCCAGCTGCGGCAGGAACAGCCGCGTCTGGCAGGTGCGCTGCACCACGTGGAAGCTGGTGGCAAACAGCGCGCAGCCGCCGAAAGCGAAGATGACGGCGTTGGTGTGCAGCGGGCGCAGGCGGCCGTAGCTGAGCCAGGCGATGTCGAAGTTCAGCGCCGGCCAGGTGAGCTGCGCGGCGATGATCACGCCCACCAGCATGCCCACCACGCCCCACAGCACAGAGGCCAGCGCAAAGGCGCGCACCACGCCGTCGCTGTAGGTGTTCGCGGAACTGGCGGTGCCTGCGGCACCGGCTGCGCCACCGGGTGCGGCAGCTGGCCGGGCCCCCGTCAGCGTTGCGGCATGGATCGCCATCAACTCACTCCTCACTTGGTCGCTTTGAGCGGACCTTGAGATTCTTCCGGCGGGGCGGCCGCGCCACCTTGACCGCCGTCAAGCGGCGCGCTGTCACCCGCCAGAATGCGTTCGCCTTCCTTGTCCAGGTCGTCGAACTGACCACGGTGCAGCGCCCAGCCGAAGACGGCCAGCAGCGCCAGCACCAGCAGCGCCGACAGCGGGATCAGGAGGTACAGGCTTTCCACCGCGGTCTCAGCCCGGCGTCGGCACCCGGTTCGGCCGAGCCGCCCGCGCGGCGTTGGCAATGACCAGCAGCGAACTCAAGGCCATGCCCAGGCCCGCGGCCCAGGGCGGCAGCCAGCCCAGCAGCGCCATCGGTATGGCGCTGGCGTTGTAGCTCGCGGCCCAGAACAGGTTCTGGTGCACGATGCGCACCGTGCGCCGCGCGGCGTGGCGCGCCGCGGCGATGTCGCCCAGGCGGTTGGAGACCAGCACCGCGTCGGCCCCGCTGCGCGCCACCAGCGCGCCCTGCCCCATGGCAAACGACACATCGGCGCGCGCCAGCACCGGCGCGTCGTTGATGCCGTCGCCCACCATGGCCACCACCTCGCCGCGCGCCTGGGCCGCGGCCACGGCGGCCAGCTTGTCCTCGGGCGTGGCGCGGGCCAGCACGTCACTGATGCCGGCGCGCGCGGCCAGGGCCTGCGCGCGCTGCGGCGCGTCGCCGGTGAGCAGCGTCACCTTCAGGCCCTGCGCCGCAAAGGCGCGCAAGGCCTGCACGCTGCCTTCGCGCAGCAGCTCGTCGAAATCGAAAGCTGCCACGGCCTGGCCGTCCACGCCCAGGCACACCATGGCGTCTTCGCTGCCCTTGCCGCCTTTGCCGTCTTTGTGCGAGCCTGCCTGGCCGGTCACCCAGGCAATGCCGCCCAGGCGCCAGCGCCGGCCTTGCAGGTCTTGCGCCTCCAGGCCGCGGCCGGCGTGTTCCTGCACCTCACGCCAGACGGCGCCGTCGGCCAGGCTGTCATCCGCCAGCGCGCGCGACAACGGGTGCGACGACCAGCCCGCCAGCGAGGCCGCCATGCGCCGCACCGCGGCTTCGTCCAGGCCCGGTTGTTCCACCAGCAGCCGCACCCGGTGCAGCGCCAGGCGGTCTTCGGTGAGCGTGCCGGTCTTGTCGACAAACACATGGTCCACGCGCGCCAGCGTTTCCACCGCGTCCAGGCGCTGCAGCAGGATGCCCCGCCGTGCCAGCCCGCGCGCCGCCGACACCAGCGCCGACGGCGCCGCCAGCGACAGCGCGCAGGGGCAGGTGACGATGAGCACCGACACGGCCACCCACACGGCGCGCGCCGGGTCGATGACGCTCCACACCGCGGCGGCGGCAGCCGCCAGCAGCAACACCACCCACAGGAAGGGCGGCGCCCAGCGGTCGGCCAGCCGCGCTGCGGCCGGGCGTTGGCCCAGCGCGCTCTTCATCATGGAGACGATGCCCGCCAGCCGCGTATCGCCGCCCACGCGCAGCACGCGCGCCAGCACCGGCGCGCCCAGGTTGATGCTGCCGGCCACCACCTCGTCGCCGGGGTGCTTCGCCACCGGGAGCGACTCGCCCGACAGCAGCGACTCGTCGCTGCGCGTGTGGCCCTGCAGCAGCACCGCGTCGGCCGGGAAGGCCTGGCCCAGCGGCACGCGCACACGGTCGCCCACACGCAGGCTGAGCACGCTCACGGCCTGGCTGCGGCCGTCGTCGCCCACACGCCAGGCGGTCTCGGGCAGGCGGGCCAGGGCCGATTCCAGCGACTCGGCCGCGCGATGGCGCGCGCCCAGCTCCAGGTAGCGTGCGCCCAGCAGGAAGGCGACGAACATGGTCATGGAGTCGAAGAACACCTCGTGCCCGAACAGGCCTTCGGGGTCGAAGCTGGCACCGGTGCTGGCCACGAAGGTGATGCCCACGCCCAGCGCCACCGGCAAGTCCATGCCCACGCGGCCCTGGCGCAGCGCGCGCCAGGCGCCGTTGAAGAACGGCCCCGAGCTGAACAGCAGCACCGGCACGGACAACACCCACTGGCCCCAGTTCAGCAGCCGGGCCATGTCCGGCGCCAGTTCGCCGGGGCCGGCCACGTAGCTGGGCGTGGCCAGCATCATCACCTGCATCATGCAGAAGGCGGCCACGAACAGGCGCCACAACGCGCTGCGGTGCTCGGCACGGCGCAGCGCGCGCGCCGGCGCCGCGGCATCGGGCACCGCGTCATAGCCGGCGCGGCGCACCGCCTCGATCAAGGCCGAAACCCGCGTGCGCTCAGGGTCCCAGGTGACCGTGGCACGCTGGGTGGCGGCCGTCACATGGGCCGTCTGCACACCGGGCACGGCGTGCAGCGCCTGCTCCAGCAGCCCGGTGCAGGCGGCGCAATGCATGCCCGACAGCTGCAAGGACGATTCGCCCAGCCGCTGCCCCTGCGGCCCGGCCACCCACTGCGTGAAGCGGCCCAGCTCCGCCGGGTCGTCTACAACAGCCAACGCGGCCAGCGTGGCTGGAGCGGCAGCATGGCTGACGGAACTGTCGGCGGTGAAGGGGGAACTGACGGTCGCGGGCATATCGGGCGGCACACCGGCGCGCGCCCGCTGCCGGGGCCGCCCATGCCGCCGATAATCTAGGCCCGCGAGACCTCAAGACCCATGATCTGCATCAAGCGACTTCTTGTCCGCGCCCTGGCTGCGCCGCTGCTGGCGGTGGTGTGGTGCGGCCCGGCCATCGCCCAGAGCGGCCCCCAGCCCAAGCTGCCCACGGTGGAGCTGCGTGCCGGCATGCACCTGATACAGGCCGAGCAGGCGGTGAGCCTGCAGCAGCAGGCCACCGGCATGATGTTTCGGCGCGAGATGGGCGCCAACGAAGGCATGTTGTTCGTCAACCCGGAAGCCAGCGTGCGCTGCTTCTGGATGCGCAACACGCTGATCCCGCTGGCCATTGCCTTCATCGCCGACGACGGCCGCATCGTCAACATCGCCGAGATGCAGGCGCAGTCCGACGACTCGCACTGCTCCAAGGAACCGGTGCGCTATGCGCTGGAAATGAACAAGGGCTGGTTTGCCAAGCGCAACATCCAGCCCGGGTTCAAGCTGCGCGGCAAGCCGTTCGGAAACTGAACGGCCTGGCCGGGTCGGCTCAAGCGAAGTTCGCTTCTGCGAAGCCCCAGTTCACCAGCTTGTCCAGGAAGGTCTCGACAAACTTCGGGCGCAGGTTGCGGTAGTCGATGTAGTAGGCGTGTTCCCACACGTCCACCGTGAGCAGGGCCTTGTCGGCGGTGGTCAGCGGCGTGCCGGCGGCGCCGGTGTTCACGATGTCCACGCTGCCGTCGGGCTTCTTCACCAGCCAGGTCCAGCCGCTGCCGAAGTTGCCCACGGCGCTCTTGACGAAGGCTTCCTTGAAGGCCGCGTAGCTGCCCCACTTGGCCTGGATGGCCTCGGCCAGCTTGCCCGAGGGCTCGCCGCCGCCGGCCGGCTTCATGCAGCTCCAGAAGAAGGTGTGGTTCCAGATCTGCGCGGCATTGTTGTAGATGCCGCCGGAGCTTTTCTTGACGATTTCTTCGAGCGTGAGGTTCTCGAACTCGGTGCCCTTTTGCAGGTTGTTCAGGTTCACCACGTAAGCGTTGTGGTGCTTGCCGTGGTGGTACTCGAGCGTTTCCTTGCTGTAGTGCGGCGCCAGGGCATCTATGGCGTACGGCAGAGGCGGCAGGGTGTGTTCCATCACAAATCCTCGTTCTTGCTGGTTGGCGTCGGCTGACGAAGCCCGTTCATTGTAGGCAGCCACTATCGGCGCGACGGCGTTGGGGGTTCCTGGTCGCCCGGCGGCGTCGGCAGCGTCACCTGCAGCACCTGCGCCAGCGCCTGGCCGTCGGCCCACACCGCCTTGACCTGCTGCCCGCTGACCAGATGCGCGGCCGACACCACCGGCCGGCCGTCGGCGGATTCCACCCAGGCGTACCCCCGGCGCAGCACCTGCGCCGGGTCTTGCGCCTGCAGCCGTGCCTGCACGCCGCCCAGTTGCAGGCGGTGGCGCTGCACCTCCACCTGCAGCGCACGCGCCAGGCGGGCCGACAAGGGGCCTAGCGGTTCGGCCAAACGTGCCTGGCGCGCCGCCAGCGCGCGCTGCAGGCGCTGCCGAAGGTGCAGCAGTTTTTGCAGATGCGGCGCCAGCACCTGCGCCGGCCGGCCCAGGCGCGCGGCGGTACCGTCCAGTTGCTGCGCCTGGCGCTGCAGCAGCCGCTGCACCGCACGCTGCAGGCGCTCGTCGCGCAGGCGCAGAGCCGCCAGCGCCTCGGCCTGGGCCGGCGCGGCCAGCTCGGCGGCCGCGGTGGGCGTGGGCGCGCGCAGGTCGGCCGCCAGGTCGGCCAGGGTGACATCGGTCTCGTGGCCCACGCCGCAGACCACCGGCACCGGGCTGGCGGCCACGGCGCGCACCACGCGCTCGTCGTTGAAGGCCCACAGGTCCTCCAGCGAACCGCCGCCGCGCACCAGCAGCAGCAGCTCCACCTCGCCGCGCTGGCCGGCGGTGTACAGGGCCTGCGCCAGCGCCGCCGGCGCCTCGGCGCCCTGCACCGGGCTGGGGTAGACGACGACCTGCACCTGCGGCGCCCGGCGCGCCAGCGTGGTCAGCACATCGCGCAGCGCCGCGGCCTGCAGCGAGGTGACGATGCCCAGCCGCCGCGGCCAGGGTGGCAGCGGGCGCTTGCGCGCGGAGTCGAACAGGCCTTGCGCCTGCAGGCGGGCGCGGCGGCGCAGGAACTCCTCGTACAGCGCGCCCTCGCCCAGGCGCTGCATGGCCTCGACCACAAAGCTGAGCTCGCCCCGCGGTTCGTACAGCGACAGGCGGCCGCGCAGCTCCACCTGCTGGCCGTCGGCCGGCGTGAAGTTCACCAGCGCCGCGGCGCGGCGGAACATCGCGCAACGCAACAGTGCCGCAGCGCCATCGGCGTCCTTCAGCGAGAAGTAGCAATGGCCGCTGGCCGCGCGCGAGAAGCCCGAGATCTCGCCGCGCACCGCCACCGCGCCGAAGCGTGCGTTCAAGGCGTCGGCGGTGGCCAGCAGCAGTGCGGCCACGCCCCAGGGGCCGCGCGCGGTGGCCGCTGCGGCCGCGGTGGCGGGTGTTGGCTCGGTGAAGTTCATGCTGCGCCGCGCCTGCGGCCAGCCCGTGCAGACCCCGTCCTGGCCCGCCCTTCAGGCGCTAGCGGCGGAACAGGGGCGCAAAAGGCTGCCGTACCGGCTGCTTTTGAGGTGAGGGTGTGTCCCATAATCCGGCGCACTGTCGAGCCCGAACGCCCCGCGAGACCCACCTTGCTGTCGATCATACAAGCGGCCGGTTGGCCGATCTGGCCGCTGATACTGTGTTCCATCGTCGCGATGGCGCTGGTCATTGAGCGCCTGTGGCACCTGCGCCCGGCTGCCGTAGCGCCGCAGACGCTGGTGGAAGAGGTGGTGGGCATCACGCGCACCAGCCTGCCCGGCGCCGACGTGGTGAACAAGCTGGCCGACAACTCGGTGCTGGGCGGCGTGCTGGCCGCCGGCCTGCGCAGCGTGGTCGCCGAGCCGCGCATCACCGAAGAGGGCTTGCGCCAGTCGTTCGAGAATGCCGGCCGCACCGCGGTGCACGGCCTGGAGCGCTACCTCAACACGCTGGGCACCATCGCCTCCATGGCGCCGTTGCTGGGCCTGCTGGGCACCGTCATCGGCATGATAGAAATCTTCGGCTCGCAGGCGCCCACCGCCGGCCCCGGCGGCAACCCCGAGCAGCTAGCGCATGGCATCTCCATCGCGCTGTACAACACGGCTTTCGGGTTGATGATCGCCATCCCGGCGCTGATGTTCTACCGCTACTTCCGCGGCCGGGTGGAATCCTTCCAGCTGGCCATGGAAATGGCCGCCGAGCGCATGGTGCCGCACCTGATGCGCTTCGCCGTCCGGGGCTGAGGCCAGCATGAAGTTCGGCCGCCGCCGCGCCGAAGAGCCGGAGATCAACCTCATCGCGTTCATAGACGTGCTGCTGGTGGTGCTGATCTTCCTGATGCTCACCACCACGTTCTCGCGCTTCACCGAGCTGCAGATCAACCTGCCCTCGGCCGACGCCGAACCGTTGAACGAGCGTCCGCAAGAGGTGGTGGTGGCGGTGGCTGCCGACGGCCGCTACGCCGTGGCCGGCCGCAGCGTGGACGGGCGCAGCGTGGAGCTGCTGTCTGCCGCGCTCAGCCAGGCCGCCGGCGGGCGCAACGACACCGTGGTCATCGTCTCCGCCGACGCCATGGCGGCGCACCAGGCCGTGGTCAACGTGCTGGACGCCGCGCGCCGCGCCGGCCTGTCGCGGCTGACCTTCGCGGCGCAGACCAGCCCGCCGGTGCCGCGTTAGGCCATGGCAGGCGGCCTCGCCGCGCTGCTGCAACGCCACTGGTGGCGGGCGCCGCCCTCGCTGCTGGCCCGTGCCCTGCAACCGCTGTCGGGGCTGTACCGGGCCCTGGCCGCGGCCGACCGCGCGCTGAAACCCCCGCAAGCCCTGCCCGTGCCGGTGCTGGTGGTGGGCAACCTGGTGCTGGGCGGCGCCGGCAAGACCCCCACGGTGATCGCGCTGGTGCAGGCCCTGGCCGCCGCCGGCTGCCGGCCCGGTGTGGTGTCGCGCGGCTATGGCCGGCGCGGTGACGCCCCGCGCGCCGTGCGGGCCGGCGATGACGTGCAGGCCGTGGGCGACGAGCCGCTGCTCATCGCGCGCCGCACCGGTGTGCCGCTGTGGGTGGGCCGCGACCGCGTACAGGCCGCAAGGCAGCTGTGCGCCGCACACCCCGAGGTGGACCTGCTGATCGCCGACGACGGTCTGCAGCACCACCGCCTGGCACGCCAAGCCCAGTGCATCGTGTTCGACGAGCGCGGCGCCGGTAACGGCTTGCTGCTGCCCGCCGGCCCCCTGCGCCAGCCTCTGCCGCGACAGCTGCCGCCCCACAGCCGGGTGCTGTACACCCACGGCGTGGCCAGCACCGCCCTGCCCGGCGCCTTGGCGCAACGCCGGCTGGGCCGGGCCTGGCCGCTGGCGGCCTGGCAGCGCGGCGATGCCGCGGCGGCACTGCCGCTGGCGGCGCTGCAAGGTCGGCCGCTGCTGGCCGCTGCTGGGCTGGCAGCGCCGCAGAAGTTTTTTGCCATGCTGCGCGAAGCCGGCTTGCACGCCACGGAACTGCCGCTGCCTGACCATCACGCCTACGAACAACTGCCCTGGCCCGCCGGCACCGCCGACGTGCTGGTCACCGAGAAGGACGCCGTGAAGCTGGACCCGGCTCGCCTGGGCGCGACCAGGGTGTGGGTGCTGCCGCTAGACTTGGTGTTGCCGGTGGGTTTTGCCGCCGAGTTGCTGGCCCTGCTGCGGCAGGCCCCTACCATGACATGAGCCTGGACCACCGCCTCATTTCGCTGCTGGTATGTCCCCTGTGCAAGGGGCCGCTGCAGCTGCGCCGCGACGGCGAATCGCGCCCCACCGCGCTGCTGTGCCCGGCCGACCGCCTGGCCTACCCCATACGCGACGGCATCCCGCTGATGCTGGAGAGCGAAGCGCAAACGCTGGAAGAAGACGCCGCACCGTGAGCTTCACGGTCCTGATCCCGGCGCGGCTGGCCTCCACCCGGCTGCCCGACAAGCCGCTGGCCGACATCGCCGGCAAACCCATGGTGGTGCGCGTGGCCGAACGTGCCGCCGCCAGCGGCGCGGCGCGCGTGGTGGTGGCCTGCGACGACGAACGCATCACCGCCGCCTGCGCGGCGCACGGCGTGCAGGCGGTGATGACGCGGCCCGACCACCTGAGCGGCAGCGACCGCCTGGCCGAAGCCTGTGTGCAGCTGGGCCTGGACGGCGAGGACCGCGTCGTCAACGTGCAAGGCGACGAGCCGCTGATAGACCCGGCGCTGGTGCGCCGCTGCGCCGAACTGCTGGACGAACGCAGCGACTGCGTGATGAGCACCGCGGCGCATCAGATCCACGCGCTGGACGAGTTTCTCAACCCGAATGTCGTCAAGGTGGTGCTGGACGCCGCCGGGCGTGCGCTGTACTTCACACGCGCCTGCGTGCCCTGGTGGCGCGACGGTTTTGCCACCGCCGGCGTGACCGCGCTGCCGCAGCCGGCGCCGCTGCGCCACCTGGGCCTGTACGGCTACCGGGCCGGTTTCCTGCGCCGTTTTCCTGCCCTGCCGCCGGCACCGCTGGAGCAATGCGAGGCCCTGGAGCAGCTGCGCGTGCTATGGCACGGCGAACGCATCGCGGTGCATGTGGTGGCACAGGGGCCGGGGCCGGGCGTGGACACGCCGGACGATCTGGCGCGCGTGCGGGCGCTGTTCGGGGCCGCCTGACGCGCCGTCGCGCGCGGTGCTGCGCCGCAGGCCTGAAGGCCGCCCCGACCGCGTGATAATCTCGTTTCAAAGACGCGCCACGCCGGGCAGGCAGCCCTGGCCTTCAGCGCGCACCCGTCCCATCCACCGAGGAGTCCGATGAGGCTGATTCTCCTGGGCGCGCCCGGCGCCGGCAAAGGCACGCAAGCGGCGTTCATCTGCCGGCGTTTTGGCATTCCGCAGATATCCACCGGCGACATGCTGCGCGCCGCCGTGAAGGCCGGCACGCCGCTGGGCCTGGCGGCCAAGCAGGTGATGGATTCCGGCGCGCTGGTCAGCGACGACATCATCATCGGCCTGGTCAAGGAACGCATCGCGCAGCCGGACTGCGCCCAAGGCTTCCTGTTCGACGGCTTCCCGCGCACCATCCCCCAGGCCGACGCGATGAAGGCCGCCGGCGTCAAGCTGGACGTGGTGCTGGAAATCGACGTGCCCGACGAGGCCATCATCGAACGCATGAGCGGCCGCCTGTTCCACCTGGCCTCGGGCCGCAGCTACCACGTCAAGTTCAACCCGCCCAAGCAGGCCGGCATCGACGACGAAAGCGGCGAGCCGCTGGTGCAGCGCGACGACGACAGGGAAGAAACCGTGCGCAAGCGCCTGCAGGTCTACCAGAGCCAGACCCGCCCACTGGTGGACTACTACGCACAGTGGGCCGCCAGCGACGACGCCCAGGCACCGCGCTACGCCCGCATCAGCGGCACCGGCAGCGTCGAAGAAATCACCGCGCGCGTGCTGCAGGCCCTGGGCGCCTGAACGCCGCCCCCCGGCCCGGCCGCGCCGCTTACCCAAGGAGTCACCCCCACCATGAACATCGAAGGCAAGGTTTTCATCGTCACCGGCGGCGCTTCCGGCCTGGGCCACGGCGCTGCGCAGGCCCTGGCGGCCAGGGGCGCCCAAGTGCTGATCGCCGACCTGCAGGCCGACAAGGGCCAGGCCGCGGCCAACGAGCTGCGCGGGCGCTTCATCAAGTGCGACGTCACCTCCGAGGCCGACGGCCGCGCCGCGGTGGCCGAGGCCACCGGCATGGGCAAGCTGGCCGGGCTGGTGAACTGCGCCGGCATCGCCATAGGCATGAAGACGGTGGGCAAGGACGGCCCGCACGCGCTGGAGCAGTTCCAGCGCGTAATCGGCATCAACCTGGTGGGCAGCTTCAACATGATCCGCCTCGCCGCCGACGCGATGTCGCGCAACGAGCCCGAGCCCACCGGTGAACGCGGCGTGCTGGTCAGCACCGCCAGCGTGGCCGCCTACGACGGGCAGATCGGCCAGGCCGCCTACAGCGCCAGTAAGGGCGGCATCGTGGGCATGACGCTGCCCATCGCGCGCGATCTGGCGCGCAACGGCATACGCAACATGACCATCGCACCGGGCATCTTCGGCACGCCCATGCTGTTCGGCATGCCCAAGGAAGTGCAGGACGCGCTGGCCGCCGGCGTGCCCTTCCCCAGCCGCCTGGGCACCCCGGCCGACTACGGCAAGCTGGTGGTGCACATCGTCGAGAACGACATGCTCAACGGCGAGGTGATACGGCTGGACGGCGCGATTCGGCTGGCACCGAAGTAAGCACTCCAGGCGTGCTCAACCGGGGCTCAGGCCCCCGGTCGCAAGACAAACAGCCCGCAGCGCCGGAAGGCACTGCGGGCTGTTTTCATGGCTTTCCGAGTCTGCTGCGAAGACCCCGAGCCGGCTCCCACCGGCGCGGGGTCTCGCCGTCATCAGAACGACATGTTCAGCTTGGCCTGGTAGGTGCGGCCCAGCGGGTTGTAGTAGCGGTAGTCGAAGCCCAGCATGTGCGCGCCGTTGGTACGCAGCGTCAGCGGCGGGTCCTTGTCGAACACGTTCTTCACACCCAGCGTCAGCGACAAGGCCTTGTTCACCGCGTAGGTGGTTTGCCAGTCCAGCGTGGTGAAGGGCTTCACGCGCAGACGGAACTCCATGTCGTCGCCGAGCCAGTTGCCGGCGTCGTCGTAGAAGTCCACCCAACCCGGGAAGTCGCGGTAGCCCGACTGGTAGTTGATGGTCGCGGTGTGCGACCAGTCTCCCATCTGCAGGGTGTTCGACCAGTTGGCCTTCCAGCGGAAAGTCACCGAGCCGATGGACGGGTGGTTGTCACCCACGGTCGAGTAGTACTCATCGCCGGGCAGCAGCTGCGCCTTGTCCTTGATGACGTAGGTGGCACGCAGCGCAGAAGACAGGCGGCCGACCGGCGTCTCGAAGCGCCCGCTGATGTCGAAGTCGACACCCGTCGCATAGCTCTTGCCGAGGTTGGTGGTGCTGGAGTTGTAGGCCAGGTAGCGGGTCTGCGTGACCGGGTCGGTATAGGTCGACCAGAGATCTGCGTACTTGGCAGCGTTGCTGAAGGCCTCGGTCTCGTCCACCGAGCCGAAGGTGTCCTCGATGCCTATCCACCACAGGTCGGCGCCGATGGACAGCGAATCGGTCGGCTCGAAACGCAAGCCGATGGTGGCCTGCTTGCTCTGCTCGGGCTTGATGGTCGGCACGCCGCTGATGACCACGTCGTACTGCGTGACGCCGGGGCGGCACACGGCACCCAGGTTGGTGGCGATGGTCTGCATCTCCGCCGTGCAGGGGAACGGCGTGCCCGTCACGCCGAAGGACTGCAGCGGACGGTACAGCTGGCGCAGCGTGGGAGCACGGAAACCGGTGCCCACGGAGCCGCGCACCATCAGCCCGCTGGTAGGCTGGAAGCGGAAGCCCAGCTTGCCGGTGACGGCGCTGTCCACACCGCGGTAGTCGTCGTAGCGCGCCGCGGCGGTCAACTCCAGGCTCTTGGACACCGGCGCCACGAACTCGCCGAAGACACCGTAGGCCTTGCGCGTGGCGCTGTAGGCCACGGCGGCGCCTGCGTCGCCGAAGCGCGAGTCGTTGCCGGCGGCGCCAGCCGCACCGCGTGCCACGGCGCTCGGGTTGGTGCTGACTTCGTCCTGGTTGTAGCTGACGCCCACGGCCACGGCGGCAGGGCCGCCAGCCATGTCGAACAGCGGACGGCTGGCCTTGAATTCGATGCTGTGCAGCCGGCTGCGCTCGCTGTCGTAGAAGCCATCGGTCATGATGCCGGCGGCGGCGGCCAGGGCGGCTGCGGACTGTTGACCGGGCAGCAGGAACGGGTTCCACAGACCGCCGTTCATCAGGTCGTTGAAGGCAATGCCCAGCGGGTAGCCCTTGTTGAACTCCTTGGACTCGGTCTGCTGGGTACCTACAGAGGCGTTGTAGTCCCATTCGCCCAGGCGACCCTCGCTACCCAGCCAGACGCCATAGCTGTTGCGCTTGAAGGTCGTTTCGCGACCACCCAGGTCCATGGCGCGGTAGTACATGGTTGCGTCGCCGTCCGCGGGATCCCAGCCTATGGTGTTGAGGTAACTGCCCAACGGCCCGTTCGGGTCGATCAGCAGTTCACCAGGCACCGACGCGATGCGCGTCTCGGTTTCGGTCCTGGTGTAGTACGCGTCCAGCTTCAGCGTGTGGTCGGCGCCAACCCGGAAGGTCGAGTTCGCCATCAGGCTGGCACGCTGCCGCGACGGGTAGCCCATCACGGTGGCGGCATAGTCGAAGTAGCAGTCGCCGAAGAAGTTGGAGTGCAGCGGCGGGCAGACGCCGTTCTCGACTTCGTAGATGTTGGCCAGGTAGCCGGCGGGCATCCAGACGTTGCCGGGGATGGAACGCGCCGAGCCGTTGAAGAAGCCGATGTTCTGGCCTTCATACCGGAAGTTCATGATCCCGGTCTTGGAGAAATCGCGCTGGTTGGCGGACAGCGAGTCGCGCTTGTCGAAAGAGCCCGAAAGCAGCACATTGAAGCCGTCGGCGTCCAGGTCGCCGAAGCCCTTGGAGATGCCGAAGTTGTATTCCTTGCCACCCGCCTCCTGCGGGATGGAGGCGCGCAGCTCCACGCCGCCGGCCGTGCTGTTCTGGCGGGTGATGAAGTTGACCACGCCGGCCACGGCGTCCGAACCGTAGATGGCCGAGGCGCCGTCGGTCAGCACCTCGATGCGCTCGATGGCCGACAGCGGGATCATGTTCAGGTCCACCGAACCGCCGGCCTCGCCCACGAGCCGCCGGCCATTGAGCAGCACCAGCGTGCGATCACCGCCCTGGTTGTGGATGGACACTTCCGCCGTACCGCCACCGCCGCCGCCGATGGCGTCGCCTTCGACGATGCCGCCTTGCACCACGGCCAGGTTCTGCATCAATTCGACCACCGAGGTGGCGCCGGTGCGCTCGATGTCGGCGCGGCGCAGCACCTGGATGGGCAGCGCGCCCTCGGCCGCGATGCGCTTGATGGCCGAACCGGTGATTTCAACGCGCTCTTCGGTCTGCGCGTGCAGCAAACCAGCCCCCAGCGCGAGCAGCACCGCCGCGCAAACCTGTGTCTTCTTGAACATGTACCGAACTCCTGGTGCAAAGAACTGTGTGGAAGATGCTGGTCGGGTCGACAGGCTGCCGGCCGTTCAGCCCCTTGGTAGCAAATGCATACCTGACTTTATGCGCCGTTGGCTGCCGTGCACAGCCCTTGGTCGCGTGCTGCCGGTCGACAGCCTTCCTGGCGTCGCGCCCACGCCACTCATGCCACTCATGCGACCACCCCGAGCGTGCGCATCAGCCCCTCAGCCGCCGGCATGAACCGCCGCCAGGTGCCTATCGAACGGCCGTTGAGTGGCTGGCGCACCTGCGCCTCGCTGTAGGTGGCCGTTTGCTCAGGCTGGCGCCAGAAGTCCAGCATGGCGGGCTCCCAGGGCAGACCTGAAGCAGACAACAAGGGCTCCAGCGCGCCGGCAGGATCGGCCACCAAGTCCTCGTAGCGCATGTAAAGCACCCGCCCCGGCGCCTGTGCACGCCAAAACTGCAGGTGCTGACGTATCAGGCTCGCATAGGCGGCCAGGTCTTCCGCTGCATCCAGGTAGGCAAACCCGCCCTCAAAGTCGTGCAGGTACATGGACAAGGCGCAGTCGGGCAGCGCCCGCTCCAGCCAGACCACCAAGGCATCGGGAAACGTTGCCAGGATCAGGCCCACATGCTCCGCGTTCGCCGGCAGCTTGTCGACCACCAGGTCCGCACCGCCAGCCAAGTCGTGCAGGGCCGCACGGTACCAAGCTTGCGCAAACTCGGTGCCCTGGAATGCCGGCCCGGGCTGCCGGGCCACGGCGGCGGCCCACCGTGGCACCAGAGGCTGCTCCCCCACCCCCGCGACCTGCGTGTGGGAACCCAGCAGGCGCGTCAGCAGCGTGGTCCCGCTGCGCGGCAGACCCACGACAAACACCGGCCTGGGTCGAGGACCCGCCCTCTCTGGCGCGGGAAGCAAGCCGCGGTCGACCGCGAGGCGCTGTTGCAGTTCGTCAGAACGCCAGCCGCCCTGGCGCTGACGCTTGAGCTGGTGAGCCTTCTCCGCCAGTCCGAAGGCCCGCGTCGGATCATCACGCTGCCAGGCCGTGACCAGCGCGAAGGCGGACTTCTCCTGCACGTAGGGGTCCGAGGACTGTTCGTGCATGATCTGAACGTGTCGAACATCGGCCGGGTCCAGCCGATCGGCGGACTCGAACTCGATGTACTTCTGCCAGACATCGACCAAGTCGGGATGAGCCCGCAGCAAAGCCTTGAAGCGCGCCCGTGCCTCGTCGTAGGCCCCCATGGTCTGCGCCACCTGCGCGGCGATCAGGCGCCAAGCCGGTGCTGGCCCATGGTCCATGGGCCAAGCACTGGTGATCTCGTGCACCGGTGCGGGGCGGTTGCTCATCAGCATGGCCGGAATCCAGCCCGCCAGCACATCGTTGTTGCCGGGTTGCAACTCGCGCAGGCGGTCCAGCAGACGCAGCCGCGCATAACCGTCGGTGGTGGCTGGCACAGCCGTCAGCGCCTGGGCCAGGCTCTGGGCTGAGCCGCTTTGCAGCAACGCCTCAAAGCTCTTGGCCGGGTACTCGCCCCACAGAATTCGCGCCATCACACCACGCCTGAGCTGCCCTGAAAAATCGAGGATAGCCCACCGTCTCGCCGTGCCCTCGCCGGCCGGACGCCTCCAGCGACCCGGTCGCTGTTCATCCCGGCTGCGGCACGACGTCGAACGCGATGCTGATGCGCGGCCCGGTGCCGGTGTAGGGCACGGTGTTGTGGAAGAAGTACGAGGGGAAGGTGATGAGCTGGCCATTCACCGGGCGATGCAGGTGCTCGCGGGCCGGCTGTTGCAGCGGCAGGTCCGCCTGCATGCGCCCGAAGACCAGGCTGCCGGCGTGTTCAAGCCCGGGTTGACCCACGTCCACGTAGAAGACGCCGCTGAGCCAGCCGGCGGGATGGATGTGCGGCGCCTGCTGCCCGCCCTGCTCCAGCACCGTGATCCAGGACTGCAGCCGCCAGCGGCGGGGCAGGCCCTTCAGCCAGGGGTGCGACTGCAGATGCGGGTCACCGGCCAGCACCTGCATGCGCTGCTGCACCTGGCGCTCGATCATCTGCCGCAGCGGGTGGAAGCTGGAGCCGGGGGACAAGTCCAGCATGGGGCTTTGTTTGCCCAGCCGGGTTGACCGGCCTGTGGGCTCCCACACCAGCTTCTCGTGGGCCAGGACCAGGGCCCGCAGCGCGGCCAGGTCGATCTCGTCCTCTGTTCCGGTCTCTCCACCGCCGCCCAGCAGCGCGCCGTAGTCCATCAGCTGCGAAACGCTGCCCTGGTCGCCCAGCTCGTTGCCGGTCATGTACAGGCCGGCCAGCGCGGTCTGGTCGCCGGGATCGACCGCCAGCGCGCGGCTGTAATGCTCGCGCGCCTGGCCGGCCTCACCGGCGGACAGCAGGCACAGCGCAAAGTCCGTCAACGCGGCCGGGTCGTTGGGCGTGGCCTGGACCACGCGTCGGTGCAGCGGCAGCGACTCGCCAAACCGCCCGGCGTCACGCAGCGCATTGCCCAGGGTGCGCAGCACCACCGGCGAGTCGGGCGCCAGGCGCTGGGCCCTGAGCAGGCTGTCTATGGCCTCGGCCGGGCGGTTGTCGCGCAGCTGGATGATGCCGATGTTGATCCAGACGTCGGCATTGCCGGGCTGGCTGCGGCTCAGGGTCAGCAGGTCTTCCAGTGCCTCGGCCACGGACTCCAGGCTGTACAGCACCAGGGCGCGGTTGAACAGCAGCGGCGGCAAGCCGGGCATCAGCCGAAGCGCAGCGTCAAAGTCCGCCAGTGCCGACACGTTGTCGCCGGCACCGGCGCTCAACATCCCGCGCAGGTACAGGTGTTCCGGGTGCTCGGGCGTCGCAGCCAGCGCCGCGTCCAGCAGCTCGCGAGCGCGCGCCTTCTGGCCCAGGCGCAACTGGCGCCGTATCTCGTCGGTGACTGCAGGGCCTGGGTGCATGGTGACGGGCAAGAACGGGTTGGCCAGGGTTGGGGGGCGCCAGTCGCTCAACGACCCAGCAGCGACAGCACGGTCTGCTCCATGGACGCGGCCACGCGCCGGGGGTCGAACAAGCCGCAACGCAGCACCTGCTGTTGCTGCAGTTCGCGCAGGCCGCGCAGCCGGGCGGGGTCGCTGATCAACGCGACAGACCGTTCCACGTAAGCCTGCTCGTCGGCACAGACCAGGTCGTGCAGGCCCAGGAAGCGGTTGATGCCGGCGCTCAACCGTGCCAGCGGCGACGTCTTGCCTTCCAGCGTCAGCACCGGCAAGCCGCTGCCTATGGCGCCCAGGGTGGTGGCGCCGCCCTGGTAGCGAAACGCATCCAGCAGCAGGTCGCAGCTTGCTGCGCGGTCCGACTGAGCGTCGATGGCGATCTTGTCGAGAACGTGCAAACGGTCCGGGGGGCCGCCCAGCGCCGCCCATTGATGCAGAAACCCGGCACGCGCCACCGGCGGCAGAAACACCGCCAGGTGCGCCTGCGGCGCCTGGCGCAGGATGTTGCTCCAGGCCGCGATCAAAGCCGGGTTGAGCTTGTAGCTGCCGTTGAAGCTGGCCAGCAAGGGCACGCCCTCGGGCAGGCCGAAGCGTGCGCGGTCGGCGCGTGCGGGGCGCTGCGGGGCACCGGGCAGCAGCGTGCCCGGCAGGCGGACCACCCGGTCGTCGTAGGGCCATGGCATGCCGTCGGGCCACACGTGCTCGTCCAGCAGCAGCGCGTCCAGCCAGGGCGCCTGGTGGCCATGGATGAAACCCAGCCAGCCCAGTTGCAGCGGCGCCGGCCGCAGCGCCAGGATGCGCGGGCGGGCGCCGTCGGTGAAGCCCGCCATGTCGATGAGCACGTCGATGCCGTCGGCGCGTATGGCCTGGGCCACATCCTGGTCGCTGCGCCGCTCGCAGTCGGTGAAGGCATCGAAGCCGCGGCGTATCTCTTGCGCCACGGCGCCCTCGTGCGTGCGCAGCGAGTAGCCATGCACGCTGAAACGGCTGCGGTCGTGCGCAGCGAAGTGGCCACGGACCAGCTCGCCCACCGCATGCGGGCCGAAGTCGGCCGAGAGATAACCTAGGCGCAGACGCGAACCCTGCGCCGCCGGCGCCGAGGCGGGGGGCAGCGGCGTGAGATTGCGCTGCAGACGCTGTGCGTGATGGCGCAAGGCCCCCGCCCTGGCCTGGGCGTCAAGCTCCAGGTAAGACAGGATGAACGGCTCCGGCGCATCGTCTTCCCGCAGCGGCTGGCTCAGCACCGCAGCCAGCCGGGCGGTGGTCTGGGCCTCGGCGTCGCCCAGGCATTGCAGAGCCTGCACTTGGGCCAGGCGTGCCAGCACATCGGCGCGCCCAGGCATCAGCTGCTGCACCGCCTGGTAGCCCTCGCCCGCCTGCGCGATGCGGCCGGCCAACTCGTGGCACAGCGCGATGTTGAAACCCTCTGCCGGCTGGCTGCGGGCCGCCACCTGGTAGGCGGCAATGGCCTCGTCCCAGCGGCGCTGGCGCTGCAGCGCCTCGCCCAGGTAGTGCCAGGCTTCGGCCAGCGCGGGCTCCAGCTCCGTGCAACGGCGCAATGCCGGCTCGGCAGCGAGCGGGTTGCCCAGCAGCACCTGCAGGCTGCCGCTCAGCAGCCAGCCCAGGGCATTGGCAGGGTCGGCCTGGTTAAGGCGCTGGGCCATCTGCAGGGCACGTGGATGCTGGCCGCTTGCGCGCAGGCACAAGGCCAGGATGGACAGCAGGTCGGCATTCGCCTGTGCCAGCACCGCGGGTTGGTCGAGCAAAGCAGCAGCCTCTGCTTCGCGCCGCGACTGCATCAGCATCACGGCGAAGTCGCGCCGCAGCGGAATGTCGTCCGGCAGCGCCTGCAGGGCGCTGCGGTAGTACGCCTCGGCCTGCTGCAGTCGGCCTTGGCCGTGCCAGGCCCGCGCCCGGGCTGCGTCATCCATGGCCGACGACGATGGTCCAGCCCATGCAGGTGGCGCCGCCGTACAGCAGCCTGTCGGTGCGCACCGGCAAGCCGCTGGCCCCCAGCATCTGCACCACCTGGGCCAGCGCCGGCTCGTCCAGAGCTGCGGCCTGCATCAGGTCCAGGCGTTGTTTCTCGTCCTCCAGCCAAGTGCGCAACGCAGCGGTGGCGACTGCGGCCTCGTCGGCAGTCGCAGCGGGCTGGGCCACGAGGCGGGCGATGCGCTGCGCCGCCTGTTGCAGCAGCTGCGCCGCAGGCTGGGCCTCGATGCGGTCCATCAACTCGGTCGCGGCGCGGTTGAAGGCGTGGCGCGCCGCCTCGGCGGCGGGATTGGCCGCCAAGGCGGCCCGTTGCTGCGGCGTGTTAGCCCCCGCCATGGCCGTCAGCAAGCCCTGCAGGGCCGGCAGCACCGCGCTCTCACGCAGCAGCCATCCACAGGCGCTGCGCTGCGCCTCACTGACCTGAGCGATCAGCGAATCTGCACTGTGAACCACCAGCGCCGCGCGGCCTGTGGCGCCTATGACCCGCAGCATCTCGTGCGCCGCCTCGGCCCGGGGCGCGTACTCGAAGGCGTACTGCGAACACAACAGGGCAACGCCGCCCGTGGCAAACGGCAGCCGCGTCATGGAGGTGCCGGGGTGAAAGCGTATGCCCTCGAACAGCTGAGCGCCGTTGGGCACATCCTGACCCGGTGCGATGTCGGCCAGGTCCACGCCGTGGATCTCCAGTGCCAGGCCGCGGCGAACCGCCTCGGCCCGCGCCAGCAAGGGGATGGCGCCATTGCCGGTGCCGACATCCACCACCAGATCACCGTTGCCCAGGGGCTGGAACTGCGCAAGCCAGAAGGCCAGGAACTCCCGGTCGTAGTTGTCGGCCATGCCGTTGGCACAGGAGTGCAGCACGCCGGTACGCCACAGGCGTGCCCAAGGGTCTGCGATGTGCGAAGCCGAAGCCTGCGGGTGCATGACGCTGACTAGGCCCCGACTCAAACCGATGGCATGGACAACCACTGCGCCCAGGCGTTCAGTGCCATGACGATGCGCGGCCGCTGCCCGGTGTACGGAAACACCTCGTGCTGCAGGTACGAAGGAAAAATCACCAACTGCCCGGCTCGGTGGGTCAGTTTCCAGGCCCCCAGCCGGTAAGGCGGCTGCAGGCGGGCATTCGCCGGGTCCCGGTACATCAGGCTGTCGGACTTCGGGTCGTGAAAGCGCACGATGCCGCTGGACGCGTCCGGGCTGTCGCCGGGGTCAACGCAGTAGATCGCCGACCAGCTCGCATTCGGATGGTTGTGCACGCTCTGGAAGCCGCCGTTGCGGGTGACGTGGAACCAGCTGTGCATGTCGAGACGGATGTTTGCCATCTCGGCATCGCTGTAGTTGTTGATGCCCTGGATGAAGCTGAACAAGGCCTGCTTGGTGTGGCCAAACAGGTAGGCGATGCACCGCTCGGTACGCTGATGCAAAAAGAAGTTGCTCTCGAAGACGCCGACCTGCGTGTCCCGGTTCTCGCGGTCGCGGTGTTTGTCGCCCTCGGCCTCCAGCCCCAGGAACAGCTTGCTCAAGTCGGCATTCAGCGACTCGTGGGCAGGCAGCTGGCAATGCATCATGGGCACCGCGTACAGCGGTGTGACGGCAGCGTTCAGGGCGTTCATGGCGCTTGGATGGACAGTCTTCGGGCGACAGCACAGACCTTACAAAAAAAACGACCCGCCGCGGCGGGTCGTTTTGCAGGCCTACAACCTACAGCAGGCTATCAGAAGCTCTGCTCGTAACGGAAGTACGGGGTACGACCGTAGATGTTGTACAGCGAGTTGCTGTAGTACGGGAAGCCCCACAGCGACGCGTTCAGAGGCGGCATCTCGTTGGTGACGTTACGCACGCCCACCGTCAGACGGCCCTTCCAAGGCGCCGAGTAGGACGCTTGGAGGTCGTAGGTGGTGTGCGCCGGCACGCTGGTTGCCGCCGTGCCGTTGGAGTGCTTGCCGATGTAGTTCGTGTTGATCACGGCACCCCAGTCACCCATGTTCCAGCCCAGGCCCAGCTGGCCACGGTCTTGGGGGTAGAACGCACGACCGGCGCGCTCTTCCGTGCCGCCCACCGCAGGCGTGAAGTTGTACTCCAGCACATGCGCCCAAGCCAGCTTGGCAGAGAACGTACCGAACGACGGGGTGCGGTAGCGGTAGTTGATTTCGAGGTCAACACCCTTGTGCAGCTGCTTGGCGCCGTTGTCCACCGGCAGCAGGATGCTCTGCGGCACACCCGGCAGCACCGTGCCGTTCGGCGCGGTAATGCCAGCCGTACGGGTCACACCGTAGCCGGGAACGCCTTGGTCACCCAGGCGGAAAGCCAGGGCGCGCGGCAGCGTGGTGATGATGTCCTTGACCTCGATCTCGTAGTAGTCCAGCGCGATGTTCAGGTCGTCGATCGGGCTCCAGACAAAGCCCACGTTCCAGTTTTCGGAAACTTCAGGCTTCAGGAACTGGTTCGACGCCACCACCCACTGGTACTGGCCCTCGGACAAGCAGGGGTTGACCGGGTAGGGCTGGTAAGCCTGGTTGCCGATGGCGTTACGCACCGAGGTCAGCGCCGCGCAAGCCAGTTCGTCACCACCGGGGTGGCCCAGGCTGGAGTTCGGCGGCGAGTTCAGGTTGGTGGTCTGCGGGTCTCCGAACAGATCCTTCAGGGTCGGAGCACGGAAGCCCTTGCCCCAGGAACCGCGCAACAGCAGCGAGTCGATGGGACGGAACTCCAGCGACACGCGGGGCGAGAACTTCGAACCGACGTCGTCGTAGTCATCCTGACGACCAGCGATGGTCAGGTTCAGCTTGTCGAAGATGGGGATCAGTGCTTCGACGTAAACGGCCCAGTACTCGCGGTCACCGGTACCGCCGGCACCCGCAGAACCGAACACGTTGCGCGCGGCGCTCTGCGCGTCGTAGGTCTGGTTGAAGTTGTCCTTGCGGGCTTCGAAGCCAGCCACCAGGCCGACCGGGCGCGAACCCAGGCTGAACGGCTGGAACGTGACGTTGCCGTCGACGCCATGGGTGGCCAGCGACGACTCCACGAACACCGTGTGGCCAACGCCGGGGGCGGCGGCAGCAACGCTGGGGTGGGTGGGGTCGAACGGGTTGAAGTTGCCCGAGTCGATGGCGTCCTGCAGCGCGCTGCCGATGCCGTAGTTGTAGTTCACGCTGGCCTGGGCCGACTTGCCGCCGTTGAGCGCCAGTTCCCAGTCCAGACCGCCCAGCACGTCCACCGAACCGCGCAGGCCGACCGTGTAGTCGCGCATCGTGTCCTTGCGGTGCGAGTCGCGCGTGCCCAGCGGCGTGAAGCGGTAGTACAGCGTGCCGGCGTAGCCGAACGGGTTGAACGGGTTGTCTGCCGCGATGGTCGGGAAGGTGTCGACCGGGGCCGAGGCGTACACGCCCATGCTCTGCGTTTCCGAGGTCAGGCCCCGGAAGAACAGCGAGACGTCGTCGGTCAGGTTGTAGCTGCCGTTGACCAGCAGTGCATTGCGGCGCAGCGAAGACTCGTTGGCCGAAGTGGCACCGTGGTCGAAGCCGCAGGTCGCGCCGGTACGGATGCTGTTGGGGAAGGTTTCGCAGTTCGGCGCACCCACCAGGCCATCGGGACCCAGGATGTTGGCCGGCGCGTTGAACGCGCTGGTACCCCACACCAAGCCGGCACCGGTGACGATGCTCTTGATGTCGCGGTTGTACATCTGCTTGCGATCTTGGTGATCGTAAACAAAGGTGACGTTGCCGCGGTCGGAGTTGATGCCGAACGACAGACCGGCGGTGTAGCCCTCGGGGCCGACCTTCGGATCTTCGAAGCCGATCGAGATGCTGCCGCCTTCGTTGTCCTTGCGCGTGATGATGTTGACCACGCCGGCGATGGCATCGGAGCCATACACGGCCGCGGCGCCTTCACGCAGGATCTCGATACGCTCGATGGCCGAGGTCGGGATCATGTTGATGTTGGCCGAACCACCGTTCAGGGCGCCGGAAGGCGCAATGCGGCGGCCGTCCAGCAGCACCAGGGTGTAGGCAGAGCCCAGACCGCGCAGGCTGATGGTCGACTGCGAGCCGGTGGCCGAGCCCGACGACTCGCGCGTGGAACCGAACGAGTTGTAGACGTTGTTGCGCAGGAAGTCGGCGACGGAGATCTCACCAGCTGCTTCCAGCTCGGCACGCGACACCACGCTGATCGGGTTGGCACCTTCGGCATCCACACGCTTGATGCGGGAACCGGTGACCTCGACCCGTTGCGCATCCTGCGCCAGCGCCGGCAGCGACGTCGCCGCGACGACTCCGCTTAGCGCGACCAGCGCGGCAGCGCTGACCTTGGTTCTCTTGAACATGTAAACACACTCCTGTGATGAGGTTGCCCTACGGAACATGTCACGGGATCCCGGGTGCGCCAGACGGCGCCCCGGCCCCTGCCCATGACTTGTAGGCTGATTGTCACCGGAAGAAACCTGGCCTCGCCCGGCGCTGTCCGGCACCCCGCACGGGCCCGCGCCGGCCGATGACAGCAACCCCGCGTCAGGCTGAAATAAAAAATTCATCAAAATCAATTAGTTGGACCAACAACCTCAGGCTTTTCCTAGGCTGCATGGGCGTTACTTCTAGGGCTAGTCCCTAGCTGCCCTCTGAACCCGGCGTTGGTGCAACGCAACAGCGCGCCAGGTGCGCGCCGGCGTCCGGCTTCAAACCGCCAACAGCAGCCGCGGCACCGCCGCCAGCAATCGGCGGGTGTAGTCGCTGCGCGGGCCTTGCAGAACCTCCTCCGCCGACCCCTGCTCCTCGATGCGCCCGGCGTTCATCACCGCCACGCGGTCAGCGATGTACTCCACCACCCCGATGTTGTGGGTGATGAACAGGTAGCTCACGCCCAGCGAGCGCTGCAACTCGCGCAGCAGGTTCAGGATCTGCGCCTGCACCGAGACATCCAGCGCCGAGGTCGGCTCGTCGCAGACGATGAGCCGCGGCTGCACGGCCAGGGCACGGGCGATGGCGATGCGCTGGCGCTGGCCGCCGGAGAACTCGTGCGGGTGGCGCAGCAAGGCCTCGCGGGGCAGGCCCACCTGCTCCAGCAGCCCGGCGACGCGGCCCAGGCGGGCGGTGGCGTCCAGCTCGGGCATCAGCGCGAGCAGGCCTTCTTCCAGGATCTCGGCCACGCGCATGCGCGGGTTGAGGGATGCAAACGGGTCCTGGAAGATGATCTGCACATCGCGCCGCGCACGCTGCAGCGCGGCGCCTTGCAAGGTGAACAAGTCCTGGCCGGCCAGCAAGGCCTGGCCCTGCGTGGTGGCGCTGCGCCTGAGCAGTTGCACGATGGCCTTGCCGGTGGTGGTCTTGCCGCAACCGCTCTCGCCCACCAGGGCCAGGGTCTGGCCAGGCGCCACGTCGAAGGAGACACCGCGCACCGCTTCGAACACGCCACGCCGGCGCAGCAGGCCGCCGCCGGTGCCGCGTACCGAGAACTGCACCTGCAGGTCGCGCACGCTCAGCAGCGGTTCTTCAGCGGGCGGGGCTGCCGGCTGCGTCCGGCTGGGCGCGACCGGCTGGGTGAAGGGAGCTTCGGCCTGCGGTTGCGGCGGCACCACCGGCACCCCAGCCTCCACCAGCAGGCAGCGCGCCTCGTGGCCCGCCAGGCCACCGGCCACGGGTTTGAGCGCCGGCAAGGTGCTGTGGCAATGCGCCAGCGCCACACCGCAGCGCGGCGCAAACCGGCAGCCGGTGAAGCGCTGGTGCAGCGCCGGCACGGTGCCGGCAATCGCGGCCAGCGGCTGGCCGCGGCGCGCGCTGCCGGGCAAGGCCTGCAGCAAGGCCTGGGCGTAGGGGTGGCGAGGCGCGGCGAAGAAATCGGCCGCCTCGGCCACTTCCACGATCTGCCCGGCGTACATCAGCGCCACGCGCTGCGCCATGCCGGACACCACCGCCAGGTCGTGCGTGATCAGCAGCAGCCCCATGTGCCGCTCTCGCTGCAGCTCGCGCAACAGCTCCAGGATCTGCGCCTGGATGCTCACGTCCAGCGCCGTGGTGGGCTCGTCGGCCACCAGCAGGTCGGGTTCGCCGGCCAGCGCGATGGCGATCATCACGCGCTGCTTCTGCCCGCCGCTCATGGCAAACGGGTAGTCGTTGAGGCGGCGCTCGGGCTCGGGAATGCCCACGCGGCCCAGCCAGTACAGCGCCCGCGCGCGCGCAGCGGCACCGCGCAGCGGCGTGTGCGCCTCAACCGCCTCGACGATCTGCTCGCCCACGCGCATCACCGGGTTCAGGCTGGTGGAAGGCTCCTGGAAGATCATCGCGATGCGCCCGCCGCGCACGGCGCGCATGCGTGCCTCGGGCAGGCTCAGCAAGTCGGTGTCGCCCGCCTGCTCGCCCCCCTTGTCACCCCGGCTTCCGCCCGCGCCCTGCCCCCCGCGCTGCGCCAACCGCACCTGCCCGTCGGCCACCCAGCCGTTGTCCGGCAGCAGGCGCAGCAGCGCCAGCGCCGTCATGCTCTTGCCGCAGCCGCTTTCGCCCACCAGCGCGAAGGTTTCGCCGCGCTGGATGCTGAGGGTCAGGCTTTCCAGCGCACGCACCAGGCCGACCTCGGCCTCCAGCTCCACGCCCAGGCCGTTCACCTGCAGCAAGGCGCTCATGCGGCGCTCCTGCGCCGGCGCCGCACGGCCACCGCCGCGCGCGGGTCGAAGGCATCGCGCACACCGTCGGCAAACAGGTTGGCCGCCAGCACCAGCGTGACCATGAAGCCGAAGGCCGACGCGAACGACCACCAGACGATGGGGTCGCGGCTCATCTCGTTGCGCGCCAGGTTGATCATGCCGCCGAAGCTGTTCATGGACGGGTCCACGCCCACGCCCACGTAGGACAGCACCGCCTCGTACAGGATGAGCGCGCTGAACTCCAGCACCGTGACGATGAGCACCAGGTGCATCACATTGGGCAGGATGTGGCGCCCCAGGATGCGCGCGTGGCCCACGCCGAAGGCGGCGGCGGCCTGCACGTACTCCAGCTCGCGCAGCTTCAGGGTCTCGCCGCGCAGCAGGCGCGCCAGCCCGGCCCAGCCGGTCAGGCCCAGCACGGCGCACAGCAGAAACAGCTTCAGGTCGGCGCGTTCGGCGCCGGTTTCGAACAGCTCGGGGTGGGTGTCCAGAAACACCTGCACCATCAGCACGCAGGCGGCAATGAGCAGCACGCTGGGAATGGACGACAACACGGTGTAGAGGTACTGGATGACTTCGTCCACCCAGCCGCGGAAGTAACCCGCCAGCAGCCCCAGCCCCACCGCCAGCGGCAGCGTGGCCACGGTGGCCAGCGCGCCTATGACAAAGGCGGTGCGTATGCTCTTGAGCGACTGGTACAGCACGTCGTTGCCGGTCAGGTCGGTGCCCAGCAGGTGGTAAGGCCCGGACAAGGCCGTGGCCGGGCCGGCCAGCAAGGCCATCACCCACAGGGTGATCAGCGCCACATGCCAGGGGATGGCGCCTTCGGCTAGACGCACCGCGGCCCAGGTGGCGGCCAGCGTGCTGCGCCGCGCGCGGGCCAGCAACGCCAGCGACAACACCGTCAACACCAAAGCCGCTGCGGCCCCGCCGGCCAGGCCCCAGGCGACGCGGCCAGCCACGTCGGCGGCCCATTGGGTTTCAGGATCGCGCAGATGGGCGCCGCCGAACTCCAGACGCGGCGCCACGCGCTGCACCTGGCCGTCCACCAGCATCGACTCCTTGGTGAAGCCCTCGTAGGCCAGCGGCCGTGAATAAGTGGCCTCGCGGCCATCGACCAGGTCGCGCAACACCACGTCCAGCAGCGAGCGCGTGCGTGCGTCGTAGGCCGGCGCCGCGTTCTCCACGCCCTCGGCGGGCGGCAGCAGCGGACGGAAGTGCACGCTGTCCAGCAGCGACACCGCCAGGCAGGCCAGCAGCACCAGAGACGAGGCCAGCGCGGCGCCGTCGCGGAACACCCGCCGCCAGTTGGCCAGCAGCGCCGGCTTGGCGCGCACGTGCAGCACGTAACCCAGCAGCGCGGCAGCCAGCAGCCACATCGCGGCATCGGTCCACAGCAGAACAAACCTCGGCATGGCGGCCCTACCCCAGCCGCACCCGGGGGTCCACCCAGGTGTAGGCGATGTCTATCAGCACAAAGGTGGCCACGTACAGCAGCGAGCCCAGGAAGACCATGGTGCGCACCACGGCGAAGTCCTGCTTGCCTATGGCCTCGATGACGTAGGCGCCCAGGCCCGGCAGGCCGAAGAAGCTCTCGAACACCAGGCTGCCCAGGAAGACATACGGCAGGTAGCTGCCGGCGCTGGTGATGATGGGGATGAGCGCGTTGCGCAGCACATGGCGAAACATCACCGCCGTCTCGGCCAGGCCCTTGGCGCGCGCGGTGCGCACGTAGTCCTTGGCCGCTTCCTCCAGCAGCATGGCGCGGTACAGGCGCGCCTCGCCGCCCAGCCGCGCCAGCAGCGACAGCAGGATGGGCAGCACCAGGAACTTCGCCGCGTCCAGCCCCGGCGCATAGCCCGAGATGGGCGCCAGGCCCAGCACGCGCGAGAACAGCACCTGCCCCACGATGATGTAGAACAGGCTGGAGATGGACAGCATCAGCACGCACAGGACCACGCCCCAGAAGTCCAGCCGCGTGTGGCGCAGCATCACCAGCAACAGCGCAAAGGCGGTGCTCGCGATGACCTGCAGCACAAACAGCGGCAGCGCCAGCTGCAGGCTCACCCACATGCGTGTGGCCACCTCGTGGCCTATGTCGCCGGCGCTTTCGCTGTCGGCACGGCCGAAGTCCAGCGCAAACAGCGACACCGAACGTTCCCAGAAGATGGTGTCGGTGTAGCGGCTCAGGCCCTGGGCCTGGTCGTTCATGTACAGCGGCTTGTCGTAGCCGCGTTCGGCCTTCCACTTGCTGATGGCGTCGGCGCTGACCCGCTTGCCGCCCAGGTTCAGCCGCGCCATGTCGTCGGGCGTGTTGACGGTGAAGAACAGCGCAAAGGTCAGCAGGTTCACGCCCAGCAACACCAGCAGGCCGTAGCCCATGCGGCGCACGATGTGCTTCAGCATGGCCGGGCCCTCACCGCGGCACCGCCGGCGCGTCCGACGCGGTGCCGGCCACGGCGCGGCCCCGCGCATCCAGGCGTTCGCGCCGGCGCAGCTGCGCGCGCACGAACCACAGCAAGGCCGCCGCCGCGGCCAGCAAGGCCAGCATGGGCCACCAGCGCGGCCGGTTCCAGGCCGCTTGTGCCGCGGCGCGGTCGGCGGTGTCCAGGCGCAGGTAGCGCCCGTGGTCGCGTATCAGGATGGTGGACTTCAGGTTGTGCACCCAGCGCTGCGTGGCGGCGGACGAGTACGGGAAGAAGCCCATGGTCCACGGCGCGTCCTGCTGCGCCAGCGCCACCATCTGGTCGATCAGCGCCTGCTTCTCGGGGCCGTCTTCCAGCGCCTTCATGCGCTCGAACAGCCGGTCGTAGGCCTCGCTCTCGTAGTTGGCCGTGTTTTCGCCGTCGTACTTGGTCTTGCCGGCCTTGCTGTACAGCAGGAACAGGAAGTTCTCCGCGTCGGGGTAGTCGGCCAGCCAGCCCAGCCAGAACACCTGGTAGGTGCCCTTGCGCGTCTTGTCCTGGAACTGGTTGTTATCGGTGGCACGCACCTCCAGCTGCACGTCCACCTTGGCAAACTGGCGCACCACCCAGTCGATCTGCGGCTTGCGCTCCGGCGTGGCCGGGGCGTAGTAGTCATAGTTCAGCACCAGCGGGCGGCCGGTGGCGGCGTCGCGGCCATTGGGGTAGCCGGCCTCCACCATCAAGGCCTTGGCTTCGGCAATGCTGCGGCGCACGGCGCGACCGCCCTGCCCACCTGAACCGCCCGGGCCTTCTTCCCAGCGGTGCGTCACCGGGTTCACGCCCTCGCGCGTGCCCTCGCGCGTGCCCTCGCGCGAGCCAAAGATGCCCGGCGGCAGCGGGCTCATGGCGGTGTCGCCAGCGTCCTTGGGGAAGATGCGCGAAAACTCCTCCCAGTCGATGACGATGGACAGCGCCTGGCGCAGCTTGCGCTTGCGTTCGCGTTCCTGATCGCTGCCCTGGTCGCCCACCACCGGGTCCAGCATGTTGAAGGCGATGAAGTAGCTGTTGACGTCGCTGCTGCGCGCCAGCTGGAAGCCCTTGTCTTCGTACTCGCGGCGCACACGCTCGGAGTCCTGCATCTCCACCAGGTAGGGCATGCCGGTATCGGTGCGCTCGAACACCTCCAGGTCGTAGTAGCCCTGGCGGAACTTGGCGCGCCGCGGCACGGCCTCGCGCTCGATCACGCTGACGATGCTGTCCACAAACGGCGTGGGCTTGCCGCAGTCGTCCAGCAGGCCGGCGGCGCGGTCCTCGGGCTCACCTTCGCAGGGGTAGGGCTCGCCGCGGTAGTTCGGGTTGCGGCGCATCACGTGACGGCGGTCGCGTATGTACTCCGTCATCATGTACGGGCCCGTGCCCACCGGCCACATGTCCAGCGACAGGCCGCGCGCGGCCATGCCGGGCTGGGCGTAGAACGCATCCGCCTCCCAGGGCACCGGCGCCAGGAAGGTCATCTGCATCCAGTAGCTCCACTGCGGGTACTTGCCCTTGATGCGTATGCGCAGCAGGTGCTTCTCGGGCGCGCTCACCCCTTCCAGCGGCCAGCGGCGAAAGTCCAGGAAGGGCTTGTCCAGGCTGGCCGGCGGGTGGCCGGCCAGCAGCTTGTGGTCTTCGGCCTGTATCAGCTCGCCGTACTCGGCCAGGCCCACCACATACTCGGCAAAGGTGCTGAAGATGGGCGCGGTGATGCGCGTGGTGGCGTGTCGCTTGAGCGCGTAGACAAAGTCCTCGGCCACCAGTTCGCGCGTGCCCTGGTGTTCAAAGTCCAGCGGCGTGAAGCGCTGGCCCAGCTCGCCGGGCCGCATGGCGTGGTAGCGGTGGCGGCCTTGTTCGTCCACGGCAAAGGCGGGGTGCGGCTGGTACAGGATGCCCGGCTTGATGGGGATGTCGTAGATGCTCTCGGCAATCAAGGCCGGGTCGGCATCATCGGGCAGCGCGCGGCCCTGCGCGTCCACGTAATGCGGCTTCACCACCTGGGCCGCCGTCTTGGGCACCAGCTCGTAGGGCCGCTTCAGGTAGTGGTAGCCGTAGGGCGGCTCGTAGATCTGGTAGGTGAAGGCGGTGTCGTTGCTCCAGTACGAAGCCGTGGGGTCCAGGTGCCGCGGCGAACTCTCGATCACCGCGCTGTAAATGGTGTTCTGTTCGGCCGCGTCACTGGGCCAGGGGTTGTTGTTGCAGGCCGCCAGCAGCCAGGTCAGCAGCAGCGCGGCCAGCCACGGCCAGCGGGTGGGCACAAAGCGCCGCCGCATGAACGCGCTACCAGCCCACCAGCACGTTGCGGCCGTCCACCAGCAACTGCACCTTGCGGCCCACCGGCAGGCACACCTTGGTGGGCACGTGGCCAAAAGGCAGGCCGGTCAGTACCGGCGTCTTGCTCACCGCCCGCAGTGCGGCCACCGCATCCTTGAGCTTGTAGCCCTTGTCCTGCGGCGACGGGGTCCAGTCGCTGAAGGCGCCCAGCAGCACCGCCTTCTGGCTGGCCAGCACGCCGGCCTGGTGCAGCTGCAGCAGCATGCGCTCGACGCGGTAAGGGTGCTCGCCCACGTCTTCCAGAAACAGGATGCCGGCGTAGACCTTGGGCCAGTGGCGCGTGCCCAGCAGCGACACCAGCACGCTGAGGTTGCCGCCCCACAGCACGCCGCGCGCCGACAGGCCGTCGAAGCCGGTCTCGGTGCGGAAGCCCACGGCCTCCAGGCTGCCGTCCATGGCCTCGACAAAACAGTCGCGGGTGACGTCGTCCAGGCCACCGTCAGCGTCCGCGCGGCCGAAGTCGCCGGTGGCCATGGGACCGTGCCAGCTCTGGGCGCCGGTGTGCGCCAGCAGGCCCAGTTGCATCGCGGTCAGGTCGCTGTAGCCCACCCAGCGTGTGCCGCGCTCGATGCTGGCGGCAATGCGCCGCCAGGGCATGGCGTCCAGCAGCCGCGTCAGGCCGTAGCCGCCGCGTGTGGCCAGGGCGATGTCCGGGGCCGCCTCGGCGGCGCGACGTATGCCCGCCAGGCGCGCCGCGTCGTCGCCGGCAAACCGCTGGCTGCGTGCAGTGGCCGCGGTGTCGCGCTGCACTTCAAAGCCCAGCGCCCGCAGGCGTTGTTCGGCGCGCCGCAGCGCGGCCGGCACGGGCAATGCGCCGGAAGGCGAATACAGGTACAGCGAGCGCATGCCCGGCAGGGCGTCGTGATCGTGGTGGTGATGGCTGTGGTGAGCGTGGTCGTGGGCAGGCATGGTGGGTCTCAGCGGCGGGCTGGCGGCTCTTCGGCAGCGCCCAGCTCCAGCACTTCCCCGGTGGGGATGGCGGGTACATCAGCGACCTGGGTATCGGCAGCCAGGGTGTCAGGGCCCGCATCACCCTCGGCGGCCGGCAGGCCGCGGGCGGCACGCTGGCGGTTGCGGCACTCGGCAAAAAACTCGCGCAGCAGCGTGCCGCAGGGTTGGGCCAGCACACCGCCCACCGCCGTGGTGTGGTGGTTCAGGCGCGGCTCGTCAAACAGGTTCAGCACCGAGCCGGCGGCGCCGGTCTTGGGGTCGGCCGCGCCCCACACCACGCGCGACAGGCGGGCGTGCATCAGCGCCATCGCGCACATGGCGCAGGGCTCCAGCGTGACGTACAGCTCGCAACCCGGCAGGCGGTAGTTCTGCAGCAGCGTGGCGGCGTGGCGCAAGGCCACGATCTCGGCGTGGGCCGTGGGGTCGTGCGTGGTGATGGGCCGGTTGTAGCCGGTGGCCACCACCTGCATGCCACCAGGCCCCCGGCGCACGATGACGGCGCCCACCGGCACCTCGCCCACTAGCAAGGCGTTGTGCGCCTGGTCCAGCGCCAGGCGCATGCCGATCTCGTCGGGCGCCTCGGGGCCTCGGCCTTCGTCCATCAGGCCGCGCCTCCGCCGGCCCGTGCCTCGAAGGCGCGGCGACGCGCGGCGCGCTGTTCTTCGCGCTCGGCGCGCCGCCGGTCGGTGTAGGCCGCCGTGTCCAGCGCCAGCAACTCGCGCCCCAGCCCCTGGCGCTGCGGCGGCAGCTCGTCGGCCGGCACGCGGCGGTACTCGCGGCCATAGCCGTCGCGTGCCAGCCAGCCGCCGTCCACCAGCCAGCGGCGCAGCTCCACATGGTCGGTGTCCAGGCAACGGGCGGCGCCGGCCAACTGGGCCTGCAGGGCGGCGTTGATCTCCCGCTCGTTCAGCACCGCGGTGGGCAGGCCGGCCCAGACAAAGGTCAGCGCCAGCGCCCGGTCTTCCTCCAGCAGCCCGCCCAGCGCCACCCCGTCCTTGACGACCAGTTTGTCCAGGGCGGATGGCAGCGCAGGCGTGTTCATGCCGCGGAGTATGCCCGCCCCTGCGTCACCGTCTGCCCCATCGCCTACGCCACCGTCTGCGCCAGCCCCTGCGCGACCTCTTGCGCCAAGGCCTGCACCGACAGCGGCGCCGATCCCTCGGCCTTGTTGCCCAGCGTCACGTAGGCCCGCTGCCCGGCGCCCACCACGCCGGCGATGGTGCGGGCCAGCGCAGCCCGCGTAGGCAGGTCGAGGTCCACCAGGCGGTCGTAGGGGGCGTACTCGCGCTGCGCGTCCTCGTAGCCATAGGCGCCATGCCGCAGGTGCAGGTTCCAGCGGCACACCAGCGGCCCGGGCCACAGCGCACGCAGTACCGGCAGCTGTTCGGCGATGGGCGGCATCTTGGCGTGCAGGCCCATGCAGTAGGTGGCGCGGGTGTCGCGCAGTGCGGCGACAAAGGCCGGCGTGAGCCACTCGGCATTGCGCACCTCCACGGCCAGCACGGCGTCCGGCGTGTCGCTGCCGAAGGCGGGCATGGCGCACAGCAAGCGGTGCAGCTGTTCCGTCAATGCCGGCAAGCGTGGCAACCAGCGGGTCGGCAGCGGGCTGAGCTGAAAAACCAGCGCACCCAGCTTGCTGCCCAGCCCTTGCAGCGCCGGCTCCACCAGGCTGCGCAAGGCCGTGTCGGCATCCAGGAACAGCGCATTGGGTTGCTGGCCGCGGCCTGCCGTGTCGCGCACCAAGGCATCGGCCACCAGGCTGGGAGCCTTGACGACAAAGCGGAAGTCCGCCGGCACCTGGGCCGCATAAGCCGCAAACTGCACCGCGCTGAGCGGCTGGTAGAAGGCGCGGTCCAGGCTGACGGTGCGCAGCAAGGGGTGCTGCGCATAGGCGCCGAGGCCGCGGCGCGACAAGGTGGCCTCCGGGTAGTCGCGGTCCCACACCGTGCCGACCCAGCCCGGGTAGTTCCAGGACGAAGTGCCCAGGCGCAGATGGCCTGGCAAGGCGGCGGCCAGCGCCGTGCAGGCCGGGTCCGGCGCGGCGGCGCTCACCCCCGTGCCCCGACCGCGTCGCGGCGTGGTCGCCTCGGGCGAAGGCACAGGCGTGCCCGCAGGCGCCGGCGGCGCGGCGTCGTCAAACAGGTTCGGCTGGGTGCTCACGGCCGCAGTGTCGCGCAAGCCCGCCTCCCCTGGGTCGCAGCCGCCGGGCCCGGCCGGGCTGCTAGGCTCGCGCCATGCGAGCAGGAGCACAGGCATGAAAAGCTGGCTGCGCGTGGCGGCGATCGCCGTGGCCGGCCTGGCCACGGCCTCGGTGTTGTCGGTGCTGGCCTACGGGCACTTTGCCGCGCAGGCGCGCGGCGAGCCTTCCTACGTGCTGCCGCGCGGCGAAGACCGAACGCCGCTGGACCACCGCATCAGCGAGCTGAGCGCCGGCCGCGAAGGCCAGACCGGGCTGCTGATGCTGTCGTCCAACCTGGACGCCTATGCTGCCCGTGCCTACTCGGCCCGAGGCGCCGGTCGCTCGCTGGACCTGATGTACTACATCTGGAAGCAGGATCTGACCGGCCGCCTGCTGATGGCCGAGGCCATCGCCGCCGCCGACCGCGGCGTGCGGGTGCGCCTGCTGCTGGACGACATAGGCGCCGCCGCCGACGACCCCACCTTGCTGGCGCTGGACAGCCACGCGCTGATCGAAGTGCGGCTGTTCAACCCCACGCGGGTGCGCGAAGGCCGGCTGACCCGCGGCCTGGAGATGGCGCTGCGCGCCTTCAGCGTGACGCGGCGCATGCACAACAAGGCCTGGATCGCCGATGGCCGCCTGGCCATTGTGGGCGGCCGCAACATAGGCGACGAGTACTTCGACGCCGGCGAAACCACCCACTTCCGCGATCTGGACCTGCTGGCCCTGGGCGCCGTGATGGACGAGACCGAGGCCATGTTCGACGCCTACTGGAACAGCCCGGCGGCGCTGCCGGTGTCGGCCCTGTCCAATGCCGACGACCAGCCGCTCGTTGCCTTGAAGGCCCAGCTGCGCTCGCTGACCGACAGTGCCGAAGCCCAGCCCTACCGGGAGCGCCTGCGCCGAGGCGTTTCGCTGCTGGGCCTGATCAACGAGCGCCTGCACTGGAGCGAGGAGGCACGGCTGCTGTCGGACCCGCCGGAGAAGGTGCTGGGCCGCGAAGGCGACAACGTGCTGATGGCCGAGCTGGCGCCGCTGCTGGGCTCGGCCCGCGAGCGCCTGGAGATCAGCTCGCCCTACTTCGTGCCCGGCGACGAAGGCACGGCGGCCCTGGTGGCCCTGGCGCAGCGCGGTGTGCACATCACCGTGCTGACCAACTCGCTGGCCGCCACCGACGTGGCGGCGGTGCATGGCGGCTACGCGCCCTACCGCCGCGCCCTGCTGCAAGGCGGCGTGCGGCTGTTCGAGCTGCGGCCCACGGCCGGCGCCACCGAGTTCTCGCTGCGCGGCTCCAGCAACGCCAGCCTGCACACCAAGGCCTTCACGGTGGACGATCGCCTGGGCTTCGTGGGCTCGCTGAACTTCGACCCGCGCTCGGTGTCGCTGAACACCGAGATGGGCATCGTCTTCGAAACCCCCGAGCTGATCGCCGAGGTGCGCAAGCTGTTTGCGCTGGAAACCACGCCGGCCTTCAGCTACCGGCTGCAGCTGGACGCACAAGGCCGGCTGCAATGGCACACCGAGCAAGACGGCGCGCCGGTGCTGCACACGCGCGAGCCGGAAGCGCCCTGGCTCAAGCGCCTGGTGGCGCGGGTGGTGGGCTGGCTGCCGCTGGAATCTCAGCTCTAGGTTCGCGGCCCTCAACCGCCCTGGTGCACCAGGGGGCAAGGCGGGGCGACGCTGGTCTGGACGATACACCGGGCCCTATCATGCGCCGGCACCCTGCCCGCGGGCCGGCGCCCGCAGCCTTCTGCGGTGGCGGTGCGGCCCAACCCCCTGCTGCCAAGGAGAACGAGGATGCAACGCCGTTCCCTGCTCGGCGCCGGCGCCCTGGCGCTGACCGCCGCCCTGCCGCTGCCGCTGCGTGCACAAATCCCCGCCTTGGTCACCGCGCGCATGCCCGGCGCGGCGCAAGACCTGCCGGTCATAGGCATAGGCACCGCGCGCCGCTACGCCGACCCGGCCGACGAAGCGGCGATGGCAGCCCTGCGCGCCACCGTGGCGCGGTTTGTGGAAGCGGGTGGTCAGGTCATAGACACCGCCCCCTCGTACGGCCGTGCCGAGGCAGTGGTGGGGCAGATCGTGCAGGCGCTGGGTGTGCGCGAGCGCCTTTTCCTGGCCACCAAGGTGGGCGCCGACAACCGCGAACAAGGCCAGGCGCAGATACAGCAGAGCTTCGTGAACCTGCGCACCGACCGCATAGACATGATCGCGGTGCACAACCTGCGCGACATCAGCAACCAGCTGGCCACGCTGCGCGATCTCAAGGCCGCCGGGCGCATACGCTCGCTGGGCGCCACCACCTCCTTCGACCGCCAGTACGCCGACTTCGAAGCCATGATGCGGCGCGAGGCGCTGGACATGGTGCAGATCGACTATGCCCTGGACAACCGCGCCGCGGGCGAGCGCATCCTGCCGCTGGCGCAAGAGCGCGGCTTCGCGGTGATGATCAACCTGCCCTTCGGCCGCGGCCGGCTGTTCCAGGCCACGCAGGGCCGCGAGCTGCCGCCCTGGGCGGCGGAGTTCGGCGCCGTCACCTGGGCGCAGTTCTTCCTGAAGTACATCGTCTCGCACCCCAGCCGGCCCATCGCCATACCCGGCACGGCGCAGCTGCGCTATGTGGACGACAACCTGGCCGCCGCCCGCGCGCCCCTGCCCGACGCAGCCATGCGCCGCCGCATGGAGGCGTATGTCGACGCCCTCTGAGGCGCCGCACCCGCCCGAAGCCGCTGCCACCCGCCGCTTCAGCCTGCTGGCGGTGCGGCACGAGGAGCGCGCCGCGCTGGTAGGCGGCTTCCTGCTGTTCTTCCTGCTGTTCGCCAGCTACTTCATGCTGCGGCCGGTGCGCGAGACCTTCGGCATCGCCGGCGGTGTGCGCAACCTGCAGTGGCTGTTCACCGGCACCTTCGTCGCCACGCTGGTGGTGGTGCCGCTCTACGGCTGGGCGGCTTCGCGCCTGCCGCGGCGGCGCCTGCTGCCGGTGTGCTACGGCTTCTCTGCCGTGGTCATGGCCGGCTTCGCCGCCTCGCTGTGGTTCAACCCCGGCGATGTGTGGGTAGGCCGCGCCTTCTACATCTGGGTGTCGGTCTACAACCTGTTTGTCATCTCCATCGCCTGGAGCCTGATGGCCGACCTGCTGAACCGCGAGCAGAGCCAGCGCCTGTTCGGCCCCATCGCCGCCGGCGCCAGCCTGGGCGGGCTGACCGGCCCGCTGCTCAGCGGCGCGCTGGTGGCACCGCTGGGCGAAGCCGGGCTGCTGGCGCTGTCCACCATGCTGCTGCTCAGCACCCTGGTCTGCGTGGCCTGGCTGCTGCGCTGGCACGACCGCCAGCCGCCGCGCGCCGCCGCAGCCGCGCCGCAGCGCATAGGCGGCTCCATCTGGGGCGGCCTGCAGTTGATCATCCGTTCGCGCTACCTGCTGGGGGTGTCGCTGTTTGTGCTGCTGCTCACCACCATCAGCACCTTCCTGTACCTGGAACAGGCGCGCATCGTGGCCGAGACCTTCACCGACCGCACGCGCCAGACGCAGGTCTTCAGCGCCATAGACGCGGTGGTGCAGGCCAGCACCATCTTCATACAGATCTTCGTCACCGGCCGCCTGGCGGCGCGGCTGGGCGTGGTGGTGCTGCTGACCGCGGTGCCGGGGCTGATGGTGTTCGGCTTCGGCCTGCTGGCGCTGGCGGCCACCTTCCCGGTGCTGGTGGTGGTGATGGTGCTGCGCCGCGTGGGCGAGTACGCGCTGGTGCGCCCGGGGCGCGAGATGCTGTTCGCGCCGCTGGACGCCGAGACCAAGTACAAGGCCAAGAACGCCATAGACACCTTCGTCTACCGCGGCGGCGACGCGCTGTCGGCCTGGCTGAGTGCCGGCATCGTGGCACTGAGTTCGGCCGCGGCAGCCGCGGTGGCGGGCGCCTTCATCGCCGCGCTCTGGGCGGGTGTGGGGGCGGTGCTGGGCCGCCGGCACGACCGAAACGGGGCCGGCGTCAAAAGTAGGTCAGCGTGACCAGGATGCTGTCGCCGTGGGCACCTGGGTGGGCCAGCGTCTGGCTGCCAGGAATGCGGCCGTAGACCGTCAGCAATTGCTCGGGCGACAGGCCGAGCAGGTCCAGCGTTATCAGGCCGGGCACACCCTGCTGGTTTTCACCCCAGACCACGGTGCGTGCGTCGTTGGTGTAGAGGTTGTAGCTCAGCGTGCTGGCGCCGGGCCCGTTCATACGGCGCGCCGGGATCGTGCCGTTGCCCGGCCCCAGGTCCACGCGGTAGGGGATGACCAGGCCGGCGACACCGCCGCACTTGACGCGCACCGTGGCCGTGCTGTCCGTGGGGTGCGACGACAGCGGCACCACCGGCCCGAAGTTCATGGCGGAAGCGGTGACGGTGCAACTGCACAGCGGCGCCACGCACAAGGCCTGTGCCGGCGACGTGCAAACGGCCCAGCCCAGCACCGCCAGCGCCCAGGGCAGCAGCGTGCGGGCCGCGGCCGGCCGCTGCCGTTTACCGGCCCGCCCGCTGGGATGGGGCCTGGTCATCATGGGCATACCAGCGCGCCCAGGTCGCGTTCGTCGCCAACGCCACCGCCACTGGGCAGCGACGGCAGCGTGCGTGTGCATTCGCGCTCGCCCCAGCGGGCCTGCAGCGTGGCACCTTCAGCGGCCGGCGGCGTGTAGGCCAGGCCGTCGTAGCCCAGAGGCAAGGGCAGCGGCCGCCCGTCGATGTGCAGCCGGGTGCCGGCGGGCCAGGGCCGGCCTTCGGCATCCACCAGCCTGAAGCGCAAGGCCTCGGCGCGCCGCAGCGGCACCGCCAGGCGCATGCCGCTGCGCGCCGGCGGCGTCACCGTCTGCACCAGCGTGCCCACCTCCACGTCCATGGGCAATGCGGAGGCATCGATGCCCAGCCGCTGCGTTTCGTAGGGGCGCAGGCCGTGCACGATGGCCAGGCCGCGCTGGTCGGTGTGGGCGGCGACGCGGTTCTCCAGCAGCACCGGCACGCCGGCGTGACCATCGGCATCCACCACCACGAAGCTGCCCTCCACGCGGCGCGCCAGAAAGGCGGTATCGCCCAGCCAGGCCGCACCGCCGCTGGCGGCGGCGCGCCAGTCGGTGCCGCCGCGCCCACCCTGCGTCTGGGCCACGCCGCCGCCCAGGCGCACATAGGGGGTGTTCCAGATGCCCTCGGCCACCGCGCGCGGCGATCGCCCGGCATCAAGCGCCAGGCGCCCGCCCAGGCCCTGGGGTTCATCGGCCAAGGCCTGCCACTGCATCTGCCCCCAGTGGGCTTGCGGGCCGCCGCGTTGAACGGCAGCCGACACGGCCTGGCGGTCGTCCAGCACACGGGTCAGGCTCAAGGCCACCACCGTCTGGCCGCTGCGTTGGTCATGGTGCATAAACAGGCCCAGCGCGCCCCAGGGGCCCAGGTCGGTGGTGACGTGGCTGCCAAGCAGGCGCAGCCGCTGCCCGTCGGCACGCCGGCGGTCCACCAGGTTCAGGCCCAGGCTGGCGCGCCCGACGCTGGTGCCCACGCTGGCGCTGATGTCGTGGCGCGACGCCGACCCGCGGTCCTGCGCCAGCTCGCCGAAGTGCGGGCTGGCCCAGCGCAGGCGCACGCCGGCGGAGAAGCGCCGCGAGGAGCGCTCGGCGACCAGGCTGACCAGCTCGCCGCTGCGGCGTTCGCTGCGGCCCACCGCCAGGCCCAGCTGCAAGGTGCCCAGGCCCGGCAGCAGCCAGGTGCCGGCGGCACCCACGTTGCCGTGCCGCGGCGACATCTCGGCGCGCCATTCGTGCGTGTAGTGCGGCAGGACGCCCAGGCGGTAGGTGGCACTGCCGAACCAGTCGCCGTAGTGGTCGGTGGCCTGGCCGTAGCCCTGGCGCAGCCGGCCCAGCTCCATCGAGTAGGTCTGCAGGCCCGGGCTCAGCAGCGCACTGCTGACGTGGTAGGGCTGCAAGACCACTTGCTCGCGGCCCAGCAGGTCGCGCACCACCAGGCGCACCTCGCCCTGGCCGTTGGTGACCGGCAGTTGCACCAGGTCGAAGCTGCCGGCAGGCACCGCCTGCTGCCAGCGCTGCACGTTGTCCACGTACAAGTCCAGCGTGGAAGGCAGTGCGGCACTGCCCTGGATGCTGGGCAAGGGGTGGGCGACAAAACCCGGGCGCAAGGCGAAGTCGGTGCCCCACTGCAGCCCGGCAAACCGCAGCGGCTGGCCCCAGCTGCCGCCATGGCTGATGGCGTCGCCCAGGCGCAGGCTGGCCATCTGCGCCGGGAAGTCGCGCGTCCAGGTCGTGTCCAGCCGCGTCCAGCGCGAACGCCCGGTGCCGTGGCTGCGCCACAGGCCACTCAGACGCAGGTCGCCGGCATCCGGGCTGAAGGCCAGCGCTTCCAGCCAGCCGTGGCCGCCGCGGCGCCGCTCATCGCCGCGCAGTTCCAGGTCGTAGTTGAAGACCGCGCCGGCGCCGGCGCGGCTGGGCGGCTGCGCAGGCCGCAGCGCGGCGTCCAGGCGGTAGTGGCCGAAGGCCTGCGGCGGGGCTTCTATCTCCAGCGTCTGGGTGGCGGCATGCAGCCGGGCGCTGAGCCCGCCGTCGCGCAGCTGCCGGTAGGCGCGCCCGGCGTGCCAGCGCAGCGGCGTGGGCGCCAGGCCCAGCGCCGACCAGTCGGCTTCTTCCAGGGCGAACTGCCCTGCCTCGTCGCGCAGCACCCAGGCCTCGCGGCCGGGGTCCACGCCGTTCAGGCGCAGCGCCAGCAGCAGGGTTTCGTCGGCATGGGTCGGCAAGACGGTGCAGGCCAGCGCAGCGACGAGGTACTCAACGGGGCGGCGACACGGCCACATGCTGGGTGCCCTGGTCGTGCTGCACCTCCAGCGTACGCGGCGTGGCTGCGTTGGGCACGTCCAGCACAACACGCAGCTTCTCGCCGGGCAGCAGCACGGCGCCCCCATGCCGCTCGGCCAGCGGTGCTGCCGTGTCGGCGCCCAGCAGGCGCAGGTGGGCCAGCCGCAGGTGCACGTTGCCCTGGTTGTGTATCTCGGCGACGACCTGGCCGTCGGCGGTGTGCAAGGCCGTCCAGCGCGCATCGCGCCGTATGCTGGCCGGGGCCACGTACACCGGCAGGCGCAGCGCCATCAGCACACGAACCTGCGCGCTGACCTGCGGCCCGGTGCCGGGTGCCGGCGGCAGCTCGCGCAAGACCAGGCGGTACAGGGTCTCGCGCTCTTCGTCCACCGGGCGGCGCAGCCCCACGCGCACCACCTGCGACTGCCCGGGCGGGATAGTGAAGATGGGCGGGTTCAGCAGCAGGTCTTGCGTGGGCTCGTCGATGTCGCGGCCCGCTTCGCGGCGCCAGGCCACGGCGTCGGCCTGTACCGTGACCGGTTCAGCGCCCAGGTTCAGCACCTGCACCGTGCCGCGGTTGCGCAGGCGGTCGAACTGCAGCGTCACCGGAGAAACACCCAACTCCGTCGCCAGGGCCTGCCCGGCGCTGGGCAGGCCCAAGGCCAGCGTCAGCAAGGCGGCGCCCACGGCCAGCAGGCGGGAACCACCCTGGCGAGAAAAGAGGCGCCCCGCGGACATGGTCAGGGGTAGGTGATGGTGACGGTCACGGTGTCGGTGTAGGCACCCGGCACCACGCCGGCCAGCGAAGGCAGCCGGCCATGCACGGTGATGCTTTGCGTGCTGCCGCTGCCGGTGCCGCCGACCGTACTGCTGCCACCGGTGCCGTCACCCCAGACCGTGGTGCGCCCGGCGGTGGTGTACAGCTGGTAGGCCAGCGACTCGCTGCCGCTGATCATGGCCCGGCTGGAGAAGTTCGCCGCGCCGCCGGCGTGGGTGCCGGCATCCAGCGCCACGGTGTAGGGCGTGGTGTTGGTGCAGACCACCGTGAGCGTGCTGCTGGCGTCTATGGGCAGGCTGGCCGACACCGGGTTGATGGCCGCGCCGAAGTTCAGCAGGCTGCCGGACACGGTGCAGGTGCTGATGACCGTGGCGGTGACGGCAAAGCTGGTGGTCGCGGTGGCCGCGCCGGCCGGCGCCGTGGCCAAGGGCAGGGTCAACAACAGCGCAAGCGGGTACAGGCGCAGACGTCTCATGGTCTCTCCAGGAATGCCCGTCAGGGCGTGCCCGGTCTTCGACCACCCGGCTTGTCTAGTTGATAAGCCGAATTCCTATGCTTGAGCGAGCAAAAACCTGAACGACGTGTAGGCAAATTGCCTTCAAGCCGCAGGCGCCGGCGCTCAGTCCGGATCGATCAGTCCGGATCGATCAGGCCGTGCAGCAGGCAGTAGCGGCTCATGGCCGCGGTGCTGGTCCAGCCCGACTTGGCCATCAGCCGTGCGCGGTAGCTGCCGACGGTCTTCACCGACAGGCTCATCGTGCGCGCGATCTCGGCCGGCGCACGCCCAGCCGCAATCAGCTGCAGTACCCTCAGTTCCTGTGCGGATAACTGTTCGTGCGGCAGGCCCGGCCCGGTGGGGCTGCCGAGGTGGGCCAGCAGGCGTTCGGCCTGTTCCGGGCTGACGTAGCGTCCGCCGGCCAGCACCCGCTCCATCGCCGTGACCAGATCCGCCAGGGCGCGCTGCTTGGAAACAAAGCCGGCGGCGCCCATGCGCATCACCCGGCTGGCATAGACCGCTTCGTCGCTGTCGGTGACCACCAGCAGACGCGCCTCACGGCTCGCCCGCAAGGTGCGCGCCACGCCGTCCACGCCCACGGCGTCGGGCAGCCTCAGATCCTGCAGCACCAGGGACGGAGGCACCAGGGTTCGAAGTGCATCCAGAGCGGCACCGATGGACCCGGCTTCGGTGACCGCAGCGCCGGGCCATCGCTCGCGCAGCAGGGTGCGCAGGCCCAGCCGTGTCACCGGGTGCGCATCGACAATCAAGACATGCACGGCCTGTCACGCCAGCAGTAACGATGTGTACCGATGTTGCCAGGAATCACCGTGGACGCATCGTCCCCCTTGTTGATGAGACACCCGCCGCGGTAGCCCTCGCCCGCGGCAACGCCCGCCCGCCACCAGACTGCCGTTCAGCCCAGGCTCACAGGCGACGGCCCGGGGCTCACTCCCACTCGATGGTGGCCGGCGGCTTGCTGCTCACGTCGTAGGTGACGCGGTTGATGCCGCGCACCTCGTTGATGATGCGGCCCGACACCTTCTTCAGAAGCGCATACGGCAGCTCGGCCCAGTCGGCCGTCATGAAGTCGCTGGTCTGCACGGCGCGCAGCGCCACCACGTAGTCGTAGGTGCGGCCGTCGCCCATCACGCCCACGCTCTTCACGGGCAGGAACACCGTGAAGGCCTGGCTGGTGAGCTCGTACCAGGTCTTGCCACAGTTGGGACCTGGGGCCTCGTCGCGGAAGTTGCGCAGCTCTTCGATGAAAATGGCGTCGGCGCGGCGCAGCAGGTCGGCGTACTCGCGCTTGACCTCGCCCAGGATGCGCACACCCAGGCCCGGGCCCGGGAACGGATGGCGGTACACCATCTCGGCCGGCAGGCCCAGGGCCACGCCCAGCTCGCGCACCTCGTCCTTGAACAGGTCGCGCAGCGGTTCCAGCAGCTTCAGGCCCAGTTGTTCCGGCAGGCCGCCCACGTTGTGGTGGCTCTTGATGGTGACGGCCTTCTTGGTCTTGGCGCCGCCGCTCTCGATCACGTCGGGGTAGATGGTGCCCTGGGCCAAAAAGCTCGCGCCCTTGTGACCCCCACCACCCGCCTTGAGCTTGGCGGCCTCGGCCTTGAACACCTCCACGAACTCGCGGCCGATGATCTTGCGCTTTTGCTCGGGGTCGCTCACGCCCTGCAGCCGGCCCAGGAACTGCTCGCTGGCGTCCACATGGATGACCCGGGCGTGCAGCTTGCCGGCGAACATCTCCATCACCATGCGGCCCTCGTCCAGGCGCAGCAGGCCGTGGTCCACGAACACGCAGGTCAGCTGGTCACCAATAGCGCGGTGGATCAGCGCCGCGGCCACGCTGGAATCCACGCCGCCGCTCAGGCCCAGGATGACTTCTTCGTCGCCCACCTGCTCGCGTATCTGGGCCACCGCCTCGGCGATGTGGTCGCGCATCACCCAGTCCGGCCGGGCGCCGGCGATCTGCAGCACAAAGCGCTCCAGCAGCGCCCTGCCCTGCACGGTGTGCGTCACCTCGGGGTGGAACTGCAGGCCGTAGTAGCCGCGCGCCTCGTCGGCCATGCCGGCGATGGGGCAGCTGGGGGTGCTGGCCATGAGCTTGAAGCCGCGCGGCAGCTCGGTGACCTTGTCGCCGTGGCTCATCCACACCTTGAGCATGCCGTGGCCTTCGGGGGTGCTGAAGTCCTGGATGCCTTGCAGCAGCCGGGTGTGGCCACGCGCGCGCACCTCGGCGTAGCCGAACTCGCGCTGGTCGCTCCATTGCACACGCCCGCCCAGCTGCTCGGCCATGGTCTGCATGCCGTAGCAGATGCCCAGCACCGGCACGCCGGCGTCCCACACCGCCTGCGGCGCGCGCAGGTGCTCGGCTTCGTAGGTGCTGGCGTGGCTGCCGGAGAGCACGATGCCCTTGGCGCCGAAGCTGCGCACAAACTCGTCGGAGACGTCGTTGGGGTGGATCTCGCAGTAGACGTGCGCCTCGCGTATGCGCCGCGCAATCAGCTGCGTGACCTGCGAGCCGAAGTCCAGGATCAGGATCTTGTCGTGTGTCATGGCGGGGGTCTGGTCGTCAGCTCTGGGAGGCGGCCGCAGCGGCCGCCGGTGCATGGCCGCGAAAGTGCAGCCAGGCAAACAGCCAGGCCAGCATCAACAAGGCGGCGCCAAAGAAGAAGGGGGTGCCCACGCGCCAGTCGGTGGGCGGCAGGTGCGAGACCATGCCCATCAGCGGCGCGGCCATCACCGGGCCCAGCACCGCCATCAGGCTGTTCAGGCCGGCCACGGCGCCCATGGTCTGGCCCTGGCGCTGCGGGTCGGCAGCGGCGGAGACGATGCCCTGCATGGTCGCGGCCACCGCCGGGCCCAGCACGTTGGCAAAGATGACCGCGTAGATCATCCAAGGCTCGGTGGCCAGGCCCCACAGCGCAAACGCCGTGGCCGACGAGGCCAGGCCCAGCAGGGCCAGCCGCTCACGCGTGAACCGCTGGACCAGCCGCGACAGCAGCACCCCCTGCACCAGCGCCGAGACGATGCCCACGGCAAACAGCGACCAGCCGTTCTCCGAAGGCCCCCAGCCGAAACGGAAGCCCGTGTACAGCACCCACACGGTGTACAGCGTGAACTGGGCCAGGCCGGCGCACACCAGCACGCCCACCAGCAGGCCCACGCCGCGCAGCTGGGCCAGCTCCTTCAGCGAAGTCAGCGGGTTGGCCCGCAGCCAGTTCACCGGCCGCCGCCGCTCGGGCGGCAGCGACTCCGGCAGCACCAGCCAGCCGTAGACCAGGTTGATCATGGCCAGCACGCCGGCCACGATGAACGGCAGGCGCAGGTCTATGCCGCCCAGCGTGCCGCCTATGGCCGGGCCCAGGATGAAGCCCAGGCCGAACATCGCACCCAGGGCGCCGAAGCGCCGCGTGCGGTCCTCGGGTGGCGTGATGTCGGCCACGTAGGCCTGCGCCACCGCCACATTGGCCTGCATGCCGCCGCCTATCACCCTTGATGCCACCAGCATCCACAACGAGGTGGCCCAGGCGGTGATGAAGAAGTTCAACGCAAGGCCCAGAAAGCCGAGCAGCAGCAGCGGCCGGCGGCCGAAGCGGTCCGACAGCGCCGAGAGCACCGGCGCGCAGATGAAGCTGGCCAGGCTGAAGCTGACAAACAGCACGCCCACCCAGTGCGACTGCTGCTCGGGGGTGGCGGTGAATTGCCCCACCAGGGCCGGCAGCACCGGCACGATCAGGCCGACCGCCAGCATGTCGATCAGCACCGTCACCAGGATGAACGGCATCGCCGCCCTGGTGTGGGCGGGGTTGGGCAACAGGGTGCTCACAGGCGTGGCGCCTTCGGCCTTCAGTCCGCGCGGTAGTTGGGCGCTTCCTTGGTGATCTGCACGTCGTGCACGTGGCTTTCGCGTATGCCGGCCGCGGTGATCTCCACGAACTCGGCGCGCTCGCGCATGTCGTCCACGCTGGCACAGCCGCAATAGCCCATGGAAGCACGCAGGCCGCCGGCCAGCTGGTGCACGATGGCCACCAGGCTGCCCTTGTAGGGCACGCGGCCCTCTATGCCCTCGGGCACCAGCTTCTCGGCGTTGGGGTTGCTGGCCTCGTCGTTTTCCTGGAAGTAGCGGTCGGCGCTGCCGGCCTTCATGGCGCCTATCGAGCCCATGCCGCGGTAGCTCTTGTAGCTGCGGCCCTGGAACAGGATGACCTCGCCGGGAGCCTCTTCGGTGCCGGCGAACATGCCGCCCATCATCACCGTGGCGGCGCCGGCGGCGATGGCCTTGGCGATGTCGCCCGAGTAGCGTATGCCGCCGTCGGCGATCAGCGGCACGCCGCTGCCCAGCAAGGCCTTGGCCACGTTGTCTATCGCGGTGATCTGCGGCACGCCCACACCCGCCACGATGCGCGTGGTGCAGATGCTGCCCGGGCCTATGCCCACCTTCACCCCATCGGCCCCGGCTTCGGCCAGCGCCAGCGCCGCGGCGCCGGTGGCGATGTTGCCGCCCACCACCTGCACGCCGGGGTACTCGCGCTTGATCCAGCGCACACGGTCTATGACACCGGCGCTGTGGCCGTGCGCGGTGTCCACCACCAGGGCATCGACGCCGGCCTTGACCAGCAGCTCCACCCGCTCTTCGGTGCCCTCGCCCACGCCCACCGCCGCGCCCACACGCAGCTTGCCCTGGGCGTCGCGCGCGGCATTGGGAAAGCTGGTCTGCTTGGTGATGTCCTTCACCGTCATCAGGCCGCGCAGTTCGAAAGCCTCGTTGACCACCAGCACACGCTCCAGGCGGTGCCGGTGCATCAAGGCCTTGCCTTCTTCCAGCGAGGCGCCTTCGCGCACCCACACCAGGCGCTCGCGCGGCGTCATGACCTCGCTGACCGGCGCGTCCAGGCGGCTTTCAAAGCGCAGGTCGCGGTTGGTGACGATGCCCACCACCGTGCTGCCTTCCAGCACCGGAAAGCCGGAAAAACCGTGGCGGCGCGACAGCTCCATCACTTCGCGCACCCGCGTCTGCGGCGACACGGTGATGGGGTCGCGCAGCACACCGCTCTCGTAGCGCTTGACCAGCGCCACCTCGGCCGCCTGGGCCTGCGGCGTGAGGTTCTTGTGCACGATGCCTATGCCGCCTTCCTGGGCGATGGCGATCGCCAGGCGGGCCTCGGTGACGGTGTCCATGGCCGCCGAAACCAGGGGCAGTTTCAGGCGTATGTCACGGGTGAAGGCGGTGGCCAGGTCGGTGTCGCGCGGCAACACCTGGGAATACGCCGGGACCAACAACACATCGTCGAAGGTCAGCGCTTTGCCGAGTAGGCGCATGAAACGAAGCTCCAGACGCAAAAGCAGATTATACGGAGGCCGCCTGCGCAGCACCGGCCACCGGGTCATCGCCGGCCATGGAAGGCCCCGCCCAGCCCGCCGCGTAACCGGAAGTAGCACCTGCCGATTCGTGACATTCGTCCACAGGCCGGACGGCCCGCGGCGGCAGGCGCCGCACTACACTGGCCCGATGAAGATTGCCGCCCTGCCCTGGCTGGCCTTGCTGGCACTGGCCCTGGCCGCCCCCGTGCACGCCCAGTGGACCTGGCGCGACGCCAACGGCCAGATCAACGCCAGCGACCGGCCGCCGCCCAAGGACATCCCGGAACGCAACATCCTCTCGCGGCCGCAGCCGGCCCAGGCGGAAGCCCGCCCCGCGGCGGCTGCGCCTGCCGCAGACGGGGCGTCGGCACCGGCCGAAGCCATGCCCGCCGCAGCCCTGCCGCCCCGAGCCCTGCAGGACAACGAACTCGAAGCACGCAAGCGCGCCGCCGAGCAGGAGCAGACCGCCCAGCGGCGTGCCGAAGAACAGCGTCTGGCCCAGCGGCGCAGCGAAAACTGCCGCCTGGCGCGCAACCACATCACCGCGCTGGAAAGCGGGCAGCGCCTGGCCCGCACCAACGACCAGGGTCAGCGCGAGATCCTGGACGACAAGGGCCGCGCCGACGAGTTGCGCCGCGCGCGCGACGTGGTCGCCAGCGACTGCCGCTGACCCCAGCGGCCCCGCGCCGGGCCGTTCAGCCCTTGGCCGCCGAACGCAGCTTGCGTGGCGGCTTGGCCGCCAGCCGGGCCAGGTGCTCGCGGTAGCGGGCGCGCCGGGCTTCCTTCGGGTCCACCTGCAGCGGGCGGTACAGCTCTATGCGGTCGCCGTCGCGCAGCGGCGTCGCCAGGTCGCGCTGCACGCGGCCCCAGATGCCCACCGTCAGCGGCGGGTTCGCCGCCTCACCTGTCAAGGCATGGCGCTGCAGCAGCCCGCTGGCCGCCACCGCATCGGCCACCGTGGCGCCCGATTCCAGGCGCAGCGGCACCACGTCGCAGTCACCGGGTTGCGGGCAGTACACCACCTCCACCTGCAGACTCAAGGGCGGCGCCGGCGCGTCAGCGTGCCCCATACACCGCCTCGGCGCGCTTCACGAACGACTCCACAAAAGTGTCGGCCACGCGGTCGAACACCGGGCTGACCACGGCTTCCAGCGCCTTGCTGGAAAAGGCGTAGCGCAGGTCGAACTCGATCTTGCAGGCCGGCTGTGCCTGGCCCGGCTTGCCCAGCGGGCGGAACAGCCAGCTGCCGGCCAGCAGCGAAAACGGGCCGTCCACCAGCTGCACGTTCACGGACTCGTCGGCCACCTGCTGGTTGCGCGTGGTGAAGGCGTGGCGCACGCCCATGTAGGCCAGGCCCAGCCGGGCGGTCACGCCGTCGTCGTGGCGCTTCACGATCTCGGCGCTGTCGCACCAGGGCAGGAAGCGCGGGTAGTCCTCCACCGCGGTGACCAGCGAGTACATCTCGTGCGCCGAGTACCACAGCAACACCGACCTGCGAACATGCTTCATACAATCGGCGGATTGTAGGCACCGGGCTTGAATCGACCTCGCCCGCCGGGCTTGTCCTGACGGCCACGCGCCCCCAGCTTGAACCCCATGAGCAACATCGCCGAGAACCGCCGTGCGCGGTTCGAATACCACATCGACGAGCGGTTTGAAGCCGGCATGGTGCTGGAAGGCTGGGAGGTCAAGGCCATACGCGCCGGCCAGGTGCAGCTGACCGACGGCTACGTGCTCATACGCAACGGCGAGCTGTTCATGGTGGGCTGCCGCATCAACGCCTTGCGCACCGCCTCCACCCACGTGCACCCCGAGGCCGATCGCACCAAGAAGCTGTTGATGCACAAGGACGAGATCCGCCGCCTCATAGGCAAGGTGGAGCAGAAGGGTTTCACACTGGTGCCGCTGAACCTGCACTACAAGGGCGGCCGTGTGAAGGCCGAGATCGCGCTGGCCAAGGGCAAGGCGCAGCACGACAAGCGCGATACGGAAAAGAAACGGGATTGGGAGCGCGAGAAGGGGCGGCTGATGAGGCAGAAGGTCTCCTCATCGCCCAGCAAGAGCTGAGCCGGCGGCCCAGGCTCAGCCCGCCCCCAAGGCGCCTTGCAACGCCTGCGCCAGGTCGTCGCGCAGCGCCTGCACGCTCTCCAGCCCTACCGAAAAGCGCACCAGGTGGCCGCCCAGGCCGGCGCGTTGCAAGGCCGCGGTGTCGCGCAGCGAGGCCAGCGGGTACACCGCCACCAGGCTGGCCGGCCCGGCCCACGAGTAGCCAATGCGGAACAGCCTGAGCGCGTCCACAAAGGCGTCGGCCTGCTCGGGCGTGTAGCGCTCGTGCAGCAGCACAGAGAACAGGCCCGCGGCGGCGCCGGCGCAGTCTTGCCAATGTTCGTGCCCCGGCGAACCCGGCAGCGCCGGGTGCAGCACCCGCGCCACCTGCGGCTGCGCGGCCAGCCATTGCGCCAGTTCGCGGCCGGCGCTGTCCTGCGCGGCATAGCGCAGGGGCAGCGAGGGCAGCGAGCGCAGCACCAGTTCCACGTCGTTGCCGCCCACGCCCAGGCCCAGGTGCATGTGCGCCAGCTTGATGCGCTCGTGCAGCGCGTCGTCGCGCGTGGTGACCGCGCCCATCAGCACGTCACCGCCGCCGCTGGCGTACTTGGTCAGCGCCTGCATGACGATGTCCACGCCCAGGCCGAAGCCGTCCAGCGCCACGCCGGCGCCCCAGGTGTCGTCCAGCGCAGTCAGCACGCCCTGCCCGCGCGCCACGGCCAGCAGCTCGCGCAAGGGTGGAAACTCCATGGTCACCGAGCCCGGGGCTTCCAGCCAGATGAGCCGGGTGCGCGGCGTGATGGCCGCGGCCAGCGAGGCCGGGTCCAGGGGGTCGTACAGGGCGTGGCTGATGCCCCAGCGCGCCAGCTCGGTGCGGGCCAGTTCGCGGCTGGGGCCGTAGACGTTGTGCGGCAGCAGCAGGTGGTCGCCCGCCGACAACAAGGCCTGGTTGACCAGCGCCACCGCCGCCAGGCCGCTGGGGGCCAGCACGCAGTGGCGTGCACCGTTCAGCGTGGCGATGCGCTCTTCCAGCGTGAAGGTGGTGGGTGTGCCGTGCAGGCCGTAGGTGTAGCTGGTCTTGTGACGCCACTCGCGCGAACGCGCCGCCTTGGCGTTGGGGAAGATCACCGTGGAGGCCTTGTACACACCGACCTGCGGCGCCTCGAAGCCCTCGGGCGGCTTGTAGGGGTGGTGCACCAGCTCCGTGGCCAGGTCGCGCTTGTTCACAAGGCCTCCGCAATCAGGTCGTGGCCTTGCGTGGCCACGATGCGCGCGCGCACGAACTCGCCGGTGCGCAGCCGGGTGCTGGCCTTGCGCGGCGGCTGCAGGTGCACCACGCCGTCTATGCCCGGGGCGTCGGCATAGCTGCGGCCCACGGCGCCGTGGCGGCCCAGCGAGCGCGCTTCGTCCACCAGCACCTGCATGGTGGCGCCCACGCGGGCCTTGAGCCTGTCCACCGACACCTGCTCGGCCACCGCCATGAAGCGCGAGCGGCGCTCTTCGCGCAGCGCCTCGGGCAACTGGCCCGGCAAGTCGTTGGCCGTGGCGCCGGCCACCGGCGAGTAGGCGAAACAGCCGGCGCGGTCGATCTGCGCCTCGCGCAAGAAGCTCAGCAGCGTCTCGAACTCGGCTTCGGTTTCGCCCGGAAAACCGGCGATGAAGGTGGAGCGCACCACCAGCTGCGGGCAGATCTCGCGCCAGCGCGCCAGGCGCTCCAGGTTCTTCTCGCCGCTGGCCGGGCGCTTCATGCGGCGCAGCACATCGGGGTGGGCATGCTGGAAAGGCACGTCCAGGTAGGGCAGCACCAGGCCTTCGGCCATCAGCGGCAGCACCTCGTCCACGTGCGGGTAGGGGTAGACGTAGTGCAGGCGCACCCAGGCGCCAAAGGGCGCCGCCAGCTCGCCCAGTTGCCGGGCCAGGTCCAGCAACCGGGTCTTCACCGGCCGGCCGTCGAAGAAGCCCATGCGGTACTTGGTGTCCACCCCATAGGCGCTGGTGTCCTGGCTGACCACCAGCAGCTCCTTCACGCCGGATTCGAACAGGCGCTGGGCTTCCGACAGCACATCGCCCACCGGGCGCGAGACCAGGTCGCCGCGCATGCCGGGGATGATGCAGAAGGTGCAGCGGTGGTTGCAGCCTTCGCTGATCTTCAGGTAGGCGTAGTGCTTGGGCGTGAGCTTGATGCCTATGCGCTCGTCAAACAGCGGTGGCACCAGGTCGGTGAAGGGGTCGTGCGGCTTGGGCAGGTGCTGGTGCACCGCGTCCATCACTTCCTCCGTCGCGTGCGGGCCGGTCACGGCCAGCACCTTGGGGTGCACCTGGCGCACCAGGTTGCTGCCGTCATCCCCCATGCGCGCGCCCAGGCAGCCGGTGACGATGACACGCCCGTTCTCGGACAAGGCCTCGCCTATGGCGTCCAGGCTTTCCTGCACCGCGGCGTCTATGAAGCCGCAGGTGTTGACGATGACCACGTCGGCCCCCGCCGCGTCCTTGCGCGTGGCATAGCCTTCGGCGGCCAGGCGCGTGAGGATGAGCTCGGAGTCGGTCAGTGCCTTGGGGCAGCCCAGCGAAACAAAAGCCACCTTGGGCGCGGTGGCAGCAGCTTGGTTCATGGCGCCATTGTCCGGCATCGGTCCGGCATCGCCCCGCAAGGCGCCGGCGGGCCAGCCGGCCCGGCCTACTTCTTGGCCGGCGGGAAGCCCGGCATGCCGGGGAACAGCGAGCCGGCGCCCTGCATCTGCTCCATCAGCTTGCGGCTGCTTTCCACGTAGTTGTTCATCAGCCCCTGCAGCGCAGGCGCCTGGCCGGCCAGGAACTGCGTCCAGGCCTCGGGCGACAGGTGCTTGGGTTCGTACAAGCCCTTGCCGCCGGCCAGCCACTGCGACTGCATCTCGGCAAAGGCGGCCAGGTTCTTCTCGAGCATGGAGCCCATCAGGCCCTGCATGGCGTGGCCGTAGAAGCGGATGATCTGCGCCAGCGCTTCCTTGCTGAACATGGGCACGCCGCCGGACTCTTCTTCCAGGATGATCTGCAGCAGGATGCTGCGTGTGAGGTCTTCGCTGCTGCGCGCGTCGCGCACCTCGAAGTCTTCGCCGGACAACACCATCTGCTTCACATCGGCCAGCGTGATGTAGCTGCTGGTGCGTGTGTCGTACAGGCGGCGGTTGGGGTACTTCTTGAGGACGCGGGTGGCGCTGTCGCCGTCGGCGGCGTCAGTCGCAGGTGCGGCGCGGCGAGAAGACGGCATCGTGGCGTTTCGCTGTTGTGGCGCCTCCTGCATGGCGGCGCAGACTGTGTCACAGGCATTCTAGGAGCCGCCTGTGCGGCGGCGCCCGCGGGATTTCCCGCCGGCACCGCGGTGACCGGCCGCCGGGGCGCTGGCTCAGCCGCCGGCCGGCCGCTGGGCCAGCGCCACGAAGTGCGGGTTCTCGAAACCGGGCTTGCCGTAGCGCAGCGGTTCGCCCTGCAGCGTCAGCACGCAACCGCCCGCGGCCAGCAGCACGGCGTGGCCGGCGGCGGTGTCCCATTCCATGGTGCGGCCCAGCCGCGGGTACAGATCGGCCTCGCCGCAGGCCAGCAGGCCGAACTTCAGCGACGAGCCCACGGGCACGCGCCGCGCCACGGCACGGTCGCCCAGCCAGGCGTCCAGCTGAGCGGCGTCGCCGTGCGAACGGCTGCAGGCCACCACCGCCCCGATGCCGGCCTCGCGGCGGCAGGCGATGGCGCGCCGCCCCTGGTCGTCGTCCAGCCAGGCCCCCTGCCCGCGCGCACCGGCAAACAGGCGGCCCTTGGCCCCCAGTGCCGGCGCCAGCACCACGCCCAGCAACGGTTCGCCATCCACCACCAGCGCCAGGTTGACGGTGAACTCGCCGTTGCGCGAGACAAACTCGCGCGTGCCGTCCAGCGGGTCTACCAGCCAGAAACGCCGGCCTGTGGCGGGCACCTCGCCACGCGCCACCGCCTCTTCGGCCACCACCGGTACGCCGGGCGTCAAGGCCTGCAGGGCCGGCACGATCAGCGCCTCGGCGGCGTCGTCGGCCGCTGTCACCGGCGAGACATCGGCCTTGGTGTGCACGGCGAAGTCGCCGGCATAAACGGCCATCACCGCCTCACCGGCGCGGCGAGCGATGGCTTCGACATCGGCCAACAGGGGCAGCGTGTCGCCGCCAGCGTCTTCAACGGCTTGCATGCGCCAACTGTAGTGCCCGGGTGCCGGCACCCGGCTCACACCGCATGTGCCGGCCGGCCGAACACCAGCCGCCCCAGCCACGCCACCAGCCGGCGCAGCAAGCGCCACACCAGCCGCACCAGCAGCAGCGTCAGCACCGCTTCCAGCAGCGTCATCACAAAGGCCAGCGCCACCGGCCACCGCTGGGCGCGCCGGTGGAACTTGGCGATGGCGCGGTCGCGCGCGATCTCTATGCTGTCGTAGAAGCTGGGGATCACCAGCAGCGTCAGGAAGGTGGAGGTGATGACGCCGCCGATGATGGCCATGGCCAGCGGCCGGTAGAACTCGCCGCCCTCGCCTATGCCCACCGCCACCGGCACCATGCCGGCCACCAGCGCGAAGCTGGTCATCAGGATGGGCCTGAAGCGCTTGCGCCCGGCGGCCATCAGCGCCGCCTCGCGGTCCACGCCCTCGGCCTCCAGCACGCGCGAGGCGTCCAGCAGCAGGATGGCGTTCTTGGCCACCAGCCCCATCAGCATGATGATGCCTATGAAGCTCATCAGGTTCAGCGTGCCCTTGGTGAGCAGCAGGGCCACCACCACGCCAATCAGCGACAGCGGCAGCGACAGCATCACCGCCAGCGGCGCGGTGAAGCTGCCGAACTGTATGACCAGCACGAAGTACATCAGCGCGATGCCGGTGACCAGCGCGATGCTCATGTCCTTGAACACCTCCTGCTGGTCACGCGAGGCACCGGCCAGTTCCAGCCCGTAGCCGGGCGGGTACTGCATGCTGCGCGCGATGCGCAGCGCGTCGCCGGTCACCTCGCCGGGGCTGCGGCCCTGGGCGTTGGCGGCCACGGTGATGGTGCGCTTGCCGTCGTTGTGCTGTATCTGCGAAGGCCCCTTGCCCATGCTGACGGTGGCGATCTGCTCCAGCGGCACCATCATGTTGGTGCCGGTGACGGCAATGGGCAGGCGCTCGATGTTGCTGGCATCCACGCGGTCGTCGGGGTGCAGGCGCACCGCCACGTCGCGCGCCTGGCCATCGGGGTCTATCCAGTCGCCCACCTCCACCCCGGCAAAGGCCACGCGCAGGGCCTGCGCCGCATCGGCCGCGGAGATGCCCAGGGCGTTGGCCAGGCCGCGGTCCAGGTCTATCTTCAGCTCGTCCTGCGGCGCCTGCTCCGACAGGCCCACGTCCACCGCGCCGGGCACGGTGCGCAGGCGTGCCATGAAGTCTTCGGTGATGCGCAGCAGCTCGCGCGAATCCGGCCCTGTGAAACGCACCTGCACGGGCTTCTGCGCCCCCATGTTCAGGTCGTCCATCACCACGTACTCGGCGCCCACCAGCCGCGCCGTCAGCGTGCGCAGTTCGGCGGCGATCTCGGCGGCCGAGCGGCGGCGTTCGGTGCTCTTGCCTATGTCCACGTAGATGCGGCCGCCGCTGGCGCGCACCAGGTTGTTGGTGGCCTGGGTTTCGGGCAGCGAGCGCGCCATCTCGGCGGCCTGCTCCATCTTGACCCGGGCATAGGCCAGGTTGCTGCTGGCCGGCGTGCGCACCTCGATGGCCAGCATGCCTGCGTCCGCGGCCGGCAGGAAACTGGTCCCGCCGAACTTGGCCTGCAACGCCACCGCGGCCAGCATGCTGGCCACCGCAAAGGCGGCCATCCAGCGGCGGTGCTTCAGCGCCCATTCGATGACATGGCCGTAACGGTCGGCCTGGTGGTCGAACCAGTTGTTGAAGTTCTGCAGCCAGCGGCTCAAGCCGCGCTTGGGCGCCTGGTGGTGGCCGGGTGGGTCGCCCCAGTAGGCCGACAGCATGGGGTCCAGCGTGAACGAGATGATCAGGCTCACGAACACCGAGGCCACAACGGTCAGCGCAAAGGGCCGGAACCACTGGCCCGACACGCCGGACATGAAGGCCACCGGCGCGAACACTGCCACGATGGCCAGCGTGGTGGCGGTGACGGCCAGGCCGATTTCCTTGGTGCCCACCAGCGCAGCGACGCGGCGCTCCACGCCGCGCTCCATGTGGCGCACGATGTTCTCGCGCACCACGATGGCGTCGTCTATCAGCACGCCTATGGCCAGCGTCAGGCCCAGCAGGCTCATGAAGTTCAGCGTGTTGCCGCTGAGCCAGACCGCGATGAAGCTGGCCACCACCGAGGTGGGCAGGCTCAGCGCGGTGATCACGGTGGAGCGCCAGCTGTTCAGGAACAGGTAGACCACGAACACCGTGAGGCCGGCGCCGAACACCAGCGCGTGGATCACGTTGTACAGGCTGCTCTCGGCGCTTTCGCCGCTGTCCTGCGTCACCTCCAGCTTGGTGCCTTCGGGCAGGTTGCGCGAGACCTCCGCGACCTGCTTGCGCACCGCATCGGCAACGCTCACGGTGCTGCTTTCGCGCGTGCGCGTGATGGACAAGCCCACGTTGGGGTTGCCGTTGCGCAGCGAGATGCTTTCCATCTCGGCAAAGCCGTCCTGCACCGTGGCCACCTCGGACAGGCGCAGCAGCTCGTTGCCGCGCCGGCGCACCACGATCTGCCCGAACTCCGACGGGTGCTCTATGCGCCCCACCAGGCGGATGCTCTGGTCTTCCAGCTCGCCCCGCACCTTGCCCACCGGGGCGGTGGCGTTCTGCGCGCGCAGCGCGGCCACCACCTCGGTGACCGACACGCCGTGCTGGCGCAGCTTCTGGGCGTGCAGCAGCACCGTCAGTTCACGCCGCAAGGCGCCGTTGGCGGTGACCACCGCCACCCCGGGCAGCGCGCGGAACTGGTCGGCAAGCACGTCCTCGGCCAGGCGCGAGATGTCGGCATGGCTTTGTGTGCTGGACGACAGCGCCAGCTGCATCACCGGCTGGGCCGAGGGGTCCACGCGCTGCAGCACCGGCTCGCGCATCTCCACCGGCAGCTTGAAACGCACCGAGGCGATGGCGTTGCGCACCTCGTCGGCGGCCTCGATCAGGTTCTTCTCGTACTCGAAGAACAGCACCAGCGTGGCACTGCCCTCGCGCGAGGTGCTTTGCACGCGGTCGGTGCCGGAGATGCCTTGCAGCGCCTTCTCTATGCGGTTGACGACCTCGCGCTCCACCGTGTCCGGGCTGGCGCCCGGGTACGGGATGTTGATCACCAGGATGGGCGGCTCCACGTCCGGCATCTGGTTGACGCGCAGCTTGGACAGCGCCAGCAGGCCCAGGCACATGATCCCGAGCAGGATCACGACCGTGGCGGTCGGGCGTTTGATGCTGAAGTCCGACAGCAGCATGGCGTGCCTTTCAGCGCGTGGCGGCTGCCGACGCGGCCGGCGCCGGCGCGGCCGTCATCTCGACCTGCTGGCCGTCCACCAGCCCGCTGCCCGGGTTGCGCAGCACCTGCTGCCCCTCGGACAGGCCGCTGAGCACCGGCACCAGGCCGCTGCGCGGGTCGCGCTCGCCTATGGTGACCGCCACGCGCGCCAGGCGCTCGCCTTCCACGCGCCACACCACCACCGCGTCGGGGCTGCGCACCAGCACGCTGTCGGGCAGCATCAGCGCCGCGGAGCTGCCGGTTTCCACCCGCCCTTCGGCGTACAGGCCGGCCACACGCGGGGCCCCCGCCGCATCGGCAAACCCCACGATGACCTCCACCTGGCGCGTGGCGGCGTTGGCCGCGGCGTCCAGGCGTTGCACCGTGCCGGCGAACTCCACGCCCGGGAAGCCGTTGACACGGAAGACGGCGCGCTGCCCGGCCTTCAGCTCGTGCAGGCGGTCGGCCGACACTAGGCCCTCAAACCGCAGGCTGCCGGGGTCTATGACCTTCAACAACTCGCGCCCGGCCATGGCGGTGTCGCCGGCCGATACCCGCCGCTCGCTGACCACACCGTCAAACGGTGCCCTCACCTCGGTGCGCGCGAGCTGCTGGCGCGCGGTGGCCAGCCGTGCCTTGGCCGCCACCACCTCGCTGGTGGCCTGGTTGCGGCGCAGCTCGGCGTCCTCCATCGCCTGCATGGAAGTCATGCCCTGGGCCTGCAGCGTGCGCAGGCGCTCCAGCTGGCGTTCGGCCTGGGCCAGCGTCTGCTCGGCAGCGCGTTGGGCCTCCTGCGCCGAACTCAGCCCGTCGCGGATGGCGGTGTCGTCCAAGCGCACCAGCAGATCGCCCCGCCGCACGGGTTCGCCGTTGTGGCGCAGCACCTGCAGCACCACCGACGACACCTCGGCGCGCAGGTCGGCGCGCCGCTCGGGCTGCAGGGAGCCGGTGATGACCGGGCCGGAGGCGCGGGCCAGGCTGTCCACGCTGCGCAGGTCTTCCGGGCTCAGCAGCAGCTTGGGCGCCGCCGGCTGCGCGCCGGGCGCCGAGGCGGCGGCCGCAGCGGAAGCCGAGTCACCGCCCGGGCGGCCGCAGGCGGCCAGCAGGAAGCAGCAAAGGACGAGGGAGACGGTCAAGCGCATGGTGGGCCACCCGCCGGCGACTGCCGACGGGCCTGGGGTTGGTTCAACCCGCTAGCGTAGCGTGTCGCGGCCCACCGGCGGCCGGCTCGCGACGAATCGACGGCACCGGGGGGTGAAGTGCCAGCCTGGTGCGGCGAACGGCAGGAGATGGCAGCCCGCGCAGGCCGCGGGCGCTGCCCAGCACTTCAGTCGGTCACCCGGCGGGCAGGGCCGCCGCTTCCTGCGGCGTGTCCTTCCAGCGCCGCAGCAGGCGGTGCTCGATGCCGAACAGGTCCAGCACCTTGCCCACGGCGTGGTCTATCAGGTCGTCCAGGCTTTGCGGACGGTTGTAGAAGGCCGGCACCGGCGGCGCCACCACGGCGCCGTAGCGTGCCACGCGCTCCATCAGCTCCAGATGCCCCAGGTGCAGCGGCATCTCGCGCACCATCAGGACCAGCGGGCGGCGCTCCTTCAGGCACACGTCAGCCGCCCGGGTCAGCAGGTTGTCGGCATGGCTGTTGGCGATGCCCGACAGCGTCTTGATGGAACAAGGCGCCACCAGCATGCCGGCCGTCTGGAACGAACCACTGGCCACCGACGCGCCTATGTCACGGTGGTTGTGCACCACGTCGGCCAGCGCCTCCACCTCCGCCACCGACCAGTCGGTCTCCTCCACCAGCGTGCGCTTGGCCGCTGCCGAGAAGATGAGGTGGCTCTCGATGTGGGGCATGGCGCGCAGCACCTGCAAGGCCCGCACGCCGAAGACCACGCCGGAGGCGCCGGAGATGCCGACGATGAGGCGCCGCCGGGTAGGCAGAGGTGTGGGAGAGAGCACTGCAGAAGACCTTTGCCGTCGAGGCCGCCCATGCGAGGCGGCTCAGAGCTTGCCCGCGTAGTTCACCTCGAACGCCTTGGCCGGGTCGCACTGCGGCCCGTAGGGCGGGATGGGGTAGCGTATGCCGCGCTGGGCCAGCCAGTCCAGACCGATGATGGCCTCCTGCAGGTGCTCCACGCGCAGCGACACCAGCAGCTCGTCGTCCTGCACGCCGCCGAAGCGGCGCTCGGCGTAGCAGGGGATGGAGATGCTGACGTCGCCGGTGGACAAGCCCTTGCCCCAGGAGTCTGCGCACGCGGTCTCGCCGGTCACCGTGAAGTCGGCACGGAAGTAGCGACGGTGTTGCAAACCGTTGACAAGCAGCATCATCTGCCCGGGCGTGGCGTAGACCAGCACAGCATCCGGCGGGTCCAGCCGGCCTTTGGCCAGCGGGCTGGCCACCAAGGCCTGGTAGCGCCCGGCGGGCACACGGGGCATCTGCGCCTGGTGCTCGCGAGAGGCTTCCACGGTGGCAAACCACACACCGTGGAACATGCTGCCGTCCAGGTACTTGGGGCCTGGCGCGTTGAGTCCGGCCACGCCGCCGCAGTTGCTGTTGGGCATCACGTTGTCATGCGTGATGCCCAGCGTGAAGCCCAGCCAGCGAACCTGACCTATGAGCTGGCACATGGAGAACCGAACCCCCGGCTCGGGCCGGCGCAGGCCGGCGACACCGTCCAGGGCGTCAGCCTGCTCGAACAGTTTCAGCGCGATGGGGTCGGCGCGCAGCCGCAGGCGGGTCTTGAGCCCGTCGGCCAGCTGGGCGTAGTCGAGGTCGGGCACGCTACTTGACCTCCACCTCGAAGGACACCTGGCCCCAGCTGCCGTTGCAGAAGCCGGCGTCCTGGCAGCTGAAGTGGTTGAACCACATGCCGTTGGGGTCCAGCCCTTCGGCGATGCGGTCGTGCGCCATCGCGGCATGTATGGTCATGGGTGCCACGGCATAGATGCAGACATTGCTGGACTTCACCACGCCGGCAGCCGTCACCTCGATGGTGTCGCCCTTCTTGAAGCCAGCGGCGCAGCCGTGGCTGGCCACGACCTTGGCCACGATCATGCGGCGGTTGGCCTCGGGTATCGCCTCCGCGGCGCGCCGGCGGCGGTCGTCGGCGCGGAAGGTGGCCATCTGCTCGTCGGTGTAGCCCAGGTTCTGCTGGAACTTTTCCCAGTTGAATGGCTTTTTCGGCTTTTCTTCCATGGGAACTCCTCTCGGATGACGACCTCTTGGTGAGGTCAACACAGGCCCGCGCCCGGCCGGCGCGGTGGCTTGGGGGTGCTCATCGTTTCAAGTCTGGGCAACCTCGTCAAAAGCCTTCCAAAGACCCGTCAGCGTCCGTCAGTAACGGCGGGCCAGCAGCGACTTCACATAGTCGCTTTGCTGCGCGCGCACCCGCGCTGCCGCGTCGTCGCCCAACCAGGCAGCGAGGTCCAGCGACTCGAAGCTGCCGCGGGTGTAGCGCTCGCGGTCGGCAAAGGGCGCCGTGGCATCGATGTACACCTTGCGCCCCAGGCCGGCAGCGCTGCCTTCGGCCAACATGCCACTGACCTTGGCCAGCGGCGACAGCATCAGCCCGTCCTTCATGTCGCCGCGCGAGATGACGGCCCACAGCACGTCGTCGGCGTTGCCGATGTCTATGTCGTGGTCCACCGCCACCACCCAGCCCATGTCCGAGTGCGCCGACAGCGCACCGAAGGCCAGGTTGTTTTGCAGGCCCTCGTCGCGGAAGCTCTTGCGGTTGATGCGTATCACCATGCCCAGGCAGCCGCGCATGCCTTGCAGCACCTGGCAGGTGTCGAACACCCGCGGGCTGATGCGCCTGCAGGCGTCGTACACCGAGGCCTCGGCCGGCAAACCCATGAGGTTGGTGGTCTCGGCGTTGACGGCCAGCGGAAACCAGTAGTGGTAGTTGCGCCGGTGCGTGATGGCGGTGACGATGAAGGTCCACACCTTCCAGGCACGGCCCATGTAGCCACCGGCCTCCGGCATCATGCCTTTGGCGCCGTCCAACCCGGAGTCTTCCTCCGAGGCCAGTTGCGTGGTGTCGATGTAGCCTTCCAGCACCAGCTCGGCCTCGCCTATGGCCCAGGCCTGGTCCTGGCTTCGTGCGCGCACCACGCTGACCGGTTCGCCCTGCAAGGCGCCGGCAAAGCCCAGCTCGTCGTAGCCCATGGGCGTGAGTGTTTGCTGGGTGCTGCCTGAACAGGCCATCAGCACCGCCGGGCTGGCGCCCACGTTCACCGTGATGGGCACCTGGTTCTGCCCCGCCTTCTTGAACTTGCGCGCGATTTCCAGCAGATGGCGACCAGCCTGTATGGTCAGACAGGTGGTGTTCTTGGACAGCACCCGCATGCGGTGGTACGAGCCGTTGAAGGCCCCCGTCTCCGGGTCGCGCGCCAGCACCAGGCCGCCGGTGATGACGTAGCCGGCGTCGTCCCGCGTCTGCTGGGTGATGGGGATGGCGCGGGCGATGTCTATGCCGGTGGAGATGACCTCGTCCTGGCAGGGCGCGCGGTTCACCTCCACCGAAGGCACCGGCGCCAGCGCCGCATCCGCCAGGTGGCGCGGGAGGTAGTCCGGATGCACACCACACATGCGCGCGATACGCCGGCGATCGCCGAAGACGTTGGTCACCACCGTTCGGCCCGGGTGACCCTTGACGTTCTTGAACAGCACCGCAGGCCCACCATCGGTGGCCCGCGCTACCGAGGCGATCTCGAGGTATGGGTCGGCTTCGCGGTCGATCTCCAACAAATCGCCGTCGCGGCGGGCCTGGTCTATGAAGGCGCCCAGGTGGGTGATGCCACGCATGGAGGAAACCTTTCCTGCTGTCTGTAGGGTGGTTGCAAGGTGTTGGAGACGCCGCTCAATCGCCGCGTTTCACCGCAGCTTCAAGCCTCACTCACTCCGCCGTCAGACCGGCGGCCTTGACCATGTCGCCAGTGGCTTTCACCTCCTCGGCAATGAGCTTGGAAAAGTCGCCCGGCGCACCCAAGGGCACGCCGTAGGCCCGCCGCAGCATGTCGTCGCGGAATGCGGGCTGCTGCATCACGGTCTGCACGTCGCGGTGGATCTTGGCTACCACCTCCTGCGGCGTGCCGCGTGGCGCAAAGATGCCGTGCCAGGTGGCCACCTTGAAGTACGGGTAGCCCATCTCGTCAGAGGTTGGCACGTCCGGCAGCATGGGGTCACGCTTGCTGGAGTTGTAGTTCAACACCTTGGTGCGCCCGGAGCGTATGGCCGCGTCGCCGGTGCCGCGCCCGGTCAGCGTCAGCATCACCTCGCCTCCCATCACCGCGGTCAACGCCGGCCCCAGGCCCTTGTAGGGCACGTGCATCAGGTCCAGGCCCTCACGCTGCTTGAACAGTTCAAACAGCAGGTGGGGTTGCGAACCGTTGCCGTAGGAGGCGTAGCTGACCTTGCCCGGCTCCTTGCGCGCCAGTGCCACCAGTTCCTTCAGGTTGTTGGCCGGCACCGTGTTGTGGGCCAGCACCACCATCTCGATGTCGGCCAGTTGCGCAATGGGGATGAAGTCCCGGTCCGGGTCGTAGGGCAGCGACTTGAACAGGAACCGGTTGCCGACGATGGCGCCATTGGTGGTGACCATCAGCGTGTAGCCGTCTGCCGTGGATCGCGCCACACGTTGCGCGCCGATGATGGAACTGGCGCCTGCAACGTTCTCCACCACCACCGTCTGGCCCCACATGCCCTGCAGTTCCTGGGCGAGCTTGCGCGCGACGATGTCGGTTCCACCGCCAGCGGCCAGTGGCACGACGATGGTGACGGGCTTGCTCGGAAACGGGGTCTGGGCAAAGGCCGGTACGGCCAGCAGCGCGACCATTGTGGCCAGCGCAGCAACAAAGCGTCTCATGTGCACGTGCTCCTCAGGTGGTGGTGGCCGCCAACAGGTGGCGCACCGGGGTTCGTGTCGGGTGATCAACCTGCGTTGGGCTGTCACTGGTACGGACAATAAAGGCGCATCGACGACGCCGTCAATGCCAGATGCACCCGGGATTTCCCGTCTTTGACCTGTCACCTCGGGGACGATTGACACTGCCGAGGAAGGTCCAATATTGTACGGACCAGAGCACCTACATCACCGCCATCCCGACGGTCGTCTCGGAGCCGCCAACGCGCCGAACGACCGGTCACACCATGCGCTACGACGACCTGCTTGTTGACATCCGCGACGGCATCGCCCGCATCAGCATCAACCGCCCGGCGCGGCGCAACGCCCTGGGCGACAGCACCACGCGCCAGCTCGTTGCCGCTTGCGGCGCTGCCGGGGAACGGGCCGATGTGCGGGCGCTGGTCATCACCGGCGAAGGCGAGGCCTTCTGCGCCGGCGGCGACTTCAAGGACACCTTCGAGCGCGGTGCCGGCCAGACCGCGGCGCAATGGAGCGAACGCATACGCCGCGGGCCCAACGAGCTGGTGCGGTTGCTGCAAGGCCTGGCCCAACCCGTCATCGCCAGCGTCAACGGCGCCGCGGTGGGCGGCGGCGCCACCATCGCGCTGGCCTGCGACCTGCGCATCGCCTCGGACCGCGCACGCTTCGGTTTCCCCTTCGCCCGCCTGGGCATCAGCCCCGAGTTCGGTTGCAGCCATCTGCTGCCCCGTGTGGTGGGCCTGGGCCGCGCGATGGAGTTGCTGCTGCTGGCCGACCTGGTCAGCGCGAAGGAGGCGCTGGCGCTGGGGCTGGTGAACCGCGTGGTGCCGCATGCCCAGCTGGCCGAATCCACAGACGCAGTGGTGGGTCGGCTGCTGGCCATGCCGCCCGCCGCGCTGGGCCGCATCAAGCGCCTGCTGCATGCCGGCCTGGAGCGCGGCCTGACCGACAGCCTGGAGCACGAAGCGCAGGAACTGGGCCAGGCCTTCACCTCGGCCGAACACCGCGCGGCCGTCACCCGCTTTCTGGAGAGCCGGCCTTCGGCCTCCTCCGCCGCGGGCCGCTGAAGCCCGTCACAAGCTCAACCACAGGAGCCCGCCAGAGATGGACTTTGCCTTCACCCCGGAACAGGACATGCTGCGTGAGTCCGTGCGCCGATTCATGGCCAAGGAGTGCAGCCGCGAGTACATCCGGGGCTGCAGCGACAACGACCGCTTCCCCACCGAGCTGTACGCCAAGATGGCGGCGCAGGGCTGGATGGGCATTCCCTTCCCCGAGGCTTATGGTGGCGCCGGGCTGGGGCCGGTAGAACTGGCCGTCTTCCTGGAAGAGGCCGGCTACGGTTGGTACGGCGCCGGCACCTCCTACTTCACCACCGTGGTGCTGGGCGGCTACAACATCCTGCTGTACGGCAGCGAAGCCCAGAAGCGCGAGATGCTGCCCCGCGTGATCGCCGGCGACGTGAAGCTGGCCTTTGCGCTGAGCGAGCCCAACGTGGGCTCGGACGCCGCTGCCGTGGAGCTGTTTGCCGACGAGCGCGGCGACCACTTTCTGCTCAATGGGCAGAAGATGTTCACCACCAATGCGCATGTGGCCGACTACATCGTCACCGTCACGCGCACCATTCGGCAGCCGGCCAAGAAGCACCACGGTATCAGCATCCTGCTGGTGGACGCCCGTTCGCCGGGCATAGAGATACGGCCGCTCAAGCAACTGGGCCGCACCGCCACGCACACCAACGAGGTGTTCTTCCGCGACGTGCGCGTGCCGCGCGACGCGTTGATGGGCCAGTTGCACGAAGGCTGGGCCAACCTCAACAGCGGCCTGGGCATAGAGCGGCTGAGCGTGGCCATGATGTACGCCGGCACCTCGCAGGCCATCATCGACTACGTGGTGGGCTACGCCAAGGACCGCCGCCAGTTCGGCCAGCCCATCTCCAAGTTTCAGGCCGTGCAGCACAAGCTGGCCGACATGCAGATGAAGACCGACATCGCACGGCTGCTGGGCTACCGCGTGGCCTGGATGCTGAGCCAGGGCCTGCCCTGCTTCAAGGAGATGTCCATGGCCAAGCTGTGGGCCTCGGAAGCGCTGTTCGACATCGCCAACAACGGCGTGCAGGTGATGGGCGGCTACGGTGTGCTGAAGGACTACGACATGGAGCTCTTCTTCCGCGACTCGCGCATAGGCATGATCGGTGCCGGTGCATCCGAGATACAGCGCACCATCATCGCCAAGCAGATGGGGCTGTAGGTGGAGGCCGCTGCCTCGCACGCCGCGCCAGCCGCGCCGGCCGTGATCCCTGTTTCGCTGTGGCGCCGGCGCGCTGGGCTGGCGCCCACCCGGCCGCACCCGGCGACGATCAACACCGGACAACCGGTGCAGATGGCCCCGGGCGTGTGGCTGCTGCGCCTGCCGCTGCCCTTTGCGCTGAACCACATCAACGTGTACCTGCTGGACGATGGCGAAGGCTGGACCATCGTCGACTGCGGGCTGGATACGCCGGCCAGCCGCCAGGTCTGGACGGAACTGGCGGCCTCCGACACGCTGTGCGGCCGGCCGCTGACCCGCATCGTGGTCACCCACCACCACCCGGACCACATCGGCCTGGCGGGCTGGCTGGCGCAACGCTTCAACATCCCCGTGAGCATGACCCCGGGTGAACTGGCCGTGGCCGGCCGCTACGCCGACCCGCAGCGCGACGTGGTGGCCGAGCGCACGCCGCTGTGGCACGAACACGGCCTGCCGCCCGAGCTGGCCACCCAGTTGCTGGAGCGCATGCCGCGCTACGCGGTGCAGGTGCATGCGCTACCGGCCAACGTGGGCCTGATAGACCCCACGCAGCCGCTGTTGCTGGGTGGCCGGCGCTGGCGGCCGCTGATAGGCCGCGGCCACTCTCCGCAACACCTGAGCCTGCTGGACGAAACAGGCCGGCTGATGATCGGCGGCGACCAGGTGCTGCCCAAGATCACGCCCAACATCGCCGTCTGGCCCGGTGGCGACGCCAACCCGCTGTTGTCCTACCTGGAGTCGCTGAGGGCCTTCGAGTCGCTCGAAGACGACGTGCTGCTGCTGCCCTCGCACAAGCAGCCCATGAACGGCATCGCCACGCGTGTGGAAGAGCTGCGTGCCCACCACGAGCAGCGACTTCACGATGTGCTGGCCGCCTGCACCGCGCCCATGAGCTGCTACGACATGCTGCCGGTGCTGTTCGGCCGGCCGCTGCACAACGAGGAAGTGGGCTTTGGCCTGGGCGAAGCCATCGCCCACCTGCACTTCCTGCAACACCTGGGCTGGCTGGTGTCTTCGCTGGGCCCCGACGGGCGCCGCCGCTTCCAGCGCTCGGCCACGGCGCCACACACCGGCCCCTGAACCCTGTCTGCCCGGCCCACCCTTCCGACCTCTTTTCTGCCTTGACCACCTTGCCCTCCGACACCCCTGCCACGGCCGTCACGGCCCAGACCGGGCTGCATGCCCTGTTCCACCCCCGGTCCATCGCCTTCCTGGGCGCTTCCGAACGGCCCAGCTCGCCGGCCTCGCGCGGGCTGCGCAACTGCCTGCGGCATGGCTTCAAGGGCGGCCTGTACCCGGTCAACCCGAAGTACGGCGAGCTGTTCGGCACCCGCTGCTACGCCTCGCTGGCCGAGCTGCCGGAGGTGCCGGACCTGGTGATGATCGGCCTGAACGCCGACATGACATTGGACGCCGTGGCCGCCTGCCGCGACGCCGGCGTCAAGGTGGTGGTGGCTTGCAGCGCCGGCTGGGAGGAACAGGGCCCGCAGGGCCAGGCACGCGCCCAGCGTCTGCGCGAGTTGCTGCAAGGCAGTTCGCTGCGTCTCCTGGGGCCTAACTGCCTGGGTGCCGGCCAGCCGGCCCTGGGCTACTCGCTGGGCTACAACAGCTCGTTCGAATCGATGCAGCACCCGCGCGCCGGGCGTGTCGCGCTGGTCACGCAAAGCGGCGCCATGATGGGCGGCCTGCTGCTCAATGCCGAGGACGCCGGCGCCGACGTGGGCCTGTTCGCGCACGTGGGCAATGCCATGGACATTGGCATGGAGGAAATCGTCGAGCACCTGGTGGACGACCCTCAGGTGGACGTGATCGCGCTGATGGTGGAGGGCCTGCGCCAACCCCAGCGTTTTGTGGCCGCCGCACGCCGCGCGCGCTTGGCCGGCAAGCCGCTCGTGGTGTTCAAGGCCGGCGCGTCGGAGCTGGGCCGCCAGGCGGTGATGTCGCACACCGGTGCGCTGGCGGGTTCGGACGAGATCTTCTCCGCCGTCTGCCGCGAGCAAGGCATCCTGCGTGTGCAGGAGTGCGAAGACCTGCTGCCCACCGCCACCATGCTCACCGCATGGAAGCACAAGGCGCCTGTGGGCGGCGGCGGGCTGCTGGTGTTCACGCTGTCGGGCGGTGCAGCCTCCATCCTGGCCGACGAGTGCGCCGCCGCAGGCATCCCGGTGCCGGCACTCTCGGCCGCCACCCAGCAACGCCTGGAAGCCTTGCTGCCCGGCTACGTGAAGGCTGACAACCCACTGGACATAGGCGGTGCGGTGTTCTCCGACCCCGAGCTGCCGCGCGAAGCCATGGCCATTGCGCTGCAAGACCCGGCCGTTGACGCGGTGCTGTGGGTGGGCGTGGGTGCGCCACGCGACGAGCGCTCGCGCCTGTGGCTGGACCAGGCGCTGGACGTGCTGCAAGCGAGTGACAAGCCCGGCGCGCTGATCTCGGTGTCGGGCCACCCGCAGGAGGCCGGCTTTGCGCGCGCCCGCTCGCTGGGCGTGCCGCTGCTGCGCAGCCTGCGCTCCGCGGCCACGCTGATCGGCCATGTGCGCGCCTGGCAGCAGCCGGTGCTGGAAGCGGGCCGGCCCGGCACCGCGCTGCCGGAATTGCCGGACCTGCAAGCCGGCCCAGGGTTGATCGACGAAGTGCGTTCCAAGGCCTTGCTGGCGCAGATGGGCATTGCCGTGCCCGCCTCGCGCGTGGCGGCGGGTGTGGAAGAGGTCGCCGCCTGCGCCCGGCAGCTGGAAGGCAGCGTGGTGGTCAAGGGCCTCGCCGAAGGCGTGGCGCACAAGAGCGAGCTGGGCCTGGTGGCGCTGAACCTGGCCACGCCACAGGCCGCCGAGGCCGCAGCACGCGCCATGGTGGCGGCGCAGCCCGGCCTGCGCTTCCAGGGCTTTCTGGTGGAGCGCATGGCGCCGCGCGGCGTGGAGGTGGTGCTGGGCATCAAGCGCGATGCCGCCTTCGGGCCGGTGCTGATGTTCGGCCTGGGCGGGGTGGCCGTCGAGCTGTTCAAGGACGTGGCCTTCGGCACCTGCCCGCTGAGCCCGCAGGCGGCGCGCGCGCTGATCGCCCAGACGCGTGCCGCGGCGCTGCTGCGGGGTTTTCGCGGTGCGCCGCCAGCGGACGAGGCTGCGCTGGTGGACGCGATGGTGCGGCTGTCGCAGTTTGCCGCCCGCCACCGCGAGCACCTGGCCGAGATGGATGTCAACCCGGTTATCGTGCTGCCCCAGGGCCAGGGCGTGATGGCGCTGGACGCGGTCATCGTGCGAGACAGGGTACAAGAAGCCGGCGGCCTGGCGTGATGCGGCGGGGTCGGCTTTCAACGCCGACCAGCACGCGCCGCCGTGGCGGACCAGAGGCCGGCGCAGAACGATCCACAATGACTTCGGGAGGAAGTTCTTTTGTCCAAACCCTTGTACGCCGCCCTGGCGGACACACTGCGCCAGCAGATTGGTGACGGGCAGTACCCGGTAGGCAGCGTGCTGCCTTCGGAGATTGCGCTGTCTGCCCAGCACGGCCTGAGCCGCTTCACCGCCCGCGCCGCGCTCTCCACGCTGGAGCGCCAGGGCTACCTGAAACGGCGCCCGCGCATAGGCAGCGTGGTGGTGGCCCGGCACCCGCAGCGCAGCTACAGCGTGCAGACCAACAGCGCCAGCGACCTGCTGCGTTTTTCGGGTGCCACCGACCTGCGCCTGGTGGAGGTGGCCGATGTGGTGGCCGACCCGGTGCTGGCCGGCGACCTGGGCTGCGACCCGGGTGAGGCGTGGATCCGCGTCTCGGCCTACCGCACCTCGCCGGACACCGGTGTGGCGGTCTCCTGGACCGACTACTACCTTCGCCCGGAGCACCGCGACGTGCTGCCGCTCATCGGCAAGCGGCGCGGTTCGCTGCGCCAGGTGATGGACAGTCTGCAGCAGCATCCTGTGGAACGCATAGAGCAGCAGATCGAGGCCTGCGCGCTGACGCGCGAAGTGGCCGAGGTGCTGAACGTGCCGGCCAAGACGCCGGCGCTGCGCGCGGTGTACCGCATCTTCAGCGAAGGTGACCGGGGGCGCTGCTACGTGGCCATCTGCTTCTACCCGGCCGGCCGCTTCCGCCTGACGCAGACGCTGCTGCGCGATCAATGATGGCGACAGCGCCGGCCATGCCAACCTTCCAAGGCATGCCGGCCGCCTGGCCGAAGGCGCTGCAAAAACTGAAGGCGCTGTGCGAGGGCCTGGCCCGGTGAGGGCTCCGAGCGCTTAAGGTGCGGCGCCTTGACGGGGACAACATGAGCATCCTGCACACGGCGCGCCTGCGGCTGGAACCCATCACCGAACAGCATCTGGACGGCCTGCACGCCATGGACCAGCTGCCGGAGGTGATGCGCTACATCAGCGGCCAACCGGCACCGCGTGAACAGACCGCGGCCTGGGTGGCGCGTGTGCAGCGCTGCTGGGCGGCCTGGGGCACCAGTTGGTGGGCCTTCATGGAGCCGGCCACGGGCCGTGTGGCGGGCGCCGGCTGCGTGCAGCACGCCCGGCGAGAGGGCGAGTTGCCAGCCGACTTGCAAAGCCTGCGATGCAACCCGCTGGAGATCGGCTGGCGCCTGCACCCGGACTTCTGGCGCCAGGGCCTGGCCACCGAAGCCGCACGGCGCATGGCGCAACATGCCTTTGACGGGCTGGCCGCTCCGGAGTTGATCGCTGTCCGCCACGCCGACAACCTGGCTTCCGCCCGTGTCATGGACCGGCTGCACATGCGCTGCCGTGGCGTGGAGACCTGGTACGGCCAGCCCTGCGTCACCCATGCGGTGAGCCGCGAAGCGTGGCACGCCGCCTGCGCTTAAAGGCTTAAAGGGCGGCCTCAGCGGGCCACAATGTGCGTAGGCATCAGGCCCCGGGGCCTGCGCGCAACCCCACAACCGAAAACCATGGAGACCAAGGAATGTTCAGCCACGTGATGGTCGGGTCCAACGACATAGAACGATCGAAACGGTTTTATGACGCCGTGCTGGCGGTGCTGGGCGCGGGCGAGCCCTTTCGCAACGTGAACGGCAGCGGCCAGCAGCGCTTGTTCTACCGGCACGACGGCGCGTCCTTCTGCGTGAGCGAACCGCTCAACGGCGAAGCAGCCAGCTTCGCCAACGGCGGCACCATAGGATTCAAGTGCAGCTCGCCCGAGCAGGTGCAGCAGTTCCATGACGCAGCGGTCGCCCACGGCGGCAGCTCGATAGAAGACCCGCCGGGCCTGCGCGAGGGCAAGCTGGGCGCCATGCACCTGGCCTACGTTCGCGACCCCGATGGCAACAAGCTCTGCGCGCTTCACCGGCCCAGATAGGGGGGCCAAGCGTGGCGGCGGGCGCAGCACCCTGCCCTGGCCGCCGCGCCGCTTCGCGGCTTGTCGCCACAAGGAAAAAGGGCCTGGCGAAGCCGCCAAGCCCTTTGTCTTCTGGCAATCTGGTAGGCGCTAGAGGACTCGAACCTCCGACCCCCACCATGTCAAGGTGGTGCTCTAACCAGCTGAGCTAAGCGCCTAAGGTCGAAGCTCGCAGTATAGCCGAGGCTCCGGTCGCATCCGGGGTCGCCTACTTGCGTCGGGCGTGACGCACGCCCGCCACTTGCGCCACACGTTGCAGCACCGCGGCCAGGCGTGTGGTGTCGCTGACCTCCACCGTGAAGGTCATCCAGGCGGTGCCTCTTTCACGCGCCGACTGCATCTGCGCGCCGGTGACGCGCAGCTTCTCCTTGGCGAACAGCTCGGAGATGTCGCGCAGCAGGCCGGGGCGGTCGCTGGCCTCCACCAGCACGTCCTGCGGGTACACGGCTTCGTCGCGGCTGCCTGCGGCATGCGAAGCGCCCCAGGCCACCTCGATGACGCGGTCGGGGTGGCTGGCGGCCATGTGGCGCAGGTTGCTGCAATCGCGCCGGTGCACCGCCACGCCGCGTCCGCGCGTCACGAAGCCGGCCACGGCGTCCGGCGGCGCCGGCCGGCAGCAGCGCGCCAGCGAGGTCAGCAGCGAGTCCACCCCCACCACCAGCACACCGCCCTTGCTGGCCTCGCTGCGCGGCCGGTGCAGCGCGATGCGTTCGTCCGGCGCGGCGGGCTGCGTCGGGCGCAGCCACTGCTCGATGTGGCGCAGCGAGTACTCGTCCTTGCCCACCACCTCGAACAGCGCGTCGGCGCTCTTGAAGCCCAGTTGCTCGGCCAGCGCTTCCAGCTTCACGGCGCTGCGGCCTTCTCGCTGCAACAGCTTTTCCACCGCCTCGCGGCCGCGGGCGATGGTCTGCGCCTGCGCCTGGGCGTTGAACCAGGCCCGCACCTTGGCCTTGGCGCGCGGGCTCTTCAGGTAGCCCAGCTCGGGGTTCAGCCAGTCCAGCGAGGGCCCGCCCTCCTTGGCCGCCGTCACCTCCACGGTCTGGCCGCTGAGCAGTGCGGTGTTCAGCGGCGCCATCACGCCGTCCACCTTGGCACCGCGGCAGCGGTGGCCCAGGTCGGTGTGCAGGCTGTAGGCAAAGTCCACCGGGGTGCCGGCGGCCGGCAGCTCGATGATGGTGGCCTGCGGCGTGAAGACGTAGATGCGCTCGTCGAAGGCGGCGGGGCCGCTGGTGTCGGTGGCGCCGGCCTGCTGGCCGGAGAACTCGCGCTCCCAGGCCAGCAGTTCGCGCAGCACGGCGCGGCGCGCTTCGGTGATGCGCTCGTCGGTGTCCACCGCGCCGCCGGCGCCGGGCCGCAGGCCGCTGGTGCCGGCATAGCCGCGGGTGCCGGCTTCCTTGTACATCCAGTGCGCCGCCACGCCGTGCTCGGCGTGCTCGTGCATGGCGCAGGTGCGTATCTGCACCTCCAGCGGCCGGCCGTCGGTGGTGCGCACGACGGTGTGCAGGCTCTGGTAGCCGTTGGGCTTGGGACGGGCGATGTAGTCGTCGAACTCGCCTTCCAGCGGCTGCCAGGCCTCGTGCACACGCGCCAGCGCGGCGTAGCAGGCCGGCACGTCGTCCACCACTACACGCAGCGCGCGCGTGTCGAACACACGCGTGTAGTCCAGGCCCTTGCCCTGCATCTTCTTCCAGATGCTCCACAGGTGCTTGGGCCGCCCCTGCACGTCGGCCGCGATGCCGGCGCCCTGCAGCAGGGCCGCGAGCTGGTCGCGCGCGGCGGCCACGCTGTGCTCGCGTGCGGTGCGTGTCTCGTCCACCAGGCGCGCCGTGCGCTGGTAGTCCTCGGGCTGCAGGAAGCGGAAGGACAGGTCTTCCAGCTCCCACTTCACCTGCCAGATGCCCAGGCGGTTGGCCAGCGGCGCAAACACCTGCTGGCTTTCCAGCGCCAGCGGCTGCGGGCAAGGCTGGCGCGTGGCCGCAAACCAGCGCAGCGTCTGCAGCCGCGAGGCCAGACGCAGCAGCACCACGCGCAGGTCGCGGCTGAAGGCCAGCAGCATCTTGCGCACACGTTCGGTCTGCTCGGCCCGCCGTGCCTCGCCCAGCTGCGCTTCGCGCGCAGCACGCTGTATGCGCACCAGCTGGCGTGTCAGCGACACCAGGCTGGCGTAGCTGTCGCCGAAGGCCTTGCGCACCACTTCTTCGGGCCGCTGCAGGTAGTCGCCGGCGTAGACCAGGTAGGCCGCAGCCACCAGCGAAGGCGCGCCGCCTATGCCTTGCAACACCGCGGCCACGCCGTCGGCGTGCGACAGCGCATCTTCGCCGGTGTCCAGCAGCTGGCCGGTAAGCAAGGGCTCGGCAAAGGCGCGGGCACGGGCCACCGGGTCGGCAGCCGGGCCGGTGGTGGTGGGCGCGCTGCCGGGCTCGGCCGGCGTCACGCTGGCCAGGTGCACGATGGCCGCGGCGCCGGGCTGCCCGGTGGCCGCTGCGGTTTTCATGGCGTGTTCAGAAACCCGCGCACGGCGGCGCGCTGGTCGGCCTGCACCAGCGTGGGCGCATGGCCCACGCCGGCAAACTCCACCAGCCGGGCGCGCGGGCCGCGTTGGGTCATGGCCTGGGCGGTGGCCGGCGACAGCAGGTCGGACTCGGCGCCGCGCAGCAGCAGCGTGGGGCAGCGCAGGCTGTCGTAGGCCTGCCAGAGCTGGGCCTCGCCGGCGGCCGCCAGCGCCGGGGTGATGGCGCGGAAGGGCACGGCAATGGCCGGGTCGTAGTGCGGCTGCCAGCCGCCGCCTTCGTTTTCAGGGCGCTGCACCAGTTGCGGCCGTGTCAGCGCCAGCCACTGTTCACGGGTGTGCGGGCCGAAACCCTGGGAGATGACCGCCAGCGCGTCGGCCGCCTCGTCCACGCTGCGCCAGTGCACCGGCTGGCCCAGGTAGGTGCCTATGCGCGCCAGCGCCCCCGCCTCTATGGCCGGGCCGACGTCGTTGAGCACCAGGCGGCGCACCGGCGAGCCCGGCAGCGCTGCCAGGCCCAGGCCTATCAGCCCGCCCATGGAGGTGCCCACCCAGGCCACCTCTTCCACATCCAGCCGCGCCAGCAGCGTGACCATGTCGGCCACGTAGGCCGGGATGGTGTAGCCGGCCGGGTCGGCCAGGCGGTCGCTGCGGCCGCGGCCCACCACGTCGGGGCACACCACGCGCCAGCCGTCGGCGGCGAGGTCGCGCGCCAGTGCGTCGAAGTCGCGCCCCTGGCGCGACAGCCCGTGCACGCAGACCACGGTGCGCGGCGCCGAGGCATCGCCCCACACCCAGTACGCCATGCGGTGCAGGCCGCGGGTGCCGAGGCAGCGTACAAAGGCCAGGCGGGGTTCGCTCATCGGTGACACGGATCCAACGGGTTAATCTACGGCATCGTAACCAAGGCACACAGGAGCCGCCCATGCTCAGCGGAAAGACCGCCCTCGTCACCGGTTCCACCAGCGGCATTGGCCTGGGCATCGCCACCACGCTGGCGGCGCGCGGCGCCAGCGTCATGCTCAACGGCTTCGGCGACCACGAAGCGGCGCTGGCCCAGGTGCGCGCCACCGGCGCCCGCGCCAGCTACCACGGCGCCGACATGAGCAAGCCGGCGGAAATTGAAGCCATGGTGCGCGCCTGCGAAGCCGAGCTGGGCAGCTGCGACATCCTGGTCAACAACGCCGGCATACAGCACGTGGCCAACGTGGAAGACTTTCCCGTCGACCGCTGGGACGCCATCATCGCCATCAACCTCAGCTCGGCCTTCCACGCCATGCGCGTGGCGCTGCCGGGCATGAAGAGCCGCGGCTGGGGCCGCATCGTCAACGTGGCCTCTGCGCACGGCCTGGTAGCCTCGGCCGGCAAGAGCGCCTATGTGGCGGCCAAACACGGCGTGGTGGGCCTGACCAAGGCGGCGGCGCTGGAAAACGCCACCGGCGGCGTCACCGTCAACGCCATCTGCCCGGGCTGGGTGCTGACGCCGCTGGTGCAAAAGCAGGTGGATGCACGCGCGCTGAAGGACGGTGTGGACAACGAAGAAGCCAAGCGCCGCCTGCTGGCCGACAAGCAGCCCTCGCTGCGTTTCACCACGCCGGAGCAACTGGCCGAGCTGGTGGTGTTTCTGTGCTCTCCCGCGGCCGACAACGTGGCCGGCGTGGCCTGGGCCATGGACGGCGGCTGGACGGCGCAATGAGCACCGCACCCATCCGCCTGCTGGTGTTTGCCGGCAGCTCGCGCGAGGGCTCGTTCAACGCCCGGCTGGCCGACCTGGGCGCCTCACTGGCCCGCGAGGCCGGCGCCGATGTGACACAGCTGGACCTGCACTCGCTGGGCCTGCCGGTGTACCACGCCGCCGTGGAAACCGCGGGCATGCCGGCCGGCGCGCTGCAGCTGCGAAAGCTGCTGGCCGAACACGAAGCCTTGTTCGTGGCCTGCCCCGAGTACAACGGCTTCCCAACGCCGCTGCTGATCAACGCCATGGCCTGGGCCTCGCGGGTACCGGCCAGCGAAGACTTGCCGAATGCCCTGCCCAGTGGCCTGGCCGCCATGGCCGGCAAGCCGGCCGGGCTGGTCAGCGCCTCGCCCGGGGCCTTGGGCGGGCTGCGCAGCCTGAACAGCTTCCGCGCCTTCTTGCAGATGGCACCGGGCATGGTGGTGGTGCCCGAGCAGTTTGCGCTGAGCCAGGCCCACCAGGCCTTTGCCGCCGACGGCTCGCTCAGCGAGGGCCGCGCGCAGCAGGCGGTGCAGCGGGTGGTGAAGGCCGTGCTGCACATGGCCACCGCCCTGCGCCCGAGCTGATCGCCGGGCTGCCGGCCGAACCGCGGCCCGCCGGGCCGCTTATTTGGTGAGCTGCAGGCTGCCGCTGACCGTGGCCGTGACCGTGCCGGTGCCGGCTTCCACCGGCAGCGAGGCGTCGGCCGACATGGGCGCCGCCGCCGCCACAGCGCGCATCATGGGCACCGGCATGGGCGGCGTGTCGGCCGACACCGACACCTCGCGCAGCGTCCAGCCGCTGAAGCCGAAGGCCTGCGCCACCTCGTCGGCACGGGTGCGGAAGCGCGCGATGGCCATCGCCGAGACCTCGGTCTCCACCTTCTCACGCGCCTCGCGCGACAGCGAAAAACCGGTGCGGGCGATGGTCAGCGTGCGCACGCGCCCGGCCAGCTGCGAGATGGCGGCCACGTCGCGGCCTTCGACGAACATCTCGGTGCTGCCCAGCCAGCCGCTGATCTGCGGCATGCCGCCGGCGTTGCGCTGGTTGTTGGCGACGTAGCGCGGCTGCAACGAGAAGTTGCCACTGCGCACTTCCACCTGCCCGGGCCGCGCGCCGCGGCGGGCTTCGGCCAGCGCAGCGTCCAGCGCCAGCTTCAGCTCGGACTGCACCTGGGCAGCGTCACTGCCTTCCTTGGTGGTGGAAAACACCACCGTCAGCCAGTCGCGCGGCACCTCCACCGTGGCACTGGCGTTGAGCGACACCACGTTCTGCGGCGGCGGCACGGTTTGCGCCGAGGCCGACGCGGCGGCGCCCAGGGCGGCCAGCGCCAACGCGACCGAATTCGAGACAGAGCGGGACTTGGATACGGGCATGGGTTCTCCTGCAAACGCGCCCGGCAGGGCGGCCTTGCATTCTGAGTGTGCGCGGTTAGTCACACTCCGGGTAGCAGCATGCGGATTTCGGGGAAAGACATGTAACAGACCGTCAGTTCCCGCCAAAAACCCCGGATCGGGGCAGCCACAATGCCGCTGTTACAAATTTGGAGCCGGCTATGAACGCCCCCGTCAATGCACGTGCCGACCGCATCGTCGTCGTCGACGACGATGCCCGCATCCGCGACCTGCTGCGCCGCTACCTCAGCCAGGAGGGTTTCGACGTGCTGCTGGCCGAGGACGCCAAGGCGCTGAACCGCGTGCTCACGCGCGAGACGGTGGACCTGATCGTGCTGGACCTGATGCTGCCCGGCGAGGACGGCCTGTCCATCTGCCGCCGGCTGCGCGCCGCCAACGACCAGACGCCCATCATCATGCTCACCGCCAAGGTGGAGGACGTGGACCGCATCGTGGGCCTGGAGGTGGGTGCCGACGACTACCTGCCCAAGCCTTTCAACCCGCGCGAGCTGCTGGCCCGCATCCACGCCGTGCTGCGCCGCCGCCCGGCGCCGGAAGCCCCCGGCGCGCCCAGCAAGGAAGCTCAGGTCGTGAACTTCGGGCCCTTCGAGTTCGACCTCTCGCTGCGCCGCCTGAGCAAGAACGGCGAGCAGATCGCGCTGACCACCGGCGAGTTCAGCATGCTCAAGGCGCTGGTGCGCCACCCGCGCCAGCCGCTGTCGCGCGACAAGCTGGCGCAGCTGGCACGCGGCCGCGAGTTCGAGCCTTTCGACCGCAGCCTGGACGTGCAGATCTCGCGCCTGCGCAAGATGCTGGAACCCGACCCGGCCCAGCCGCGCTACATACAAACCGTCTGGGGCGTGGGCTACGTGTTCGTGCCGGACGGTTCGAACTGATGGCCCACCCACGCAGCGCCTTTGGCGCGGCCCAGCTGCGAGTCCGGCCCTGAGCCTGTTCTGGCGCACCTTCTTCCTGCTGGCCATCCTGCTGGCCGGCGGCGTGTACGCGTGGGTGCAGACCCTGCGCGCGCTGGAGTTCGAGCCGCGTGCGGTGCAGGCGGCGCAGCAGACCGCGGGCCTGGTGAACCTGTCGCGCGCAGCCCTGGCCCAGGCCGACACCATAGGCCGCGTAGCGCTGGTCAAGAGCCTGGACGACCAGGCCATACGTGTGGCGCCGCGTGAGCCGGGCGACCGCTGGCAGCCCTTCGGCGTGGACCGCTTCACGCGCCGCGTGGCGGAAGAACTGCACGGCGCGCTGGGCCCCGACGCGGTGGTGGCCAGCAGTGTCAACGGCCAACCCGGGATGTGGGTGGGCTTCACCATAGAGCGCGACGGCTACTGGCTGCAGGCCGAGACCGGCGCGGCCGGCCCGCTGAACCAGAGCACCTGGATGATCTGGATAGGCATCGCGCTGGCGGCCACGCTGCTGGGCTCGGTGGCCATTGCGCGGCTGATCAACCGGCCGCTGAAGCAGCTCTCCTTCGCCGCCAGCCGCATACGCGAGGGCGACCTGGACTCGCGGCTGGACGAAAACACGCTGACCAGCGAGATCCGCGAGGTCAACATGGGCTTCAACCGCATGGCGCGCGAGCTGGCGCGGGTGGAGGAAGACCGCGCCGTGATGCTGGCCGGCATCAGCCACGACCTGCGCACCCCGCTGGCGCGGCTGCGGCTGGAAACCGAGATGAGCGTTTCCGACGACGAGGCCAAGCGCAACATGGCGCTGGACATCGACCAGCTCGACGCCATCATCGACAAGTTCATGGACTACGCGCGGCCGGGCGACACCCGCCCCGGGCCGGTACAGGTGGCGCAGCTGATAGAGCGCGAAGCCGCGGCCTTCCGCGACCCCACGCAGATACGCATCAACGTGCGCGTGGCCGACGACCTGGTGGTGGTGGGCGACGAAACCGAACTGGGCCGCGTGTTCCTGAACCTGTTCGAAAACGCGCGCCGTTACGGGCGCGGCACCTACACCGGCGTGGCCGAGGTCACCGTCAGCAGCGTGCGCACCGGCCCCTGGGCCATCATCAGCGTGCGCGACCACGGGCCTGGCGTGGCGCCGGAAAAGCTCACGCAACTGACCACGCCGTTTTTCCGCGGCGACGCGGCGCGCACCGCGGCCAGCGGCGCCGGCCTGGGCCTGGCCATCGTGGACAAGGCCATGCACCGCATGAACGGCAACCTGGAGCTGGCCAACGCGCCCGACGGCGGGCTGGTGGCCCACTTGCGCCTGCGGCGGGTTTCGGACTGAAGCCCGCGGCGGCAGGCCGGCCGCCGAATCAGGCGCTGCGCTCTGCCTCGGCCGCGGCCACGCGGCGGGCATCAAAGTCGCCCAGCTCGCGTGCCATCTGTTCGTACAAGGCCCGTGCCCGCGGGTCCAAGGCGCTGGGCAGCAGCACCTGCAAGTGCAGCTCCAGATCACCCGGCGGGCGCCCTGGCCAACCCCGGCCCGGCACCGTGAGCACACGCCCGGCCTGCGCACCGGCGGGCACCCGCAGCTTCAGCGTTGCGCCATCGGGCAGGGTCAGCGGCACCACGGCGCCCAGCGCCGCTTCCCAGGGCGCCAAGGGCAGATCGGCCACCAGGCTGCTGCCTTGAACACGGTAGCGCGGGTGCGGCCGCAAGGCCACCTCCAGCAGCAGGTCGCCAGGCGCGGCGCCATGGTTGCCGACACCCCCCTGCCCGGCCAGGCGGATCATCTGCCCCGGCCGCACGCCGGCGGGGATGTTCACCGACAGCGTGCGCTCCTTGAGCAGCACACGGCCGGCGGCGTCCAGCTGCGGCGCGCGCAGCGTGATCTCGCGCGTGGCGCCGCACCAGGCGTCCTCCAGGTCCAGAAGCATGCGCGCGTGGTGGTCATGCCCGCGGCCGCCCGCCGCGGGCCCACCCCCGGCCGGGTGCGCGGCGCGGCCGAACAGGTGGTCGAAGAAGTCGCTGTAGCGAGCGCCCTCAAAACCGCCGAACGCTGGCGCACCAGGCTGCCCGGCGCCGCTGCCGACGCTGAACTCGAAGCCGGCGTCCCAGCCCGGCGGCGGCGTGAAACGTTCGCCGTCACGTCGGCCGCGGGCCAGCGCGTCATAGGCGGCGCGGCGCTCGGGGTCCGACAGCACCGCGTTCGCCTCGTTGAGCTCGCTCATGCGCGCGGCGGCGTCGGGCTGTGGGCTCACGTCCGGGTGGTGCCGGCGCGCCAGCCGCCGGTAGGCGCGCTTGATCTCGTCGGCGGTGGCGTCGCGGGCCACGCCCAGCACCTGGTAGTAGTCCTTGAACTCCACGTTGTGCATCACCTTCGTGGCGCTGCAGGTGGGGCTGGTGCCGGCGGGTTTCAAGGCCGGTGCGGCCCGCCGAAGCACGGTTTGACCCACAACAAACAGCCGGCGTTGCGCGGCTCTTGAAGAGCGCGCCGCCGTTCCTATCTCGGGCACTGTGGGCCGCGAGCGCTGTGCCGAAGAGCCCCGAACCGACACCCCTGCCCCATCCCGTCTGGAGGACAAGACCATGTACCGAAGCCTGTTCGCACGCGATGCCTTCGCCGAGCTGGACCGCCTGCAGCGCGAAGTGAGTTCGCTGTTCGACCTGTCGCCCAGCATCCGCGGCCTGGCCCGCGGCGGCTACCCCGCGCTGAACGTCGGCAGCACGCCGCAGTCGGTGGAGATCTACGCTTTTGCGCCCGGCCTGGACCCGGCCAACATCGAGGTCAACCTCGACCGCGGCGTGCTGACGCTGGCCGGCGAGCGCGCCGCCTCGGCACCCACGGCCAGCGATGCCAAGACCACCGTCCACCTGAGCGAACGGTTCACCGGCCGCTTCCGCCGCGTGGTGAGCCTGCCCGACGACATCGACCCGGCCAGCGTGAAGGCCGACTACCGCGAAGGTGTGCTGCACGTGAGCGTGGCGCGCAAGGCTGCCGCGCAGCCGCGCCGCATCGAAGTGCAGTAAGCCGCTGCCCACCGTCATCCTCTCCAGGAGCCACCCCATGAATGCCGTGACCGAGAACACCCCGCAAGACACCGCCCGCCGCGAAGCCGCGCTGCTGCCGCCGGTGGACGTGATCGAAGACAACACCGGCATCACGCTGTATGCCGACCTGCCCGGCGTGCCGCGCGACCGCCTGAGCCTGCGCGTGGAAGGCGACCAGCTCACCGTCGAAGCCGAGATGGTGCTGGCGCTGGCGCAAGGCCTGCAGCCGGGCCACGCCGAGGTGCAGCACTCGCGCTACCGCCGCACCTTCACGCTGAGCAAGGAACTGGACGCCGACAAGGTCAGCGCCGAACTCAGCCACGGGGTGCTGCGCGTGCGCATCCCCAAGGCCGAACACGCCCAGCCGCGCCGCATCGCGGTGAACGTGGCCTGACCTGAAGCGCTGAAGCTCAGGCCGTGCCGGGGTCGCCCGGCACGGCCGCCATCGCTACGGCCGCCAGCAGGCACACCGCCCGCGCCTCCATGGCGCGGCCTTCGCCCACCGGCCCCATCTTCTCGGCCGTCTTGGCCTTGACGTTGACCTGCGCCGGCGGCAGGCCCAGCAGCGCGGCGATGCGTTCGCGCATGGCCGGGATGTGCGGCGCCAGCTTGGGCGCCTGCGCGATGACGGTGCTGTCCACGTTCACCGGCTGCCAGCCGGCTGCGCGCACACGGCGTGCCGCCTCGGCCAGCAGCACGCCCGAGTCGGCACCCTTGAACGCCGGGTCGGTGTCCGGAAAGTGGCGGCCTATGTCGCCCAGGCCGGCGGCGCCCAGCAGCGCATCGGTGATGGCGTGCAGCAGCGCGTCGGCATCGCTGTGGCCCAGCAGGCCGTGGGTATGCGGCACCGTGATGCCACCCAACACCAGCGGGCGGCCGGCCACCAGCCGGTGGGTGTCCCAGCCTTCGCCTATGCGGTAGGGCCAGGCGTTCATGCGGCAGCGCTCATCGTCGTGTTTCCAGCAGGCGCTCGGCCAGCGCAAAGTCCGCCGGCCAGGTGAGCTTGAAGTTTTCCAGCGGTGCCGCCACCAGCCGCGGCGCCAGGCCCAGGGCTTCCACCGCCGAGGCCTCGTCGGTGACGGCGTCGCCGGCCGTGGCCAGCGCACGCTGAAGCAGCCCCAGGCGAAACATCTGTGGCGTCTGCGCCGCCCACTTGCCGCGGCGGTCCACGGTGGCGGCCACGCGGTTGTCGTCGCCGGCCTGCTTCAGCGTGTCGGCCAGCGGCTGCGCCAGCAGGCCGCCCACGGGGTCGTCCAGGCAGGCGTCCAGCAGCTGGTCCACCCAGGCCGGCCGCAGCAGGCAGCGTGCGGCGTCGTGCACCAGCACCCAGTCGTGCTCGCGCGCGCCCCGCTCGCGCAGCGCGGCCAGGCCGCCGGCCACGGTGGCGGCACGGGTGGCGCCACCGCAGCGGGCCACCCAGGCGCGCGTGCCGGTAAACGCAGGCGCCTGGGTCTCGAACACCTTGTCGCCGGGCGCCAGCGCCACCAGCACCGCGTGCAGGCGCGGCACGGCCAACAGCGCTTGCAGCGTGTGCGCCACCAGCGCGCGCCCGGCCAGCGGGGCGTACTGCTTGGGCCCGCCGGTGCCGGCACGTTCGCCCACACCGGCGCAGGGCACCAGGGCAAAACAGCGGTCGGGGCTTTCGGGCGGGGCAGCAGCGGGCATGTCCGCGAATTCTAGAATCCAGCCTGGATCACGCCCCCTTCGTCCCCACGAAGGGGCGGATTGCTTTTTTGTCGTTCGCCACCTGCTGCTGCCCGTCGCCCCATGCAACTGCCCACCCTGGCCCCCGGCAAACGTTTCACGCTGCCACGCCCCACGGGTTCGGGCGACGCCCTGCTGCTGGCGCAACTGGCCCGGGCGCAGGCGGCGGCCGGCCGCACGCTGGTGGTGTTCACCGCCGAGCCGGCGGACAGCACACGCCTGGTCGAAGAGCTGCCCTTCTTCGCGCCGGGCCTGCGCGTGGCACCGTTCCCCGACTGGGAGACGCTGCCCTACGACCGCTTCAGCCCGCACCAGGACCTGATCTCGGAGCGCCTGGCCACGCTGTGGGCGCTGCACCGGCGCGAGGTGGACGTGGTGCTGCTGCCGGCCAGCACCGCCCTGACCCGCCTGGCGCCACCCAGCTTCCTGGCCGGCACCACCTTCCAGTTCAAGCAGAAGACCCGGCTGGACGAAGCGGCGCTGAAAGCCCAGCTCACGCTGGCCGGTTATCAGCACGTCAGCCAGGTGGTGGGCCCGGGCGAGTACGCGGTACGCGGCGGCCTGATCGACCTGTTCCCCATGGGCAGCGCCATGCCCTACCGCGTGGACTTGTTCGGCGACGAGGTGGACTCCATACGCGTGTTCGACCCCGACACGCAGCGCAGCCTGTACCCGGTGCCCGAGGTGCGGCTGCTGCCGGGTCGCGAGTTCCCCATGGACGAGGCGGCGCGCACCGCCTTTCGCGCGCGCTGGCGCGAGCAGATCGAAGGCGACCCCACGCGCTGCCGCCTGTACAAGGACATCGCCGCCGGCGTGGCAGGGGGCGGCATCGAGTACTACCTGCCGCTGTTCTTCGATGCGCCGGCCAGCTTCTTCGACTACCTGCCGGCCGACGCGGTGCTGACGCTGCACGGCAAGGTCGATGAAGCCATAGAACGTTTCTGGACCGAGACGCGCGAGCGCCATCGCTTTCTTCAGCACGACCCCGAGCGCCCGCTGCTGCCGCCGGCCGCGGTGTTCCTGCCGGTGGAGGAGTTTTTCCAGCGCACGCAGGCGCATGCCGTGCTGTCGCTGCGCGGTGACGAAGCGCTGCCCTGGGTGCGCCCGCTGCCGGACTTGTCTATAGACCGCGGCGCCACCGACCCGCTGGGCCGGCTGGAACGCCACCTGGCCAGCACCCCGCACCGCGTGCTGCTGCTGGCCGAAAGCGACGGCCGCCGCGAAAGCCTGCTGGACCTGCTGCGCGAGCACCACATCAGCGTGCCGGCGGTGACCACGCTGGACGAGTTTCTGCACGGCGAGGCGGCAGCGGAGAGGGTGGCCATCGCCGCCGCGCCGCTGGCCCAGGGCTTCCACTGGCTGGAGCAGGACGGACCGGAAGCCGCGCTGTCGGTGCAGCTCGTCACCGAGACCGAACTCTTCGCCACCACCCCGCAGGCCCGCCGGCGGCGCAAGCAGGAGCGTGGCAGCGACCTGGACACGCTGATCAAGGACCTGGCGGAGCTCGCCGTGGGCGACCCGGTGGTGCACCTGAACCACGGCATAGGCCGCTACCAGGGCCTGGTGCACATCGACCTGGGCGAAGGCTCGTCGGAGTTCCTGCACCTGGAGTACGCCGACCGTGCCACGCTGTACGTGCCGGTGAGCCAGCTGCACCTGATCAGCCGCTACACCGGCGTCAGCGCCGACGAGGCGCCGCTGCACCGCCTGGGCAGCGGCCAGTGGGACAAGGCCCGCCGCAAGGCGGCCGAGCAGGTGCGCGACACCGCCGCTGAACTGCTGGAGCTGTACGCCCGCCGCGCCGCGCGCGAAGGCTACGCCCACCGCTTCAGCCCCGCCGACTACGAAGCCTTCTCGGCCAGCTTCGGTTTCGAGGAAACGCCCGACCAGCGCGCCGCCATACACGCCGTGGTGCAGGACTTGATCAGCCCCAAGCCCATGGACCGCCTGGTGTGCGGCGACGTGGGCTTCGGCAAGACCGAGGTGGCCTTGCGCGCCGCCTTCGTGGCGGTGCACGGCGGCAAGCAGGTGGCGCTGCTGGCGCCCACCACGCTGCTGGCCGAGCAGCACTTCCAGACCCTGTCCGACCGCTTTGCGCAGTGGCCGGTGAAGGTGGCCGAACTCTCGCGCTTTCGCAGCGCCAAGGAAGTGAAGGCCGCGGTGGAAGGCCTGGCCAGCGGCAGCGTGGACATCGTGGTGGGCACGCACAAGCTGCTGTCCAGCGACGTGAAGTTCCACCGCCTGGGCCTGCTCATCATCGACGAGGAACACCGCTTCGGCGTGCGCCACAAGGAAGCCATGAAGGCCATGCGCGCGGAGGTGGACGTGCTCACGCTCACCGCCACGCCCATACCGCGCACGCTGGGCATGGCGCTGGAAGGCCTGCGCGACCTGAGCGTGATCGCCACCGCGCCGCAGCGCCGCCTGGCCATCAAGACCTTCGTGCGCAACGAAGGCAGCGGCGTGATACGCGAAGCGGTGATGCGCGAGCTCAACCGCGGCGGGCAGGTCTACTTCCTGCACAACGAGGTGGAGACCATAGAAAACCGGCGCCAGAAGCTGGTGGAGCTGCTGCCCGAGGCACGCATCGCCGTGGCCCACGGCCAGATGCCCGAGCGCGAGCTGGAACACGTGATGCGCGACTTCGTGGCCCAGCGCCACAACGTGCTGCTGTGCTCCACCATCATAGAAACGGGCATCGACGTGCCCAGCGCCAACACCATCGTCATGAGCCGCGCCGACAAGTTCGGCCTGGCGCAGCTGCACCAGCTGCGCGGGCGCGTGGGCCGCAGCCACCACCAGGCCTATGCCTACCTGATGGTGCCCGACGTGGAAGGGCTCACCAAACAGGCGGCACAACGCCTGCAGGCCATACAGGACATGGAGGAGCTGGGCAGCGGCTTCTACCTGGCCATGCACGACCTGGAGATACGCGGCGCCGGCGAGGTGCTGGGCGAACACCAGAGCGGCAACATGATGGAGGTGGGCTTCCAGCTCTACAACGACATGCTCAGCGAAGCCGTGCGGCTGCTGAAGGCCGGCCGCACACCGGACACCAGCGAACTGCTGAACCCGCTGCAGGCCGGCTGCGAGGTCAACCTGCACGCCCCCGCCCTGCTGCCCGACGCCTACTGCGGCGACGTGCACACCCGCCTGTCGCTGTACAAGCGCCTGGCGCTGGCGGAGCGGCCCGAGCAGATAGACGCGCTGCTGGAAGAGATCACCGACCGCTTCGGCAAGCTGCCGGCGCAGGGCCAGACGCTGTTCGACACCCACCGCCTGCGCGTGCTGGCACGCCGCTGGGGCGTGACCAAGATAGACGCCCACGCCAAGCTGATGAACGTGAGCTTCAGCGAGCAGGCGCCGATAGACCCGCTGCGCATCGTGGAGCTGGTGCAGAAGAACCGCAACATCAAGCTGGCCGGCAACCAGAAGCTGCGCATAGAACGCGCGATAGACAGCCCGGCCGAGCGGGCGCACTACCTGCGCGACCTGCTGCGCACGCTGGGCGCGCCCGCGCATGCCTGAGACCCACACCATGACGCTGAAGAGACCCGCTGTCGAAACCCAACCCGGCCTGTGGCAGCAAGCGGACGCGCGGCTTCGGCCGCTGGGCGACTACCGCCTGGCGGCCTTCGACATGGACTCCACGCTGATCAGCATCGAGTGCATAGACGAGATCGCCGACGCCGCCGGCCGCAAGGCCGAAGTGGCGGCCATCACCGAGGCGGCCATGCGCGGCGAGATCACCGACTTCCGCGACAGCCTGCGCCGCCGGCTGGCGCTGCTGGCCGGGGTGCCGGCCGCGGCCTTGCAGGAGGTCTACGAGCAGCGGCTGCGCATCAACCCCGGCGTGCAGGCCTTTGTGGACGCCTGCCGCAGCGCGGGCTTGAAGACGCTGCTGGTCAGCGGCGGCTTCACCTTCTTCAGCGAACGTGTGAAGGCCCGGCTGGGCATGGACTTCGCCCGCGCCAACCGGCTGGAAGTCGTGGACGGCCGGCTCACCGGCCGCCTGCTGCCCCAGGCCTGGGGCGAGGTGGTGGATGGTGACGAGAAGCGCCGCACCCTGCTGGAAGTGGCCAGCCTGCTGGGCGCCGAGCCGGCGCAAACCATGGCCGTGGGCGACGGCGCCAACGACCTGCCCATGATGGGCGTGGCGGGGCTCTCCATCGCCTTCCATGCCAAGCCGGCGGTGCGGGCGCAGGCCACGGTGGCCGTTACCCAGGGCGGCCTGGACCGGGTGCTGGGCCTGTTCCCCTGCTGAGGCGAGACATCAAGGCCGCTTGCGGCCGGATGAAGGCTGGAGCTCGCGGACCGGCCAAGAGGACGGGAGCTTGGCAATCTCGTCGCGCCACAAGAACGCTATGCCGCTCAGGATGACATCCGGCAAGACGGTGTAGTGGTCCTTGCCCGGGAAAATGCGCGTACTGACATTCAGCGAGGGATAGTGACGCGCCATCAGCATGCGCGACAGGCGCACGGTGGACTCCAAGTTGCCGGAGATGGCGACGAAGTATTCCTCGGCCTCCTTCTCGCCGGCACCCAGGAACACCGTCGCCTGCAGGTCGGTGTGGCCTGCCGCGTACCGGGCCTCGGTTGCGAAGACCGCAGCGTTGACACCTTCCAGGTACGGGCTGCCGATGATCATCTTCTGGAACGCGCCGGGCCTTGCAAAGAGGCTGTAGGCCGCGAACATGCCGCCTGCGGAATGGCCCAGCAAGGCGTGCTCCCCGGTGAAACGGTAGCTCTGCGCCAGACGAGGACGGATCTCGTCCACCAGCAGCGCCAGGAAGGCGTCTGCCTGGTGAGGAAACTCCGGCAGAGGTGCCAGGGCGGTCCACCGCTCGCCGGCCAGGCCCGGCGGTGCATAGCCCTTGCCGGGCGGAGAAAAGTCCATCACGCGTCGCCCGACGGCCGCCAGGCCCTGCTCGGGCGGACTGCCGACGCCGACCACAATCATCTCCGGCGCGAGATTGCCGAGCACCATCACGTCCAGCAGCCCGACGACGGTGCGCATGATCAGCGGCGAGTCCAGCACCCACAGCACCGGATACGACCGCTGCGGCTGGGCCGCATAGCTGGCCGGCAGGGCCACCGTCAGCTGGTGCTCGTACGAGAACGCGCCCGAGCGAACGCTGTGCGGCGCAAGCACGTCCATGTTGGCGCGCGCGCCAGGGATGGCGGCCGTTTGCGGGTTCGCAGCGGCCGTCCCCACGCCTATGAGCAGGCCGAGCACGGCAACCAATGACGAAAATAGAGAATCTCTGAGGCTGCGCATGTTGAAGCCCATGGTGCGTGCCGGCGGGTTGGACGACATGTCCAAGGCGCGCCGGGACCCGCCTATGGTCGGCGGGTTCGGCGTGCAGGTGTCAGCCATCCGACAGGCTGCACCAGCGGCCGATGAGCGGCGTCACAGGGCGCTCACCGCGCGTTGCTGCGCCCCATTGCGTCTCAGGGCCTGCCCTCGGACGCCAGGGCGGCGCCCGGTTCAGGAGCCCTGGCGAAACACCAGTTGCACGCGGTGCTGGCGGTCGGCCGGCAAGGGCTCGAAGCGCCAGCGCATCATCGCTTCGCTGATGCGGCGGCGCAGTGCCGGCGGCACCGACGTCAGCAACTGCACCGCAGCCACGCTGCCGTCGGCGCGCAGGCTGAGGTCGGCATTGACTTCGGCCAGGCTGCCCAGGTCGGCCAGCAGGCGGGGCGGCAGGTCGGGCTCCACCATCTCCAGCAGCTTGGGCTGCACCAGCAGCGTGGCCAGCTCGGGAGACGGCACCGCCAGGGGCCGCGCGTCCAGCGTGGGCGCGTCCCGCGGGCCTAGCTCGGCGCGCAAGGCCGGCGCCGCGGCGGGCAGTGGCTGCGTCAGGCTGGGGTCGGTGGTCAGGGTGGCCAGCACCGGTTCGGGCTGGGCCACCACGGGCGGAGGCGCCGGCTGAGACACCGGCTGGGGGGCGGCCGTGGCGGCAGGCGCGGTGGCGCTGCGCTGCGCCGCCGTCGCGCGGGCAGCCTCGGCCGGCTCCGGGGGAGTTTCGGCATCGGCACGGCGGCGAATGCGGCCGGCTTCCAGGATCATGCGCAGCGGGTTGTCGGCCTGGCGCTGGGCGCGCTCCATGGCCGCAGCGGGGCCGCTGGCCTCGGCCGCTTCGGCGCGTGCCGGCTGTTGTGCCCAGGCCGGCGCCGCGGCGGCAGCCGCCAGCAGCAGCCCGGCGGCAGCGCAGCGCATCGTCTTGGCGCGGACTTTCATCGCAACCCTCTCAGTCCGGCAGGTGGGAGTTCGGCAGGTGCAGACATGCGGTCACACCGGGCCGCGACAAGCCGGCTAGCCCGTCGCGGCGCGGTGACCGGAAATTGTGCAACCCCCATGCAGGGGGACAAGCACCGGATCACAAGCACAAAGCGCGCCGTAATGCGCGCTTTGTGATGCTGCGGCCCGTATCGGCGCGCCGGTTTGCACACGCCGGGCCGGCGCCGGGCTCGCGGCGCGGGCCCGGCGCGGTGGCTCAGGAGCGTGCCTGGTCAGGCTGGCTGTAGTCGCACACGCCGTTCGGGAAGATCTGGCGCAGCTTGGCGGCTTCGGCCTTGCTGGGCGCCCAGGCACCGTAGGTGCCGTCGGCTAGCGCCTGGTCCACCGACTTCAGCGCGCAGCGGTACATGCGCCCGTCTATGGGCGCGCCGGCGACGATGCGCGAAGTGCCGTACAGCGGGAACGCCTGCGTGCAGGCCCCGGCCGGGTGCTGGTTCAGGATGCCGTTCCACACCCGCGTGCCGGCATGCATGAGCTGGCCTTGCAGGTTGAAGCAGCTGTCCACCGCCGCCGCCGGGCGGTTCTGGGCCACCGTCTTCTTGGGGTTGGCGCGCATGTTCATCAGCCACTGGTCCATCACCGCCAGGGCTTCCATGGACTGGCTGGCCTTGGGCGTGTTGGGGATGGTGTCGGTGAACCAGACCACCAGGTTGTCGCTGTGGCCCATGCGCTCGGTCACACGCTGGCGCACCGCAAAGGACTGGTGCGCGTTGTGCATGTCCAGCTCACGCTCCATGTACTGGCGGTGGTCTATGGCCGGCACGTCCAGGCGGCCGCTGTAGACATGGCCCGAGGTGTAGGCGGCGCGCTGCGCGATGGGGTCGCCGGCCGAACGCGCGGCCGGCACCTCGTCGCTGCCGGCCCGCGTGTTGCGCCGGCTCCAGGGGTCGAAGTAGCCGGGGATGGTCAGCGCCTTGTTGATCTCTTCCTGCGTGGTGCCGAAGAACGGGAAGCCCTCCTGCACCATGTCGCTGGGGTGCTTCCAGCCGCCCACGTGCCAGTTCAGGTGCAGGAACTCCGCCGGCGTGATCTTGCCTTCGTGCATGGAGCGCAGGCCGTACTGCACGCCCACGTTGTCCCAGGTGACGCGAGCGGCACCGGTCTCGTCCACGCCGTAGACGTTGCGCAGGTCGTCATAGTGCGTCCAGCGTATCGCGGCGATGGCGCTTTGCGGCTCGTACAGGTGCTGGTTGGCGGCCTGGCCGTAGTGCGGGTTCATGGCCAGCGGGGTCAGGCCGCGCCAGGCCGGCACGCACTCGGTAGTGCCCACCGCGCTGGCGTAGCCCAGGGCCAGCTTCAGCGGGCGCAGTGCGTCGTTCACGCGCGTGAAGCCTTCCTCGGCGTTGAAGCCCACCAGCCAGGTGCGGTTCTTGGTGGTGTGCCACTTGGTGTTGGTACGGTCGGTGGCGTCCATGTAGTACTCGAGCAGCTCGCAGTCGCCCACGTGAATGGTCTGCGTGACCATGTCGGGGTAGCTCTGCACCGGCAGCAGGCCGTCCAGCACGCCGGGCTGGTTCTGCGCGATCAGGTACTGCTGGATGGCACCACCCGAGCCGCCCAGGCCCACGGTGTACAGCGGCACCCCGTAGCGCTCTATGAAGCGCTCCTTGGTCATCATCGCCGTCTCGCCGGCGATGTTCATGTTGTAGTGGGTGCCGGTGTTGTTGCCGCTGCTGTGCACGATGGCGTAGCCGCGGGCCAGGATGTCGGCGTTCATGGACCCACCATGCACCGTGCCCTGGCTGTGGCCTATGGCCACGCCGCCCTGGAACCAGTACAGCAGCTTGCGGTTCCACAGGCTGGTGTCGGGCGTGGCCTGGCTCTCACCCGCCGGTGCCAGCATCGCGATGCTGTACAGGAAGCGGTTGATGGAGCCGATCTCGCGCCGCACGACAAAGTCCACCGTGCGCCCGTCAGGCAGCGTCACGGTGCTCATGTCGCCCGGGCGCTTGCCGCCTTCGGGCAGCGGCACGAAACTGCCGCCGGTGTTGCGGTACAGGTAGGCGACGAAGGTGTCTATGGAGCAGTCGCGGCTGTAGCCCACGGTGTTGCCGTTGCCGTCCAGCACACGGTTGCCCGGCGGCACGGCCGAGTCCACCATCGGCTGGCGCCCCACCGCGCCCTGGATGGTGGTGCAGACGAAGGGGTGCTGCTGCGGGCCGCTGAACATGGGCCCGGTCACGGGGTGGTTGGTCAGCTCCAGCTGCGCCACCGTGCGCCCGGCGGCGTTGCGCGCCTGCAGCGTGTTGGCACCCAGCGCCAGGCCGGCGATCAGGCCTTCCATGCGCGTGCCGTCGCCTTGCAGATCGGCCTGCAGGGGCTGGCCGTTCAGCCACAGCTGCAGGCCGGCGACGGCCGGGCCGCTGAGCTCGATGCGGGCGTCGCCGCCGGAGACGTATTGCGCCGGGCTGGACAGCACACGCAGTTGCACCGCGGCAGACAGCACCGGCGGCTGGCCCACCGGGGCCGGGGTGCGCGCGGCAGCCGCCAGCACGGGGGTGGCGGCCGCGGCTGCCTGGGCGGTTTCGGTGGGGGCGGCACTGCGTTCACCGCCGCCGCAGGCGGCCAGCAGGGCCGCCGCAGTCAGGGCCAGGCCACGGGCGCCCCAGGCGGTCACGCCAGGGGGGCAGCTTCTCGAGCTCATCGTCGTCTCCTCGGGGCCTGAGGCCCTGTTTGTTTGTCAACGGCTGCGAAGCTGCGGGCTCTCAGCGGCCCGCTCATCGCAAGCCAACCCTAGGCCCTTGCCACCCTGGCCACCAGCGGGGAACCACGCAGTTGCGGGGTCACCCCCCCGAGGATGCGGGAGCACCCGGCCGCGGTACGCCGCCCACACGCCGAAGCCTCAAAAGAAACGGGCGCTGGCGGCCTTGGCCCCCAGCGCCCGTGTTCGGCAGCGCGCCGGCCCGCAGGCCGGCGCAGCCGCATGCGGCTTACTTGTAGCCCACGCGGTCCAGCATCTGCTGCACCACCACCGTGTTGGCACCGATCTTGGCCAGCGGCACCGCCTCGGCCTTGAAGGCACCCAGCGACACCAGCGCCGGGTTCTGCGTCTGCACCGTGGGCACCGCCGGGTGCTCGTTGTTGCCCTCGGCAAAGTAGCGCTGCGCCGAGTCGCTGACCAGGTACTCCAGGAAGGCCACCGCGGCGTCGCGGTTCTTGGCGTGGCGCGCCACCGCGCCGCCGGCGATGTTGACGTGGGTGCCCCAGCTGGCCTGGTTGGGGAAGACCAGCGTGGTGCGTTCGACCACGGCCTTGTCTTCCGGCTTGTCGGAGCGCATCAGGCGGGCGTAGTAGTAGCTGTTGGCCACCGCCACACCGCACTCGCCGGAAGCCACGGCGCGGATCTGGTCGGTGTCGCCGCCGCGCGGCGGGCGTGCCATGTTGCCCACCACCGCCTTGAGCCACTGTTCGGTGGCCTGCGGGCCGATGTGTTCCATCATGGAGCCGAACAGGCTCAGGTTGTAGGGGTGCGAGCCGCTGCGGGTACACACCAGGCCCTTGAGCGCCGGCGAGGCCAGCTTCTCGTAGCTGTCCACGTCCGAGGCCTTCACCCGCGTCTTGTCGTAGATGATGACGCGGGCGCGGGTGGACAGGCTCACCCAGGGCGTGCCCTCGGGGCCGTCGCCGCCGCGCAGGTTGGCTGGCAGGCGTTGTTCGATGACGGCGGACTTGACCGGCTGGAACAAGCCCTCTTCGGCGGCGCGCCACATGCGCGCGGCGTCCACCAGCAGGATCACGTCGGCCGGGCTGGCGCTGCCCTCGGCCTTCAGCCGGGCCAGGATGTCGGCGTCGCCGGCTTCTATGCGGTTGATGCGTATGCCGGTGGCCTTGGTGAAGTCGCCGTACAGCGCTTCGTCGGTCTGGTAGTGGCGGGCCGAGTACAGGTTCAGTACCCGGTCCTGGGCCTGGGCCCAGGGCGCGGCTGCCGCGGCAGCGGCCAGAACCAGCAGGGTACGACGGAGAAGCTTCATAGGTGGGGCGGTAAGTTGAAAGCCGGCAGGCAGGCGCCGCCGGCGGGGTGACGAAGACATCGCGGTCGCGATACTACTCTCACGACTGCGAATCAATGTCATTTGCACTATCGAAACGTGGGCAAGGCGGTCGCGGCAGCGACGCCGCCGGCCGTCACCCTTGCCGCCGGGTCAGTGCGCGATCTGCTGCCAGGCCTTGTCCAGGCGTTTCACGCTCACCGGCTGCGGTGTGCGCAGCTCCTGCGCAAACAGGCTCACGCGCAGCTCTTCCAGCAGCCAGCGGTACTCGTCCAGCCGGGCGTGGCCGGCGCCCTTGAGCTCGGCCAGCTTGCGCTGCCAGCGCTGCTCCAGCGGGCGCAGCTCGGCCAGGCGGGCGGTGTCGCGCGCCGGATCGGCGCGCCACTTGTCCAGGCGCAGCACCACCGCCTTCAGGTAACGCGGCAGGTGCTGCAGCGCGTTCCAGGGCGTGTCGGCCAGGAAACGTTTGCCCACCAGGCGCTGCAACTGGGCGTTGATGTCGTCGGCCAGCTCGCGCGGGGCGCGGCTGTCCTTGAGCTTGCGCTGCGCCGCGGCCCAGTCGTCCAGCACCGTGGCCGCCTGGCGCGCCACTTCCTGGGCGATGAGGTTCAGGCGTGAACGCCCCTGCTCCAGGCGCAGCTTGAAGCCGGCCTCGTCGGCGGGCAGCGGGTCGGCCAGGAAGGCGCGCTCCAGCGCCACCTCGATGACCTGGCTGCGCAGGTCTTCCAGCGTGCCCAGAGGCATGAACTGGCCGGCCATGCGGGTGAGGTCGGGGATGTTTCTTTCCAGGTACTTCAGCGGCTCGCGCAGCTGCAGCGCCACCAGGCGGCGCAGGCCGGCGCGGTGGCGCGCGGCGGCCAGCTCGGGCTCGTCGAAGACTTCGATCTCCACGTGGCTGCCCTGGTCCACCACGGCGGGAAAGCCCACCAGCACCTGGCCGCCCTTCTTGATCTCCAGCAGCTCCGGTAACTCGCCGAAGGTCCAGGCGGTGTGGCGCTGCGCCGCCGCGGCGGTTGCCGGCGAAGACGCCGGCGGCACCACCTGGGCCACCACACCGCGGGCCACCGGCGCGGCAGCCTCGGTGCGGGGCGCCGGCGCGGCGGCGGGCGGCGCTGCCGTCGCCCCCGCGCCAGGCCGCTTCAAGGCCGCCAAGGCCTGGAAGGCGCTGCGCGCCTGGCCGCCCAGCTGTGCCTTGAGGCCGGCCACGTCGCGCCCCATGCCCAGCTGGCGGCCGTGTTCGTCCACCACGCGCAGGTTCATGAACAGGTGCGGCGGCAGTTGCTCCAGCTTGAAGTCGTTGCGCTGCACCGGCAGTTGGGTGCGCTCCCGCACCGCCTTGAGCAGCGCGTCGCTCAGGCTGCCGTCGCCGAAGGCCGCCTGTTCACAAAAGGCCGCGGCGTAGTCGGGCAGCGGCACCAGGCGCGAACGCGGGCGCTGGTGCAGGGTCTTGCACATCGCCTGCACCTTGGCCGGCAGCAGGCCCGGCACCAGCCATTCGCAGCGGTCTTCGCTGACCTGGTTGAGCGCGTAGATGGGCACCGTCACCGTCAGGCCATCACGCACATTGCCGGGTTCGTGCAGGTACTCGGCAGCGCAGTCTATGCCGCCCAGGCGCACGGTCTTGGGGTAGGACGCGGTGGTGATGCCGGCAGCCTCGTGGCGCATCAGCTCGTCGCGCGTGAGCTGCAGCAGCGTGGGCTGCTGCTTCGCTGCGTGGCGGAACCAGCGCTCCAGCGTGGCGCCGCTGCACACGTCCGCCGGCAGCTGCTGGTCGTAGAAGGCGTGGATCAGCTCCTCGTCCACCAGCACGTCCTGGCGGCGCGCCTTGTGCTCCAGCTGCTGCACCTCGCGCACCAGGCGGCGGTTGTGCGCCAGGAAGAGCAGCCGGCTGTCGAAGCTGTCCTCGTGCAGGTGCGCCACCAGCGCCTCGCGTATGAAGATCTCGCGCGCCGCCACCGCGTCCACCAGCGCATAGTTCACGCGCCGGTTGTTATAGATGACGATGCCGTACAGCGTGGCGCGTTCCAGCGCCACCACCTCGGCCGCCTTCTTTTCCCAGTGCGGCTCCAGCAGCTGCTTCTTCAGCAGGTGGCCGGCCAGCGGCGGTATCCACTGCGGCTCGATGGCGGCGATGCCGCGGCCGTACAGGCGCGTGGTTTCCACCAGTTCGGCGGCAACGATCCAGCGCCCGGGCCGTTTGCTCAGGTGCGCCCCCGGGTGACGCCAGAACTTGATGCCGCGGGCGCCCAGGTACCACTCGTCGTCCTCGGCCTTGGCGCCTATGTTGCCCAGCAAGCCTGCCAGCATGGCGCCATGCAGCTGCTCGTAGGTGGCCGGCGTGGTGTTCAGGCGCCAGCCGTGTTCGGCCACCACGGTGAGCAGTTGTGAATGGATGTCGCGCCATTCGCGCACGCGCCGCGGGTTGATGAATTGCTCGCGCAGGCGCTGCTCCTGCTGGCGGTTGCTGAGCTTGTGGCTGTCCACCGCGGCCTGGGCCTGGTCGCCGTGGCCGTGCACACCGCGGCCGGCCTCTATCCAGCGCCACAGCTTGAGCGTGCCCATGAACTCGCTCTTCTCGTCGTCGAAGAGCTTGTGTTTTTCGTCGGCCGCCTGCTGCGCTTCCAGCGGGCGGTCGCGCACGTCCTGGCCCGACAGCGCGGCGGCGATCACCAGCACCTCGCTGAGCGCGGCGCGCTCACGCGCCGCCAGGATCATGCGGCCCACGCGCGGGTCCAGCGGCAGGCGCGCCAGCTCCTGACCTACCGGCGTCAGCTCGTTGCCTTCGTCCACCGCGCCCAGCTCGGCCAGCAGGGCGTAGCCGTCGGCGATGGCCTTGCCGGGCGGGCGTTCCAGGAAGGGGAAGTCCTCGATGGCGCCCAGCTTCAGCGACTTCATGCGCAGGATGACGCCGGCCAGGCTGCTGCGCAGGATCTCGGGGTCGGTGAAGCGCGGGCGGCCGGCAAACTCCGGCTCGCCGTACAGGCGTATGCACACGCCGTTGGCCACCCGCCCGCAGCGCCCGGCGCGCTGGTTGGCGGCGGCCTGGCTGATGGCCTCCACCTGCAGCTGCTCGACCTTGTTGCGGTAGCTGTAGCGCTTGACACGCGCCAGGCCGCTGTCGATGACGTAGCGTATGCCCGGCACCGTCAGCGAGGTCTCGGCCACGTTGGTGGCCAGCACGATGCGCCGCCCGTTGCCGGCGTTGAAGACACGGTCCTGCTCAGCCTGCGACAGGCGGGCAAACAGCGGCAATATCTCGGCCGGCGGCCCGCCGCGCTGGCTGGCCGCCAGGTGTTTGCGCAAGTGGTCGGCGGTGTCGCGTATCTCGCGTTCGCCCGGCAGGAACACCAGGATGTCGCCCGGCGCGCCGCCGCCGGCCCAGAGCTCGTCCACCGCCTCGGCGATGGCGTGCTCGGTGCTGAAGTCGCGCTTTTCCTCAAAGGGCCGCCAGCGCTGCTCCACCGGGTACAGGCGGCCGCTGACCTGGATCACCGGCGCCGGGCCCTGTGCCGACTCGAAGTGGCGCGCAAAGCGGTCGGCGTCTATGGTGGCCGAGGTGACGATGAGCTTCAAGTCGGGCCGGCGCGGCAGCAACTGCCTCAGGTAGCCCAGCAGGAAGTCGATGTTCAGGCTGCGCTCGTGCGCTTCGTCGACGATCAGCGTGTCGTACTGGCGCAGCAGCGGGTCGGTCTGCGTCTCGGCCAGCAGGATGCCGTCGGTCATCAGCTTGACGCTGGCGCCGGGCTGCAGGCGGTCCTGGAAGCGCACCTTGTAGCCCACCACCTCGCCCAGCGGCGTGTTCAGCTCCTCGGCGATGCGCTTGGCCACGCTGCTGGCGGCGATGCGCCGCGGCTGCGTGTGGCCTATCAGCCCGCGCCCGCCGGCCCCCCGGCCACGGCCCAGCGCCAGCGCGATCTTGGGCAGCTGCGTGGTCTTGCCCGAGCCGGTTTCGCCGCACACGATGATCACCTGGTGCGCCTGCAGCGCACGCGCGATCTCCTCGCGCCGGCTGGAGACCGGCAGCGACTCGGGGTAGGTGATGGACGGGACGGGGTTGGCGGCGCGTGCGGCGGCCCCAGGCGTTCGGGCCGCCCGCATCGCGCGGCCGGGTACGGACGCATTCACGGGGGGCAAATTATCGCGGCCGCGGCGACGGTGGGGGTTCGCAGCCGCCACCTGCTGCCAAGCGGCGCCCTGTTGACGGCTGGACGCCGTACCGCCCAGCCCCCGCTACGGCACAATCTCCGCCGCGATGAGCCTCGTCTTCCCCCACACCTTTGTGCCCTGGTTCCGGGCCGTGGCGCCGTACATCCACGCCTACCGCGGCAAGACCTTTGTCGTGGGCCTGGCGGGCGAGGCCATTGCCGCTGGCAAACTGGACAACTTCGTGCAGGACCTGGCCATCCTGCACGCCATGGGCCTGCGCCTGGTGCTGGTGCACGGCTTTCGCCCGCAGGTGACCGAGCAACTGGCCGCCAAGGGCCATGTCTCGCGCTACCACAAGGGCGTGCGCATCACCGACGACGTGGCGCTGGACGCCGCGCAAGAGGCCGCCGGCCAGCTGCGCTTCCAGATCGAGGCCGCCTTTTCGCAGGGCCTGCCCAACACGCCCATGGCCAACTCCACGGTGCGGGTGGTCTCGGGCAACTTCCTCACCGCACGGCCGGTGGGCATCGTCGACGGCATAGATTTCCAGCGCAGCGGGCTGGTGCGGCGCGTGGATTCCGGCGCCATACGCCGCGCCATCGACATAGGCGCGCTGGTGCTGCTGTCGCCCTTCGGCTTCTCACCCACCGGCGAAGCCTTCAACCTGACCATGGAAGACGTGGCCACCTCCACGGCCATCGCGCTGCAGGCCGACAAGCTGGTGTTCCTGACCGAGATGCCCGGCATACGCGAAGACGCCGCCGACCCGGAAAGCCCCATAGACACCGAGCTGGTGCTGGCCGACGCCAAGCGCCTGCTGGCCGCCCTGCCGCCACCCACGCAGCCCACCGACACCGCGTTCTACCTGCAGCACTGCGTGAAGGCCTGCGAAGGCGGCGTGGAGCGCAGCCACATCCTGTCGTTCTCGGTGGACGGTGCACTGCTGCAGGAGGTGTTCACGCACGACGGCATAGGCACCATGGTGGTGGACGAAAAGCTGGAGAGCCTGCGCGAGGCCACGGCCGACGACGTGGGCGGCATCCTGCAGCTGATAGAGCCGCTGGAACGCGACGGCACGCTGGTGCGCCGCGAACGCCACGAGATAGAGCGCGACATCGCCAACTACCTGGTCATAGAGCACGACGGCATCATCTTCGGCTGTGTGGCGCTGTACCCCTACCCCGAAGCGCGCACCGGCGAGATGGCGGCGCTCATCGTCAGCTCGCTTTCGCAGGGCCAGGGCGACGGCGAACGGCTGTTGAAGCGCATAGAACACCGCGCCAAGCAGCTGCGGCTGGAAAGCATCTTCGTGCTCACCACCCGCACCATGCACTGGTTCATCAAGCGCGGCTTCCAGCCCGTGGACCCGGACTGGCTGCCCGAGGCGCGCAAGCGCAAGTACAACTGGGACCGGCGCTCGCAAGTGCTGGTCAAACGCATAGCCTGACTACCCGAGAGGCGCCGAGATGACCCGCATGGTGCAATGCATCTACCTGAAGAAAGAGGCCGAGGGCCTTCGCTTTTCACCCTACCCCGGCGAGCTGGGCAAGCGCATCTACGACAACGTCAGCGCCGAGGCCTTCGACATCTGGAAGAAGCACCAGACCATGCTGGTCAACGAGAACCGGCTGAACCTGGCCGATGCCCGCGCCCGCCAGTACCTGGCGCGCCAGATGGAGCAGTTCTTCTTCGGTGGCGGCGCCGACAAGCCCGCCGGCTACGTGCCGCCGGACCCGGCCTCCAGCGCCGGCTGACCGCCCAACAGAGCAGGGCCGCTTGGACCCGCATGCCGGCCCCCTGACGCTGCGCGACAGGCCACGCCATCTCGGCGCGTTGGCCCTGCCGCTGCTGCGCGCCGCGGCCGCCGGCGTGGCGGCCATGGTGCTGGCCTACCTGGGCAGCTTCAGCCATGCGCTGGCCCCCTGGGGCGCACTGGCCCTGCCGGCCGGGCTGGCGGTGGCCGGCGCGGTGCGCTGGGGGCCGTTGGTGCCGGTGGGTGCCGCGCTGGGGCTGTTCACCGCCATGCTGGGCATAGACCTGGAGCCGCTGCCATCGCTGACCGCGGTGCTGCTGCTGATAGGCGTGGCCTGGTCGGCCCAGGCCGTGCTGCGACGCTGCGGCTTCGACGTGCAGCTGGAGCGCCCGGTGGACGTGGCCGTGCTGGTCGTGGGCGTGGTTGGCGCCGCCCTGCCGCTGGCGCTGCTGATGGCCTTCTGGGTGGGCGCCACCACCCCCCTCGCGCCCGAGGTCGCGGCGCTGATAGGCTGGACGGTGCTGTCGCTGGGCATGCTGCTGACCGCCGTCGCCGTGATGGCCTTCGACCGCGGCGTGCTGCGCGCGCTGCAACCCGGCGCGCCCTGGCTGGACGTGGTGGTGGGCGTGGCCATGATCGCGCTCACCTGGCTGCTGCTGGGCATGGCCAGCGAGCTCAGCTCGCCGCTGATGGCGCTGACGCTGTTCCTGCCCCATGTCGTCAGCGTGGCGCTGGCGTTGCGCGGCCACCTGGCCATGGCCTCCACCGGGCTGCTGGTGTCGGCCTTGCTGGTGGGCACCGGCGCCAGCAGCGGCCTGTCGCTGTGGTCCGAAGGCGGCAGCGTGACCGCGGCGCTGGGTGCCTGGCAGGGTTCGGCGCTGGTGCTGATGCTGCTGGCGCATGCCGCCACCGTGGACTGGCGCAGCCGCTCGCAGCGCTGGGAGTGGGCGCTGGACGGCTCGCGCCTGGGCGTGGCCGACTGGCACCTGCAACGCCAGGACGGTTTTGCCTCGGCCGCCTGGCGCACGCTCACCAGCGAGCCGCACGCGCGCTGGACACCAGCCGCCTGGCAGGCCCAGGTGCACGCCGAAGAAGCCCCGGCCCTGGCCGCCGCTATCGCGTCGCTGACCAGCGGCGAAGCCGGCCGCCGCCAGCTGGAGCTGCGCATGCCGCACGACCGGCAGTGGCGCTGGATGGAAGCCACGCTGCTGGTCATAGAACGCGACGGCGCCGGCCGCCCGGTGCGCCTGCTGGCCACGCTGGCCGACGTGCACGAGCGCCGCGAGGCGCTGGAGCGCCAGCGCCTGTCGGCCAGCCTGTTCCAGCACCTGCACGAAGGCCTGCTGATCACCGACGCCGAGCTGCGCGTGCTGGACGCCAACCCGGCCTACACGCAGATCCTGGGCGTGCCGCGCGACGAGCTGCTCAACACCGTGCCCTCGCTGCTGCGCCCCACGCCGGCCGACCCGGTGGCCCGCCAGCAGCGCGCCGCCATGTGGGCCAGCCTGCGCGACACCGGCAGCTGGCGCGGCGAGCTGCTGGAGCGCCGCCGCAACGGAGAAACCTGCACGCTGGCGGCCACCATCTCGGCCGTGCGCGACGCCGGCGGCGAAGCGCGCTACCACGTGCTGGTCATCAGCGACATCAGCGAACAACGCGCCCAGCGCGAGCAGCTGGAGCGCCAGGCGCACTACGACGAGCTGACGCGCCTGCCCAACCGCGCCCGCCTGTCGCAGTTGCTGGACGACGCCATGCGCGCCGCCGACCGCGACGGCTACCTGCTGGTGGTGTGTTACCTGGACCTGGACCGCTTCAAGCCGGTGAACGACCGCTTCGGCCACGCCGCCGGCGACCGCCTGCTGGCCGAACTGGCCGGCCGCCTGCGCAGCGCCTTGCGCAGCCGCGAACAGTGGGCCGACTCCGCCGCGCGCCTGGGCGGCGACGAGTTTGTGCTGCTGCTGCGCGCCGGCACCCTGGAAGAAGCCCGCCTGGCAGTGGAACGGGTGCTGCGGGTGGTGGCCCAGCCCTACAGCATAGACCCGGCCGAGGACGCGGTGCAGGTCACCGCCAGCATGGGCGCCACCGTGTACCCCATAGACCGCAGCGACGCCGACACGCTGCTGCGCCACGCCGACCACGCCATGTACGGCGCCAAGCAGGCCGGGCGCAATGGCTACCTGTTCTTCGACCCCGAACACCGCCGACGCACCGAAGAGCGCGTGATGGCCATAGGCCGCGTGCAGGAAGCGCTGGACCAGCAGGAGTTCGTGCTGCACTACCAGCCCAAGGTGGACATGCGCGCCGGGCGCGTGCTGGGCTTCGAGGCGCTGCTGCGTTGGGAGCACCCGCAGCAGGGCTTGATCGCGCCGCTGCAGTTTCTGCCGCTGATAGAAAACACCGGCTTGTCGTCGCGCGTGGGCGACTGGGTGCTGGCGCAGGCGCTGGAGCACTTGTCGCAATGGCGCCGCCACGGCTTTGACATTTCCGTCAGCGTCAACATCTCCGCCCGCCACCTGCAGGAGGCCGACTTCGCGCAGCGCCTGACGGAGCTGCTGGCCCGCCACGCCGACCCGCTGGCCACGCACCTGGAGCTGGAGATGCTGGAAACCGCAGCGCATGCCGACATCGAGGCCACCTCGGCCCTGCTGGCGCGCTGCCGCGGCCTGGGCGTGCGTTTTGCGCTGGACGACTTCGGCACCGGCTACTCCACGCTCACCTACCTCAAGCGCCTGCCGGTGGACGTGCTGAAGATAGACCGCAGCTTCGTGCACCACATGCTGGACGACGCCCAGGACCGCGCCATCGTCGAAGGCGTGATCGGCCTGGCCCGCACCTTCGGCTGCGCGGTGGTGGCCGAAGGCGTGGAAAGCCCGGCCCAGGCGCGCACGCTGCTGGAACTGGGCTGCGACATCGGCCAGGGCACCGGCATCGCGGCGCCCATGCCGGCCGACCTGGTGGCCGGCTGGATGCGCGACTACCGCGGCATGTTCGCGCTGGCACCGGCCGCCACCACCGACAGCCCTAGACTGGCGCGGTGATCCCCGCCGGCTTCATCCAGGAACTGCTCGCCCGCGTCGACATCGTCGAGGTCGTCGGCCGCCATGTCGAGCTCAAGCGTGGCGGCGCCAACTGGATGGGCCTGTGCCCCTTCCACGGCGAAAAGTCGCCCAGCTTCTCGGTGGCGCCGGCCAAGCAGTTTTATTACTGCTTCGGTTGCGGCGCCAGCGGCGACGCCATACGCTTCCTGACCGAACACCTGGGCCTGAGCTTTGTGGAGGCGGTGCGCGAACTGGCGCAGGGCGTGGGCCTGAGCGTGCCCGAGGACGAAGCCAGCCCCGAGGAACGCGAGCGCCGCGACACGCTGCGCCAGCGCCGGCAAAGCCTGCAGCAGGTGCTGGAGCGCGCTGCCGGCTTCTACCGCGCCCAGCTCAAGGCCGCGCCGCGCGCCGTGGCCTACCTCAAGGGCCGCGGACTCACCGGGGAAGTCGCCGCACGCTACAGCCTGGGCTACGCGCCGCCCGGCTGGCGCACGCTGGCGTCGGTGTACCCGGCCTACGACGACCCGCTGCTGGAGGAAGCCGGGCTGGTGCGACAGAAATCTGGCGACGAGGAGTCGTCGCCGGCCGACCTGGAGCGCGGCCGCTACGACTGGTTCCGCGACCGCGTGATGTTCCCGATACGTGCCGTCTCCGGCGAAGTCATCGCCTTCGGCGGCCGTGTGCTGGACGACGGCAAGCCCAAGTACATCAACTCGCCGGAAACGCCGGTGTTCAGCAAGGGCCGCGAGCTGTACGGCCTGTTCGAGGCCCGCCAGGCGTTGCGCGACAAGGGCTCGGTCCTGGTGGTCGAGGGCTACATGGACGTGGTTGCGCTGGCGCAGATGGGTTTTCCCAACGCCGTCGCCACCCTGGGCACGGCCTGCACCGAAGACCATGTGCGCAAGCTGTTCCGCCTCACCGACACCGTGGTCTTCGCCTTCGACGGCGACGCCGCAGGCCGGCGCGCCGCGGCCCGCGCGCTGGAGGCCGCGCTGCCGCACGCCGGCGACCTGCGCCAGGTGCGCTTCCTGTTCCTGCCGCCGGAGCACGACCCCGACAGCTACGTGCGTGCCTTCGGCGCCGAGGCCTTGCAACGCGAGCTGGCGCAGGCGGTGCCGCTGTCGCGCCAGCTCGTGGAGCAGGCCGCCGTGGACTGCGACCTGGGCACCGCCGAAGGCCGCGCCAAGCTGCTGGCGCAGGCGCGGCCGTTGTGGTCGGCCCTGCCCGACGGCGCGCTCAAGCGCCAGTTGCTGCCGGAACTGGCGCGCCGGGCGTCGCTGGAACCTGCCGAGCTGGCCGGCTTGTGGGGCAACACGCCCCCGCCGGCCCCGCGGCCGCCGGACAGCCCCCCCGGGCCGCTGCGCCTGCTGCGGGGCGGCCGCACCCGCGTACCGCCGGCCGGCCCCGCCGACGTGGCGCTGAGGCTGCTGCTGCAGCACGCGGACTGGTGGGACCGCCTGCCGCCCGACGATCAAGCCCTGCTGCACGACCTGGGCGGTGTGCATGGCGATGCCGTGCGCTGGCTGGAACGGCAGCTGACGGAGCACGGCGCCTTGAGCTGGTCCACCCTGAGCGATGCCCTGGCCGAGGAGCCGTTCGCCGACACCGCGCGTGCCTGGGTGCGGGCCGGGCTGGGCGACGAGGCCCATGGCTTCGAAGCGCTGCAGCACACCGTGGCCGTGCTTTGGAAAACCCTGCTGGCGCAGGAGGCGCAGACCATTCTGGCCGGCGAACCCGGGCCCGAAGACATTGCGCGCTACCGCGACATCATGGAACGGATCTCGGCGCTGAAGGCGCCCCCACCGGCCGCAACGAACTGAGCGCCTGGCGGCGCCCGCCACCGGGTGCGTACGGGCCGTCCCGGGTATAATCCTCGGTTTGTCGCCGCGGCAAGAGTGACACCAGCATTCCCGGGCCCCGACCACCCTCGACAAGGGCACATCTTCGGTCAACCCATCCCCGCAAGTGCTGTGACAACCCACGATCACGCCAGCTTGCCCGCCCGACACGCATCGCGACGGTGCACAAACCGGTTTGCAGCGGGGCTTGAAAGCCGCGCTGCGCGGTCCCACACATGGTCGTTCCCGCCGGTGGCGGACCTTCCTTCCGTATCCGTCCGCTGCGCGGACCGCTCCACAGTTCGAGAAAGCGCATGACTGCCAAAAAGCCAGCTGCCAAACCCGCCGCCAAGACGGCAACGAGCACAGACAAGGCACCCGCGGCCAAGGCCGCGAAGGATGCGGAGGCCAAGCTCAAGCCGGCAGCAAAGCCTGCGGCCAAGCCTGCCGACAAGGCCCCGGCCAAGCCCGCGAAGGCCGGCAAGGCCGCTTCGGCACGCGCCGAGCCGGCCAAGGCTGCCGCCAAGGGCGGCAAGAAGGCGGAGGCCAAGCAGCCTGCTGCCCCGGCCGACGACGACATGGACATCGAGAACGAAAGCGACTTCGAGGCTGAAACCGAGACCGAAGTCGAGGCCGAAGCCGAAGTCGAGGTCGTTGACGAGAAGGCCGAAAAGGCCAAGCCGCTGCGCATGAAGGTCAGCCGCGCCAAGGAGCGCGCGCTGATGCGTGAGTTCGGCCTGGACGAGACCGCGCTCAGCGAAGAGGAAGCCGCCAAGCGCCGCTCCGAGCTGAAGACGCTCATCAAGATGGGCAAGACGCGGGGCTTCCTGACGCACCAGGAAATCAACGACCACCTGCCCGAGAAGCTGATCAACGAGGAGATCCTCGAAGCGATCATCTCGATGCTCAACGACATGGGCATCGCGGTCTACGAGCAGGCGCCCGACGCGGCCACGCTGCTGGTTTCGGGCGGCGGCACCCCCACCGCCACCGAAGAAGAAGCCGAAGAAGCCGCCGAGGCGGCACTGTCCACCGTGGACAGCGAGTTCGGCCGCACCACCGACCCGGTGCGCATGTACATGCGCGAGATGGGCACGGTGGAGCTGCTCACGCGCGAAGGCGAAATCGAGATCGCCAAGCGCATCGAAGGCGGTCTGCAGGCCATGATGCTGGCCATCAGCGCCAGCCCCACCACCATCGCCGAGATCCTGGCGATGGCCGACAAGATCGCCGCGGGCGAGATGCAGATCAGCGAGGCCGTGGACGGCTTCGTCAGCGACGACGAGGCCGACGACTACGTGGCCGAGGAAGACTTCGACGAGTTCGACGAAGAAGACGACGACGACGGCCAGGGCGGCAGCAAGGCGCTGACCAAGAAGCTCGAGGAGCTGAAGAACCAGGCGCTGGAGAAGTTCACGCTGCTGCGCAGCCACTTCGACAAGATGCGCAAGGCCTACGAGAAGGAAGGCTACAAGTCGGTGGCCTACAACAAGGCCCAGCACAGCATCAGCGACGACCTGATGACCATACGCTTCACGGTGAAGACCATCGAGAAGCTGTGCCACATCCTGCGCAGCCAGGTGGACGACGTACGCCGCTACGAGCGCGAGATTCGCCGCACCGTGGTGGACAAGTGCGGCATGCCGCAGGACTACTTCATCCGCAACTTCCCGCCCAATGTGCTGAACCTGAAGTGGGCCGAGAAGGAAGTGGCCGCCGGCAAGCCCTACAGCGCCGTGCTGGGCCGCAACCTGCCCGCGGTGCAGGAGCTGCAGCAAAAGCTCATCGACCTGCAGGCCCGCGCCGTGGTGCCGCTGGACGACCTGAAGCAAATCAACAAGAAGATGAACGAGGGCGAGAAGGCCTCGCGCGACGCCAAGAAGGAGATGATCGAGGCCAACCTGCGCCTGGTGATCTCCATCGCCAAGAAGTACACCAACCGCGGCCTGCAGTTCCTGGACCTCATCCAGGAAGGCAACATCGGCCTGATGAAGGCGGTGGACAAGTTCGAATACCGCCGCGGCTACAAGTTCTCGACCTACGCCACGTGGTGGATCCGCCAGGCCATCACGCGCTCGATCGCCGACCAGGCGCGCACCATCCGCATCCCGGTGCACATGATCGAGACG